>NZ_CANLTC010000004.1 GCF_947493865.1 uncultured Halomonas sp.
CTCGGATTTACCGCCGTTTCTCTATTCTACCCGCGCCGCAAGCCCTGCCTGGTTCACGCTGATCTGCGATGAACCTTAAAAAACGGGGCCTTTGCATATCATCACTTACGTTGACTTATGAACTGACCGATTTACGAACTGGATTGGAAATCCCCGCCAGCAGCCTGCCACTGGGGCTTGCCATCCACCAGCGGCACTCGCTCGCCCTTGGGTGCTTCATCGAGGCGCGCATCGAAGATCTTGCCATCGATACGATACTCGATATCGTAACCCTTGAACTGCTCCGTCGTATCCGTGACGGTCCGACAGCGCTGTTCTGTCGTGGTATAGGTATCGCCCTGCTGCATGCGCCCCTGCACCTCACGCCCGGCGAAACCGCCCGCCACGGCGCCGGCTGCGGTGGCGATCTTCTTGCCGCTGCCGCCGCCAACCTGATTGCCCAGCACGCCACCGACAATGGCGCCTACCGCGGTGCCGGCGATTCGGTTGGAGTCCTTGCTTGGGCGCTGGCGCGTCACCGTGACGTTATCGCACACCTCGCGCGGTGTCTCGACGGTATCGGTGATGCGCTCGACGCTGACGATTTCGGCATACTGCGGCGCCGAATTGGCCGTCTGAACCTGGTAGGCTCCAAAGGCCAGACCGCCTAGCCCCAGTACCGCAAGTGTGCTGCCGACAGCAATGGATTTACTCATGGGTCGCCTCCTCGATTCTTCTTGATATTGCGAGTAACTCTTCTTGGTAATGCAGTAACATCAAGTTGGAGTTTACGCTGAAGAGGCGATCAAATAAGTTTTAGAACACTGTTTCCTTAATGTTTGTCATATTACCCCTACTCTTACAAGGCACGTAAAGGGCACGCTCAAACCCCCAGCTTGTCACGAGTCCTGTAATACCACCCGCCCAACGCGGTCAGCGGTACACTCAACAAGCGTCCACCCGGAAAGGGCAAATGCGGCAACCCGGCAAACACATCGAAGCGCTCGCTGTGCCCGTGCATGATCTCGGCAATCAAGCGTCCGGCCAGATGGGTACAGGTAACGCCATGCCCGGAATAACCCTGTGCATAATAGACGTTGTCATTGATGCGCCCGAACTGAGGCAGACGGTTGAGAGTCAGCAGGAAATTGCCGCTCCAGGCATAGTCGATCTTCACACCCTTGAGCTGCGGAAAGGTCATTTCCAGCTTGGGCCGGATGACGTTCTCGATACTGACCGGGTCCTGACCGCCGTAACTCACGCCGCCGCCATAGATCAGCCGGCGATCGCCGGACAGACGGTAATAATCGAGCAGATAGTTGCAGTCCTCCACCGCACGATCGTTGGGCAGGATGTCCCGCGCCTGTTCTTCGCTAAGCGGCTCGGTGGTGATGACCTGGGTGCTTGCCGGCATTGATTTGCCTTCCAGAGACGGCATCAGTCCCTTCATGTAGGCATTGCCCGCCAGCACCACCCGCTCGGCGATGACGCTGCCCTGGGGGGTTGTAAGTCTTACCGGCTCGCCCTGAGCGATGTCCGTTACCGGCGTCTGCTCGTAGATCACGCCCCCCAGGGATTCGAAGGCGGCTGCCTGCCCCAGCACCAGATTGAGCGGATGCATGTGGCCGCCGGAGTGATCGAGCAAGGCGCCGGCATAGCGCTTGCTGCCGATCTCGCGCTGATAGGCCTGGCCTTCCAGCAATTCCAGCTGATCGTTGCCGAAGCGCTCCCAGAGCGCCTTGTGTTCGACAAGCCCTTTCATCTGCTTGGCGTTGCAGGCCGCGAACAGATTGCCTTCCTTGAGATCGCACTGAATGTCGTAACGCTTGATACGTTCGCGAATGATGCGATTGCCCTCGAAGGCCATGTCTCCCAGTGCCCGCGCCGTATCGGTGCCGTACTTGTCTTCGATGACGTCCATGTCGCGACTGTAGCTATTGACGATCTGACCGCCATTGCGCCCGGACGCACCGAAGCCAACCCGAGCCGCCTCCAGTACCACGACCTGATGCCCTTTCTCCGCCAGATGAAGCGCCGCGGAGATGCCGGTAAAACCGGCCCCTACGACACAGACGTCGCAACGAATCTCCTTTTGCAACGCAGGGCGTTCAGGACCGGGATTGGCCGAGGCGGCGTAATAGGAACCTACATGAGACGTGCTAGGCGATGGCATCGACGTTCTCCAGATAAGCGTTTCTTTTATTCAACGTATACCCGCGATAGTACGCCAATTGGGCCAAGCATCTCAAGAAAGTGGTATTTTATTTAAAACACTTGGAGTCACAAAATCTGTCGAAATAGCTTCTTTCCCGTCAGATGAATGCGTTTTCAAGATCGAGATAGTTTCCGCTCTGCTCTCGGATGGCTCTGCCCTGATCGAGAACCTCTGCGGATACGTCCTTGAAGTGCGGCCGGCTGGCGATCGTCTCGATCCACTGGAAAACCCGCGGATAGCCCTTGAATCGATAGCCGATCGCGACGATCTGATAAAGCTCACAGACTATTGAAAGATCGGCTAGCGTCGGATGTTCGCCGCCGCAAAGCATGCCCGGGGATGAATCGTCCACGCCCTGCCTTTCAAAGTGGGATTCCAGCATCGCCAATCCGGATTTCAAGCCTTCCTGCAAAGGCCTGATCTGGGTGTCCTGAAGCTCGTACTTGAGCATGGGCAGTGTCAGATGCAGGTTCATGATGGAATGAAAACTGTCGAAACGCCGAATGTTGCCGTGATGCCAGGCCAGCCACTGATCGATGCAGGCGCTGCGCCGGGCGTCCTGCTCGCCGGGATACCAGCGTCGAGCCTTTTCCTGATCGTCCGCCTCACGGCAGACATGGCGCAGGATGGCATGGCTTTCCGCCAGCAGAAAGTGCCCGCTTCTATCCCAACTTTCCTCATTGCCAATGCTGTCGTTTTCAGGTCCCACTCCCGGTGGTGTCACGGCAATCGCGGGTAGGCTCTTGAAGGCATTGATGCGCTCGGCAAACCAGGGCTCGCGTGCCTCCCCGTTGGCGAAATCGACTTCGTGCCAGCGATAAGGTACTTCAAGCTCCCGCAGCAATATTTCGACGGCGCGGCAAGGCTGGGATAGACGGTGTGCGTATAGAGTAAGTGTCGTATTCATGACATCAGTATGGACGTTCGACTCGACAGATTCATAGCCGCTATATTCATCATTTTGAAAAAAACGATCAGCCTGGTGATCGTTTTTTTCGTAGCGGCCCGCAATGTCTCAGCGGCTTCTCACCTCGTTCCACAGCTGCTGCAACAGCTGAAGTTGATCGCCCTCGATCACTGGCGTGGTCACCAGGGTCTCACGCTGCTGGGGAGTCAAGCGCGACGACTCCCTGAGTTCCGGGGCGACCTTGTCCAGCGCTGCCTCATTGGGCGTACGATAGAAGGCATAGTTCGCCGATCTGGCGGCGTTTTCCGGGCGCTGCAGAAATTCGATGAACTGATTGGCGAGTTTCGGGTGCGGAGCCCGCTTGGTAATCACGAAGGTGTCGACCCCTAGTTGGGAACCTTCTTGGGGGACGAAGAACTCCAGATCGCCGTAGGTTTCGGGGGAGTCCGCCTTGCGATACTCGAGATCGCCGCTATAGGTCACCGCTACCTCGGTAACGCCCCGGGCGATCTGATCGATGGCGGCGGTGCTGTCGACAAAGCCGGTGAAGTTGTCGCGATCGAGCACCTTGCTCATCAGCTTGGCCGCTTCGACCCAAGGCTCCTGACCGACGCAATCGAAGCCTGCGCCCTGGTAGGCACAGGCCATGCCCAGGCTGACCTGCGGATCCCCGCCCAGCAAGGCAAAAGGCTGATCCGGGTTGACGGCCGGATCGAACAGCAGACTCCAGGAGTGCTCTGGATTTTCGAAGGTCTTGGTGTCGTAGACGATACCGGTGACGCCCCAGAGATAAGGAACGCTATAGAGTTCATCTGGATCGTAATCCGGATGGCGAAAGGCCTCCATCAGGTTGTCGCGATTATCGACGATATCGGGGTCCAACTCTTGAACCAGCCCAGCGTTGATCAGTCGTGGCACAAAGTAGTCCGTGGGTACCACCACGTCGTATTGCGCATCGCCCCCGGCGGCCAGTTTGGAAAACATCTCCGCGTTCGAGGTGAAATAGCTTTGAACCACCTCGGCGTCATACTCCTGCTCGAAATCCTTCAGAACCTCGGGATCCATGTATTCGGTCCAGTTGAACAGATACAGCTTTTCTGCGGCTCCTGCCTGCATGCTCAGGGCCAGCAGACAGACGCCCATCAAAGGCGGCAGCGAAGAGGTAATGCGCATGTCGGGGATCCTTATGAGTCGATTTTGTTCGTAAGGATTCCATCATAGCCCGAATGACGCTTGCAGTTAATCGGCCCGTGCCGAGGCTCGTGGGCGCTACACCTCATGGCATATTAAAAAGGCGTACCCGTCACCGGATACGCCGCAAGATGCCAATCAAGAGTGGCCAGAAGACAGTTTACACCCGCAATAACAAGTGCTCTCGCTCCCAGGAACTGATAACGCCAAAGTAGGCGGTATGTTCTGCGCGCTTGACCGCCAGATAACTATTGATGAACCGCTCGCCCAGCAGGTCCGCAAGGGCGGCGCATTCCTGAAGGCTATCCAGGGCCGGGCTGATATCGTCCGGCAGCTTGTCCCCGGTGGCCCAGGCCGAGCCCATCATGGGCGGGCGCGGGTCGATCTGACTGATCATGCCCAGATAGCCACAGGCCAGGGTGGCGGCGATCGCAAGATAGGGGTTGGCGTCGGCACCGGCCAGGCGGTTCTCGACCCGGGTCGCTTCCGGCGCCCCCATCGGCACCCGCAGCCCCACGGTGCGATTGTCGAATCCCCATTCCGTATTGACCGGCGCCGAACCACTGGTTTCGGTGCGCATCAAGCGGCGATAGGAATTGACGTTGGGGGCGAAGAACGGCATGGCCGCGGGCAGATATTGCTGCAAGCCGCCAATATAGTGATGAAACAGCTTGCTGGGCTGACCGTCCTCGCCGGCAAACAGATTTCGCCCACTCCTGATGTCCACCAGACTCTGGTGCACATGCATGGAGCTGCCCGGCTCATTGGCCATGGGCTTGGCCATGAAGGTGCCGTACATGCCGTGACGCAGCGCGGTCTCCCGCAGGGTACGCTTGAACATCACCACCTGGTCCGCCAGCATCAAGGGGTCACCGTGCTGGAAATTGACCTCCATCTGCCCCGCACCTTCTTCGTGCACCAGGGTGTCGATGTCCAGGCCCATGGCTTCGGAGTAGTCGTACATCTCCTCGAACAGCGGGTCGAACTCGTTGACCGCATCGATGGAAAAGGATTGGCGACTGCTTTCCTGACGCCCGGTGCGACCGATCGGCGGCTCCAGCGGATAGTCGGAATCGGTATTGGTCTTGACCAGATAGAACTCCACCTCCGGGGCCACCACCGGCTTCCAACCCCGATCATCGAACAGCTTGAGTACACGCTTGAGCACCCCCCGGGGGGATAGCTCCACCGGCTCGCCGGTCAGATAGTAACAGTCATGAATGATTTGAGCGGTGGGGTCTTCTGCCCAGGGGACCAGGTAGGCGGCATTGGGATCCGGCACCAGCTCCATATCGAGTTCGGCGGCATTCCAGAAGCGGATATCCTCGTCCTCGGGATAGCCACCGGTGACCGTCTGGATGAAGATCGAGTCCGGCAGGCGCGGCCTGCCACCATTGAGATATTTCTTGGCGGGCATGATCTTGCCCTTGAGAATACCCGTCAAATCCGTCACCAGACACTCAACCTCGGTGATGCCCTTGGCTTGAAACCACTCGCTCAGCTCGTGGTGCTGACTGTCACTACTCATACAACATTCCTTACATGGCGGGTTGCGCGATTTGCCGGCAACCTCGTACCGGCATCACAAATGCAGAGGGGCAACCACGATGACCCCTGCTTTGAGGAAGGGAACCATGAGATCCCCTTCCTATCTTTGAGGGAGCACTGATAAATAGACGAGCGACGTCAAGTACAAGGCGCACGGAGCACAGGAACCGGAGCATATGGGTATATGTGACGATTCCGAGCACCGCGCAACGCAGTAATTGCGGCGCGCAGGCATTTACTCAGTGTTTCCTTAGCGGGACTGGACCTCATTCCACAACTGCGTAAACGTCTGAAGCTGCTGGCCCTTGAGGCTGGGCGTGAACTTGAGGCGTTCCATGTCGTCTTCGCTGGGCTGCACCGGCGGCTTGGTCAGCACCTCATCCAGATGCGGCTTGGCTGCTTCGTTGGGGCTGGCGTAGTAGTTGTAGTTGGAGAGCTGGGCACCGACTTCCGCGTCGAGAATGAAGTTGATGAAATTGTGCGCCATTTCAGCGTTGGGCGCCTTGGAGGGGATCATCATCACATCCACCCACTTCTCGGTGCCTTCATCCGGGATCATGAACTTGATGTTCTCGAAGGATTCCGGGTTCTCATCCTTGTAGAACAGATAGTCGCCGTTGTAGGTCATCGCCACATGAGACACGCCCCGGGCAAGCTGTTGCAAGGAGGGCGTACCATCGACGAACCCACTGAAGCGCTCACGGTTCTTGGTCTCCAGCAATAGCTTGGCGCTCTCTTTCCAGGCATCCACGCCGGTACAATCATAGCCGTGGCCGAGATAGGCACAGGCGACACCCATGTTTACCTGACCGTCTCCCATCAAGGCGAAGGGGTGGCTGGGATTGACATCGGGATCGAACATCAACGACCAGCTCTTGGGCGCATCCGGGAACGTTGCGGCGTTGTAGACAAGACCCGAGACGCCCCATTGATAAGGCGCGGAGTAGACCGCTCCTTCGTCGTAGCTGGGGTCATCGAACTGCTCCATGACATTGTCCAGATTCGGGATCTTGGACTTGTCGAGCTTCTGTACCAGACCGGTCTCGATCAGGCGCGGTACATAGTAGTTGGAGGGCACGATGATGTCGTACTGGGAGACGCCGCCGGTGTTGAGCTTGGCAAACATCTCCGGCAAGGAGTTGTAGTAGTTCTGCACCACTTCGACGTCATATTTTTCCTCGAACGCCGTGATGATCTCCGGGTCCATGTACTGGGTCCAGTTGAACAGATAGAGCTTGTTTTCCTGGGCCTGGACACTGGCGACCAGAAGAAGGCTCCCCAACGCAGTGGCAATCGTGGTCATTGTTTTCATTGTGTCACTCTCCTGCAAATTGACATGGGTCTTCGGTTTACATGCTCGATACGGGGCATTCAGCGCTGCCCCTGGCGGTTGAACAACAAGCTCATCAATGCCGCAATGGCAACGGCACCGATCATCAGGGCCGCGATGGCGTTGATTTCCGGCGTCACGCCTTTCTTGATCGCCCCCCAGATATAAATCGGCAAGGTGGCGCTTTCCGGTCCCGAGGTGAAGAAGCTGATCACGAAGTCGTCGATGGAGAGCGTAAACGACAGGAAGAAGGCTGAGATCAGCGCCGGCTTGATGGTCGGCAGCAGGAAGTGCCAGGCGCGCTTGAATGGCGTGGCATAAAGATCCTTGGCCGCCTCGAACAAGGTCGGGTCGAGCCCCACCAGCCGCGAATAGACGATCAGCGCCACGAAAGGGATCTGAAAGGTCACATGAGAAATGATCATGGTCAAAAGCCCGGGCTGTAGCAGGCCGGTATAACGATGTATAGAGACAAAGAACGCCATCTCCGAGATACCGAAGACGATGTCTGGCAATACGATGGGCAGATAGATCAGCACGATCAGCCAGCCGAGCTTGCGATGCCGATGGCGATACATCCCATAGCCGATCAGACAGCCGATCACCAAGGCCAGTACCGACGAAACGATCGCCAGCACCATGCTGTTCCAGAAAGCGGAGATGATCTGCTCGTTGCCCAGCAGTCGCTCGTACCAGCGCAGCGAAAAGCCGGTGAAGCGGGCGGCACTGTTGGCCGCATTGAAGGAAAAGAACACTACCACCGCCAGTGGCAGATAGAGGAATACCAGGGTCAGCCACCAGAAACCGCTCAAGCCACGCTGCAAGGTGCGCTTTTTCATATCACCACCTCCTCGCCGCCGCCCAGGCGCTTACCGATACGGCGCATGGCAAACAAGCCGATGAACGTGGCAATCAGCATCAAAATGGCGCCGGCGGCGCCCAAGGGCCAGTTGGAGCCCCCGGCAAACTGATTGGCGACCAGATTGCCCAGCATCATGCCCTTGCCGCCCCCGAGCAGTTCGGGAATCACGTACATGCCGAAGGCCGGAATCGCCACCAGCACCGTGCCTGCCAGAAGCCCCGGCAGCGTCTGAGGGAAGACTGCGTGCCAGAAGGTGCGCATCGGGGAGGCATAAAGATCCTGAGCCGCCTGCACCTGGGCCGTATCGAGCTTCTCGAAGGCCGCATAGAGCGGCAGTACCATGAACGGCAGGAAGTTATAGACCAGCCCCAGGGTGACGGCAAAATTCGAAGGGTAAAGCCCCATGTTGGGAGGAATGACCCCTAACCACTGGGCAAGATCAGAGAGCGGTGTACCCGGCGCCAGCAAGTTCATCCAACCGAAGGTTCGAATGACCTGGTTCGTCCAGGACGGCACCACTACCAGCAGCAGCATGATGGCGCGCCACTTCACGCGACAGGTGGTGATGTAGTAGGCAATGGGGTAGGCCACCATCACCACGAGAACCGTTGCAATCAGGGTTTGCCACAAGGAGCGCAGCAGCGTGTAGAGATTGCCCGGACTCCAGCCCAGAAAGCCAAAGCCCGCCAACTGCTCGAAAGAGTCCAGGGTCAGCGGCATTTGCGGCAGGCCGTAGGGGCCATTGGTCATGAAGGCCACCGCCATGAGGTACAGACTCGGCAATACCAGGAACACGAAAATCCAAAGCGCCCCGGGCGCCACACTGAAAAGCAGGTGTTGCGACTCACCAATGACGGCTCGGCTTCGAGACGCGGTTCTTGAAGATTCCACCATTATCGTCTCCTCAGGATGCGACCCGCACCAGATCGTCAGGGCAAACGCCAACTGTCACTTTATCGCCCACATTGAGCAGACGCTGCCCCACGTTGCTCGCCGTGGCCATCATGGTCACCCCTTCCACTTCCAGGCGATACTCCACGTGGCTTCCGCGATAGAGCCGCTCCATCACCTTGCCCTGGAGCTGGTTATAGTTCTCGGGATTCTCTGCATTGAGATTTTCTGCATTGAGCTCAAGGGTCTCCGGGCGAATCAGCAACCAACCGTCCTGTTCCTCACGCTGCTCCGCAGGATCGAGTCGCAGGCGACCCAGCTCCGTATCCACCCAGTCGTCCCCGCTTGCGTGAATGGCATAGAGATTATCGTGGCCCATGAAGCGCGCCACGAAGGCGTTCCGGGGATGTTCATAGACCTCACTGGGCGAGCCGACTTGTTGAATGATGCCGCCGTCGAGCACGGCGATGCGATCCGACATCACCATGGCTTCGGCCTGATCATGGGTCACGAAGACGAAGGTCATGCCCAGGCGCTTCTGGATGCGCTGCAGCTCGACCTGAAGCTGGCCCCGAAGGCCTGCGTCCAGTGCGGACAGTGGTTCATCGAGCAGCAACACATTGGGTTCGCAGATCAGGGCGCGTGCTAGGGCAATACGCTGACGCTGCCCCCCGGAGAGTTGATCGACCGGGCGATCGACCAAGGAACCCAACTGAATGAACTCGGCAACCTCATCGACTTTACGGCGTTGTTCCGTTTTCGATTCGCCGCGCATGCGCAAGCCAAAGGCCAGATTGTCGCGTACCGATAAATGAGGAAACAGCGCGTAGGATTGAAAGACGGTATTGACGCTGCGTTTATGGGGCGGAATGTCGGTGACATCCTGGCCGCCGATACAGACATGGCCGGCATCGGGCTCTTCAAGGCCGGCAAGCATACGCAGCAACGTGGTCTTGCCGCAGCCGGACGGCCCCAGCAGGGTGAAGAACTCGCCGGCTTCAATCGTCAGATCGACATCATCGAGGGCCACGGTGTCCTTGCCAAAACGCTTGTGCAGCCCCTTGAGCTCGATCGAGGAAGGCTCGCGGCGCTCGCGCTCGCTGCTCTGCCGGGTACTATTGGAGCGACTTTTTTCTGTTTCGCCCTGGTCGGCAGTCTTAGCAACCGTGGTGGGATGACTCATGTATTACACTCCCGTTATTGTCGTCGCGTGTCGGAGAAGTAGGCGCCCCGAAACTACAACCGATCCCGCAATTTATAGAAATTGGTGGCCAATACCAGTAGCGGCTGACGTAGCAGGCTCCCCCCCGGAAACCGTCGATGCGGCATGGCGGCGAAGATATCGAAGCGCTCGGCCTGACCGGCGATGGCTTCGCTCAACAGTTTACCGGCCAGGCCGGCCAGGGACATGCCGTGTCCCGAATAGCCTTGGGCATAGAGGACATTGCGATCCAAGCGTCCGAAATCCGGCGCGCGATTGACGGTGATGGCGACATCCCCCCCCCAGCGATAGTCGATCCTGGTTCCCTTGAGGATGGGAAACAGATTGGCGATCTTGGCATCCATGCGAGCTTCGAGAGCCCGGGGCTCACGCCCGTCGTAACTGACCTCTCCGCCGTAAATCAGACGCTTGTCCGCGGACAGTCGATAGTAATCGAGGACGAAATTGGTATCCGAGAGGGCATCGTTCTTCGGAAGGACCTGCGCAACCTGCTCATCGCTCAAGGACTCGGTGGCAACGATGTAATTGGCGGCGCGCATGATGCGCCCGCTCAATTCAGGCAGTAGGCCACCCAGATAGGCATTGGCGGCCACCACCACGAAATCGGCGGCTACCTGCCCTTGCGCGGTGATCACCCGGGCAGGCTGACCACGCTCGACAGTGATCGCAGCACTGTGCTCGTGAATGACGACGCCCGCCTGCTGAGCGGCGCGAGCCAAGCCGAGGGTATAGTTGAGGGGATGCAGATGACCGCCTTCCGCATCGTGAAGGCCCGCCAGATAGGCGTCGCTGACGACCCGCTCACGCAGGGCGTCGCCGTCGAGGAAGGTCATCGAGTGGTAGTCATAGCGCTGGGCCATGCTTTCCTGAAAGGCATGCAGATCACGCACATGGCGGGGTTTGATCGCCGCGTTCACATAGCCCCAGGTGAGATCGCAAGGGATGTCATGGCGCTTTATGAGCTGCTCGGTGAGGCGCACCGATTCGCGACTCATTTCCCATATTTCCCGCGCCCGTTTGATCCCCAGCGCCTTCTCGACCACTTCGAGCTCGGTGCCCAGCCCCGGCAGGATCTGCCCGCCACTGCGCCCCGAGGCGCCGTAGCCGATTTCGCCGGCCTCGAGCAGTACCACCGAATAGCCGCGCTCGGCCAGATGCAAGGCCGCCGAACAACCCGTCACGCCGCCACCGATGATGCAGACATCGGCTTTGGCCTCGCCCGTCAGGGTAGACGTTGGTGCCAAGCTAACCGCAATGCTGGCATTGTAATAAGAGGCAGGACGACAAGGTCCGGCTGCAACCGTCATGATGACTTCCTGGTCCAGTGAGCCGCCGGGAGGCGGCACACTATTACTATTATTGTTGAATTATTCGACCGCTTACGCTTTGCAGTTTCGTGCTTCTGGCTATAAGTCTTGCACCGAACCCTACATGAGTGTCAAGTATAAAACACCAATCGTTCAACGCAACGAGACGAACGTAGAACGATTCAAGCCTTGTCTTTCATCCGAATGAGCTTCTTGTTGACGAACTCATCGATACCGAAGCGACCCAGCTCCCGCCCGAAACCGCTGCGCTTGACACCGCCGAAGGGCAGCTCCGCCGCCTCGCCGCCTACCTCATTGATGAAGACCATGCCTACTTCGAGCCGGTCGGCAACCCGCAGCGCCTTGTCCTGATCTTTCGATACCACGATGGAACCAAGACCAAATGGCGACGAATTGGCAAGCTCGATGGCCTCCTCTTCACTCGCGACCTTGTAGACCACGGCCACCGGGCCGAACAGCTCCTCGTGATAGGCATCCATGTCCGGGGTGACCTGGGTCAGCACCGTAGGTGAAAAGAAGTTCCCGTCCGGATCGTTGCCACCCACCTTGGCTACCGCCCCCTGCTCAAGCGCCTTTTGCACCTGCCCCTTGAGGGTCGCGGCAGCATTGGCGGAGGAAAGCGGACCTAGCGCAGCGCCTTCGGCAGTGGGATCGGCAGGTTCGATCCTGCCCATGGCGGCTGCGAACTTCTCGACGAATTCATCGTAGATGTCATCCATCACCAGAATGCGCTTGGAGCCATTGCAGGCCTGGCCACTGTTTTCCAGACGCCCCGCCACGGCCATCTCGACCACACCCTCGATATCGTCGGTATCGAGCACCAGAAACACATCGGAGCCGCCCAATTCGAGCACGACCTTCTTGAGATGGCGCCCGGCGATCTCTGCCACTGCCGACCCTGCCCGCTCGGAACCAGTCAACGAAACCCCCTGGACCCGAGGGTCGGCAATGATGTCGGCGACCTGCTCGTTGGTCGCGAAGACATTGACGTAAGCCCCTTCCGGGAAGCCTGCATCGTTGAAAATACTTTCCAATGCCAAGGCGGACTCGGGGCACTGTGGTGCATGCTTGAGCACGATCGTATTGCCCAGCACCAGGTTCGGCCCGGCAAAGCGCGCCACCTGATAGAACGGGAAATTCCACGGCATGATGCCGATGAGTACACCAAGTGCCTGACGCCGGATGAACGCCTTGCCGCCGGCCGGAGACGGAATGGGCTCATCCGCCAGAAAGGTCTCGGCGTTGTCCGCGTAGTAATCGTAGATGTCGACACAGAAGTCGATTTCACCCCGTGCCTGATCGATGGGCTTGCCCATCTCCTTGACGATGATGGCGGCAAGCTCCTCACGCCGCTCGGCATGCAACTGCCCTACGCGCTTGAGAAGGGCCGCCCGCTTGGCCACATCGGTGGTACGTGATAAGTGGCGATAAGCGTTTTCGGCGCTGGTGACCGCCTGCTGAATCTGATCGTCAGTGGCGGTGGGATAAGTGTCGAGATTTTCGCCGGTAGCGGGGTTAACGATCTGATAGTGACTCATGACGCCTCCTTGGAGTGATTTACGCAGCCCATTCATGGACAACGGAAAATAGTAGGATCAAACGGCATTCTCAGGCACAAGATAGTCTCCCGACAAATCCTTGAATACTTGCTGTTGCAATTCACGCGCTTGCGCAATGGGCGATGCGAACCGCCCATAGCCGATTCGCGGGCTCAATCAGCTGCCGCCGGAGGGGAAATGAAACTCCGCATGGGCCTTCTCGAAAGGCGCCGCCCAGCGCTGAGAGACCGCCTTGCGCCGGGTATAGAAGCGCACCGCATCCGGGCCGTAGGCATGCAAATCGCCGAACAGCGATCGCTTCCAGCCGCCAAAGCTGTGGTAGGCCACCGGCACCGGTAACGGCACGTTGATACCCACCATGCCCACCTCGATCCGGTCGGCAAAACGCCGCGCCGCCTCGCCGTCCCGGGTGAACAGGCAGGTGCCGTTGCCGTATTCGTGGGCGTTGATCAGTTCAATGGCGGCATCCAGGCTAGCGACCCGCACCACGCACAGCACCGGACCGAAGATCTCTTCCCGGTAGATGCGCATCTCGGGGGTCACCTTGTCGAACAGGCAGCCACCTAGGAAGAAGCCGTCCTCATGACCGGGCACGCTCAGGCCCCGACCATCCGCCAGCAGCTCGGCGCCGGAACGCAGGCCGTCCTCGATATAGCCCAGCACCTTGTCGCGATGCTCATTGG
Source organism: uncultured Halomonas sp. (assembly GCF_947493865.1). Taxonomy (GTDB): domain Bacteria; phylum Pseudomonadota; class Gammaproteobacteria; order Pseudomonadales; family Halomonadaceae; genus Modicisalibacter. The sequence goes on from NZ_CANLTC010000004.1 coordinate 13,716, forward strand.
TGACCAGGGGCCCCATGTCGAGCCCCTTATTGGTACCCGGCCCCACCTTCAACTCGGCGATCTTCGGCTGTAGCGTCTCGATCAGGCGGTCGGCGGTGTCATCGCCTACGCAAACTGCCACCGAGATCGCCATGCAGCGCTCGCCGCAACTGCCATAGGCCGCACCCATCAGAGTATTGGCGGCGTTGTCGATATCCGCGTCCGGCAGCACCACGGCGTGATTCTTGGCCCCGCCCAGCGCCTGGACCCGCTTGCCGTTGGCGCAGCCGCGGGCGTAGAGACTCTCGGCGATGGGAGTGGAACCGACAAAGGAGATCGCCTTGACGTCCGGCGCGTCGAGCAGCGCCTCCACCGCCTCGCGATCGCCGTGCACCACGTTCATCACACCTTTGGGGGCGCCGGCCTCTTGCAATAATTCGGCAATAGCCAGCGAGGAGGTCGGGTCTTTTTCCGAGGGCTTGAGGATGAAGGTATTGCCGCAGGCGATCGCCATGGGATACATCCACAGCGGCACCATGGCGGGGAAGTTGAACGGCGTGATACCGGCCACCACCCCCAGCGGCTGGAAATTGGACCAGGCATCGATCCCCGGCCCCACGTTGTGGGAATACTCGCCCTTGAGCAGTTCCGGCACGCCGCAGGCGTATTCGACGTTCTCGATGCCGCGCTTGAGCTCGCCCAGGGCGTCTTCCAGGGTCTTGCCGTGCTCTTCACTGATCAACTGCACCAGACGCTCCGCGTGCTCCTCGAGCAGCTGCTTGAAGCGGAACATGACCTGGGCACGCTTGGCCGGCGGCGTATCGCGCCAGGCAGGGAATGCGGCCTTGGCCGCCGCCACGGCCTGCGCCACGGTGGCGTTATCGGCCCGGGCCAGCCGGCGAATCGCCTGGCCCGTCGAAGGATTGGAAATATCCAGTGTACTGGCGCCATCGACACGTTCACCGCCAATCAAGTGTGGAACCTGCTCCATTATCGTCTCCTGAGAGAGTGTTTACAAAATGCCTGCACTCGGCAATACGGCGTTGAAATTAACCTCAAAATGCTCATTTACCCCGTGTAAACTGCGCTTTTTCGTTCAATTTCGCCTTGTCTTGCCTTCGTTCGTCTGTTTTGTAAACACCCTCTGACATTATGTTTGGGAAATTACTGAATCAATCCAGCTTATCGAGGGTCGTGGCCACGGCGTCGAATAAGCGTTCCAGCTCTTCCGGTGTGGAGGCGAAGGGCGGGCCGAACTGCAGGGTGTCGCCGCCGTAGCGCACATAGAAGCCGTCCTCCCAGAGTGCCAGGTGTGCATCCCGTGGGCGAACCGTCGGGTCGCCATCGCGCGGCGCGAGCTGGATGGCGCCGGCCAGGCCGTAGTTGCGGATGTCCACCACATGAGAGCGCTCTTTCAGCGCATGCAGTTTCTCTTCGAACACCGGGGCAATGGCCCGCACCTGAGCGGGGAAGTCCTCGCGCTCGAACAGCTCCAGCGCCGCCAGGCCCGCGGCACAGGCCACCGGATGGCCGCTGTAGGTGTAGCCGTGGGGAAACTCGACGGCATGCTCGGGCCCACCGGCCTGCATGAAGGTCTCGAATATCTCGTTCGAGGCGATCACCGCACCCATCGGCACCGCGCCGTTGGTCAGCTGCTTGGCGATATTCATGATGTCCGGCGTGACACCGAAGGCCTCGGCCCCGGTACGGGCGCCGCAGCGGCCAAAGGCGGTGATCACCTCGTCGAAAATCAGCAGGATGTCGTGCCGGGTGCAGATCTCGCGCAGGCGATCGAGATACCCCTTGGGTGGCACGACGACCCCGGCGGAACCGGCCATCGGCTCGACGATCACCGCGGCGATGTTGGAGGCGTCGTGCAGCGCGATCTGATCGAGCAAGGCATCGGCAAGCTCCACGCCGGTCTCCGCCTGGCCCCGGGTGAAGGCCAGATGGGCTTGCAGGGTGTGGGGCAGATGGGTGACGTCCAGCAGTTGGCCATAATGCTTGCGATTACCACCGATGCCGCCGAGGCTGGTGCCGCCGATATTGACGCCGTGATAGCCCTTGGCGCGGCCGATCAGCCGGGTCTTTTCCGGCTTGCCCTTGAGTCGCCAATAGGCCTTGGCCATCTTCACCGAGGTGTCGGCGGCCTCGGAGCCTGAATCGGTGAAGAACACATGATCGAGTCCTTCCGGGGTCAGGCTGGCAACCTTTTCCGCCAACTGGAACGCCAGTGGGTGAGCCACCTGGAAGCCCGGGGCGTAGTCCAGGCTACCCAGTTGTTTGGCCACCGCCTGCTGGATCTCGACGCGATTGTGGCCGGCGCCGGAGCACCACAGCCCGGACAGCGAATCGAACAGCCGCCGCCCCTGATCGTCGATGAAATAGCGCCCTTCCGCTCCCGCGATCACCCGCGGGTTGGCATGAAAATCCCGATTGCTGCTGAAGGGCATCCAATAGTGCTGATTGAGTGCGGTGGCCGGCGTCTTTTGCGCCACTGCCTCAGGATTCGAGCTTGCGGTATGAACGGTGGTGTCCAGCATGGCCTTGTCCTCCTCGTATCGGGAACCTCCCTAAGCTTGGTCCGAAAAGTGTCTGCGCTCACCCATACGGCGTTAAAAATCGTCTCAAAGTACTCATTTACACCGCGTAAACTCCGTCTTTTCGTCGATTTTTGCCTTGTCTGGCCATCGCTCGCCGACTTTTCAGACTCAACCTTGAGCATGGCCCAGCTTTCGACCTGGAAAAATTCACGATCCCTCACGCTTACGTCAGGAGATGATGACGTAAGCGTGCTTTCAGCTCATAGCACCACGGTACGCAGCCCGTTCTGAAAAACGCGGTGGTGCACGTGATAGTTCACCGCCCGGGACAGGGTCTGAGCCTCGATGTCACGACCGACCTGGGTCAGATGTCGAGCGTCGTGAACATGACTCACCCGCTCGACCATCTGTTCGATGATCGGGCCCTCGTCGAGATCGGCGGTCACGTAATGTGCCGTGGCGCCAATCAGTTTCACGCCTCGGGCATAGGCCTGATGATAAGGCCTGGCCCCCTTGAAACCAGGCAGGAAGGAGTGATGGATATTGATGCATCGCCCGGCCAGCCGCTGACAAAGCTCATCGGAGAGCACTTGCATGTAGCGCGCCAGCACCACCAGCTCGGTCCCGGTCTCCTCGATGATCTCCAACAGCCGCGCCTCCTGCTCGGCCTTGTTGTCCTGGGTCACCGGCAGATGAATGTAGTCGATGCCTGCCTGGGTAGCCATGCCGCGCAGGTCCTCGTGATTGGAGATGATGGCAGTAAACTCGACGTTCAGCTCCCCCCTCTCCTGACGATAGAGTAGATCGCGCAGGCAGTGATCGTACTTCGATACCATCACCAGCACCTTCGCCGGCTGCGAGGCATCGTGGATTTCCCACGCCATGTCGAAGCGCCTCGCCGTCGTCTCGAAAGCCGCCTTGAGTTGTTCGACGCTGAGGGAATGCTCGCCATCGAACACGAACTCGATGGTGGAGAAGAAGCGCCCCGAATCCCGGTCATCGAATTCATGAAACTGAGTGATGAAACAGTTGCGATCGGCAAGGAAGCCGCCGATGGCGGCGACAATGCCGACACGTCCTGGACACATGGCTTTGAGGATATAAGCAGGCTTGTTCTTCATGATATGGCTCTAAGATTCCAAAAAGGATGAATGTTTCATGTCGGCGAGAAGTCGTCATTCTGACTTTCCAGGCTCTCCAGAAACGCTTCGAGTACGCGATGAAAGCGCCGGTCACGACGGGTGATGACCACGAAAGGCGTCAGATAGTGGCCCCCGGCGTTGGCTAGCGCCTTGAGCCGGCCTGCCGCCACCCAGGGCGCGGCGAGATGATCCGGCAGATAGCCGATATAGCGCCCGGTCAGTATCAGAAAAACCGCCCCTTCGCGATCCGAGGCACTTGCGGTGCCATTGAGCGCGGAATGAGCTGCTCTGGCAGCCGGCGGTAGCGGATAGGTGGGAATCACCGCATCCTGCTGTTTCAGGCTGGCAGGCGTCAGTTCGTTGTCGGGCACCCTGAAGAGCGGGTGGGTATCGGCACAGTAGAGAAGCGAGCGCTCATCATAAAGCGCGTGGGTATCGAGACTGGCGAGCAGATTGACTTCCGGCACCACGCCAACGTGCAGGCGAGCGTCCAGTACTCCCTGGGCAATCGTGTCCGAGGATTCCATGTGGATATTGATACGCACCTCGGGGCCGCGTTCCTTGAGCGCCGCCAGGGCATGGGTGATGCGCATCTCGGGCTTGCTGACCAGGTTGTCGGTAATGCCGATATTGAGCTCGCCGCGCAGCGTCTGATGCAATCCATTGACCTCGGTACGAAAGGTCTCGAGGGATGCAAGCAAGGTGAGCGCGGCACCGAACACCTGGCGCCCTTCTTCGGTAAGGGAGAAGCCGCCGCGCCCGCGCTGGCACAACCGCAATCCAAGACGCTTTTCCAGGTCGCTCATGTGCAGGCTGATAGCCGAACGGCTGATACCGAGCGTTGGTTCTGCCGCGGTAAAGCCGCCACATTCGACCACGGTCTTGAATACGCGCAGCAAGCGGATATCGAAGTCGCTGACCTGACTCAAGGCGATATGATTTGTAGAAAGGGATGAGCGTTCCATGAGGCTTGCTTGCTCAACCCTTCACGCTGCATACGCTGCATTGCGGGTCTCGCGACACGGAAAAATGCCGCCACTCGCCACTCAAGCCATCGAAGGTGGAAAGCCCTCTATGTGGCGTCCCGGCGCCGCTTAGAATCTTCATTGCCTCAAGCGCCTGAAAGGTGCCGATCATACCCACAAGCGGCGCGATGACGCCGTTCTCGGCACAGCGCATTTCCTGATCGCCTTGTTCGCCCGCCTCGCCCGCCGGGTATAGACAGGCGTAGCAGGGCGTTTCCCTCTCCCGTAGATCGAATACGGCCAACTGTCCGGAAAACCGAATGGCGGCCCCGGACACCAGGGGCTTGCCTGTCTGAAGGCAGGCACGATTGATGGCATATCGGCTGGAAAAGCGATCGGTGCAATCGAGCACCACATCCGCATCCGATACCGCCTCTACCAGCGCAGGTCCTTGCAGATGACGGGCAATGACATCGATCCGGCAGTCGGAATTGAGGGCTCGAGCAGCTGCCGCTGCCGAGTCGACCTTGGCTCGACCAAGATCCGCTTCACCATGAGCGATCTGACGCTGTAGGTTGGAAAGCTCCACCACATCGTCGTCGATCAAGGTCAGATGCCCGACCCCTGCCGCCGCAAGATAAAGCGCTACCGGCGACCCCAGCCCGCCGGCACCGACGATCACCGCATGCCCGGCAAGCAGACGCTCCTGCCCAGCGATGTCGACCTGGGGCAGCATGATCTGCCGGCTGTAACGCAGTAGCGCTTGATCATTCATGGCTCACCTTGGCTTTCATTGATGACTCGAGCTCGTCTTTTTATGGTTATGGTTGTATAGCTGTAGGTTTTATAGTCATAGGCTCTGCTTGTCTATTTGTAGGCTCTATACGTTCTACACGTTTATCGACGTAGCGGAATATTCACGGTCATTTCGTCGAATCATTGCTCCCACTGCTCGAAATCGGGAATCGGCAACGTGAATGCCTCCTTGACCTCTTCCATGACCACATAGCTTTTCGACTCCTTGACCCCGGGCAGTGTCAGCACCACGTCCCCGAGCAACTGACGATAGGCGGACATCTCTGGAATACGGCACTTGAGAATGTAATCAAACTGCCCGGAGACCAGATGACACTCCTGAATCTGGGGCAGTTTGGCAATGGCGCGACGAAACTCATCGAATACCGCCGGTGACTGGGTCTCGAGGCTGATCTCGACGAATACCAGCAGGTTGGCCTTGAGGGCCGTAGGATCGAGCAAGGCCTTGTAGCCACGAATGATGCCGGCGCGTTCGAGACGCTTGACCCGTTCAAGGCAAGGGGTCGTCGAAAGCCCTACCTCGGCGGCGAGATCCACATAGGAGATACGCGCATTTTCCTGCAAGACGTTGAGAATCTTGAGATCGATACGATCCAGCGGACGTGTCTTGGTTTTCATTGTCATGGTCTTTTTCAGTCAGGTATCCATTGCCCCAGGGACACTCGCGGCTGGCCTGCCAGATCGGCAAGCGTCGTGACTTCCTGGTAGCCGGCATGGCGCAATGCTTCACCAACGGCTTCGCCCTGGGTCCAGCCATGCTCGAGCAGCAGCCAGCCTTGGGGCTCGAGGTGCGCTCCTGCCGTAATGATCAGATGGCGCAGGTCCGCCAGCCCGTTCTCCGCAGCCACCAGAGCCGAGCGCGGCTCGAAGCGCACATCGCCCAGCTCGAGATGAGGGTCGTCCGGGGCTAGATAAGGAGGATTGGCCAGAATCAGCTCGAAGCGCTGATCAGCAAGCGCGGCAAACCAGTCGCTCTCGATGAATTCGACGTTGAGGATACCCAATCGCGCTGCGTTTGCCTGGGCCAGTTCCAGCGCATCGGCAATTCGATCGACGCCGGTTACCTGCCAGCCCGGGCGTTCGCTGGCAAAGGCCAGGGCGATGGCGCCGCTACCGGTGCCAAGATCCAGCGCTCGCCCGCTCGTCTTCGTGGCTTTGAGCAGGGCTGCTTCCACCAGGCACTCCGTGTCCGGGCGTGGAATCAGACTGGCGGCATGGGTCTGCAGGCGCAGCCCCCAGAACTCCCGCTCGCCGATCAGGTAGGCAATGGGTTCGCCGGCGGCCCGTGCTGCCAGAAGAGTCTCGAATCTCGTCAGCGCTGCATCTTCTACACAACGATCGCTCCAGGTATAGAGCCAGGTGCGATCGCGTTTCAGCACATGCCCCAACAGCACCTCCGCGTCCAGCCGGGGTGTCGTCGACCCCGCAACCTTCAGGCGTGCCGCCGTTTGAATCAGCAACTGCTCGATGGTCACCCTGCATCCTGCAATGCAGCCAGGCGTTCGGCCTGGTATTCATTGATCAGCGGCTCGATGACCTCATCCAGCTCGCCAGCCATCACCTCACCGAGCTTGTACAGGGTCAGGTTGATGCGATGATCCGTCAGCCGCCCCTGCGGGAAATTGTAGGTGCGAATGCGCTCGCTGCGATCCCCGGAACCCACCAGGGAACGACGGGTATCCGCCTGCTGCTGGCGCTGACTGGTCACGGCATTCTGTTTCAGCCGCGCCGCCAGAAGCGACATCGCCTTGGCGCGATTCTTGTGCTGGCTGCGTTCTTCCTGACACTCCACCACCACGCCGCTGGGAAGATGGGTGATGCGAATCGCCGAGTCCGTGGTGTTGACGTGCTGACCACCAGCGCCGCTGGAGCGAAAGGTATCCACCCGTAGATCGTTCGAGTCGATGTCGATATCACCGACCTCGTCCGCTTCCGCCATGATCGCCACGGTGCAGGCGGAGGTATGGATACGGCCCTGGGATTCCGTGGCCGGTACGCGTTGCACCCGATGCGCCCCGGATTCGAACTTGAGCCGGGCATAGACACCTTCGCCTCGCACCCGGGCGATGATCTCCTTGTAACCACCCTGCTCGCCATGGCTTGCGCTGACCACCTCGATCTTCCAGCCCAGTTTTTCCGCATAGCGGGAGTACATGCGAAACAGATCGCCGGCAAACAGCGAGGCTTCGTCTCCCCCGGTGCCGGCGCGCACCTCGAGAAAGATATTGCGATGATCGTCCGGATCCTTGGGCACCAGCAGTTTCTTCAAGCGCTCTTCCAGCACTTCGATACGCTCACGCCCTTCCCGGGCTTCCTCCTGAGCCAGTTCCCGCAGATCCTCATCCCCGTCGGCACTCAGTTGAACTGCTTCTTCCACATCCTGCTCCACCTGGCGATACTCGCGCCAGGCAGCAGTGAGCTCGTCGAGTTCGGCATACTCTCTGGAATAGTCGCGAAAACGCGTCTGTTCAGAGATCACCTCAGGATCGGCAAGCAGCACCGCCAGCTCCTCGAAGCGTTCCTGAAGACTTTCCAGCCGATTGCGCAGTGACGCTTTCATGAAGGGTCCTGTCGTGAATCCGGGGAGGGGGCTGCCGGATCGAGCAGCAGCTGCTCCGCCGCCTGAATGAGGTCATGGCGCTCCGCGCCGGAGGCTTCTCGTATGCGTAACGTAGGCCCATGCAACAACTTGTTGGTCAGTTGCTGGGTCAAGCGACGAATGACCTTTTCAGGGTCCTCACCCTTGGCCAACTGTGCAAGGGCCCGGCTCTCCGACGCTTGACGCAAGGCATCGCCGTGTTCCCGATAGCGCCGAATGATATCGCCGGCGCCACGCACTCGGCGTTCGTGCAACCAGTGCTCCACCCCCAGGGTGATCAGCTCCTCCGCCTGGGCTGCGGCGACCTGGCGGTGGCGGCGATTCTCCTCGATCACCTCCTGCAGATCATCGACGGTGTACAAGAAGACGTCGTTCAGTTCGCCAACCTGAGGTTCGATATCCCGCGGCACGGCAATGTCCACCATGAAGACGGGACGATAGCGACGCAGTTTCAGCGCGCGCTCCACCATGCCCTTGCCCAGGATCGGCAACGGTGCGGCGGTGGACGTGATCACGATGTCGGCCCGAGGCAGCTCGTCGGGAATTTCGCTCAACGAGATGGCCTTGCCACCGACTTCCTGGGCCAGGGCCGCGGCACGCTCTCGGGTGCGGTTGGCGACGACCATGTCCTGAACACCCGCCTCCTTGAGATGCCGCGCCACCAGTTGGATGGTCTCGCCTGCACCGATCAGAAGCGCGCGTGACTGGGACAGGTCATCGAAGATACGATTCGCCAGACTGACCGCGGCGTAGGCGACAGAGACCGGATTTTCACCGATACCGGTCTCGGTGCGTACCTGTTTGGCCACGGAAAAGACGTGCTGGAACAAGCGCTCCAGCTCACCGCCGAGGCCCTGGTAGTCGTGAGCCTGCTGATAGGCCGTCTTGATCTGCCCCAGTATCTGCGGTTCGCCGAGCACCATCGAATCGAGCCCCGAGGCCACTCGCATGAGGTGCCGGGCCGCCGCATCATCGAGATGATGATAGGCGCATTGAATCAGTTGATTCACTGTCAGGCCATGAAAGCCGCTTAGCCAATCGAGAATCGCCTGCTCACCCTGTTCACCGGTGACACAGTAAAGCTCGGTCCGATTGCAGGTCGACAATACGGCTGCCTCACGTACATGAGGCAGAGACTTGAGCTCACCAAGCGCTTTTTCCAGCTGACTCGGATTGAAGGCAACCTGCTCTCGCACCTCGATGGAGGCGGTATTGTGGTTGATTCCCAGCGCAAGAAGCGTCATTTCAGCGTCACTAGCATCGAAACCATGGAATAGATAGCAAGAAATCGGATAAAGGATATTTGGCGCAATAGTTTATCACACCCGCTTCGTCACGGCAGGATACCTGGCGCATCACTTTGCCCGAACCGATCAAGCCGGTATGCTGAGCGACAATCCTATCGTCATGGCCATGATGGCCGGTGATGCTCCCTGAAGAGGAAGGAATGCGTCCACACCTGGTTACGACCACTTTGCTCATTATTCTGTTGACGGGTTGTCAAAGCACGTCTTCCGGCCCTTCTTCAATGGCATCTGACGATCCGCTGGCCTCGGCGCCCGCGATTCGCAAGGGCCTCGACGCCCAGAGCCTGGCGACCCTGCTTACCGCCGAGCTGGCCGGCCTGCGCAATGACTTCGATCGTGCCGCAAGAGGCTATCTGAAAGCCGCCGATCGCTATGGTTCTTCCGCTCTGGCGGAGCGGGCCGTTCTTGCCGCACGTTCTGGCAATGACGAGGAACTGCTCCTACGAGCATCCAAGCGCTGGCGCGAGCTTGCACCCACCAGTGAGGCACCGGCTCGGCTATTGGCGGCATTGGCCATGGAGCGTGGCGACTGGCAGGCCAGTCTGGAGCAGCGTCTGGCTCTGGCAGCACAAGGCGGCCAGGGCGATCTGATCACCTTTGCGGAAGCCGCCATCGAGGAAAACACCGATCTTACTCCTCTGCGAGACATGTTCGTTCGCTTTCTCGACGATCATCCGCAGCAGGGGGATGCCGTCGTCGCTACCGCTCTGCTCGATGCCGCCTTGGGCGATACCCGGCAAGCCCAGCGGCGCCTGACCGAACTGTCGCGAACGCAGCCAGAACTTCCTGCCGTATGGCTGGTGCGTGGACGAATAGCCCTGGAGCAGGGCCGTATCAACGCTGCCCGGGACGCCGCTCGAAAAGGGCTGCAGATCGCCCCCGACGACAGCCGTTTTATCCTGATGCTTGCCCAGGCCCAGCTGCGCCTGGGCAATGTCGATGCTGCCGAAGCCGGACTCGACACCCTTATCGAGCGCCACCCGGAAGCGACGCAGCTGCGTCTGGCACTTGCCCAACTTTATATGGAAGAAGGCTACAACGCCCCGGCACGGCGTTTGCTACTGCCCCTGCTGGATGCCGACCCGACCCCGCCGGCTGCCTATATCCTGTTAGGCACCATTGCCGACGATCAGGATGAGGTTGACAATGCCCTGCTCTACTATCGTCAGGTTCCCCCCGGGGAAGGATTTTTAGAAGCGCGGGCGCGCGCAGCCCAGATGCTGATCGAGACGGGGCGCCTGCTCGACGCACGGGATTTCCTGGACATCGAACGTTTGCGTTACCCGGACATGGCTAGCGAACTGACCATCATCGAAGTCGATTTGCTGGATGAACAGAACCTGGCGGATGCGGCTGCACAGTTGCTCGAACGTCAAATCCGGCGTAATCCCGATGCTGTTCAATTGCGGTTCCTGCGCTCCATGCGCCGCTATGAACAAGGCGACCTGTCCGGCATGGAGCGCGATCTACGCGCCATCCTCGAGCGCGAGCCGAACAATGCCATGGCCTTGAACGCCTTGGGTTATACCCTGGTGGACGTCACCGAACGCCACGAAGAAGGTCTCGAACTCATCCAGCGTGCTCATGAACGAGAACCCGAAAGCGCTGCCATCCTCGATAGCCTGGGCTGGGCCCATCACAAGCTGGGTGACAATCAAAAGGCGCTACCCTATCTACAGGACGCCTATGCGGGCCAGCCCGACCAGGAGATTGCTGCACATCTGGCGGAAGTATTGTGGCTGCTCGACCGCCGCCAGGAGGCCCGCACCCTTATCGCCGAGGCGCTTGAGCGCTTCGATGAACGACCCAAGATAGAGGCGCTTATCGAGCGGATTCCAGGTCTCGTCCCGTGATTGCGCCTGCGCGCCCTTCTCGAACGTCGCAACGCATCTCTTCAAACGAGCCTCCTGAAACGCAAAACGAGCTTATATGACACGACCGCTGATTCTATTGCTGAGCCTGCTATTGCTTGCAGGCTGTGCCGCCCAGACATCGACGCCGGTTGCGCCTCGTCAATCCGGCGACTGGACTGCGCAACGCGAACAACTCACGTCCCTCGAACGCTGGCGCCTGGCGGGGAAGGTGGGGCTGCGCACCGCGGACGATGCCACCAGCGCCAATCTGGACTGGCAGCAGGCACCTTCCTCCTATCGAATGATGATCAGCGGCCCCTTTGGCGCCGGCCGCAGCACCCTCGACGGTTCACCCGAGGGCGTGACATTGACCACCCCGGACGGCCGCTTCTCCGCTCGGACACCCGAGCAATTGATGCAGCAACAGCTCGGCTGGTCGCTGCCCATATCCGCCCTCGACTACTGGGTTCGCGGCCTGCCCGCGCCGAATACAGCCCATGACATGCAACCGGATGCGCAAGGGTTTCCCCAGCAGCTGCGCCAGGCGGGCTGGACCATCGACTATCGCGACTGGACCTGGGCACCAGGGCTGAACGGCGGCCTATGGCTCCCTCAGCGCCTGGTGATGACCTTCGATGATCTGCGCGCCACCCTGGTCGTCAATCAATGGCGACCACTCGATACGAGAGCGTCCCAGTGAGGAAGATGACGCTACCGGCACCGGCCAAGCTCAATCGTCTGCTGCATATCACCGGGCGCCGGGAAGACGGCTATCACGAACTGCAGACGCTCTTTCAGTTTCTCGATCATGGCGACACCCTGCATTTTCGACAGCGCCAGGACGGCAGCATCAATCTGACATCGACGCTGACTGGCATCGCCAACGACGACAACCTGGTAGTGCGCGCCGCCCGGCTGCTCCAATCCGAAACCGGCTGTCGCCTGGGCGTGGACATCCATCTCGACAAGCGCTTGCCGCTAGGCGGCGGGCTGGGAGGTGGAAGCTCCGACGCCGCCACTACCCTGATCGCCCTGAATCGCCTCTGGAGCCTTGGGCTGAGCCTTGATCGCCTTGCAGTGCTCGGATTGCGTCTGGGCGCCGATGTACCGGTATTCGTTCACGGCCGTGCCGCCTGGGGCGAAGGCATCGGTGAGCGCTTGACGCCGGTCGATCTGGATACCCCCTGGTTCGTGGTGCTTCATCCAGGAATCGAGGTCGCGACACCCCAGGTGTTCGGCGCCCCGCAATTGACACGAAACACCCCCCCTATTAGTATGACGCGCGCACTGCAGGAGGGGCCCGGCACCTGGCGCAACGACTGCGAAGCGACGGTAAGGCGGCTTTACCCGGCGGTCGACGAGGCCCTCGAATGGCTCTCCGCTTTTGCCCCGTCGCTATTGACCGGCACCGGTGCTTGTCTATTCTGCAGTTTCAAGGATGAGGCCGACGCACGGGAAATACTGGCGCAGACGCAAGACGGCTGGCATGCCTTTGTGGCTCGTGGCTGTAACGTCTCGCCCCTTCATCAGGCGCTTGGGCTTTTATAGAACTGAGTCTGTTGCAAAAAATAGAGCAACGTAATCGGGAGAGCCAGCGGCTTGGCGACAATGTACGAGTCGCACCGTCTACAGCGATATTACTGGGGTATAGCCAAGTGGTAAGGCACCGGTTTTTGGTATCGGCATTCCCAGGTTCGAATCCTGGTACCCCAGCCAACGCTCTATTGAAACTGCCAACATCCTATCGAGATTCCTCCAGACGCCCGTCTCTCGCGACGAGCGTTCAGACTCCAAAGGTAGCTGCGCGTGTCTAAATTGATGGTTTTCGCTGGAAACGCCAATCCCGAACTCGCCCGCAAGGTGGCCGAATGTCTCGACAATCGGCTCGGCCATGCCACGGTCGGCCAATTCAGCGATGGCGAGATCACGGTCGAGATCAACGAGAACGTCCGTGGCAAGGATGTATTCATCCTTCAGTCTACCTGCGCGCCGACCAACGACAACCTGCTCGAACTGATTCTGATGGTGGATGCCCTGCGCCGTGCATCCGCCACTCGCATTACCGCTGTCGTTCCCTACTTTGGCTATGCGCGTCAGGATCGGCGTGTGCGTTCGGCACGCGTCCCCATCTCCGCCAAGGTGGTAGCGGACATGATGGTCAAGGCCGGGGTCGACCGGGTCATGACCATGGATCTGCACGCGGATCAGATTCAGGGCTTCTTCGACGTCCCCGTGGACAACGTCTACGGCTCGCCGATCCTGCTCGACGATATCGAGCGCCAGAACTACGACAACCTGGTGGTGGTATCGCCGGACGTGGGCGGCGTGGTTCGGGCCCGAGCCATTGCCAAACAGCTCAACGCGGACCTGGCCATCATCGACAAGCGCCGTCCGCAGTCCAATCAGGCTCAGGTGATGCACATCATCGGCGAGATTCAGGATCGCACCTGCGTGGTGGTCGATGACATGGTGGATACCGCCGGGACCCTATGCAAGGCCGCCGAAGCCTTGAAGGATCATGGCGCCAAGCGTGTCGTTGCCTATGCCACCCACCCGATCCTCTCGGGTCCGGCAGTCGATAATATTCTGGGCTCGGTACTCGACGAACTGGTGGTCGGTGATACCATACCGCTTGCCGAAAACGCACGGCGCAGCGGCAAGATACGCCAGCTTAGCGTGGCAGGACTGATTGCCGAGGCAATCCGTCGTGTCAGCAATGAAGAATCCGTGAGCGCCATGTTTCATTGAGGGCTTTAGCCCCTTCAGTGCAGACAGGATCGCGGTTACAAGCGTCCCAAGACGCCACCGGAAACATCAGGATTTGGTCGCGAACCCTGGTGCTTTCCTCACCCTAACCAACGAGGTTACTTAAATGGCCGATTTCAAACTTAACGTCAAGGTCCGTGACGATCTGGGGAAAGGTGCGAGCCGCCGCCTGCGTCGCGAAGACCTGTACATTCCCGCCATCGTCTATGGCGGTAACAAGGCTCCGCGCCCCATCGCCGTGGAAAAATCCGCTTTCTACAAGGCCATCGAAGACGAAGCCTTCTTCTCTTCCCTGATCGATCTGGTCGTGGATGGCAAAAAACATCAGGTGGTTGTGCGGGATCTGCAGCGTCATCCTTTCAAGCCGCTGGTCACCCACGCGGACTTTTTGCGGGTCAGCGCCAAGGAAGCGTTCACCATGAACGTGCCACTGCACGTGACCGGCCAGGAAGAGTGTATCGGCATCAAGGAAGAGGATGGCGAACTTCACCAGCTGATGACGGAAGTCGAGATCAGCTGTCTGCCGAAGGATCTGCCGGACTATCTGGAAGTCGACATCTCCAAGCTGGAGGTTGGCACGACGCTGCACCTGTCGGATATCGAACTGCCGAAGGGCGTAACCTCCGTGGCCTTGAGCCATGGCGAAGAGTACGACTACGCCATCCTCAATATCGCCAAGGCCAAGATTCGCGACGAAGAGGAAGATGAAGACGAGGCAGCGGCTGAAGGCGGCGAAGAGAGCGCCGAAAAGGATCAGGAGAGTGGCGAGAACGAAGGCGAAGACAAGAGCTGACAGGCTGTCTTGTCGAACATTTCAATCTATTGAAACGCTCTTCTGCCATGGATCAAGCGCCGCTAACCCGGCGCTTGATCTTTTTAGGGGCGGCCTGTTTTCTTGAAGAGTTGGTTCGTTTTCTTGGAGAGTCACGTCTCATGGGTCAGCTAAAAGCGATCATCGGCCTCGGCAATCCGGGCGCCGACTATGCCGACACCCGGCACAACGCCGGTGCCTGGCTAGTGGAAACCATCGCCCGGGACAGTCTTGCGCCACTGCGCATGGAGAAGAAATTCCTTGGCCATTACGCCAAGGTCAATATCGCTGGCCGGGAACTGCATCTGCTCAACCCGACCACCTTCATGAATCGCAGCGGCGCGGCAGTCGCAGCGCTTTGCCAGTTCTTCAAGCTCTCTCCGGATGAACTGCTCGTCGCCCATGACGAGCTGGATATCGCGCCGGGCACGGCCCGCTACAAGCAAGGCGGTGGCCACGGCGGCCACAACGGCCTGCGTGACACCATCAGCGCCCTGGGCAATGACAACGCCTTTCATCGTATTCGTATCGGCATCGGCCATCCCGGGGAGGCTCGTCAGGTGGTCAACTACGTGCTGGGCCGGCCGGGCAAGACCGAACGCGCCGCCATCGACGCCGCCATCGACGAGTGCCTGGCAACGCTACCAGAAGCCCTCAGCGGCGAATGGGCCAAGGCGATGAATCGGCTGCACTCTTTTAAAGGCTAGTTCAAGGGCTAGTTCAAGGGCTAATTCAAGAGCTAACGAAAATGGCTGCTTTCCGCCATTTTTCGTAAGATACCCCCACTTTTTTCACTCGATTTCCAGGAACACATCATGGGTTTCAACTGCGGCATCGTCGGCCTGCCTAACGTCGGCAAGTCCACCCTGTTCAATGCGCTGACCAAGTCGGGCATCGACGCGGAGAACTTCCCCTTCTGCACCATCGAACCCAACACTGGGATCGTGCCGATGCCGGACCCCAGGCTCGACAAGCTGGCCGAGATCGTCAAGCCGCAGAAGACCATTCCTACCACCATGGAGTTCGTGGATATTGCCGGCCTCGTCGCCGGCGCTTCCAAGGGGGAAGGCCTGGGCAATCAATTCCTCGCCAACATCCGCGAAACCGACGCCATCGCTCACGTGGTGCGCTGCTTCGACAACGACAACGTCATTCATGTCGCCAACCAGGTCGACCCCCAGGCGGATATCGAAATCATCAACATGGAGCTGGCCCTGGCGGATCTGGACACCGTCGAGCGGGCCAGCCAGCGCCTGACCCGAGTGGTAAAGGGTGGCGACAAGGATGCCATCGCCACCAAGGCGATCCTCGATCGTATTCAGCCACATCTGGCTGAAGGCTTGCCGCTGCGCAGTTTTGGCCTCTCGGATGAGGAAAAGCGCCAGGTCAGGAGCTTCGGCTTCCTGACCCTGAAGCCGACCATGTACATTGCCAACGTCAACGAGGACGGCTTCGAGAACAATCCGTATCTTGACGTGGTGCGCAAAATCGCCAAGGACGAAGATGCCGTGGTGGTGCCGGTGTGCAACCAGCTCGAGGCCGAAATTGCCGAACTCGACGATGAAGAACGCAGCATGTTCCTGGGCGAGATGGGCATGGAAGAGCCAGGCCTTGACCGGGTCATTCGCGCCGGCTACTCGCTGCTCGGCCTGCAGACCTACTTCACCGCCGGCGTGAAGGAAGTGCGCGCCTGGACGGTCAAAGTCGGCGCCACCGCGCCCCAGGCCGCCGGCGTCATTCATACGGACTTCGAAAAGGGCTTCATTCGCGCCGAGGTCATCGGCTATGACGACTTCGTCACCCTCGGCGGCGAACAGGGTGCCAAGGATGCGGGTAAATGGCGTCTGGAAGGCAAGGAGTACATCGTCAAGGATGGGGATGTGATCCATTTCCGCTTCAACGTTTAGGGAAACACTGAATAAATGACTGCGTGACTCAATCACTGCGTTACGCGGTGCGCGGAATCCTCACATATACCCCATATGCTCCGGTTCCTGTGCTCCGGGCGCCTTGTGCTTGAACCACTCGTCGATTTATTCAGCGCTTCCCAGTTAATGACGAAGACGTTCCGTTTGATGCTCTCTACATGGGGCGAATAATTGACAGATCATGCGCTTACGCGTAGGATTCGCCCCCGTTGGACGGCTACGTAGCTCAGTTGGTTAGAGCACATCACTCATAATGATGGGGTCCCCTGTTCGAATCAGGGCGTAGCCACCACCACGAATACAAAAAGCCCGACCGGTGAAATTTCACCGGTCGGGCTTTTTCGTTTACTGCCACGAATGCCTGTCTAGGCTTTGTCTGAAAAGTCGACGAGCGATGGCCAGACAAGGCAAAAATCGACGAAGACGGACCGGGCTCGCGATCGAGTTTACGCGGTGTAAATGAGTACTTTGATCGGACTCGCGCACGAGTCGATTTTTAACGCAGTATGGGCGAGCGCAGGCACTTTTCAGACATAGCCTAGCGTACCTTCCGCCCCATCAAGCGCGGCTCCCGCTCCAGAGCAACGTCAAAACGCCCCTGCACCTCATCGACGACACGCTGGGCCAGGGCCAGCAGCTCGGCAGCACTGCCACCGCCATGATGTACTAGCACCAGCGCCTGACGCTCGTGAATGCCCACATGTCCCTCTCGCAATCCCTTCAAGCCACACTGATCGATCAGCCAACCGGCAGCGAGCTTGACGCGGCCATCGGCGAGCGGGAAGTGCGGCATGGTCGGATGACGCTCGAGCAACTCCCGGGCGTGCGTAGCAGAAACCACCGGATTCTTGAAAAAACTGCCGGCGTTGCCGAGCACCGCGGGGTCGGGTAGTTTCTCCTGGCGTACCGCGCTGACAGCGGCGACCACGTCGCTTGCGCTGGGCTTGGCTGGGAGTCGCGCCGCCAGATCGCCGTAGTCGAGCCTTGGCCGGGCTTGAGGCGACACCCGCAGTACCAGCCGTGTGATGACCACGCGATTCTCCAGATCATGCTTGAAGATGCTGTCGCGATAGCCGAAGGCGCACTCCTTTCGATCTAGCACGGCCTCCCGCCCATCCTCGAGGTGCAATAAATGCACTCGTTCGAGCACGTCCGAAAGTTCGACCCCATAGGCCCCGATATTCTGGATCGGCGCCGCCCCGACATGGCCCGGGATCAGCGCCAGATTCTCGATACCCCAGAGATCCCGCGCAGCCAATGCTTCAACCAGCGCATGCCAGTTCAGACCGGCGCCGGCATGCACCAGCACATCGCCCTCTCCAGTCTCCTCGAAACGCAGATCGGCAAAGCTCGGCTGTAGTGCCAGACCCGGCAGCCAGGGTTGAAGCACCAGATTGCTGCCACCCCCGAGTACCGTCAGCGGCCAATCCTGCTCCACCGCCTGACGAAGCACATCGCGAGTCGTCGCAATATCGTCAGTGGCCAGAAAGCGTTCCGCCCGACAAGGCAGGCCCAGGGTGTTGGCCCTGGAGAGGTCGACATCGTGTCGAATCATGCCGTGTCCAGACGCCTGCGCAATTCTTCGATCAGGCCGTCGCTGGCCGCTTCGATCATCTCGAACACCTTCTCGAAATGCTTCTCGTCGCCGGTGTATGGGTCCGGAATCGCCTCACCGGAGCGGCCTGCAAACGCCATGAATAGACCAACCTGGGACTGACTATCCCTGGGCCGTAGCGCTTCGATATTTTCAAGATTCATGTGATCCATGGCCAGGATATAGTCGAAGCGACGAAAGTCCTCTTCCTCCAACTGGCGTCCACGCAACTGACTCAGATCAACGCCGCGACTCTTGGCGGCGGCGATGGCCCTGGAATCCGGCGGATCGCCGATGTGCCAGTCGCTGGTGCCACAGGAATCCACCTCGACCTGTTGCGCCAGCCCCGCTTTATCGAGGCGGGAACGAAAGACGCCTTCCGCGGTGGGGGAACGGCAGATATTGCCCAGACAAACGAACAAAACTCGCATTCTAAACCTCAAAGAATATGATGGTCGGCCAGCAGCAGGCGCACACGCTCGAGATCCGCCGGGGTATCCACTCCCGCCGGATGGGGTTCGGCGCTGAGTGCCACCTGAATGCCATGACCGTGATGCAGCGCCCGTAGCTGCTCGAGTTGTTCCAGCTGCTCCAGGGGGCTAGGTAGCCAATTGATATACTCGGCAAGAAAGCTGGCCCGATAGGCATAAAGCCCAACATGACGTAGCCAGAGGTCGGATTCGAGCAGCTCGGGGCGAGTGGCGAAGCGCTCCCGTTCCCAGGGGATGGGCGCTCTCGAAAAATACAGGGCGCGACCGTGCAGATCCCGCACTACCTTGACCACGTTCGGATTGAACAAGGTATCGGTATCGCTGATCGATTCCGCCAGGGTGGCAATCGACGCATCGGGATCACCCTCGAGGCTTGCGGCGACCTGATCAATGAGCGTGGCGGGCAGTAAGGGTTCATCTCCCTGGACATTGACCAGGATGGCATCGCTCGGCAAGTCGAGATACTTGGCCACCTCCGCCAGACGATCGGTGCCGGAAGGATGATCCTCTCGGGTCAGCACCACCTCGCCGCCCGCCTTCTCTACCGCCGCCTGGATACGCTCATCGTCGGTGGCTACGACGACCCGCGAAGCCCTGCTCTCGCAGGCCCGCTGCCAGACCCGCACCACCATGGGCAGCCCGCCGATATCCAGAAGCGGCTTTCCCGGCAGGCGCGTGGAGTGATAGCGCGCCGGAATCACGACAGAAAAATCATTCATGAATCACAGCACTCATGCGGATGGTTCGTGGAGTCCGGCTTCCGGCCCCTTAGAAAGCCCGCTGTCTTGAAGGGTCGGCTTGTTGAGCTTCTCATCGACGCTCATGACCCGGGCCTCTTCTTCCAGCATCACCGGAATGTCGTCACGAATCGGATAGGCCAGGCCGTCGAAGTGGCAGCGTAGCTCTGCCTGTTCGCGATCGTATTTGAGCTTGCCTTGACACAGTGGGCAAACCAGTAGCGCGAGTAGTTCCTTATCCATTGTTTACCTCCCGGGTAGCCGATTGAAGCGTCTCGAGTCGCGTTTGCAGCCAGTCGATGAAAGCCGATTCCGGACACGCCTCCACGTCCAGCACCCAGCAATTCGCATGGGCAAAGGGACGGCATTTGACCGCATCCTTGGCAGTCATCACCACTGGCAAGTCGTCGTCAAAGCGCACATCCTCGGCGCTGAAACGATGATGATCCGCCCGTGGATGTTCACGCACTTCCACACCCAGGGTTTCGAGTGTGGCGAAAAAGCGCGCAGGGTGTCCGATGCCCGCCAGCGCATGGACAGGACTATAAAATGGCTGCCTGGCTACAGGATAACAGACCCCATCAACGAGATGGCGCCACTGGGCCGGACGCAGCTGCATGTGATAACTCATGGCACCGCTTGCGCAATGAAGTGTTTTCCGAGACTCGCCGTTGACCATGATCGCATCGATATCCTCCAGTCGCGAAAAAGGTTCTCGCAGCGGGCCTGCCGGCAGACAGCGCCCATTGCCAAAACCGCGCGTGCCATCCACTACCACCAGCTCGATATCCCGCCCTAGCGCCAGATGCTGCAGGCCGTCATCGGCAATCACGATATCGCAACCCGCCTCGATCAGCGCTCGGGCCCCACGCGGGCGATCCGGATCGACCACCACCGGCAGGCCGGTCTGCTGAGCCAGCATCAACGGCTCATCGCCGGATTGTTCCACCGAGGCATCGATCCCGACATGAAAAGGATACTGCGGCGCCTTGCCGCCATAGCCCCGGGAAACGATGCCCGGACGCCAACCTTGCGCACTCAGGTAACGTCCCAGCCAGGCGACCAGCGGAGACTTGCCGGTCCCCCCCAGGGTGATATTGCCCACCACGATCACCGGCACCGGCAAGCGCTGCACCCGTTTGCGGCCACTCGCATAGGCGCGGCGCCGGCGCGCCACGGCGCCCCGATAGAGCCATTCCAGTGGTCTCAGCAGCTTGAGCCAGGCAGCATCCCGGTACCAGGCCTCGATCATGCGACTCACGCCTCGACCTCCTGGAACTGCAGCCGATACAGGGCGGCGTAGGCGCCATCGCGTTCGAGCAGTTGCGCATGGGTGCCGCTCTCGACAACCTCCCCTTGCTCCATCACCAGAATACGATCCGCGCGTTCGATGGTGGAGAGACGATGGGCGATGACGAAAGTGGTACGATCCCGGCAAACCTCCTCGAGTGCCCGCTGGATGTAGCGCTCGGACTCGGTGTCCAGTGCCGAGGTCGCCTCGTCCAGGATCAGGATCGGCGCGTCCTTGAAGATTGCCCGGGCAATAGCCAGGCGCTGACGCTGGCCTCCGGAAAGCATCACACCGTTATCGCCCACCACGGTATCGAAGCCCTTGGGCAGACGTTCGATGAACTCGCTGGCATAGGCGGAATCCGCGGCCGCCTTTATCCGTTCGCGGCTGGCATCGGGAACGCCATAGGCGATGTTGTCGGCGATCGAGGCGTTGAACAGGGTGACCTGCTGGGAAACCAGGGCAATCTGCTGGCGCAGGGGCGAGAGCTGATACTCGCTGATCGCGACTCCATCGATGGTGACGCGCCCTGCTGTCGGATAGTAAAAACGCGGCAGCAGCCCCATCAGGGTCGTCTTGCCACTGCCCGAGCGCCCGACGATGGCGATCAGCTCACCCGGAGCGACGTCAAGATCGATGCTCTTGAGTACCTCGGGCTGATCGTCGCCATAGGCGAAGCGAACCCCTTCGAAGCGCACGTGCCCCTCGAGTCGCGTCGGCAGGATAGTGCCATTATCCGCCTCCTGGGGCACTTCGAGCAGACCGAACAGCTCCTGGGAGGCCGCCAAGCCTTTCTGGATCTCGCTATTGATCTCGGTCAGTTGCTTGACCGGCTTTGCCATCAGGGAGGCAGCGGTGATGAAGGCCACGAACTCTCCCGCGGTCATGTTCGCCATCAGTTCCGGCGCCATCGCCAGCCACACCAGGCCGGCCAGCGCGATTGCGACCAATAGCTGGATCACCGGGGTGCTGATGCCCTTGGTCAGCGCTTCTTTCAGGCTCTGCTCGCGGTTGTAATTGCTGGCCTTGGCGAAGCGTTGCTTCTCGTACTCTTCGGCGCCGTGGGTACGCACTACCTTGTAACCCGAAAGCGCTTCGGAGGCCACGTGGGTGACATCCCCCATGGAGCTTTGAATGCGCCGGGAAATACGCCGGAAGCGCTTGCTGGCGACCAGCACCACCAAGCCGATCAACGGCGTCACGGTCAGAAAGACCAGGGTCAGCATCCAGTTGGTCCACAGTAGATAGCCGAGCAGACCGATGACGAACAGACCTTCGCGCAGCAGAATGGTCACCGCCTTGGTCGCCGCACCGGTCACCTGCTCCACATGATAGGTCACCCGGGAAACCAGATGACCGCTCGAGTGGGCATCGAAGAAGCGGCCGGATAGATGCAGCATGTGATTGAACACCTCGCAGCGCAGCGAGTGCACCACGTTACGCGCCACGTTGCTCATGAAGTAGGTGCCCAGGAAAGTACCTACGCCGCGGGCAGTGAACATGCCGACGACGAACAAAGGCAGGAACAGACGAAAAGACGCATCCGGATTCTGGATGCCGTCGATCAGCCGCTTCATCATCTCCGCCAGGGCGGTGCTGGAGGCGGCGTAGATCGCATAGCCCAGCACCGCCAGGGAAAAGTAGTGCCAATAGGGTTTGACGTAGCCGAGCAAACGGCGATAAAGGGACCAGCTACTGGATTGAGTCACGGCGTCTCCAGGGGTTTGGAGTCAAGCGCTGCAGGCTGTCGGGTAGCGATACGCACACGCTGTATGCCCAGTGCCGCAGCCTGGTCCAGGGCGACAACCACTGCCGCGTGAGTCGTGCGGGCATCCGCTTCGATCACCACTCCCTGCTCCCGGGCGCTGTCCGCCTGGGCCAGCAGCGCCTGGCGCAATGCCTTTGCAGAATCAAGGGCCTGTTCGCCCAGGCGATACTCGCCGGCCTGGGTGATCGATAGCGTCAGCGGCGATGCTTCCTGGGCAGTGGCGCTGTCACTGCTTGGCAGCACCAGTTCCAGTGCTTGCCGGGTGTCAAAGGTGGTGGAGACCATGAAAAAGATCAACAGCAGAAAGACCACATCTATCAAGGGGGTCAGGTTGACGTCTACCGCGTCGCGGCGATGACGCAGGAACTTCATGCGCGCTGCTCCCGGCCATTCCTGCGCTCGAGGGGGTCCCGGCGCTCCGCCAGGGTCAGCTCGCCGCTTTGATGTGCCAGCTGCTCGACCACCTGGCCCGCCTGTTGCTCCATGCGCACGGTGACATCCTCCACCCGGCGCTGAAAATAGCGGTGGAACATCAGCGCCGGTATCGCCACGAACAGGCCCGCAGCGGTGGTTACCAACGCCTGAGATATACCGCCGGCCAGATCCGCGGTGCGCTCGACACCACCGGTACCGACAATGACGGTGAACACCTTGATCATGCCAACGACCGTACCCAACAGCCCGATCAGCGGCGTAATCGAGGCGATGGTGCCCAGTGGGCTCAGGTAGCGCTCCATATCGTGAATGACGGCGGTCGCTGCATCCTGAAGCCGGGAGCGCACCTGCTCCTGACCGAAGCGGGCGTTGCGCAGCCCTGCCGCCAGCACCATCCCCAGCGGGGAGTGCCCTTCCAGCCAGTTCAAATCGATCTGACCCTGACGAATACGCTCACATACTTCCTGCCCAAGTCCGCGAGGCGCGATACGCGCTGCCCGCAAGCTCCAGAGTCGCTCAATGACGATCACCGTGGCCAGCAACGAGCAGCCAAGGATCGGCAGCATCAGCCACCCTCCTGCCATCAGCGCGTCGAATACATCCATCGATCAGGTCTCCTGCATTAAGAGGAGGATTCTACCGCATGGCAGCCCCCTTCGACACCAGCGCCAGGCATCCTGCGCTGGGTGACCACATCGGTGGCCGCCTCGCCGCCCAATTGCAGTGTTATCGCGCCGTCCTCGGCGGTACTCCACAGACAGCTTCCCGCGTCGCGAAAGCGCCGCACCACATCGCCATGAGGATGGCCATGGGCATTGCCGCGCCCGGCGCTGAAGATCACATGGCGGGGTCGAGTCGCCGCCACCCACTCGGCGGCGGAGCTGGTGCGACTGCCATGATGGCCGGCGATCAATACCTCGATACCCGTTTCAAGGCCCTCGGCCAGTCTCGCTTCGACCGCGGTTCCGGCATCGCCGCTGATCAACAGACGCCGCCCGCCCGTCTCGACCAGCAGCACACAGGAACGATCGTTCCGCTCGAGCCTGACCGGATCATTTTCCGGCCAGAGAAAGCGAAACTCGATCCCATCCCAGCGCCAACTCTCGCCGGCACGACAGGGCGAGACCGGCATACCTAGCGGCTCGACCCCCGGTGACCACCAGCGCTCGACATGGTGCTCATCGAGAAGCGCCGCCACCCCGCCGGCATGATCGCTATCGCCGTGACTGACGATGACGCCATCGAAGCGCTGGCCCACCGGCCACAGGGTCGTCAGCGGCATGAACCCGGAACGAAAGCGCGGTCCGCTGTCGTAGAGCAGACGGTGTCTTGCGGTGCGCAATTCGATCAACTGCCCCTGACCGACGTCATGGATGCGCACCCGCAGCTGACCCTCTTCCAGACGCGGTGTGGTGAGACTGAAAACGAGTGCCATGAGAAGCGCGCTGGCGCCCCAGCGCAGCGCCTTCGAGAACCCAGGCAGTGCCCAGAAAGCGGTCAGCAGAACCAGACTCAGCGTCACTGGCAGCGTTTGCCAGGGGTCGGGATGCCATAGCGGCGACCAGGCAACGACCGCTTCCAGGCCCGCTTGCACGCCGTGAGCCAGCATTGCGAAAAGCCACCAGCAGATCTTGGCCAGCGGAGGTATCCAGGCCAGCAACCAACCCATGAGCCCAAGCGGCACCATCAGACTACCGACCACGGGAACCGCCAGCAGGTTGACCAGCGGCGCCGCCGGCGCCATCCGATCGAAGGCAAACAGCACCGCCGCCGCCATCAGTGGCGCCAGCAGGCACTGACTGCGCAGCAGCGCCATACACCAGCCGCGCAGGCCCGTGGGCCGCGAACGCCCTTGCCAAGCCAGAATCAACAGGCCCACGGCAATGAAGGAAAGCCACAACCCTGGTCGCCACAAGGCCAATGGATCGACCAGCAGGATGATTCCGAGAGCCAGCCACCAGGCCTGCCAAGCCCCGGGCGCATGGCGCCCACTGGCCACCCAGAGCCCCACCAGGGTCATGATCATGGCGCGCAGGGCCGGGGGTTCGAGACCGGCAAGCCAGGCATATCCCATCGCTGCCAAGGCAGCACTCCACCAGGGCCAGGCCGCCATACGCCAGCGCTGCGGCGTAAGCAGTCGTGCAACGCCTCGGGAAAGAGCTAGCATGAAAAATGCCACCAACCCCACATGAAGCCCTGAAATCACCATCAGATGGGTAGTGCCGCTGGCGTTGAGCAGATCCCAATCTTCCTGGGTCAGGCGCTCACTTGCCCCCAGGGTGAGGGCGGCCAACCAGCGCCGGGGAAAATCATCCCTGACATGACGATCGAGATAGGCCAGGGCCTGCTTGCGGAGAGTGTCGGGAGACGATTGCAGTCGTCGAGGAGGCGGTGCGCTGCGCACATAGCCGGTAGCATCGATGCCTTCCCGCCATAGCCAGGCTTCATAGTCAAAAGCATTAGGATTGGCGAAGCCGCCGGGTGGTCGCAAACGCAGGGTCAGTGCCCAGGTCTCGCCCACTGCCAGGGCCGGTGCGTCATACCAGCTCACTCGCACCTGAGCCAGCCGGTCACAGGCAAGGCGCTTCGTTTCGATCGCGCCGCAGGCGGTCAGTTTCAAGCGTAGGCGCCTGGCATCGCCTTCATCATCGAGCTGGATGATTCGCGCGGTCACGGCGAGATCCGTGGCCGCAAGGCCCGGCGGCAGTCTCGAGCCCTGGGCCCACAGAACCTGGTTTGCGCCAATAGCCAACGCCAGTATTGAAACAGCAAGCCTGTACCGTGAAGCGGCTAGCGCGAGCAAAAACCCGACACCGATAATGGCAAACAGACCCGGCGGCGCATGAGCGCCCAGGACGGCGCCCAACAGTGCGGCAAGGGCCAATGGCGCAGCCAGCCCCATAAGCTTTCTCTTGTTGTTTAACTGTTGTTTTGACCTAGCCGTGGCGGGACAACGACCATGTATGGATAATGGTACGGGTTCAAAACCAGTGAACGAGGCCATGTTGCGCCGACTGCTTCAGCGTCACATACCCCATCAGGACACTCTGAAGCGCAATCGCTCATTGCGCTTTCTGCATCCGATCTTCGCCAACACGTCTTTATGGGTGTTGACGCGACGTTCCGTGGGCAACGCCTTCATGGTGGGATTGTTTTGTGCCATGCTGCCGATCCCGTTTCAAATGGCATTGGCTGTCTGTGGTGCCTGGCTGCTGCGTTGCAACCTGCCCTTGAGTGTCGGCCTGGTATGGCTGACCAATCCCCTGACCATGCCGGTCATCTTCTATGGCAACTATCGGCTGGGAAGCTGGATTCTTGACACACCGGTGCAATCAGCGCCGAATCATCTCAGCACGCACTGGTTCGCTGCCAAGATGGTCGACATACTGCCGGTACTCTTTTTGGGATCGCTGGTATCCGCTATCGTCATCGGCATCATCAGCAATATCGTGGTGCGCCTGATCTGGCGCTGGCAGGTGGCCAGCAGCTGGAAGCGCCGTACCAAGCGCCGCCGTGACCAGCGCGAAACGATTCACCGCAATACGCTTACCTGACTGAGCCTGCGATGTTCTGGGCCGGCGGTTTTTTTTCGCGGCTCACGTCGAGAGAAAGCCTACATCAGGACGTCAGCAGGCGCCCCCCGTCCAATCTGAGCACACGATCCTGATGCGCCGCCAGGCTCGGATCATGGGTGACGATCACGAAGGCACAGGCACTCGTCCGGGCCAGCTCGTCCATCAAGCCGAGGATATTCCCCGCCGTCGTTTGGTCCAGGTTACCCGTTGGCTCGTCCATCAGCATCAGACTGGGATCGGTTATCAGCGCCCGGGCGATGGCAACCCGCTGACGCTCCCCACCGGACAGCTCGCCGGGCTTGTGATTGCCCCGGGGTCCCATACCGACCTGCTCGAGTATCGCCATGGCGCGCTTTTCCGCCTCGCGACGCTTGTGCCCGCGCACGATCAAGGGCAAGGCGGCATTCTCGCAGGCGGTGAACTCCGCCAGCAGATGGTGGAACTGATAGACGAAGCCAATATGGCGGTTGCGAAAACGTCCCATGGCCGCATCGTTGAGCTTGGTCAAGGGCTGGCCGGCAATGGTGACCGTGCCACGACTGGGATGATCGAGGCCTCCCAACAGATTGAGCAGCGTGGTCTTGCCGGAGCCGGAACTGCCCACCACGGCGACCCGCTCGCCGGCACGCACCTTCAGATCGAGCCCATCCAGCACGGTCACATCCTGGGGGCCTTCACTATAGACCCGCGTCAGATCCCGGCATTCGAGCATCACTGGTTTTGTATCAGCGGTCATTGATGGCCTCATTCGTAACGCAATACTTCGGCTGGCTGGACACGCGCCGCGCGCCAGGCCGGATACAGGGTGGAAAGAAAGCTCAGGCCGAAGGCCGCTACCACAATGGTGCCCACATCGCTCCAGTTGAGTCGCGACGGTAGATAGCTGATGAAGTAGACGCCGGGATCGAGGAACTGGATGCCGGATACCGCTTCGAACCAGGCGATGATATCGGACACCGACAGCGCCAGGACGATACCCAGCGCCACACCGATGGCGATACCGATCACCCCGATCGACAGGCCCTGGACGATGAAGATGCCCATGATCGATTTGGGCGTTGCCCCGATGGTGCGCAGGATGGCGATATCCGCGTGCTTGTCCGTCACCACCATGACCAGAGTGGAGACGATATTGAACGCTGCCACGGCGACGATCACCATCAGCAACAAACCGATCATGCGCTTTTCCATCTGAATCGCCTGAAACAGGTTGCCATGGGTGTAGGTCCAGTCCATGCCGCGATAGCCGTAACCCAGCTCATTGAGGATCGCCTGGGTTTCGTCCTTGGCCAGAAACAGATCGTCGAGTTGCAGGCGCAGCCCGCCAATGGCGTCTCCCATACGCGCCAGGGTCTGCATGTCTTCCATGCTGGCATAGGCCAGATTCCCGTCGATATCCGCCCCCACCTTGAAGATACCGCTGACGGTGAAGCGCTTGAGTCGCGGGAATACCCCACCCGGGGTAATCGATGCCTCGGGCACCAGCAGCGTCACGCGATCCCCTACGCCGACACCCAGGTTGCGGGCCAGCAGCTCCCCCAGCACCACGTTCCACTTGCCTGGCGCCAGTGAAGCGAGTTTGCCGTGCTGCATGTGATTGCCAATGATTGACACCCGCTGCTCGTAGTCCGGTTCGATGCCATAGACCAGCGCCCCTTCGTTACGCCCTCCTACCGAGAACATGCCCTGCTGATCCACGTAGGGCGCCGCGCCGATGACGTGCTCGCGTTGACTCAGGCGCTCCGCCAGGGATTTCCAGTTGGCCATGCCGTCCTGAGCCTCGATGCGCGTATGCGGCACCATGCCCAGCACCCTTGAGCGCAGCTCGTGGTCGAAACCGTTCATTACCGACAGCACCAGAATCAGCACCGCCACACCCAGCATGAGTCCCAGCATGGATGTCAAAGAAATGAATGAGATGAAGTGGTTACGTCGTTTGGCGCGCACATAGCGCAGCCCGATCAGAAAGGGTATGCGGTCAAGCATCAAGTTCGGTTCCTCGTCGGCAGGCGCCTATGGTACGGTTTTTCCCGGTCGGGTGCATCGACTGCACAAACACTGCAACATTGCTTGCATGTATCATGCAGGGTC
This sequence comes from uncultured Halomonas sp., assembly GCF_947493865.1. GTDB lineage: Bacteria > Pseudomonadota > Gammaproteobacteria > Pseudomonadales > Halomonadaceae > Modicisalibacter. The sequence goes on from NZ_CANLTC010000004.1 coordinate 42,407, forward strand.
TTAAAATGCCGTAACTGCAGGTCTGCATGCCCAACAAGGGCTTGCTGGAGCTTGCAAAGGCTTCGAGAGATCATCATGACCCAGCGCCTACTTCCCGAATGGCACCTTCAGGACGCCGTACAGCTCACCTGGCCAAGCGACGATAGCGACTGGGCACCGCTACTCGAGCGTATCGAAGCGACACTGGAAACGATGGTCGTCGCCATCACCCGTTATCAGCGGGTGTTGATCAGTGTTCCCGATCATTCGACCCATGAACGCCTCACCGCGGCCTTTCATCACCTTGGCGTGCCCATGGAACGCTTGATACTGGTCGCTGCCTCCGCCGACGATACCTGGGCCCGGGATCACGGCCCCATCGCCGTGGAACGTGATGGCGAGATTGTCCTGCTCGACTATGAGTTCACCGGCTGGGGCGGCAAGTTTCCTGCCACGCGTGACAACACCCTGACTCGCCGACTGCGCGACGCTGGCGTATTCAAGGCCTCGGTGGAATCCCGCGACCTGGTGCTGGAAGGCGGCGCCATCGAGACGGATGGCCAGGGGTCGCTGCTGACCACCGAAGCCTGCCTGCTCAACCTCAACCGTAATCCCAAGCTCGACCGCCGGGCCATCGAGACGCATCTGCGTGAGGATTTCGGCGTCGAACGCATCCTGTGGCTGACCCAGGGTCATCTGGAAGGCGACGACACCGATAGCCATATCGATACTCTGGCGCGCTTCTGCGATCCACAGACCATTGCTTATGTGCGCTGCGACGACCGAGACGACCCGCATTACCCGGCGCTGGCCGCCATGGAAGAGGAGCTCAAGGCGTTGAGCCAGGCCGATGGCACGCCCTATCGCCTGATTCCATTACCCTGGCCGCGGCCCTGCTTCGACCCGCAGGACGGCCATCGCCTGCCGGCCACCTATGCCAATTTCCTGATCATCAACGGTGCAGTACTGGTGCCCGTCTACGGCGACGCGGCGGATACCCAGGCTCTCGATGCCTTGGCGACAGCCTTTCGGGGACGCGATATTCTGCCCATCGACTGTCGCAGCGTCATCCGACAGCATGGCAGCCTGCACTGTCTAACCATGCAGTTACCGCTTGGCACCCTGGCAGAGTTTCCCACCTCTCTTTAGAGCGCGCAGAACGACACGGAGAATCGAATGAACAAGAATAGCGATAAAACCCCTAACAAAACCCTCAAGGTAGGCCTGGTACAACAACCCGCCTGGCCAGACAAGCAGCGTAGCCTGGAAGCCAGCGAAGCCGGCGTTCGCGAGCTGGCCGAGCGTGGCGCCGAGCTGGTGCTGTTGCAGGAGCTTCACGCCACCCACTATTTTTGCCAATGCGAGGACGCGGAGCTCTTCGACCTTGCCGAGTCCCTCGATGGCCCTACCGCCACTCGCCTTGCGGAACTCGCCAAGGAACTGAACATCGTGCTGGTCGGTTCGATCTTCGAGCGTCGCGCGCCGGGGCTTTATCACAACACCGCCGTGGTCATGGACCGCGCTCGCGGCCGGGTCGGGCACTATCGCAAGATGCATATCCCGGATGACCCGGGCTTCTACGAGAAGTTCTACTTCACCCCGGGGGATGCGGATGCCGAACAGGGCTTCGAGCCCATCGACACCTCCGTGGGGCGCCTCGGAGTACTAGTGTGCTGGGACCAATGGTACCCGGAAGCGGCGCGCCTGATGGCCCTGGCCGGTGCCGAGCTGCTGCTCTACCCCACCGCCATCGGCTGGCATCCGCCGGACGATCTACCCGAAAAAGGCCGCCAGAAAGACGCCTGGACGATCGTCCAGCGCGCTCACGGGGTCGCCAACGGCCTGCCGGTGCTGGTCGCCAACCGGGTCGGTTTCGAAGAGGACTTGAGTGGTGTCAGTGAAGGCATCCATTTCTGGGGCGGCAGTTTCATTTGTGGGCCACAGGGCGAACTGCTGGCCCACGCCGGTGAGGAGGCTGAAAACCTGCTGGTCGAACTCGATATGCAAGGCAGCGAACAGGTGCGACGCATGTGGCCGTATCTGCGTGATCGCAGGGTCGACGCCTATGGGGATCTGACTCGCCGTTACCGGGATCGCTGAGCCGGTGACCGGACAGTAGCGAATGGCGTATAATTTGCTCGCCTGAAAACACGTTCCGGTCCGTCCTTTACGCGGACGACCTGCTGGAGATATGTGCATGAATCAGCCTATCGTCGTGGCTGCGCTATACAAGTTCGTCACGCTCAATGATTTCGAAGCATTGCGGGAGCCGCTGCTCGAAACCCTCAAGACCCATGACATCAAAGGCACGCTGCTACTCGCCCAGGAAGGGATCAACGGTACCGTATCGGGTCGACGCGAAAGTATCGATGCCCTGCTGGGCTGGCTCAAGGCCGATCCACGCTTTATGGACCTCGATCATAAGGAGTCCTATTGCGACGAACAGCCCTTCTATCGCACCAAGGTCAAGCTCAAGAAGGAGATCGTGACCCTCGGCGTTGCGAACGTGGACCCGAATCAGACCGTCGGCACCTATGTCGAGCCCCGGGAATGGAACGCTCTGGTCAGTGACCCCGAGGTACTGGTGATCGATACCCGTAACGATTACGAAGTCGAGATCGGCTCCTTCAAGGGAGCGATCAACCCCGAGACAAAATCGTTTCGTGAGTTTCCCGAATACGTCAAAGCGCATTATGATCCATCGAAGCACAAGAAAGTCGCCATGTTCTGTACCGGTGGCATTCGCTGCGAGAAAGCCTCGAGCTTCATGCTCAACGAAGGCTTCGATGAGGTCTATCATCTCAAGGGCGGCATCCTCAATTATCTTGAGCAAGTGCCAGAATCCGAGTCCCTGTGGCAAGGGGACTGCTTCGTCTTCGATAATCGCGTGACCGTGCGCCACGATCTCAGCGAGGGCGAGTTCGAGCAGTGCCATGCCTGCCGCCGCCCTCTTTCTGCCGAAGATCGCGCGTCAGCGCATTACACTCCTGGCATCAGCTGCCCGCATTGCTGGAACTCGCTCTCGGAAAAGACCCGAGCTGGTGCCCGGGAACGCCAGAAACAGATCGAATTGGCCAAGGCACGCAACGAGCCGCATCCTATCGGTCGTGACCCACGCGAACTTGCTGACGCCTGATATGAGCACGCCGATGCCTTTGCCAGGCATCGGTGGAATCCTGCTGGTTGATTCAAGGAGAGACAGATGACAATATTAAAGGCAATCGCCAAGGTAACGGTATAAAAATGACGAAGGAATGATGTAATGGAACCACAGTACCGTCTGCTTGCGGAGCTTGAAGCCGCTTTCGATCATCTGGTTGAGCGAATCGATGCGCTGCTCGATATCTATACCGCGAATCCCGGCAAGGCTTGGGCGCTGGAGTCGCCACGACCGGATGCGCAGTGGCTGCGCCAGGTACTGCTCGATTTCTGGTATCAGGATGGCCAGGATGGCCGTGTAACCCGCAGCTATGTAGGCCTGATCGCCGCCAGCGAAGAGTTGCTGGACGCGGTAGCCGAGGTCAATGCGGCCAAAAGCCAATTTGCGGCGATACTGGCAACGATACGCGAACAGGCCATTTCCTTGATTCCAGAAATCAAGACCGTCCTTCCGTTTCGCCATCCGGCGTTGCACGATCATTTGCGAGGGCAAGGATTGGCACGCTTGCATCTCAAGCAGTGCTGGCGGCATTTACCGGTTGCTGATGCGCCATTGTCCAGAGTACGCCTGGCCTGGTATACCAGTGGCCGCTCCATAAAGCGCCTTAGCGTGCGAGAAGCCGAACAAAAGCTGCTGACACTGGATACTGATGCGCCCCATGTGCGAATACAACTCAAACGGCTGGCTGGCATACCGGATGGCGAACCCCTCGCACAGGTACAGCGGCAGGCGCCACTCATGCGCGCCAATCTATTCTTCCGGGAACCGCTGGCCGATGGCCACACACGCCGCGCCATGAATCTGGCTCTGCCCCTTTTCATTCCTGCGCCGGAGGGGCAACTTCCGGACTACAACCAGCCGCTACCCCGCCCACCCCAGGGGCGTACCCGAGCCAAACGAAGCGATGAGCGCCTGGAAGACGAGGTATTCTTGCCCAGCATCAGGGTGTTTCGCTACCGCGCCTGATCCAAATCTGGCGCTCTTTCAGCGCCGAGTGGCATCGTACCCCAGATCAATACCGCGCTTTTCGTCCGCTTGGCGCTGGGCCATGGCTTGCTGCTTGCGGTTTTCCTCTTCACATATTTCGTCCTTGCCACCGCAGATATCGCAGCCGTCCTTGAGGCCAAGGTTGTTTAGCCCGCCGCAGGAGCCTGCGATGGGTTTGCGCCCCATCAGAACCCCTATGGACATGGCGCCTATCACCAGCAACATGAATCCAAATACCAGTATCCACAGCGTCATATCGTGCCCTCCTCTGTTGCCGGCTCATCCAGATAAGGTTCAAAGGACGAGCTCATGCGCGTTATAAAGCCTTCTTCCTCTCTGACAATGAAGTAGACTGCCAGGTTTTCCTGCTCTGCCAGTTTCAGTGCCGCATCAGCACCCATCACGGTAAAGGCCGTCGCCAGCGCATCCGCGGTGGCACTGCGTTTGGCGATGACCGTCACCGAGGCGACACGATTGTCGATGGGTCGACCGGTACGTGGATCGATGGTGTGGGAATAGCGTACGCCATCCGCCTCGAAATAGTTACGATAATCCCCCGAGGTGGCCACGGCCGCCGCTTCGAGGTCGATGATACGCTGCGCGCTACGCTCGTTGGACACAGGCTTTTCCACGGCGATGCGCCAAGGCTCATTGCCAGGCTTGTGTCCATGGGTACGAATCTCGCCACCCACCTCGACCAGATAGTTGGCAACGTCACTGGTTTCAAGATAGTCGGCCACCTGATCCGTGGCATAGCCCTTGGCGATGCCCGATAAATCGACATACACCGGCTTGGTCTTGCTGAGCATGCCGTCCTTCAGCTGTAGTGCGGTGATGTCGACCAGGGACAGCGCTTCTTTCAGCGTATCGGCATCAGGCACTTCTTCGGGTCGACCCTCCGGACCGAAGCCCCATAGATTGACCGCCGGCCCAACCGTCACGTCAAAGGCGCCATTGGAAAGTCGGGCGATGCGCTTTGATTCGCGAATGACCTCCGCGGTGGTGGGTGATACAAAGAAGGGAATACCCACAGGGAACCGATTGAAGTGTGACAGCTCGGAGTCATCGCGATAGGTCGACATCAGCGCATCGATGCGCTCGAGCTCGGTAAGTATCCCGGATTCGAGCCGTGCATGGTCATCCTGGCCCAGATCCGCATAAACGGTGACGTGATAGCCGGTGCCGAAGATCGGCCCTTGAAATCGGTGCTCTTCAAGTCCGCTGTCGCAGCCGTTCAGCAGCACGGTCACCAAGGCCATCAACGACAAGGCCAGCCCTTTCGAGGCCGGCCCTGTCAGCTTTCGAGAAGCAATTTTCATCATCCGCCGAAGTCATCCAGCATGATGTTCTCGGGTTCGACCCCCATATCCGTGAGCATCTTGACCACGGATGCGTTCATCATGGGCGGCCCGCACATGTAGAACTCGCAATCCTCCGGAGCCGGGTGATCCTTCAGATACATGTCATACAGGACATTATGGATGAAGCCGGTCGGCCCTTCCCAGTTGTCCTCGGGCTGAGGATCGGACAGAGCCAGATGCCATTCGAAGTTATCGAACTCCTCGGCCAGCTGATCGTACTCCTCGTTGTAGAAGGTCTCGCGCCAGGAGCGCGCGCCGTACCAGAACGACATCTTGCGCGTGGACTTCAAACGCTTGAGCTGATCGAAGATATGGCTGCGCATTGGCGCCATGCCGGCACCGCCGCCGATGAAGACCATTTCCGCATCGGTGTCCTTGGCGAAGAACTCACCGAAGGGCCCCATCACCGTGACCTTGTCGCCGGGCTTGAGGGAGAACACGTAGGTCGACATCAACCCCGGCGGATAGTCGCTGTTGGGCGGCGGCGTGGCGATACGGATATTGAACTTGAGCAGGCCTTTCTCTTCCGGGTAATTGGCCATGGAGTAGGCGCGAATGACTTCTTCATTGCTCTTGTGAGAGACATTGAAGAGCCCGAACTTCTCCCAGTCGCCGCGATACTCTTCCTCGATATCAAAATCGGAGAACTTGATGTCATAGGGCGGGGCCACCAGCTGCACATAGCCACCGGCACGGAAAGCCACTTCCTCACCTTCGGGCAGTTTCAGATTGAGCTCCTTGATGAAGGTCGCGACGTTGGGGTTGGAGGTGACTTCACACTCCCACTTCTTGACCCCGAACACCTCCTCCGGCACCTCGATCTTCATGTCCTGCTTGACCGGTACCTGGCAGGAGAGCCGCCAGCCATCCTTTTTTTCACGCATGGTGAAATGGGATTCCTCAGTGGGCAGAATCGACCCGCCACCTTCGGAAATACGGCACTTGCACTGAGCGCAGGACCCACCGCCACCACAGGCGGAAGACAAGAAGATGCCATTGGAGGCCAGTGTCTGCAGCAGTTTGCCACCGGCCTGGGTCGTCATCGTGTTCTCGGGATCGTCGTTGATCTCGATCGTGACGTCGCCACTGCTGACAAGACGGCTACGCGCCGCCAGGATAACCAGTACCAGACCGATGACGATCACGGTAAACATGATCACACCGAGCAGGATTACAGATGTATCAACCATGTCGATTTCCTATTCCGTTGGCTTTATAGCTGGACGCCGGAGAAGGACATGAAGCCCAGCGACATCAGCCCGACGGTAATGAAGGTGATACCCAGCCCTTGCAAGCCAGCCGGCACGTCGCTGTACTTGAGCTTTTCACGGATACCCGCCAGCGCGGTAATTGCCAGTGCCCAGCCAATACCCGCGCCGGCACCATAGACGATGGACTCGCCAAAGCCGTAGCTGCGCTCTGCCATGAACAATACCGCGCCAAGAATCGCGCAATTGACCGTGATCAGTGGCAGGAAGACACCGAGGGTGTTGTAGAGAGCGGGTACGAACTTGTCGAGGAACATTTCGAGAATCTGCACCATGGCGGCAATGACCCCGATGTAGCTCAAAAGCCCGAGGAAGGAGAGATCGATATTTTCCGCACCCTCGATACCCGTCCAGGTCAACGCCCCTTCCGCCAGCAGGTAATGCAGGATCAGGTTATTGGCCGGCACCGTAATGCTCAGCACCACGATTACGGCAATGCCTAACCCGATGGCAGACGACACTTTCTTGGAAACCGCCAGAAAGGTACACATGCCCAGGAAGAACGCCAATGCCATGTTTTCGACGAATACCGCCTGTACGAACAGGCTGAGATAATGGCCAAGCATTACGCGGTCTCCTTGATCTTGGTTTTACTGTTGGCAACGATACGGTATTCGGTTTTTTCGACCTGATCCGGATTGAAGGAGCGCAGTATCCAGATCAACAGGCCGATGACGAAGAACGCTGAAGGCGGCAATAGCATCAAGCCATTGGGCACATACCAGCCACCGTTCTGTACCGCCGGCAGGATAGTGAGACCAAACACGCTGCCGGAGCCCAGCAGCTCCCGCACGAAACCGACAAACAGCAGGATCACGGCGTAGCCCAGACCGTTGCCCACGCCGTCGAGGAAGCTCATCACCGGGCCATTCTGCATGGCATAGCCTTCGGCACGTCCCATGACGATACAGTTGGTGATGATCAACCCAACGAACACCGATAGCTGCTTGGACATCTCATAGGCATAGGCCTTCAACACCTGATCCACCACGATCACCAGGGAAGCGATGATGGTCATCTGCACGATGATGCGGATCGATGAAGGAATGTGATGACGGAGCAAGGATACGAAGAGGTTGGAGAACGCGGTAACCACGATCACGGCAATCCCCATGACCAGCGACACGCTCATCGAGTTGGTGACCGCCAGAGCCGAACAGATCCCGAGCACCTGCAAGGCGATGGGATTGTTCTTGAACACCGGCGACAACAGAACACTTTTCGGAGTATCAGAGGCAGCCATGCTTACGCGTCTCCTTGTGTATTGTCATGGAAGCGAGCGAGATACTCGGCAAAGCCCGCTTCGCCAAGCCAGAATTGCAGCATGTTGGTGACGCCCCGACTAGTCAGGGTAGCACCGGACAAGGCATCCGCTTCGTACTGGGAATCGGCACCGCCTTTTACCAGACGAATCTCCGGCTGCATTTCGCTATCGCTGTAATCATAGATTTTCTTGCCCTCCCACTGCGCCTTCCAGCGCGGGTTGTCCACTTCGCCGCCAAGACCCGGAGTTTCAGCGTGATCGTAGTAGGATAGGCCAAGGATGGTATTGCCATCGCCCTTCAGCGCCAGAAAGCCGCGCATCAGTCCCCACAATCCCTGGCCGCGAATCGGCAGAATGATTTCGTTGGGATCCTCGGGATCACCTACCAGATAGACCGTGGAGAATTTCTCCTGGCGAATGAGTCCCGCCGGGTCCTCGCCGGAGAGCGTCCGTGACGTCGCGGGGTCCTTGGAAGCATCGAACTGATTGAAGGTCTCGGGATCGAGCTCTTCGGTATATTCGCCGGTATCGAGGTTGATCACTCGCGAGGTGATCTTGTCCTTGAACACCTGATTGACATCGATACCCGGCTCAAAGAGCCCAGCCACCTGCAAGATATTGCTCTTGCGGTCGAGCTCCTGATTCAGCTGCTGGGTGGGGCGTAGCGCCACCGCAGCGGTCGAAACGATGACGGAGCAGACGATGCACAACGCCAGGGCGACCCCCAGCGTTTTCTTGATCGAGTTGTTGCTTGATGCCATCAGGCAGTCTCCTCGGTTGTCGGCGTAAAGGCTTTCTCACGCTTCTGGCGACGCTTGATATTGGCTTGAACGACGAAGTGATCGATCAGCGGTGCAAACAGGTTGGCAAACAGAATTGCCAGCATGATGCCTTCCGGGAATGCCGGATTGACGACACGAATGAGCACCGTCATCACCCCGATCAAGGCGCCGAAAATCAGCTTGCCGGGGTTGGTCATGGAGGCCGAGACCGGATCGGTGGCCATGAATACCAGGCCGAAGGCGAATCCGCCGACCACCAGGTGCCAGTACCAGGGCATGGCAAACATCGTATTGGTATCGGAACCGATGAGATTGAGCAGCAAGGACATCCCCACCATACCGAGGAAAACCCCCAGCATGATGCGCCAGGAGGCGATTCGCGTCAGCAGCAACACCGCCGCCCCCAGCAGGATCGCCAGGGTCGAGACTTCACCCACCGAACCGGGCATGAACCCCAGGAAAGCATCCCACCAGCTGTATTGTTCGGTCATGCCAGGCATACCGTCGGTGACGACCATCGAAAGCGCCGTGGCACCGGTATAGCCATCGGCGGCCACCCATACCGCATCACCGGAAATCTGTGCCGGATAGGCAAAATAGAGAAACGCACGGCCCGTCAGCGCCGGATTGAGGAAGTTCTTGCCGGTACCGCCGAAGATTTCCTTCCCGATCACCACGCCGAAGGTGATGCCCAGGGCGACCTGCCACAGGGGTATGGTGGCCGGAAGAATCAATGCGTAGAGCACGGAAGTGACGAAGAACCCTTCGTTGACCTCGTGGCCGCGCTTGACGGCGAACAGCACTTCCCAGAAGCCCCCCACCACGAAGGTCACCAGGTAGATAGGCAGGAAGTAAGTGGCACCGTGAATGAAGTTGGCCCAGATACTGCCGGGATCGTGACCACTGGTCAGCGCCAGGGTCAACGCCTCGCGCCAGCCCCCCAACGCGCCATAGCCATCGGCGATTGCCAGGTTGGCCTGCAGACCGGCGTTATACATACCGAAGAACATGGCCGGGAAAGTACATAGCCAGACCGTGATCATGATGCGCTTCAGATCGATACCATCGCGCACATGCGCCGTGCCTTTGGTGACATCCGGCGGCGCATAGAAGATGGTGTCTACCGCTTCGTAGAGCGCATAAAACTTCTCGTAGCGGCCACCCTTATGGAAATGGGGCTCGAGATTGTCGAGTGATTTGCGGATACCCATCATCGCATTAGGCCTCTTTCTCGATCGTGGTGAGATTGTCGCGCAGGATAGGGCCGTACTCGTACTTGCCGGGGCAGACGTAGGTGCACAGCGCCAGATCCTCTTCATCCAACTCGAGACAACCGAGCTGCATGGCGTCTTCGATATCGCCGACGATCAACGACCGCAGTAGCTGGGTCGGAAGAATATCCAGTGGCATGACTTTCTCGTAGGAGCCGATAGGTACCATGGCACGCTCGGAACCATTGGTCGAGGTGTCCGGCGCGTACTTGGGCAGGCCCAGGAACTGGGAGATGTAGATACCCATGACCGAATGACGGTTGCGACCGGGGGACAGCCACCCCATGAAGGCACGCTTGTTGTTCTCTTCGAGCAGCGAGAACTGGGAATGAAAGCGCCCCAGGAAACGGCGCGACCCTTCTGCGGTGAAGCCGCCGAACACCGACCCGGAAATCACGCGGGTTTCTTCAGGTTCGATGATCTCATTCTCGAGCAGTTCCGCACTGCTGGCCCCTACCCGCGTCCGAAGTAGCCGCGGTTGCTGGGCGCGAGGCCCACCGACTGCGACTATCCGCCGCAGATCCAGTCGCCCTTCGGTGAACAGGGTGCCGATCGCCATGACGTCCTGATAGCCAACGTGCCAGACCTGACGTTTCAAGCCCACCGGCGACAGGAAGTGGATATGAGTACCCGGCAACCCCGCCGGATGCAGACCGGCAAACGTCTCGACCTGAACCCCATCGATATCGCCCCCGGGCAAATCCACGTCAGGTGCCTGACACAGATACACCTTGCCCGGCGTCAGATGCTTGAGCACCTTGAGGCCATTGGCAAAAGCCTGGGGGTTCTCATTGATGATGACCGCAGGATCCGCGGACAGCGGATGTGTATCGATGGCAGTGACGAATATATCCGCCGGCACCGCCTCGAGTTCAGGGGTACGAGAGAAGGGGCGCGTGCGCAGCGCTGTCCAGAGCCCGGACTCGACCAGTTGATCCACTACCACTTGGCGCTCGAGGGTGGCCAGAGCATCGGCACCATACGCCTTGAACTCGATCGCTTCTTCAGCATCGTCGAGACGAATCACTACGGACAGCAGCATGCGCCGCTCACCGCGATTGATGGCGACCACCTCTCCAGCGCCAGGCGCGGTGAAGCGTACGCCAGGAATCTTCTTGTCGGTAAACAGGAGCTGGCCCTGTTTGACCCGATCCCCTTCCTTGACCTCCATCGTCGGCTTCATACCGACATAATCTGGCCCCAGAACCGCCACATGGCGAACGGGCGTGGCCTCATGGATACGCTGCTCCGGACCCCCGACGATCGGGATATCCAGGCCTCGCTTGACTTCGATCATAGTCTCGCCCAGTTATCTGTTCTGATAGTAGAAATAACGATAAATACAGCGAGCGTCAGCTCTTGCCTGCGGTCATATCATGCCGTATTCCGCCTAAAATGATTAGGCGGCTTCGTTTTTCTTATCAGAAGGTTGTCTTGTACGGCTCGAGCTCAGACGAACCGCAGCAAAAAGTCGTCGTCATTATAAAGAGGCACGGCTAGAAAGACCACATGATCAAAGGTCGGGTTTGAAGAACAAAACGGGGGCTAAACAACCGATCGCCCCCAGGAAGGGGGCGATGGAGAGGCATTTAGTCGCGAGCGACCGGCAGGTATTTGAACCGAACGTTGGACATGTATTGCAGAAGCCGCACGACCTGGCAGCTATAACCGAACTCGTTGTCATACCAGACATACAGCACCGCATTGGTATCATCGACAATGGTCGCCTTGGCATCCACGATGCCGGCATGACGATTGCCCACGAAATCCGATGAAACCACTTCGGGCGAGTCGACATAGTCGATCTGCTTGTGCATCGGCGAATGCAATGCCATCTGGCGCAGATAGTCGTTGACGCTGTTCGTATCCGCGCTCTTCTCCAGATTGAGATTGAGAATCGCCATGGAGACATTGGGTGTCGGCACGCGAATGGCATTGCCCGTCAGCTTGTTGGAAAGCTCGGGTAGCGCCTTGGCCACTGCCTTGGCAGCCCCGGTCTCGGTCAGCACCATGTTCAACGGCGCACTACGACCACGACGGTCGCCCTTGTGGTAGTTGTCGATCAGATTCTGATCGTTGGTGTAAGAGTGCACCGTCTCCACATGGCCATGCTTGATGCCGTATTCGTCATTGATTGCCTTGAGTACCGGCACGATGGCATTGGTCGTACAGGAGGCGGCGGAGATGATGCGCTCGCCGTCATCGATATCGCCATGATTGATGCCATAGACGACGTTCTTGAGGTTGCCCTTGCCCGGCGCCGTGAGCAGCACCTTGGCCACGCCCTTGCATTGCAGATGCTGGGAAAGCCCCTCTTCGTCCCGCCACTTGCCGGTATTGTCGACGACGATGGCATTGTTGATGCCATAGGCGGTGTAGTCGATTTCCGCAGGGGAGTCCGCGTGAATGACCTTGATGTAATTGCCATTGGCGATCAAGGCACTGTTTTCCTGATCGACGCTGATCGACCCACCGAAAGGACCATGCACCGAGTCGCGACGCAGAAGGCTTGCACGCTTCTCGAGATCATCGCCGGAACCACGCACGACGATGGCACGTAGACGCAGCAGATTACCGCCGCCTGCCTTCTCGATCAGAATGCGCGCCAGAATGCGGCCGATACGCCCGAAACCGTACAGCACCACATCCTTGGGCTCGCCGCCCATGCCGTTGGCGCTATGCCCCCCGACGATGTCCGAAAGCTCTTCTTTCAGATACGCCTCGACATCATCGCGGCCGCTGTTCTTGAAAGCGACTGCCAAGCGGCCAAGATCGATGTGCGCCGGCGCCAGATCGAGTTCCGTCATCGTCTTGACCAACGGGAAAGTATCGCGAACGGAGAGTTCGGTGCCCTCGACCCGCTTTACATAGCGGTGATTCTTGAGGATACGCAGAACCGAACGATTGATCAGTGAACGGCCGTAGAGCGATGGCACGACGTTATACTTGCGATAGAGTTTGCCAAGCAGCGGGATCATCTCTTCTGCAAGCGCTTCATTGTCCTGCCATTCCTGGAAATAGTTATCGAGCTTTTCCTGACTCACGGGGTCTTACCTCACTGATGCATGAATAATTTGGGGGCCATTATCCTTACCTCTTGGGGATGACCGCAATCGCTGTATGGTCGCAGGTGCTGTAAGACCACTACAGAAACAGAGATTTGACTACAAGCATCAATTAGCGCTGATAGGCTTCGGTGCTTTCTCCTTCCTGCCTCAAGACTGCTATCATTCCGCTCACTCTCCATGCTTTGCGTTCAAATCGTCGATGCCGAATTTTTCTCCGTTAGCACCACCTCAACCCGCCGGAACACGCGAAACCCTCTATTGGCAAGCCCCCCAGGGCTGCGCTACCGCCCTGGCGTTGGCTCGGCTGGCGGATAGCGCACCGCTTCTGTTGGTTACCCGGGACACCGCCGCAGTGCAGCGCCTGGAAAGTGCCCTGCGGTTTTTTGCCAACGTTCCGGTACTGCCGTTTCCCGATTGGGAAACGCTGCCCTACGACAGCTTCTCGCCCCACCAGGACATCGTCTCCGAGCGCCTGCGCACCCTGCGCCGGCTTCAGGAAGCCCGTAATGGCATCGTGCTAGTGCCGATCAATACCCTGATGCAGCGCTTGCCGCCAAGCGACTACATCGCCGGGCGAGTGCTGACCTTGAACGTCGGCATGACCATCGACCGCGAGGGCTTTCGCGAAAAACTCTCCCGGGCGGGCTATCGCGCCGTCGAAACCGTCTACGAGCCCGGCGAATACGCCCTGCGCGGCGCCCTGATCGATCTGTATCCCATGGGCAGCACGGCTCCGCTGCGCATCGATCTGTTCGATGAGGAGATCGACACCCTGCGCTACTTCGATCCGGATACCCAGCGCAGCGGCGACAAGGTCGAAGGGGTCGAGCTGCTGCCGGCCCATGAATACTCCCTCTCCCGCTCCGCCATTGCCTGCTTCCGGGAAGGTTTCGAGACACTCTTCGATGTCGATCCACGCCAGTGCCCGCTTTACAACGATGCCTTGAAAGGCATTCCCGCACCGGGACTCGAGCAGTACCTGCCGCTGTTCTTCGAGGAAACCGCGAGTCTGTTCGATCATCTGGCCGAAGGCACCCAGGTGGCCCTGCTGCCTGGCGTTTTCGAGGCAGCGGAACATCATTGGGCGGCCATTCAAAGCCGCTATGAAAACCTGGGGGTCGATCCCACGCGGCCGCTATTGCCGCCGGCCCGGGCATTCATTCCGGTACCGGACGTGTTTGCGGCAATCAAGGCCAAGCCCCGGGTCGCGCTGGTCACGGAAGACGAGCATGCCCACGCCCATCGTCCCTTGACCCAAGCCCCGCCACGGGTCGCCATCAACGCCCGAGCCCAGAAACCCCTGGCCACCCTCGAGGAATTTCTATCCTCTCACCGCGATACCCGAGTGCTGTTCGTCGCCGAGTCTCGCGGCCGGCGGGAAGCGCTGGAAGAGACCCTCGGCGTATTGCAGCTGGACTTGCCGCATGTCGATGGCTGGCAGGAATTCCTGGATAGCGACACGCCGCTTGCCATTACCGAAAGCGAGCTTGATGAAGGCTTATGGCTTGCGGACCCTGCCCTTGTCATCGTGACGGAAACGGAGCTGTTCGGTGAGGTGGTGCGCCAGACCCGTCGGCGCGAGAAAGCCACCGACGACAACGAATTGGCGGTACGCCATCTTTCCGAGCTTCGCGTGGGCGCCCCGGTAGTGCATCAGACCCATGGCGTGGGTCGCTATCAAGGGCTTGAGGCCCTCGATGCGGGCGGTCAGGCGGCGGAGTTCGTGGCGCTGGAGTACGCCAATGGTGCAAAGCTCTATGTGCCCGTGGACAACCTGCACCTCATCTCCCGCTATGCCGGCGCCTCTGATGAGCTAGCCCCCCTGCACAAGCTGGGCTCTGATACCTGGGACAAGGCCAAGAAGAAAGCCGCCGAGAAGGTGCGCGATACCGCTGCGGAGCTGCTCGATGTCTATGCTCGCCGGGAGGCTCGGGAAGGCTTTGCCTGTGCGGAGCCCGGCGAAGAGTATCAGCGCTTCGCTGCCAGCTTTCCGTTTGAAGAGACGCCGGACCAGCGCGCCGCCATCCATGCGGTGATCGGCGACATGATCGCGCCGCGCCCCATGGACCGGGTGGTCTGTGGCGATGTCGGGTTCGGCAAGACCGAAGTCGCCATGCGCGCCGCTTTCCTGGCGGTTCACTCCGAGCGCCAGGTGGTGGTGCTGGTGCCCACCACCCTGCTGGCCCAGCAGCATTTCGACAATTTCCGCGACCGCTTTGCCGACACCGCCATACATATCGAGCTGATCTCGCGCTTTACCGGTGGCAAGGGCCAGGCCGAGTCGATGAAACGGATCGAGGACGGGCGTGCCGACATCGTCATCGGCACCCATAAATTGCTGTCGAAATCGATCAAGCTGCCCAACATGGGGCTGCTCATCATCGACGAGGAGCATCGTTTCGGGGTAGCGCAGAAGGAGCGCTTGAAGAGCCTGCGTGCCGAGGTGGACATTCTTACCCTGACTGCCACCCCGATTCCACGCACCCTGAACATGGCCATGAGCGGCATGCGGGATCTGTCGATCATCGCCACCCCACCGGCCCGACGCCTGTCGGTAAAAACCTTCGTTCAACAACGCAACGAACCCATCATCAAGGAAGCAATACTGCGGGAGATCCTGCGAGGCGGTCAGGTCTATTTCCTGCACAACGAGGTCAAGACCATCGAGCAGGCGGCCCAGAAGGTGCGAGACATGGTACCCGACGCCCGGGTCGCGGTGGCCCACGGCCAACTGCCGGAGCGCTCTCTGGAGCGCATCATGTCGGAGTTCTACCACAAACGCTTCAACGTACTGGTGTGCTCGACGATCATCGAGACCGGCATCGACGTGCCCAGTGCCAATACCATCCTCATCGAACGTGCCGACAAGTTCGGCCTGGCTCAGCTTCATCAGCTGCGCGGACGCGTGGGCAGGAGCCATCACCAGGCCTACGCCTATCTGCTGACCCCGCCGCCCAAGGCGATCACCAAGGACGCCCTGAAGCGTCTCGAAGCGATCAGCCAGGCGGAGGATCTGGGCGCCGGCTTCACCCTGGCCAGCCACGACATGGAGATCCGTGGCGCGGGCGAGCTGCTCGGCGACGAGCAGAGCGGGCAGATGGAAACCATCGGCTACAGCCTCTACATGCAGATGCTCGATCGGGCAGTGAAGGCGATTCGTGCCGGCAAGACCCCCAACATCGAAGCGCCGCTGGACGAGGGGGTGGAGGTCAGCCTCAATTTGCCTGCGTTGATTCCCGACGATTATTTACACGATGTGCAACAGCGCCTGGTCATGTACAAACGTATCAGCAACGCGGAGAACGAAGCGGATCTCAGAGAGCTGCAGGTCGAGATGATCGATCGCTTTGGCCTGCTACCGGCACCGGTCAAGACGCTGTTTCGCCAGACCCAGCTGCGCCAGCGTGCGGAACGCTTAGGCATCGTGCGCCTGGAGGCAGGCCCGGAGCGCGGCCGCGTAATCTTTGGCAGCGCGCCGATGGTGGAGCCGATGACACTGGTGGAGCTGATTCAGCGAGATCCAGTTCATTATCGACTGGATGGTGCGGATACGTTGCGCTTCGAGCTCGAGATGGAAAATCCCGAAGCACGCCTGCAAGCCATCGATGGGCTGCTGGACAAGCTGAATCGTAAAGTGCAGGCAGCCTAGAGCATGTTCGCGATCCACTGCACGTCGGTCATACGTCGTTAAATTTGGACTTAAAATACTCATTTACACCAGTAAACTCCGTTTTTTCGTCCAAATTTGCCTTGTCTGACTCTAGCTCGCTGGATCGTGAACACGCTCTTGTAAAATGATGGCTATCGAGAATCAGGTTGTCAAAATATACTCAACAAGATGGCGACTGCCACTGAATCATCGGATTGGACGGGTCACACACCATGCGTTTAATACAGCTATCGTCGCGAATTGGATTGGTCGTCAGCCTGCTTGCATTGCCTACGTCCCTGCTGGCTGCGGAAGATGCGAATACACGCGTAGACATAAACGAGGATACGACCCGACAAGCGGGCATCGAACACTACTCGCTGCAAGAAAACAGTGATGTGGTCGGGCGGATGCAAACGGTCGAGGCGCGCCAGGACGATACCTTGATCGATATCGGCCGACGCTTTGGCATCGGGTACGAAGAGATGCGGCGTGCCAACCCGGAGGTTAGCGTATGGCTCCCCGGCGAGGGTACGGAAGTCGTCATTCCGACCCGCTTCATCTTGCCGCCTGGCCCGCGGGAAGGGGTGGTGGTCAACGTTGCCGAGATGCGGCTCTATTATTACCCCCCCGTCCGACAAGGCGAGACCCCGGAGGTTGAAACCTACCCGGTGAGTGTCGGGCGCATGGACTGGAAGACACCTCTGGGGGAGACGACGATCACCGCCAAGGCCAAGGACCCTGCCTGGTATCCCCCCGCGTCGATCATCAAGGAGCATGCGGAGGATGGTCGGTCACTGGGTCGTGTCGTACCCCCGGGCCCTGACAATCCGCTGGGTCGGCATGCGCTGCGCCTGAATATTCCTGGCTATCTCATTCATGGCACCAATCGCCCGGATGGGGTTGGGATGCGGGTGACCCATGGTTGTATCCGCATGCTGCCCGAGGACATCGACAGCCTGTTTTCTCGCTTGCCTGTCGGCACCAAGGTGCGCCTGATCAACACGCCTATCAAGATCGGCTGGACGCAAAGCGGCATTTTGAGCGTTCAGACATACCCTTCTCTGGATGAGAAAGACACGGCCGCACAGCGCATCGATGACGCTTTCACAGCGGTGACGACGGTCGTCGAAGGCAAGCGGTATCCTGTGGATTTTGCACGCCTGAAACGAGTGGTTGAAAATGCCACCGGCATGACCGAATCGCTGGTGTTGGTGGAGCCGCCTTTCGAGATAAAGCCCAGGATCAACGATCCTCTCTACGACAACCTCGAGCTTCGCGAATCACTCTACAGTCATCTTGAAATGGCTACAAAAAAAGACGATGCCTGATCCTGGCATCGTTCTTTTGGAAATATCGTTTCCAGAAACAGGCCTGAAACAAGAAAGCCCTGCCTAGGCAGGGCTTTCTTGGTGTAATCCATGTCATGGCCTCTCGGGGAGAAGCCATGATCAAAGGATCACTTGCGCATGGAACGCTCGAACATGCGATCCATTTCCTGCTTGTTTTGCTGGCTCTGCTGCAGAGCCTGCTGAGCAGTACGCTGAGCCTGCTGAGCGGTGCTCATTGCTTCCTGAGCAATAGTGCGAGTTTCCTGGCTCTTCATTTCAGACTGGCTCATCTGACCGCTTTTATCTTCGCTAGCATTGGACGAGCAGCCTGCCATGACGGCCAGTGCCAAACCAGCAGCAGCGATCTTAAGCGTAGTGCGAGTAGTTTTCATACTGTTCTCCTTGGGTCTTCCTTGGGTTACTTACTTTTCCTGCGTAGGCAGGCTTTCTTGCAACTTCTCTTTCACAACCTAGCGGATGATAACTTTCGTGCCAAGTTTCACCAAGTCCGTCAGGCGTTCTATTTGCTGGTTGGTCACTGCAACGCAGCCATCCGTCCAGTTAAAACGCTGGTGAAGAACCGGATCACTTTCCCCTAAACCGTGAATACCGATGTTGCCACCGAGCACCGTATCTTGAGGCGGTGCTCCGTGACGCCGATAGTACGATAGGTAATCATAGAATTCATCATCGCTCAATATATCCGCTTCTCGCGCCTCCCGGGCATGGGCAAGCGTCGGATAATCGAGACCCAGGAAAATGTTGAAGCGACTATCGAGGTTGATCCAATTGACATGGAACTCCCCCGTCGGGGTGGCTCTATCGCCACTGAAACGTAATCTTCTGGCACCACCGCGCCCAAGAGAGACCGGCGAGAACCGCTCGATTTCCTGGTCACCTCGATAAACATGCAAAGTCGATGTTTGATCGTCCACCAGCAGCCAAACGGCTTGATCGTCGGCGCCAGCGTATAAAGCCGGAATATGAAACAACAGTAATAAGAACAGCAGTAACCCGCGCATTGGTTAATTCTTCACGACTCTTTGTATAGTTTGAACGGCATATCATCACTGATCACTGGTAGGGGCTTGAGAACACTACGCCAGCTTTTAGTGAATAACGCAGCATACAGATTCCCATGAGCAGATGCTCGAAAAATCGCGTAGCGTCCGCGCTATAGAAACTCCTTTTTTCATGTTTCACAAAGGGACGGACTCTCAAGCGAAGGCCCAGAACCGCGCAGCCACGTACATCAACAACGGCACCGTAAAGGTCGCAATCACGATGGCCAGAAAGCCATCGATGGGCGTGGCGGCTATCAACGTCCCTAGCACCCCGTTGTTCAAGGCAAACCCCGCCAGGGCGAGCACGAAGAAGCGATCCCCACGCCCCGCCTTGCGAAAGGTAAATCGCCGATGCCCCCAGAACGACACCTGAAAAGCCACCAGAAAGGCTACCAGGTTAGCCAAAAAAGGGGAGCTATCCGGCCATAACCAGAGCACCAGAGCAGCTACAGAAAGGTGCACCAAGGTCGCAAGGCCGCCTACCCCGCCAAAGCGCAACAAGGTTCCCGATTCATTGATCAGCCATTTCATCGGTTCGTGTTGCTCCCCACCACATCGCGATTTACATGCCCATGTGGCTCGCTGGTGGAAACGTTATCCTGATGACTGATTTCTGCGACCAGATAAAGTGGGCGCTGCTTGGTCTCCACAAATAGACGCGCCACATACTCACCGAGGATGCCAACCGACAGCAATTGCATACCGCCAAAAAACAGCACAGCCGACATTACCGACGCATAGCCTGGCGTGTCACGACCAAAGAGCAGGGCCTTGACGACAATCACCAGGATATAGATGAACGACAAGAGCGCGATACCACCACCAATATAGCTCCACATGCGCAAAGGCCAGGTCGAGAAACTTACCAGGCCATCCAACGCAAAGTTCCAGAGCTTCCAGTAATTGAACTTGCTCGTGCCGATCTGGCGCGGTGGTTGCTGGTAAGGAACGCCTACCGAACGAAACCCCACCCAGGAGTACAGCCCTTTCATAAAGCGATTCCGCTCGGGCAATTGCTTGAGCGCATCGACAACGCACCGGTCCAACAAGCGGAAATCACCGGCACTCGGCGGGATCTCCGTATGCGATAGCCGGTTGAACACCCGGTAGAACATTCCCGACGTCTGGCGCTTGGCTGCGGTTTCCTCATTGTCCTCATGACGCAAGCCATACACCATGTCATAGCCTTGCTCGCGCCACAGGTGCACGAATTCCAGTATCGTCTCGGGAGGGTGCTGCAAATCCACGTCGATGGGTACGATCGCATCGCCGCAGGCATGTTCAAGCCCCGCAGTCATGGCGATCTCCTTGCCGAAGTTACGCGTGAAGGAGAGATAGCGGATGCGGCCGTCTCTGATTGACGCCTCACGTAGCTTCTGCAAGGTGGCATCCTTGGAACCATCGTCGATGAAAAGAATTTCCAGTTGCGGAACGCGACCATCAAGAACGCTCAGCACCGCCTCAATGAAAGGCTCGATGGAATCCTGCTCGTTCATCACCGGTACCACCAGGCTGAGCATCCAGGAAACGCCCTCACGCCTTTGCGTCGATGACGCCCGCTCGATATCTTTATCCATCACTCTCTCTAGCATCAAGATCCGCCTGTATTGGAGGTTTTCCTCTCATCACAGCAGGCATAATGTAAAGGTTTTAAGCGTGGCGCTGCGCTGGCATTCAGGACCTGGGTCACCATTTACCAGAATGACCAAATCACCCGCCTGTGCTTCAGCATAGCCCGAACGCCGCGCCACTTCCGCCGCACTCAGCCGAGCGCCATGAGCAACTTCAAAGTGCCTTGCACCCTGCTTCACCAACAGAAAATCAAGCAAGCGCTGATGTTCGAGTTCACTAGGACTCACTGCCTTATACACCCTACCCGACCACTTCTGGCCCTCCAGTACTGAAGCGACCGCTCCACGCTGCCTGTCGGCATCAGCCACCCAATCCGGGGCCAGGCTACGCGTACCCGCATACCACGCATCGGCAGTTTGCAGCGCTACTGCCACAAATGCCACTATCCACCACCCCATCACACGCCATCGCCGTGCGCCAGCCCGCCAAGCTCCCCACCAAAGCCCGGCAAGAACGATCAGAAGAAATGCAAGGGGTGCAGCAAAACGCCCGGTCACGCGAAAACGCTCGTATAGTGGATCGAATAGCCCAGGGATCTCCAGCGACATGAGGACATGCCCCGCTATGCGCAGATCGAAAGTCATGGCATAAAGCACCAACGCGAAGCATGCCACCAATAGCCGAAAAAGCCGTTGGCGTCGCCATCCCGTACCCAAGACCGGCTGTGATAAAGGTGAGAGACGCCGGGAAAGTAGCGCCATGATCAGAGAGGCAAACAGCAACCCCCAGGCGCCAGTGCCCAGATAAAGAATCGCATCGCCTTGAGGAGCCTCCCGAATATCGTAGAGATTACCCGTGATGCCCCAACCCAACGATTTGGTGTATGCCACCAGATCCAGCGAGTAGTCCTTCGCGCCTTGTGTCGTTGAGTGGCTACCCTCGAACACGCCAACACAGTAAAGCAGTAGCGCCGGCCACAGCAGGGCCGCCAAAGCGGCCATCCAGCGCCGCTCGAAAGCCAGCATCACGAGAATAATAGTGATTGCCATGGCCCCAAGGTAGGCATGGGTCAGGATGGCAATACCCGCAGCCGCCAGAAACTCCCAGCGACGCCACCCACGAGATGCCTCGTTCAGCACTGGAACGCAGCACATTGCCCACAGCACCACCCAATAGGCACCCAGCGCAATATGCTGGGCGCCGATCATCCGCACCAGCATGATCAGAGTGAACACCAGAAGCACCGTGATCAGCCAGCGAACCGGCTCATCCCCTGACACCTTCGTGGCCAGACGCCGGGCCATTACGGCAAACAGCAGCACATTGATGACAATCAGCCAATGGAAAGCAAGAAAGCCCCCGGTGAGTGACAGCACAGCCTTCGAGAGCAAGGCAAACCAGGGCGCGCCATCGCTGAAGAAGATATTGACTCCGCCGAAATTCGGACTCGCCCCCAGGGGCCAACGCCAGGCATCCCGCACGAAAATCTCGAAGGCAGCGGCGGCATTCGGGTAATCCGTATCGATCATCAGGCCGCCCGCGACTACATTCAGCGGATTGCCCATGGTCAGCGCGAGGCATCCTAAACCCAGCAGCAACGCCAGCAGCATGCCCTGCCATGTCGGCAGTCCAGATGAAGAGGTACTCTGTTCAGTCAAGTCGGATCCCTTGTTAACAATTCGATTCTTTGGGTTTATTGCCAAGTCTTGATCATTAGGGATTTCAAACGCCACGCCCTGTCCCCCGTATGATTTATTTGGCGCGAGTGACGAGGGTGACGCCATCTATCTCGAAGCACTTCGCCTTAGCTAATCCACAGGCTTGCTGGGCCAATGCATCGTCAGTAATGGCATAGAGCGTGCCGGACTCCAATCGCCCCTGCTCAAGCGTCATCACCTCCGGCTTGGTGGCATTCACCAGCGCCTCGGTATTCACCCGGGCCAGATACGCCACATTCAACGGCAAATCATGGCGCACCGCCAACCACATATAGGGCTTGAGGGCACCCAAATCATCGCCAGGCAGATAAGCAATACGCTTGTTATCCTCGAGCCAGGCCTCCGCCTGGGGATCATTGATGACGGCAAAAGGCGGCCCGGAGGCAGCGGCAGCGACTCGCTGATTCAGGTTATCGCGAATGAAACCGTGGGTATCCGCAAGATCCAGCCACTGCAATAAGACCGCAACGCCTAGTACCGCCGACACAGTGCGCCGGCGCGCCTTGTGCAGGAGGATCACCAACGCCAGCAGCAATAGACCATATAGAAGCGGCCATACCAGCCGCCCGCTGGAGCGCAGGTACTGCGTCAATATACTGGTCCAATCGGGGTAAGGGATATCCGTCACCACCTTGC
Organism: uncultured Halomonas sp.; assembly: GCF_947493865.1. Lineage (GTDB taxonomy): Bacteria > Pseudomonadota > Gammaproteobacteria > Pseudomonadales > Halomonadaceae > Modicisalibacter. The sequence goes on from NZ_CANLTC010000004.1 coordinate 65,517, forward strand.
CGATGATCCAGCGATCCCCCAAGGCGAACAGAAACAATCCCACCATTGCCACCCCTAGCACTCGGGTTTCAAGACGTAGCTCTTTGAACTCGCACCACTCGCCCCGGCGTACAGCTACCAGCAGCCCTGCAACAAGCAACACCAGAGCGCCAACCCCCGCATAGGCCTGCCCTTCATACTGACCCGGAATACGAGTAATCCAGCCGGGAATGAGCCGGGAAGCGCCATCCAGATCGCCATCGAAGAACCAGGCCGTGGACAGCGGGTTCAGATAGGTCAGAAACTCCGCGGAATAGTAGCCGAAACCGGTATCGCGCCCCACCTCCAGGCCATACTGCAGATACCCCGCTCCCCACATGACCCCGAGCACCGCAACGGCGCTAGCCCAGCCCGCCGCCAAAAGGAAAAGCAGCCCGGACCACCGCCTCGCCCGGCCCTTGCGCCACAGCTGACACGCCCACCAGGCGAACCATAGCGTGCCCACCATGAAAAAGAGATAGAAATGCACCAGCACCGCCGCCGCCAGCAGCATCAGCCAGCGTAGCAGCACCCACCCGCCTGCCGGTCGTATCGATAGCGACCAGAGCACGGCCAACAGAATCAACCAGTGCGCAGCCAATGCCTCATGCCCATGGGCGCCCAGCCCACGCAGGGTCACGATGGGCAACATGACTACAAGAGCCGCGAACAGCACCGCATTCAGCGGACGCGCCCCGAGGCGATGGGCCAGCACACAGGCCAAGGCTGCATTCAAGGTCAGGTTAGCCAGCATGACCAGCCCCTGGTACTGGAACGGATCCGGCAGCCAGGAATGAAACAGCTTCAAAGGAAGTGCAATCAAGGGAATGGAGTCGGTGAACACGATGCTGGAATCGATCAGCGTACCCAGCTGGGGAATGGCGCCCAGAGGCCAGCGCCATTCGTCTCGCCGAAAAGCATCCCAGCCGATGAAATGCTGAAACGGGTCACCTTCAGTCAGCAGCCAATGCACATTGGTGGGATCGATGATCCCCCAGCCATACAGATAGAATGCCAGACCTGCGCCGAATAGCGCAGCAAGAAGCACAGCCACTATTGATGCAGTACGGGAAGTCGAGAAAGAAGCGGACATGATCGTGGCGTCCTTGCATCACCTGCTACCGGAGAAGATCAAGGCGCCCATCCTACTGCAAATCGAGAACGTTTGAGCAACAACTTGCGCGAATCAAAACCCGCCCGGGAGTCGGGCGGGTGGCAGGATACCTTCCTAGGCAATAACGCCTTCGGTGAGCAGAAAACCTCCGTTATATTGTCCTACTAGAAGGGCCTGATGCTCCTCGCTTTCGGAGAAACTGCTCACGATGTCGGCGCGGCTTGCGCCTTGCTCCAACTGGTTGATGTAATACTCTTGACCGCCTCCATCGGCCTCACGATCAAGAACGTTCTGGTAGAGTAAATCGACATATTCCTCATTGCCGAGATCGTCGACATCACCGAAGTTGGCCGTGAATTCCTCGGAATTCAGCAAGGAGCTGGCAATATCACCAAGGTTTACCCCTTCGTCCAATTGATTGGTGTAGTAGCTCAATCCTTCTTGATCTGCGGCTCTATTCAGCACTGAGTCGTAGATACGGTACGCCTTGCCGGTGTTGCCCTGAGCATCGAAAGCAACTACATCATTGGATATACCGAGGCGTCCATCGCTTAAATCTGCCATTGCCTGCTCGGCATCGACCCGCTCTATTTCTCCGGCCGCAATGGGCAGCACCGCCTTGTAGCCGGCGGTCCCATCGGCTTCTCCTCCGGTGCCCTCGCCCTGGCCGCCGTTCAGCGTCAAGCCGTGTAACACAATTTCTCGCTGGTCCAGGTTCTGTGCCGTCAACACCTCAGCCAGTGACGCGCCTTCACCATCCTTATTCATGGCCCCGGCATCCAACTCATTCAGATTGTAGGAAGCCGTTTGCACAAAGCTATTACCGGAGGCATTGGGGAAGTCAGGAATGGCGCCCCCTGCAGGATCGGTCAAGGCAAGCTGAATAGGACCATATACTTCGCCCCCTTCGGCGAGTTCGACGAGGCCATCGCCATCGGTGTCCTGAGCCAGCGTCGGGGCGACGGAGTTCTGCGCGCTACCGTCCGCGTTAGTTGCGAACCCGTGGATATGCTGCGGATGGGGCACGCCGGACTCCACCCCCTTTCCCGTTGTCACTACCGTCAGTACATTGGTGTCCGAATTCAGTGCCAGAAAGGCACCGCCTGCTACGCCGCTGCTATTCAACGCCGTATAGTCGACCTTGAAGAACGTATCTGATTCAGTCAGGGCCTGGTAGACCCCGCTCAGCGACCCCAACTGTTCCTGTGATATGGTTTTTTGTGGATTGTTCATTGCCGTTTCTCTTTTTAAGGGGATTTGGGAGCCTTGCTTGTTTTTATATCGTGCAAAACGCTTGCTTGCTTTTTCAGTAGCTCCACTATGAGCATGGGCAAGGATGCTTTCCCCCACAAGAAACGTTGTTCAATCCATAAAAAAGCATGATTCAATCGATGAAAAATCACTATATCTCTACAGATGCCGTCAACTTCCTCTTTTAGGCACGTAGTACCATGTCTGTATCGAGTGCCGAATCCCCTAAACAACTTGCTTGCATTCAAAACGCAGCCAAAAAAAACGCCCCTCGCAAGGGGCATCAGTGTTACTACCGTTATTCGCCAAAAAATCTCAGCCGGTCAGCATGGTGCCATCGATGGAATTCGAAGGCGTGCCCACCAGTTCCACTGCAAAATCGGTTCCGCTGAGCCCCGGTTGAGCGTCATTTTCGGCATACAGATAGGTGCTGCCTCCAAAGCCGAAGTACACGGTGTTACCGCCCGCAGCACCGGCGGCAGCTTGAAACGCTGCGTCGAGGTTCTGAGCGCCGGCTACATTGGCAGGAATCGCATCGACATTGATCAGCTCATCGGCGTTGACGTCGAAGTTCTCCAGACGATCCATGTCACGCCGGGTCGAGGCATCGCGAATCTCCAGACGATCCGCTCCGCTGCCCAGCTTGACAGTCTCGGCGCGGTAGCTGGCCCCTGTAAATTCAAGAGTGCCTCTCATTGCCGAGGCATCGATGACATCGAAGCCACGACCGCTATCGCCATACTCGATAGGCGCGTTGCCGGATAGCTTCAAAGTGCCGCCCTGCAATGCATCTGGAGCCGAGGCATTCACCTTGAGTTCGAGCTCCTGATTAACCCTCGGCTGATTCGGGGTAAAGCGCGAAGAAACGCTGACCGTCTCGCCTGCATTGTTGAGAAGCAGGCTGGAATCATTGGGACCATCGACCTGGGCGTTGGCAACGATCTGCTGATTCGCTGCCAGATTATTCACGGTGCCCAGTCCATCCAGGGTGATGGTACCTACGCCGGGTAGTTCAGCCGCGTTAATCTTGACGTAGTTGTCGAATTCCACCGTTTCGATGCCTTTGACCTTCTGCCCGAACGCGGCAAGAGGTGTATTGCTGCTGCTACCGGTAACGACCAGAGTATCGTTACCACCGCCGCCGTCGAGGATGAAACTGCCATCCACGGCATTAATGTTGATACGATCGTCCGCGCTGCCGGTCTTGATATCCGTAGCGCGATTGAGATAGCGCTCGGCGATGTCGATGCTGCCGCTCATGCGCGAGGCATCCACATTGACATCACCTTGGACGTTGAGCCCTTGGGTGGCACCTTTCAAGTTCAGGTTGCCTGGGCCATCGAGAATCAAGGTCTGCAGCCCGTTGGCAGCCGAAGAACCGATATCCAGCGTCGAGTTACCATTCGCACTGGCCTTGAGTACCGTGGCCAGGGTTTGATCGTTGGTAAAGACCGTTGCGCTGGCGTTAACGAGGTTCAGCTTATCCAGCGCTACTCTATCGAGGTTGAGCTGCACGTTACTGTTGACGGCATCGACGCTCTTGCTTGGATCGAGCCCGTTGAGATTGATGGTTTGATCGGAGTTGACGCCATCGAAGCGAATCCCCTTGCTGTCCGCCACGGAATAACTGCTCTCGGTTGGCGTACCTTCGACGGTAAATGCCGGGCCACTGCCGTACTGGCCCTTCAAACCATTGACCTGCCCCGGGGTGGTGCTGGCATTGATGCCATCCACCAGATTCTCGGCTTCCTGACGGTTGTAGGCATCACCGGCACGGTTGGCGGTATAGGACTGCGCTACCGCCACCTTGTTATCGATGACCGTCCTGTCGCTACCCTGGGCGGCATTGGCGATGGTTACGGCAATTTCAGCCAGGGTCTTCTCACCCCGGGCGAGTTGATCGGCATAATAAGCCTGCCCTTCCGGTTCGGCGTTACGGCTGAACAACTGTTGATAAAGTGAATTCACTAAGGCGGGATTGTCCATATTACCGTATTGATCGGTAAACTCCCTGGATGTCCCGAACGCATTGATGATCGCGCCCTGGCCTTGTTCATCGGCACGATCGGCCCAGTATTGCAGACCGGCAGCATCCGCCGGGCGACCATAATAAGAGACATACGAGCGTTGTACGAAATCTAACGATGTTTTGGTAGCCATCAATCTTCCTCAACTAGTTCCATGTTTTGGTTCAGACTCGACATACTTGGCACAATATATGCCATGCGCAATAATCGAGCCGTCGGCTAAACTCCAAGATCCAGCATAGCGTTTGAATATAAAAATGAATAGTTTATCGGTCACGTGATCGTCGAAACGCACGAAATGGCAGTTGAAACTTCGATTCATTAATGTGCATAAGCGCCCAGCTAAAGCCGGGCTGTTGGGTCTCTTCCCTTTCACGCTATAAGTTTCAGCGATCTGGGTAAGAATAATGGTATCACTGAGCAGATTGATACGGCTTATGGCCTTCTTGACAGATTAGTGCACAATATTTGCCGTGGTCAGCTCCTTCCGCCGATGTTTGAAGAAGATTACTCAGGCAGGTAGAGATGGTGGTAGAAATGAGTCATGACAACACGATACCTGATGAGTCAGGTGTTGCGCTTGGTCATTGAGACCGTCCTGCTTTTCTAACTCCGTGAATTCAGGGTCATTCGGGGTATATGTGAGAACGTCATCGCTCGCTGAAGCGAGTACTTACAAGACATAAAAAAACCGGCGCCTGATGGCGCCGGTGTAAAGAGTTCTACATTCGCTTTTCTGTAATGGTTCGCTTTCGTTATCAGGCAATCGTCTCGAACGAGTCGTGAGCGACACCGACCACCTCGATGTCAGCGTCTACACCGCTTGTCGAAAGGGCCGCTGCATCGGTCTCGTTTGCTTGAGCTGAATCAGCAAGGCTTTCCATCGAGTCCAGCTCCAAGGACTGGTCATCGCTGGCCGGAGCGGCTTCAAAAGCGTCATAGGCGAGACTTTCATCGTCGCCCTGCAATGAGAACATCTGACCGCCTTCTTCGCCATCGGTGAGTTCTGCAAGCGTTTGCTTGGCGTCAGCCAAATCAACTTCGAGCTTGTCGGTAGTACCGTTGGCCGCGATATCCTCATTGAGGTTAGTCTCAGCCTGAGTAACGGCGTCTTCGAGAACGGTGCGTTCTTGCAGATTCTGCTGAGCAGCACTCAGCGCCTGGTCAAGCGCCTCCTGACTCCCGTCAGTGTCTACATCGGTTTGCAATTCCGCTTTAGCGGTACCAAGTTCCTCCCGCTGCTTTTCAAGCATTCCAACCAGGTCGGTAAACTCATTGTAGGCATCAATCGCCTCGGCATCCCCAGTGATGGTACCGCCATCACCTTCAGCCGGCACCGCAGTCTGGTTGCCGCCGACGTTTTTAAAGCTGCCTCCGCTGGCTTCCACCTGGTCTTCCAGTGCCTCGCGCTCGCCGGTAAGCTGTTGAAAAATACCCAGGCCATCCGGGTCGTACTCGGTCAGGGTAAACGCATCGATGGCCTTCGCTTTTGTTGCATCGTAATCAGCTTTCAATTCGGCCCAGACTTCATCGGAGGCCCCCTCGCTATACGCCTTGTCCAGCGCGTTGCTAGCATCCAGGAATTCCCGCTGAATTGCATAGAAGTCGTTATAGGCCTGGGCTGCCGCTTCCGAAGATGATTGATCGCTCCCCTGTTTCTGAGCGACGCCATCGATGACCGTGCCACCCGAGTCGATAACAGCTTGTTTCAACGCTTCTCGTTCCGCCGTAATCTCCTCAGGGGTAGCATTCTCACCGGCAATGCCGGTCTCATGGAAGGCACTGTCGACGGCATTCTGGGCAGCGTTTACATCTGCCTGCTCGGCAGTGACGTTCTGTTCGAGAGTCTCGCGCTGCTCAATCGCCTGTTGCGCATTATCCAGAGCCTGCTGTAATGAATCGGCCTCACCTGTCGCCTCCTTATCGCTCGCCAGGGCATTTCGGGCCTGCTCTAATTTTTCTTCCAGTCCAGCGCGATTGTTCAAGGTCGCATCAAGTTCTTCGATACGTTGTTCCAGCGCGGCAATATCGTCGCTATTATCGCCGCCACCAGTATCACTACCACCGGTATCACCATCGCCTGTATCGCCGCCACCTGTATCGCCACCGGCATTGTCATTGGTGATGCTGTCGATCACGTTCCTGGCGTCGCTCAGGTTGTAGTTGCCGCCGTTTTCCTCAGTGTACTTCTGGGCTGCCTCAACACGACGATCGAAGAGTTCCGCATCGCTGCCCGCGGCAGCATTCTTGATGGTCAAGGCGATTTCCGCCAGGCTCTTTTCACCGCGATCCAGCACGCCGGCGTAGTAGTCAAGGCCGCCTTTGTCGCCATCGCGATCGAATAGCTGCTGATAAAGGACATTGACCAGTTCGCGATTATCCAACCCGTTGAAGGTGTCCCGGTACTCTTGTGAATCGCCAAAGGCGTTGATGATGGCGCCCTGACCCTGAGCATCCGCCATCTCGGCCCAGAAGCGCTGGCCGGCAATATCCGCGGGGCGGCCATAGTAGGCCACGTACATTTCCTGAACGAAATCGAGGCTGGCGTCACTGGGAATGCTGACATTCGCGATGGCGTCGCGACCCGCTTCCACACTGTAGTCGTTGCTGCTTTCACTGGTGTAACGCTGGGCTTCCGCGACTCGGGCATCGAAGAACTTGGCATCACTGCCTTGGGCTGCATTCTTGATGGTGAGGGCGATGTTCGCCAGACTCTTTTCACCGCTATCCAGCAGGCCAACGTAATAGTCGACCCCTTCTGCATCGCCGTCTCGACCGAACAGCTGCTGGTAGAGGTTGTTGACCAGTTCCGCGCTTTCGAGATTGCCGAACTCGTTCTGGTACTCTTTGGAGTTGCCGAAGGCTTCAACGATGCTTCCCTGACCCTCGGCATCGGCACGTTCGGCCCAGTAGCGCTGACCTTCGCTTTCCGCCGGGCGACCATAGTAGGCGACGTAGAGTTGCTGCACGAAATTCAGATTCGCTTGAGTTGCCATAATATCCTTCACCCCTGTGCGTGGACCCGTGACTAGATCCTCTAATGAAAACTCTTACTCCAGGTCGTTTTGCGAACGACTCTTGGCGTTTTCAGAGGTGATACCACTTGCGTTACCAATTGTTAAACCTTGTAACTTAAAATGGTTATATTTATGGATATTGTTAACCAAGAATCTCGAATCGGTAGGAAATCTGGCTAATCGGATTGATGCTTTTTGTAATCAGTCAAGATTAAAAAAGCCGGCCCATGAGAGTCGGCTCTTGAAGGCTCGCCAGGCGAAGATCACGTTCGCATCACGTGGATAATTCAGCAGCCAAACGCTTTACCGCCTGGGACCAGGAGAAATGCTGTTCGGTGAGCTGCCGGGCATACGCTACCCGGGCCTCACGGTCTTCATCGCCGCTTGCGATCAGCGCCTGCAACGCCTTGGCGAAGTGCTCTGCGTCCGCGATCCACACCGCGTCATCGGGGAACTCGAGGCCACGATTGCCGAAGGGAGTGGTCAGCACCGGTACGCCGCTGGCGGTGTAGTCCAGCATCTTTAAATTGCTGCCGGAGCCACTGAACATGGGGTTGAGTGCCACGGTGACGCTTGCCAGCAATACCCGCAGTTGGGCGTCGTCCACTCGGCCGAGGGCACGCACGTTGGGGGGCAGATAGCGAAAGTCCGGGTGCTGGCACAGGCTGCCCGCGAGATAGAAAGCGACTTTGGGGCAGGCCGGAGCCAGGCGGCGACAGATGAATGCTGCGGCTTCCAGGTTGGGGCCGTGAAAGCTACCCAGAAACAGCGCCACCGGCCGCGTCTGACGCAGGCGCTTCTGCCAGCGATCACGCGCGGCGGGATCCACGAAGGGCAAGCGTTCGATATCCGCGCAGTTGTTGACCACCAGCCCCTTGTCTGCCGGCAGATCGTAACGCTCGCGAAAACGCATCAGATCGCCTTCCGCGCAGGCCAGGATGTTATCGCTCTCCTGACAGGCGAGACGCTCCGCGGTTTCCACCTGGGCCATGGCCCCTTTCGCCTCGGCTACGCCTTTTTGCAGGGCATCATGAATGATGCCGCGCTTCAAATCCGTTTCGACGTTATGGGATTCGTAAAGCCAGGGGCCTTCGAAATAGGCTCTAAGGGCATGTACCAGATAGGGATGGGCGCAGACCCCCAGGGTGGCAGTCACCGCGTGGGCTTTCAAGGCACGAATGAAGGCGGGGTTATGCTTCCAGCCGTTAATGGCGGCGATGTCGTCAACGGACGCCCCCAGGGCTTTGCTCAACGACTTCTGCTGCCGGGCCTGGGCCGCGCTCAATGGAATACCATGCTCGAAAAGCCCTGGGGCGATTTCAGTGCATTTTTCCGGAAAATCCGAGGGGATGAGCACCAATAGGGTAACCCGAACCCCCAACTCCTGGGCAATATGTCGGTAGAGGTGATACATGCGACTCTGCCCGCCCCCCATGGGTGGGTAGACGGAATAGGTATTGAGCACCAGCCAATGGCCCTTGGCGGCACCGGGGATGCCCGAGGCTGTCATGTTCGATGCACTGGCGGCGCCGAGACCGCTAACCACGGGAAAGTCCGGTGGTGCCTGGTCCGCGCTCGGGGTGTCGCTTAGCAGTTCACGTACCGTATCCACCCAGTTGACGTGGGCCACTCGCGCCTTTGCGGCCAGACCCATCTTCCGGGTGCGCTGGGGGTTTTCCACCGCCTGGGTGATGGCTCCCGCAAGGGCGCTTGGCTCCGGGGCCACGCTCCAGCCGGTCACGCCGTGTTCGACGAACTCATTGACGCCGCCGGTATCCGTGCAGGTAATCACGGCCTTGGCCGCGCCCATGGCCTCCACGGTGATCAATCCGTAATCTTCATCATAAGGCAAGAACGGTACTGCCAGGGCGTCCCGGTACTGCTTCACCACGTCGCTGTCGCGCACAAAGCCAAGAAAGCGCACCCGCGGGTCGTCCTTCGACATCTCCTTGAGCTGGGCTTCCATGGGGCCAGTGCCGGCGATTCGCAGTTCGCATTTCACATCGGTCTGCAGGAAAGCCTGCAACAGCAGTTCGATACGCTTGGGGCCATCCAGACGGCTGACGGTGAACAGATAGTCGTGGTTGCGCCCGTCGAATACCGGCAGATCCGAGGGGTGATGAATGATCTGGATCGGCACGCCTTCAGGGAAGTAGCCCGCGCGGCGGGTCACGTTGCGGGAAATGGCGGCGTAACGGGCGACCGCACCAGGAGCAAGCGCGATGGCATCCAGATGGTGCACGATGGCCCGGCTCAGCGGGCCGGGAAAATGCAGAAGGCCATCCCGTACGCTTTTGGGCAGGGTGCGATCGTTCATCAAGCCCTGCACCCGGGCGAACAGCTCCGGCAAGTGGGCACGCTCCGGGGTGGACTTGAGCAGACGTCGCAGGCCCTTCACGCGTGGGTGGTGGCGCAGAAGACGGATGCCACGCCTACCCTTCTCCACCGGCCACGCGTCGGGCTCGAAGGCGTCGAAGCCCGCCCGCTCCGGCCAGGGGTAGGTGTCGTAAAGCCCGCGCAAGGTGTGTTGCAGATACACATGGTGCTGCGGGTGATCGATCATCCAGGCCGGATACTTGGTGGAGATCACCCGATCGAAGTGGCTCAAATCAAGCTCGGAAAAGCGCTGATAGCTTGCCATCAACTCCGGGAAGTTGCGCTCCGGACTCGGCAGCTTGATCAACTCCATCTGGTGATCGCTGAGCTGGTTGGTGTGGTGCAAGAGCCCCCACCAGAGCTTTTCCGCCCCGCCCACGGTAAAGGGAACGGCACTGGGGGCAACAAGTGCGATCTTCATTCCCTGATCCTTTTTTGCCTAGTGCCTCTTTGCCTGTCCTTGTTCATTGCCTGCACCTTTTCATTCCCTACCCTTCCTTGTCAGGTTCGGTCCAGCAGGCGCTCCACGACCTGGGGCCAGCCGATACCGGCACGATGATAGGCAGCAAGTCCGGCGCGACCCATTTCCGCACTACGTTCCCGATTGGCGTAGGCGTCATCGATGGTGGAAGCAATGGCTTCCGGCTCCGGGGGCAGTACCCAGCCGGTCTCGTCGTGTTCGACGAATTCCCTTGGGCCACCGCTGTCCTCGCAGGTGATCACCGGCTTGCTGGAGAGCATGGCTTCCAGGGTAATGTAGCCGTAATCCTCGTCCCGGGGGCCGAAGAACACCGCCAGGGAGTGGGCATACCAGGCACGTTTTTCCGCCTCGCTGAAGCGTCCGGTGAGCCGCACGCGATCACCCAGCTTGTGCTTCTCGATGAGCCGCTGATAACGCTCCGCTTGACCGCCGCTACCGGCAATCAGGATGCGTGCGGGGCTTTTCAGGTGTCGCGCCGCCTCGATCAGCAAGTCCTGGCGCTTCAAGCTCTCCAGCCGGCTGGGACAGAACACATAGCCCCAGTCTTCGTCGCAATAGAAGCGCTCCGCGCCGAACGGCGGATGATACAACGGTATGGCGCTGAGATCGTTGTAGGTGGCCATGCGCTCGGCGACCCGGCGGGAGTTGGCGAACAGCGCCTTGGCCCGGCCCAGATGGCGCTTATCGAAGGCGTGAATGGCCTTGCGCAGTTCTCGCTGCTCCTTTGTCGCCTTGTCATCTTCCCACAGTTCGTACATGGCGCGATGCTGATGCATCACCCACACCACATGCTCCGGGTGGTTCACGCCGTAACCGGGAAACTGCAGGCTGAGGACTCGGTCGATGGCTTGGCCGTTGGGGGCGGTGAAATCCAGGGTCTCGACATACTCCATCAGCCGCAGGATGTCGCTTTCCGGCTGGAAGCGAAAGGGGAAGCGCAGCAGCTCCGCCTCGTGGCCGTGCGCCTTCAAGGCGCGGGTCACACCCTCGATATGATAATCCGCGCCACCGTGCAGGAAGGGCACCAGATTGGCGGTGACCAGCACTCTCATGGGCGCGTCTCCTGGCTCTTGCTCTTGGCTACCTCATTGCCCGCCGACTCGTCGTTGGACGCCTGGGTAGTGTCATCCTGCCCGTCGCGATGGTTTTCGCCTGAATCCTTTTGCGCAGATAGCTCCGCAGGCGCCGCCTTGAGCCCCACCACGGCGAAATCCTGGGGGCCGCATAGATGGCCGTTGACCCGCTCCGTCAAGGGGTCGTTGCCGGGCACCTTGGCCTCTTCCGGATAGGGATTGAAGCGACGCACCTCCACCTCGGCGAAGCCGTGGTAGGTCAGCAGGAACGACATGGCCGTGGGGGTGAGCGGATTGAGATGGGTCGGGTCGTGATAGAAGGTATGACTGCCGACCAGAATGTTCTCCGGGTTGGGCGTCTCCAGGATCAGCACGCCCCCGGGCGCCAACACCCGCTGGGCTTCGTCCACCAGGGCGTAGAGCACATCGAAGGGCAGATGCTCGGCAATATGGAAGGCACTGATCAGGGCATGGCTGTCGTCCGGCAGGCGACGCAGCTCGGCGATGGCGTCGTCGTGAACCACATCGAAGCCGAGCTTGTGACAGTGATCCACCATGGCGATGTTGAGATCCACACCCCGGGCCTCGAAGCCGTTGCTTGCCAGCAGCTTGAGCCATTCGCCCCGGCCGCAGCCTACGTCCAGGGCCTGCCTGCCGGCCTGATAAGCGGCATCGATCTGGGGCTGATACTGGCGCAGATGGGCAGTGATCTGCGCTTCGCTGCCGCGACAGGCGTCCTCGAAGGCCAGGTAGTAGGCGTCGATCAGATCCTGGGACAGCGCCTCGGCCCGTTCCGGACTTGCGGGCAGCTCACCGGGCTGAGCGACCAAGCGCTCTACGGCCCGGCGCTGATGCTGCAAGGCGCTCCATAGGCCGGGTTGGTGGCGTTCAAGCTCGTTGATGCGCTCCGCCTCTTTGGCAAGCGCACTTTGCAGCTGCTCCTTTTGCGTCTGCAGCTCAGCGCTCTCTTCCTTGATGTCTTCACGGCCCTGTTCGAGTTCGGCATCCTGGCGTCGTACATCGTTTTCAAGCTCGATCAGTACGTCCTGCAAGATGGTGTTGCGTCGGGCCTGTTCCGCCTCCAGCCGGGCCAGACGCTCCCGAGAGCGCCAGCGCGGCCGCATCAGGATGCCTACCAGCCGATAGCCTAGCCGCAGCGGTGGGCGCATCAGCTTGCCCAGCGGCCCCAGTCGGCCGGCGACTCTCAAGGGTAATCGGAACACGCGCTGCCTGGGAATGACGATGCCCTTGGTAATCAGATGCTGGCGGCACTCGCTGGCGCATAAAAGGTCTGCCAACACATAGAGCCGGCCGCTGCGGGGCAGCTCGTTTAAATAGCTCTGCAACCCCACCGGATCGACGTCTCGCCCCAGCAGCAGGCGATAGCTGCGCTGCAGGAAGGCGGGATCGTTGGAAAGCGGCGTGACGAGTTCTTCAAGACGCGGATGCCAGGGGTTCTTGATGGGAATCTCGGGTTCCGCGTTCAGGCGCTCCAGCAGCTGTTTGCGATCTACTCTGGGAGGAGGCTCCGCGCTTGGCTCGTCGATATCAAGCTGACGTGCCACGCTTTTCAAGCGATCGATCAGACTGTCGATGTCATTGAAGGTCTTGGACATGAACGTACTTTCCTAAGGCTGCTGACTGACGGTATCCGGGGCCTGCGCCGGGGCCAGCCGTAACTCCATGGGCAGGCGACAGACACCGGAGAACAGGTGCTGCTTGTAGCCCGCCACTTCGAACTGTAGATAGCTGTCGCACCACCAGTAGCAATCTTCCAGGTGATGCTCGCGACTGTGCAGTCCCACGGTGACGGTGTACTTGCCCGGGGCGATATCCGCCTTGACGCGCAAATGCACCTGCTGTGACTGCGCCTGTTTCAGCGACAGGGTCTGACCGAGCTGATAGGTGTTGACGCCGAAGATGTCCTGACCGAAGCGATCCCGTACCAGCAGGCCCAGGGTAACATCTTCAACGTCGGTGCTGGCTTTCAGGGTCAGGCATACGTCCAGCGTTTCGCCGCTGGCAATGGTGGCGCTCTCGCTGTCGTCACCGGCAAGTTCGCCGTGGATGACGCGAATCTCGCCGCTGCCATAGGCGCCGTGGTGGCGATTCTGGTGGCGCCCTTCTTCCTCTTCCGCCTGGCGGGCCATGATGCGGTTGTAACGATTGACCGCATCATCCGCCTCACCGTTGAAGACCACATGGCCGTCTTCCAGCACCAGGGCCCGATCGCAGAGCATCTTGACCGCATTGAGATCATGGGAGACGAACAGGATCGAGCCGCCGCTGTCCTTGAACTCGCGAATGCGCTTCATGCACTTCTGCTGGAAATAGCCATCCCCAACCGACAAGGCTTCATCTACCAGGAAACAACGCGGGTCCGCATGAATGGCTATGGAAAACGCCAGGCGCATGGTCATGCCGGAGGAGTAGGTACGCAATGGCTCGTCGATGTAGCCGCCAAGCTCGGAAAACTCGATGATGGCATCGCGCCTAGCCTCGATTTCATCATGGGTCATGCCCAGCATCAGGGCATTGGCGTTGATGTTCTGGCGCCCGGTAAGCTCCACGTTGAAGCCGGTGCCCAGTTCCAGCAGACCGGTGATGCGCCCGTCGATGTCGATGCTGCCGCTGTCCGGCAAGAGCACCCCGGTGAGCAACTTGAGCAGCGTCGACTTGCCGGCGCCGTTGCGTCCCAGCACGCCCAGCACTTCGCCCGGGGCGACCTGAAAGCTTACATCCTTCAGGGCGTGGTAGCTGGTATGGCGGTTTTTCCCGGTGACGGCTTCGATGAAACGGTCGATGGGCCGGTGAAACAGCTTGAAGGATTTGTTGAGGCCTTGAATCTCGATCATGTCAGGCTCACTTGCAGGCGGTCGTTCACGGGGCGCTTTCTATACGCGCTTTTTACAAACACGCTACAGACAGTCGCGCAGATCGCGCTCGGTTCTACCCAAAAGCCACAGGGAGAGCGATAGCACCCCGGCGGTGACCAGCGCAAACAGCGCAATATGGGACAGATCCGGCAGACGCTGATACATGATCAGGTCGCGATAGGCATTGACCAGGGTATAAAACGGGTTGAGCTGCATCCAGGGCAGTGCCCAGGGCGGAATGATCTGGGGCACGTAGACGATGGGAGTGATCCAGAACCACACCTGCAGCACCACGGCGACGACCTCCTTGATGTCCTTCAAATACACCGCCATGATCGCAAGCCCAAGGCCTACCGCATAGACGCTTGCGCATTGCAGGGCAAAGATCAGCGGCACGCCCAGCCAGTAGAGCGTGATGGGAAAGTCGATCAACACCAGAAAGCCGATGAAGAAGCACATGCTGATGATATAGACGATGGTTTCCGCCATCAGCACCGCAAGCGGCAGCGCCAAAAGCGAGATATTCACCTTGGTGACCAGATTGCCCTGGTCGCGAAAAAGGTTGGTGATACGGGCGAGGCTGTTGGCGAAGGCGGCCCAGGCCAGCACTCCGCAGATGAGATAGATGCTGTAGGAGTACTGATCGATTTCCGCGCCGAAGCCTTCGAGCTTGGCTCCCATGATGCGGGAGAACACCAGCACGAATACCAGGATGTTGACCAGCGGACCGATGAAGGTCCAGGTAGCTCCCAGCAGCGATCCCGAGTGGCGGTCGATGAGATCCTGCCGAGCCAGATGCAGTATCACCGGTATGCTGGCACGCAGGGCGCGAAGGTGTTGTCGCATTGGGTTCAGTGACTCATGGCTTGGCGAAAGGAGGCACGCAGGTTAGCCGCGCTGTGCTGCCAAGTAAAATGTCGCGCGCGCAATCGCCCTGCCTCCCCCAACGATTGGCGCAGGGAGCTGTCGTCCTGCAGCCGCTCCAGGGCCTGGCGAATGGCGCCGGTATCATCCGGATCGACCTTGAGGGCAGCATCCGCCGCGACCTCCCGAGTGGCGGTGCGATCCGCGGTGATCACCGGCACGCCCGCGGCCATGGCCTCGATGACCGGCATGCCGAAACCTTCGTAGCGGGACAAATAGGCAAACAATGTGGCATTTGCGTACAGCGCCGGAAGATCTCTATCCTGAATATAACCCAGCTGGCGAAGACGGCCGTCCTCAAAAGCATCGAGGGCCTTTCGAGACAGCTGTTGATCGCCCCAGCCGGGTTGCCCCGCCAGGAGTAACGGGCATTCCCGCTGGCGCCTCAAGGATTGGTCGAGAAAGGCGTCCAGCAGGCGCGGCAGATTCTTGCGCGGTTCGAGCGTCCCGACGCTCAGACAATAGTGCGCGGGAAGATCGTGACGTTTGCGCACCCGTTCGCACTGTTGGGCATCCACGTCAAAAAAGCGCTCCGCGACACCGGGCGAGACGATATCGATACGCGCCGGGTCGATGTCATAAAGCGCGGTCAACTCATCTGCAGTGAATCGGGAAACCACATTGATGCGGGTGGCACCGGTCAGGCTGGCCTCAAGATGGCGTTCGAGAAAGGCGATGCGATCCTTCGGGTGATATTCGGGGAAGCGTCGATGGGAAAGATCGTGCACCGTGACCACACTCTTGCCGGGCCAGGGTAGGCGCACATAGTTGGGCTCCCAGTAAAGCGCCGTCTCCGGGTTCGGTTGTCGGGTAGCGTAGCGGCGAAGCTGCAATCCCGTGGCCTTGTGATAGAGATAGCGGGTCGCGCCATTGCGCAGATAGCGCCTGGCCCATTGAGACAGGCGCCCTTCCGGTGCAGGCGATGGCGTTTCGGCCCCAACGGATGGACAATTCTCGGCGCGATCTTTGACATCAGGATCACCACTCAACAACGGATGATCGTTGTGCAGGTGAACAATACGCGGCCCCAGAAGCCCCGCTATTTCGTCACTCTCGCTCTTTTCAGAGCCGGCAACAGGCTCTCGTGTCAGCTCTCTCGCAAGCTCCCGCGTGTAATGGCCGATGCCGGTGAGAGGCTTGAGCAGGGGTTCCAGATTGATGATTAGATTCATGATGGCTCGCGGGGCAGCTCTGCCGTTTCCAATAGCCCTGCCGCTTGCAGTAAAGAGTGTAGACGCCGCCAGAACGCTTCCTCAGAAAAGCGCTCCGCATTACGGCGGCAGGCCTGGGGTGAGAACTGACGCAGCTCGAAACCCAGAATCGCCTCGTGCAGGCTTTGCGTGATGGGCTTCTCGAAGAACACGCCGGTGGCATTCTCGTCGTTCGGGTGGCTCGCCGGGCGCACCGTCTCCCGGGCGCCACCCTGGCCAAAGGCGATCACCGGCGTGCCGCAGGCCTGGGCTTCCAGGGGCAGAATGCCGAAGTCCTCGTTGGCGGCAAAGACGAAACCTCGTGCCCGGGAAAGATGGTCCCGTAGCACATCGTCCTCGCAATAGCCGAGCAGCTCGATATTGTCAGCATCCTTGGCCAGCCGCGTCAGGCGCGTCCTTTCCGGGCCGTCACCGATGATGACTAGACGCCGCTCGGGCATGTCGAGAAACGCCTCGACGATCAAATCCAGGCGCTTGTAGGGCACCAGCCGGGAGGCGGCCAGGTAGAAGTTCTCCCGCTCCCCTTCGTGACAAGGCAGCTGGTCGACGGCGACCGGCGGATAGAGTACCTGGGAGGAGCGCGCGTAATACTTGTCGATGCGCGTCGCGACATGCCGGGAGTTGGCCCAGAAATAGTCCACCTGGGTGGCACTGAAGTAATCCCATTGACGCAACCGATGAAGCACATAGCGCGCCAGCCAGGATAATGGCGCAGGAAAACCGGCATCCGCCAGGTAACTCTCCTTCATGTCCCAGGCATAGCGAATCGGCGTGTGGCAATAGCAGATATGGGTCTGCTGCGGGTGGGTGATCACGCCCTTGGCCACCGCATGACTCGAAGAGATGACCAGATCGTAGTCACTGACGTCGAACTGCTCCACGGCCAGGGGCATCAGCGGCAGAAAGTGTCGGTAGCGCTTTTTTGCCAAGGGGAGGCGCTGCAGGAAACTGGTGGTGATCTTGTGTCCTTTCAACCAGCCGCGCTGCCGATCCGGCAGGGTATCGACAAGGGTAAAGATATCCGCCTGAGGGAAGGCCCGCAGCAGCGCCTCGAGTACCTTTTCGGCACCGCCATTGGTGACCAGCCAATCGTGGACAATAGCCACCCGCCAGGGCGACGTTGCCTGTCGCACCTGCTCCAGGGGCGAAGTAGCTGCCACCTGAACCACGGCTTTCTCATGCACGCCTGCGCACCCTTCCATGGATACGTCGCTTCCTTCAGACATCCTGACCCTCGGTAGCCGCTTGATCGGCTACTCGTCCATAGACGTCATTGAAACGTACGATATCGTCTTCTCCCAGGTAGCTACCGGTCTGTACCTCGATCAGGCGCAGGGGAATGACACCGGGGTTCTCGAGCCGATGCACCGTGCCCAAGGATATGTAGGTGGATTCATCCTCGGAGAGTAAAAAACTTTTCAAGTTGTCGCCGTCACCGTGGCCTTGGCCCTGGGTCACCTTGGCAGTACCCTGCACCACGACCCAGTGCTCGGCGCGGTGATAGTGCATCTGCAGGGATAGCGTCTGACCTGGATTGATCACGATCTCCTTCACCTGGAAGCCGTCGCTGATGACCATGGTGCGGTAATGGCCCCAGGGGCGATACACGCACTTGTGCACGAGGCCTTCGCTGCGATGCTGGGCTTTCAAGGCGTTGACGATCTGCTTGGTGTCCTGCACATGATCGCGGTTTGCCACCAGCACCGCGTCATCGGTCTCGACGATGATCAGGTCCTGGACTCCCACCGCCGCGACCAGGCGCGAGTCGCTGCGCACGAAGCTGTCCTTGACGTCGTGCAGCAGCACGTCGCCCTGGGTGGCGTTACCGGCGTCGTCCTTGGTGTTGCTGCCAAGGGCATGAATGGCATCCCAGGCGCCGATGTCGCTCCAGCCCGGATCCATGGGTACGACTGCTGCATGCCGGGTGTGCTCCATGACCGCATAGTCGATGGAGTCGCTGGGACAGGCGGCAAAGGATTTTGCGCCGATGCGCATGAAGTCGAGATCGTCCTGGCGCTCGGCGAAGGCAGCGTCGCAGCACTCAAGAATTTTTGGCGCATGCTCGCCGATTTCCGCCAGATACTGTTTGGCGCTGAACAGGAAGATGCCGCTGTTCCAGAGGTAGTCGCCACTATCCAGATACTGCTGGGCACGATCTCGATCCGGCTTCTCGACGAAGGCGTCGACCCGATAGCCATTGCCCAGCGCCTCGCCCTTGCTGATATAGCCGTAGCCGGTATTGGGGGAGTGCGGGGTGATGCCGAAGGTCACCAGATGGCCCTCTTCCACCAGGGCGCGCCCCTGCTCCACTGCCGCGACGAAGCCATCGATCCGCTCGATGACATGGTCCGCGGGCATGACCAGCAACTGCAGCTTTTCATCCAGTTGCTCTTCAGGCAGTTCCTTTCCAAACAGCTCCAGGGCCGTCAGCGCCGCCAGGGTCAGCGCCGGAGCGGTATTGCGCCCATCCGGTTCCAGCAGAATGCGCGAACCGATGACGCCAAGCTGCTGCAGCTGCTCCGCTACCAGAAAGCGGTGCTGCTCGTTACACACCAGCAACGGCGGCAGGCACTGCGGGATGTTCTCGGTGCGCCGAATAGCCTCTTGCAGCAGCGTCAACGTTTCCGAGTTGAGTTTTAAAAACTGCTTCGGGTAATGCTCCCGGGACACCGGCCACAAACGGGAACCGGAACCGCCGGACAATATGACGGGTAGTATCATGAATGCTCCAGCGTCAAGGCTTGTGAGAGGCCGAAGGTTTCGCCTATTGCGGCAAAAGCAGACCGCCGGCAATGCTCGGCAGAGGGTACTCGACGGGATTGTAGAGTATTCGAGATGAAAGACACCAAAGAAAAAACATGCCTACA
Organism: uncultured Halomonas sp.; assembly: GCF_947493865.1. Lineage (GTDB taxonomy): Bacteria > Pseudomonadota > Gammaproteobacteria > Pseudomonadales > Halomonadaceae > Modicisalibacter. The sequence continues at coordinate 84,752 of NZ_CANLTC010000004.1, forward strand.
GAAACAGCGATGGCGGCATCGAAGCCGCGCATCACCATCCGTAGCATGTCGTTGTTCGCGTTGCGAAACATCAACCCCTATCCCGATATGCGCGACAGCAGCGATGTCACCTCGACGAGATCCTGGGTGTCCAATTCCCCCACTGCTGCCTCCAGATTCAAGTTGTCAAGCAGATACTGGCGGACGACTTCAACGAATTGAATACGCAGATCATAGAGTTCCGCGCGGGCATCAAGCACATCCACCAGATCACGCAGACCCAATTTCTCACCCTTCTCGGCGGCTTCCAGGAAAAGTCGACTGGATTCGATGGAGCGTTTGAGTGCCTCGATCTGTCGCACGTCGCCATTCAGGCTGCGCAGTCGCTTACGCACTTCCTGGCGCGCCAAGTTGAGAGTATTCGTATAAGTCGCTTCGCTTGCAAGTACCGTCAGCTCTCCCTGACGAACGCTCGCGCTAGTATACCCCCCTCGATAGATGGGCACATTAAGCTCGACGCTTGCCGATGTGTTTTCACTCTCGCGAAAGGGGTCGTTGGAACTGCGATCCGAGTAAGCCAGGTTGAGATTGAGTTCGGGATAGTGTCCGGCGCGACGTATCGCAGTATCTTCCCGGGCCACCTGCTTCTGCTGTTTGGCCAGTTGCACCTCGACATTGCCGCCGGTACGGGAAAGCCAATCCTCCTCCTCACCCCAGTCGTTGGCCACCGCCAGGGCACCGAGATCCCCAAGAGCGACGCCGGTGAACTCCGGCAACTGACCGGTAAGGCGTTGCAGGTCGGTCAGGGCGTTGTCCAGTTCGTTCTCCGCACGAATCTGATCCGCCACGGCCTGATCGCGCCGGGACTGGGACTCGAACAGATTGATGCGATCACCGACGCCCAGATCGTAGGCCCGCTGTGCCTGCTTCACTTGAAGAGCGAGCGCTTCCCGCTTGGAATCGAGCAGCCCCAGCTTGCGCGAGGCAAGATAGGCATCAAGATACGCCTCGGCGACATCCAGGGCCAGGTCGCGTTCGGCAACCGCGACCTGAAGTTCCGCGGCGTTCTGCTGCGCTTCGGCCTTGCCCACCTGGCGCCAGCGCTCAAGACTGAACAGCGGCTGGGTCACCTGTATCTGCCAGGTGGCGTCGTCGGTTCTGCCCAGATAGCGGGTTTCATTGTCCGGGTCGGCAAACTCGTTGGCAGGATCGAAATCCGGATTGCCGGTGTAATAGTTATCCGAGTCCTGATAGATGTAAGCGGCGCTGGCATCGACCTGGGGCTTTAATCCTGCCTTGGCCTGGGGCACTTGCTGGGCGGTGGCCTGCATGTCGTAGCGCTGGCTGGCAAGCTCGGCGTCGTGATCCAGGGCCAGACCGAACAGCGCCGATAACGATGGCAGGGCGGCAACGACATTTTCGCCTTCCACGGGGAAGGCGCCGGTACCGACGTTTTCCTGGGTCTTGGACACTCGAGCCTGGGGCACTCGAGTTTGTGCCACTTGCGCCTGGGCTTGCCGAACCTCGGCCTGCTCAACGAAAGACGCGCCTTGAGCGCTCGCCAGTGGAGACAGCAATGACCCCAGGGTCACGCCGGCCAGGGGCAGCAACGGGTATGGCTTTTTCGAGGCTGACACGACGATCTATTCCTCCTGCATGGCGCGTGCCAGCATGTCGGTGATGGGCTTGGCGATATAACTGGCGAACGTGCGTTCGCCGGTGCGAATCATGACTTCCGCAGGCATCCCCGCCAGAAGCTGCATGTTTTCGGTCATGTCTCGCCCCCCCTGCTCCGTGACCTTGATGCGCGCCTTGTAGTAGTAGGCGCCGGTGGCCTCATCCTGGAAGGTGTCCGCACTGACGTGAATCACCTCGCCTTCGATGACGTTACTCAAGCGCTGGTTGAAAGCGCTGAAGCGTATTTCCGCCTCCTGGCCACGGTAGATATTGTCCACGTCCCGATCCGGCACCCGTGCTTCGACCACGAACCCATCCCCGGAGGGAACTATCTCCATGATAGGGTCACCGGGTTTGACCACGGCGCCCAGAGTATGCACCTGCAGACCCACCACGGTGCCGGAGACCGGGGCCAGAACCGTGGTGCGCTCGACCTGGTCGCTCAGGGCAGTGATCCGCTCTTCCGCGTCGGCGATGCTGACCTGGGCTTCCCGCAGGCGTTCGCCTATCTCCTTTTGAAATTCCTGCAGCTTGACCTGTTTTTGCATCTTGTTCTCGCTAATCTGGGACTTCAGCCGAGCAATTTCGGAGCGGTGCTGCGCAATCTCGCCTTCGTATTGAAGAACCTGACGCTCGAGCTCCCGAACCCGCTGATTGTCACCCAGCCCCTCCTTGTACAAGGAGCGGTAGTCGCCGGCTTCTTCTTTCAGAGAATTCAGCCGGGAGCGATTGTTGCCGATCATCGACTCGAAGCCCCGGATCTGCTCACGCATCTGCACGACCTGCTCGTCCAGCGCTTCCAGGGTGCCCTGTAGCGCATCCCGGCGAGCGGTGAACAGCGCGTTTTGTACCGCCAACACTTCATTGACCCGCTGGGAGTCGCTGTCGAGCAACTCATCCGGGAAATCCAGGGTATCGCTTCCCTCCTGTTCCGCCAGTAGTCGCACCTCCGCGGCCCGGTTGATCAGATATTGCGAGCGGGCAATCTGCAGCTGTGAAAGGGCCTGGGTGTTGTTCAATATCACTACCGGCTCCCCTGCCTCCACGTGGTCGCCGTCCCTGACCAGGATCTTCTTGACGATGCCGCCCTCGAAATGCTGCACCGTCTTCTTGAAGGATTCGACGGATACCGATCCGGGCGCCACGACCGCCACCGCAAGATTGGCGGTGGCCGCCCAACCACCGAAACCGCCAAAGGCCACCAGTAGAATGCCATATCCCAGGCGCCGATAGCGCTTGTCCGATGTGGGCAGCTTGCCGGCGGGTGCTGCGGCGCTGCCGGGCAGTGCCTGCCGGGGTGTGACGTCGACGCTGCGATCGCTTGAAGCGTTGGTTTTATCGTTCATTGCCCCTGCTCCTCGGATTGCACATCCTTGCCTGTCTGGGCTGCACGCGTCTTGGCCAGACGCGCATTTTCCGTCTGTCCTACCTGCCCGGTCTTGGCGGCGTTCTGCTGCTTGGCAAACTGGGCAAAGACCTGATCCCGTGTCCCGTACATGCTGACTTGCCCATCCTTGAGTACCAGCAGGTTGTCCATGCTTTTCAGGATGCTGGTGCGATGGCTGATGACGAAGAGTGTGACGCCCTCCGCCTTGAGTGCCTGCAGCGCCCTGGCCAGGGCCCGCTCGCCGCTGTCGTCGAGATTGGAATTGGGCTCATCCAGCACCACCAGTACCGGATTGCCATATAGCGCCCGGGCGAGGCCTACCCGCTGGCGCTGCCCCCCGGAGAGCACGCCGCTGGAGGCGCGAATGGCGGTATCGTAGCCGTTGGGCAGTTGCAGAATCATCTCGTGCACGCCGGCCTTCCGCGCCGCCTCGACCACCTTTTGCGGGTCTACCTCGCCGAAACGGGCGATGTTCTCGCTGATGGTGCCGTCGAACAGTTCGATGTCCTGGGGCAGATAGCCGATGTAAGGCCCTAGCTCGTCTCGGTTCCACTGCGTAATGTCCGCGCCGTCCAGGCGCACCTTGCCCACCTGGGAAGGCCAGACGCCCAGTATCACCCGGGCCAGGGTGGATTTACCTGCAGCGCTGGGGCCGATGATGCCGACATGTTCCCCTTTGGCCACGTTGAAGTTGATGCCGCGAATGGTGGCCATGCGCACGCCGGGAGGGGCCGCCGCCACGGACTCGATGGCCACGTCGCCGACTGGCGCAGGCAGGGACATGCGACGGTTCTCTTCCGGGATCTGCTCGAGCAGTTCGTTCAAGCGCTCATAGGCGCTGCGCGAGGCGACAAAGCCCTTCCAACTGCCGATCATCTGGTCGATGGGTGCGAGCGCGCGGCCCATCAGAATCGAACCGGCGATCATCATGCCCGGGGTCATGCTGCCCTGCAGCACCAGATACGCCCCCAAGCCGAGAATCAAGGACTGGAACAGCAGCCTGAGTATCTTGGAGGCGTTGGTCAGGGCTCCGGCCCGGTCGCTTGCCTGAGACTGCTTGGTCAGAAACTCGTAGTGCTTGCCGGCCCAGCGCCCCATGATGCCAGGCAGCATGCCCATGGCGTGGAGCACCTCGGAATTGCGCAGGTTGCTGTTGGCCAGATCCTGGGCCTGGATGTTTTCGCTGTTGGCTTCCGCCAGCAGTTTCTTGGTGGCCTTCTCGTTGGTGACCGCCAGAACCAGCAGCACGATGCCCGCCCCGGTGGCGAAGATGCCAAGCCAGGGGTGAAAGAGAAACAGCACCGCCAGATAGACCGGCACCCAGGGAGCATCGAAGAACGCAAAGAGACCGTTACCGGTCAGAAACTGGCGCACGTTGGTCAGATCGTTCAACGGCTGCGCGGTCTGCTGGCCCTGGGCCAGCACGCTACGCCGGAACATGGCCGTATAAAGGCGCTGGCTGATGGCGGTATCGAGCCGATTGCCGACCCGAATCAGGATGCGTGAACGCACCAGTTCAAGCCCCCCCATTACCGCGAACAGGAACACCACTACCAGGGTGAGCATGAGTAGCGTTGCTTCGCTGCGGGAGGTGATGACTCGATCATATACTTGCAGCATGTAAAGAGGAGGCACCAGCATGAGCAGGTTGATGAACATGCTGAAAAACCCCACCGTCATGAAAGAGCCTCTGCAGGCTTTCAACACACGTTGCAGGTCGGTGGCTTCTTTGCGGATGGCCATGGGCGCGGCTCGCTATCGATGAAAATTATGGATGTTCCATGGGGCGCGGCATGGATCTGACAGGCCCAGCGGGTGACAAGCGTATCAGATAATCCATATTGGAATGAGGAGCGAAATAGCACCATAAGACGCGCTATTTAATCTTTGCGTCTTATGGCTTTTAAATTAAGAATTTAGCAAGCGTTAGCGGGCAACATCATTTCAGCTCGCCACGGTAGACCGGATAACGGGCGCAGAGGGTCTCGACCTTGCTTTTAACCTCGGCTTCCGCAGCACTCGAATCGCCCTTGGCCAGGGCATCGAGGATGTCGCAGATCCAGCCGGCCAGCTCCTTGCACTCGCTTTCGCCAAAGCCGCGGGTGGTCACCGCCGGCGTGCCGATACGCAACCCGGACGTGACGAAAGGACTCTGAGGATCATTGGGCACGGCATTCTTGTTGACCGTGATATGGGCCCGCCCCAGGGCGGCATCCGCGTCCTTGCCCGTAACGCCCTGCTTGACCAGAGAGAGCAGGAAAAGGTGATCCTCGGTGCCGCCGGAAACGATATCGTAATCGCGCGCCATGAACACGTCGGCCATGACCTGCGCGTTCTTGACCACCTGCTGCTGGTACTCCTTGAACTCCTGGCTCATGGCCTCCTTGAAGCACACCGCCTTGGCGGCGATGACATGCATCAAGGGGCCGCCCTGACTGCCTGGAAAGACCGCCGACTGCAGCTTCTTCTCCATGTCCGCATTGCCTTCGGCGGACAGGATCAGGCCGCCACGCGGGCCACGCAGCGTCTTGTGGGTCGTGGTGGTAACGACATGCGCATGAGGCAGCGGGCTGGGATAGACGCCGGTGGCGACCAGACCGGCGATATGCGCCATGTCGACCAGCAGATAGGCCCCTACTTCATCGGCAATCTCGCGAAAACGCTGCCAATCGATGATCTGCGAATAGGCAGAGAAGCCGGCGATGATCAACTTCGGCTCATGTTCCCGGGCCAAGGCCGCCACCTGGTCGTAATCGATGCGACCGCTGTCGTCGAGGCCGTACTGGACGGCGTTGTAATGCTTGCCGGAAAAATTCGGCTTGGCGCCATGGGTCAGGTGCCCACCGGCATCCAGGCTCATGCCTAAAACGGTATCGCCAGGCTTGATCAATGCCTGAAACACGGCAGCATTGGCCTGGGAGCCGGAGTGTGGCTGAACGTTGGCATAGGTGGCATCGAACAGCTTCTTGGCATAATCGATGGCCAGATCCTCGACCACATCCACGTATTCACAGCCGCCATAATAACGTTTGCCGGGATAGCCTTCGGCGTACTTGTTGGTCAACTGGGTGCCCTGGGCTTCCATGACCCGGGGGCTGGCGTAGTTCTCGGAAGCGATCAGCTCGATGTGGGCCTCCTGGCGCGCGACTTCCTTCTCCATCGCAGCGAACAGGGCATCATCGAAACCGGCAATCTGCATGTCACGGGTGAACATCGGTGATTATCCTCGAGTCGGAAAAACAGGAATGTCATGGTAGCTCACAGAGCGATGGATGACATTCACGCCTCGCCTAGTAATCCCAGGCTCGCCATTGGCGTTTGGCGGCGCACGCCACGGGACAGCGCATGTCCGATGAAGCCAATGAGCAACGCCCCGCCAATGGGCAGAATCAACCACATCAACCAGTGTATTCGCGGCACCAGATCGAGCCAGCCGATGTACACTCCGGCGGCGGCGGCCTCCGCAAGCAAGGCCCCCATCAGGCCGCTGGTGAAACCCAGCAACGCGAACTCAACCCCCTGGACTCGTGAAATCAGCCGGTCGCCGGCGCCGAACACCCGCAACAGGCCGCTTTCATGGGTGCGCAGGGTGTGACTGGCGGTCAGGGCGGCGTAGAGCACGCTCACCCCGGCAAGCAGCACGAAGGCCAGCACAAACTCCACTGCCCGGGTCACCTGGGACAATAGTTCCCGAACCCGCCCGAGGATGGCCTCGACATTGATCAACGATACCCCGGGATAGGCGGAAACCAGCTTGCCCGGCACGTTGCTGCCATCCTCGACGTGAAAAGCGGTGATGTAGCTATGACCGAAGCGCTCCAGGGTATCCGGTGGAAATACTACATAGAAATTGGGCCGAAAACTGTCCCAGTCGACTTCCCGTAGACTGGTGATTTCGCCGGTAACGTCCGACCCGCCGATGGAGAAGGTCAGGGTATCGCCGAGGGCAATCCCGAAGCGTCCGGCCAAGCCGCTCTCCATCGAAATCGGCACGGGCTGACCGTTCTCGGGAGAAGCTGCAACGTTGCGAGCGAACCATTGCCCCTTGAGGATACGATTACCTTCCGGCACCTCATCCTGCCAGGTCAGATTGAGTTCCCGGCGCAAGGCGTTGTCACCGCGGCTCTCCTCGGGCACAACCTCCTGGGGCGACTGGCCGTTGATCGCCACAATGCGCCCGCGCACCATGGGATACAGGGCGCTTCGCGTATCCGCCGCGTCCCCCAGAATATCGATGAAGCCCTGACGCTCGCCGGGCTGAATATTGATGGCGAAATAGTTCGGCGTGTCCTCGGGCAGTTGCGCCTGCCAGGTGGTCAACAGATCGCCCCGCACCAGGGTGATGATCGCCATGGCGGCGAAGGTCACCGCGAAGGCCAGCAGTTGACCGAGACTCGCCTGGCGCCGTCGCGCCAATTGCCGCGCCCCAAGGCGCAGTGCCTGGGCGCCGCCGCTTGCGCCATTGCCGGCACGCCCGGCCAGTCGCAGTACCACTCCCAGCAGCAGCCAGCCCAACGCCCATAGCAGCACCAGTGCCACCAGGCCACCCAGCAACAAACCGAGAGAAAGCATGAAATCGCCGGAATAGAGCCACAGCAGGCCGCCAAACACCAGGCTCGCAACACCGACCACCAACCAGGCGGAGGCCGGCAATGGATCGAGCTCACGCCGCAGTACCTTGAGCGCGCTGACCTGCTTGAGCCGCAACAAAGTCGGGCCGGCAAAGCCCACCAGCACCGCAAGCGCGGTCAAGATGCCAAGCAGCAGCGGCAGTATGCCCGGGGGCGGTAATTCCAGGGGCAGAAAGCGCGTCAGTAGCGCAAGCAGCCCCGCTTGCCCAGCCAGGCCAAGCAGCGCGCCGATGGCCGAGGCGGAAAGCGCCAACCACAAAAGCTGCAAGGCGAAGAGCTGGGTCAACTGGCGCTGGGAGGCGCCGAAACAGCGCAGCAAGGCGGCGGTATCCAGGTGGCGATCGACATAGCGCCTCGTCGCCATGGCCACCGCGACACCGGCCAGCAGCACCGCTGCAAGTCCTGCCAGGCTCAAATACTTCTCCGCCCGCTCCAGGGCATTGCCGAGTTGCGGGCGGTCCTCGCGCACATCCTCGATTTCAACACCCTCTCGCTCTAGCCGGGTTAGCAACGCCTCGACCCTGGCAACCGCCTCCGGCGGCCCCTTGGCCAATAGCTCATATTCGATCCGGGAACCCGGGCGCACCAATCCGGTGGCCTCGAGATCGTCGATGTGCATCATCAAGCGTGGATTGAAGCTGCCGAAACCAGCGGATTGATCCGGTTCGCGCTCGATCAGCCCGCTCACCTTGAGCTGCATCTGACCAAGCTGAAATGACTCACCAATCGCGATATTGAGTAATTGCGCCAAACGTGGCGCGATCCATGCACTCCCTGGTGACGGCCCATGGGCCATTTTTTCGATACCGTCGCCCATGTCCACCAGCACCTTGCCATAGAGCGGATAGGCCTCATCCACCACCTTGAGACTCGCGGGCTGAAACGAATTCTCGCGACTGGCCATCGACACCAGATCGACCTGGTCCGCCAGGGTCAGGCCCGCCTCTTCGAACTGACGCCGCAGATCCTCATCGAAGGGTTTGCTCTGTTCGAGCTTGATATCGCCACCTACCAGCTGGCCTGCCTGCCGGGTCAGGCCGCGATCGAGCCGATCGAGAAAGAAGCCGATCATGGTCGAGGCCGCCACCGCCAAGGCCAGGGCCACGAACAAGGCACGCACATCGCTTGCGCGCAGGTCTCGTTTCAAGCCTTTCAAGGACAACCCTAATAGACTCGCCTCGCCTTTTTCCCCTTTGTTCACAGCGCCATTCGTGTCTGAACCAACATTTCCGCGCAACTCTTTGCTCATGCCTCTACCTCGTCCCGATGAAGAACGATCAGGTGGCCAGCATCGAGCTTGAGACAGCGGTCGCATCGCCGCGCCAGATGATGATCATGAGTGACCAGCACCAGGGTGGTGCCCGCTTCACGGTTGAGTTCGAACAATAGATCGATGACCTTTCTACCGGTGCCGCGATCGAGATTACCCGTGGGCTCATCGGCGAATACCAGTTTCGGCGCAGTGACGAAGGCACGAGCCACCGCGACCCGCTGCTGCTCACCACCGGAAAGCTGCTTGGGCAGATGGTCCATGCGCTCCCCCAACCCCACTCGGATCAGCCACTCCCGGCCTCTGATCTGATGATCGCTTCCCGGCAGCAGTTCCAGGGGCAGCAATACGTTCTCCAGGGCAGTCAGGGTCGGCAGTAATTGGAAATTCTGGAACACGAACCCCACACGCCCTGCCCGCAGCCCCGCCCGACCATCCTCATCGAGAGCGGTCAACGACTGGCCGAACAGATCGAGTTCGCCACTGGTGGGGATATCCAGCCCAGCCAGCAAACCCAGCAAGGTGGACTTGCCGGCGCCGGAACTTCCCAGAATCGCCACGCTCTCACCGGGAAATACCTCGAGATCGAGATTACTTAGAATATCCAGCCGGCGTTCACCGCTGATAACCTGCTTGCCGAGGCCCTTGGCATGTAGAATTGCGCTCATTTCACGCGTTTGGGAGTTGGACATGATGCACGCTTTCCCTGTGGTTAGACGGTTCCTGAACAGAAGCCTTATGCTTGCGCTGTTATTGCTGTGGACGAGCATGGCCAGTGCCGCCAATACGACACTACTGGTCGTCGGGGATAGCCTCAGCGCCGCCTACGGCATCGAGCGCCAGGCTGGCTGGGTCAGTCTATTGCGCCAGCGCCTGGGTGATGAAGTCAATGTCGTCAATGCCAGTATCAGCGGCGAGACCACCTCCGGCGGCGTATCCCGTCTGCACGAGCTACTCAGACAACATGACCCGGACATCGTTCTGATCGAACTGGGGGGCAACGACGGACTGCGCGGCCTGCCTCCCCAGCAGATGCGCCATAACCTCGCCACAATGATAGAAGCCGGCCAAAAGGCCGATGCCAAGGTACTGCTGGTGGGCATCGAGATCCCCCCCAACTATGGCCAGGCCTACACCCAGGCGTTCAAGGCGATCTATCGCGATCTGGCCGAGCAATACAAGGTACCCCTGGTGCCCTTTCTGCTCGACGGTGTCGCCCTTGAGGAGGACCTGATGCAGGACGATGGCATCCATCCCACCGCCGAGGCTCAGCCGCGCATGCTCGAGAATGTCTGGCCCCAGCTGGAAGCCCTGTTGCCGAAGCAGACCCAGGAGCGGATGGCAAGCCAATGACCGGCTCGCCAATGGTCCATTGATGGACTAAACTTGGTCCATCGCTTGTTAAGGTGAATCCCATGCGCATCGAAACCATCAGTTACCTGAAGCAGAATGCCGCCACCCTGGATGTCGAGGAGCCACTGGTCATCACCCAGAATGGCAAGCCGACCTATGTGGTGGAATCCTATGCCGCCCACGAGCGCCGCGAACAGGGCATCGCCCTGCTCAAGCTCTTGAGCCTGGGTGAACGCAGCCGCGAGGCCGGCATGACCATGAGCGCCGAGGAATTCAAGGCTAAAGTCAAAGCGCGTCACGAGGCCGAGAAAGGCGAGTCACTGTGAGTCGACGTTTCGAGTTCAATTTCGAGGAAACCGCCGGGGCCTCCCTGGAGGTTTGCGAACATTTCTTGATCGATCAATTGGAAATGTCCCTCGAAGATGCTCAAGCGATATCTCTACATCTAATTGATACCGTTACAGATCGCCTATCAGACCATGCCGCCACCTATGCGATCTGTCGACAGGCAGCGGAGCTTGGCACCAACCACTATCGTGAACTGCTGATCGATCGCTACCGCGTCGTCTATCGCATCTGGCCGGAGACCCATAGCGTATCTATTTACCTGTTCGCCCATCAGCGCCAGGATTTCAAGCAGCTATTGTTTCAGTACCAGATACTCATGTAACACCATCGTTCGCTGAATCATACCTGAACCGGCGCGGGCGCCTTCTGCAACTGCTGCAGTCCCAGGCCACCGAGAATCAATACCAGTCCGATCAGGGTCGAGGCGAGAATCGGCTCGCCGACGATGAGGTGCAGCAGCAACAGCGAGACCGGCGGCGACAGGAAGATCAGGTTGGAAACCTTGGCGGTTCGCGACACCTTATGCACCGCCATCTGCCACAGCACGAAGGCGATGCCCATCTCGAACAGCCCCACATAGACACCCGCCCCCAGGCTGCCCCAGCCATGCCAGGTAAATCCTGGCCCGATGAGGACGAGTAGCGTCAGAATCGGCAGGCCCACGCTGAAGTTCTGCCACTGGGCTACCAAGGGCTCTCGATGATCCTTGGCGTTGAGCAACCAATACAGCGCCCAGAGCAGCGTCGAGATCAAGGCAAAGCCGACCCCCAGCGGGTCCGCGAAGGCCACTTCGAACACTGCCCCGCGAGTGGCGATGACCCAGACACCGGCATAGGCGATCAACCCGGCGAGAATATCCATGCGCGTCAAGCGCTGGCCGAGAATCGGCACGGCCAGAAAGCCCATGGCCAGCGCCCAGGTGTAGTTCAGCGCCATGGCCTCCTGTCCCGGCAGCCGGTCATAGGCTGCAAACAGCACCAGGTAGTAGGCCACCGGGTTCATCAGGCCCGCCCACAGCGCGGTTCTCCAGCCACTGCGCAGGGCCAGCCGGAATTGACCGCGCCGAATGACTAGTCCGCCGATCAGCAACCAGGAAACCAGCGCCGCGATCCAGATCAGCTCTACAGGGGTCATGCTCGCCAAGGCCAGCTTGAAAGCAGTCGCCACCGTGGACCACAATGCCACCGCTGCGACGCCATAGAGCATCGCCTGCCGATCCTGTGTCATACCTACTCCCTGTCTGCCATGGGTTTACGCTAAAGTAGCCAGCCTAACCGCCTTGCGTCGTTCACACGAGCATGGCAATTACCGAATCTCTGGTTTCAACAAGGAATCCCGTCATGGCGGCATCCAGCGACAACCTGCCGACGACGACCGACACCCCACCCCCGCAGACCGGCGCTTTCGTCACTGCCTATCAACTGGATGGTACCGGAGCCGGTCGCGTACTCGACGACGTGCAGTTGCACGCAATGTGGCACAGCGAGGAGGCCGCGCTATGGCTGCATCTGGATTTTCGCCATGACGACGTCATGACCTATCTGCATTCTCTGGCCCAGCTTGACGAGGCGGTCATCGAGGCGCTACTCGAGGAAGACACGCGCCCGCGGGTGGCGCGCTTCGGTCGCGGCGTCGTGACTACCTTGCGCGGCATCAACTTCAACCCTGGCGCGGCCCGAGACGATCTGATCTCGCTGCGGGTGTGGATGACCCCCAAGCGCCTGATCACCTTGCGCCGGCGCCCCCTGCATGCGGTCAGCGTGGTGCGCGAACGCATCGACAGCGGCAACGGCGCCGATTCGATTCCGGACCTGACAGCCTGGCTGGCGGAAACACTCGTCGATCAGGTGGGTGATGTAACCCATCAGCTTGATGGGCGCCTGGCGGAGCTCGAAGAAGCCCAGCTCAACGACCCTGAAGACGTGGACAGCGACGACTTGACGCGGATTCGACGCTCCCTGATCAACCTGCGTCGCTTCATGGGCCCCCAGCGGGACTGTCTGGCGCAACTGGCCCAGGGTCCTCTTTGGCTCGATGAGGAAACCAAGGTGTCACTGCGGGAAAGCGCCAACCAGCTTTCACGCTATACCGAAGACTTCAATGCCATGCAGGAGCGCGCCCATATCCTTCAGGAACAGTACTGGAGCGAACATAACGAACAGCTCAACGAGCGCATGTACATGCTGGCCATCATTACCACGGTGTTTCTACCCCTGAGCTTTCTCACCGGCCTGCTGGGCATCAACGTCGGCGGTATCCCGGGTGCCGATAACCCATACGGGTTCATGATGTTCATCGGCATCACCCTGGTGCTCGGCATTGCGGTGATGGGACTACTCAAGCGCAAGCACTGGTGGTAGTCATGAAGCGAAAACTGATTGCGCGTCGCCCATACGGCGTTAAAAATCAGCTCGTGCGCGAGTCCGATCAAAATGCTCATTTACGACTTGTAGACTCCGCTTTCTCGCTGATTTTTGCCTTGTCTGGCCATAGCTCATCGACTTTTCGCCAGCAACCGATTGTAAGTCCTCAATGGCTCTCAGCGGTCGATATGGCCCAGATCTCTACCCGGATCCAGCCGATCACGTACCCGGCGCTTGAGTTCTTTTATATCCGGGAAGCCCTCGTCGCGCTTGCGCTCCCAGATCACCAGGTCATCGAACAGCACCTCGAAATGACCGCCGTGGCTGGGCGCCAGAGCAACCTCATCGAGATCTTCGCCGAAAGTGGAAAGCAACTCCTGGGCATACCACCCTGCCCTGAGAAGCCAATGACATTGCGTGCAATAATGAATTCGTACTCGTGCCATCGTAATCTCCTCTCATGGAATAGCAGTGGCTCATCATAACAATGTGCCGATGATTAAACCTGTGGCGGTCATCGGCGGATCATCGTGGAGGATGCGCATGGCCAGTACCCCGATCAGCCAGTCCCGTCTTTACGAGTGGCTGACCGGCGATGAAGACAGTCGCCTGTGCAAGGACATCTCGGACGAGGCTTGCAATGAGCAACCAGGCAATTTCTTTCGCCACCTTTTCGCCTCTCTGGGTAACAAGCTGGCGGACGAATTTTCCAGTGCGCGACTGGTGCTGCCCTGGCTGTTGGGGGCGATCGGCGCGCCCCTGTGGATGGTGGGACTGCTGGTACCCATTCGCGAAGCCGGCTCTCTGCTTCCACAGGTATTCATCGCCGGATTCATTCGCCACATGCCCCAGCGCAAGTGGGTGTGGGTCGCCGGCGGAGCACTTCAAGCCTTTTGTGCAGCGGTGCTCGCAGTACTGGCATTGACCGGCAGTGGAAGCCTGGGGGGCACCCTGGTGCTGATCGTACTGACCGTGCTTTCACTGGCGCGTGGGCTTTCTTCCATTGCTACCAAGGATGTGCTGGGCAAGACCATCGCCAAACAGCGTCGCGGCAATCTGATGGGCTGGAGTGGCAGTGTCGCCGGTGCCACGACACTGCTTGCCGGCGGCGTGCTGATGCTATTTGATGATAGTGACGGCGAGACGGTGCTGGCAATATTGCTGGCTATCGCCGCCCTTGGCTGGACGATCAATGCCCTCTGCGCCGCCGTCATCCGCGAGGACCGAGGCGCCACCGAGGGGGGCGAAAATGTCTGGGCCAGTATTCGTCAAGGGATTCAACTGCTACGTCAGGATCGCACTTTCCTGCATTTCAATCTGGCCCGGGCGCTGCTGCTCTCGAGTGCCCTTGCCCTGCCCTATATTGCGCTACTCGGCCAGCAACAAAGTGGCGAGGATCTGGGCGGCCTCGGTGTGCTTGTCGTCATCTCAGGGCTTGCCAGCATGCTGTCGAGTCCGTTCTGGGGCAAGCGCGCAGACAGCGCGAGCCACAAGGTAATGCGTGACGCGGGTGCCATGGCAGGACTGTGCTGCCTGGCGGCAGCCGGAATCGCCTGGATGCCCGCGGACTGGACCGGAACGGTCTGGCCCTTCGCCCTCGTCTATGGCGTGCTGGTCATCGCCCATGCAGGCATCAGGCTCGGGCGCAAGACCTATGTGGTAGACATGGCGAATCGCGATGACCGTGCGCTCTATGTCGCTTTATCGAATACGCTGACGGGACTTCTGATGCTTGTCGTGGGCGCACTCATTGGTGTGTTGGCCCAATGGCTGGGAAGCACCGGTCTGTTGCTGGTACTTTCCTTGTGCGCTTTTACCGCGGCGCTGACCGCGCAACGCCTGCCCCAGGTCGAATAGTAGCGACAATGCGTTGAAAACATTACCGAGGCTGGCCATGATAGAGGCATGATGGATGAAAAAAGGCCTCGCCATGGCCAGCGCCCTCGAAGGAAGCGCTGAATAAATCGGCGAACCGGATGAAGCGCAAGGCGCACGGAACGCAAAAGACGAGACATAACTTGGGGTTAGGCGAGTCTTTGAGTACCGCGTAACGCAGCGATGCGCCGGTGCAGACATTTATTCAGTGTTTCCCCAGGCGCTCCCATGATCTGCCACAGGACCACCAGCGCATGAAAAGACCAGCAATGATCGACGCGGCACTGCTGGAGCGTATCATCGATGCCTCCGTGGACGGCATCGTGGTCGCCGAGCAGGAGGGCGACGATACCATTCTCATCTACGTCAATCAGGGATTCGAGCGCCTCACCGGCTATAGCGCTGACGAGATTCTCTACCAGGACTGTCGATTCCTGCAAAGGAGCGACCACGATCAGCCTGGCCTGGACAACATTCGTCGAGCCATCGCCGATCAGCGCCCCTGCCGCGAAGTGCTGCGCAACTATCGCAAAGACGGCAGTCTCTTCTGGAATGAACTGTCGATCACCCCGGTGTTCGACGAGCAAGACCAGCTTACCTATTTTGTCGGGGTGCAAAAGGATGTCACCAAGCATATGGAAGCCCTGGAAAAGCTCGCTAGGCTGCAGGCCAATCAGAATTCATGAAACGCTGGTTTTTTTCCGCGAAACGCTTGTTATCACCTCCAACCAGCGCTATATAGCCAACGAGGGGCTATACCTAATATAGAACGCTAGCGGAGGGTCGAGCATGAGCCACGATACGCTTAGTGACGAACAACTCGACGAGCAGGATATTTTCGAAGCCGATAACGATTCGCAGTATCAACGCTCCCAGAGTCCACGCAGCGATACATTACGCTTGCGTCGCCAGGTCGAGGCACTGCTGGAAGAGCGCCGATTGAAGCGGGCGATAGAAGACGACTGGGATCTGGAAGAAGAATAACGTTTCACGTCACGCCACATCTTTATATTGCACCAGCTCGATCACCACGGCTGGTGTAAATCATGGACTGGCCTTTCCCCGGTGCGACCACTATCATCAAGGCCACCTAAATCCCAACATGATGGCAATGGATTTCCATGGCGCAATACGTCTACACCATGAATCGGGTGGGCAAGGTCGTGCCCCCGAAGCGCGAGATTCTCAAGAACATCTCGCTATCCTTTTTCCCCGGCGCCAAGATCGGCGTTCTCGGTCTCAACGGCTCGGGCAAGTCGACGCTGCTGCGAATCATGGCAGGGGTCGATACCGAATATAACGGTGAGGCTCGGCCAATGCCGGGTCTCAACATTGGCTATCTGCCACAGGAGCCGGAACTCGACGATAGCAAGAGCGTGCGCGAAACCGTCGAGGAGGCCGTAGGCGAGATCAAGAAGGCTCAGGAACAGCTCGATGGCGTCTATGCCGCTTACGCCGAGCCGGATGCGGATTTCGATGCCCTGGCCGCAGAACAGGCGCGCCTGGAGAACCTGATCGAGGCCGCCGACGCCCACAACCTTGAGCGCAAGCTCGAGGTGGCCGCCGAAGCGCTGCGCCTGCCGCCCTGGGACGCCAACGTTGGCGTACTTTCCGGGGGCGAGCGCCGCCGAGTGGCGCTATGCCGGCTGCTGCTTTCCAATCCGGACATGCTGTTGCTGGACGAGCCCACCAACCACCTGGACGCGGAATCCGTGGCCTGGCTCGAGCGCTTCCTGCACGATTATCCGGGCACCGTCGTGGCCATCACCCACGATCGTTATTTTCTGGACAACGTGGCGGGCTGGATTCTCGAACTCGACCGCGGTCAGGGGATTCCCTTCGAGGGCAACTACTCCAACTGGCTGGAAGCCAAGGAGAAACGCCTGGCTCAGGAAGCCAAGCAAGAGGCCTCCCGGCAGAAGGCCATCAAGGACGAACTCGAGTGGGTGCGCAGTAATGCCAAAGGACGCCAGGCCAAGAGCAAGGCGCGCCTCAATCGCTTCGAGGAGATGCAGTCCGGCGACTATCAGAAGCGCAACGAGACCAACGAGATCTATATTCCGCCCGGTCCGCGCCTGGGTGACAAGGTGATCGAACTGCACGACGTAGCCAAGCGCTACGACGACAAGCTGCTCTTCGAGAACCTGTCGTTTCAGGTACCCAAGGGGGCCATCGTCGGCATCATCGGTGGCAACGGTGCCGGTAAATCGTCGCTGTTTCGCATGATCAATGGCGCGGAACAGCCGGACGAAGGTGAAATCGTCATCGGCGATACCGTTCAGATCGCCTACGTCGAGCAGCTGCGCGATGCCCTGGATAACAAGCAGACCGTATGGGAGGCCGTTTCCGAAGGGCAAGACATGCTCAACATCAACGGTTACGAGGTGTCGTCCCGGGCCTATGTGGGGCGCTTCAATTTCAAGGGCAACGACCAGCAAAAACGTCTGTCGGAGCTCTCCGGCGGCGAGCGTGGCCGCTTGCAGCTGGCTCAGACCCTGAAACAAGGCGCCAACGTCCTATTGCTTGACGAACCCTCCAACGATCTGGATATCGAGACCCTGCGCGCCCTGGAAGAAGCATTGCTGGCCTTCCCCGGCTGCGCCCTGGTGATCTCCCACGATCGCTGGTTCCTCGACCGCATCGCCACTCATATTCTCGCCTACGAGGGGGATTCCCAAGTGGTATTCTTCGAGGGCAACTACAGCGATTACGAAGCGGATCACAAAAAGCGGGTAGGCAACGACACGCCGAAGCGCATGAAATACAAGCGTATCGATGCCTGATGCCAGCAGCGTTGGCTGAACGATCTGGCTGAACCGTTCGCCTCGACCGTTTATCTAGTTATGGCTTCTTCTCGATATCGGGAAGAAGCCTTTTTCATCTATGCAGCAGGCAAGTTCACAACAATAGTACGGCTACAAGGAATGACCAATGCCTTCCAAAAGCATCAACCCGTTGCAGATTCTGAAGAGTTTCCGCTACAGCATCGCTTTTCTGCCCAGCCTGCTGGGGTTGATCTATTTTGCGCTTGCGCTGGGTGTCGTCGTTCCTTACGTCGACCCAGCCGCGCTACCGAGTTTTCTCGACTGGCTCAAGTTCAAGGAACAAGGGACAGCCAGCGCCCTGCTGTCGACCCTGATCGCCGGCATGATCTCGCTGATGGTATTCAGCTTCTCCATGGTCATGACGGTACTGTCCCAGGCGGGCAACAACTTTTCTCACAAACTGGTATTCGGCCTGGTGTCCGAGCGCCCTTATCAGCGGGTGCTGGGCCATTATCTGGGCACCATCCTGTTCATTCTCATCCTGCTGACCGTGCCGTTGAAAGGAGAAGTCCCAAGCCTGTGGCGCTCCCTGGGCATTTATCTGGGCGTGATCATGGTGATGCACTGCCTGGGCCTGTTCGTCTTTTTCATTCATCGCGTCTCCCAGTCGGTGCAGATTAATGCGATTACCGCGGGTCTGTACGATGAAACCCGCAGTGCGCTTGCACAGCTTGAATCTCGGGAAGATTCCGAGCGCTGGCGCTACATGAGCACACCCCCGGTTATCGACGAGAGCAGTCATGCGATCCTCTCCAGCTACAGCGGCTATATCCAGCAGGTAAATCTCAAGGCGGTGGCCAAACTTGCCGAGCGTATCGACGGCGTGGTGCACCTGAATTTTTCCTTCGGCGACTACACCGTCAAGGATTTCCCCTTGTTCAAGGTCGAGAGCCCCGAGTCACCCAGTGAAAAATGGCGCGAGTCGCTGATGGGCGAGCTGGTCTACGTTCAGGGCGAATCCCCTGGGGATATTTATCGGGACGGCCTGACTCAACTGATGGAAATCGCCATCAAGGCGCTATCGCCGGGCATCAACGATCCCGGCACCGCGCGGCTGTGCATTCATCAACTCACCGGACTTATGACTCGCCGACTCAATCTCACCCCTTGCAACATGCTCACCGACGAGAAGGGCCATACTCGGGTCACCTGGCACGAGGAGCGTTTCGATAGCCTGCTGTACCGGGTGTTTTCACCCATTTACACGTACGGCAAAGACGATGTGAGCATCAATCTGGCCCTGCTGCAGGCGCTGAAAACCCTGTCCTTGTACGCCGGGACGGTAGAACTCGACGCGCTTCAGGCCCATGCGCAGCGCATCATAACGGCCCTGGAAAGGCTTGCCCGGGATAGCCTGGATCGGCAGTTCATCAACGAGCGTCTGAATAACGGCGAGCACTGTCTGCATTTGCCAATGCTGCTTCCTGAGCCGGCTCGCCCTTGAAAAACCCTGTAGTCGTCGACATTAAAAAGGGGTGAGTCAATTCAATAGCGCATGGAGGCATGCATGAGCCACGAACAGAACGATCAGATTCAAGGAAAAGTCGTCGTCATCACCGGTGCCAGCAGCGGCCTTGGGGCTGAAACAGCGCGCCATCTTGCCAGGCGTGGCGCCAAGCTGGTGCTAGCAGCGCGGCGCAAGGAGCGCCTCGACGACTTGGCCAAGGAGCTCAAGGAAATCGGCGCCGAAGCCACGGTCAAGGCCACCGACGTGACCGATCGCGCTCAGGTCGAAGCGCTCGTCAAGCATGCTACGGACACTTTCGGTCGTCTTGACGTGATGATCAACAACGCTGGCTTGATGCCGCTCTCCCCGCTGGCCGAAGGCCGCATCGACGAGTGGGAGCAGATGATCGACGTCAACGTGAAAGGCGTGATGTATGGCATCTACGCCGCATTGCCGGTGATGAACCAGCAGCAAAGCGGCCACTTCATCAATCTTTCCTCCGTGGCGGGCCACGTGGTCTTCCCGGGCAGTGCCGTCTACAGCGCCTCGAAGTTCGCCGTCTGGGCGCTATCGGAAGGTCTGCGCAAGGAAGCCGGTCCCAACATTCGTACCACCACCCTGTCCCCGGGTGCCGTGCAGAGTGAGCTGCCCCAGAGCGTGGGCCACGATGAGACGTCCAAGCAGGTCAACGATCTTTATGAAATGGCGATTCCCGCCGCGAGCGTGGCCCGGACCATCGTGTACGCCATCGAACAACCGGCGGATGTGGACATCAACGAGGTAATCCTTCGTCCTACCGCACAGGAAATGTAAACATCGGCGAAATGCAGTAACCGAAGGGCCCCGTTCAAGACGGGGCCCATTTCATTTCCCGCCTGCACCCTCAATATGGGCTCGGCTCTCCCGGCGGGCGGGTCTTGAAGCGCCGATGCAACCAGAGATACTGCTCCGGATGGCGCCTGATGGCTGCCTCGATGACTGCATTGATACGGGCAGCGTCCTCTATCGCATTGCCGGTGGGGAAGTTTTCCAGTGCCGGCAGATACTCCAGGGTATAGGTGCGATTGTCCGGGTTGCGATGAAAGATCAGTGGCATGACAGGGGCGCCGGTCATGTGCGCGATCTTGCCGGTGAGCTTGACGGTGGCCGCCTCGACACCGAAGAACGGCGCAAAGACGCTGGCCTCGCGCCCAAAGTCCTGATCTGGGGAGTACCACACCGCGTGACCGGCCTTGATGCGCCGCACGACCCCGCGCAGATCATAACGGTCGATGGTCTGGTTGAAGATGCGCGACCGCGCGCGGGTCATGAACCGCTCGAACAGCGGGTTATCGTGAGGTCGGTACACCACATCCGCCGGAAAGAACAGCGAATGCAGCGCACCACCCAGATCAAGCGTGGAAAAGTGAATGCCGATGATCAGAGCGCCCTTGCCCTGAGCCATGGCCTGTTGCATGTTCCGTTCGCCCTGGAAAGTCACGCGATGGCGCAGATGTTCCGGGTCGCGGCACCAGCCGGTGGCAGTCTCGAGGATGCCAATCCCATTGGCGATGAAGGTTTCCCGCACGAGGCGTGCATGGCGTCCTTCGTCGAGCTCGGGAAATGCCAGGCGAAGATTGGTCTCCGTGATATGACGCCGACGCTTGGCAAAGCGCCAGGCCATGAGACCGATCATCTTGCCTACCCAAAGCTTGAGGGGCCAAGGCAGCCAGGCACCCAGTCGCATCAAACCGATGGAAAGCCAGGTAGGCCAGTATTTGGGTGCCATGAAGGCAATAGTGGAAGGAGTATCTGCCATGCGCCGCGTCGCTTATTCTGGGGCCCGCTTCAAAGCTGGCTATTGTAGCTTGCTGTAATGTGTGCGTCAGGCGTCACTCATGCCTCTGCCGTAACGCTGTTCATCCCGCCATGATAGCGACGCGGTACTCGCGGCAGCACGCCAGTCAGCAGGGTATAGCTGATGGTATCGCAGTGACGGGCCACCTCGTCGACGGACAGCACCGCCCCGCTCGTATCCTGGCCCCACAGCGTGACACGGCTGCCGATACCCGTATTCGGGAGGTTGGTGATATCGACGGTCAGCATATCCATGGATACCTTGCCGGCAATCCTGCTGCGCTGCCCGTCCACCAGTACCGGCGTGCCGTCCCGGGCATGGCGATCATAGCCATCGCCATAGCCCGCCGCGACCACGCCGATTCTTGAAGGCGCTGGCGTTATCCAGCGCCCGCCATACCCCACCGGTTCACCAGCGCCGAGCTCCTGCACCGCAATGATCTCGGAACGCAGGGTCATCACCGGCTTGAGACCACGACTGGCATCGTTGGCACCTTCCAAGGGGTCACTGCCGTAAAGCATGATACCAGGACGATTCCAGGCACCATGGGTCTCGGGCCAGGCCAACGTGGCCGGCGAATTGGCCAGACAGGTTGGCGCATCGAGTCTCGCCGCCCACTCGTTCAACATTCGTAGTTGCCGTTGAAAATAATCGGGTTCCAGTGCATCCGCGGTCGCGAAATGACTCATGAGATGCAGATCGCGAACACGATCCGGTGCATCGAGCAGGCGGTGCCAGATGCGCTCGAGCTGTTGTGCGGGAAAGCCTAGACGGTGCATGCCGGAATCGAGCTTGACCCAAACCGGGATCGGGCGGCGAGGTCGATGAGCCAGAAGGGCCTCGACCTGCCATTCGCTATGTACTGCCGTCCATAACCCCAGCGACTCGATCAACGGCAACTCTTCGGTCTGGAAAAACCCTTCCAATAGCACGATGGGGTTGTCGATGCCGCCTTGGCGCAATGCCTGGGCTTCTTCGATACAGGCGACTGCGAACGCCGGCGCCAAGTCGGCGAGGGCTCGGGCACAAGCCAGGGCACCATGTCCGTAGGCATTCGCCTTGATCACCGCCAGGGACTGGCCATGGGGCGCAAGCGCCTGAGCGTGACGATAATTGTGGCGCAGTGCGTCCAGATCTATTTCGGCAATCAAGGGGCGGCTCACGATTTCAGACTCCCGAGGCTAAGCGTTAACGCGATGAGGGCGGCGTGGGTCGCTCGCCAATGTTCATGAGCGCATCGTTGTCATTGTCGTCGTCGGAATAGCGCAGACTGACTGACAGGTCGTCACGCAGCCAATCGTTGAGCGCGCGAATATCGCGAGTATCCAGTACTCCGGCGGCACGGCGCAGCTGTACCAGATCCGTCACATAGTCGTAGCGGGATTCCGCGTAGTTGGCCAACGCATTGTAAAGGCTTTGTTCAGCGTCGAGTACGTCGACGATGTTACGCGTACCCACTTCATACCCGGAACGCGTCGCCTCGAGAGCGCTACGGTTTGAAATGATGGCCTGGCGCCGAGCCTCGACGGTAGATACGTCATTGTTGACCTCTGTCAGCAATGAGCGCACCTGCTGCACGGTTTCCCGGCGCTGGGACTCGAAATCGTACTGAGAGGCCTCCAGGCGATAGCTTGCCTGATTGACCTGGGCGCTTGTCCTGCCGCCGGTGAAGATGGGCAGATTGGCTCTAAGGCCGATCTGGCTCTGAGAGTTATGGCCGTCCAGATAGTCGATATCGGTCTCGGAGTAATCGTAACTGGCAAAGGCATTCAGTGTTGGCAAATGGCCCGAGCGCGCAATGTCCACGTTGCGCTTGGCGACGTCGATTGCCGCCTGGGTCGCGAGTAGCGTCGGGTTGTTTTCCATGGCCAGGGCTGTCCAGGCTGCTCGCGTGTCCGGCAACGGTGATTTGATCGGCAGATCCTCCGAAAGCCCTTCGATACTGTCGTAGCGCTTGCCGGTGAGACGTTCAAGTTGCTCGAAACTGACCTGCAGTTCGCTGCGGGCCGCGATACGTTCGGCCCGGGCCAGGTCTGCCGCTGCTCGAGCTTCCTGCACATCGGTAATGGCGATCAGCCCTACCTCGAACTGCTCTTGTGCTTGCTCGAGCTGGCGTCCTATCGCTTTTTCCTGAGCAATGCGAGATTCCAGCACATCCTTGGCTCGCAGAATCTCGAAATAGGCCTCCGATACCTGAAAGATCAACTCCTGACGGTCGCTGAGTAGTAAAAATCCCTGTTGATCGATCTGCTCTTCGGTACGCTTCAGCTCGAACCAGTTCCTGGCATCGAAGATTGCCTGGGTGGCTTCCAGGCCGATGCTGGCAGAGTTGTAGTCATCGGCACTGACACTATCGAACGTCGAGCCGCCGCCAAGCGCAGAGCCCGCTCCGGCTCCTCCCCCTTGGGTACCGCCCTGGCTCTCGGTGGTTGAACCCTGGGTCGCCACGTCACCCGCGAAGGAGCTTTCCTCGTAGGTTCGATTATGGGCGAGATTGGCATTGGCACCGATCTGCGGCAGAAGATCCCCACGCTCCACGTTGCGCTCTTCCTCGACGCTGCGGTAGGTCGAGACAGACGAGGCCAGATCGGCGCTGTTTTCCAGGGCGTCGCGGGTGATGGTCAGAATATCCGCTGCCTGAACCTGGGAAGAGAGCATCACAGCCGCTACCAGTGGCAGCAGCGTGTAGTGAAATCTATGGGTGTGCGAAGGAAGAGCGCCTGAAACGGGCATCGACATTATCCTTTCTGAGCCTATGCGGAGTGATACATACAATGACGCATGTTTCCCTGCTAATCAATGTTTCCAGTCAAAACTGGCTTGCAAGGCACCGTATTGAATGACTACGAAATGGCGAACGCGAGCCTATGGCCCGCGTTCGTCATCTTAGGCTATGTCTGAAAAGTGCCTGCGCTCGCCCATACAGCGTTAAAAATCGCCTCGTGCGCGAGTCCGATCAAAGTACTCATTTACACCGCGTAAACTCCGTCTTTTCGTCGATTTTTGCCTTATCTGACCATCGCTCGTCGGCTTTTCAGATAAAGCCTAGCGTACTGAAGCGATACTCACTCGAAAATGGCTTCCAGCGTCAGATTCTGCTTTTCGAGCACGCGACGCAGTTTCTTCAACGCCTCGACCTGGATCTGACGCACCCGTTCCCGGGTCAGACCGATCTCCTCGCCGACTTCCTCCAGGGTCGAGGCCTCGTGACCATGCAAACCAAAGCGCCGCACCACCACTTCCATCTGCTTATCCGTCAGCTCTGCAAGCCAATCATCGACGTGCTGCTTGACATCGATGCTGACCAGCGAGGATTCAGGGCCACTTTCGTTCTCGTCTGCCAGGGTCTCGATCAGCGGCTTGTCGCTCTCACCGCCTAGCGGATAGTCCACGGAGGATATGCGCTCATTGAGCCCCAGCATCTTCTTGACCGCGCCCACGGGCTTGTCGAGGAAATCGGCAATCTCTTCGGCGGTCGCTTCGTGATCGAGTTTCTGGGTCAGTTCCCGCGCGGCGCGCAGGTAGATATTGAGTTCCTTAACCACATGGATGGGCAGACGAATGGTGCGGGTCTGGTTCATCAGTGCCCGCTCGATGGTTTGGCGAATCCACCAGGTGGCGTAGGTCGAAAAGCGAAAACCGCGTTCCGGGTCGAATTTTTCCACGGCCCGAATCAATCCAAGGTTGCCCTCCTCTATCAGATCGAGCAGCGATAGACCGCGATTGAGATAACGTCTTGCGATCTTGACCACCAGGCGCAGGTTGGACTCGATCATGCGTTGACGCCCTGCCGGATCACCGCGTTGGGCCAGGCGTCCGAAATGAACCTCTTCTTGCGGTGTCAGTAGGGGAGAAAAACCGATTTCGTTGAGATAGATCTGAGTAGCATCGAGACTTTGATGGTAGTTGTTTTCTTCACGGCTCAGCGCTTTTTCGAATGCCGTCTCTTCCTTGGCCTCCACTGCTTCAACGATGACCTCGACCTCGTCATCCACATCATTGAGATCAACTTCCTGAAGATTCCTTTCAAGCATACTCATGTCGCCACCCCGTTATCTGCGTGGAAAAGAGTCATTGACCGGCTCTGTTGTTCTTATGACCCGTCCTGGCGCGATCGCCGACTCAAGAAGTGCGACGATCGTCCTTTTCCTGCGATGAGACTCCCCCTCTAGCGTCGCGGTAGAAACTTGAGGGGGTCTTGAGGCTGGCCATCCTGGCGCACCTCAAAATGCAGCTTGACACCATCGGCATCGGTATCACCCATGGTGGCGATTACCTGTCCGGCTTCGACAACATCGTTTTCACTCACCTTGAGACTGTCGTTGTACGCGTAGGCGCTCAGAAAACTATCGTTATGCTTGAGTAGAATCAGATTGCCGTAACCGCGCACTCCATCGCCTGCGTAGACCACGATGCCAGGAGCCGCTGCCTTGACAGGTTGCCCCTTTTGCCCAGCGATATCAATGCCCGCGGTGATACTTGAGCCATCGCTGAAACGCCCGACCAATTGCCCCTCCACGGGCCATTGCCAAGGCACGTTTTCCACGGGGGTGTAAGTGCGCTGCTGCGCCGAGGGCGCATCCGCACCGCCAGCTACTGCCGTGCCTGCATCCGCTGCGGGGCCAGTAACGGTCGTTTCTTCCCGGTTTGCGGGATTATCGGGCTGAGACGCCGACCGGTTGCTTTGTTGAGCGCCTTGAGTGGATGGCTGCTGTCGATTGCCTGCTTGGGTTTGAGCGCGTTGGGCAGGCTCCTCCCTTGCCGCAGCGTTCTCCTGCGCCGAAGGCTCAGGCCGGGGTTGTGACTGAGCTTGGGCACGCTGACGTGCCAGTGCTTCGCGTTCGGCCCGATCCTGCGCACTCAATTGCCCATCGGCACCGGGTGTGCCGTAGTTGTAAATCGGCCCCTGACCGCTGGTGCCTTGCCCTTGGTCGGCGCGTGCTGGCGACTGATCGCTCGGTGAGGAAGACCTGGAAGGCTGATCAGAAGGTGTCTGACGGGAAGATGTCTCCGAGGAAGTCTCCAGGGGGCGGCTGGTCAAACGCCGATTGCGCTCGATGGCTTCGGCGTCCGGTGCCAGCCAATCCGGCGCCTGAGTGCCGGATACGCTTGCCGCCCCTGTAGCGCCGGCAGCCATGTCATTGCGTGCCAGCCTGGGGTTCGCGGAAGCGGCGGGAGCACCGCCGGGAGCGGCCTGACCATTGCCATCCAACTGCAGCGTCTGACCCGGCTGCAGGCGATAGGGTGGTGTGATGCCATTGATCCTGGCCAGCTCACGGAAATCCATGTTCTGTCGCCAGGCGATGCCGTACAGCGTGTCGCCTTGTTGTACGGTCACACTCTCGCCACTCTGGGCCTCCCGAGCCACGGACAGATCGCGCACGTCGGGACTGGTGTTGGGTCCGGCACAGCCAGTGACTCCAAGCGCCAATGCGGTTACGAGAAAGGCCTTGCGCATAGGGGTTCAATCCTTTTCGGAAGATAACGGGTGGCGCTCGCCGACCATCAATACCAGCATCAGCCCTAGCGCCATGAGCAAAAGCCCCGGCAGCAACTGAGCCGAATCGCCCGTTAACGACGCATAATCGCCGGGCAACAGATAGCGATAGTCGAGCGGTATCATTTGTTCATCGGGACCGAGACGATAACTGACCAACTCCCGCCAAGGCCAGAGCAAAGGCAGCGAGCCGATGATGAAACCGACGAGAAGTTGTAGCGTAAGATCGTGAAAATGTCGAAAAAGCCAGGCCAGCAGGCGCGAGAAAAAGAACAGGCCCAGGGCGCAGCCTGCACCAAATTGCAGGATCAGCATGACATCGAAACTCTTGATGCCTTCCATGACCGTGCCATAAAGCCCCATGGCCAGCAGCAGAAAGCTGCCGGAGACCCCTGGCAGCAACATGGCACTGATGGCGATGGCGCCGCCCACTACTAGAACAAGATCACCGAAACCCGCCATCAATGGCATCACGACGGGTAGCGCTTGAGCCAACAGCAACCCAATGAAGAGTGGCAATATGTACCACCAGCGCCAGCTATCGATCTGGCGTCGCACCACGATTGCCGAGGCCGCCACCAGGCCGAAGAAGAAGGCGTTGAGCAATACGGGATGTGCATCAAGCAGATAGGTGACCAGATGCGCCACGCTGATCAGACTCGCCAGTATCCCGGCGACCAGGGGCACCAGAAACGCCAGATTGAGATGCTCGACCAACCCCGGCATGCCATGCCGGCGCCAGGCGCCGAAGGCATCGGGCCCGAAGCGACGGATGGTGAAGATCAGCTCTTCATAGATACCGGTCACGAAGGCAATGGTACCTCCGGACACGCCCGGCACTGCATCGGCGGCGCCCATCCCGGCACCCTTGAAAAATAGCGCCAGCGCTCGTTTCAACGTATGACCCCTTCCAGAAGCGGCACGAAGCGCACTTGCTCGAGCCGCTGATAATCGTAGACACTGCCCTGGCGCTGCACCCGGGTCAGCCATTGGCTACCGTCGCCATCCTCCAGCGGTGCGATCAAGACACCGCCGGTATCGCTTAGCTGAGCCAACAATGCCTCGGGAAGCTCGCTTGCACAGGCGGTCAACAAGATCACATCGAATGGCGCCGCCTCGGGCCAGCCGTGGGCGCCATCGCTCAACCGCAATCGGACATTATAAGCCCCTAAACGCGCCAGGCGAGAGCGTGCCCGGGCATGATGCACTCGAATGCGCTCGAGGGACCAGACCTTGTTTACCAACCGCGACAGTATCAGGGTTTGATAGCCTGAACCGGTACCGATTTCCAATACCTGGGTCGGCTCTTCCTTCAACGCCAGCTCACTCATGCGCGCCACTATCCAGGGTTGCGACAGCGTCTGACCGTGGCCGATGGGCAACGAGGTGTCCTCGTAGGCGCGATGGGATAATGCTTCATCCAGAAACAAATGGCGCGGTTCCCGGGCCATGATCTCAAGGACCCGCTGATTCTTGATACCGGCATCGACCAACCGCGCGATCATGCGATCCCGTGTCCGCTGGGAAGTCATGCCGATACCACTGAGTTCACCCGGTTCGTGACAACGCATCCAGCCATCCTTGCACGTCTTCAAGCGCCGTATGTCGGGTCAAATCAGTCTGCAGCGGTGTGATCGACACATAGCCTGCTTCAATGGCCGCAAAATCGGTGTCAGGACCATCGTCCGCATTCTCGCCGGCGGCGGCAATCCAGTAGCGCACTCGCCCGCGTGGGTCCTTGACCTCCAATGGCCGAGTCGCCGGCCCGCGGTATCCCATCCGGGTCACGCGAAATCCCTGCAGTTCTTCCCAGGGCACATCCGGCACATTGACATTGAGCAGGCTGCGCGGCGGCAATGAAAGCGACTCTGCTGCCCCCACCAGGCTCGCCGCAACCCGGCCAGCGGTCTTGAAATGACGCGATCCCACCAGGGACATGGCGATGGCCGGCATGCCCAGGTTACGCCCCTCCATGGCCGCCGCCACGGTACCGGAATACAGCACATCGTCTCCCAGGTTGCTGCCGTGATTGATGCCCGAGATGACCAGATCCGGCTTCTCGTCCCAGACCCCATTCACCCCGAGATAGACACAGTCCGCCGGCGTCCCGTCGACGCTATAGAACCCACTGTCCAGTGGCGTCAGCGCCAAGGGCCGGGACAGGGTGAGCGAATTGCTGGCGCCGCTCTTGTCCCGATCCGGTGCCACCACACGCAATCGCGCGTGAGCGCTCAGGGCATCGTAAAGTGCCCGCAGCCCCGGGGCGTGCACCCCATCGTCGTTGGATAGCAACAGCTTGCGCATCGCCCCTCCTGAAGTTGTCGCGGCGTTCATCGCCGCAACGGCTTACGTTGTTCATAAATGGCTCATGAACGGCCCGTCTAACGTCAACGGATCGTCACGTGAGCGTTCGGTGGCGGATCAGTTCCCGCAGCACCGTGGTGGCAAAGGCGCCACGAGGCAGTTCGAAACACAGGGTCAGAGAGCCCTCCCGGCGAGACATCGTCGGCGCACCGAGAGCCATTCGAAGTGCCCGCCGTGCCAAGCGTACGCCGGCATCCTCAAGCCCTTTGCACAAATCAGCATGCTTATCGCTCAGTTGCTGCTCGTAGCGGGCGGCTTGATGCTGTGCTAGAGAGCTGCCCGTACCCCACAGCACCCCGGCAGGATGCAGATCGAGCCGTGAGGCCCGCTCGATCAACGCAGCATCGTTCCCTTCCGCAACGAATTGACTGGCACTGCCGTCGAGCATCAGCACGTCGCCGTCAAGGGGCGTAGCCCAATCGCCCTCGGCTACCCGCTGGGCAAGCAGCTCGTTGAACAGATAACTGCGAGCGCTCGAGAGCATCATGCCTTCCCGATCGTCGCGTTTGCGCCAACCGCGACGCAGAATATCCCTGGCGCGAAACAGATTGCGCCCGTCGGGCCCAAAGCGCTGGGGCCCAAAATAGTTGGGAACACCCCGTTCGCAAAGCAGCTGCCAGCGCGACTCGAGGTCGGGATGATCGACGATCGCACCGCTCAACCCCAGGGTGAAGCGATTGGCCCGATGAACGCCCCGCTTGAGTTTGCGCGGATGCCGATGCTGCTCGAGAATTCGTACCGGCGTATCCCCCAGGCGCTCGATGAGATCCGTCGGTGCCTCACGCCCGGGCAGATGTACCGACAGCCACTGGCGCGTCACCGCCACCCGATCCTTCATTCCCGAGAAGCCAACCTGACGCGGCGTCACTTCACAGGCCCTGGCCAAGCGCCGAGCCAATTCCAGTGTCGTCAGGTCACGCTTTTCCACCCACAGCCAAAGGTGCTCGCCGTGACCTTCCGGTTCGAACCCAAGGCACTCCTCGACGAGAAAGTCCTCCGGCACCCCACGGTATTCTCCCGTTGCAAGCGGCCCACCATACGCGCAAGGCCAGGCAGGCGGCCAGATTGCGACACTCGTCTCGGTCACCGCATCATCCCTGAGCCTTCATCCTTGGCATCGCACTTGAACAACACCACCACCGCATTTGCCGCTATCCCTTCTTCCCGGCCGGTGAATCCAAGCCGTTCGCTGGTCGTCGCCTTGACGTTGACCGCATCCAGGGTCACTTCGAGATCCGCTGCCAGGGTGGCATTCATGGCACCGATATGAGGCGCCAGCTTGGGCGCCTGGGCAATGATCGTGGCATCAAGGTTGCCCAGCCGATAGCCCGCTTCGTTCACCAGACTCAGCACGTGGCGCAGCAAGACGCGACTGTCGGCGCCAGCCCAGCGCGGATCGGTGTCGGGAAAATGCCGCCCGATGTCCCCCAGGGCGCAGGCACCAAGCAGCGCATCGCATACCGCATGGATCAACACGTCTCCATCGGAATGCGCGATGAAGCCGCGGCGATAGGAGATACGAACACCCCCGATCACCAGATGATCGCCTTCACCGAAGGCATGTACATCGAATCCATGGCCGATACGAATCATGTCAATTCCCTATTCACAGCAATCATCCATTCATAGCACTCAATCTACACGGCCCCGGCAACCTCTTTTGCCTGGGCCGCCAGAATGTGCGTCGCCAACAGCAGGTCTTCAGGATGCGTGATTTTCAGATTGTCACGCCGACCCGCAATCAGTCGCGGCGCCAGGCCCTGGGCCTCGATAGCCGAAGCCTCGTCGGTCACCTGAACCCCCTTGTCGAGGGCGCCGTGAAGCGCCTCTCGCAACAGGCCATAGCGAAACCCCTGGGGCGTCAACGCATGCCAGAGCCCGTCCCGGGATTCGGTGGTAGCCACCCTGCCCGTTGCGTCGGCACGCTTCATGGTGTCCGCTACGGGCACAGCCAAAAGCCCACCGACGGGCTCATCTTGGAGTGCCTCGAGAAGCTGCTGCAAGTCGTCGGGGTGCACGCAGGGGCGCGCCACATCATGCACGAGTACAAGATCGTCTTCAGCAGCCTCCAAGGCTATATCGTCAAGGGCCTGCAACACCGAATCCACTCGTTCGACACCGCCGGCTACGCGTTGCCAATCGTCAAAGGGCACCCAGCATGGATCGAACCAGGCGTCGTTTTCATCCAGGCATAGACGCAGCGATGCCTGGGGATAAGCGTAATGCAAACGTGCCAGGGTATGAGCCAGAACGGGGTTTTCGCCGATGGGAAGATATTGTTTGGGGCGGTCGGCGCCCATGCGCTGTCCTCGACCGGCAGCAGGCACGATCAGCCACAACCTTTCGATCGTCACCGCGCTCCTCCAGGGGAAGATGAGCCGCCCTGAGTTTCTACATCAGGCACCCAGAAGAATTGTTCATCCTCGCGAACCATGCCGATATCACTGCGCGCCCGTTCATCGATGGCATCGAGCCCGTTCTTGAGATCGACGACTTCCGCCGCCAAACGCTGGTTGTTGGCCCGGGATATGGCGTTTTCTGCGGCCAGGGCGTCGGTTCGGCCCCGAATATGAGCCAATTCTCGTAAACCTCCCTCGCCAAACCACAGGCTATACTGCAGCAGGACGAACAGACCCACCAGTACGATTGCGAGCCACTTGAGCATCGTAATATCCCGTTCGTTCGCGGAAAGAAAAACTGCAGGCGTATTGCCTAAAATATCGGCGCCCATTATGCCATCATCCATAGGGCCTGTTGACCTTTCATTCACGGCCGCGCTGGCGCCAGTTTTTATTCGGGGCAAGGCAGGAGGAGAGAAATTTGGTTATTCCAAATGAACGACGACTAACGCAGCAGCGGATAAAAACTGGCCCAGCCCTTCGGGTTGCGCAGCAAAAAGCGCCATTCTGCGTTGCGAAGCTTGAAAAGGGAATAACCCTTCCCTGCGCTTCGCGCCTTGACTGACACTTTTTGGTGCAGCAACGCGGTTCGCGATGAAACGTCAACAGGCCCTAACACTGCGCAGGCCAATTAGCGCATAAAAATCATCGCAGTCCTTTCTCGACGGTGTCTTGAAAACCCTCAACATCTGGAGCGACTCATGTATAAATTGGCTTTTTTCGTCCCTATCGACGTCGCCGAAGCCGTCAAAGAGGCAGTCTTCTCGAGTGGCGCCGGATGCATTGGCAATTATGAAGCCTGCTGCTTCCAGACGCGTGGCAGCGGGCAGTTTCGGCCCATCAAGGGTGCTGAACCCCATATCGGCAACGTAGACGAGCTGGAACATGTAGAGGAGCTCAAGGTGGAGCTTGTATGCAGCGACGCCCTGATAGCGGACGCCGTTGCCAAACTCAAGGCTGCCCATCCCTACGAGGAACCCGCCTATGACGTATGGAAGCTGGAGGATTTTTGACTCTACAAGAAAACCGCCTCCCTGAAATGATTCAAGGAGGCGGCAATGCAACGGGGGCCCTATACTTGCCTGTTCAGGCACTGCCGAAGTAACGCTCGCGATCATCTCTACCTATATCACTGATGTGCAAAGGGAAAATACCTTCGTCACGATCGCCGAAATAGTGCTGCAGGGTGCGCTCGATGGTGGGAAACGCCAGTTCGTCCCAGGGAATCTCGTGCTCCTCGAACATCGCCACCTCGAGACTTTCAGGGCCCGGGGCGAAATCGCTGGTCAGGTCGGCGCGAAAGATCATGTAAACCTGGTTGATATGCGGCAGGTTGATCAGCGTATAGAGATCATGGATCCTGACCTGGGCACAGGCTTCTTCCAAGGTCTCGCGTGCTGCGGCATCGAGGGTGGTTTCGGCATTTTCCATATACCCCGCGGGTAGCGTCCAGTACCCCTTGCGCGGGGAAATGGCCCGCCGGCACAACAATACACGGCCTTCGCGGATCGGCAGCGTACCGGCAACGATGCGCGGATTCTGGTAGTGAATGGCACCGCAGGCGTCACATAGATAGCGAGGCCTGTCATCGCCTTCGGGGATGGCGAAACGCACAGCGTGCCCGCAATGGCTGCAGAAGTTCATGAATACCTCGCGCGTCGCTTGACGCTTTTCGGGGGGCTGAGTACAAGTAGTGAAACTCAATGGACGCTCCATGTTAGAGAAACTCCACGAACGCCTGCAAGCACATACACCGCGCAAGCTGGGTCTGGCCCTGCCCCAGGCCGCCGTGCTCATCCCCGTGGTCGATCGCCCGGAACCCACGTTACTTTTTACCCGACGCGCAACCCATTTAAAGCAGCATGGTGGCCAGGTCGCCTTTCCCGGCGGCAAGCGCGAACCCGATGACCCCGACCTGTTGACCACCGCCCTGCGTGAAGCCCAGGAAGAAATCGCCCTGGCGCCACGGCACGTCACACTGCTTGGTCGGCTGGGTGACCTGGTTTCGCTGCATGGCATTCGCGTGACGCCCTTCGTCGGTCTGATCCCCCCGGATCTGCCGCTGCATCCTGAACTCGGCGAACTGGATGTCATTTTCGAAGCGCCGCTGGCGATGTTTCTCGAGGATCGTCGCAGCCACACCGATGTGATCAGTATTGGTCAACGATCGCTTTACGTGCCCAGCTACCAGGCCGGCGAGCATGTGATCTGGGGGCTTTCCGCGATGATGCTGGTGGAGCTGCTGGCCGTCGGCTTTGGCCAATCCATCAGCCTCGACCGTCCACCCCCCGACAGCCGCCTGAACTACCGGCTGGACGCCCGGCAACCGGTGTTTGGTGATGAGAGGGACGCCTGACATGACACTCCGGACTCCCGACACGCCCAGAACGCTGGATGACCACGCACTGGCCCGCCTGGTCGATGACCTCGTCGATCGAGGCTGGTTCGTCGGCGAACACTTCATCGATGCCGTGCTGTGCCAGGCACTGCGACACGAACTAGAGGGACTGGTAGCCACCGAGGGGTTGACCGAAGGAGGCATCGGGCGCGGCGGCCAGCACCGATTACGACGCGACATCCGCGGCGACGCCATTCACTGGCTGGACCGGGAAAGCCAGGCCCAGCGCCACTACCTGGCACTGATGGCCGATCTACAACAGCAGATCAACCGGGCGCTCTTTCTGGGGTTGTTCGAGTTCGAGGCGCACTTCGCCCATTACCCGCCGGGCGCCTTCTACAAGACCCACCTCGATAGCTTCCGGGGCCGGGCCAATCGCATCGTCTCCACGGTGCTCTACCTCAACCCTGACTGGCCGGTGGACGGTGGCGGGGAAATGGCCATCTACGCAAGTGACGACGAACGGCGCGAACTGGCCCGGGTGTTGCCCGAGGCCGGGACCTTCGTCTGTTTTCTCTCCGATCGGGTACCCCATGCAGTGCTGCCTACCCACCATCCCCGGGCCAGCATCGCCGGCTGGTTTCGGCGCAACGCCTCTATGGAGGGTCTGGTCGATCCGGCGCACTGACGTCCAGAGGCGCCTTATGCTCTCTCGCGGGACTCACTCAGACCGACGTGACATTGAGGTACTCCCAACGCACCTCGAAGGAGGCCAGCGCCTTGTAGTCGTTCGAGGTCACCCCGACTGCGGTCGCTGCCCCCGGATCGGTCAGGTTCGCCAGTACCGCCGCAGGCAACGGCTTCGCACTGGCAGTGACGAAGCCTGGAGTCGCGGTGGCACGCAGGCCGCCGATGGCGGCATCGCTGCTATCGAGCAGGGTCACTTCGGGGGTGACGGTACCCGCCCCCTTGTCGATCATCATCGCCATTTCGATCGTGGCTACATCATCCAGACCTAGACCGGCACCGGAAAGCAGGGAACCAAGCGAATAGAGCGTATCGACCCCTGCTCCGCTCGGATTCGACCAAATCTGTACGCTATTGCCTTTGTTACCGCCGAACACCAACTTGACCAGCTCGTTCTTGCCTTGGGTCCCCAAGCCGAAGAGGATGCCCTGCTGGGCATAGTTGGGAACGGTACCCGGCGGTAGCCCCTGGACAGCCAGCGCCGCAGGGAAAGGATTGGGAAAGCGCGTGGCAATGCGGATCGCGTTCAATGCCGAATCGCTGAGATCCGCGTACTTGATGAAATCGTTGGCGCTCTGACCATTGAAAATATCGCCATCCGAGGTATTGATTACCAGTTGGCCGCCGCTGATCGACGTGGCTTTCGTGGCATCGAGGATTCCACCCAGGACATCGTCGAAACCGCCCTCGACCAGTGGTTCCCCGGCGGTTGCGAAGTTCAGAGAAAAAAGCCCACTGGTCGGCGCGGCGAGGCTGAACGAGGTCTCGAACGCCGTCACGCCGTTGCCAGAGCTGTCCAGGTAGCTGCCGGCGGCAACACCGATCGTGAAGGTACCGCTGGGCCAGGCGTTGGTGGCTGCCGGAGGGGTCAGTTGATAAGTGATGATGACGGTCTTGCCGCCATTGCTGACGACTACCGCATCACCTCCCGGTGCCAGGGTCGCCGACGCCGGATCGATGCCGGTGAAGATCAGCTCGTCACCCGTGATAGAAGCCGGGTCGATACCCACGTTGTCCGTTATCACGACCGTGGCCTGTATGGGACTATCGTTATCCGATGGGTTTTCCACCGTGATCGATTCGACCACCGGCGCCTGGGTGTCCGGTGGCGGGCCGATCTCGACGACCTCGATGGCATTGATCTTGGGATTTTCATCGATGTGGTTGAAGGCCAGGGTCAGGGTGCCATCGCTTGCGACCAGCGTATGACTGCGCGATAGCCCTACACCGAGCAGTTCCTGCTGGCTGGCGTCAGGCCCTAGCAAGTCGCTGGCTTCCTGAAGCGGGTTGATGCCGGCGAATGCAGGGGGCACTGCACCTTCGATTTCCACGTCGAAGAGCCGATCGCCGCTGTAGCCGAAGATGCCGCTCCAGTTCTCGGTGTAATAGAGCGTGACGCGATAGGTCTTGCCTGCCGTCACCGGGAAGCCGTATTCGAGCCTGGGGGCCGCCGCGTTGCCGTCGTAGCGCTCACTGGCAAATAGCTGCCAGGGCACCGGCGCGCCACCGAGAGGGGTCAGATCGATTTCGTTTTCCTGATTGGTCGCACTGCCGCTGAAGGTATTGGCGGTATTGCCGAATAGATACGGAAAGCCCGGATCTGTGTCGCCTAGCCAATCCATCCCGCCATCGGGGGCGGTGATCGTACCGCCCCCGGCATTGACCCGGTAGACCACGGTTTCGACAGCGCCGGGATCGCCCGAGGCCTCGATCTCGAGAAAATGAAAGTCGACGGCAGAAAGGCCGTCCGCGCTCGCCGCATCCGCTGGCGTGGTTTCAGCAAGAAAGCCGAAGGCCGCTCCGGAAGGCAGCGTGGTACCGCCATCGCTGATGGTATGCGCGCCGTTCAGCACGTCCTGCAGAACGCCGATGGGCAGGCTATAGCCCCCCAAATCGAGTTCGACAAAACTGACAGCATTACTCAACTTGTAGGCGGCCTTGACCGCGAAGTTTGTGGCGATGTCGATTTGAAGCCGCAGATCCAGGGTCGTCACTGCGGCATCCGTCAGTCCGGGCACGGCCACCTGAACCAGCGGCGTGTAATTGGCATCTCCGATCTCGACGCCCACCTCGAACCCGGCACTCGTCGAGCCGCCATCCGGTACGGCGCCGAACACCAAACGCAGGAAGTTGAATTGAGTGCCGTCGCCGAACATGAGACCAGTGAGCTGGCCCGCCTTGATGCCGCCGACCACAGAGGGAATCCAGTTCTTGACCCGCGTAATCGCTACCAGCGTCTGCACGCTGGGCCCGGGGCGAACACCCACATGCATGGCATCTCGCGCGGTGTTGGCGCTGCCCACCACGGTGCCGCCGGCGACCTTCTTGATCTGGAAGATCGGCGCATTGCCACCGGGAATCACGTTGCCGCCCAGATCGAAGAGACCGTTGCGCTGCTGAGC
This sequence comes from uncultured Halomonas sp., assembly GCF_947493865.1. Taxonomy (GTDB): domain Bacteria; phylum Pseudomonadota; class Gammaproteobacteria; order Pseudomonadales; family Halomonadaceae; genus Modicisalibacter. The sequence continues at coordinate 121,491 of NZ_CANLTC010000004.1, forward strand.
CGGGGCGAAGCCTTCATCGGCGGTTCTGGCATCCTGGTTCGGGGTGACGCCATCCAACGCCGCGCCCATCAGGCCGGTGTCGAGGATCGTGCCCGGATAGGGACTCTGGGTAGGATTGAAGTCGAGCAGAATTCGGCCGCCGGGCTCGATCAGGAAGCCATTTTCGGCACTGAACTCGAAGGGGTCGTTGAGATGATCGATGCCATCCAGGTCTTGATCCGTGGGGTCCGTCGCCTCGCTGCCCGCCAGGGGCACTGTACCGTTGTTGGGCTGGTATATCTCGATGAAGGGGCCGTTCTGCTTGAAGATTGCCGCCCATACCGAGCCCTGGAAGGCCGTTTGACCACCGAAGGCGCTGATATCGTCGCCGATGGAAGCCAATCCCAGCGGTGCGCCACCGGCGGAAAGCGTGGTGCGATCCGCCGCCTGGGTCTGGCCGCTGGTGCCGGTGGTGGTCTGAACGATGCCGTTGGTGTCGCGACCGATCACGATCAGCGTGCCCTGATTGAGACTGGCGGCGAACAGCGCTCCGGACATCTTCACGCCGCTACCGGGATCGTCGAGCAGGGTCGAGGTGTATTCCGCCAGGCCATTGATGGAACCTTTTCCAGCATCCACCGCGCCATCGGTGTAGCCGCCCTCGAGGTAATTGCCCTCGACGGGTACCAAATCACCCACCACCTCGGCAATATCCGCCGGCAGACCGCTCTGGCCGAGCACGGTCTCCCCCGCCGGTGGCCCGCCGCCCACCGGAAAGGCGCCGCCGGCCAGGGTGATGTAGTAGAGTTCACCTGGCGTGACGCCGATCACACGGCCGGTCAAATCACCCGCCGCCAAAGCAGGATAGTCCGACTCGACATCCGTCAGGAAAGCGATCACCGCATCGTAATCGCTGCTGCCAGGGCCACCCTCCTCGACATCGGAGAGCAGCAGGAAGGCATCCTCAACCCCATTCTTTGGGGTGTAGAGAATGCCCGAGCGGGCGCCGCTGGCCCGCGTCGGATTGGGGTGCCCGCCATAGACCAGGGTCAGGAGCTGGCTGGTCTGCGGATCCTGCCATTGATAGGTCGTCACGCCGCCCTGCCCCGTGGAAAGCGTGCGTCCGGCAAGATCGTCGGAGCGGGTGATCTCGTGCAGGTGGTCGAAGTTTCTCGGGTCCCAGCTTTCCAGATTGATGGTATCGCCGCTGTTGCCATCGCCGTTGTTGAGGTTGGTGGCGATATAGCCTGGCGGTAATGGGTTGTCCAGGTTGCCGCCATCGTCGCCGGGCTCGCCGATGGGCCGACCTCCCCAGCTGTTGTTGGCACCGTTGTCGTAGGTCCAGACACGACCGTCTTCGGTCACCTCGACGTCATAGGCGTTGCGGTAGCCCGTTGAATACATGCGCACCGGGCCATTGGCGATGAGCTTGCCTCCATTCAGGGCATCATTGCCGCCAAAGGGGTCGCCGGCATCCGATGTGCCGGCTCGTGTCGGGTCGTTCAAGGTAGGAATATCGTAGACATACTGACGCCCGGAGTTGGCATCGGCTTGTACTGGCAACGTCTTGATCTGATCCAGATCGATCTCGAGAATCGCGCCGCTATAGGCGGTTTCCTGCTGGCCGGCAAAGTTGTTGGATGGCGCACCGGCGTTGGTGTTGCCGCCGTTGGCGACAAGCAGGCGCTCACCGAGCAAGCTGCCAGTGCCGTCCAGGGTCTGGATGATCTCGAGCCCGTTGAGGGAGTGATTCTCTTCGGAGCGAGCCAACCCGCGTACCAGGTCGATCGCCTCCCAGCCGGTGGCGGTCTGGTCGATGCGAGTGATGATACCGGAGTTGGTGTCCAGGCCCAGGTCGCTGCCGTCCGAACTGCCCCCTTCGCGGCTGTCGCTTGAGGTCAGATAGACGCTGACCGCGGGCTTGCCATCGAACACCACCGGCTGGCCGGCATCATCGAACTGGCGTACCGCTGCAACACCGGTGACCTGACGCTGGTTACCGGTGGCGGGGGTGCCGTCATCGTTGAAGTTGGGAATGTTCTTGACCTGATCGAGGGTCTCGGCAGCGGTGACGTAGAAGACGCTGGCGGTATCGGCATCACCTGGCGTCGGATCACCGAAGGCCACCGTCAGTACCTTGAGGCTACCGGTGCGCTCCGTGACATAGAGACGACCATCCGGCCCCCAGTCCAGCGCCGTGGGCTGGGTCAGCGTCACGAGTCCGTTGAGATCGAGACTGCTGCTGGCAAAATTATTCGTGACCATGCTCTTCCCCGACAGGGCAGCGAGGTTGATAACCTCGGTTAACTAGAGCCTAGTCGCCTTACAGCAACTCACAAGCAAAAACATTACAATAACGTCGCAAAAGTGCCTCTGCCTTACCTCGTGAACCTCGACGCTTGCAAAGAGGCCTTCCAAACGGTCTACCCGCCCAGGGTCTGGTCCTGATGCTTGAACCAGGCCAGGGCCTGATCGAGATGTCCGGGCTTGAAGTCCGGCCAGTAGTCGTCGACGACGAAGAAATCTGCATACACGGATTGCACCGGCAGGAAGCCGCTGAGCCGCCGACCGCCTCCCCAGCGCACGATCAAATCCAGCTGGGATACGTCCCGGGACCGAATCTCTCCTTCCTTGAGTCCGTCCAGATCCCACTCCCAATGGTAGTTCGCCAGAAAATTCACCTTGATGCCCTCGCCCTGGCGAGTCTGGAACTTGCGCAGTTCATCCGGCAACTGCTTGGAGCCATATTTCCCCACCACCAGCAAGGCCGCGCCGCGCCGGGCGATCTCTAGCGCGAACTCCACGCAGGCAGAACGAAAGGCCTGGATCTGGGGCGACGCTCTCTTGGTGTTGTCCTGGGTGAACCCATACACGGAGACTTCGGGAATACCCAGTTTCTTGCACTGCTCGAACAGCGCAAGGCCGGGCTCGATGCCGAATCGATACCCTTCCTCCTTGGAAAGCCCCCGCTGAACGGCCCAGCGTCGATTGCCGTCCGGGATGAAACCTACATGATTGGGCAGAGCACGTTTTGCCATTCTTCTCAATCCATTGAAGTGTCGTATTGCACAAGCGCCGTTTATCAAGCTCCCGATAAGAGTCTGACCTTGCGAAGCAGGGAATACAGCTGGTTATTGTCTGTCCTGCAGTATGATTGTCCGCCGACACGCGGCGCAAGTGTTGAACCTTCACCTCGGAGTCAAGCCTGGCTCGACCAAAGCCTTTCGTACTGGGACGGCCTGAAAACTAGCGTCAGCATCATCATGGCGAAAGCACCCAAGGCCAGCATTATCCAGACCGCAACAAAATCGCCGGTGGCTTCGCGCAGGGCGCCATTTACCCAGGGTGACATCGCATTGATCATGAAACCGATCCCCTGCATGAAGGCAGCAAGCTGCCCTGCAACGTGCGGTTCGGGATGATGATCCAAGGCCAATATCAAGCCCAGCCCAAAGCAGGCACCCAGTCCGAAACCGGCAAGGGCGACCCAGATCAACGCCCCGGGGCCCGGCAGCAGGATCAACCCCAGATAACCGATCAACTGCGCCAGCAGGCTAACGCCCAACAACACACGGCGATCCATGCCGCGCTGGCGTTGAGCAAGCGTTGGCATCGTCAATGCCGCTGCCACCTGGAATATCGTCATCCAGGCCAATAGTAAGCCACTGTTGGATGTGTTCCATCCCAACTGCTGGTAATAGGCGGGGAGCCAGGCAATCACGCTGGAATACCCCGCATTGATGATGCCGAAATAGAGCGCCAGCACCCAGGCGCGTGGAAAACGCCAGAGCCGGTTGGCGGGTACAGGGGAGCGACTGCCGCGCGGCTGAGCCACTTTCCACAGCCAGCCTGTCAGGGCAATCAATGCAGGAATGAACCAGAGCCCTACTCCCAGGGGCCAGGAATCCGTCTGCGCCGTGATACGCGGGCTGAGCCAGGCCGCCAGGCCGCCTCCGCTCATCAACGCCGCGGAATAGATACCCATGGCCAATGGAACACGCCTGGGGAAATCGCGCTTGATGCGACCCGGCAGCAGAGTCTGAATGATGGCGATACCCACGCCGCCTATCAGTGCCGTCGCCAGCAAGGTTGTCGCACCAGGGTCGATGATACGAAGCAGGCACCCGAACAGAATGAGCATCAGCCCAAGCGATACGCCTCGCCCTTCTCCAAGCCGGGCGGCCAGTCTGGCGCTCATCAAGGCCACCAATCCCATGCACATAAAGGGCAGCGTGGTGAGCAAGCCAATCGCCTGGAAGCTCATGCCGGTATCGGCTCTTATGGCCCCTTGCAACGGGCTGATGGCGGCAATCAGCGGCCGCAGATTGAGCCCCAGCATTACCAGCAGCGCCAGGCCGCCCACCAGACCAAAGGACGCTGATGCCCCATCCTCCTTAGCCCGATCCTGGCGAATCATGTAACGCTCTTGCCCTGACAGCTTTTCACTGCCGACTGGACGTGGATTCTCCTGCAACGCCTGCATGCGCTGAAGAAGGCGGGCAAGATCCTTTGGGAATTGACCTGATATCCTTTGACACGGATATTTTGAAGACAAACTTATAATTTGCCATGAGTCTTCAAATCATCCAGCAAGGCCTCATAGCTCATCGTCGGCTCGGAAACCCGTTCCTCGAACGCCGCCAAATCTTTCTGATCCTCAGCCAGCGCCACACGAACGGCATCGTTGACAATATCTGATAGAGAACGGTGCGTATGAGCGGCCTTCAGCCGAAGTGCAGCATGCAATTGGGGGTCGAAATAAATCGTAGAACGCTTTGGTGTCTCGCTCATGGCATTCTCCAAAGATTGCATTAGTGCGCATTTTGGCGTCATGACGTCAAAACACCAAAGAACGCACAACTAACAATTACGTTTAGCGGCGCTCATGTAGCGCAGCAAAATGGCGTTCAGTGTAAAACCGGAGGCCCGAAACGAACTACAACAACTTGTTAAGTGACTCCAGGCTATCAGGCCCGCCATCCAACCGAACGCATCCGGTGGATTCCTGCTCCCAAGGGGCGGCAGACGTTATGTGAAGATGTGCAGAAACCCGTGATTCGATCAATTCATCGAGTAAACCTGCAGGAACCCAGACCATATCAGTTCCTCTCAGTCTATTCGGAACTGGGCTCCCGCATATTGAACAAAAATCGTTCCGGAAGCCGGTGGGCTTTAGGAAAGACCTGATCTCATTCTCGCCCGATACCCAACGAAATCTCTGCGCGGTTACAAAAGTCGCAGCGTTGGCGGCAGCCCCGGTAGCTCGGCGACACAACGAGCAATGGCATTGATAAAGGTTTCGTATTTTCCCTTCAATTTCAAACTTCACCTCGCCGCAGAGACATTCACCTTTCATCGATCAACCCTTTGATACTTAACAGTGATTGGATAGCCCACAGGAATACTGAGTCAACGTACCGGCACATCATCTTAAATGACATTTGTAATCGGTTTGGATGAGATATCAGGTCTTCGAATCAGGAAGCTCGGCATACCAACTGGCATAGGGCGTGTTCTTGGCCAGGTGACGATTGAAGTCCTTGGCGCCATCCGTCCACCAGACCGGGCCGCGCTCACCAAGCGCGACTTTCGCGGCATCGACGGCTTTTCTTGCGGCGGTCAGGCGTTCCTCGTCCTCCGCGTCACGGGCGGCTTTCACTTCGCGCCGCGCCGTCATCAAGTCCTTCTCCAGCGCTTCGCGCTCATGTTCGGGCAGATGGGGATTGCTCGCTCGCCAGAGTCGACCGCGAACGACGATGTAGCGGCCATCTGGCGTGATAGAAGGTTTCAAAGTGTGCCGCCTTCAATGATTGTAATAAAGTGCCTTCTGCAAACAAGAAACGGCCCTGGCAATGCAGCTACACCTTGTTGCTATTCAGATTGGCGTCAGTCTCTTGCTTGCCAACGACGAGGGTGTCGGCTTCCATGCATCACCGCAATGACTACTGCTATATCGCCTTCGATCACGGTGTGCTTCAAGGCGGAGGCGAATCTCAATCATCATAGCTTGCTTCGAATGTCAGCCAACACCGAATCAGCACTCCGACCCGTGTCACCATCCGCTTCGAAAGCGTCCAGACGTCTATCCAGCTCTTGTCGCTGCTCCTTGGTGAGCGGAAGCAATTGCTGATCGGCCGCAATACTATCCCACAGGTCCTCGACCAACTGGATTCGTTGCTCGATAGGAAGATCATGTAACGATGCATTCATGGTGGCCGCTCCCTCTTTCAAGTGCTGCTCATTTACCATCCACTGCATAGAATACGCCATAAACAACAGTGGCAGTAACGTTGCCGTTACTGCCACCATTCCAACGATCGAGGTGCCAGTTCAAAAATTCGGCTTGCGCTTCTCGACGAACGCGCCCATGCCTTCACTTTGCTCGTCGCCGGCAAATCCCAGGGCGAACAGGCTGGTTTCAAGCGCCAGGGCGCTGTCCAGGTCTTGGTCCATGCCGTCGTGGATGGCCTGCTTGGCAGAGCGGATCGCCTGGCGGCCATTACCCGCGAACTGTTTGGTGAGTTCCTCCGCGACGGCGTCGAGTTCACCCGCCGGTACCACACGATTGACCAGGCCAATGCGCAGGGCCTCGGCGGCGTCGATCTTGCGCCCGGTGGTGATCAGGTCGAGCGCCATGGCGGGGCCGACCCGACGCGGCAGGCGTTGGGTGCCGCCGAAACCGGGAATCACGCCCAGGCCGACTTCCGGCTGGCCGAATATGGCGTTGTCGCTGGCAATGGCCCAGTCGCAGGCCAGGGCCAGTTCGCAGCCGCCGCCCAGGCAGAAGCCGTTGACCAGGGCCACGACCGGCACGGGCAAGTGTTCGAGCCGCTTGACCGTGGTCAGGGCCTGACTGGCAAAGACCCGCGCTTCCTCCGGGGTCTTGTCGCGCATCTCGCTGATGTCGGCGCCGGCAACGAAGGATTTTTCACCGGCCCCGGTAATCAGGACGGCGCGCAGATCATCACGCTGCTCAAGCTCCACCAGCACCTTGTTCAATTCCGCGATGAGGGCGGAATTCAGCGCATTGAGTGCCTTGGGGCGATTCAGAGTCAGGCGCACCACGCCTTCTCTTTCGGTCACGTCGATCAACTGTTCGCTCATGAAACCTCCTTATTCGTCGCTATCTTATTCATAGTGATAGAAGCCGCGCCCGCTCTTGCGACCCAGATAGCCCGCGGCCACCATGCGCTTGAGCAGCGGACAGGGGCGATACTTGGGATCGCCGAAGCCTTCCTGCAGCACGTCCATGATGGACAGGCACACGTCCAATCCGATCAGGTCCGCCAGGGCTAGCGGCCCCATGGGATGGGCAGCGCCGAGCTTCATGGCTTGATCGATCGCCTCGGGGGTGGCGGCATTTTCCTGCACCAGGAAGGCGGCCTCGTTGATCATTGGCACCAGCAGGCGGTTGACGGCGAAGCCTGGCGAATCCGCGATGGGTACCGCGGTCTTGCCCATCTTCTCGGCAAGCTGCTCGATCTTCTTCACCGTGGCATCGGAGGTCTGTTCGGCGCGAATCACCTCGACCAGCTTGAGCACCGGCACCGGATTGAAGAAGTGCATGCCTACTACCCGCTGCGGGTGTTCACACACCGCCGCCAACTGGGTCAGGGACAATGATGAGGTGTTGGAGGCAAGAATCACGTCCTTGCCCAACTGGCTCAGATCGCGAAACAGCTTCTCCTTGAGCTCTTCGTTCTCCGGGGCCGCCTCGATGATGATCTCGCACTCTTTCAGATCTTCGAGTTTGGAGGTGGTATCGAGGCGTTTCAGGGCGCCATCGCGATCCTCAGCGGACAGGCGTTCCTTGGCAACCAGCTTGTCCAGACCTTTACCGATACCGCCCTTGGCGCGTTCTAACTGTTCGTCGGCGACATCGTACAGCCGCACCTCGCAGCCGCTGCTGGCCAGTACCTGGGCGATTCCCTGGCCCATGGTGCCGGCGCCGACGACGCCGATTCGATTGCTGCTCATCCGTGGCTCTCCTTTGTATTGCCGCTGATACATCACTATTTGCGCGCTTCGTCGCGCAGCAGGAATTTCTGGATCTTGCCCGTGGAGGTCTTGGGCAGTTCGCCAAATATCACGTAGCGTGGCACCTTGAAACGGGCCAGATGCTCACGGCAATAGGCGATGATATCCTCCTCCGTGGTATCTTCATGACCGGACTTGAGCTTGACGAAGGCGCAAGGCGTCTCGCCCCATTTTTCGTCCGGACGCGCCACGACAGCAGCTTCCTCCACCGCCGGATGTGAGTAGATGGCATTTTCCACCTCGATGGTGGAAATGTTCTCGCCGCCGGAAATGATGATGTCCTTGAGGCGATCCTTGATCTCGATATAGCCGTCCGCATGCCACACCGCCAGGTCGCCGGTATGGTACCAGCCGCCCTGTAGCGCTATCTGGGTGGCCTTCTCGTCCTTCAGATAGCCTTTCATGACATTGTTGCCCCGCATCATGATCTCGCCGATCGTCTCACCGTCCTTGGGCACCGGCTCGAGGGTCTCGGAGTCGGCAACGCACAGCGCCTCCAGCATGTGGCCGCGTACGCCCTGACGTGACTTGATCCTGGCACGCTCCTCCAGTGGCAGCTCGTTCCAGGATTCGCGCCAGGCACACACCGTGACCGGCCCGTAGACCTCGGTCAACCCGTAGACATGGGTCACCTCGATGCCCAGTTTTTCGATGCCGGAAATCACCGTGGCCGGCGGCGCGGCCCCGGCCACGGTGACCTTGACCGGATGCTCCAGCATGCGCTTGTGCTGTTCGGACAGATTGACCAGACCATTCAATACGATCGGCGCCCCGCTGAAATGGGTGACCCCTTCGTCGACCAGCAGCTCCATGACCTTTCTGGCCTCGACCTTGCGCAGGCAGATATTGGTGCCTGCCGCCGCAGCGATGGTCCAGGGAAAACACCAGCCGTTGCAGTGAAACATCGGCAGGGTCCATAGGTAGACCGGGTGATGCGGCATGGCCCATTCGAGAATGTTGCTGACCGCGTTCAGGTGGGCGCCACGATGATGATAGACCACGCCCTTGGGCTTGCCGGTGGTACCGGAAGTGTAATTGAGCGAGATGGCCTGCCATTCGTCCTCGGGCAGGCGATAAGGGGCTTCCGGGTCGCCCTCCGCCAGCAGGTCTTCATACTCGATTTCGCCGATGCGCCGGGCCTCGCCTTCGAATAGAGCGTCCGCCACGTCGATGACCAGGGGCTTGTCATCGAGCATCGCGACCGCTTCTTCGATGACATCACTGAACTCCGGGTCGACCAGGATCGCCTTGGCCTCGCCGTGAGCAAGCATGTAGGCGATGGCCTCGGCGTCGAGTCGAATGTTCAGGGTATTGAGGACGCAACCCGCCAGGGGCACGCCGAAGTGGGCCTCGAACATGGGCGGTACATTGGGCAGCATGGCGGCTACGGTCTGCCCCGGTTGAATGCCGCGCCCGGCAAGCGCCGAGGCCAGACGCCGGCAGCGCTGCCAGGTGGTAAGCCAGTCACGGCGCAGGTCACCGTGGACCACCGCCGGGTAGTCCGGATAGATCTGGGCGGTGCGCTCGATGAAGGTCAGCGGCGACAGCGCGACATGATTGGCCGGCGTCTGGGGCAGGCCTTGCTCGAAGATGCTGGACATCGTGGTGTCTCCTCTCAATGGCTGGTGGGCGCGAAATCCAGCAGCGTGGTCATGCCCGCCTCGATCACTGACCGCTGAGCGCGACCCACCGGCAGCCAGTGGCGCAGGGCGAAGTCGGCGCTTGCCAACTTGGCACGGTAGAAATCCGCGTCGCCCTTGCCCTCATCCAGGGCCGTCTGGGCTATCAGCGCCGCCCGCCCCATTTGCCAGGCGCACAGCACATGGCCGGCCAGGGACAGAAACGGCGTGGCATAGGCTTGAATGGCATCCGGTCCGTTATCCGCATCGCCGCCCTCTTCCAGCAGAATTGCCATGGCGGCCCGCAGGTCTGCCGCGCCAGCGGCCAAACTATCGCCCTGTGCCTTCAACATCGCGTTGTCGGAAAGCGACTGGGCCGTGGTCTCGACTTCATCGATCAAGGCGCATAGCGCCGCCCCACCATCGCGCTGCAGCTTGCGGCCCGCCAGATCCAGCGCCTGGATACCATTGGTGCCTTCGTAAATGGGCGCGATACGCACGTCCCGCAGCAGCTGAGCGGCACCGGTTTCCTCGACGAATCCCATGCCGCCATGTACCTGTATACCAAGCGAGGTGATATCCACGGCTTGATCCGTGGAGAAGGCCTTGACCACCGGGATCAGCATGTCCACCCGGCCATGTGCATGCCGGCGCGTCTCATCGTCGGTAGCATGACGGGCCTGATCCATCTGAGCGGCGCAGTAAAGCGCCAATGCCCGCAGGCCGTCCGTGCGGGCGCGCATGGAAAGCAACATGCGGCGCACGTCCAGGTGATCGGCGATAGCGCAGGAGGCCCCGCCACGGGCCTCTCCACTACGGGCTTTGGGGCTACGCCCTTGCACCCGCTCCAGCGCATAGCCCAGCGCCTGCTGGCAGGCACGTTCGGCCATGCCGATGCCTTCGACGCCGACCTTATGGCGTGCCTCGTTCATCATCGTGAACATGTGATTCAGGCCACTGCCGGATTCGCCTACCAGATAGCCGACGGCACCGTCCTTTTCCCCGAAGCTCAGGGTGCAGGTGGGCGAGGCATGAATACCCAGCTTGTGCTCGAGGGATGCGCAGACCACATCGTTGCGCTCCCCCAGGCTGCCATCGTCATTGACCAGGTATTTGGGCACCAGAAACAGCGAGATGCCCTTGTTGCCTTCGGGAGCGTCTGGCGTACGGGCGAGAACGAAATGCACGATATTCTCCGCCATATCGTGCTCGCCCCAGGTGATGTAGATCTTCTGGCCGGTGAGGCGATAATGATCCCCTTCCGCCTCGTCGCAAGGCACGGCCTTGGTGCGCACCTGGGACAGGTCCGAGCCAGCCTGAGACTCGGTAAGATTCATGGTGCCGGTCCATTCCCCGCTCACCAGCTTTTCCAGATAGAGCGCCTTGAGCTTGTCGTCCCCATGCTGGGCCAGCGCTTCGATAGCGCCGGCAGTGAGCATCGGGCACAGGCCGAGGGCCATGTTGGCGCCATGCAGCATCTCCTGCACGGCGCTGGCCACCACTTCGGGCAACCCCTGGCCACCTAAGGCTTCCGAGACACCGATGCCGTTCCAGCCGCCATCGATATAGGCGCGATAGGCCTCGGCAAAGCCCTGCGGAGTGATTACCTGACCATCCTCGAGCCGCACGCCCTGACGATCGCCGGTGTGATTGAGGGGCGCCCAGACCTCGCCGGCCAGCTTTGACGCCTCTTCCAGCACCGCCTCGATCAGATCCGGGCTGGTCTCGTCAAAATGGGGAAGGCTCAAGGAACCATGCTCAAGCAGTTCTTCAAGCACGAAACGATAGTCACGCACCGGTGCCGTATAGGAAATCATGAAAGCCTCCTGACCATAAGGGATACACCTGATGGTAGAGGCCTCGGCGCTTATTGACCACTAGCCAAACGCCGCAACCAAAAGCGCCCGACGGGCATGTCGTCGGGCGCTGTTTCAGTGCAAGCCGCAGTCAGAAGGGGTCAGGAGGACTGTAGCGGTAGTGACGTATCGTTATCGGACGATGTATCCGTATCGAAGTAGCTGATCGTTGCATCCTCCTCTCGGGGCGGGCCGACGAAGGCCTCGGCCACCTCGATATCCGGCACGACCTGAGAGAGATCTTCGTAGTGCTCGTGCTCGGTGGCGCCTTGAACCAGCTCCTCGGTGATATTGAGCTCGGCCCCGATGACGGACATGGGCGCGTTGGATGCGAATGGCGCCACGGGTATCGGCGCCGGGCGCACGCTGCGGCGCCAGGTGAAAAACAGCACCAGAAACACGCCAAGGGCACCCAGAGACCAGAACAAGCCTGTATCACCAAGCCAGCTCATCACTGGAGTGATCAAGGGCGGGCTGATGGTGGAACCAAGTGCGTTGATCAACAGCAGGCCCTGGCTCATGCGCACCAGGGCTCCTGCCGGGGCCCGGTCCGCGGCATGGCTGAGTGCTACCGGGTACAAGGCAAAGACACCGCCACCCAGCAGGAACAAGAGCCCCGCCAGCATCCACTGCTTATGCGGCAGCATGATCATGCCCAAGGAAATAAGCGCGAAGAAACCGCCGATGAGAATCAACACCAGCTGACGGTCATGGCGATCCGACCAGCGCCCGATGGGATACTGCAACAGCATGGCGCCCAGCACCATTACCGCCATCATCTGGCCGATACGCGATACCGACAGCCCCAGGCTTTGCAGATAAAGTGGTAGTAGTGCATAGACCGCCGCGACGGCGAGACCCGAACCAAACGTCGCCATGACGCCGGTAGGCGTGATCGTGATCAAACGATGGGGCGGCAAGGGCTCGGCCTGTTCGATCAGCGGTGATATCCGCGGGATCATGGCCATGGGCAACACCGAGAGCGACGCCAGCATGCCGATCACCATGAAGGGTGCGGTCACGCCCATGGCATCGGTCACGCCCAGCAGCAGCTGGCCAATGGCTCCTGCCCCATAGAGCGCAATCATGTACAGCGCCAAGAGGCGACCGCGTACCTTCTGGTCACCGGAGGTCAGCAGCCAGCTTTCGATGACCAGGTAAACACCCACCGTGGCCCAGCCACCGATCAGGCGCAGCACGAACCAGGCGTAAGGATCGAGCCAGAGGCCCTGGAGCAATACCGTCACCGCGACCAGCGATGCGAAACTGCCATAGGCACGAATATGGCCGATACGCAGCAGCAGTCGATCGTTGAACATCGCGCCGATGGCCAGACCGATGAAATAGGCCGAAGACACCCAGCCGATCATGACGGCGGACACGCCTGCGGCGTCGAGCCGCAAGGTGATCAACGTGGCAAGAAATCCATTGCCGATCGCCAGGATGAATAGCCCAAGCAACGGGGCTAGCGCCATGGCCAATAACTGCCGCGACATAAATAAAGAAGCCTCTTGGAAACAGCGCCCTTGCCGGTAGCGGCCAGGATTCAGGTTGGTAATTAGCGCGGAATATACGCTGGCTCACTTTTTTTTACAAAGCATCGTGAAGCCCTTTTTCATGTCCGGAGGCTGCACTATTCAACGTCTTTCCGCGCGCAATCTTATACGCACTTCAAGAGGGTGATGACGCGAATAACACACTGAAAGCGGGCTATTGCTTCTGCATGATTACTACATCGGCGGCGGGGAAAAAAACTTGCAGACCCAGGCGTTTGCCTAGCCAACGCAAGGTTGCCTCGCTGAAGAAACTGATATGGGTCGGGTCCTGGATATAGTGCCAATCGGCGAAGGCCTCTCGGGACGTCACGCGCTTGGTCATCAGTCCCAACCAGCCGCCGGGATGAAGCTGCTCGACCAGCTCCGTCAATACATGCCCAGGCGACGCCAGGTGCTCGATCACCTCGGAGGCGGTGATGAAATCGTAAGAATGCTCGAGTACGCCTCGCTCCGGCGCGTAATAGATGTCGTAAAGCGCCACGGGGTGCCCTGCCTCCTCGAACATCACCGACAGCGTCGGCCCCGGTCCGCAGCCAAAATCCAACCCATGAGCGCCGGGAGTCAACCGGGCCTGCAATGGAACGAAGAGCCGCGACAGAAAACGACGATAGCCCATATCCTGGGGCGAGTTACGATGGCGGTCATACACCGCCTTCTCGGCCTCGGGGCCAAGCTGCTGGCAAGCAGCCACGAAGACCAATGCACAGCGCCGGCATTGCCAGTAGTCCCGGCGCCGATCCCTGTGGTAATGCACAATGTCGTCATGAGCGCACAGAGGGCACGACAGCAGCCTGGTCAACGTCGTATCCTTCCTATAAATGCTTGGGGGATTGCCATGGTAACCGGCCTGGATCACTTGGTCGTCACCGTCACCGATATTGCCCGCGCGGTGGATTTCTATACCCGCGTACTGGGGCTGGAAGCTCGTTATCAGGAAGCCGAGCGGGTCGATCTCATCGTGGGGGACATGGCTTTGCGCCTGCACCAGACTGATGCCGCCTCGACCCCCAAGGCGGCCCACCCTACCCCGGGCAGTATCGATTTGTGCGTTCGAAGTGTGCTGTCTCTTGAGGAGGTGCAGGCGCATCTCGACACGCTAAAGATTCCTGTCGAGCAAGGTCCGGTTCCAAGGCGTGGCATTCAAGGGCCTATCATTTCTTTGTATCTACGCGACCCCGACGGTAACCTGATTGAAATCTGTCGTCCTGATCGTTGACGATTTGCATTGTCACTCGATCACGTTTTTCATACTCACCTCAATGTCTCGTCTTTCGCCTTCATGACCAAGAAAAACAAGCCTGCTCATAAGCTTCGTGCCCAGGCCATCATCCTGTTATGGCGCGTATTGGCCAAGTGCTCTCCTCACGCGCTATGGCGCCTGGCCCAACTGCTCGGCCCACAGGTCCATCGCTTCAGCCAACGCGAGCGCCATGTCACGAACGTCAATCTCAAGGACGTTTATCCTGAGCTCGATCAAGCTGAACGGCATACCCGAGGCAGGGAAAGTCTTGTTCACTCTACCGCCACAATGCTCGAACTGGGCTTCGCCTGGATGGCACCTCCGCCGCGTATCGAAGCCTCGATCGTGGAAGTGCATGGTCGCGAGCTTCTCGATGAGGCTCGGGGGCAGGGGTGCGGCGTGATCGTACTGGCGCCTCATTTCGGTAATTGGGAAATACTCAACTTCTGGCTATCGAGCCATTTCCCCTTCACGGCTATGTACGAGCCGCCCAGGATCTGCGCTCTGGAGCCTATCATCCGGCACGGGCGCGAGCGCATGGGGGCAGCCCTGGTGCCCACCAATTCCCGCGGGGTGGCCTCACTGCTCAAGGCGCTCAAGCGCAGTGAGGCAGTGGGTATTCTGCCGGATCAGGTGCCCAGCTGGGGTAGCGGCGTGTTCGCCGACTTCTATCATCGCCCCGCCTATACCGCCACCCTGCTGCCCAAGCTGGTAGCCCGCACCCAATCGCGGGTGGTAACCGGTGTCGCCTTACGTCTTTCGGGCCGGGGCTTCGCGATTCATTTTCTAGCAGCGGATGAACGTGTTTATTCTACGGATGAGGCGGTATCGGCACGCGGCGTCAATGCCTGCGTCGAAGACGCCATCACCCTGGACCCGATGCAATACCAATGGGAATACAAACGCTACCGCAAAACGCCAGAGCAGGAACAGAACCATCCAGAACACAAGAAATTCCGCATTTACCAAAAGTGATAGCGCTTATCCTAAAAGTCGTTGTCTACACTGATTGGATACGAATAATAGCCAAGGAGTCCTCGCCATGCCCCTGGATTCACATTTCAATCAGCACCCTGGTTCCATCGCGGCAGGCCTCGCCTTTTTGACGCTAATCGCCTCGTCATCGCTGAATGCCCAACAAAACCATGATGGGCTCGTTCGGGTGAATGTCGCCAATACCGACCATCAACTCATGGCGCCGCCAGGCACCACCATCACCAAGGTCGCCGATCTAGCGGCGCCACGCCTGA
Organism: uncultured Halomonas sp.; assembly: GCF_947493865.1. Lineage (GTDB taxonomy): Bacteria > Pseudomonadota > Gammaproteobacteria > Pseudomonadales > Halomonadaceae > Modicisalibacter. The sequence continues at coordinate 137,028 of NZ_CANLTC010000004.1, forward strand.
TCAGTCTGGGCCGTGACGGTGAAATGTTCATCGGCAGTCAGGCAGGGCGAGTTTATCGGCTATTACCCCCCTATGAGCGTGGGGAAGTTCTGGTTCGTTTCGACGACTATCCCCACAGCGTTTCCCAACGCGGCGAAAAACTCTTTGTGGCCACCACCGACGCGTTGCTGGCCGCGGATTACCGTCCGGGTGACAAGCCCGGCGAGAATGATTTTACGCGAATTGCAAGAATTCCCGGCGGTGGCGGCCACAGCTCCCGCACCCTGATAACGGGCCCGGACGAGCGGTTGTACGTGGCGTTGGGTATTCAGGGCAACTGCTCGAATCAATATATCGGCGAAGATTATCGCTTCGAGAATCAGCGTGGGGGCATCATGGTGCTCGATGAGAGTGGCGACTCTCCCCAGTGGCAGCCCTACGTGACTGGACTACGCAATCCGATCGGCCTGGCCTTTGATCATCAAGGCACGCTTTACGCTACCAACAACGGGCCGGATCACTGGGGCTATGAGGAGCCGCGTGAGGTGTTGGTGCGCGCCGAACAGGGAGATTTCTTCGGCATGCCCTGGTTTCAGTGGGTGAACGACGAGTTCCAGCGCGACGATTGTGTCAAAAGCGAACCGCCTCGTCCGGCTGACGACATCAGCACGCCCGTAGCGACTTTCCCTGCACGCAGCGCTCCCATGGGACTGGACTTCGCCCCCACAGGGAGTTCGCTCGGATTGGATGCTGTGGCAGCAGTACACGGCAGTTGGGCCACCAAGCCCCGTGGCGGCGCTTCGGGGGATCCGGCAACACGACGCGAGCCTCTGATCACCGGTATTACTCTTGCATCACCGGATAAGGGACGAATTCACGAACTGCTGACCGGCTTTCAAGACGAGCAAGGCAATCGCTGGGCGCGCCCAGTCGGTATCGTCTTCACCGCTGATGATACGCTCTACTTTACTTCCGACAGCGGCGAAGCCGGTCTTTATCGGGTGACCTTCGAAGACGAAAACCTGGCGTTGGGTAACCTGCTGAGCAAACCGGACGATTGAAAATCGCGTAACAAGCGACACTCGAACTAGAGCCCGGACCATGGGAAGATAGCGGCTATCCATTATCTCTGGAGACTGCGATGTCCACTTCCCCGGTCGCGACGAGGGATGAAATCAGCGTCCCTCAAATCATCTACGTGCTCTACCTGGCGGGATTGATTACCGCCAATGTCACCCTGTTGATTGGAGTGATCATGGCTTACGTCTATCGCAATGATGCTTCGCCATGGCTGAAAGAGCATTACCGCTATCAGATTCGCACCTTCTGGATCGGTACGCTCTACTCCATCGTTGCCTTCATACTCAGCCTGATCCTGGTGGGCATGTTGATCTGGCCGCTGCTGATGGTGTGGCTGATCGTGCGCTGCGTCATCGGCCTGCGTGATCTTCGCCGCGGCCAGCCGCCGGCCAATCCGGGCAGTTGGCTGTGGTAGCCGCCTTTTGCCAACCGGCTCATACCCCACTTTGTAGTTCATCCTGCTATCGGAGAGCATCATGGGTTATCGTTTCGACGACCTGACCAAGGTCTGTCATGACGACTGGCGCAACTACATCGAACACGACTTCGTGCGCCAGTTGGGAGCAGGCATTCTCGAGCCGGACGCATTTCGCCATTATCTGCAGCAGGACTATCTGTTCCTGATGCATTTTGCCCGAGCCTATGCATTGGCGGTCTACAAGAGCCGCAACATGGCCGAGTTGCGCCATGGCTTCGAGGGCCTCAAGACCATCGTCGATGTCGAACTCGGCCTGCATGTCGATTACTGCCGTGGATGGGGTATCTCAGAGAAGGATCTTGCGACCCTGCCCGAAGCCAAGGCGACGCTTGCCTATACCCGCTATGTACTGGATACCGGCAATCGTGGCGATCTACTCGACATGCACGTGGCGCTGGCCCCCTGCTTGGTCGGCTACGGCGAAATTGCCAACTGGCTCAATGCTCAAGCCTTTACCCTGCGTGACGATAATCCCTATAGCGCCTGGATCGCCATGTACGAAAGTGCGGAGTTTCAGCAGGCCATGCAGGATGAAATCGCCTGGCTGAATAAGCGCCTAGAGGATGTAACGGCCGCGCGTTTCGACGAACTAGCCACGATATTTCGTGACGCAACGCGCCTGGAAATCGACTTTTGGCAAATGGGACTCGATCTCGCTCTGTAAAGTTCGCGCCGATTGCTTTAGCTTACGTTCCCAGAATGGATACCCATTCTTTCATAGACATTAACATGGCAGGTCACGATAGATGCGCGCAGGGCGACGTGGGATGAGTTATTGGTTTGTACTTCTTGCACTGGCCATCTCGGTATATCCGCGATTACTGATGGCCCAGGAAGCACTGCCCCAGGGGCATTACTTGCTTCCCAAGAACGACGATATAGTAGGTCAGACAACCACCGTCACGGCTGCTCGCGACGATACCTTGCTCGATCTTGGCCTGGGCAACAACGTCGGGTACAACGCGATCACCCAGGCAAACCCGGATACCAGTATCTGGCTGCCCGGTGAAGGCACCGAGGTGATACTGCCTACCCGCTATATTCTGCCGCCCGGGCCTCGGGAGGGTATCGTGGTCAACCTCGCCGAACTGAGGCTCTACTACTACCCGCCGGCCAGACCCGGCGAGCCCGCAACCGTCGAGACCTACCCGATCGGCATAGGTCGCATGGACTGGAAAACGCCGCTAGGCACCACTCAAATCACCGCCAAAGTAGAGCAGCCAAGCTGGTACCCGCCGCAAAGCGTCATCGCCGAGCATGCGGAAAACGGTGACATATTGCCCCGCGTCGTGCCACCCGGCCCTGACAACCCGCTGGGCGACTACGCCATCATTCTGGGCATACCTGGCTATCTGATTCACGGTACCAACCGCCCGGATGGGGTCGGCATGCGCGTGTCTCATGGCTGTATTCGAATGCTTTCAGATGATATCGAGAATCTTATTTACCGGGTCCCCAAAGGAACGACGGTGAGACTGATCAATGAGCCGGTCAAGCTCGGCTGGACAGCAGAGAATCTACTCGAGATACAAGCGCATTCCGTACCCGAGGAGACGCCGGAAGCCATGTCGACACGCATTGACGAGGCCACGGCCACTGCCATCGAACAGGCCAACGCCCGGGGTTTTCTGATCGATAATGCCATTCTGAAAGAGGAGCTGGAAAACCCCAGTGGTATTGCCACGTCGCTGCTTCTATCCAGCCGCCCGTTCCCGCTGGAAACGACCTTCTACGATCGACTGCTTCTGCATTACGCGCTTTATAGCCAGCTCGCTGCGACTGTCGGCAACACCGACAAACTCGATGCAACAACCCATGTAGATGGCGTCAGGGCCGTGCCGGTGGAAACACGCTAGTCGTTACCGTTGTTTACGCCTATCCTAGAATGCGAAAGTCATAGCTATCGCCAATGATATGGAGGTACAGAAATGCCCGGTTTACGGCCCGATGTCGATCCCAGCGGCCTACTCGAGTATTCGGTGGTCTACAGCGATCGTTCCCTCAACCACATGTCCAAGGCCTTTCAGACTGTGGTCAACGATGTATTGGGCATGCTGAAGGATGTCTATAGCGCCCACAGTGCGATTCTCATGCCCGGCAGCGGTACCTTCGGCATGGAGGCAGTGGCGCGGCAATTCGCTCAGGATCGCAAGGTACTGGTGATCCGCAACGGCTGGTTCAGCTATCGCTGGACGCAGATCTTCGAAATGGGAAACATCCCGTCTCAGTCCACGGTAATGAAGGCGCGTCGCATCGAGGAAGGCAAACAAGCCCCTTTCGCGCCGGCGCCCATCGAGGAAGTCGTGGCCAGCATCGAGGAGCAGCGTCCTGATCTGGTGTTCGCGCCTCATGTCGAGACGTCCGCGGGCATGATCCTGCCCCAGGACTATCTCAAGCAGGTGGCGGATGCGGTTCACAAGGTAGACGGCCTGTTCGTGCTCGACTGCATCGCCTCCGGCACTGCCTGGGTCGACATGCAGTCAAGCGGTGTAGACATATTGATCAGCGCCCCGCAGAAAGGCTGGAGCGGCTCACCGGGCTGCGCCATGGTCATGCTCTCAGAACGCGCCGAAGCCCGGCTTCAGGAAACCAACAGCAGCAGTTTTGCAGCGGATCTACGCAAATGGCGCGACATCATGGCGGCCTACGAAAATGGCGGCCATGCTTATCACGCCACCCTGCCGACGGATGGTCTGGCTCAACTGCGAGATGTCATGAAAGAGACCCAGAATTACGGTTTCGGCAAGGTATGCGATGAGCAGTGGGAGTTAGGCAAGGGCGTGCGCGCCATGCTGAGCAACCACGGTTTCAAGAGCGTTGCAGCAGAAGGTTTCCAAGCGCCCGGCGTGGTGGTGTGCTACACCGAAGATGCAGGAATCGCAGGCAAGTTTGCTCAACAGGGCGTTCAGATAGCCGCCGGCGTGCCTTTGATGTGCGATGAAGGCGACGATTTTCAAACCTTTCGTATCGGATTGTTCGGTCTCGACAAGCTGCACAATGTCGAGCGTAGCGTCGAAAATCTGGAACAGGCCCTAGACAGACACCGCTAGAAAAGACGATGCCAGGGCGTGGAGCTCTGGCATCGTCTTTTCATTTGCATACAGGCATTCACCCGTCGCTGCATGGGCACACCATAAAAACGTATGTGTGAATTCTGCCTGGAGGCTTTTGCCCACAAGAAGCCAAGGAAACGATCCGCAGAGAATCAAATACCAGTCAATGAGATGCCGAAATCGATCACCATCATCAGGCTCAGGATCATGACCATTATGATGGAGAAGGCGAACTGTTTTTTCGCCCAGGCGGCATGATCCATCCCGTGATAGTTGGACAGTGCCAGATAAAGCCAATAGAAGCTTGCTGCACCGGCAATGATGAGATAGCCAACGCCTGCATAGCCTGTCAGTGACAATGCCAGCACGGCGACCGTAAAGGCAATGATATACAGCACAATGGAGCGTTTGGCTGCGGGAATGCCTTTCTCGACAGGCAGGACCGGAATCGATGCCGCCTTGTAGTCATCGAAGCGAAAGACCGCAATTGCATAGGAATGCGGCATCTGCCAGAGGCTGAAGATCAACAGCAGAATTGCAGCGCCCAGGTCGAACTGGTTGCTTGCAGCGCAATAACCGATGACCGGCGGCATGGCCCCGGAAAGACTCCCGACAAGCGTTCCATGTACCGAGCTGCGCTTGAGCCAAAGAGTGTAGAAACCGACATAGACGACGAAACCCACGGCCGCGAAAAACGCGGCCAGCGGGTTAGCCAACCAGTACAGCAGCAGTATTCCTGCGCTACCCAGCAACGTGGCATAGGCGAGCGCCACCGGTACGGAGATGACCCCTTTCACCAACGCCCGTTCACGTGTACGGCGCATCTTGATGTCGATATCCCGATCGACGACGTTGTTGAACACGCAGCCGGATGCAATCACCAGGGCCACGCCCACTAGCGCGGCCAGGAAAGGCAGCAGTTCCAATCTTCCATGTGCCGCCAGAAAGAAACCGCCAGTCACCGAGACAAGGTTCCCTAAAATGATGCCCGGCTTGGTGATGGCGAGGAAGTCCCTGAGCATCGCAGGGCGCGAGGCTAGTTGATCATTACGTTCAGGTGTAGATGATGCATGATCCATAATGAACCCCCCACCACGAGAACCAGTATCGTCACCGCAAAGACGAGGGACATGAAATTCCATCCCTCGTCCGACTTGGTGTTCAAGTGCATGAACATGATCAATTGCACGAGAACCTGCAGTACGGCTGCAATGACAATGGTCAGTACCGTTGTCGTGATGCTCAAGGCGCCGGTCATGACGGCGGCGAAGGGGATCACGGTCAACAGGATGGATAGAACCAGACCTATGACATAGGACTTAACGCTACCATGACTCGCGCTGCCTGGCACGGTATCCGGGTTGCTGTTGCTCATACTAGGACTCCCATCAGGTAGACGAAGGAGAATACGCATATCCAAACGACATCAAGGAAGTGCCAGAACAGGCTCAAGCACATGATCCGTGGCCGAGTCGCATCGGTCAGCCCTTTGGTGGACAACTGAATCAGCATCACCAGAATCCAGATCAGACCGAAAGTCACGTGCAGGCCGTGGGTTCCGACCAAGGTGAAGAATGCCGTCAGAAAGGCGCTGCGATCCGGCCCGAACCCTTCATGGATCAAATGCTGGAATTCATAGATCTCCATGCCTACGAATGCCGCACCCAGCACAAAGGTGATGCCTAGCCATAGCTTGACCTGCGCCACCTTGTTCTTGTTCATCTCCAGCACGGCGATGCCATAGGTGAAACTCGAAAAGAGTAGCAGAAAGGTCTCGACCAGAACGAACGGTAGTTCAAAAATATCCGCAGCGGACGGGCCCCCTGCCGTACCCTCCATGAGCACGGCATAGGTGGCGAAGAGTGACCCGAAGATGATCAGGTCGCTCATCAGATATACCCAGAAACCGAAGATCTTGGTGCCCGCGGCGTCGTGGTGCTCATGCTCTCCAGTATGAGCGTCGTGGTGACTCGCTGTGTGTGTCGACATGATTACGCTTGCAACTCCTTCAGCTGTTGTTTGTGCGCATTTTCAATACGCTCGACCTCCGCGGCTGGGACGTAATAGTCGATATCGTCATTGAAGACACGCAGCATGAAGGTCACGAACAGGCCTAGTGCACTGACCCCTGCCAACCACCAGATATGCCATACCAGGGCGAAGCCAAGCGCAATGCTGATGACGCCCATCACCGGTCCTGCCACGGTGTTCTTGGGCATATGAATATCGTCATATGGCGGCTCGCTCAGTTGCGCATTGGGGCCATTTTTCTGCTTGTCCTCCCAGAAGCTATCAATGCTATTGACCGCTGGGAGATGGGCAAAGTTATAGAACGGCGCAGGCGATGATGTCGCCCACTCCGGCGTGCGCGCATCCCAAGGGTCGCCGGTTATATCGGCATTCTTCTCGCGGTCGCGAATACTGACCACGATCTGAATGATGGTGCAGGCGATACCCACCAGAATGACCAGAGCACCTATTGCGGCAAGAATGAACCAGGGTTGCCACTCGGTCTCTGCATAGGACTGCATGCGCCGCGCCGCGCCAAAGAAGCTCAATACGTAAAGCGGCATGAAGGCCAGATAAAACCCCGTGAACCAGCACCAGAACGAACGCTTGCCCCACTTCTCGTCGAGGGTGAAACCGAAGGCCTTGGGAAACCAATAGGTCATGCCGGCCATCATGCCGAAGACCACGCCGCCAATGATGACATTATGGAAATGGGCAATGACGAACAGGCTGTTATGCAGGACGAAGTTGGCCGCAGGTACGGCCAGCATTACTCCGGTCATGCCACCCAGGGTAAAGGTGATGATGAAACCCAGCGTCCATAGAACCGGCGAGGTGAACTGCAACCGTCCGCGGAACATGGTGAACAGCCAGTTGAATATCTTCACTCCCGTGGGTATTGCGATCAGCATCGTCATTATGCCGAAGAAGGCGTTGACGTTGGCCCCCGAACCCATGGTGAAGAAGTGGTGCAACCAGACGATGAAAGAGAGCACCGTGATGGCGACGGTCGCCCATACCAGGGTCGCGTAACCGAACAGACGCTTTCTGGAGAAGGTTGCGATGACCTCGGAAAACACACCGAACGCCGGCAGAATCAGGATGTATACCTCCGGATGGCCCCAGGCCCAGATGAGATTGACGTACATCATCATGTTGCCGCCAAAATCATTGGTGAAGAAGTGCATGCCCAGATAGCGATCCAGCGTCAGCATGGCGATCGTTGCAGTCAGGATCGGGAAGGACGCAATGATCAGCACATTGGCGCAAAGCGATGTCCAGGTGAAGATCGGCATACGAAACAGCGTCATGCCCTTGGTGCGCATCTTCAGGATCGTGACGAAGAAGTTGATGCCCGTCAGCGTCGTGCCTATTCCCGATATCTGTAACGCCCATATCCAGTAATCCACCCCGACCCCGGGACTGTATTGCAACTCCGAGAGCGGCGCGTAGGAAAGCCAGCCGGTCTTGGCGAATTCACCTACGAACAGCGATACGTTGACCAGCACGACGCCTGCCGCGAACAGCCAGAAGCTCAGATTGTTGAGAAAGGGAAACGCAACGTCCCGCGCGCCGATCTGCAGCGGCACCACCAGGTTCATCAAGCCGATGACCATGGGCATGGCCACGAAGAAGATCATGATCACGCCATGGGCGGTGAAGATCTGATCGTAATGATGCGGCGGCAGATAGCCCTCGGCGCCGCCGGCAGCAATGGCCTGCTGTGTTCGCATCATGATGGCATCGGAAAAGCCGCGTATCAGCATCACCAGGGCCACGATAAAATACATGATGCCGAGTTTCTTGTGATCGACGGAGGTGATCCACTCCGACCACAGATACATCCACTTCTTGTAGTAGGTCAGCAGTCCAAACAGAAGAATCCCACCGAGCGCGATGACGACCACCACGGACATGATGATGGGTTCGTGATAAGGAATCGACTCTAAGCTAAGTTTTCCGAACATAGTGTTACTCCGCTGCCTCTGCGCTCATTGGCGTACCCTGGTGGTCGCCGCCCTGCTCTCCGTGTTTTTCCTGCTGCGATCCGCCGCTACCACCGTGAAAACTCTCGAGGATCTGCGTGTAAAGCTCGGGGGAAGCCTGGGAGAAATACTCCACTGGATGGTTTCTGGTCGGCTCCGCCAGCACGTAGTACTCCTCCGGGAAGGTCAGTGTCTTGGACGACTCCCTGACGTTATCGACCCACTCGTCAAACCCCTCTTCAGTCGTTGCAATAGCATCGAAGATCATGCCCGAGAATCCCGCGCCACTGTAATGAACGGAGCGCCCGGAATAGGTGCCGGGATCATCGGCCTCCAGATGAACGTCGTTGTCCATACCCGCCATGGCATAGATCTGGCTACCCAATGCTGGAATGAAAAACGAATTCATGACCGAGCCGGAACTCACCCTGAAGTGCACGGGCACGCCCGCCGGAAATGCCACCTCGTTGACGGTTGCAATGCCCTGCTCCGGATAGATGAAAAGCCATTTCCAGTCCAGCGACACCGCCTGGATCTCCATGGACTCGACATCGCTTTTTAGCGGCTTGTGCGGGTCCAGACTGTGGGAGGTTTGCCAGGTTAGCCAGGCCAGGAAGGCAATGATGACAAATGGAATGAACCAGACGACGGTTTCGATGGCGTTGGAATGTGCCCAATCGGGTGTATAGGTCGCTTCTCCGTTCTCGCGATACCGCCAGGCGAAGAGTACCGTCATTACGATGACCGGAATGACGACGATCATCATCAGGCCAAAAGCCGTCAGGATCAGCGTTAGCTGCTGTTGCCCTACCCGCCCCTGGGGGTCTATCAATGCTGCATCGCAGCCGCCGAGCAGCAACAGTAGCGACAAACCGAGGAAAAGACTGAAATGCTTCTTTTTCATTACACGACCTCTTGAAGCCCGAAAGGCGGCATGCGCGGAACAGAGAGTTTATTAGCACGCTAAATAAAAGCAGATAGCTATCGTCATGGGGCTTACCAATATGGGGCTTACCAATATGGGGCTTACCAATATGGGGCTTACCAATAGCCACGTGCTCGAGAATGGCGAGACTGAAATTTTTGGCGCTTGACAAGGCGAAGAGCACGCCGGAAGACGAACCGAACGCCAGCAGTACCCTCCTGGGACATGAGCATCTGCTGAAGGGCAGTTATTTTCATGTCTTGTTGAGGAGATTGAGAAGTGGCGTTTTGCCGCAGTCCGTCGCAGCCAATTTCAAATTGTCGCAGTGTCACCATCGACGTGGGAAGTGTCAGGGCATGTTGTTTTAAATACCACTAACCAAACGTTTCACTGTGTGACAAAACGCAAAGCAGCAACAGCCCCGGTGAGATTATTTCTTTTCCTGAAGCGCTTGTTGGCCTAAGGTAATGAAATAATCCCAAGCTGTCTGACGACAAGGAAATCCAAATATGGAATTCAGTAAGCAAGGAACGAAGGATCCTCGGCAGCCCATGTCACAGAGCAAGCAGTTCTTCCTCTTTGCCAAGAACTTTCTAAAGCACCCGAAAATGCTTGGCTCGATCATACCAAGCTCTCCCTTTCTGGTTCGGCGCATGCTCTCTCATGTCGACTGGCAGAATGCTCGGGTGCTGGTCGAGTACGGTCCTGGCGTAGGCACCTTCACTCGCGAGATACTGCGTCAGATGCACCCAGAGGCCACATTGCTGGTGCTTGAAACCAATGAGGATTTTGTCGAGTTTCTCAAGCAGACCTGCCCGGATCCACGACTCGAGATAATTCACGAATCGGCGGAGAACATCGAGCAAGTATTGGCTGAACGTGGGCTCGGCTTGGCGGATTACATAATTGCCGGCATACCGTTGAGCACTCTGCCAGGCCCGGTCAAGGACAGTATCTTGAGTTCGACTCAGCAGGTAATAGCCCCTAGCGGCGCCTTTCTGCTCTATCAATTCTCACCTAGTGTACTACCCCATCTGAACAAGACGTTTCCTAACGTGCAGCGGGATTTCATACCGCTAAATTTTCTTCCGGCACATTTTTATCGCTGCAGTTCCTAGAAGAATCCGCGCACTACGCTTGATTCTCTGCTTTCATAACCTATCGAGGGGCCATAAGGCCCCTCGGTAGTATTGGCAAGCGCCTACTTTAGCAACATCAGGGCTTGTTCGTATTATGGCTATTATGCTCGGGATCAAGCGCATCCTTCACGTCGCCCTTGGTTTGCTTTGCATCGCCTTTTGCGGTCTGCGTCTTGCCTTTGGCTTCAGTGTCTTTGTCGTCTGTCGCCTTGCCGATGGCTTCTTTGACCTTGCCAGCCGCCTTGTCTACCAGGCCTTCAGATTTGTCCGTCTTGGAATCTTTCATTACCTATCTCCCGCATGGATGCTTGATTGATCGACCCCTGTAAAGGACCAGATGATCGAGAGCGGAGTATCTTGGCGATTTCCGTTCGCTCGCTTACAGCCTAGCAGCAATTGAGCAAACAGAAAAATTAACTATGATCGATACTGAAAAGTATACCGTCGAAATCAGCGAGATCGCGGCTTATCGAGGGCATTCTACCGGGATTGACACCGATCATGCCGCGTCGCCTCCTTGCCCCGGCGCATGCCCCACAATGGGCTGTGCCTCTGGCGCCCAGGATTCGCTCTTGCCCGGCGGTGGCGCATTTTGCATCACCACATTCAGGCGCGGCATGGCCAGATCCTGACCGTCCTGGTCCATGCGCTGCTTGAGACGCAAATTGAAAGCACGAGTCACATCCCACTGATATTCCGGCTTGGTACGCATACGAATACGCAGTACCGCTGCCCCTTCTTCGAAACGCTGAATACCCTGAAACTCCAACGGTGACCAGATCAGATGACGCAGTACCGGGTCCTTGCGCAGATCGTCCGCAACGTCTTTCATCAGGGCGGTGGCATCGTCGATCTTCATGGTATGCGGGATACTCAGGTACATCAGCGCAATACCGAATTGCCGCGACATGTTGTGGATCGATTTGATTTCACTGAAGGGAATGATGTGCACCACGCCATCAAGATCTCTGAGACGGACGGTACGCATGGTCAAGCCTTCCACGGAACCCATGAAGTCACCGAGCTTGACGAAGTCGTCCACCGCCAGGGAGTCTTCGATCAGGATGAACAACCCGGTGATCAAGTCTTGTACCAACGTCTGGGCGCCGAAACCGATGGCCAGACCAATGACACCGGCACCTGCCAACAGCGGCGTGACGTTCACCCCCAGGTTGGCAAGCCCTACGATGGTGGCAATGACCACGATGGTGACCAGTATTACGTTGCGTAGCAGTGGCTTGATGGTCTGGGCGCGGGCGTTATGGACACGACGACCGCGAGAGCCTGCCGAGGTGTTCAGCGCCCGCTGGATTCCCGTATCGGCGATGATCCAGAACAACCAGGCCAGCATGACGGTCAATCCAATGCCCAGCAGAGCACGCCCGATGCGGGCGCTGATTGCGCTATCGGCGCCGATGCCCAGCAACGAGACATCCCACACACGTAGGGCCAGTTCGGCAAAGACCATCCAGATGACCAGATGGCCCAGTGCATAACCAAACCGTTCGAGACGGCGACGATATTGCGACATGCGGCGGCGCTTGACCGCTCTCTCGCTCTGGCGACGCAGCATGCTGGCGAGCACCATCGCCAATACCAGCAGAGCCGCATCGATGATCGCCCGCACAAAGACGCCTTCCGCCTCTCCACCGGTGACAAAAATAGCCAGTAGAGAAGCCCCTATCAGCAGTAACACCGGCACATGCCATAACCGTGCAAAAACGTTCATCAAATCCCGTAATGCATTATGGTTACGGCGCTGTTCGTAGGGGCGATTATGGATCAAATGCTTGATCGGACGCTGGATGCGCAATATGAGCTTGATACCCACGATGCCAGCCAGCACTTTAGCAAATACCGAAAGCCAGCCGGACAGGTCATGGCCCAGTAGTGCTTCCAGCCGATCCCCGTTGAGCGCATCCCCCAGGGCCGCTAGAGCACCGATCACGAAAAGCCGCTTGAGCGCCTGCTGACGAAGAAGCGCTACCGCGACACGGCGGTGCCCTCGAGTAAAGATGGAAATGACCACCTCGAATACAGTCGCGAGTAAGCGTCCACACAGGGTGATATACGCAAAAACCAATACGATGGCACTAAAGGGTGCAGGTGCATTCAGCCAGCGTAGGCTACTCAGCATGACCGCAAAGGAGAGCGCCCAGGGCAGTACCTTGCGCAGGAAGTGGGTTATCAGCAAGCTTGCGGGAGGTTCTGGCGGCAGCACTCGCGGCCAATCGTTACGGCGCAGGAAAAACCGCCCTATCCCTGTCAGCAATATCAACAGGCCTAGCCAGATTCCCATCAGTATCGAGGTTTCAATAATGCCGCGCAGCAATTCCTCGCGACTTGTAGAGGCAAACAGCGATTCGACACGCTGACCGGCCCGCTTCGAGCGCTGTGCCCAGATATCCAGAGGTGCCTTGCCCTGCTGAACCTGCTCGCCGGCGACGTTGAAGGAATCCGCCAGCGCCCCAAGCAGCCCTTGGCGCTCTTCATCCTCTTGTACCGGCGCGCTCGTCTCGCGCAACTCCTTGAGCCTGGTCAGAAGCTCATCACGCTGCGCATCGCTTTCCAACACCGAGATGACATTGTCCAGCGAATCGCGTAATTCCTCTGGGTCTTGCTGTGACTGTTTTTCGTCCTGACTGTCACTTCCTATGCCCGAGAGCGCCAGAACCTGGGCTTGGGACGGGCCGGCAAGCAACATCGCCAACAGCGGAACAGCGATGAACAAGGTGAACCAATTGCGAGAAAACGGCATGCCAACTCCTGCGGCATCAGATGAATCCACTGAAAACTTGCTGCCTACTTATTGCCAGTAAAGCGCCATCAAACGACAAAGCCAAGACTCCCGTCTTGGCTTCGTATTACAACCCTGCAACTTGAAAGAGCTAGGCTCCAGAAGCGTGGGTCGAGCCTTCGCTACCTTTATCGCCATCTTCGCTGGGCTTATCCTTCTTGCCGCGCTTGCGATCGAGCCACTGCGAGAATCTTGCGATCATCGCATAGAACGAAGGCACGAAGAAACTGGCAAGTATCGCCACCGACAACATGCCTACCGCCACCGTGGTGCCAATCTCGTGACTGCTCCCGCTACTCGCACCAGAGGCCAGGGCCAGCGGTAGAGTACCGAAGATAAAGGCCAGGGACGTCATGACGATGGGCCGAAAGCGCTGCTTCGCCGCACTGATGGCCGCCTCGCTAATCGACATGCCCTGCTCCTTGCGCTGCAATTCGGCGAACTCCACGATCAGGATGGCGTTCTTGGCCGCCAGGCCGACCACCACCAGCATGCCGACCTCGACATAGACACCGACATTCAACCCGCGTAGCGCGACCCCGCCGATGGCCCCAAGGAAGGCAAAGGGCACTGCGGTCAATACCGCCAAAGGCAACGACCAGCTCTCGTACTGAGCCGCCAGGATCAAGAACACCATCAACAGACCGAAGACAATCGCGATGGTGGCCGCGTCACCGGTGTTGACTTCCTGATAGGCAGTGCCGGTCCAGCCCATGCTCCAGCCATCACCCAGCGTCTCCTTGACCACTTCTTCCATGATGGCGATAGCTTGACCGGAGCTATATCCCGGTGCTGGCCCACCTTGGAACTGAGCGGCAGAATACACGCTGTAGCGCGTTGCTACCGCTGGCGCGGTAATGCGCTCCAAGGTGACGAACTCCGCCAGGGGGATACGTTCCCCATTACCGCCGCGCACGAAGATATTACTCAAATCCTCCTTGGATCGCCGGTATTCGGCTTCGTTCTGCAGAAATACCTGAAAGTTACGGTTCTGGTAGGAGAAGTAATTGACGAAACCATTGCCCAAGGTATTCGAAAGGGTACTGTTGATCGCCTGAATCGGCACCCCGTAGCTCAATGCTTTTTGCTGATCGATCTCGGCACGATAGGAAGGCACGTTGGGGTTGAAGGTCGTGAATACCTGCGCCAACTCCTCACGCTTGTTGGCCGCTTGCATGACCTTGTTGGCCGCCTGTCCCATCTCGTTGGGGCTGGCCCCTTCCAGCGCCTGTAGATAACCGGTAAAGCCCCCGGTCGTGGATAACCCGGGGATCGGGGGCAGATTGAACGAGCGCACCGACCCGCCTGGGGTCTGGGCGCCGATCTTGTTGAGTCGCGCGATAACGTCATCAGCGGTTAGATCGCGTTCCCCCCAATCCGCCAAACTGACAAAAATGCTGCCTCGAGCGGAATTCACGGAGCTAGTGAGCAGATCGTAACCGGCGATCGCCGAGACGTACTCGACGCCGGGTATCTTTTCGAACTTGGTACTGAGCGCATTCATGTAATCGGTGGTACGCGCCAACGAGGCAGCGTCCGGTAGACTGACCGAGGCCACGGCAATGCCTTGGTCTTCCTGCGGCACCAGGCTCGAGGGCGTGCTCTCATAAAGCCAGAACGATCCTACGAGTACCGCCACGGTCAGCGCCAGAGCCACTACCCAGAACCTGATAAGCGCGTGCACGATCTTCATGTAGAGCCGAGTGACCCAATCAAAGCCCTTGTTGAACCAGCGCCCCGGCGTGTGTATCGCACGCATGAGCTTGGATTCTTCTTCCTGGCTCTTCTTGTGCTTGATAAAGATTGCAGCCAGCGCCGGCGTCAATGTCAGTGCGACAACAGCCGAGATAGCCACGGAAATGGCAATGGTGAGCGCGAACTGCTTATAGATCTGGCCGGTGAAACCGCCCAGAAACGCCACCGGCACGAATACCGCAGCCATGATGAAGGCGGTAGCGATGATCGGCCCACCGACCTCACGCATGCCTTCGCTGACCGCATCGACGATCGATGCATCCTTATCTTCCTCGAGCAGGCGCTCGACGTTCTCTACCACCAGAATGGCATCGTCCACCACGATACCGATGGCCAGTATCAATGCGAACAAGGACAGCAGGTTGATCGAGAATCCCAACATGTACAGCCCGGCAAAGGCGCCCAGCACCGATACCGGCACCACGGTCATGGCAATGATGGTGGCGCGAAAGTTCTGCAAGAATAATAGAACAATGACCGCAACGATGACGAAGGCTTCGATAAAGGTATGCGTAACGGTTTCGATCGAGGCATCGATGAACAAGGTGGTGTCGTAGGGCACCTCATACTCAAGCCCTGCCGGGAAGCGTTCCGCCAGCCGCGCCATAGTTTCTTTGACCCTGGCCGCGGTTTCCAGCGCGTTCGCCCCCGGCTGCTGATTGATGGCAATTGGCGCCATGGTTCCGCCGTTGAGGTTGGCGTTTACCGCGTAAGAGGAGGCGCCCAGTTCGATACGGGCCACGTCCTTCAGCAACAGCGACGACCCGTCCGGATTGGTACGCAGATAGATGTTGCGGAACTCGTCGGCATCGGACAGGCGCCCGCCGGCAGAGATGGTGTAGGTGTAAGGGCGCGGGTCGCCCTGAGGTTCCGCGGCGAGACTCCCCGCGGGCACCTCGGTATTCTGAGATCTTATGGCGCTGGCAACTTCCGCCGGAGTCAGGTCGTACTGGGCAAGTTTGTCCGGTTCGAGCCAGATGCGCATGGCAAACTGGCTTCCCCCCAAGGCCTCTGCCTGGCCTACCCCAGGGATCTGACGCAGTTCATCGAGAATATTGAGTACCGCATAGTTCTGCATGTAGGTCTTGCTGTACTCACCCTCGGGGGAGTTCAGCGCCACAAACAAAAGAATACTGCTCGAGCTCAACTCGACCTCGACCCCTTGCGACTGAACCGCTTCGGGCAGCTGAGAGAGCGCCGACTGCACCCGGTTGTTGACATTGATGGTATTGATATCACCATCGGAGCCGATCTCGAAGGCGACACTCATGCTCATGGTGCCGTTGTCGGAGCTGTTCGAGGTCATGTAGATCATGTCCTCGACACCGTTGATCTCCTCAGCCAGGGGCGCTGCCACGGTCTGGGAGACGGTCTCCGCGTTGGCGCCAGGGAAGGTCGCCCGCACCGAGACCGTGGGTGGCACCACGTCGGGATACTGCTGGATCGGCAGGCCACGCATCGCCAGTGTTCCGACCACGACGAGGATAATCGAAAGGACCGTGGCGAAGATCGGCCGCTTGATGAAGAAATCAGAGAAATTCATTCGCTGCTTTCTCCTTCAGCGGTCTTTTCATCCTTTTGATTGCCCGCCGAGGCCTGTTGCGACGCGGCATCGCTTTCCGGGGCAGGCTGCGCTTTCTGCTTGTCCTGCTTGCCTTGCTTTGACGCGCCGTCAGAACCGCCATTCTGGGCGGACAGCTGTTCTGGATTACCCGAATAGGGCTGGGGATTGATCCTGGTTCCCGCCTCGATACCACCCGGATCGCTGACAACGACGCGATCACCAGGCTCAAGTCCATCGGCGATGACCATCAGCGCCCCGGCGGAATCCCCCGGGGTCACACTCTGAGTGCGCGTCTTGTTGTCGTCATCAAGCACATATACCTGAGGGCCCATCAACCCCTGCGTTACGGCAATTTCCGGTACCGCCATGACGTCATAGCGCTTCATGTTCTTGAGCTGTATTCGTGCGAACTGTCCCGGCAGCAAAAGAGCGTCGGGATTGTCGAACATGGCCCTTGCCTGCACCGTGCTGGTACCGTCATTGACGCGAGAGCCCAGGAAATCGATATTGCCCTTGAGTGGTTGCTGTTTCGTATCGCTGCTACCGGAAAGCCTTAATGCCACCGTGATATCGGCGCCCTGCTGACGCTGACGGCGTAGATCGAAAGCTTCCTGCTGAGGCAGACCGAAGCGCACTTCGATAGGATCCATGGGAGTGATGGTCGCCAGTTCCGTGCCGACATCGACCACATTGCCCACGTTGACATCGCTCAGGCTGATCATGCCGGATACCGGGGCCTGCACGTTGGTGTAGTCCAGATCGATCTTGGCACTTTCCAGAGCCGCCTCGGCCTGAGCGACGCCAGCATCCGCCACACGCCGTTCCGCCACGGCCTGATCATACTGCTGCTGACTAACGGAGTTCTGTGCTAACAATTGCTTGTAGCGCCTTGCATCGCGATCGGCGCGAAAGGCTTCGGCCTGGGCGCTCTTCAAATCCGCTTCGCGCTGATTGACCGTGGCCTGATAGACGTCGGGTTCGATGGTATAGAGACTTTGACCTTTCTCGACCATTTCGCCGGGTTCGAAATTGCGCGCTTCAAGCTCGCCCCTGACTCGAGCGATGATCGTGACTTGCTGCTCGCTGCGCAATTTGGCGGAGTAGGAGCGATCATAGTCGATGGTGCGCCGCTCCATGGTCATCACCTGAGCGTCTCGCGCTGGCGCTTGTTGATCCTGCTGCTGGTTTTGCTGATCCTGATCATCATCGGCGCCGCAGCCCGTCAACAGGAACGCTATCAACAGTCCGGCGACCCATCCGTGTCTTGCAATCGATATGCGCATCGGCGCGCTCCTTAGTCCTTTACTTGCGTTCGGTGGCCTCAGAGAGTCGGCCGATAGCCGCTCAGGATACAACCATACATCCATGTATGTAAATATCGTTCACTTGGCGTTATGATAGGGTTACGTGCTTTTAAGTGAATGGATGTAACCCATGCCAAGACGTACCAAGGCGGAAGCCAACATTACCCGCGAAACCCTTCTCGATGCCGCCGAGAGGGCTTTTTTCGACAATGGCGTGGCGCGAACATCCCTGGAACAGATCGCCAGTCATGCCGGAATGACCCGAGGCGCCGTCTATTGGCATTTCAAGAACAAGGCCGCCCTTTTTCATGCCTTGATAGAGCGCGTGCGCATGCCTTTCGAGGAGTTGATCGAGGAAGTCGACGAACCGGCGCTACTCGACTCACCCTTGGAAACCTTGCGCCTGGTATGCCATCGCGGTTTGACCCGTCTCGAGCAACCCCAGTTACGCCGGGTGCATTCGATCCTGCTGCATCGCTGCGAATTCTTCAGCGACATCAATCCACTGGAAATGCAGAACCGCATGGCTCAAGAGTGTCACGACGGGCTATACGCACAGTTTTGCAAGGCTCATGAATACAATTTGCTGAACCCCGCCCTGTCCCCAGAGACGGCAACCCATCTACTGCAATCGACCCTGGGCGGTCTTTTCCATGATTGGCTGCGCGAACCCGATCGATTTTCGCTGAGTGAAAAAGGGGGAGTAGTGATCGATACTCTTTTCCAGCTCATGAGCCAGCCTTCTTCAGACCAACGCTCTTCAAGATAGACGAATAATCAGCCAAGTTCGTCGATTCTGCGTTCCACTGCGCCGCGATAGCCAGCGCCAAAGAGCAACAGATGGTTGAGCAGCGGATAGAGCTGGAACACTCCTTTTCGCCGGGGCCAGTCGTCGGGACGGTTACCGTTCCAGTAGGCTTCGAAGAAGGCAGCGGACGGTGAGCCAAAGAGCGTCAGCATGGCGAGATCCACCTCGGGATAGTGGCGATAGATCGCCGGATCGATGATTGCCGGGCCTTCGCGGGTGTAAAGCACGTTACCGGACCACAGATCCCCATGTACCAGGCTTGGCCGTACATTCGGCAGCCAGCTTTCGAGATCCACGGCGATACGAGTCAATCTCTCGAAGGCATTCTTCCCCAGCAAGCCTTTTTCGACGCAAGCCTTCCCTAATGGCAACAAGCGCCGTTCACGCTGAAAAACACGCCCGTCGGCACAGGGCGTATTATCCTGAGGCGTTGGACCGCAGGCGTTATCCTGCTCCCAACCGTGAGTCGTGCCGCCTGCTTCGTGAAGCTCCCGCAGGCCCACTCCAAGCTGCTGATCGCGCTGGCGTCCACCCGATACAGTATCAAGCGCTTCCATGACCAGCATGTCAGCGTCGAGTCCCAGCACCTCGGGGACGATCAGTGACGTTCCTGCGCCACGCAATGCCCGCAAACCCTCGGCTTCCCCAAGCAGGCGCCCGGGGTCGTCCTGCTTGACGACCACTCGCCCCCGGTCGGTATGCAGTTGCCAGACCCGGGCGCTGTCTCCCCCAGGCAGAGGCGTCAATTCACTGCGGGGAGTGATATTCAAGGTTTGCAGTCGTTTGCGCCAATCGCTGGAAACCATGGGTTTTCCTTCAATGCCGTTGTCTTCAAGAAGGTTTCGCGTCAACTGAACTCGTGTCGCCCTGCGTATGGTGATCGGCGTGTTTGCTCAGCCCCTTCTGAAAAAGAGTCTGCAATTCCGCCATGGCCGCCTGGTCGTCAGCGACGAGCGCCGACATGTCATCGCGGTGCTTGTAAGAATCCTTGAACAACTGGTTATCGAACTCACGAAAGGTGCGCACCGCATCCATGGCATTGGAGCTAGGATAGCCCATGCCCTTGAGCACCTCAGTGCTCATCTCCATGCTGGCGGCAAAGGTTTCGCGCACCACCACCTTGGCCCCCAAGTCCATCAGCTGCCAGGCATGGTGACGATTGCGCGCCCTGGCAAACACTTGAAGGTGTGGAAAATGATCCCGGGCCTGGCGCGCGATGCGTGTCGCGGCTTCCTCGTCATCCACGGCAATCACCAGAATCCCGGCCTGATCGGCCCCTGCCGAACGCAATAGATCCAGACGGGTGGCATCGGCATAGTAAATGCGCGACCCGAAGCGGCGGATGAATTCCACCTGGGTAATGTTCGGATCGAGCGCCGTGAAGTTCAGGTTCTGAGACTTGAGTACCCGCGCCACCATCTGTCCGAAGCGACCCAGTCCGGCGATCAATACCGTCGGCGAATCGTCACCGAAATCGCCATCGTAAGGCTGGTTCTGCTTGAAACGATCACCCAGACTCTCGCCGATTTGATAAAGAAATGGCGTAAGCGCCATGGATAGAGTGACCGCCGCAATACATAGACTCGCGATGCGCTGCTCGAATATTCCTATGCTGACGCCCGCAGTCAACAAGACGAAATCGAACTCGCCGCCTTGGGCGATAACCGTTGCCAAGCGGGGAATTTCCGGATACGGCAGTCGCGCAATCAAGCCGACGACAGCGATGACGACAAGCTTTCCTATCAGGGTCAGCAAGGTGATGGCGAGTACCCAGCCGATGTTCTCGAAAACCAGAGCCAGGTTCACCGACATGCCCACGGCAATGAAGAACAGGCCAAGCAGCAGGCCCTTGAACGGTTCGATATTGGCTTCAAGCTCATGGCGATAAACGGTATCTGCCAGCAACACGCCGCCCAGAAAGGCACCTAGCGCCATGGAAAGACCTGCCCATTCCATTACCAGAGCCATTCCCAATACCAGGAACAATGCCGCTGCGGTAAAGATTTCATTCACTTCACTACGCGCCACCAATGCCAGCACCCGAGGGAAAACCAGCCTGCCGAACAGGATGGCGGCGCCAACGGTCGCGGCGGCACGCAGCACGAGAAGCAAGGACTCTCCGAAGGAAAGGCTCGTTCCGCCAGCAACCAAGGGCAAGGCGGCCAATAAGGGAATGACCGCCAGATCCTGAAACAGCAGAATCGAAAAGGCTGTCTGTCCATGAGGGGACGTCAGCTGCTGGCGTGCGTTGAGCACCTGCAGGGCAAAGGCCGTTGAGGACAACGCAAGCGTCAGGCCCAACAGGATCGACACTTCGAGCGTCAGGTCCAGCATCAGCCCGATGGGTGTCAGTAGCGCCCCGCTTGCCAGCAGTTGCAGACTCCCCAGACCCAAAAGACGCTTGCGCATGGTCCATAGCCGAGTCGGCTCGAGGGAAAGACCGATGACGAACAACAGCATGACCACGCCGAATTCGGCAAAATGCAGCACTGACTCGGGATCGGCAATAAATCCTGTCACCGAAGGACCCAGCAATAGCCCGGCACTCAAGTAACCGAGAATGGAGCCCAGCCCCAGCCGCTGAAATAGAGGAACAGCGACGATCGCCACCCCCAGTAGCACTGCCGCTTCAAGCAAAAAGCTCATGATGATTCTCGTTGAGGAATATTGACGTCATGCCGGAAAGGCAAGCGCTCCTGGGCCTGGCGATAGTATGCCTCGATATGAGCGCGCTCCTGAACGCAAAAATGTGCGACGGCGCGGCGAAAATCCTGGTCCGCAATATAGTGCAAGGAACGCAACTGCCGTGGTGCAAACCCCCGCATCAACTTGTGCTCGCCCTGGGTGCCCGGATCGAATCGGGTCAAGCCGTTTTCCAGGCAGTGCTCGATGCCCTGGTAATAGCAGGTTTCAAAATGCATGCAATCCGCTTCCACTTCACTACCCCAGTAACGGCCATACAAGGTCTTGTTACCCTGAATACAAAGTGCTGAGGCGATTGGCTGATCTTCTACTCGCGCTTGAACAAGCACCAACGCCTCGGGCAAGGTCCGTTGCAACCGCTGGAAGAAATCCAAGGGCAGATAAGGACGCTGGCCGCGCTCCAGATAGGTCATCTGATAGCAGCGGTAGAAATGTGCAAGTGCCGCCGGGTCGATCTCATCACCGGTCAGACGTGACAGCGTAATCCCCTGCTCCGCCACGCGCCGCCGTTCACGACGAATCTCCTTGCGCCGTTTCGAACTCATCGCCGCCAGAAATCCATCGAAATCACCGAAGCCGGTGTCTTGCCACTGGAACTGCACGCCTCGGCGCTCGATCAGCTCAGGCACTGCGGCTTTCCAGGCATCGACTTCCGCATCTTCCGCAAACAAGAGATGCCAGCTCGAAAGGCTTTCGTCGCAGCAATGTTCTGCCAGCGCCGCAAACACGGCGGCGGGCGTATCTACCCGCGTACTGATGGCGGTTCGCGTGCCTGGGGCGGGTGTATAAGGTATCGCCGTCAAGGTCTTTGGGTAGTAGTCGCCGCCGGCTCGCTCCCAGGCGTCCGCCCAGGACCAGTCGAACACATACTCTCCCCGGGAATGGCGCTTGTAGTAGCGTGGCATCGCCGCCACCAGGATGTCTTTCTGCCAGACCAGCAAATGCGCCGGCGTCCAGCCGGTGGCGGATGTCACCGCTCCGGAGGCCTCCAGGGCATGCAGAAATTCATGTCGCAAAAAGGGCTGGTCGGCATCGATCAAGGCATTCCATTGCCGTGCGGGTACAGCCTCCATGGAGGCAATAGTGCGTACCTCGAAGCGCATCTTTTCTCCTTGCGCAGTGTCTATCGGTTGCCGTTCAGGACCCTGTCCAGGGTCAGCAATGCGGCCTGCCAGGAAGCAGCGTCTGCGGCGGCATCATAGGCCAGAGGCAGGTCGAACTGCGCTGCCGCGTCATCCGCCGCCGGGTTGGTAAACCCATGGGTGGCCGTTGGGTAGTTGATCACCTCGACCTGAGCACCTTGCGCCTCGAGTGCCTGGGCCATCGATATTAGATCCTCTCGCTTGACCAGCGGATCCTGGGCGCCATTGTAAATCTTTACTGCACCATCGAAAGCTTGGGGGTTGGTAGCCGCTTGGGTAGGACTGCCATGAAAGCTGATCGCTGCTTCGATGGGCATGCCCGAGAGTGCCATGTTCATGACCACCCCACCGCCGAAACAGTAGCCGATAGCCGCCATGCCCTTGCTCTCATCCACCCAGGGGCTTTCGCGTAGACTGGCCATAGCCGCTTCGAGTCGCGCCCGGGCCGCGGGCCAATCCTTCATGACCTGGCTCGAAAACATGCCGGCGTCATCCGGATGCGTGGCTACCTGACCGTCGCCATACATGTCCACGGCCAATGCCACGAAACCCAAGGCTGCCAGTTGGTCGGCCCGGGCCCGGGCATAGTCGTTCAGGCCCCACCATTCGTGCACCACGATCACCGCTGGGCGAGGCTGGTCGTCATTGACGTTGCGCGCAAGATAACCTTCATAGATCTCGCCACCTGTCGAATAGGTGAAGCGTTCCCCTGCAACCCGAGGCCCTATCTTGATGTTCGTCTCGAGCTCCATGTCCGTGGGCGACGTTTGAGTCTGGGCGATGGCAACGTTCGTCATTGCGCCCCCTAGCAGCCAGAACAGCATGAAAAGTATGCGCATGACAGAGCCTCCTTTTTTGTCCTTGTTTTTACCATAGCATGGCTTGCCGCAAGGCTCATGGCCGAGCGCAGTAATTTGTAATACCCCCTCAGCCCTTGCCGCATGCTTTATCTATTTATCGCTCAGGGCCTGGTGAACGCGGTTACGCCCCCCGCGCTTGGCCGCGTAGAGCCCCATATCCGCCCGATGCATCAACGCTTCGAGTGTTTCCATGTCATGGCGTTCGGCAATACCGAAGCTGACGGTGAAATTCAGCCACTGGCCGTAGAACTCAACCTGGGTTTCCTCGAATTCCTGGCGTAGCCGCTCCGCCAATCTGGCGGCTTCATGAAGCGCATGGCCGCTCAACATCAGCGCAAACTCCTCACCGCCAATGCGTCCGAAAATATCGTGGGAGCGCAGTGTCCTGCGGCAGATATCCCCCAGGCTTGCCAGTACCAGATCACCCGCCGCATGACCGTAGGTGTCGTTGATCGCCTTGAAGTTGTCGATATCGAAAATCACCAGGGACAACCGCGAAGGCATGGCATCCACTGCGCTGATCTCCGTCTCGATACAGTCCATGAATGCCCGGCGGTTGAGCGCTCCGGTCAAGCTGTCCGTGGTGGACATTTCATGCAGCTTCATTTCCCGCAACTTGCGGGCGGTCACATCACGTACCACTCCCAGAATCCACTCGTAACGATTGGTCTGTGGGCTGATATAGGGCGAGCAACTGATTTCCAGCCATACGTAGTGGCCCTGGCTATGACGTGCGCGCAGTTCAAGCTGCAGCGCCTTTCCCTGGCACGAGGCTTCGTGCAGCCGTCGCCGTACTCGCGGCGCATCATCCGGTGGCAACAGCTCGATCAATGCGCGACCGTAAAGATCTTCTGCGGTGTAGCCAAGCATGGTTTCTATGGACGGCGAGGCAAACCGACAGACCCCATCGGAATCGAACAGCATGATCAAATCGCTCACCTGCTCGATGATGAACCGGTAGCGTCGCTCGCTTTCGATGAGGGCCAGTTGGGCCTGCTTATGAAGGGTAATGTCTTCACAGAAGCCATGCCATAGCACGCTACCATCCGCCTCCTGCTGTGGCGTTGCATGGCCGGACACCCAGAGCTGATAACCATGGGGATGGCGATAGCGAAACTCGCAGCGCCAGACACTCAAGCGCAGGGCACTGCGATGAATGTTGCGCCATAACGTCTCGGTATCCTCGGGATGCACGCGACCGATGGCCTCTTCGGCACTCTCGACGAGCGTCTCGGGAGACACGCCGAATAGCCGCTTTGCACCGGAACTCACCAGAGGGAAGGTCAGGCGTCCATTCGTGCCCAAACGGCATTGGTACAAGGCGCCAGGCAGCTGGTCGCTCAACTCCTCGAAGCGCCCGAGCAGTGACTGCCGCTTGGTCACGTCGGTCAATGAGCCGACCAACTCCGTGACCTTGCCGTGCTCATCGCGATGAAGACTGATATCGTCTTGAAGATGGCGCCACTCACCCTGGGATGTTTGCAAGGTGTAGTTAATGGAAACGCGCTCGCCGCCCGTATCGATGGCGCGTTGCAGTTGAGCAAGTGCGCCATGCCGTGTTTCTTCGCTCAATAGCGCCAGCCAGCGCCCGGGATCGGCTTGAAGAACATCGCGGTCGACCCCGGCCAGGGATTCGATACCTTGACACGCATAATGGAGCTGCCCCTGCCACCAATCGACGCTCGTGGCATAAATCACCACCGGAGTCGCTTGCAACAACTTGTCGAGAACCGCCGTCGAGTGCTTCAGCAAAGAGGGTGACATGCTCATATGATCCCTGAACGTTGATTCACAGACGTCACATTCACGCATGTGGTCAATGATATTGTCGACGATACCCACGCTGAAAACGCAAACCGATGAGCACTGGCAATCAAGGCGTTCGCGTATTATCTAAACGATGCGACTTGCTGACATGTGATGAGAATGGATGATACCACCATCGAATACGGCGTCATCGATAACCAGAAATGCGGCTAACCATAATTAGCAACGACAGTCATAGTGACAGAGCCCTATACACAAGAATAGAGCTAGAATGGAGAACAACCATAACGCTGGATCGACCGTAAGCACTGCTCCGAATGTTATTGAACCCCAACGCTAAAATCTACAGGGCATGCCCACCAAGAAGGAATGCCCGAAAATTTCCTGAAATATTTCTAGCCCATAGCCAACTCACCTGGCCGCCTGCATGGCCAACGCCGTGTCCAGCATGCGATTGGAAAACCCCCACTCATTGTCATACCAGGCCATGACCTTGACCAACCGCCCACTCACGCGTGTGTGATTGGCATCGAAGATGGAAGAATGGGCATCGTGATTGAAGTCGATGGATACCAGTGGCTGTGCGTTGACCGCGAGTATCGGCGATTGCTCGGCAGCAGCCTCCACGATCGCGTTGACTTCTTCCTTGGTGGTCTCTCGGCTGGCGGTGAACACCAGATCCACCAGGGAGACATTGATCACGGGCACCCGCACCGCAAGACCGTCGAACTTGCCTTCAAGATCCGGCAATACCCGCCCTACCGCTGCTGCTGCGCCAGTCTTGGTAGGAATCATCGACTGGGTGGCACTGCGCGCACGATAAGGATCGGAGTGATAGGCATCGGACAGGTTCTGATCGTTGGTGTAGGCATGCACGGTGGTCATCAACCCGTTCTCGATGCCGATTCCCTCGTGTAGCGCCTTGGCAACCGGCGCCAGACAGTTGGTCGTGCAAGAGGCATTGGAGACCACCCGATGCTCGGCGGTGAGCACATGCTCGTTGACGCCGTAGACGATCATGGCATCCGCATCCGGGCTCGGTGCCGAAATCAGCACGGATTGCGCGCCGGCATCAAGGTGTTTTGCAGCTGCCTCGCGCTTCTTGAAAAGCCCGGTGCACTCCATCACCAGGTCGACCTCGAGGTCTGCCCAGGGCAGCTTGGAAGGATCGCGTTCGGCATAGATATTGATGCGATCGCCGGCGACACTGAGCGAGTCCTCGTCATGATCGACCATATAACCGAACTGACCGTGAACGCTGTCATGCTTGAGAAGGCGGGCACTCGTCTCCGGATCGCTCAGATCGTTGATGGCGACGACCTGAACCTGATCACGATAGGCATTTTCGTAGAGGGCACGCACTACATTACGGCCAATACGTCCGAATCCATTGATCGCTACGCGTAAAGTCATGAAGGGTCTCCTGCAGCAAGCTAAAATGCATTGATGGCAAGGTCT
The DNA here is from genome assembly GCF_947493865.1 of uncultured Halomonas sp. Lineage (GTDB taxonomy): Bacteria > Pseudomonadota > Gammaproteobacteria > Pseudomonadales > Halomonadaceae > Modicisalibacter. The sequence continues at coordinate 163,835 of NZ_CANLTC010000004.1, forward strand.
ATAACGATCTCGCAGTTCGTGAACTTCGAACAGCAAGCAACCTTGAGAAAACGCTCTTAGCGTTTTACTTGTAATCTGGTTTATAACGCAAGGACGTTCAACCAATTTTTTGTTAAGTTTACGTACATAGCAATCCAATTATCGATAGAGGCTTTTCATGAACATCCACTCCACCGTCGCCCAGGTCACTCGCCGTATTCGCGAACGCTCCCAAGAGCGACGAGCAAGCTATGAGCGCCACATGCAGGATCAGCACCGTCAGGGCGTGCATCGTGGTGAACTTTCCTGCGGCAATCTTGCCCATGGTTTCGCCGCCTGCGGAAGCGAGGACAAGGACCGGCTAAAACTGACCAACAGTGCCAACCTGGGAATAGTTTCGTCATATAACGACATGCTTTCCGCCCATCAACCCTTGGGTTCGTTTCCCGATTCGATCAAGGAGGCGGCACGCCAGATGGGGTCGACCGCGCAGTTCGCCGGTGGCGTACCCGCCATGTGCGATGGCGTGACCCAAGGCCAGCCGGGTATGGAGCTGTCGCTCTTTTCCCGGGACACCATCGCCATGGCCACCGCAGTGGCGCTATCCCATAACATGTTCGATGCGGCGCTACTCTTGGGTATATGTGACAAGATTGTGCCGGGTCTGTTCATAGGCGCTGCACGTTTTGGTCATTTGCCCACGATTTTCGTTCCTGGCGGCCCTATGCCCAGCGGGCTTCCCAACAGCGAGAAGGCCCGCATACGACAGCTCTATACCGAAGGCAAGGTCGGCCGCGAAGAGCTGCTCGAAGCCGAATCCGCGTCCTATCACAGCCCGGGCACCTGCACCTTTTATGGCACCGCCAACTCCAATCAGTTGATGATGGAAATGATGGGGCTGCATCTACCCGGCGCCTCCTTCGTCAATCCCAATACGCCGTTGCGTGAAGCGCTGACTCGCTACGCCGCGGAGCAGGCCATCCGCAACAGCGAACCCGGTGGCAACTATCGCCCGTTCTGGCAGCAGATCGACGAAAAAGCGATCGTCAATGCCGTTGTTGGTCTGCTCGTCTCCGGCGGCTCCACCAATCACACGCTACACCTGGTGGCCATGGCCGGCGCGGTGGGCCTCACGCTCACTTGGGACGACTTTACCGAACTTTCCGCAGTGACCCCGAGCCTGACCCGCATCTACCCCAACGGGCAGGCGGATGTGAATCACTTTCAGGCCGCAGGCGGCATGAGCTTCCTGACTCGAGAGCTACTCGATGCCGGCCTGATCCATGGCGACATCCCCTGCGTGTTCGGCGGCGATCTAACCGACTATACCCAGGAGCCCTTTCTCGAGGATGGTCGGCTGGTATGGCGCGAAGGCCCGACCCAGAGCCTGGACCTGGACGTTCTGCGCCCGGTTTCCGAGCCGTTCTCGCCCACGGGTGGCCTGACCGTGCTCAACGGCAACCTGGGCCGCGGTGTCATCAAGGTATCCGCGGTCAAGCCCGAGCACCGTCTGGTGGAGGCGCCGGTGCGTCTGTTCAACGATCAGAACGAAGTCAAGGCGGCCTTCGATGCCGGCGAGCTCGACCGCGACGTCATCGTGGTGGTGCGTTTCCAGGGTCCCCGGGCCAACGGCATGCCGGAGCTGCACAAGCTCACTCCGTATCTGGGTGTACTTCAGGATCGCGGTTTTCAGGTGGCACTGGTGACGGATGGCCGCATGTCCGGGGCGTCGGGCAAGGTACCCGCTGCCATTCACATGACCCCGGAGGCCATCGACGGTGGTCCGCTGGCCAAGCTTCGCGAGGGCGATGTGCTGCGCCTGGACGCGGACAAGGGCGAGTTGAGCGCAGTGGTGGACGAGGCTGAATGGCAGGCCAGGGAAGCCACCATCATGGATCTGGAGCACTACCGTTATGGCATGGGTCGTGAGCTGTTCGCGGGGTTTCGCCAGCTGGTCAATGGCGCGGAAGAAGGCGCCTCGGTCTTTGGCGGTTTCGAGAGCCAGGATCTGGCAAGAGGGACCGACCGGGCATGAGTTCGAACATGAGTTCAGATGCGAGTTCGGATAGGCATGAAATGGCTCTGATCGGGGATATTGGCGGCACCAATGCGCGTTTCGCTCTGGTCAAGCGGGGTTCCTTCGAGCTGAACGATATTCTGATTCTTCGCTGTGCCGATTACCCACGACTGGAAGATGCCATTCGTGACTATCTGAACCGGGTCGGTGCTACTGGCGAACGTGCGCCGCGAGAAGCATGTCTGGCCTTCGCTTGTCCGGTGCATGCCGACGAAGTGTGCATGACCAATAATGCCTGGTGTTTTTCCAAGCGCCAGGTAAAAGAGGCGTTCGGCTTCTCGCTGTTTAAGGTGATCAATGACTTCACCGCTCAGGCTCTGGGCGTGCCTCATCTCCTGGCGGATGAGTTGATCCCCGTAAAGGCCGGCACAAGCGAGCCGCATCGCGCCCGCCTGGTCATCGGGCCAGGTACGGGACTCGGCGTTGCGGGGCTTTTCCCAGGCCAGAACAACTGGATTCCGCTACCCACCGAAGGGGGGCATGCCACCTTCGCCCCCACGGATGACCGCGAGCGCGAACTGCTGGGTTATTTTCAAGAGAAGTACGGCCGTGTTTCCGTGGAGCGTTTATTGTGCGGTCAGGGGCTGCTCGATCTATACCGCGCTCATGCCGCTCTTGCGGGTAAGGCGTCACTCTACAACTCTGCTGCTGATGTTACCGGCGCGGCTCGGGCCGGCGATGTCCTGGCCGAAGAGGTACTTCTGCGCTTTCTGAAAATTCTGGGCGATGCCTGCGGCGATGCGGCGTTGATGATCGGCGCGCAAGGCGGTATCTATTTATGCGGCGGAATCCTTCCTCGGCTCGTCGACTGGCTCCAACGCAGCCGTTTTTGTGAAGCATTCATCCACAAAGGGCGCATGAGCGCTTACAATGCGCGCATCCCCGTCTGGGTGGTCAACGCGCCCTGGACCGGCTTGCATGGTGCCGCAGAGGCGCTACACAACAAGGAGGTTGAATGATTCCGTCATCCCTGCGCCAACTACTCGATGCCACTCAGGGCCAGCGTCTTGAAACCTGGCAAGGCAGACAAGTATGGCTGGCCCGGGAGTCTTGGGGAGAGCTTGTCGTATCCCTGCAAGGAGCGCAGGTGCTGCATTTTTTACCCGCGCCCGAAGCCGAGCGTTTACCCGAAGTCGATGCCGCGTCGGCGCTACAGGGCTGGCTTTGGATGACGCCGACGCCGCAACCGCTGCCCGGAGCGATTCGTGGCGGCATTCCATTGTGCTGGCCCTGGTTTGCCAATGAATCGCCGGATGGCCAGGGGGAGATGCATGGCCCCGCCCGCAAGGCGCAGTGGCGTCTGGATGCAACGGACGAACACGAGGACGGCATCGAACTGCATCTCTTTCCCGAGACCCGTCTGCACGAACAGCTTATCCCCCGAGCGGTGATCCAGGCCAATGCACAGCGCCTGCACGTGGAACTGATTACCGAGCATCGCGGCACCACGCCGGTCAAGCTCACCGCCGCCCTGCATACCTACCTACAAGTATCTCACGCGCATCGCTGCAATCTCGAAGGGCTGGCCGGTGCCCGCTATCTCGACAAGCTCGAGGGTTTCGCTGAAGGCGTACAGCAGGGCGAACCCGGTATTCGTGGCGCCATCGACCGTATCTATCAGTCCAATCATGAAGTGGTGCTCGACGATGGCGAACGCCGCCTGCGTATTGCCAAGCAAGGTAGCGACTCGACGGTCGTATGGCACCCGGACCAGGAGCTTCCACCGGATACCCCGGCCGAGGCGGGTCATCACTTTCTCTGTATCGAAGCAGCCTGTACCCGACTCGACCCTGTCTGGCTGGTACCCGGCGCCCAGCACTTGCTAGCCACCATCATCAGTCGTGAGGACACCCCATGACCGACGATTCGCTGACTTTCGATGTGCCATTCGTGCTGGGCATGATGCGTTTGAGCGAATCTTATGAGCTGAGCGATCCTGCACGGCTGGCGGATTGGCTCGAAGCCCGCATCGATGAGGGGCTTACCTGGTTCGATCATGCCGACATCCACGGCAAACGCAGCAGCGAAACCCTCTTTGGCCAAGCCCTCAAACAGCGCCCGACCCTGAAGTCCCGCGTCAAGGTCATCACCAAGGCAGACGTCGTATTGCCGTCTCTGGATACTTCGCGCTTCGGGGTGAAGCACTACGACACCTCCACGGACTATCTCGAATCCGCCATCGACGCCTCGCTAGCCCGACTGGGGGTAGAACGACTGGAGTATTTTCTGCTGCATCGTCCGGACCCCTTGATGGATGCCGAGGCCACTGCCAGGGCCCTGGACGATGCCATCGATGCGGGCAAGGTCGGAGCCGCGGGGGTCTCCAACTTCCTTCCCGAACAGTGGCGGCGCCTGCAACGGGGCATGAAGCATCGTCTCGAACTTCACCAGTTACAGCTATCCCTGGCGCGCCCCGCCCCCCTGTTCGATGGACTGTACGACGCACTGGTGAGCGACGGTCAGAAGCCCATGGCCTGGTCGCCCTTGGGCGGCGGCTCGGTCTTCGAGGACATCCTGGGCTCGGCGCTGACAAAACTGGCCCAGGAATTCGGCGTCAGTCGTGCCGGTCTCGCCCTGGCTTGGCTGCGTCGTATTCCCGGCAATCCCGTACCGGTCATCGGCACGCTAAAGGATAAGCGCCTGCATGCCCTGGCCCGGGAAGGCCAACTGGATATCGATCGCGCCACCTGGTTTGCGCTACTCGAGGAGGCACGCAGCCAGCGAGTGGCTTAGGACAGGCGTTGAGATAGCCATTTCCCGATATCCGCGATCTGCTCGGGGCATAGCGCATGTGCCATCTCATAAGTACGATAGTGAGCTGGCAAGCCCAGTGCCTTGGCCTGCTCATAGCCTTGGCGGCCGAGTGACTCGGGCACCACGGGATCGAAAGTACCGTGATGCACTTCGGTCGCCAGCTGTCGATTGGCTTCGTTTATCGCCAGGCTGCCCGCAGTGGCGAAATAGGTAGAAAGTGCAAGCAATCCCGCCAGGGGCTCGGGGTAGGTCAGTGCCGCATGATAGGCAACCGCGCCCCCTTGGGAAAAGCCCGCCAGAACGATGCGCCGGCTATCGATCCCGCCGCGACGCTGAGCGTCGATCAATGCCTGGATTTCCTTCGCCGAAGCGATTAACTGAATTTCATCGATACGCCGACCAAGGTTCATGTCCAGGATGTCATACCAGGCCGGCATGCTCACGCCGCCATTGATCGTCACCGGGCGCGATGGCGCATGGGGCAGCACGAAGCGCACCGCCAGTTCCGATGGCAGAGGCAGTGCCGGCACCAGCGGCGCAAAGTCGTGGCCATCGGCCCCCAGGCCATGCAGTATGATGACGACCGCCTCGGCTGGGCGGTCATGGGAAGGCTCGATGACCAACGGAGAAGTAGCAACCATGAATGAGATCCTTTTGAGCAAGACTCGGTAGTCTACTCCACCACTCTCGGCGCGTTAATGCTTCAAGAGATCGATCCAGGAGAGACGCTAGGGCCGGGTTGCCTTGGCCCCGCCTATTCCCAGATGCGCCCGCAGCGACTGAATTGGCATCTGCTGGTGATGTTCCTGGGCAGGCAGCAGCTGCTCGTCCTCCAAGGAAGGAACGCTTGCCTCATCTTCCTCCTCGATTCTCTCCAGATGCCTCAATACTCCAGGCTTTTGCACCTCCGCGGGTATGCATAGCAAACCCTGACGTTTCAACCATTCTCCCGCCCGAATGCTGCTGGTAAAGCGTATGAGCAGGATAGAGGTCACCATGCCAAGCAACACCGGAGACAGCCACCAGAAGAATAGAGGGGAATAGTAATAGCTGATCGTTCCCCAGAGTATTCCCAACGTCGTGGTCGACCAGGTACGGCGCCATGCCTCTCGCCAAGGAATCAAGCGCCCCCCCCGGGATTGTGAACTCCAGGAAACGGTACGTCCCAGCAATATACTGAGCACGAACCAGGCATGGAACGCCATCATCAGCGGGGCGAGCAGGATCGAATAGACGATTTCCAGCAAGGCACTGATGGTGAGCTTGATGCCACCACCGTACTCCTGTCGACGGTGCATCAGGGCTACCAGCAGCCCCAGCAGCTTGGGCAATACCAGCATGATGACCGTAATGACCAGAAGTGACGCAATCAGGGTCACCCGGGATTCAGGCCACTGGGGAAACAGCTGGTAATTCTGAGTGAAGAACTGAACCTTGGAGACCGCAAGCAGTACTGCATCGGCGGTACTCAAGAGCAGCATGACGATCCATATCAAGGAGGCCATGAACGCCAGGGCGCCAAACAGGAAGTGCAGCCGATTGATCCAGTGCAATTTTCGCGCAAACAATAAACGCAAATGCTGCATGTTGCCTTGGCACCAGCGCCGATCGCGCTTGGCATAGTCGATGATGTTGCTGGGCAATTCCTCAAAGCTCTCTTCCACGCCGGCGTGTAGACGAACTTCCCAGCCAGCACGTCGCAGCAGCGCCGCCTCGACAAAATCGTGACTGAGTATCTCCCCTCCTAGCGGTGGCTCGCCTGGCAATACCGGCAAGCCGCAGCTTTCGATAAACGCTGAAACACGCAGGATGGCATTGTGTCCCCAGTAGTTGGCGCTATCCCCCTGCCAGACACTCTGCCCCGCAGCCAGCATGGGGCTGTGCAGCGTCGCGGCAAATTGCAGAAAACGTCCGAATAGCGTCTCGGCTCGCACCGGCAACGGCACGGTCTGCAACAGCCCCAGTCGTGGGTTGGCCTGCATGGTGGCGGCCATTCCCACCATGGTACGCCCTCCCATGACGCTATCGGCATCGATGATGAGCATGCTTTCGTAGAAATGTCCCCACCGGCAACAGAATTCCGCCAGATTGCCCACCTTGCGTCCGGTGTTGTCGTCACGGCGCCGATAGTAGAACGTTAGATCCGGCGCCAGGCGGCTACGCAACAAGGTGGCGGCGTGCTTTTCTCTAGCGGCGACGGCATCGTCGGTGCTGTCGCTAAGCAGGTAGACGTCGAAAGCAGCCGCCTGCCCGGTCTCGATCAATGAGTGACAGGTGGCCTCCAGCCCCGCCACGACCCGTTCCACGTCTTCGTTGTAGATCGGCATGACCAGCGCGATTCGCCGCGTGGGGTCGAGAGTCTGGTCAAGAGGGCGGGCAGGGCCGAGGGTTATCGGATCGCGTTTGAACGCCACTACCAGAAACCCTGCGATGCCCATCCAGAACGAGATCGACAACCAGATGAACATGACCACGAACAATATCCAGATAGTCAGTTCGAGCAGCGTCAAGCCATTGGCGCGCAGGATATCCAGCATCATGTAGCTGCCTTGTGCCGCAGTCAGTATCGCCAGGGCGAAGAACACAAAGCGGCGCAATGCCAAAAAAGGGATGCGACGGCGACGCACCGGGGCCCCCTCACTGGCTTGGTGAGTGGATATGCCCTGCTCCATGTCGACTACCCCTTCATCCGGCGCGCGGTCACGACGAGGATCGGGCGAGTCACTGCACGACATTGGAATTCCATATGTAGCTCCAGGTTTCGGTCAGGGTTCTACCCCGCAGCTTCAGCTTGAGTTGCATGTCGGCAGAGGCCTTGTTCTGAGGTTCCAGCTTGAAACTGGCGCGCCAGGTCTTGCCATCCGGCAGTTGCTTGACTTCGAGATCGCTGACTTTACCGCGAGCCACTGTCAGTTCGGCCTCCACTGGCTGCGAGCCATTGAGGCTGGCAAGCTCGTCGCCACCGCGGAAATCGACGATGAAACGGCGCGAGGTGCGAGGCGGTGGTTCAGCATCTTTCGCATTGGCGCTGGAGCCTTGGCGTGTGCGTATCACGCGGCCAAGCTCTTGTGCTGGTAAATTCTTGCCATGGGTGGACAAACGATATTGATAGCGACGCTCATCACCGGCGCGGAATTCCCCATCCGGCACCCAGTAGGCAACGATATTGTCGTTGACACTGGAATCGACGGGAATTTCGACCAGCTCAAGGCCCCCCTCATTCCAGTCGCCTTCCCGGGGCTCGACCCATAGACTGGGGCGGCGCTGGAAATTCGCTGACATATCAAGGTAATTCTCGAAATCGCGATCCCGCTGCATCAGGCCGAATCCAAGCGGCGAGGTATCACGCAGTTGGGTCACGTTGAGGGTTTGCGGGTTGGAAAGCGGACGCCAGATCCATTGATTACTCGAAGTACGCATCAACAGACCGTCGGAATCATGCACCTCCGGTCGAAAATCGTCATGACGGTTGAAGCTGTTTTCACCATGCAGGAACATGCTGGTCAAGGGTGCGATCCCGAGCTTGGCGACATCGTCACGAGCAAAAAGATGTGAATCCACATTGATGACGATGTTATTTGCAACATCGATGTCGAAGCGATAAGCACCCGCTACCGACGGGCTGTCCAGCAGCGCGAATAGAGTGACCGTCGAGCTTTCAGGCTCGGGCTTGACCAGCCAGAAGGAGCGAAAGGCAGGAAACTCTTCCCCGCCTTGAGTTGCGGTGTTTACCGCCAAGCCTCGCGCAGAAATTCCATAGCTCTGGCCTCGCCCGGCAACACGAAAATAAGAAGCGCCTAGATACACCAGAAACTCATCCTTGCGATGAGGTGTATTCAATGGGTAGTGCAGCCGAAACCCCGCAAACCCAAGCTTGCGCTGATCGAGCTTGGCAAACTCCTCGCGCACACGCGCCGCTTTCTTCCCGTAATCGAACATGCCCATCTCGAAGTTCACATCCTCGATCCGGCCATTCTCGAGCACATGAATATCGACAGGGGTATCGTAAAGAAAGCCAAGATGAAAGAACTGCACCTCGAATAACCCTTCATTGCTCCACAGGGCTGAATCCTTGCGAAGATGAATGTCTCGATAGGTGCCGTAATCGAGATTGGCCAAAGATTCGGGTAACGGTGATTGAGGCTGCTGGTATTCGTTTCTGGCTTTTTCCCGGGCAAGCTCGGTCACCTCCTCGAATAACGCTTCCGGCGATACACGGGGCGAGGCTTCGAGCCGGATATCGGCAACAGCAACCACCGCGGAGCGCGCATTGTCCTCATTCGTTGCCTGAGTGGTGACCTGTGGTGAGGTTTCCTGGGCGTGGGACTGTGCCATTCCAAGTGCGCATACCAAGGCGGTTATCGACAGACATTGCCACGCATTCATGTGATTTCCTCATCTCCTTGTTCACAGTACGATCCTCTCCCTGCCCGAGACGATGGCTCCATTGTTGTGATGCGCCAAGCAGCAGACCAATACGTGGTAGCGTAACCTGTCGTTTGCTCAACTGTTCTGTTGTCGGCTTGTCTACGGAGCGCCCCTTGTATCACATTATTGCGATCCTTTTCGCCCTTAACATCCTACTACTAGGGCTGCGCTTTCTCATTGAAGGGCATCTTGACGCCGTGTTTCTTGCCTGGGAAGCCGTCTGGCTAACGGCCTTGCTGCTGATCCTGCCGGAGCGCGTGCGACCCTGGCTTATCAGGCTCATTGTCTCGGGGCTGGCCTTGCTTCTATTGCTTGCCGGCATCGATGCACTTACTCAACTGGCCTTCGGCAGGCGCTTCAACCCCTTGCTCGATTTTGGCCTGACAGATGCAGCCTTTCATCAGCTCACTCAGAACATGGGGCTTTTCGCCACCCTGATCGTCGCTGCATTCACCCTTGCCATCCTGTTTCTGGGTATCTGGCTCGTCGCGCGCTGTTTTGCCGCACTGCGCCTACCAGTGATGACACGACAAAAACATCTGGCACTTGTTCTGTTACTGGGTGGGACGCTAGCCATTGTTTTTACTGGCCCGAGGCTGCCTTCCTATTTTTCGACCCCTGCCCTGAACCTGATCACGACACACTGGCACCAGATGCAAGACACCCATCGTGCCTATGCAGATTTTAAACGCGCCATGTCGGATGAGGGCCTGCTGGAAGCTCGCTCTTTACCCGGCCTTGCCGACCGGGATGTCATTCTCGGTTTCATCGAATCCTACGGCGTAACCGCTCTCTTTGATCAGCGCTATGCCACGACCATCAGGCCCCGCCTCGCTGACTTCGAGCAGCGTCTAAGACGCTCGGGCATCCATATGGCTAGTGCCAAGCTGGTGTCGCCGGTGCAGGGCGGTCAATCCTGGCTTGCCCATGCCACACTGCTCAGCGGACTCGACATCACGACGCAACGCCACTATGAATTGATGCTCAGTCAACGACAATCCACCCTGAATGATGATTTTCGTAAGACTGGGCATCGTAATCTGGCCATCATGCCCGCCCTGACCCAACCCTGGCCCCAGGGGCAACGGCTGGGCTACGACCGTATCTTCACTGCCAGAAACATTCCTTATCGGGGCCCCTCGTTGAACTGGGTCACCATGCCGGATCAGTACACCTGGCGTTTTTTCGAGACGCAGCGACAGGCCCATGAACCACCTCTATTCGCCGAACTCGCGTTGATCAGCAGTCACGCACCCTGGACGCCCATCCTTCCCATCGCAGATTGGGAGAGCCTCGAACAGGATCAGGATAGTGTCTTTGAGCAATGGGCGAGGTTGAAAGAGCGCGCACAGACGCCGGAAGACCTCTGGCAGGATCTGGACAGGGTGCGCGAGCATTACACTCAGGCCCTCGACTATGCGCTGGCAGCAGCCTTTGGCTATGCCGAGCGCTACCTTCAAGACGAAGCGCTCCTCGTTCTCCTGGGCGATCATCAACCGGCACCGCTCATCACTGGAGAAAATGCAAGCCGGGAAGTTCCCATTCACGTACTGAGCCGCGACAAGAGCATCATCACGCCCTTCATCGATGCAGGTTTCACTTCCGGCCTGGTGCCACGGGAGCAATCGCCGAAACGCGCCATGGCGGATTTTCGCCCTCTGCTACATCGGCTTTTCGGTCACTGATCGAAGGATTTAAATGAAAAAGAGGCTCCGTTCACAGTGAACTGGAGCCCTGGAGAAAAAGAAGGGTCATTGAAAGGGTGTGCAAACAGCTTCCCTACACGCTTGCCTCACCACATTCATCGCCCTCTGTGGTCACTGCTTACCGCCAAGTTTGAGATTAGTCATTCATTGGTGATTAGGCAAAGCCGTATCACTACACGTTAGACAAGACGTTCTTCCCTGGGCGTCATACCGAAATGGTTACGATAGGCAGTCGAAAAATGGGCCGCAGAAGAAAATCCAGTCTCAAACGCGATATCGCCTATTGCGCCGCCGGTTTCACGCAGCAGTCTCCGCGCTTGCTGTAAACGCAGATTGAGATAATAGCGGCTAGGTACGGCGTGAAGATACTTCTTGAACAGCCTTTCCAATTGACGACGAGAGATACCCAGATGTGCGGCAAGCTCGTGGGTGGAGAGAGGCTCTTCGATATTCGACTCCATCAATGCCACCGCATCCCTCAGGCTCAGCGGCGCATGCCCCAACTGTGCACCAAGTGATACGGGCCGGGACTCATTTCCCAAGTGCACACGCTCATGGACGAAATACTCAGAAACCCGCTCGGCCAAGCGTTGCCCATGCTGGCGAGCGATTAGGCTCATCATCATATCCAGGGCCGCAGTGCCGCCCCCGCAGGTCATGCGGTCACGATCGATCTCGAACACCTGGCGACTGCTCCGAATCCGTGGGTAGGTATGAGTCGAGGCATCAGGACCTTGCCAGGCAAGGGTTGCACGATATCCATCAAGGACGCCGGCTCTTGCCAACACCTGGGTGCCACCGCCGATCCCCCCCAGTACGACACTGCGCTCCGCCAGCTGCACCAACCATTCAAGCAGTTCTTCACAATCGCCGTGATTGGCACCGGATGCACATACAAGCAGCACATCGAGCTCCCGCGCCGCACTCCCGACGCAGTGTTGTGCCGTCAGCGCCATGCCCCCAGCGACCTTGATCTCACCGCCGTCCAGGCCGAAGACTATCGGCGTATAAAGGTGCTGCCCACTGAGCTGGTTGGCAATTTGCAACGGCTCCAGGGCGCAGGCTTGTGCCAGCAGAGAAAAACCCGGCAGAAGGACGAAGCCCACCTGCCGGGTGATGTCGGACCCCCACTCTAAACTCGGTTCTTCACGGACCATCTTGACGGTTGAGCTCGTCGATGAAGGCATCGGAACGTGCGATGGCCGCCTGCATGCGCTTGCGCAGCGCCGTCACGTCGCGCTCGAGACCATCGACCTCGCCGCGTAGCGCACCGATTGCTCGCGCATTGAGATTGTGCTTCAAGAACAATACGTTGTCCCTCAAGGCCAACAGCACCGGCTGCATGCTGTCCGCCGCGTCCTGCATTGCCGTCAGCATCTCCTCGTAACGGGCCCGGGTCGCGCGCAATTGCCGCTCCGAGAGCCGGCGATACTCGGCACTCTGATAGAGCGACAACTCGTCCTCCCACTCGTCGAACAACGCCTCGGCAACATCTTCTATGGCGTCTATACGGCCTTCGACCCGGTCGGCGGCTACTTCACTGCGTTCATATTCATCGTTCAATCGATCGTAGGTCCTGGAAAGCTCGCTCTCCGGCACCCGCACCACCGCTCGAAACTGTTCCAGCGCCGAGGAAAACTGTTCTTCCGCGGCCTGCTGAGCGTCTCGCCCATCCTCCACACGATCCACCAGCACTTCGCGCTTTTGAATACCGACTTTCTCCAGCGCGTTGTAATAGGCGCTCTGGCAGCCTGATAGGGCAAGCAAGGCGAGCAATGCCAGCAGCCCCACGAAGCGCCCGGATTTTCTGTCATTCATTGCCATTCGATTCATCCGCTGTACTCCGGCATCGACATTTTTCTACTCACAGCTGAACGACATCGAAGCTTGCCACCGGGTCGACCTCGGCATCGTAATCCACATCGTCTCGCTCGAAGCCGAACAGCTTGAGAAACTCATGCTTGTAGCCGGCGTAGTCGGTGATATCGAACAGATTGTCGCTGGTTACCTGAGGCCACAGGTCCTTGCAGGCCTGCTGAACGTCGTCGCGCAGTTCCCAGTCGTCGAGGCGCAGGCGGTTTTCCTCATCGGTTTCCGGCGTCTCGTTGCCATACAGGCGATCCCGGAACAGTCGGTTCAACTGATCGATGGTGCCTTCGTGCAATCCCTGCTCCTTCATCACCTTGTATACCATGGCGATGTACAGCGGCATGACGGGAATGGCAGCGCTGGCCTGAGTCACCACGGACTTGAGCACCGCAACGTTGGCACCGCCACCGCTCTCGGCCAGGCGCTCGTCGATTTCCCCGGCGGCGCGATCCAGGTCTTCCTTGGCCTTGCCCAGCGCCCCATGCCAGTAGATCGGCCAGGTGATTTCGGTACCGATATAGCTGAAGGCCACGGACTTGGCGCCAGGTGCCAGCACGCCAGCCTTGTCCAGCGCATCGATCCACAGCTCCCAATCCTCGCCGCCCATGACCTGGATGGTATCGTCGATCTCCTGCTGGGTAGCGGGCTCGACTTCGGTCTCGATGATGGTGTCCTTGTTGGTGTCGATAGCGGTGGCGCGGTAGGTTTCGCCGATGGGCTTGAGCACCGAACGCTTGAGCTCACCGCTGTCCGGCAGCTTGCGTACCGGCGAGGCCAGCGAATAGATCACCAGATCCACATCGCCCAGATCCTGCTTGATCAGCTCGATGGCCTTTTCCCGGGTTTCATGGGCGAAGGCATCGCCATTGATCGCCTTGCTGTAAAGCCCCTCTTCCTTGGCATAACGATCGAAGGCGGCCGAGTTGTACCAACCTGCGGTGCCTGGCTTTTTCTCCGTCCCAGGCTTTTCGAAAAATACGCCAAGAGTACTGGCACCATAGCCAAACGCTGCGGTAATACGTGCCGCCAGGCCATAGCCACTGGAAGCACCGATGACCAGTACTCGCTTGGGCCCCTCGTCCAGGGCATTGCCGATGGCAGCGCGGGTTGCCCCAATCTGATCGTGCACGTTCATCGCGCAGCCGGTGGGATGAGTGGTGGTACAGATGAAACCACGAACCTTGGGTTTGATGATCACGACAGACCTCTGCGTTACTGGCTTTAAGCTTATTGACGAATGATATCAGCGTCGTGGACGCTGTATTGCGGCTATTCTAGCGACTCATCGTGGCACTGTCCGCTCTTGTACCTCGGCTAGTGTTGCCCGAAGATGCCTGCCGGGACGATGAAGGTGAGAGGCATGAGCGAAAAAGAGATCGAAGCGCTGATCGATGAACGTGGCGAGCTGTGGCTTGCGCTTGCGCCCTTGTGGCTCGAGCGAGAGCCTCGAGAGAGCGATTATGCGCATATGATCGAGGTCATCGAACGCCATGATTTGCGCCTCGATCAGCTGGAATGGATATTTCGCCTCGAGCTGGCACCGGTACTCGCGCGTCATCAGCTATCGATTGCCGGTGAGTGGCGCACTTTCGACGAAAATCGTCTGCTGGCGCAACTGGTCGTGCATCAACGCCGGCTAAAAGGCTGGCGCAAGAGCTTCTGGACACTGTTTTCCGGACTCACCACCATGATGACCCGCCACCGCTGGAACGAACTGATGACGCGCCTGATGAGGGCGCGCGAGCTTGCTCCCTAGGCTGAGGTCAAGCACGCGCCTAGGCGGAAAAAGGCGTATCCAGCGCGGTTTCAAGACAGGGCTTGATATCCTGGGTGGACGCCCGGGGTCCGAAGCGACGAATGACCTGCCCATCTCGACCAACCAGAAACTTGGTGAAATTCCATTTGATCGATGTACTCGACAGCAGCCCGGGGGCTTGACGGCGCAGCATCAGAAACAGCGGGTGTGCCTGATGCCCATTGACACGCACCTTCTCCATCACCGGAAACGTGACGCTGTAGCGACGTTCGCAAAAGTCGGCAAACTCCCGGGCCGATTCAGGCGACTGCCGGGCAAACTGGTTGCAGGGAAAGACCAGCACCGTAAAACCTTGATCACGATAGCGGCGATAAAGCCCCTCGAGTTCGGCCAGCTGCGGCGTATAGCCACAACGACTGGCAACATTAGCCACCAGCAGCACCTGACCCCGCAGGGCACGCAGATTGAATGCTTCGCCGCTATGAGTGCGGCATTCTTGCGTATAGATATGCATAACCCATTATTGGTACCTGAGCATGTCTACCTATGATCCGCTCCGCGGGTCGTTCGCGCAAGACGTAAGCACCTGGGCGACGTTCTCGTTCTTTTTCCTAAGGATTCCACGCCCCTCTCCAGGGCCGGCCGCCCATCCAAGGTTTCTCGCTTCCCCCAACACAAGCGGCCCTCTTTTCGTTCTTTCAAGGGTTTGACCAGGAGCCTGGTCGGCGCCATGCTCAAGAGTCTATGATCGTTTGAACCGGGAGTGTCGCCATGACCGATCATGCCCCCCGCCGCCATCTGGCCACCCATGAAGTCGTCAACCAGCCAAGGCCAAGCCAGGATCGTGATCTTCTGGCCCTGGACAAGCCTCTGCGCGAAGCCTTGGCACGAGAGGCACCGGAGTGGGTCACCCAGCGTATTGCGCCTCTGGCTCAAGCCGTGGGCAGCGATCATGTGCAGACCTTGGGAATGGACGCCAACCGGTACCCACCCGCACTACGCTTGTTCGATCGTCATGGTCGTCGCCTCGATGAAGTGATCTATCACCCCGCCTATCATGAGCTGATGCATCTTGCCTGCGATCACGGGTGGCATGCGGTGGCCTGGGAAAAGGAACACCAGGGCGGCCACCAGGCCCATATCGCCGCGCTCTATCTGCTCACCCAAGCCGAACCCGGCATCTGCTGTCCGATCACCATGACCCACGCCGCCCTGCCGGTGCTTCGTCGTGAACCTCGTATTCTGGAACAGTGGCACTCGCGTCTACTCGCCTGGGATTACGACCCCAGAGCCGTCCCGATCGCAGAAAAGCCTGCCGTGACCCTGGGCATGGCGATGACCGAGAAACAAGGCGGCAGCGACGTGCGCGGCAATACCACCCGGGCGGTGAAAGATGGCGTCGATTATCGGCTTACGGGCCATAAATGGTTCTGCAGCGCTCCCATGTCGGATGCCTTTCTGACCCTCGCTCAAACCGATGCCGGATTGAGCTGTTTCCTGGTGCCTCGCTTCACCCCAGATGGCGAACGCAACCCCATTGAACTGCAACGCCTGAAGGACAAGTGCGGCAATCGCGCCAATGCCTCGGCGGAAATCGAGTATCGCGGCGCCTGGGCGCAGGAGATTGGCGAGCCGGGCCGGGGCATCGTCACCATCCTCGAAATGGTGCAGCAGACCAGGCTCGATGCGGCGACCGCCCCGGCGGGCATGATGCGCCAGGCGCTGTTCGAGGCCTGGAGCCATGTTCGCGAGCGCCACGCTTTCGGCAAACGTCTGGCGGAACAACCCGTTATGCAACGAGTCATTGCGGATCTTGCTCTGGAGACCGAGGCCAGCCTGGCACTTTCCATGCGGACGGCCCGGGCCTTCGACACACCCAATGACGATCATGAACGCGCCTTGGCGCGACTACTGCCCGCCTTGGGTAAATACTGGCATAACAAGCGCGGTCCGGGTTTCATGGCGGAAGCCATGGAGTGCCTGGGCGGTATTGGTTATGTGGAGGAGACACCGTTGGCGCGGCTGTACCGGGAGGCACCGGTCAATTCGATCTGGGAAGGGTCGGGTAATGTCATCTGCCTGGACGTATTACGAGTGATGGCACGTCATCCAGAAAGCATCGAAGCCCTGTGGGACGAACTCGCCATCGTAAAAGGAAGCGTCAAAGCCTTCGATGATGCCGTGAAAGAACTCGATGCCATGCTGGAGCAACCAATGGAAAGCCTGGAGGCCAACGCCCGCTGGTTGGCCCAGCGCATGGCGCAATGCCTGCAAGGGGCATTATTGCTGCGTCACGCCCCCGAGGAAGTCGCCGAAACCTTCTGTCGCAGTCGCCTGGGTTCAAGCGGCACCAGCCCGGTCTATGGCGTTCTGCCCGCTGACGCTCCCCTTGAGGCCATACTGGAGCGCATCGCCGGCTGATCAATCATATTCCGGTTCAAAGCATTGGGTTACCCTATGGTTCCAATCGTCCACGAGTAAACACCATGCTGCGTCCCGTCAGGCTTTGCGTTTTTCTTCTAATAACGGGTTTCATGGCTTTCACCCAAGCCTATGCCCATGAATTCGGCGACAAGGAGCTACGTCTGACTCATCCCTTCGCCACCCCGACACCCCCGGGAGCGCCCAACGGGGCGACCTATGTGGATATCAGCACCGCCGACAGTCCGGTTACGCTGATAGCCGCCCGTTCGCCGGTCAGTGATGCGGTGGAGGTTCATGACATGCGCATGGAAGACGACATCATGCACATGTATCGACTGGAAAGACTCGAGGTTGGCGCGGGAAAAACCCTGAAGATGCGCCCGGGAAAGGGCAAGCACTTCATGCTGATCGGGTTGAAGCAACCGCTGAAGGCCGGCGACCGTTTTCCACTGACCCTTGAGTTTGCCAACCGAGATGACATCACACTCGAGGTGTGGGTCGAGGAGGCAAGCGACGGGAGTCGCAAGGCGGATCGACACGAACACTGAAGGTCTACTATGGCGCCCCTCGTTATTCTATCCTGGCCAGCCTCTACCTCGGTCAACCCATCACGACGCGTATCGCCAATGCAATCAACAATACGCCGGTGAGCCGATTGATCCAGTGAGTTCGTTTCTGCAACCAGGGCAGTAGCGTTGAATGGGACAGTGCGATCGCGACCAGGACGTACCAGATTGCATCGATGGATGCGGCGGTAGCGACGATAAGGGCCTTGGCCCAGGCGTCCATGTCTCCACTGACGAACTGACTGAGCAAGGCGACAAAAAACAGAATGAGCTTGGGATTGGCCAGCGCCACCAGCATCCCCTCCCGAGCCGCCAGCGTTGCACTCGTCGTCATGGCGCCTGTAACCAGCACGCTCTGTCGCCCTGCTCGCAGCGCCTTGAGTCCCAACCAGGCCAGATAAGCGGCTCCGCCCCAGGTAATCACCGTGAATAGCAGCGGCTGGTGCAGGATTACAGCACCCAGCCCCCATACGGTGAGTAGCGCATAGCACCCTACCCCCAACGCATGGCTGAGCGCCGCGATCACACCGGCAGCACGTCCGCCTCCCAGGGTGTGGCGCAATACCATGGCAAGACTCGGCCCAGGCGACATGGCACCCAGGGCGCAGACCGCAGCCAAGGATAACCAGGACGTCAAAGACATGGGGACACGCCTGTTTGATTAGCGGTGATACTGCTTGGCCGCCTCTGGCTGCCACAGGATCTCGTCTACACGCAGTTGGATGCGGCGCCCATCCGGCAGACTCCAGTCGATCGTTTCGCCGGCTTTCAGGCCGAGTAGAGCTGCGCCTACCGGCGCCATCACCGACAAACCTTCCGGCGTATTCGCCAATGCATGCGGATAGACCAGGGTGCGAGTCAATTGCGTGTTTCGACTCAACTCCGTGAATCGAACCTGACTGTTCATGCTGACGACATCCGCAGGAATTTCAGTCGGGTCCATGACCTCGGCACGTTCGAGTTCCACTTCCAACGCTTCGGCCACGGCAGCATCCTTTTGCGTAGTGGTATCGATCAAGCGCTGTAAACGTTCGGCGTCCAAACGGTTCACAACGATCACGGGGCGTGACATCGGCAACTCCTTCTGTCCTGAATCGTAAGAATAACGGCAAGAAAAAACAGTCCTCGCCAGGAAAGCGAAGGACTGTTGTGTGCCTTGATCATAAGCGCTAATTGGCTTGGAGGTAACTCCAATCGCGTAAGACTAAAGTATAAAAATTGAATTTCTGGTTATTTTTTACCGCTGTATCGCATGATTCTCGGTTACCAGCTCTGGTTTGAAGGTCTGCTACCTTGGGGAAGTACGCGACGCCATCTCCAAGACTCGGCACCTACATCGAAAAAAATACCGGGCTCCCAGCAGGAGCCCGGTTAATACAAACGCTAGTGCCTGCGCATTGTAGAACACGATCCTCCATGCAATTCATTGAAAAGAAACGAAATATCAATTCAAATTGATTGGCGCTCGTGGTGAGGCGCGAAATTTAAAAAAACTTAAACTTTTTTCCTCAATAGACTAAAGCTATCTCGGACCCTCGCCGATATGATCAATGTAAGCGCCGTGAGTGCCAACTAAAAAATTGCAGGCACTTCTTCAACTGATAGCTTTCAACACTCAACATTAGAGAGAATCGATATGAATGAGTTGAATGACAGCCTTGAAGTTTATCGCGTATGGGGTGAGCAAGCCTCTGCATCATCTAAATTGACTACGGCCTTAGAAGCATGGCTCGAAGCCACACGTTAATATCGAGAATTCCATTTATACATAAAAAACCGGGCGTCATGATGGCGTCCGGAGCAAGACCTAGGGTCTGGACCCTCATGTCAAGCTTGAAGACATAGCCAAGATGAGTGTTGCTGACCGCTTTGTCGAATCATGTCGTGTCGCAAACATCCGAGCGCGCGCTCCTTGGTAATGGAACCCTAACCTCGCTGTCCTGCTTTTCAAACCACTATACATCGCCATATGGTAAGAGGCATCGCCATATAGGGGGTCGATAGCACAACAGAGGGTCCGGCCTCAAATGCGAAACGTCGAGCCTGTCTCGCAATACTGGCCTTTTTGTTAGCCTCAGTCCGAAATAAATGTCAGCCCGTCTAAGCCTGAAGAGATCAGCGAGCCGCTTCCTCGCTTTCCACTCCGAGACGCCAACCGTGAACGATACGCTCAACGCGCAGCTTTGGCTCCGCGAAGACCTGATCGTCATCCAGCATCTCAACCATACCATTTGACAGAATCGCGAATTTGGCCACGAAAAGATCCCCCGCATAGGACACGAGCGCCGTCTGCCGGAAGCGGCCCTCATCGTCCTCGGCAATTCCGCTGTCGGTCTGTTCGCCTACCGCGTCGCTGTGGTTCTTCGTCTCTATTTCCCCAAATTTCTCCGCGACAAGACGCTTTTCCTCAACCGTCAGTTCTCTGTCATCAGGAAGGCGACTCTCAAGATCCTGGTAATTCGTCACTACGCTAAACGGCCCCTCATCGCCATGCACATAGGCACAGAAGAAGCGCAAGTAGAGATCAATATAGGTTCCGCTGACGAGATCGATCGGGACGGTCTTGTTGAGTTCGTGGATCGGGGGCGAAATACCGGTCAGCCAGAGGGCAGCCTCTGGGCCGAAGACCATCGACAACGACCGCTTGACCTTGCCGTCGTCGATCATGATCTCGACAATCTCGTGCCCCTCATAAAAGTATAGAGGCACTCGTCGCGCACGCACTGCGTCGAGTAGATCAAAGCGGGCAAGGGACTGCTCTTGCGGCAGGGCAGCAAGCGCGCGCTTCACTACCGCGATGAAGTCTTCTCCGCTCAGTTCCTCCCAAGTCCATGAGAAGGGTGCCGGTAGATGCCACGAGACCGGCGTGGCCGATCGCTCCATGAGGCGCGTCTGCTCATCGACCGACAGCGCGCCGGCATCGGCATCGTAGGTGATGGGCGCGTGAGCACCGGTCATCGGGCGCGGATAGGTTATCTCGAGTCGATTCTTTAGGGTGTCTCGCTCGATGCTCAGAGTCTCCCGCTGCGGATGGTCTGCGGGCAAAAGCTCGAGTACGACATCGAAAGCCGGCATCATGATGTTGCCATTACGCTGCGACAGGCGGCGGATACGCGCGAAATCGTCCAATACCGCATGGGTATCAGCGCTGCTCTGCATTCGCTTCAGTAGGGCGGCCGCGAGGCGCTGGTCAAGTTCTTTGACGGAAGAAAAGTTCATGCTCCAGCCCTCCTCGGCTATCCAGCGGTCTACCTCGCCACCGGCTTCGATATCGATGGTTGCCAGTGCCATGGTAGCCTCGACGATGGCATCGTCATGATCCGTCCATGCCTGGTGCACAGTCGCTGGCAAGGCCGCCTTATGGCGATAATCGATGTCGCGTCGCCCCCTCAGCGCCCCCAGTCGAGTTTCGAAGCGCGCTTCGGTATCTACCCCAGCACCGCAATAGGAAACCAGCAACGCGAAGCCGCGCAACGCGAGAGCGCGGCGCAGGATGTCTCCAAGAGCAGGCTCGGGTACCACCTCGTTCCAGAAAGACTCGACGGCTTCTCGCACTTCAGCGATGCGGTCCTCCAGCAGAAAACGTGACCACAAGGCGTAGATCGCTGTGGCGCGCTTGCCGCCATCGTCGAGCTCTGACGCCGCGCGGCCATCTGCTCCCGCCCAGGAGAAGAGTGTCTGAACACGCCCCGCGGAAAGTTCGAAGGTATCGAAGTGCGAAAGCGCATCGCACGCCTCCAGCATGAAGACCTCGCCGATGTGGCGGTGCATTTCATCGAGGAAGTAACGGATATCGTCTTCTGGAGCAGTTCCCCGCAAAACATAGCAAGCAAAATGCGGTCCAATCCGATTGCGATAGTGGTGACGAAAATCGTGCGTGGCAATATGGCCAGCCTCCAGAAGTGGACGTAGACAACTCAAGACCTCGGCGAAGCGCATGCCGACAAGATCGCTTTTCTCGTCGGCGAAATCGAAGGTATAGGGCAAGGAAAAAAAGCGGAGTACTCTGTCATCGATTCTAAATCTCTCCAGATATGGACTCAGCACGGCGGCCACATCTCGCCAAGATTGCTGTAGCGCCGGTGCGAGGTCCTCGTCATCGAAGTGATTCACGAATACCGTTACAGCGTTGGCAAGCAATGAACCGGCACCGCGTACATGTTCGTCCGCTATGTCGACTTCCTCCAGCTTCGCCCTCAGGAGGGTCGTGCCGCGTTCCACCAGTCGGGCCTGTGCCTCGACGATGCGCTCGGTACCGTCTCCCTCTTTTCGCTGGGGATCGTCAAGTGAATCTACAATGTTGTGCAGGCTGCCGAGCGTATAGCTGAATGTCTGCCAGTCGGTCAACTGCGCCAATGCCTCCTGCGAATAAGCGAACTCCACCACCGCCCCCGCATCGTCGCGTGGTAGGTCGCTCACTGCATCGGCCAGGCTGGCAAGGAGCCTCGCAGCTATCGCCCGATGCGTTGCATTGCCCCCGCGCAAGTGCGTAATTAGCTTATCTTTAATTTCAGTGCGCCAGTCCTCGTCATCCTTATCATTTAGTAGCGATTTCGAATGGCGCCCGCCTTTCTCGTCATCGTTTCGACCGTCCCAGAGCACGCTAGTGATGACGCTTTTGACCGCCTTGAAGAGCGCCTTCGCCACCTCCGCCTGCTGGTCAGTGGAGATGCTATCTGCCAAGTGGTCGGCAAAAAGCCCGCGCCATGCACTCTTGCATGAAAAGCGCGCCAAGTAATCGGCGGCGTCGACGATTGTACGTTCGAGCCGACTAAACGAGATGCGAGGGTCTTTCGCGCCATGTGATTGTGTCCGGCCGGAGGTTTGCAATTTGAACGACGCGGTCAGTCTAGACTCGGCCCCCTCTTCCAACTCAGCGGCTTTGATATCTTCCTCGATAGGGAGATTTGCGTTTATGGCGTTGCCGGCAACGCTCGCGATCTGCCGGAGAATGTAAGCGCGATTCACCAAATAGACAGGAGCATTGATCGCTTGGTCGTCCAGGATTCTCAGCATGTCTGCAACGAGGCGAAGTACCTTCATCTCGACGTGAGTGCGCTGGTCGGGATGGGCGCGTCGACTCACGTCGGCACACACGTTGCGCAGGAAAGCGGATCTACGGACTACTTCGTCCTCGTCGCTTATGACAGTGTCAGTTCCTCCTTTCGCGTTCGACGCGCTTAGCCCCGGCAGAAGAAATCCGTTGCTTGCCATGAACTGCGGATAATCCTGCACGGCCATGCGCAGAAACTGGAGTGTCCTGTCTGGTGCGTGGGTATAGGCCAGCAAGACAATCTCGCGGGGTTCAAGCGCACAGTCCTTCTCTGCTAGTTTCTGCCCCTCCAGCACGAAATACTCGCCGATGAGATCGGGCTCAAGAGGCGCAATTCGATTGCCTGGTTCTTTCTCGCCTGACTCTGTTCGCTCGATATCAATGCCGATCATCGTGCGGACAACGGCCAGATGCAGGCTATCAGGCTGGGAAGGCCGCCGACGTACAGGGAGGAGTCCGCGGATATCGTCGCCGGCCCGGGACTGCACTCCACAATATTCCTTGATATCGATGCCCATTAACGTCGTCGCCAGCCGCACGACGTTCTCGTGCCGTTCGAGGTCGTGTTCCGGCGAACAACTTTTTTCGTTTTTAAGCCGTGGCGCCCAATACTCGTTACGTTGACGCTTCAAGTGGGCCCCGCAAAGGGCGAAGCGGGCCTCCTCCCCAGTATTCTCCTTTTCGATCTTGTCCAATTCGCCCCTCTGCAACAGGTCCGCAACCATCAGGGCGAAGAGCGGTCGTTTAAAAGGATCAAAAAGTTCGAGACATTCGATCAGGCCCTTTTCGCTTACCGAGTTGAGGGGCTGGCCGGTTTCCTCGGCTACGTGTGCCATCCGCCTTAACATGAGCTTTTCGGTATCGCTATTGGAAAGCTCCTGTAGTACCAGCCGCTCGCCGCCGTGGCGCCTTTCCGCCCGCGCGATTGCCCTGCCTTCCTCGGCTGCGGACAGATTTTCGAGTCGCTTGAAGAACGGGTCATTCGGATTGCGCAGGATCAAGATGAGCCGGACTGATGGGCGCGGGGAGTTTTTTCTAGAATACCTTACCCAATCGGCAAGGAATCGGGGTAGGTGCTCCATGACGCCGGTTGAATAGTCCACCACGAGAAGCGTGTTCTGTTCTAAATTCTCAGATACACTGGGAACCCGGGTGGAGTCGGATAGAAAAGTACTATCGACGAAGCCCGCATTAGCATAGCCCCAACCAGGCGCCTTATCGATGATATCAAGGCAGAGTCTGCTCTTGCCGGTGCCACCTTCACCACACACGGCCATCCAGCGAAACCGATCCTCGTCCGATCCATCGAACAATTCATTTTCGATGGTTGCGATAGCCTCGCCACGACCTAGGAGATCGTCATATTCGTTAAGGAAATGAAACCTGCCTTCCTTTGATATAGGGCGGCGATCTTCAGTGTCCTGAAACATGTGCTCCAAGGCCCAGGCGTCGCTTTCTGCCAAACGCTTCTGTTTCTCCCCAATGGTCCCAAGTGCGCTCAGAAGCGTGTTTAGCATCTTCTCATCGCGTTCATGCTGCTTCTCGTCCAGCGCGGCCAATTGCATAGTGTGTAAAACGGAGTGTAAAGCCGGGTCGTCTTTCAGTTCTTGTGAATAGAAGCCTACGAAAGCATGGTCCCAGTGCTCGCCCGCTGCACACGCGATGAGCAACTGCGCGCGCGCGTGGTCGCGGTTATTCCAATCGCTCTGCGCGATGACGTGTTCAACGATCGTTTGCTTAAGGGCATCGATCTCGGCAACTTGATCCTCGGTGCCGGCGAGCCCGGCTATCCCCCGAGTCGCGCCAGCGCTAGCGGTTCGTCCCGTCTCTTCCGCATCCAATAGGAGTGAACGAATCACTTCATTACGTTTATTCTCGTCGCGAGCGTCGTGCTCGAGCAGGCGCTCTTTGCTGGCCAGCCAGGCATGAGCTTTTTTCATGAGCGCCGCCGCCTTATCGGCATTGCCGGAAATGCCTTGGGGGACATCCGTAGGCGGCGCATACATCTTTTGGGCGGTACGCGTGTCGAGGCAATGGTGGGTCGCAAGGAGCGCCGAGCGCAAGACAGCGCGCTCCATCACGTTGTTCGCAGGCAACTGCCCTTGATCCATGCCCGCCTTGATGCGCCGCGAGGCTTCATCCCACCCGATACCCACACATTTGGAGATACCAGAGGAGGCGAGTGATACTAATAGGGATGTACTGATAGGATCCAGCATGGCGATCATAACCTCAAGCGATGATCCGCATGACGTTTTTGTGCTAGCGCTTCACTACTATTCTTGTTTTCTCATACTTAATCTTGACGCTGCCTTGCCCGAGAGTAAGGCTACTATTATTTATCGCCCATGCTTCCATAATTACGCTAAATAAAGCGATGAGAGCATGTTCTTACACAAAACATACAAAGATGTATCATCATAAATTAAATGTAGGTGCAAAAGAGGCGTGGTGCAAAGAAAGTGGCGCTTCGTGATGCTGGGCCTAAACGACGTTGGGGGCAGCTACTGGACGACGCGAGACGTTAACCGGCCCTCGAAGCATGGCTCGAAGCCACACGTTAATATCGAGAATTCCATTTATACATAAAAAAACCGGGCGTCATCATGACGCCCGGAGCCAGCGGAAGTAGAGTTACTGCTCATTTTCCATCGGCTGCGGCTGCCCGACCGGCGGCTGTTGTCCCGCAGGCTGTTGCAGCTGCTGCTCGGCTTGCTGCTGACGCTGCTCCTGCAGTTGCTCGGCCTGTTTCCTCTCTTCAGTCTTGAAGGCTGTGGCCTCCTCGAGCGCAGCCTTGTCAATATTCGTCTTTACCTTGTAATTGACCTCTCCTTCACCGCGGGTTATCTCAACGGCGTCCCAGGACAAGGCAACGTGTTTTTCACCGATTCCCAGGAAACCGCCTACGCCGACTATGATCCCCACGACTTGGCCTTCCTTATTTAAAAGAAGGTCATCGATATTACCGATTTCCTCATCTGAGGCGTTGGTTACCGCACTGCCGACAAGCTGATCAGAACGCACCTGATCGCCCTGCTGCTCCTCCATGAAAGCGCCACTGCTGACGCTGGAAGAAGCGCTCGCTTCGGCTTGTTGCTTCGTCGTCTGGTCCTGAGCCTTTTCCACTTTTTCCTGGCTAAATCCGACAGTAGGAATCAACAGCGCACAGAACAGCAGTATTTGAACCGTTTTCATTGTGATTATCCTCCCTTGACAGCATTAAAAATGCCGATGGGGAGCGAACCATTCTTTTCGTCTTCCCGTCTTGCCGCACAAACCTTCCTTAAAGTTCATTCCCCTTCATAAGGCTTATATGAGGATTCGCATATCGTCAAGCACGGAAAGCGACGACCAATATAGGGGTAGGGAGGTAACACAAATAATGAGGAGAGGAGAAGTAAAGCAGGGAACGTAACTTATTGATTGGATATGGTGCCGGTGGTCGGACTCGAACCGACACACTGTTTCCAGCGGCGGATTTTGAATCCGTTTTTCGACAACTACAGGCCGCGCTTGCTACGGGCTTTTGTCGATAAATCAACAGCTTGAAATTTTACACTGGTTACACACAACACGTGGATTCGCTACGATCTGCGACCAAACTGCGACCACATTGCGCCGTCTATTTTCACAATGGATCTACGATCAAGGGATTGTGTGGGCGGCCAGGCTCAGCAGACAAACGTAAACTTAACAGCTTACGAGACGCCCGAGGCGTGACCCCGCATCAAAATTCAGGACTATGCTGGACTCATACCCGCAAAATGCCCGCAAGAGGCGGGAGCTCCGGCCATCGCCGCCACTAGCATCAGGCGGCAAGCTATAGGCCTTCAGCAGCGCCACAAACTATCCTTCCCCGGTGGAAGTCAGCCCTGAGCTGCGCGAGGATATCAGTTGTCGCTTCAGGGAAGGCAGCACCATGGAATCGACAAGATCACGCGACGTTGAAGGACTCCGGGTTCCGTTCGGCCTCAAAGACGGCCGCCTGTACCCGCCCAATCAGGTCGAGAACGGCCTCTCCTGTGGCTGCCAATGCCCCGGGTGCGATTCCCAGCTAATCGCCAACCATCCCAAGAGCGGCACGAAGCGGTCCTACTTCTCCCACTACCGCGCCTCGCCCTGCCCCGGTGGCTACGAAACCGCCGTTCACTGGATGGCCAAACAGATCATCGAGGAAGCCGGCTTGATGACCCTGCCGGCGAAGACGGTCCATGTCAGTGTCGAGATTCCCAGTGGCGCGCCAATACAGGGTGAAGTCCCCTTTCCGCCTCATGAGGCAACCCTCACCGAAATCGTCCAGGAGCAGGCGGCTGAACGCTGGCGGCCCGATCTCACGGCCACCTTGAAGAACGGCGCAATGCTCTACATCGAGGTCCGCGTCACCCATGCCGTGGAAGAGCCCAAGGCAAAGAGTCTGGACAATCTCATGGAGATCGACTTGAGCGACCTGTCTCCCGAAGAAGCCATCAATCCCGAGGCCCTCAAGAAAGCCGTGCTTTGCGATGCCCGGCGCACATGGTTCCGCTGCTCCCTGTATGACGAACTGCCGCCAGTCGAACGAAAGCGTTCTGAGCTTGAGGCGTCCATTCCGGATGTACTGGAGCATCGCCGAAGGGATGCCCAGCAGGAGGTGAAAGAGCGCGAACGGCAAGCACGGCGGCAGAGGGCGCTGGAGAAGCAGCAGCAGGCGCTTGAAGAAAAGCGTGCCACATACAGGGCGCAATATGCCGACCAACTGGAACAGCTCCGACTCATGGGAGAGCCCGAGCGGCAGATGGCTCGTGAACAGGAACGGAGCCAAAATCGCGCCGTGGAAAAAATTCGTTACCGCGCCCTGGCGGAGCCCGGCACATTACAGGCCGGCGGCGGCTGGCCCCGCTTCATCGGCCTCCAGGTTTATGGCGACTGGATATTCAATGCCCGCACAGACGCCTGGCAGGCCCTGCTGGTCATGGATGTGATCCTGCGAAAGACGCCCGGCACTGTGGTCACGCCGCATGAGTGCGTCAAAGCCATTCGGGAGTATTTCGGCATCCTGCCGTGGATGGAAAAGCTCGCCAGGCTGAAAAGCGCTCAGAAGCGTCAGGGGCGTGAACGGGGCAAAGCCTATGCCGACTTCGGCGCTTGGTTCCTCACGAATGATGAGAACAGGGCCATCGTCTCCCCCTACTATGTGGTCATCCAATACCTGAAAGCGCTCGCACGGGGCGGCTATGGCCTGATCTCCACGCGGCCGTCTGACAAAGACAGAGATTTCATTGTGGCGTGCCGCTCAGTTGAAACCCTGTTGGCCCGGAACCAGCAGCGTCACGACCAGCCGGCCACCGTAACCACCCCTTTACGGACGGGCCATAGGCCCATGCACAGCGCAAGCCTGTTGCCTCCGCCGGAGCCGTGGCCCAAGCAAGAGCAACGCTGTCTGGACCGGATGGACGAACTGGTGGCGCACGGCGTACATGAAGCCCGGCTGTGCAGTTTCTGCCATATGCCCCATGAGCCTCTGGATACCGACATTTGTCCCGATTGCCAGAAAGGAAGGCTACAGCCGCTGGTATTATCAAAGCCCTATGTGCAGCGGTTTCCTGAATTGCTGCGCATAATGCCCCGGCGGCCGGTATGAGCGGTGCTTTGCATGAACGCAACAGTAGGTATTACTCATCCGCCGGATGCTTGTTCTGAATAGAGAGTGAGTCGATCCACCGCTCACGCCCGACCTTGTGTTCATGAATCGACAGGAACGGAGTAGCCTCCGTTTTCAAGACCAACAGGAAATCGCTGGCAAGCCATGGCGGGACCGGCAGGTAAGCTCGCCATGAGCGAGCGCCACCGCCGCGACAAAGCGGCGTGATTCCCTTGGGCCGCTCATAGACAGGCACACGGTCGCCACGGTAGGTCCGGTAACATGGAAAGCCGGACGCATCAGGTTCCTGGATATCCTTCAGCGTAAGCTGAAAGTCTGTTGTATATGCATCACCGACAATGCAAACGCCGAAGTGCTCACCAGCCCGTTCGTCGGGGTAGATGCAGTTCCCTTCGATATCCAGTACGGTTCCGTAGGTGTAGAGAGGACCGCTTATCGACGCCATGCCCGGACGCATCTTTAAAGACGTGTTGATTCCGGCCTCTACCCGATATTCGTAGCGATTGATCAAAATACCCAGCAGCGAGTATTGCTCTGTCGCTGCCCTTTTCTTCCGGCGCGGTGAACGAGTCATGGCTGCCCTCCTGGGTCGAACCACCAAAGACATGGGCCATATAGGCCATGCATAGCTAGAACGAGCTCCCTTCCACCTTGGACACCAGCACAACACCATGTCGATGAAGATATAGTTGCTGCCCAAGCGCCACCTCATAATGATCAGCTATGCAATTTCAGTGTTTCTTCCATCCCGTGTCTGGGCCATCAAGCGTTACAAAGTGATTTTTAGTAAGCTACCGAATGTTGGCCAAGCAGGCACCGGGTCGGTTCCGGCAAGTTCAAGCCTATGAGGGGAAAAATGAGCAAAGTAACAGAACAGCTAACTTCTATACTGGAAGCTAAAACAGGGGCACCATTTCTATTTGTCGGCTCAGGTTTTTCAAAACGGTATATGGGATTAGAAAAATGGTCAGAGCTATTAGAAAAATTCTGCGACGGCATAAAGGCTTATGGATATTACACCTCTCAAAATAATAATTACTTGCCCGGCGTGGCTAGCAGCATGGCAGTGGATTTTAATGCTTTTTGGTGGAGTGACGAAAGATTTGTGGAATCCCGAGAAGATTACAAAAACTCTACAACTGAAATCGCTTCTAGCTTAAAAATAGAAATAGCAAAATACGTCTCTAGTCTTATAGAGCTCGAAGGATTGAGTCCCGAGCTTTTGGAAGAATTAGCAGCACTCTCTGCTCTGGACTTAGACGGAGTAATAACCACTAATTGGGATTTATTGCTTGAAGAACTTTTCCCCGATTATAGGGTTTTTGTAGGCCAGGAAGAACTTTTATTCTCAAACCCCCAATCTGTTGCTGAAATCTACAAAATACACGGTTGCAGCAGCCAACCCAACAGTCTAGTTTTGACAAGAGAGGACTATCAAGATTTTGAAAATAGAAATCCTTATCTAGCTGCTAAGCTAATAACTCTGTTCATCGAACATCCAATAATTTTTATTGGTTACTCTATTAGCGACGAGAATATTCAAAAAATAATTAAATCTATCGTTAACTGTCTGGGGCAAGAAAAGCTTGAAGAGTTCGCGAGCAACCTTATTTTTGTCCAAAGGACAAAAGACGGCACTGGTAATGCACAAGTGCAACAAACCATAATGGCTATTGGAGAAATCCAACTCGGGATAACCGTTGTTCGAACTGACAGCTTCATTGAGGTCTACAACGCTATAGCTAATAAAAAAAGAAAAATACCTGCTAAGATATTACGGTTTTGTAAGGAACAAATGTATGATTTAGTGAAATCCGCGAACCCCGAACAGCGAATGATTGTTTCGGATATAGACAATGTGGACGATAAAGATAAAGTTGAATTCGTAATGGGCGTTGGTGTAGCAGCCCATGAAAGAGAGCGTTTAGCAGGGACAGGCTATCAGGGAGTTGGTATAGACGAAATCTTCTTAGATAGCATTAAAGAAGAGTCAAATTATGACGCAGAACAAATATTGGCGAGAACCATTCCAAACATGAAGTCGTCAAACAAATACGTACCAATCTATAGATACTTACGAGAAATAGGCATCAATTCCCTAAGTGACCTGCGATCCTCAGAGCACGCCTCATTAGAAAAATTTGTTAGAAACACAAGGCAAGACTTTGTATATCTCACTTACCAGAAGCAGTATAGCTTAGAGTTCGCGGGCTTGAGCACAAGCGAAATCATTGCCAAGACAACTGTTAAAAAAGCTCCAATGATAATCCCCTTTCAGCAAGACCAAGATATAGACAGGGCAGAAGTTAGAGCATTTTTAGACACGCACAAAGAACATATGCTGGCTGGAAAATCTTCTGCCGGAACATATTTTCGAAAACTCGCCTGCTTACTAGATTATATTGATTATAGCTTTTAAAGCCAAACTCTATATGACCATTTTGAGACATCGATATAAAAATTATGTTTATTAGGAGGCTCATATGCAACATAAAGGGTCGCCTGAATTAATCAGGGACCCTACAACTAATCATCAATTATAACTTTATACATATGCCGTCTATAAGCAGCACACCACAACAATATCCAAAAAATTACTCATACTTTACTAAGCTCTTCAAAGAAATACCATCATCTCCCATCTCTATGCACTTCAGATCATTAGACAGCCTATCAATTACTTTCTGAAATTTAACGTCAGAAATAGTCGGCTCACCGTCGTTCGAAAGCAGCGAATTAACATTATATAATAAGATATCATGAGAAATAGTAATTGGGGCCTGTACGCCTTTTAGAGAGATTAGAACAGCAGCATGGTGGTTATCAAGGCTCTCTGTTGAAAGCTCCTTTGCGGCTTTAGCACCGGCGAATAATGTGGCTACTGCAAAAAAGCCGATCGCAATAGGGTCTGACACATCACTTAGCGAATAAATCTCACCACTCAGAGATACAGAAGAAAAAGAAAGAGATGGAACATTCAGAAGACGCTTAAGGTTAATACTGATGACTTTTGCTTCAGATAGATCGCTTGAAGTAACCGACAGACTTCTTTTAAACTCCATGCTATATGCATAGTCGTCTACATGGCCCATCCGGTTTGGCTTTTTATTCTCCTCGGACCAAATTTCCTCTACTTTCAGCCAACTAATTATCTCTGGATCAAGATGATGCAGATTAGCGCTATCGCTGCGGCCAGCCGATGGCTTTAACGGGAGCTGCCCTTCGCCATTTAAAACTAGCGGATCATCATTCCATTTGGTCAATGCAAGCTCATTAATCAAATTGCTGAGCTCAATGGGGTCGGTAACAACGCGATAGAGCCACACCCCCCAATTTCCATCCTCACTGACAGCCTTCACCCAGCGCTCTGCAGCTTTGGCCTTGACGTCCGCATCATCATTATATTGCCCTTTAATTTCAACAATGAGCTGAAGCCTATTGTCCAGTACAACGATGAAATCCGGAAAATACCGCGCTTGGATATTTCGTTTGCGATACGGAATGAAGAAGCCTAGATGGTCATTCTTCACCCAGCGCACCACGCCAGGATGAGAATCTAGCGCGAATGCTGCACTCTGCTCCCACTTGCCCGTGTCGGCCACCATCGCGTTTAAATGACATTTTTCGACCGGGTAAATCGGTTTAGTGGAATAGAAGTCCACGTGCAACGTACTGCCACGTCCACTCGCGCCCTGGGGAATAATGGGAAGCTCGTGAATTGATTGATCGCTGCCACGCTGTACAGCGTCCAGAAGCGTCGAGACAGCCGCTTGCATGTAATGGCCGACTGCGAGCAGGTCGCAGGCCTGGCTGTCACCCTTCCGGACCAGCTTGTCTGGATCAGCCAGGAAGCGCCGCACGGAAAATAGCACTTGCTGGAACAATTGCATAACTGGTACCGAGTCGGTGCCGTTTTCCTCTTGCCAGCGTCGGCATACTTCCCGGGCCAACCGAAAAGCAACCTGTTGCTCACGAAACTGAGCCCGCCAATCATTGAGCGAAAGCTTGGGGCGCTCACCAGGGCCGTAGGCAGAGAGCCCGCCTGCCGGGGCGGTCAGTCCTACCAGCTCCACCGCCTGCGGAATTTCCATGGGGTCGATCGTGACCTTCGATACTCGATCCCAGTCCACGGATACGTCGAATTGCCCATTCTGGTGATAACCGGTCACAATCGGGACGGTGATCTCGTATTGCGCCTTCTCCAGCACGGAGTAGATGTGGTTCGGTTCCGGCTGCTCCACCGGATCCCGCGATTCGCGCACCTTGAACGGCACCAGCTCGAAGGGTACACCGAAGACCTTCGCCGTTTCCTCGGCGAACTGCTCCGAGCCGTCGTCCAGCAAGGCATAGCTGCGACGCCGCAGCGCACGGCCGACCACCTGCTCGCACAGCAACTGCGACCCGAAGGGTCGGAGGCCAACAATATGCGTTACGGTATTGGCGTCCCAGCCTTCAGCTAGCATCGACACAGAGATAATACAACGCACATCACGCCCGGGCGGGACATGTTCGTCAATCCACTTCAGGCTGCCGTCATTGTCGTCGCTGGCGACCTTATCATTATGCTTGCGGACCAGCTCAGACCACTCCTCCGGCACCTTGCCACCGGGCCATTCCGATTTGCCCACGGTATCGAGAATAAAGCGCAACCGTCGGGTTTCATCCTTGGTACCGCCCTCCTCGATATCCTCGACCACTCGAGAGTCGATCCGTACTGTGACCTCGTCACCCGGTTGGTTACGAAACCAGGGCGGCGCCTCCCCGTGGCCACCTTCACCCTCTGCTAACCATTCGTAGACGACCTTTGCCACTCGGGTATCACGGCATACCACGATGAATACCGGAGGCACTGGGTGCTTGTGCTGCTTCTTGGAGAATCGCTCCCACTCCTGGAAACGCTGATGCCATTCCTGCGCCAATAGATTGATAGGGGCGCTGGCGTAGGCCATCACAATCTCTGGAGTTATTTGGGTGCCATAGCCGTCCTGTAGCGCTTTTTGTTGCACCCAGCGCCAGATATTGAAGTAGGCCGCCGCCTCCGCACCCGTCGCATCCCTCGAGGGAAGCTGTGGGATCTTCACTAGGCCTGACTCGATGGCATCCAGCAAGCCAAAATCCGACACCACCCATGGGAACGGTCGCCCCACTTCATTACCTGAACCCTGGATATAGAAAGGCGTGGCCGATAGGTCCACACAGAAGCTAATGCCTTTCCTCCTGCCGCCGGCCAGCTTGTTAATGCGGTCGAGTCCCTCGATCCAGATAGTGGCCTCGCGCGCGTTCTTATCCGCCAGCTTCTTGTCTTCCTCGAGGTCCGCCTCGTCAGTGACGCGATCACCACGCCGATAGGCATGGTGGGCTTCATCATTGAATACCAGCCAATGCGGCGCGCGCCCGCGGCCTGATCCCAGCTCCTGTCGTATGCGCTTGAACCAGGCTGTATCCGATTCGAAATACCGAATCTCTCGTGTCTCGTTTTTCTTGCCAGCGTGCTTGACCACCTCCAACGGCTCGCCCGTCTTGACCACTTTGGCGGACTGACCGTTGACGGAGTTAGTTTCTTGCTTGGCCAACCGGTGCCAGTTGGCGATCATGACCTCGCCCCGTCTCAGTTCCTCCATGCGATGCGGCGGCACGAGCTGGCGGGTGCGGTACAGGCTCAAATCGCCCCGCGCCGGGTCCAATTCTTGCAAACGCTCTCGGATCGTGACATTAGGGCAGACGACCAGCACCGTATCGGTGAAACGATCATCGGTGGGCGTGGCGACGCGGTTGAGGATAGTCCAGGCTGCTAGCATCCCCATGACAGTAGTCTTGCCCGTGCCGGTCGCCATCTTACAAGCATAGCGGTTGAAGGCACGGAATCCCAGGGCTTTGGCCTCGGCACCGGGCTCATCGGTGGGGACCTTAGGGATGCCCTTGCGATAGGGGGCGGCGGCTTCGATCAGAAAGATAATGGTCTCGGCCGCCTCGATCTGGGCGAAGAACAGCCGCTGCATACGATCCTCGGATCGCCACAGGGCCAGAAGCTCGCGTGTGACGGGCGATACTCCTTCATATTCGCGTCCGGTGAGTCCCCCCATACGCCAGGCGGCCACCCGCTGGCGTAGCAGGTTGACTAGTGCCAGTTCTTCTTCCTGGCCGATATCCGTCTCGCCAAATAGGTCTCGCTCCTTGCTTTGCCTGCGTCCCCGTTCAGAATGCTCCGGCACGCGGAAGTAATAGCTCGCGGGACGCCGACCCTCTGCCTTGAGCGGAGGTTTACCTTTGCGAATCTGCCAGTGGTACTGGGGGTCGTAGAATGGCGAATTGATGATCGGCGATGCGACCTCCAGTGGCCCACTCGGTACCGGCTTCTTCTGCTCGCTCATTGTTTTACCTCGTCTGCGCTACGCACCGCCATTAGCTCGTTGCCTCGCTCATCGATCACCTTGATCGCGATACGGCGCTGTTCGCCCAGAACGAAGGGTTTCGATTTCGTGCCGGCCAGGTGCCCCCACATGCTATCGTCAAACTCGGCTCTCAGGGATTTTCTCAGGTTGTCCCAAGCGCTCGTACGTGGAAAAAACACCTGTGAAGCACAGAACACCAGGCCGTTATAATCAGTATCCAGCATCCAACAGGGCAGGTTCTCGGCTGCCACCGATTCCGTCTCAAGCGTATCTGGCCGGAAGATATCCAGCCCAAGCACCTCTACACGATAGAGTGGCTCGCCACCGTCGCTTTCACCCGCCCATTTGAACGCTACATCGGGTAGTCCGGTCACAGAGAATATCTGATCGGTGTGGCGAGTCTTGAGCAGGTCTGCCATTACCACATCCGGCGTGACATGCACATAAGTTACCAGAATACGTAGCTTGGTGCGGTCATGAACAAGCTCGTGGGCCTTGGCCTGGATAGCAAAGCCGAAAAGGTATAGCTGATCATATTTCAGGAAGTAAGCCTCGCGTGCGGCTTCGATCACAAATTGCGAGTGAATAGCACCATCTTCGGGGCCGAAGGCCACAGCTACCCGCTGCTCGCTCTTAGTTCTGGCCTCTGCATGTAGCGACTCGCAATCCCCCAGCGCGCAAACATTATCAAGAGCAAGTGACTGGTTGCCAGGCAACTGTAGGTTATGCGCCCGACGTAGCACCTCGATCATTCGGTCCAGATAGGCTCGAGGGTTTTCAAGGGGGTGGGGAGTTTTGGAAGTTCCTTCCACAGGCAGCTCGTTCAGAGTGGTTGCGGATTGAATCGTCGCCTCTACAGTGAAGGGGCCACACACGCGCGTAACTTTTTTATTTTCTTCAGGCCGGTCTACGAGCGTGACCATTGCAGGTTCTTCATTATTGGCGATACTGGCTGCTGTTGTACGAGGCACTAATCCACCTACTTCACTCCCCTTCCTGCTTTTCTTTCTCTTGTAAATGAATCCACTAGCTGGTCCATGTTTAGGTTCTTTAAGCTCAAGCCAAGGGAAAGAAGCTGTTAACAGTCGCTGGCGGGCTAGTGCCAAGGGAACACGCGAAGTATCACATGTGATCCATCGACGCCCCCACTGTTCGGCTACATACGCAGTGGTACCTGACCCACACGTTGGGTCCAAAACGATGTCGCCAGGCTCAGTAGCCATAAGGATGCAGCGTTCGAGAACTTTGTTATTTGTTTGCACAGCATATAAGGGGTTGCTAGGCCCACCAATTCCATCCCACCAGTTAGTCAGCGCCCTATAACCAAAATCATTGTGGTAACGTTTAAATGCAAGCTGATCCCTTCCGATATATAAACGGCCTGCTGATGCTAGCCGATCCATACCGCTTTCTCCGCCTTCTTTAACCGCCGAATGCTTCCACCCTAGCCCTTTTGCTATGCCTGGATCAAAAGTTCTTCCTTTATAATTATAAGTTTTCGCTTGACTTTTCCCAGGATTTCCACTAGTGCTTGGATCAGCCTTAAAAAGTCTAGCGCCCGGGAACTCTTCCAATGCTAAATGAGGGTTTTTCCGATAATGACCGCGTTCTTTTTTCTCCCTCTTCTCTAGCTCAGTCAAAGATAGAGTACTACCATCTTCAAATTCTATTTTAGAGAATCCGTCCTCGACCAGCTCTGGCGTGACTGGAGCAGGCTCATAAAGGCTTTTGCAGTAATTTTCTGCTCTATCAATGTTTTTTGTATACCAAATCAAGTAATCATTTACAGATTGAAGAAGGTTTCCTTTTTGGCTTCCTGTCTTTTTTACGGGGATAGTAACCACAAAATTTTGTGGAGTAAAAATCTCGTCAAGGACCTCTCTAACATGCGGAAGATTTTCATCTGAAATTTGTACAAATATACTACCGCTCTCTGTAAGCAGTTCTTTTGAAAGAAGTAGGCGGTCGCGGAGATAGCTAAGGTATGAGTGCAGCCCCAGCTCCCATGTATCACGATAAGCTTTAACCATTTCCGGCTCGCGTATCATCCACTCATCTTTTCCATGCTTATCGCTCATATCTCGCTTACGAACGAAGGGCTGGAAGTTGGAGCCGAATTTCACGCCATAGGGCGGGTCAATGTAGATCATCTGCACCTGCCCGCCCAGCCCCTCGTACTCCAGCAGGGAGTTCATCACCTGCAAGGAGTCGCCCAGAATCATGCGGTTAGTCCAGGGGCCAGTGTGTTCGTAGGCGTCAAGCCGGTCGGCGATATCCACTTCCGGGTCCCCGAATAGGTCCAGGCTCTGGCCCGCGGCTTTATAGCTCTGCAATCTCTCCAGAATGGCACGAGTGGAATGGCGCTCGTGAACGAATAACGGCACGGTGGGCACGCTGACCCGCTGTCGCTCAGCCTTGCCAGCCCAGTTGAGAAACGGGCGCGTCAGGCTGCGCAGACGGGCCACGCATTCGCGACTAGACCGGAACACATCGCCAGTGCCTTGCCAACGCGGCGGCTCGCCAAAGACGGCTCCTTCACCCTTCTCCCCGGCCTCGGCTACTAGATTCAGCAGCCACTCGGCATACTCCCGTTCCGAGTTCTCATCCCAAGCCAGTTCCGGCGCCAGGCTGGAGTCGTACCGATACGTCTTTGGCTCCCGTACATGATGGAACTGATCCTGAAGACCCACATCAGGCCGCAGCGTGGCCTCATCCGCATGTTGGTAGCTGCCATATTGGCCGTTGCTCGTGGCTGTTGCGTCAATCGGTTCATGTATGCTTTGAGCTAGCGTTTGCTTGTCTGGGCCAGCGTCGTTAGCGCCGCTGGCGTTGGCCAGGTAGACTGAACCGCCTTTCCCCCTTCCTTTACCAAGGACGCCTTCAACTACCAACGCATCACGAACCCGGTCGTAGTCTGTCCTGTCTGCTTTAACACCTTGGTTCGAGAGTTGGCGCAACAGCTTGGTGTTACCGATAGTGCTACCATCATCGGGAACTTGAGAGAGAACCAGCTCGCGTAGCTGGGCGTCAGTAATGTTCATGGATATCCCTGTCAATCTGCGGTTAATACGTTATTAGCATATCCTGATAGGGCCGCTGCCATCTTACAAGCTAGCTTTGGTCAGGTGTCGCCATCTTAGAGCAGTGAACCGCCCCGGGTTTTGAGGAGGCTCCAGCATCTGAGAGAATGGAGCCATGAACAAGTCAAACAAGTTTTCCCCTGAGGTTAAAGAGCGCGCTGTCCGGCTAGTGCAGGAGCATCGTGACGAGTACCCGTCGCTGTGGGCGGCTGTGGAGTCTATAGCCCCCAAGATTGGCTGTGTACCACAAACGTTGCTGGAATGGGTCAAGCGTGCCCAGATCGATATCGGTGAGCGCCCTGGAACAACCACCGCCGAGACACAACGCATGAAGGACCTGGAGCGTGAGAATAAGGAATTGCGGCGCGCCAATGACATCCTTCGCACGGCCAGCGCTTTTTTCGCCCAGGCGGAGCTCGACCGCAAGCTGAAGTCGTAAACACCTACATTGATCAGCATCGGGATACCTACGGGGTCGAGCCGATCTGCAAAGTATTGCAGATCGCCCCGTCGGCCTACCGGCGTCATGCGGCCCGGCAGCGCAATCCGGAACGACGCAGTGACCGGGTCAAGCGCGACGAGGTTTTGATACCGCATATCAAGCGTGTCTGGAATGACAACCTCAAGGTCTATGGTGCCGATAAAGTCTGGAAACAGATGAACCGGGAAGCCATCCCTGTGGCCCGCTGTACCGTGGAACGGCTCATGAGATTTCTGGGCCTTCAGGGTACCCGTCGCGGCAAGACGATGCGTACCACCGTCCCGGATCAGTCAGTGCCGTGCCCGCTGGATCGGGTCAACCGGCAGTTTGTCGCCGACCGTCCGGACCAGCTCTGGGTATCGGACTTTACCTACGTTTCCACTTGGCAAGGCTGGTTGTATGTGGCTTTCGTTGTGGATGTCTTCGCCCGCCATATTGTGGGTTGGCGCGTCAGTCGCATGATAAACACGGATTTCGTACTCGATGCTCTGGAGCAGGCACTCTACGCCCGTCAGCCCGACAAGTCAGAGGACTTGATTCATCACTCCGACAGGGGATCACAGTATGTGTCGATCCGTTACACGGAACGCCTGGCCGAAGCAGGCATCGATCCATCGGTAGGCAGCAAAGGCGACAGTTACGATAACGCCCTCGCTGAAACCATCAACGGCTTGTACAAAGCAGAATTGATCCACCGGCGCGGCCCCTGGAAATCCATGGAATCCGTTGAGCTGGCGACGCTGGAATGGGTATCCTGGTTCAACCACCAACGGCTGATGGAGCCACTGGGGTATATCCCGCCGGCAGAAGCTGAGGCAAACTACTATCGGCAACTTAACAGTCAGGCTGCTATGGCGGCGTGACTTAAACCAACGGGCCTCCGCGATACCCGGGGCGGTTCAGAATCACAGTCAGATATAGGGAAAAGAGAAACCGTTGGGTGGTCACGGAAACGTACAACGGTCAACGACATCAGTGCACGTTTACGGGTGATCGAGAGGGAGAAAGGCAAGCACGAGAATACGCCGCACAGCGCCAGGCAGAAATGAACGAGGCGATATTCCAGGGCGAGGTCATGGGACGCCAGCCCAAGCGAACGTTCCTCGAGGGGCTGGAGCGTTGGATTGATGAGTATGATGTGGCTAGCCAGATCAAGGCCATCCGCCCCGTTGCTGCATATATAGGCGAGCGGGTCATTCTCGGCCAGCCTACCTTGGACAAGGCTCGGGAAATGGCTCGAGACCTTCGGAAGCGTGGCAGATCGCAGAGCACGATCAACAACCACCTGCAAGTGGTCAAGCGGGTACTCAACCTGGCATATCAGGAATGGGGCTGGCTGGACCGGCCTCTCGGCGATAAGCTCAGAAAGAAATCGCCGAAGAACGAGCGCCACGTGTACCTGACCACGGTGCAACTGGGCGAGCTACTCCAGGCGATTCCTGACCAGCATGCCATCGAAAAGAAGATTATTGCGTTGGCAGCGCTGACCGGGCTACGTCAAGGTGAACTGCTTTCGCTTGAGCTGACGAATGTCCACGGAGGTCGCATCTTGCTGCGACCGGACCAGACAAAGTCGGGAAAAGTCAGAGTAGTGCCGGTACCGAAGGATGCTAGGCCTTGGCTCGAAGAACTGCCGTTCGATACAACGTACGCCAAGTTGCGACGTGTCTGGGAGAATGCAAGACGCGATATAGGCAGACCCGACCTGCGCTTTCATGATCTGCGACACAGCTATGCGAGCCTGCTCGCTCAGGCGGGGGAAAGTATGACGACAGTGAGGGACCTGCTGGGCCATTCGAGCCTGATCGTGACGAGCCGCTACGCACACATGTTCGAGGCTGGCTTGGATGACATAGGAACTCGATTGCCAAGCCTAAATGCGGCCTTCTGCGACCAAACTGCGACCAAGCATTAAACGGGATTAAAGCGAAAGGGAGGGAAACAAAGCTAACTTACTGATTTTAAAATGGTGCCGGTGGTCGGACTCGAACCGACACACTGTTTCCAGCGGCGGATTTTGAATCCGCTGCGTCTACCAATTCCGCCACACCGGCAACGGGAACGCATTATACGGCCCTTCGGCCCCGCGTCAATGCCGGCTTGTCTTTCCCACCGTACATACCGGACTGACTTGGAAGCCACTCTCGGCTATCATATGCGCCCTGCCAGGCGGCCTTACCCTCATTGCCGTTGGGCGTTCACCACTATTTCATCCCATTTCTGGCAGTGTCATCTGTATGCAGCGTGCCGATTTCCATTTCGATCTCCCGGACGAGCTGATCGCCCGTTACCCATCCGAACAGCGCAGCGATTGTCGCCTGCTGTGCGTGGATGGCGAGAGCGGCGAACTGGCGCATCGGCGCTTTACCGATCTGCTCGAACTGCTCGCCCCGGGAGATCTGCTGGTATTCAACGACACCCGAGTGATCCCCGCCCGGTTGCATGGGCACAAGGCCAGCGGCGGGCGCGTGGAGATGCTGCTGGAGCGCCCGCTGGATGCCCATCGTGGCCTGGCGCATATCCGCGCCAGCAAGTCGCCCAAGCCAGGCACCGAACTCGTTTTTGAAGGCGATATTCGTGCCGTGGTCGAAGGCCGCCGCGAAGCGCTGTTCGAACTGCGCTTTCTTGGTGAAACACCCTTGATCGACCTGCTCGAACGTCACGGCCACATGCCGCTGCCGCCCTATATCACGCGAGAAGACGAACTCGCCGATCGGGAGCGCTACCAGACCGTTTACGCCCGTCGTGAAGGCGCCGTGGCCGCGCCCACCGCCGGGCTGCACTTCGACCAGCCGCTGATGGATGCCCTACGCGAGCGCGGTATCGAGCACGCCTTCGTCACCCTGCACGTGGGTGCCGGCACCTTTCAGCCGGTACGGGTCGATGATATTCGCGAGCATCACATGCACAGCGAATGGCTCGAGGTCAATGAAACGACCTGCGATCAAGTGCGTGCCGCCCGCAGCCGAGGCAATCGCGTCGTCGCCGTGGGCACCACCAGTGTGCGCTGCCTGGAAAGCGCCGGCGCGAACAGCGACGATGGCGAGATCGCGCCCTTTCGCGGCGAGACCGATATCTTCATCTACCCCGGCTATGAATGGCGCTGTGTCGACGCGCTGATCACCAACTTTCATCTGCCGGAATCGACGCTGCTGATGCTGGTGTCGGCGTTCGCGGGCTTCGAGCCGGTGATGCGTGCTTATCAGGCGGCGGTAAAAGAACGCTATGCGTTCTTCAGCTATGGCGATGCCATGTTTTTGACCCGCGCTCCCTCTACTTCCTGATTCCGAGAATTTCATGCGCAACGAATGCTTCATGAGTTTCAAGCGTCTGGCCAATGACGGTCTTGCCCGTCGCGGCCGGCTGACCTTCCCCAGGGGCACGGTGGAAACTCCGGCCTTCATGCCGGTGGGCACTTACGGTACGGTCAAGGGCATGACGCCGCAGAGCGTCGAGGAGATCGGCGCCGAGATCATCCTGGGCAACACCTTTCACCTGTGGCTGCGCCCGGGTACCGAAGTGATCGAGGCCCACGGCGATCTGCACGACTTTTCTCAGTGGCAGGGTCCGATTCTGACCGACTCCGGTGGTTTTCAGGTCTTCTCATTGGGGGCGATGCGCAAGATCACCGAGCAAGGCGTGCATTTCCGCTCCCCGGTGGATGGGGCCAAGGTGTTCATGGGCCCGGAAGAGTCCATGGCGGTACAGCGCTCGCTGGGTTCCGATGTGGTGATGATCTTCGATGAATGCACGCCTTACCCGGCTACAGCGGAAGAAGCACAACGCTCCATGGAGCTCTCTCTGCGCTGGGCCCAGCGTTCTCGAGACGCTCACGGCGATTCCCCCTCGGCGCTGTTCGGCATCATTCAGGGCGGCATGTATCCGGAGCTGCGCAAGCGCTCCCTTGAGGGACTCGAAGCCATCGGCTTCGATGGCCTGGCCATCGGCGGACTCTCCGTGGGCGAACCCAAGGAAGAGATGATTAAGGTGCTCGACTATCTGCCGAGCTGGATGCCGGATGACAAGCCTCGCTATCTGATGGGAGTGGGCAAGCCCGAGGATCTGGTCGAGGGCGTGCGCCGGGGTATCGACATGTTCGACTGCGTGATGCCGACCCGCAACGCACGCAACGGGCATCTCTTCACCGCCACGGGCACGGTCAAGATCCGCAACGCCAGGCACCGTCACGACACCAGCGCCCTGGAGCCGGATTGTGATTGCTACACCTGCCGGCACTTTTCAAGAAGCTACCTGCATCATCTGGATCGCTGCGGCGAAATGCTTGGCGCCATGCTCAATACCATCCACAATCTGCGCTATTATCAGCGGCTCATGGCGGGTTTGCGCGGTGCTATCGAAGCGGGTACATTGGCGAACTTCGTGGATATGTTCTATGCAAAACGCGACCTGCCGGTACCGAAAGCCCCGGGCTGAGCGCTTCATGGCACTCGCGCAAGACCATTATGACCGCTGAAACGACCCAATTTCGGCTGGATGTCTCATATTCAGCCTGGCTTTTGCCACTTTTCAACTAAACGAGGGACGCTAACCCATGCTGGACTTCTTCATCTCACAAGCTCATGCCGAAGGCGGCGCGGCAGCAGGCGGCGGTATTGCTCAGATCGTGATGCTGGTCGGCTTCGTGCTGATCTTCTACTTCCTGCTATGGCGCCCCCAATCAAAGCGTGCCAAGCAGCACAAGCAGCTGATCAGCAATCTTTCCAAGGGTGACGAGATCGTGATCGGCGGTGGCTTGATCGGTCGCATCACCAAGGTCACCGATGACTTCATCGCCATGGAAATTGCCGAAGGCACCGAGGTCAGCGTGCAGAAGAACGCCGTCGCCGCCGTGTTGCCCAAGGGCACCCTGAAATCCATCTGATTTCATCCTTTCGCTGCCGATGCATCATCGGCAGCGTCTTCACTGCGTCAGCAACAAGGACCGGGCTTCCATGCTCAATCGCTATCCTCTATGGAAGTATCTGCTGATACTTGTCGTGCTCATCGTGGGTCTGATTTATGCCTTGCCCAACCTCTACCCCGAGGACCCAGCGGTTCAGATCAGCAGCTCCCGCGCCACTATTTCCCTCGACGAACGCCAGCTCGACCGCGTAGGCCGCGCCCTCGATGAAGCCGGCATTCCCGTCAAGCGCATCGATGATGAAGCCAATGGCGCACTGATCCGCCTGGCGGACGCGGACGATCAGCTCAAGGCGCGCAATATCGTCAACGAAACCCTCGGTGACGATTTCACCGTGGCGCTCAATCTGGCGGAATCGACACCGGCCTGGCTCGAGAGCCTGGGCGCCGCCCCCATGAACCTGGGCCTCGATCTGCGTGGCGGCGTGCACTTCGCGCTAGAGGTGGACATGGAAGCCGCGCTCACTCAGCGCCTGGAAGTCAATGCCAGCGCCATTCGCGAAAGTCTGCGAGACGAGCGCATTCGCTATCGGGATACCGAGATCGAGGGACGCACTCTGCTGCTGACCTTTGCCAATGATGAGGACCGTAGCAAGGCTCGTCGCATCATCAGCCGGGAGTTCCCCAACTTCCAGTACGAGGATCGGGAGGCAGGCCGTGGTGCAACGCTGGCCATGACGTTGACGGAACAACAGGTCACCGAGATTCAGGACTACGCCATCAACCAGAACCTCACCACGCTGCGCAACCGTGTCAACGAATTGGGGGTGGCGGAACCGCTGGTGCAGCGCCAAGGCCCCAGTCGTATCGTCGTGGAGCTGCCCGGCGTGCAGGATACCGCCGCCGCCAAGCGTATCGTCGGCGCGACGGCCAATCTGGAATTTCGCCTCGAGGCACGCCCGGACACGCCGGAGAACGAAACCGAGACCATCGCCTTTCGCAACAACGAGCAGCGTACCGCCGAGCTGATGCGCGACGTCATCATCACCGGCGACAGCGTTTCCAGCGCCAGCCGCAGCTTCGACGAAAACGGCCGCCCC
This sequence comes from uncultured Halomonas sp., assembly GCF_947493865.1. Classification (GTDB taxonomy): domain Bacteria; phylum Pseudomonadota; class Gammaproteobacteria; order Pseudomonadales; family Halomonadaceae; genus Modicisalibacter. The sequence goes on from NZ_CANLTC010000004.1 coordinate 208,001, forward strand.
CAGGTCAACATCAACCTGGACGGCACCGGCGGCACCCTGATGAACCGCAACACCCGCTCCAACATTGGGCGCGCCATGGCGGTCGTCTACATCGACAACCAGACCCGCACGCGCACGGTGATGAAGGATGGCGAACAGGTCGAGGAGCGCGTCCCCTATACCGAGCGCGGCATCATCAGCCTGGCCACCATTCAGAGCGCATTGGGTAACAGTTTCCGCATCACCGGGCTGGACTCCCCCACGGAAGCCGAGGAGCTGGCGTTGCTGCTGCGCTCCGGCTCCCTCGCCGCGCCGATCTACTTCGTCGCCGAACGTACCATCGGCCCGAGCCTGGGCAAGGCCAACATCGAGCAGGGCATTCTGTCCGTCGAGATCGGCCTGCTGCTGGTGGTGCTGTTCATGCTGATCCGCTACAAGGCCTTCGGCGTGGTCGCCAACATCGCCCTGACCATCAACCTGATACTACTGACGGCGGCCCTGTCGATGCTGGGCGCCACCCTGACCCTGCCGGGCATCGCCGGTATCGTGCTGACCCTGGGGATGGCGGTGGATGCCAATGTGTTGATCTTCGAGCGCATACGCGAAGAGCTACGGGCGAAGATGCCGATCCAGCAGGCCATACACGCAGGCTATGAGCGCGCCTTCACCTCGATCATCGATGGCAACCTGACCACCCTGCTGGTGGCGGTGATCCTGTTCTCGATCGGTACCGGGCCGGTGAAGGGCTTTGCCGTGACCTTGTCCCTGGGCATCCTGACCTCGATGTTTACCGGCATCATGGTTTCCCGGGCGATCGTCAACCTGACCCTTGGCGGTAAATCCGTCAAGAAACTCTGGATCTAAGGGGCCAACGCGATGCGACAGCTAGATTTCATGGGCAAGCGCCGCTATGCCTTCATCGTTTCCGGGGTCTTGTTGCTGGTCTCGATACTGACCCTGCTGTTCCAACAGCTCAATCTGGGTCTGGACTTCACCGGGGGCACCCTGATCGAGGTGCGCTATGCCAGCGCCCCTGCCCTGGACACCATCCGCCAGTTGCTGGAAGAGGCCGGTTTCCGGGATGTGTCGGTACAGACCTTCGGCACCGCCAACGAGATACTGGTACGCCTGCAGCAGGCCTTCGATCCGGATGTCGGCACTCGGGTCACGGATATCCTGCGCCAGAGCGGTGAAAGCGTGAACCTGGTGCGGGCTGAGTTCGTCGGCGCCCAGGTCGGCGGTCAGCTTCGCGATCAGAGCGGCCTGGGCATGCTGGTGGCACTCGGCGTGGTGATGCTCTACGTGGCCTTTCGTTTTCAGTACAAATTCGCGCTTGGCGCCCTGGTGGCGTTGATCCACGATGTCATCATCGTGCTTGGCGTGTTTTCACTGTTCCAGATCGAGTTCGATCTGACGGTGCTGGCGGCGATACTGGCGGTCATTGGCTATTCGCTCAACGACACCATCATCGTCTACGACCGTATCCGCGAGAACATTCGCAAATCACGCATCGACGACATGGCGGTGATCTTCAACGACTCGATCAACCAGACTCTGGCCCGTACCCTGGCGACCTCCGGCACCACGCTACTGGTGCTGTTGGCGCTGCTGGTGCTGGGGGGCGATATGATTCACAACTTCGCTCTGGCATTGATCATCGGTGTGGCTATCGGCACCTACTCCTCAATTTATGTTGCCTCGGCACTACTCCTGGCGATCAAGCTGGAGCGCGAGGATCTGATCCCAGCCAAAAAGGAGAATGCCGAGGAAGAGGAGTTGCCTTGATTCGGTGCTTTTCGTCGAACGGCTCGTCATGACATGCAAGACCCGACACCCTGCCCCGGCAGGGTGTCGTCGTTCATGCTCAGGCAACAGGCTTACCCTGGCCTATTCGCAGGCCATGTTTTCTCAACTTTCGCACGACACTGGGCTGGCTAGTGCCAAGCCGCTCAGCCAATGCGTAGGTGCTGGCCACCTGAAGACAAAGCGTACTCAAAATTTCGCGCTCGTAGGCGTCCAGCGCCTGCTTGAGGGTTTGCCCATCTGCCCACGTAGGCGGCTTGGTGTGTTCGGATTCAGCGAACGTCGATTGCCGATCTTGGCGTGGCGATAAGGCGCTGTCACTCGCGGCGCAGATCACATCCTCCGGCGCAGCGAGCCAGGCACGCTCCATCCAGTTTTCTACTTCTCGCACATTCCCCGGCCAATCCCGCCCCATGAGCTCGGGCCACACCCCAGGATGCAATACCTTGGTGCGGCCGTAGCGCCGGTTGAGTCGTGCCAATTGCAGCTCCACCAGGCCAGGGACGTCCTCGCGCCGTTCACGCAGTGGCGGTAGTGTCAGCGGGATGACATTGAGCCGATAATACAGATCAAGCCGAAAGGCCCCGTTCTCGACCCGGGCGGCAATATCCTGGTTCGAGGCGACTACCAAGCGAAAATTGACCCGCCGCCCTCGAGTATCCCCGAGTCGAGTGATTTCACCGTCCTGAATCACTTTGAGCAGCTTGCTCTGCATGGCCAGCGGCAGCTCACCTATCTCATCCAGAAACAGCGTACCGCCATCAGCCATCTCCAATACGCCAGCCTTGCCCTGACGGGCCGCGCCACTGAAGGCGCCGGGCTGATAACCGAACATCTCCGATTCAAACAGGGATTCAGGAATGGCAGCGCAGTTGACGTCGATGAACGGACCCGCATGTCGCGTGCTCCATCGGTGCAATTGGCGCGCGAAGGCGGTCTTGCCGACACCGGACTCTCCCAGCATCAGCACCGTGGCATCGGAGGGCGCCACCCGTTTGATCAACAGCGCCACCTCGCGCATGACGCTACTGCGAATCGTCAGGTCATCGAGCGCCAGGTCATCCTCTAGGGCGATCCCACCATTGTGCTTGAGATGCTCGCTGAAACGGCGTTGGAGCAGCTTGTACTCATCCTGCAGCAACTGCAGATCGGTGAGATCCATGGAGCGTGAAACGATGCGCACGAGCTTGCCATCGACAAAGACCGGATGCGCTTCGGCGATCACCCGTCGACCGGTCTCGGTGTGCTGCAGAACCTGCGCCGGCTGGCCGGTGCGCATCACCTCCATGCTTACCGAGGGTGAAAGCACGCCGCGCTCGACCAATTCCTGCACGGTGCTAGTGCATAGCTCCTCCCGGCTCAGGCCGTAGACTGCTGCGCTACCCGGGCTAACATCGAGAATCCGACCACTGGCTTCGACAATGAAGAAGTGGTCGTGTGCGGTATCGATGATTGTCTTGAGTACGGCGCTGTCGATGTCTTCCATGAATACTCTTTACTACTTATTATTTCGATGCATTTCTGAATCAAGCAATACAAAAGAGAATCATAGATTACACAAGTTGATTCATAATTGAATCAAAAAAATGCCTTGCCAGCTTGCAAAACAAGCACTTGGAAGTTGGCATGTTCCCTGCACTATAAAAGGAACACATTGATAAAGACGGTGGCGAGACCGCCATAACGGAGACGATCGACATGAGCGACAAACCGACTTTCAATCAGCCCCTCGGCGGTAACGAGATGCCCCGCTTCGGTGGGCCGGCCACCATGATGCGTTTGCCGACTCAGGAAGGCGCTGCCGGGCTGGACGCGGCGTTCATCGGCATCCCCATGGATATCGGCACTTCCAATCGCCCCGGCACTCGGTTAGGGCCACGCCAGATCCGCGACGAATCACGCATGCTGCGCCCCTACAACATGGCGACCCGAGCCGCGCCCTTCGACAGCCTGCAGGTGGCGGACATCGGCGACGTGCCGATCAACACCTTCAACCTGCCCAAGAATCTCGACATCATCACCGACTTCTACAACGACGTGCTCGCTCATGACTGCGTGCCGCTGACGCTGGGTGGCGATCACACCCTGACCTGGCCGTTGCTACGCGCCATCGCCAAGAAACACGGCCCGGTAGGCCTGATTCATATAGATGCCCACGCGGATGTCAACGAGCACATGTTCGGCGAGAAAGTCGCCCATGGCTGCCCCTTTCGACGTGCGCAGGAAGAAGGATTGCTGGACAGCAAGCGGGTGGTGCAGATCGGCCTGCGCGGCACCGGCTATGCGGCGGACGATTTCGACTGGTGTCGCGAGCAGGGCTTTCGCGTGGTGCAGGCAGAAGAGTGCTGGTACAAGTCCCTGGCACCCTTGATGGAAGAAGTACGCGAACAGATGGGGGATGGGCCCGTGTACATCTCCTTCGACATCGACGGTCTCGACCCTTCGGTGGCACCCGGCACCGGCACCGTCGAGATGGGCGGCCTTACCGCTCAACAGGGGCTCGAGATCGTGCGTGGCGCCTGGGGACTGAACGTGGTCGGCGGCGATCTGGTTGAAGTCTCCCCCCCCTACGACCAGAGCGGCAACACCGCGCTGATGGGCGCGACCCTGCTCTATGAAATGCTGTGTGTGCTGCCCGGTGTGAAACGCCGCTGACCATTCCTGAAATCCCAAGGGCAAGTTCAGGATTGCCACGGGCGACGACCAAAACTCAGCAAGCGCCAAACAACAATATCATTGCGGAGCCAAGCACCATGATTTCTTTCGACAAATTTCTAGGCCAGGACACCCTGGGCGAACATCAGACACGCAGCCTGAGCTTCTTCGGCACCCTGGCCCTGTGGCTGGGCGCCAATGTGGTGGTCACCACCATTCTCACCGGCATGCTGCTGGTGCCGGACCTGCCATTCACCACCGCCATGACGACCGTATTGATCGGCTCGCTCATCGGCGCCGTGCCCTTGCTGCTGGTGGGCCTGATGGGCCAGCACACCGGGCTTCCCTCGATGGTGCTCACCCGGCGCGCCTACGGGCCGCTGGGTAGCCGTTTGATTTCATTCGTCAACATGAGCGTATTGATCGCCTGGAGCTGGATTCAGGCGCTGCTGGCGGGCATGAGCCTCAACTATGCAATCGAAAGCACCACCGGCTACAGCAACTTGGCATTGATGACGGTGATCTGCGAGGCAGTGGTGGTACTGATCGTACTACGCGGCCATCTGGGCATCGAGCGCGTTGAGCGATGGGCCGCCAGTTTCATGGTGCTGCTCGCCGCGGCAGTGCTTTATCAACTCAATCGCCATTACGATATCGGCAGCCTGCTCACCATGACCCCGGAAGCCCGCAATGGCATCACCCTGGGAATCGCCTTCGATATCGTGATCGCCACCGCCTTCTCCTGGATCTCTTCTTCTGCGGACTACAACCGCAACTGCAAGAATGGCAGCGTCGCGATCTGGGGCACCTATATCGGTTATGTGCTGGCGGCGTTGATCGCCATGGGCCTCGGGGCGGCGGTATCCGGCATCTCCGTGCTCAACGACATGGAGCAGACCTACGACCCCACCAAGCTGCTGAGCGGCTTCGGCTTTGGGCTGCCGGCGGCGCTGGTCATATTTCTCTCCGTGATGACCACCAACGTGATGGCAGTCTACAGCGCGACGCTTTCCTGCATGAACGTGAAGCCCGGCATGCGTTTCTGGAAGCCGGCGCTGGTGATCGGTATCGTGACGGTTTTCGGTGCGCTGATTCCCGGCATCCTCGATCAATTCCAGAATTTCCTGCTGCTGATCGGTGCGCTATTCATCCCTGCCTTCTCGGTGATGATCGTCGACTACTACCTCGTCAGCCGCCAGGGTTATAACGCTGCGTTGCTCGAAGCAAGAGCGCAGGTCGGCCTTCCCACGGCGCCGTTCGCCATCGGAGCCTATCTCATCGGTGCCGCGCTTGCCGCCTACTGGTCGCTGGTGGCGCCCCTCCCCTTCGGCGCCTCCTTGCCAGTGTTCCTGATCACCGGCGCGCTTTACTGGATCGGGGTAAGGATTTTCGTGCGCAAGGGCCAAGGCGGCTCCCTGGAGGCCACGCGATGAAAATGATGCTCGCCCAGACGGCACCGGTACGTTTCGATGTAAAGGCCAATCTGGCGACGCTCGAGACGCTGTGCCAGCAAGCTACCGCCAGCAAGGTCGAGCTATTGGTGCTGCCGGAACTGGCCCTGACCGGTTACAACATTTTCGACCGGCTCTCGTCCCTGGCAGAACCCATCGATGGGGCGTTGTGCCAGGCGGTTGCCAATATTGCCCGGCACCATGGCCTACACATTGCTTTCGGCATGGCGGAACGCGACTCCCAAGGCATCCTGTACAACACGGCGGTACTGCTCGACGACAAAGGCGCCCAACTTGGCACCTATCGCAAACGCCAGCTATGGGATCGCGAGCATGACTATTTTCGCCCAGGGGACACATATTGCGTCCTCGATACTCGGATTGGGCGCATAGGCCTCATGATCTGCTACGACAATGAGTTCCCGGAAGTATCGAGAGCGCTTGCGCAACAAGGGGCGCAGTTAATCCTTTCCCCCACGGCCAACATGCATCCGAACGCCTCTCGCCAGCGGCTGCAGATTCGCGCCAGAGCCATGGACAACCAATGTTTCGTTGCCTGCGCGAATCGTGCGGGACAAGAAGAGGCGCTGCACTATTGCGGTAATAGTGTGATTGCCGGGCCAGACGGCGAGGTACTCGGCCAGCTTGGCGAAACGTCCGGCGCTCTGATCGTTGAGCTGGATTTTTCCGCTATCGATATCAGCCAGCGGGCCCAGAACTATCTGGAGGATTTACGCCCCTACGAAAGAGGGGAGGTTTAACGATGATCCGAATCGCCGACGATAAATGGTATCGCACCCAGGCCTTGGCCAACGGCATCACGCTGATCGACGAGCCCTGGATTCGCCCTTTCTTTCGCTGCAACCTCTGGCACGTGCGGGGTCGCGAACGGGACTTGCTGGTCGATTTCGGGCTGGGGGCAGTCCCCTTGCGCAAACACGTGCCACTGCTTAGTGAACGTGATCTTCTCGCCGTGGCCAGTCATACCCATTTCGATCATATTGGCGCCGTCAGCGAGTTCGATCATTGCCATGTGCATGCCGATGAGGCGGACATACTCGCCTCACCGGATCGCAAGCGCACGCTGGCGGAAGACTTTCTAAGCGACGAAATGTTCGAAGCGCTGCCGCCGACCCCTTTCGAATATCATCACTACAAGATCGCGCCGCCGCGCCGTATCGAACTGCTCGAGGATGGCGACGTTCTCGATCTGGGTGACCGGCGTTTCGAGGTCATTCATACCCCCGGCCACTCTCCCGGCGGCATCGCCCTGTGGGAAGCGGCCACCGCCACTCTTATCTCAGGGGACCTGATTTATGATGGACCCTTGATCGAAGATACCTGGCACAGCAACTTGAGCGACTATGCCGCCAGCATGCGGCGACTACGAGAACTGCCGGCGCGCACCGTGCACGGCGGGCATTTCCCCAGCTTCTCGGGCTCGCACCTGCACGCCATGATCGACGACTGGTTGCGTCGTCATGACTTCTAGGATTGCATGCGTCAAATGCATAAGCCCCCACTCACGACCGAACGGGGGGTTGCGTTACAAGCCTTCTGGCTCAGATGTTTCTCAGGCCGAGGCTTTCAGCAGCTGCACCATCGCCTTGTAGAGTCGCGGCCCGGCGGCCATCAGGTTGCCTTCGACGCTCACGCTGGGAGCGCCGTCCGGGCCGCCCATCAAGGCGCCAGCCTCCTTGAGCAGCAGTGTTCCCACCTGGCTATCCTGCTCTTCGAGTCCGAGCACGAGAACCGCATCGACACGGCCGGCGGCCATCTCGGCGATGTCCAGCAGCGGACAGCCCGTGGCAGTCAGCGTATCGATCTGCGGGCCAAGGCGCTGTACCAGGTGCAAGTAGGTGGGTAAATGACGCGGGCGCAGCTCGCTCTCCGGCAGGCCCATGGCAACGCGGATATTGCTCACCTGATTTGCCTTGCTTACGCGAATACGCTTGCCGTTGTGTTGAGCGCCACGGCCTCGACTGGCCAGATATTCGTCGTCGCTGAAAGGACAGATGACGATTGCATGCTCAGGCCGCCCCTTGACCAGACACACCAGGGACAGGGCGAAGCCCTTGCCGGCCACACCGAGATTCGAGTAACCGTGGAAAGGCTCGATCTTCCACAGGATGTCGCGGCCTTCGCCCTCGCCGTCACGATGAGGCGTGAAGCGACCCACGACCCCATGTTGCGGGTAGCCGCGGGCAAGCTGACGGACGATCAATGTTTCGGCATTGCGCCCGGTATCTTCGAGCAGGCCTTGAATATTGTAATCTTCATGGGCGCTTTCTATTCGCTCATGAACACGGAGGAATTGTTCGGCGGCACTGCGTGCAGCACGCAGCGCAAATTGGACCATCGGATGCATGATCGGGCCTTGAGGAGTCGATGACTGTTAAAGAACGCCTGCATCCTAGCAAAAAGTCGTATTTTGAGCCACGAGAATCCGTCGGCATCGTCACCCAGCGCCGTCGTGGTAGACTTCGCGAATTCGCTCCGACTTCCCAATGGCCCCTGAAATGCTCGACCACCCTTTCTCTCTTGCCCAACTGCGCATCGTCCTCATCGGCACCAGCCATCCCGGCAATATCGGCGGCGTGGCCCGGGCGATGAAGAACATGGGGCTCACGGATCTGGCATTGGTCACCCCCCGCTGCGAAGTACGCACCAGCGAGGCCATTTCCCGTGCTTCGGGTGCGGATGCGCTGGTTGCCGCCGCGCCCATTCACGCCTCCCTCGACGACGCGGTGGCGGACGCCACTCTGGTGGTGGGCGCCAGTGCGCGTTCGCGCACCCTGCCCTGGCCGATGCTCACGCCGCGCCAGTTGAGCGATACCCTGGCAAGCGAACTGGCCTCTCAGGAAGCTCGGGTGGCACTGGTCTTCGGTCGCGAAGACAGCGGCCTGACCAACGAAGAATTGCAGCGCTGTCATCGTCACGTGAACATCCCGGCCAACCCCGACTTCAGCTCACTGAACCTGGCGGCGGCGGTGCAGGTACTGGCCTATGAGTGCCGCCAAGCCTGGTTGCAAGACATTTCATCGGAGCCCAATAAAGCCTTGGGAATCGACAAGGCGCCTGCTCCTTTCGGGCTCGAATGGGACAGCCCCTTGGCTGATCACGCAGATCTGGAGCGCTTCTTCGAACATCTGGAACGCGCCTTGATCGCCATCGAGTTTCACGATCCGGCCAAGCCCCGCCAGCTGATGGCCCGATTGCGCCGCCTGTACCTGCGCGCCCGACCGGACCAAATGGAAATCAGCATACTGCGCGGCATCCTGACCGCGATGGAAAAAAAGGCCAATCGCTCCGGCTAACCCGAGGCCATATCGGCACCGGCCTTCGCTTGCACGACCGCTACGCCGCCCCAATAATGAAAGGTCAAAATGTTGCGGCAGCCGAATGCCGGCTAGCCCCACACAAGGATTGCTTCATGTTCAGCCGTCTGCGAGAAGACATCAGCAGCGTGTTCGCGCGGGACCCGGCAGCCCGCAATGTGTTCGAAGTGCTGACCAACTACCCGGGGCTGCATGCGCTGCTCGCCCATCGCTTGAGCCATTGGTTGTGGAATAAAAACCTGAAATGGCTGGCGCGGACACTCTCGACGCTGTTTCGCTGGTTGACCGGCATCGAGATTCACCCCGGGGCGACCATCGGCCGGCGCTTCTTTATCGATCATGGCCTGGGCGTGGTCATCGGCGAAACCGCCGAGGTCGGCGACGATGTCACTCTTTATCAAGGGGTCACCCTGGGCGGCACCAGTTGGAACAAGGGCAAGCGTCACCCCACGCTTGAAGATGGCGTGATCGTGGGCGCCGGCGCCAAGATCCTCGGCCCGTTCACCGTCGGCGCGGGTGCCAAGATCGGTTCCAACGCGGTAGTCACCAAGGCGGTGCCTGCCGGCGCCACGGTGGTCGGCATACCGGGCAAGATCGTCAAGCGGGCAGAGCCGGACGTGGAGGAAGAGCCTGCCTTCGATCCGGAGCGCCGGGAAGCGATGCGCCAGAAGTTCGGCTTCGACGCCTACGGCGTGAGCCAGGACATGCCCGACCCCGTGGCCCACTCCATGCAGGCCATGCTCGATCACATGCACGCGGTGGATCAGCGCATCGAGGTCATGTGCGCCACCTTGCGCAAGCTTGATGCAAGCTATCGTTCGGGGCAGCTTCCGGAGCTGCGCGACGAAGATTTTGCCGGCGTTCTCGATGAGGTCGACAGCGCCTGCCCGCCTATCCAGAAAACCCCATCGAAGCCACGAACGGGGACTGCCGATGAGAATGACGCTTCCGACTCGCAGAAACCTTCTACGACACCCAGGTCAGCATCGGCCACCTCACGTCAAGGGGAAAGTGGCCGCTGAGCAGCACAGCGGCAATTGTTGACCATTCTACTTGGTTTTCTCATAATGAGGGCCATTCAGGGCCGAGCGGCACAGATATCGCTGACTTGGTCAGTCATTTCGGCTATTCATCGTCACTCATTTGATTGATTTCGCGTCTGACACCCTATGCGCTTGACCACGAAAGGACGCTACGCCGTCACCGCCATGCTCGATCTGGCTCTGCACGCCGGTCAACGCCCGGTTAGCCTGGCGGATATTTCCCGGCGGCAGGATATTTCGCTGTCCTATCTCGAGCAGCTCTTTGCTCGACTGCGGCGCGCCATGCTGGTGTCCAGCGTGCGCGGCCCTGGCGGCGGTTATCGCTTGGCCATGGCACCGGCGCAAGTCTCCGTCGCCCGTGTCATCGATGCCGTCGATGAGTCCGTGGATGCGACCCGCTGTCAGGGAATGGCGGATTGCCAGGCAGGCCATACCTGCCTGACCCATCATCTATGGTGCGAACTCTCCGACGAGATTCATGGTTTTCTCGATGGCGTGTCTCTGGCGGATCTGATCAATCGTCATGACGTACGCAGCATTGCCGCCCGACAGCGGCAACGACTCACGAGTGACACGATCGTCATCGACACACTCTAACCGTTCCAGGACGACGAATACGCTCATGGCCACCACTGCCTCCATCTATCTTGATTATGCCGCCACAACGCCGGTCGATCCTCGGGTCGCGGACATCATGGCGCGTCATTTGACCCTGGACGGCATTTTCGCCAACCCGGCCTCTCGTAGCCATATGCTGGGCTGGCAGGCAGAGCAGACTGTGGAGGGTGCTCGTCGTCAGGTGGCGGACCTGATCGGTGCCGACCCTCGTGAGATCGTCTGGACCTCCGGTGCCACCGAGGCGGATAATCTGGCGCTGACCGGGTTCATGCGTGCCAATCGTGGCCGCGGGCGGCATCTTGTCACCTCAAGTATCGAGCACAAGGCCGTGGTCGATACTGCAAGCGCCCTGGAAGCGGAAGGGTTCGACGTCACCTGGCTGACTCCGGAACCGGATGGGCGCATCTCGCCTGCCAAACTTGCCCAAGCGATGCGAAACGATACCGTGCTGGTCTCGCTGATGGCGGTCAACAACGAACTCGGCTCCATCAATGACCTGGCGGCGCTTGCCGAAGTCGTGCATGCTCATGGCGCCGCCTTTCACGTGGATGCGGCCCAGGCGGCAGGGCGTATCGAGCTTGATGTAGAACGCCAGGGCATCGATCTGATGTCATTGTCGGGTCACAAGGCCTATGGCCCAAAAGGCGTCGGTGCGCTCTATGTGCGGCGCAGCCCGGATATCCGCGTCGAAGCGTTGATCCATGGGGGCGGCCACGAACGGGGCATGCGCTCCGGCACCCTGCCGACCCATCAGATTGCCGGCATGGGCGAAGCCTTTGCCCTGGCCAAGAGCGAGGGAGAAGCGGATCAGGCGCGTATCGCCGGTCTTGCCGCCCGCTTTCTCAACGGTCTTGAAGACCTGGACAACGTCCATCGCAACACCCAGGTCGATGTCTCGGTACCCAACATCGTCAACCTCGCGTTCGAGGGTATCGATGGGGAGTCGCTGTTGATGGCGTTAAGAGGCATTGCCGTTTCCACCGGCTCGGCCTGCAACTCTGCAAGCGTCGCGCCGTCCTATGTATTGACAGGCATCGGTGTACCGCGAACGCGAGCACTGACCTCGCTGCGCTTCAGCTTCGGGCGTTTCACCACCGACGCCGATATCGATGCCGCGCTGGTAGAGCTGCGGCATGCGCTCAGCGCACTGCCCCACCATTAAGGAGGTTTTATGGCACAGTTTTCGATTACACCCGCCGCCGCCCAACAGATCCGCATGGTTCTGGATGAACGTGGCCACGGCCTTGGCCTACGAGTGACCGTGAAGCCCAGCGGCTGCTCCGGCTACAGCTACGTTCTCGACTTCGCCGACCAGGAGGCGAGCAACGATGTCACTTTTGAAGAACACGGGGCCAAGGTATTCGTTGCACCGGAAGCATTGACGATGCTTGACGGTAGTGAAGTCGACTACGTCTCGGAAGGGCTCAATCGCTTCTTTCGCTTCAACAACCCCAACGTCAAGGATCAATGTGGTTGTGGCGAGAGTTTTACCGTGTAAGAGGATGTCTACAAAATGCCTGCACTCGGCAATACAGCTGCAGGCCTTGATGCCTTGATGCGCTATTCGCACCGAATCGCTATAATGGCGCGATTTTTTTCGTTGGCAAATCTACCTTCGATCATCGAATCATGTCCTTCGCGCCGCGCTTGCGTCTCACACACCTCGTTCACTTTATGGAGTTATCCGAAATGGCTGTTCAACGTACTCTATCCATCATCAAGCCCGATGCCGTCGCGAAGAATGTGATTGGCGAGATTTACAGCCGTTTCGAGAAGGCCGGTCTCAAGATCGTTGCTGCCAAGATGCAGCATCTTTCCAAGGCCCAGGCAGAAGGTTTCTATGCCGAGCACAAGGAGCGCGGATTCTTCAACGATCTGGTGAGCTTCATGACCTCCGGCCCGGTAATGATCCAGGTACTCGAAGGCGACGACGCCATTGCCAAGAACCGCGATCTGATGGGAGCCACCAATCCCAAGGAAGCCGCACCGGGCACCATTCGCGCCGATTTCGCCGAATCCATCGATGCCAATGCCGCCCATGGCTCCGACTCTCCAGAGTCCGCCGAGCGTGAAGTGACCTACTTCTTCGGCAATGACGAGATCTGCCCGCGCGGTTGATCCGACGCCGCGGGGGCACACTGCCCCCGCTCTCCGCTTCAAGACGTTTTCCACGACGTATCGATATCCCATGACCGCACTCGCCTCCGCCTCTCCGACCGCTACCCGTACCAATCTGCTCGGCCTTTCCCGGCAGCAGATGGAAGCTTTCTTCGTGTCCATCGGAGAGAAGAAGTTTCGCGCAACGCAAATGATGAAATGGATTCATCATGAGGGCTGCGACAACTTCGACGCCATGACCAACCTGTCCAAGTCACTGCGCACGCGCTTGGCTGAGGTGGCGGAAATACAAGGGCCAAGCGTGGTCTACGAAGGCGCTTCAAAGGACGGCACGCGTAAATGGGTGCTGGAGGTCGAAGGAGGCAGCTATGTGGAAACGGTGCTGATCCCTTCGGAAAACGGCAACCGGCGCACCCTGTGCGTCTCTTCCCAGGTTGGCTGCACTCTGGACTGCAGCTTCTGCTCCACCGGCAAGCAGGGGTTTCAGCGCAATCTGACTGCGGCGGAGATCATCGGCCAGGTGTGGGTAGCCTCTCGTAGCGCCGGGCCACGCAAGGACGGTATCAGTCGCCCGGTGACCAACGTGGTGATGATGGGCATGGGCGAGCCCCTGCTCAATTACGACAACGTCGTGCCGGCAATGAAGCTGATGCTCGACGACACTGCCTATGGGCTCTCCAAGCGTCGGGTCACCCTGTCGACCTCCGGCGTCGTACCCATGATCGACAAGCTCGGGGACGAACTGGACGTGAGCCTGGCCATTTCCTTGCACGCGGCCAACGACGAATTGCGTAACGAGCTGGTCCCGCTCAATCGCAAGTACAATATCCGCGCCCTGCTGGATGCCTGCCAGCGGTACCTGGCAAAAGGCGCCGAACGGCGCGTGGTGACCATCGAGTACACCCTGATCAAGGATGTCAACGATCAACAGGAGCATGCCGAGCAGCTTGCGGCGCTACTCCAGGAGCTACCCTGCAAGATCAACCTGATTCCCTTCAACCCTTTTCCACACTCCGGCTACGAGACGCCTTCCCGCAATCAGGCCATGCGCTTTCAGCAGTGGCTGTATGAACTGGGCTATACGGCGCCGATCCGCATGACTCGGGGCGATGACATCGACGCGGCCTGTGGTCAATTGGTCGGGCGAGTCAAGGATAAAACACGGCGTCATGAGCGCTATATTCAATCGATACAGATCGACGCCGATTAGCCATGATAAGGCAACCTTGACTTCGAGCGCTTACAACGCTTTGATGAGTACGTTTTATCTAATACTAACGTTAACTAGGGAGTTACTGAATAAATCGCCGAGCGAAATGAAGCGCAAGGCGCACGGAGCACAGAAAACGAGACATAACATGAGGTTAGGCGAGTTTTCGAGCACCGCGCAACGCAGCGATTCGTTCGCGTAGGCATTTATGCAGTGATTCCCTAACCCAGTCATTTTTTGGCGCTTGATGCAGCCTTGTCAGAGTCTGCTCATAGAAGGGTCCAATGAGCCTATTTCGCTATCTCCCGATGCTCGTCAGGCCATGCGCTGCACTACTCGCCCTCGCATGGTTATCGGGCTGCGCCGTCGAGACCGGGCCTGGCCTGAACAACACGGCAACGGATGACAAGCAGGCCCTAGAACTCAACACCACCATGGCCATCGAGTACATGGAGCAGGGCAATCTGCCTCGCGCCCAGGCCAAACTCGACCGGGCCCTCGAGATCGACTCCGATTCTCCTCGAGCACTGCAGGTCCAGGCACTGCTCTACCAACGCCAGGGTGAAAGCACCATGGCGGATCGTTTTTTTCGTCGCGCACTGACCATCGAACCGGGATTCACCCAAGGTCGCAACAACTATGCGGCTTTCCTGTATTCCCGGGGGCGCATCGAGGAATCCTGCACCCAGCTCGAACGCGCATCTCAGGACATCAAGTACACCAATCGCGCTCAGCTGCTCACCAATCTGGGTCTATGCCAGTGGGAGCTTGGCGACGCGGCTGCCGCACGCAATAGCTTGAAGCGCGCCCAGGCAGTGGATCCTCGCAGTTCCCGCAGCTACCTGGTGCTTGCGCGCATCGACCACGTCCAAGGCAATGACCAGCGAGCCTGGGAGCAGCTGCAATCCTTCATTCGTCTGGCCGGCACCACGCCGGAGAGCCTGAAGCTGGCAGAACAGCTCGCCAGAGTCCGAGGCGACAGCGACTCCGCTGCTTTCTATTCGCGCCAGCTCGATACCCGAGACGTACCTTGATCCCCCGAATCGAAGAGGAAGGCTCATCCATGAGCGATATACAAGAACGACAGCAGACCAGTTTCGAGCCAGCGCATTCCGGGTCCGCCGGCAAGCTTTTGAAAAGCGAGCGTGAGCGTCAAGGGCTCAGCCTCGAGGAAGTGGCCATACAGCTCAATCTGCGCCCAGCGGTAGTCGCCGGGCTGGAGGCGGACCGCTACGATGAAGTGCCCATCACCGCCTATCGCCGCGGTTACCTGCGGGCCTATGCCCGCCTGATGGGGATCGATGAACGCGAAGTCGTGGACATCTACAATAGTCAGCACGGCCACAGCGATCACGAACGCAAGGTCACGCCGGTACACAGCGTCAAGCCCCCTTCCCGGGTCGGACCCTGGGTCTTCAAGCTAGTGACGGTACTGGTGATCCTGGGCCTGATCGCCTTGACGCTGTTGTGGTGGCAAAGCCGCAATGGCAACGACATCGTCGATGGGATGGGGCTTGGGGAAGCCACTGAAATGGAAGCCTCAGACGAAAGCTCGGGGAGCGACACGGATGGCGCAGTCAATGACAACACCGCAACCTCCAGCGAAAACGATACCGATCTGCCCCCGCTGCCGGCGGAAGACGAGGAATTGGGATTGGTCGATGACGACGCCACAAGCGATGACACCGCCAGCATGATCGAACCCGCCACCGCGCCGGATATGTCCGATGCTGGCAATGGTGCCGTGAATGAACAGTCCGACGAAGCGGTCACCAGCGCCAATGATGTCGAGGAAAATGCCGAGACAGCGGCGGCCACGAGTTCACCGGATAGCCGGCGACTGTCATTCGTTTTCAACGAGGAATCCTGGACCGAGGTCTTCGACGCCAGTGGGGAGCGTATCCTGGTCGGCCTGCAATCGGCGGGTACCGAGGCCACCGCGGAAGGCGAACCTCCCTTCCGTCTCACCATAGGCAATGCCGATGACGTCGAATTGCGGTATCGTGGCGAAGAGATAGATCTCGGCACCCGGGCCGCCGGTACCAATGTCGCCCGTTTCACTTTGGGAGAATGAACCAGTCCTATGCACGCTCAATCTCCGATCAAGCGTCGCAAGTCGCGCCAGATTCACGTTGGCTCCGTGGCGGTAGGGGGTGATGCCCCTATCTCCGTACAAAGCATGACCAATACCGACACCCTCGATGTGGATGCCACCGTGGCCCAGATCGAACGGCTTGAAGCCGCAGGGGCCGATATCGTACGCGTCTCGGTACCCACCATGGACGCGGCTGAAACCTTCGGTCGTATCAAGCAGCGGGTCAATGTGCCCCTGGTGGCGGATATCCATTTCGACTACAAGATCGCCCTGCGGGTCGCCGAGCTGGGGGTGGATTGCCTGCGCATCAATCCTGGCAACATCGGCCGCGAAGATCGGGTGCACGCCGTCGTCAGCGCGGCGCGAGACAACGGCATCCCGATTCGCATCGGTGTGAATGCGGGCTCCCTGGAAAAAGACCTGCAGAAGAAATATGGCGAGCCGACACCGGCAGCCCTCGTCGAATCCGCTCTACGCCATATCGATCATCTCGAGCGCCTCGATTTCCCGGACTTCAAGGTCAGCGTCAAGGCCTCCGATGTGTTCATGGCGGTGGCCGCCTATCGCGAGCTCGCCACGCGTATCGAACAGCCACTGCACCTGGGTATCACCGAAGCCGGCGGGCTGCGCTCGGGCACCGTCAAGTCCTCGATCGGCCTGGGTATGCTGCTGATGGACGGCATCGGCGATACCATCCGCGTATCGCTGGCCGCGGACCCGGTCGAGGAGATCAAGGTCGGCTTTGACATGCTCAAGAGCCTCAAGCTGCGCGCCAAGGGCATCAATTTCATCGCCTGCCCCAGCTGCTCGCGGCAGAACTTCGACGTCATCGGCACCATGAACGAGCTTGAGGCGCGCCTCGAGGACGTGATGACACCGCTGAACGTCTCGGTCATCGGCTGTGTGGTCAACGGCCCCGGCGAAGCCAAGGAAACCGACATCGGCCTGACCGGTGGCGATCCGGCCAACCTGGTCTACATCGACGGCAAGCCCGCCTCCAAGCTGCGCAACGATCATCTGGTCGACGATCTCGAGCGCCTGATTCGCGACAAGGTGCGCGAAAAAGAGCTCGCCCAGGAGGATGTGATTGCGCGTCAAGGCTGACGCACCGTTTCGGCGCGACGCTGTAGCGGGTAAGATAGCCCGTCGATCGGTATGTCAGGAGCACTTTCTTGAAAAATATCCAGGCCATTCGGGGCATGAACGACCTGTTGCCGGAGCAATCACCTCTTTGGCAGTATTTCGAGGCGCAGGTCCGGTCGTTGATGCGCCGCTATGGCTATCTCGAGATTCGCACGCCCATTCTGGAGCAGACCGCCCTGTTCGCACGCTCCATCGGCGAGGTCACCGATATCGTCGAGAAGGAGATGTACACCTTCGACGATCGTAACGGCGATAGCCTGACGCTGCGTCCGGAGGGCACCGCCAGCTGCGTGCGGGCCGCCATGGAAAACGGCCTGCTGCACAATCAGACCCAGCGCCTGTGGTATCAAGGCCCGATGTTTCGTCACGAACGTCCTCAGAAAGGACGCTATCGCCAGTTTCATCAGGTCGGTGTCGAGACCTTCGGCATTGAAGGGCCGGATATCGACGCCGAAATCATTCTGCTCTCGGCGCGGCTGTGGAAAGCACTCGGGCTTTTCGATCATGTGACCCTGGAGCTCAACTCCCTTGGCTCCCTGGCGGCCCGTCGCGTCTATCGCGAGACACTGACCGCCTATTTCGAGTCGCATTACGAGCTTCTCGACGAGGATTCCCGCCGCCGCCTGTCGAGCAACCCCCTGCGCATCCTCGACTCCAAGAACCCTGCCATGGCACAGATGCTTGCCCAGGCGCCGCAGCTGCTCGAGTATCTTGACGATGAGTCTCGGGCACACTTTGCAGCCCTGACGGATCTGCTCGATGCAGCGGGCATTGCCTATGTCATCAACCCTCGCCTGGTGCGCGGGCTCGACTACTATTCACGCACCGTGTTCGAGTGGACCACCACGGCCCTTGGCAGCCAAGGCACCGTGTGCGCCGGCGGTCGCTACGATGGCCTGGTCGAACAGCTCGGTGGAAAGCCGACCCCGGCAGTCGGGTTTGCCATGGGCATCGAGCGCCTGATTCTGCTGCTCGAAACCCTGGATCTCATTCCCGCGGAAAGTCAACGTGGGCCGGATGCCTATCTGCTGGCCATGGGTGATCGCGCCGAGCGCGAGGCACTGCTGCTTGGGGAGACGCTTCGCGATGCCCTGCCCCACCTGACACTGCAGGTGCACTGTGGCGGCGGCAGCTTCAAGAGCCAGATCAAGAAGGCAGACAAGAGCGGCGCGCGACTGGCCCTGATCCTGGGGGACAACGAACTCGATCAAGGCACCTTGGGTCTCAAGTTCCTGCGCGACGAGCGCGATCAGGAAACCTTGTCCCGGGACGCCATGATCGAACGCTTGAAAGAGCTGTTGCGCTGAACGAGTGATCCACACTCACCAAGGCTTTGAACGTAAAGGAGACCGCCCGTGGCGGAGCTACAAACCGAAGAAGAGCAGCTTGATGCCCTCAAGCGCTGGTGGAAGGAAAATGGCACGTCGCTGATCGCGGGCGTAGTGATCGCCATCGCCGGCGTGCTGGGCTGGAATGCCTGGCAGAACTACCAGGCGAATCAGGCCGAGGCAGCATCGCTGCGTTATCAGGAACTGCTGTCTCTTGCGAGCCAGGAGGAGTTGTCCAATGACGCCCAGAGCCGAGCCCAGAAACTGGTTGGCGAGATCATCGACAATCATGACGGCACGATTTATGCGGATCTCGCCGCACTGCTACGGGCAAGCATCGCCGTCTCGAAGGATGACTACGAATCGGGTAGCACCACCCTCGAAGCGCTGATCGCCTCTACCGATCGTGATTATCTCAAGGGATTGGCGCGGCTACGCCTGGCACGGCTTCAACTGGCGCAAGACGAAGCCGAGAAGGCACTTGCCACTCTTGAAGATGGCATACCCGACTCCCTGAATGCGCAACGTGCCGATACCCGGGGTGACATCCTCATTGCCCTGGGTCGCGATGACCAGGCCCGGGAGGCCTATCAGCAGGCGCTGCAACTATCCCAAGAAGCCGGCCAGCCCGTCTATGGTGTACAGCTCAAACTCGACGATCTGGGGGCGAAGGACATTACGCTATGAAACTTACTCACTTGCTCGTACCTACCGTGCTGGTCACGCTGCTGGCTGGCTGCGCCGGCAAGGTCGAGCCGAAATACCCACCCAAGGACCTCGAGTCCTTTGACACCCGGGTCGAACTGAACAGCCTATGGGATCAAGACATTGGGAATGGCTTGGGTATCGCAGGGTATCCGATCACACCAGCGCTGGACGATGGCCGCGTGTTTGCCGCGGATCAATCCGGGCTGGTGCGTGCCATCGATGCTGCCAGCGGTGAAAGGCTGTGGCAGAAAGAGCTGAACGCACCGATTTCAAGCGGCCTGACCGCCGTGGCCGGCCACGTGTATCTAGGCACGCGTAACGGCGAGGTACTCGCGCTGGATCAAACGGATGGTGCGGAACGTTGGCGCTCTCGGGTATCCAGCGAAGTGCTCGCCCCGCCTCAGGCCAATCGCCGCCTGCTGGTCATTCAGAGCGTCGATGGGGCCATCACGGCGCTTGATCGCGAAACCGGTGACGAGCGCTGGGTCTATACCGCCAATCAGCCGGCGCTGACCCTGCGCGGTACCGGCACACCTCGAGTGATCGAGCAGGTCACCTTCGCCGGTTTCGCCAACGGCCGCCTGGTGACTCTCGACAACCGCAGTGGTCAACCGCTGTGGGATCTGCGGGTCGCCGTTCCCCAGGGCCGCAGCGAAGTCGGCCGCCTGGTGGACCTGGACGGCCAACCCCTGCTGACTCGGGATGGGCGCCTCTACGTCACCAGCTACAACGGTCGCCTGCTGGCCCTGGAAGCCACCAGTGGCGAAATTCTATGGTCCCGGGAAGAGTCGAGCTATCTCACGCCATTGCTGGTCGGTGATACGCTGATCACCGTGAACGATGCAAGCCACGTGCTGGCACTGGACGCACTTTCGGGCCGCCTGCTGTGGCAATCCGATGCCCTTGAAGGACGCTGGTTGACCTCGCCGGCCTTTGTCGACGGAAATATTGCGCTAGGCGACTACGAAGGCTACGTGCATCTGCTCGCAATCGATAGCGGCAGATTCGTCGGCCGGCGTGACCTGGGCGGCGATGGCATCAGCCTGCCGCTGCTCACCGACGATGGCCGGCTCTTCGCGCTGACCAACGACGGTGAGCTGAGCGCCTTCGACACCGAATCGACCGAGGATTGAACGTCCATACCATGAACCCCGTCATCGCCCTGGTGGGCAGGCCAAACGTAGGCAAGTCCACCCTATTCAATCGTCTGACCCGCACCCGGGACGCCCTGGTGGCGGATTTCCCGGGGCTGACCCGGGATCGCAAGTACGGCAACGGTCAACTGGGCGGCAAGACTTATACGGTCATCGATACCGGCGGCATCAGCGGCGATGAAGAAGGCATCGATGCGGCCATGGCGGAACAGTCCCTGGTGGCCATCGACGAAGCGGACATCGTGCTGTTCATGGTCGATGCCCGGGCCGGACTGAACGTTGCCGATGAGGCCATCGCCAATCATCTGCGGGTAAACCAGAAGAAGACCTGGCTGGTGGTCAACAAGACCGATGGGCTGGAAGAGCATTCGGCGATGGCGGATTTCTGGACCCTAGGCCTGGGCGATCCGCATGCCATTGCCGCGGCCCATGGCCGCAACGTGACGGCGCTGATCGACGCAGTGCTGGCACCCTTTCCCGAACGTGGCGAAGGCTATGCGACCCCCGCCACGGACAAGGGCATTCGTATCGGCGTGATCGGGCGGCCCAACGTGGGCAAGTCGACGCTGGTCAACCGACTGCTGGGCGAGGAACGAGTGGTGGTGTTCGACGAGGCCGGCACCACTCGGGACGCCATCGAGATCCCCTTCGAACGTCGCGGGCGCCCCTACGTGCTGGTGGATACCGCCGGGGTCCGGCGGCGCAAGAACGTCAGCCTGATTGCCGAAAAGTTCTCCATCATCAAGACTCTGGAGGCGATCAAGGAGTGCCATGTCGCCATCGTGGTACTCGACGCCAGAAGCGGGCTCGTGGAGCAGGACCTGCATCTGCTCGATTACGTACTGACCTCCGGGCGCGCCCTGGTGCTGGCGGTCAACAAGTGGGACGGCCTTGAAAGCGAGCAGAAGGACAAGATGCGCGCCGACATCAAGCGGCGCCTGGGCTTTGCCGACTATGCGGATCTGCACTTCATCTCGGCGCTGCACGGCACCGCCGTGGGTGATCTCTACCCATCCATCGAGCGCGCCTTCAAGGCAGCCAATAGCCACTGGTCCACCAATCGCCTGACCACCCTCCTGCAGGACGCGGTAAGCGAACATCAGCCCCCCCTGGTACACGGTCGGCGCATCAAGCTGCGCATGGCCCACCAGGGCGGCAGCAACCCACCGATCATCGTCGTGCACGGCAACCAGACGCACGCGCTGCCGGAAGCCTACAAACGCTATCTGATCAACACCTTCCGCAAGGTGCTGAAGATTCGCGGCACGCCAGTGCGCTTCGAGTTTCGCTCCGGGGACAATCCCTTTGATAGCGATGCCAACGCCAGCGACCGTGAAAAAGCCAAGAAGCGGGAGCTGGCGAGAACCAAGGAAGCGCGCAAGAGTCGTCGCTGAGGGGCACCGAAGACAAGGCGAAGCGAGGGTCTTTTGCCATGGATGGCAAAAGTAGCGCCCACGGATGGGTTCACAGCGCCCTCGAGAAGGCTTGTCCTCGGGAAAGCCCCACACTTGATCGTCAGGATTTATTCCTGAACCATGCGCCGTCCACCCACCCACAGGCAGGCAAACTGCCAGGCGGCGCGCCCGCTTCTAACGCCACGCAAGGTGGCATAGCGCAATGCTTCCGTTCGAGCCTCGTCGTTCCACTGCACATTCTGGTCAAGATAAGCGACCCAATGTCGGCACGCCTGCAGGTAGGTGTCCTGATCGAAGGCGCGAAAGGAAAGCAACAGGCCGAAACGATCGGAGAGCGAGATTCGCTCCTCCACCGCATCGCCATGATGAAGCTCATTGCCGACCAGATGCGTCTGGGCGTTGTCCTCCATCGACTCCGGAAGCAGATGACGGCGGTTGGAAGTCGCATACAGCAACACATTTTTCGGCGGACCGGTCAGGGTGCCATCGAGTACGCTCTTGAGGGCCTTGTAGCCATCGTCGCTGCCCTCGAAAGAGAGATCGTCGCAATAGACGATGAAGCGATGCGCCCTATCGCGCAGCTGTTGTACCAGAACCGGCAGTCCCACCAGATCATGACGATCCACCTGAATGAGTCGTAATCCCTCTGGAGCGAGAGCGTTGAGCAATGCCCGCACCAGGGACGACTTGCCGCTACCCCGAGCGCCCCAAAGCAGCGCATGATTGGCTGGCAAGCCCTGCAGGAATGCACGAGTATTGGTCAGCAGCGCGCGTTTTTGACGCTCGATACCGATCAGATCATCCAGGCCTACGCTGTCCCGGAGCGCGACCGGCAGCAGTTGGCCGCCCAGCGGATGGCGCTGCCACAGGGCGGCCACGTCTTGCGACCAGTCCAGCTCTGGCGGCTGGGGTGGCAGCCAGGCCTCGACCCGATCGAGTAGCCGACTCAGGCGTTGGTGCAGTTCTGCATCCATGAATACAAGGCTCCTTATCGACAATGGTTGACGCTGAAAGACATACAGGTATCTTGAAGCTCAACACCACCCCGGTCCAGATAGACAACACTCAGAAATCAGGAAAAGCGCATGAAATGGATCAACCGCAGCGCATTGGGAGCATTGCTCATCTCACTCGTGGCTTGTAGCCAATCCCCCACCGGACGCTCCCAGTTGACGCTGTTTTCCGATGAACAGCTCAGCGAAATGGGCGAGCAAAGCTTCGCTCAATACGAGCAAAAACTGCCGGTGGTACAGGGCCAGGTCAATAGCTATGTGCAGTGTGTAGCGCAAGCGATCACCGGAGAGCTCGAGTCCGCGGGGCAATGGGAGGTCAAGGTGTTCAAGGATGACTCCGCCAACGCCTTTGCGCTGCCTGGTGGTCATATCGGCGTCAATACCGGACTGCTCAATGTGGCAAAGAATCAGAACCAATTGGCGGCGGTCATCGGCCACGAAATCGCTCACGTCCTGGCAAGTCATGCCAATGAACGCGTCTCTCAGCAGGCAGCGACTCAAACCGGTCTATCCGTCTTTCAGGCGGCAGCAGGACTCAATAGCGCCGGTGGTCAGCAGCTGATGGGGCTGCTCGGCATGGGCGCTCAGTACGGCATTCTGATGCCTTTCTCCCGCAAGCAGGAGAGCGAGTCGGATGTGCTGGGCCTGGATCTGATGGCCCGGGCCGGGTTCGACCCAAGGGCCAGCATCGATCTGTGGCAGAACATGTCCGCCAGCAGTAATGGTCAGCCGCCGGTATGGATGTCGACTCACCCCAGCCACGGCCAGCGCATCGATCTCCTGCAGGCCCAGATGAGCGACGCCATGAGCTACTACCAGCAAGCCCAGGCAGCGGGCAAGACTCCCAACTGTCAGAGCCCGGGCTGATGGCGCGATGGGGGGCGCTGCTGCTGATTCTGCCGCTGGTCATACTGATGGGCGTCTATTTCTGGGAGCTTGGCGATATACGCGAATGCCAGCTCTCCGGCGGTCACTGGGATCATCTTGCGGCGACTTGCCGCGAGCAGCCGCAACCTTTCGTGCCCTTCATCGAGCGGCACTCGCTACTGGTGAACGGCGGCATGCTGCTCTCGGTGCTGGGGCTTGTGATGTGTTTTGTGGGGTTTTACGTCAAGCGCCGCTAGTCGTTGCCCGAGCCTAGCTCGGGCGAAGCTGCTTGCGCAGGGCAGCGGTTTCGGGTCGCACATTGCGCCATAGAAAGAAGGACTCCGCCGCCTGCTCGATGAGCATGCCCAGCCCGTCCGCGGTGCGGGCGTCGCGTTCAGCGGACCAGCGCAGGAACGCCGTGGGCTCTTCCGCGTACATCATGTCGTAGGCCAGGGCGTCATCGGCAAACACATCCTCTGGTAGCGGCGGACACTCGCCGCCCAGGCTGGCGCTGGTGCCGTTGATGACCAGATCGAAGGTTCCCACTATTTCATCGAAGCCGCCGCCGGTGGTCTCTCCCAGCTCAGCAAATGCCTTTGCCAGCCGATGCGCCTTCTCCGGGGTGCGATTGGCGATCATCAGGGTCGCAGGCTGCGCCGCCAGCAGTGGCTCGAGAATGCCGCGTACCGCACCCCCCGCACCGAGCACCAGAATACGCGCCTTTTCCAGCGGGGCGGCCTGAGCCTGAAGGTCGCGTACCAGGCCGAGGCCGTCGGTAGTATCGCCGTAGGTCTCGCCGTTTCGACCCAGCACCAGGGTATTCACCGCACCAGCAAGTCGTGCTCGAGGGCTAAGCACATCGCTCAAACGATAGGCGTCTTCCTTGAAAGGCACGGTCACATTGGCGCCGCGCCCGCCCGAGGCGATAAAAGCGTGCCAGGCGCCGGCGAAATCCTCCAAGGGCGCTTCGATCGCCTCATAGGTCAGGGCTTCGCCGGCCTGTTCGGCGAAGGCCGCGTGTATTCTGGGTGACAGGGAATGACCGATGGGATGGCCAAATACGCAGTAGCGATCGCTCATAAAAAACACCTCCGTGAATATTTTATGGCTCAGTGAGCGCCTTGCGGCTTCTGGCCCAACCAGTCTTGGGGCTGCAGATACTTTTGATACAACACCTCTTCCTGACTACCCGGCGCCGGCGTCCAGCCATAGTGCCATTCCGCCACCGGGGGCATGGACATGAGAATCGACTCGGTGCGTCCACCGCTTTGCAGGCCGAACAGAGTGCCCCGGTCCCAGACCAGATTGAACTCCACGTAGCGCCCACGCCGATAGAGCTGAAATGCACGCTCCCGCTCACCATAAGCATCATCCCGCCGGCGCTTGAGTATTGGCAGATAGGCGTCGAGAAAGCTATCCCCCACGGCGCGCTGGAACGCGAAGCAGCGCTCGAACCCCCACTCGTTGAGATCGTCGAAGAAGAGGCCGCCGACGCCCCGGGTTTCATCCCGATGCTTGAGATAGAAATACTCGTCGCACCAGTGCTTGTAGCGCGGATAGACATCGTCACCGAAGGGAGCGCAGGCGTCGAAAGCCGTCTGATGCCAGTGCACCACGTCCTCTTCGACCGGATAGAAAGGTGTCAAGTCGTACCCGCCACCGAACCACCACACCGGCGACTCGCCTTCCTTCTCGGCGATGAAGAAACGCACGTTGCCGTGGCTGGTGGGCACATGGGGATTATGCGGATGCAGCACCCAGGAAACACCAACCGCGTGAAAGCTGCGTCCGGCCAATTCGGGACGCGCCGCGGTGGCCGAAGGGGGCAGCGTGGCACCAAACACGTGGGAGAAATTGACCCCGCCTTTCTCGAATATGGCTCCGTTCTCGATCACTCGCGAACGGCCGCCGCCGCCCTCCGGGCGCTCCCAGGCGTCTTCGTGAAAGTCTGCGCTGGCGTCTTCCTCGGCCAGGGCCTGGCAAAGCCGGTCCTGCAGATCCAGCAGATAGCGCTTGACGTCCTCGAGATTGGCGTGGGCCACGAACAACTCCTTGAAATTGGTACTTTTCGATATTCAATCGCGCACTATTTCGCCGCTGCGCAAATCGCGAATGGTACTGGGCCGAGCATAGCCCCCCAGCGCGCCTTCGACCACATGAACGGCGGGGCCGAAATAGTCACGAACGGTGGCGCTATCGAGCGCAGGCGGCTCGCGAGCAGGATTGGCGGAGGTGGAAACAAGCGGGCCACCGAAAGCGGCACAAAGCTCGGCAACCATGGGATGGTCGCTGACCCGCAGCGCCACGCTCGCATGTTCACCGCGCAGCAGCGGCTGGGAGCGGCCGTTGTGCGGCACCAGCCAGGTGACATGCCCCGGCCAGCTGGCACGCAGGCGTTGACGATCGCTCGCGTTCAATTCGCACAGCCAGGGGTCGAGCTGGTCGATATCACCGGCAATCAGGATCAGCCCCTTGGAAGGATCACGTTGCTTGAGATCAATCAGCGTCTGCAGCGCGGCGGGGTTGTCCGGATCGCAGCCAAGCCCCCACACCGCTTCGGTGGGGTAGGCAATGACACCGCCTTCCCGCAGTATGGCGATGGCAATTTCCAGGGCGTCGCGATCGATCATTACAGGTGCTCCGGCTCGGCAAACAGAGCGCGAATTCTAGCATGACCGCCAGCGCCCAGCAGCCGCCGCGTGGCAAAGCCTAGCGGGGCAGACGCACCCACCCTCCCGGCGCCTGGGTCGCCCAGCCGTCGAGTTCCAGCTCCAGCAGACGCTGCTGGCAATAAGGGAAGTCGCGCCCGGACAGTTCGATCAGCGTATCCAGCGGCGTGGGGGAGTCGCTGAGCAGCGCCAGCAACGCATCGCCGTTTGCTGGCAGCGTCCTGGAGGAGTCAGCAGGCATGGAGGCAGGCATCGCAACCGTCGTCATGCCCCACTGCCCCAGCTCGGCGAGAATATCCTCGACGCAGGTGACCAGGGTCGCTCCCTGGCGTAGCAAGGCAAGGCAGCCTCGAGCCTGAGGATTGTGAATCGACCCCGGCAGCGTGAACACTTCACGGTTCTGCTCCATGGCCAGGCGTGCGCTGATCAGCGATCCGCTCTTTTCTGCCGCTTCGATGACCAATACGCCGAGGGTCAGCCCGGTGACGATACGATTGCGTCGGGGAAAGAACGCCGGATTGGCCTTCAAATTTGGCGCATGCTCGCTGATCAGCAAGCCATCCTGATCCAGCATGCGCCGATAAAGCTCCTCATGACGCGCGGGATAGACGACATCGATACCGCAGCCCAGCACACCAATGCTTTGACCACCCGCCTGCAGCGCCGCATGATGCGCGCGACCATCGACACCCAAGGCCATGCCGCTGACCACGCAAAAGCCACGCTCCGCCAGCTCCCTGGCAAAGCGCGCCGTGTTGCCCTGCCCTTCCCGAGTGGGTTTTCGTGTGCCCACGATAGCGATGCCCGGCGGTGCAAGCACCGCCAGGTTACCTTTTGCCCAGAGCAACGGCGGTGGGTCCGGCAACTCATCGAGCAACCTGGGCCACGCATCATGAGCAGGTGTCAATAAATGATGGGAGGGATGTGCCGCTTCCCAGGCCAGTGCTTGCGCTACCTTGGGCGCTAGCAGGCTACGATCCGGGTGTTCGAGCCACAGTCGCAGGGCGTCCCGGGCAACGGCCGGCAACAGCGCCAGCCAGCCCTGGGGCCATTGTGGCTGGCGTTCACGCAGTTGCGCCAGGCGTCGCGCCCCCATGCCGGGTAGCAGGGATAGCACCAACCAATCCGAAGCCGTCATGTTCTCAGCGCTGCCCTGCACGGGCAACCAGCGCATCGTCAGCCGGAGCGTGAACTCGATCCCCTACCGCCAGACTGCGGCTGGCCTGCATGACCAGGGCATAGCTGAGGCGCTCGTAGGTATGAAACACCATCAGTAACCCGGCATCCTCTCCAGGCAAATGCAACGTCTGGTCGGTGGCCGGGTCGATCACCTTCTCGCCGAGCTGTTCGACGGCCAGCACGTTTCCGGGGACGAGCCCATCGCGACGCCCCAGATCCAGCGCCACCACATCCAGCCGCCCGGTGTAGCGCACACCGCCGGGCACCGACAATATCTGCCCTTCACTCATGGCAGGGGCGGCACTGAGTCGAAATTCCGGCGTTGCCGACAGACTCTCCAGCGCCAGCACCTTGTCGCCCGGACGAATCTCCTGGCGTGAAGACGTCACCTCGAGCAGCGTGATGTCGTTTTCCTTACGTAGAAGCCGTGCCTTGCCCAGGGATTCCATTTCAAGCCCGAGAAACTCGCCGGTATCCGGGTCCACGTAGCGCTGCCCGGGGCGATAAAGCCCATAG
Organism: uncultured Halomonas sp.; assembly: GCF_947493865.1. Taxonomy (GTDB): domain Bacteria; phylum Pseudomonadota; class Gammaproteobacteria; order Pseudomonadales; family Halomonadaceae; genus Modicisalibacter. The sequence goes on from NZ_CANLTC010000004.1 coordinate 236,303, forward strand.
AACCGCCCAGCCGGCAACTCACCCCGCACATAAAGGCGGTCGCCGGCACCGCTTAGAATGCGCTGATCGTCTCCAGCGAGAACATAAGGGGCATTGTCAATGTCCTCGGGGCCGACGATACGATTACTCTCCAGGAAACTACCCAGGATGCTCCAGGGCAATGGCGTAATGGCGTCCCGCGTCGAAATGCGATGCACCTGAGGCGAGAGCCGCAGAACGTTTTCGTCGCGCTGCAGTGAATCGCTACGAACCTCTTTCAGCGCGGCCACCGCCGGCGACACGAGCACCAGGCAGATGGCACCCAGCGAGCACGCCGCCAGTCGCCGATGCCGCCTGGCTATTTCCATCACCATGCCCCTCATCATGTGCATCTCCCGCCACCCGTCTTGTGTGCTCTGCAAGGCTCAGAACTTTTGAGTTTTAGCTTGTCCAATGAAGGCGTCCCTCAATTGAATGCGAAAGGTCTGTAAAGACATATCGGCCGCGTTGTCCGATAGTTTGATGCTATTGCATTCATGAGTGACTCGATGGTTCTGCTGACGAGTGAATCGTCTTACAATGATCGTATATTCTCGTACCACCGGATAACGGTATTACCAACGCCATGGCCAAATTAGAGATTCTCGAATTTCCCGATGAGCGCCTGCGCACCAAGGCAAAGCCGGTCGATATCGTCGACGACGAGATTTCGACCCTGGTCGATGACATGCTCGAAACCATGTACGACGCCAATGGCATCGGGCTGGCAGCGACTCAGGTGGATGTGCACCGGCGCGTGATCGTCATGGATGTCAGCGAAGACCACTCTCAGCCGCTGGTGTTGATCAACCCCGAGTACACACCGCTGGACGATGAGCGTGAGCCCATGCAGGAAGGGTGCCTATCCATTCCCGAGTACTACGCGGATGTGCCGCGAGCCTTGCGGGTTCATCTCAAGGCGCTGGGCCGCGATGGCAAGCCCTACGAGCTGGAAGCGGACGGCCTGCTTGCCCACTGCATTCAGCATGAACATGATCATCTCGAAGGCGTGCTGTTCGTGGATTATCTGTCGCCGCTCAAGCGCGAACGCATCATGAAGAAGATGCAGAAGCGCCATCGGCAAATGCAGGAGGCATGATCGTTAGTTTTAAAAGGCCGGTCGATCCGGCCTTTGTCGTTTTAGTCCTCCCGCTGCTCCGTTATCATTAGGCATCTGCTCCTTCATCATGGACGATTCTGATGTCGCCTTCCTTGCGAGTAATATTCGCCGGCACGCCGGACTTCGCTGCCGCCAGCCTGCAAGCGCTGCTTGGCAGCGCTCATGAGCTTGTCGCCGTTTATACCCAGCCCGATCGTCCCGCCGGTCGGGGGCGCAAGCTGACGCCCAGTCCGGTCAAGGCGCTGGCCCTCGAGCACGATCTTCCCGTGTATCAGCCCGTTTCCCTGAAAGAGACCGATGCCCAGCACGCCTTGGCCGCCCTTGAGGCGGATGTCATGGTGGTGGCAGCCTACGGTCTGATCCTGCCTCAAACGGTACTCGATACGCCTCGCCTGGGTTGTCTCAACGTGCACGCCTCGCTTCTACCTCGCTGGCGAGGGGCCGCCCCGATTCAGCGCGCCATCGATGCCGGCGACAGCGAATCCGGCATCACCATCATGCAGATGGACGCGGGGCTCGATACCGGCGCCATGCTCTTGACTCGCAACACGCCCATCGAAGCGACAACCACCGGCGGCGAGCTGCATGATCGCCTGGCACAGCTCGGTGGAGAGGCGATCGTCACCGCCCTGGACGACCTGGCAACCGGCAAGCTTACCCCGACGCCGCAACCCGCCGAGGGCGTGACCTACGCTCATAAACTGTCCAAGGCTGAAGCGCAGCTCGACTTCACCTGCTCTGCCCAGGCGCTGGCCCGACGCATTCGAGCGTTCAATCCCTGGCCGGTCGCCTGGACGACACTGAACGATCAGCCGTTACGACTCTGGCTGGCCGAACCGGAAGAAGGCAAGCCGGACGCATCGCACCAGACCAGCCAAGCCGGCACGCTCTTGACGTCGGCGCCGGATGCGCTGCGTATCGCCTGCGGCCCCAAAGGAACAGAGGTGCTGCGGGTAACTCGTGCCCAACTGCCCGGCGGCAAGGCGCTGACTGCTCAAGAACTGCTCAATGCCAAGGCCGAGCGTTTTGCGCCGGGGTCGCGCCTTGGCAATGCTGCTCAGGAGACGCATGAATGAATGATGCCCCCAGCGGACAGGGCGTTCGCGCCGTAGCCGCTCGCGCCCTGGTGCCGGTACTCACCGGCAAGGGTTCCCTTGCCAGTCTCGACGACGGGGCGGTGCCGGGCAGAGATCGCGCCTTTTTGCGCGCCTTGTGCTATGGGGTGTGTCGCACCCTGCCCCGGCTCGAGGCGCTGGCCGAAGAGCTTCTGCGTAGCCCTTTCAAGGCCAGGGACGTGGACGTGCAGGCACTGTTGTTGCTGGGTATTTATCAGCTGCTCTATCTGCGCGTTCCCCCCCACGCGGCGGTGGGTGAAACCGCCGGCGCCGCGCGTCTGCTCAACAAGGAGTGGGCGACTCGCGTGCTCAATGGCTGTCTGCGCCGCCTGCAACGTGAAACGGACGAGCTGCAGGCCAAGGTAGATCGCGATCCCGGCACTGTCTGGTTGCATCCTGCCTGGCTGCTCAAGACGCTGCGCCAGGCCTGGCCCGAGGATTGGCAGGCGATCGCCGAGGCCAACAATCACCCTGGCCCCATGACCTTGCGTATCAATCGCCGCCTTGGCAGTCGCGATGAGTATCTGACGCGCCTGGAGGCCCTCGGCAAAAGCGCCACCCGCTGTGAGCACGCGCCGAATGGCATAACCCTTGCCGAGCCTTGTGATATCAACGAACTGCCCGGGTTTGCCGAGGGTGGGGCAAGCGTACAGGATGAAGCCGCACAACTTGCCGCGAACCTCATGACTCCAGCGCTAAAAGATCGGCCGGATGCCAAGGTGTTGGACGCCTGTTGCGCGCCGGGAGGCAAGACCGCCCATTTGCTCGAATCCTTCGATATCAACTTGACCGCCCTGGATAACGACGCGGTGCGTCTGGCTCGGGTCAATGCAACCCTCAAGCGCCTGAACCTCAAGGCACGACTCAAGCACGCCGACGCCAGCACTCTGGATTGGTGGGACGGGGCTGCCTTCGACGCCATCCTGCTCGACGCGCCCTGCTCCGGCAGTGGTGTCATCCGACGTCATCCGGATATCAAACGTCTGCGCCGCCCCTCGGACATACACGACCTGGCAGACCTGCAAGGACGAATGCTGGATACGCTGTGGCAAACCCTGGCCCCCGGAGGTACCCTGGTTTATGCCACCTGCTCGGTCATACCGGAAGAAAATGCGGAGGCCGTCGATGCCTTTCTTGCGCGCACCGATGATGCTAGGGCTTCGACGCCCGACGATGTCAGTTGGGGCCGTCCTGCGGGGGCAGGTCGCCAGCTGTTGCCGGTGACCGGCGGCCATGACGGCTTCTTCTACGCGCGCTTGACCAAGACCCCATGACACGAGCTCGAAGAAACCGCCTATTCTTGTAGTGGGACGCACGGCAATGCGCGTTCAATCTTACTTTCTGATACACCTTCATCTCGGTACAGGAGTTGATTCATGTCCAACCATGTTTACAAGAAGATCGAACTGACTGGTTCTTCACCCAAGGGAATCGAGGACGCCGTCGAGCAGGCCTTGGCCAAGGCCAACGAATCCTTGCACGACATGCGCTGGTTCGAGGTGACCGAAACCCGAGGTCATATCGAACACGGCCGCATCGCCCATTGGCAGGTGACCGTCAAGGTCGGCATCTCCCTGGACTGATGTGCCTCTCCCCGGCCCCGGATTGCCGGGGCCGGGCTCTGTCCCTCACCCGCTTCGCTGGTTTATGCTAGCGCTTCATAAAGGACTCTCCCCGGGCGGATCCATCATCGATGAAGATTATCATCCTGGGTGCCGGCCAAGTTGGCGGCACCCTGGCGGAACATCTGGCGCATGAAGAAAACGACATCACCGTCGTCGATACGGAGGCGGGGCGTCTGCGCGAGTTGCACAATCGCCTGGATATTCGCACCGTGACCGGCTCCGCCTCCTACCCGATGGTGTTGCGCCAGGCGGGCTGCGAGGACGCAGACATGCTGATCGCGGTCACCAATTCCGATGAAGTCAACATGATCGCCTGTCAGGTGGCGCATACGCTGTTTCGCACCCCCACCAAGATCGCTCGTGTACGCGCCGCTGCCTACCTGACCCGCAAGGGGCTGTTTTCCAACGAAGCGGTACCCGTGGACGTGCTGATCAGCCCCGAACAGGTCGTCACCGATCATATCCGCCGCCTGATCGTCTATCCCGGGGCGCTGCAGGTACTCGAGTTTGCCGGTGGCCAAGCTCAGCTGGTCGCGGTCAAGGCCTATTATGGCGGCCCGCTGGTCGGCCAGGAGTTGGGGTTCCTGCGCCGCCATATGCCCAATGTCGATACCCGCGTCGCCGCTATCTACCGCCAGAATCGCCCGATCATTCCCCGGGGCGACACCGTCATCGAGGCGGACGACGAGGTATTCTTCATCGCTGCCCGGCGGGATATCCGCGCCGTCATGAGCGAGCTGCGCAAGATCGAGCGGGATTTTCGCCGCATCATCATCGCCGGAGGCGGTAACATCGGCCAACGCCTGGCGGAGCAACTCGAGCACAGCCATCAGATCAAGATCATCGAGCGGAACCTGGAACGCTGCAGCCTTCTTTCCGAGCGCCTTGATCGCACCGTGGTACTGCATGGCAGCGCCACCAGCAAACGTTTGCTGATCGAGGAAAATATCGAGGATTGCGACATCTTCTGCGCGCTTACCAACGACGATGAGGTCAACATCATGTCATCGATGCTGGCCAAGCGCCTGGGGGCCAAGAAGGTGCTGACCTTGATCAACAATGCCGCCTATGTGGATCTTGTCCAGGGTGGCGAAATCGATATCGCCATTTCGCCACAGCAGTCCACCATCGGCGGACTGTTGACCCATGTGCGCCGGGGCGACATCGTCAACGTTCACTCCCTGCGACGCGGGGCGGCCGAGGCGATCGAAGCAATTGCCCACGGAGATGCGCGGTCATCGAAGGTCATCGGTCGCACTATCGACGAGATCGATCTGCCGGCAGGCACCACCATCGGCGCGGTGGTGCGAGGCAAGGAGGTGTTGATCGCCCACGACGATGTGGTAATCGAAGCCGGCGATCACGTCATCTTGTTCGTGATCGACAAGCGCCGTATCCGCGATGTGGAGCGTCTGTTCCAGGTCGGTCTGTCCTTTTTCTAAGAGTCGGTATGAAAAAAATGTCTTACGCAGCAGGAACCGCTGATTCATGAGCCTACGCGTCACGCTGCGTATTCTCGGTCTGCTGCTGATGGTATTCAGCCTGACCCTGGTTCCGCCCATTTTGATTTCACTGCTGTTCAATGACACGGTATGGGATGCCTTTGTCATTGCCATGGCCATCACCTTCGCTACCGGCGCGGTGCTTTACGCACCGAATCATCGTGCCCGCAAGGAGCTACGTACCCGAGACGGCTTCCTGATCACGGTACTGTTCTGGAGTGTGCTGGGGCTGTTCGGTTCGCTCCCCCTGATGTTTGCCAGTGATCCGGCGCTCTCCTGGACCGATGCGATTTTCGAGTCGTTTTCAGGGCTGACCACCACCGGTGCCACGGTGATCACCGGTATCGATCTATTGCCGGACTCCATTCGCTATTACCGCCAGCAGCTGCAGTGGCTGGGCGGCATGGGGATCGTGGTGCTGGCGGTTGCCATCCTGCCGACTCTGGGTATCGGCGGCATGCAGCTCTACCGTACCGAGATTCCCGGCCCGCTCAAAGACTCCAAGCTGACGCCGCGCATCACCGAGACAGCCAAGGCGCTGTGGTATATCTATGCCGCGCTGACCCTCACCTGCTTCCTGGCCTACTGGCTGGCAGGCATGAACTGGTTCGACGCCATCGGTCATAGTTTCTCGACGGTGGCCATCGGAGGCTTTTCCACCTACGACGCCAGTATCGGCTATTTCGACAGCGCCACCATCGAGCTTATCTGCGTCGTCTTCATGATCCTTTCATCGATCAGTTTCGGCCTGCATTTCGCCGTGTGGCGGGAAAAGCGGCTGGGGCAGTACCTGCAGGATCCTGAATTCCGCTTTTTTCTTCTGTTCCTGGCCTTGCTCAGCATCACAACCATCGTGACGCTACTGGTGAGCGGCACCTACAACGACATGACAGGGGTGCGCCACGGCCTGTTCGAGACCGTTTCCATTGCCAGCACCTCGGGCTTTGGCGTCGCGGACTTCTCGACCTGGCCCGGCGCCCTGCCCTTCATGCTGTTCGTTGCCGCCTTCGTCGGCGCCTGCTCCGGGTCTGCCGGGGGCGGCATGAAGGTGATCCGTATTCTGCTGATTTTGAAGCAAGGCATGCGGGAAGTGCTGCGTCTGATCCATCCCAGCGCGATCATCTCGATCAAGGTGGGCAAGATGCGCGTGACGGACAGCGTATCCCAGGCGGTATGGGGGTTCTTCTCCGTCTATGTGATGCTGTTTTTCCTCATGCTGGTAGGCATGCTGACGACGGGACTCGACCAGGTCACCGCCTGGTCCGCGGTCGGCTCCGCGCTCAACAATCTAGGCCCCGGCCTTGGTGAGGTCGCCAATCACTATGGCAATATTCCTGCCGCAGCCAAGTGGATACTGGTAATCGCCATGGTATTGGGGCGCCTGGAGATTTTTACGGTACTGGTGCTGTTTACCCCGGCTTTCTGGCGCCGCTAACGGTCGTTGCGCTTGGACTGCCCCACTCCCTTCATGGATAATCAGCGGCCTGATTGATTCCGTTGCAAGCGAGCGTCCATGACCGACACCCAGGCTATCACCTCCGAGGACGCCATCATTGGCCCTCGCCGCATCGTCGAAAGCGGTGACACACGCTACACCCTGCTGGGGACCGCCCATGTTTCCCGGGCCAGCGCCGAGGAAGTGCGTGAGTTGATTCGCTCCGGCGACTTCGACGCAGTGGCGATCGAGCTGTGCCAGTCGCGCTATCAGAGCCTGATCAACCCCAACGCCCTGGCGGAGCAGGATCTCTTCCAGGTCTTTCGCCAAGGCAAGGCCGGCATGGTGGCCGCCAGCCTCGCGCTGGGGGCGTTTCAGCAGCGCGTGGCGGAGCAATCGGGTATCGAGCCAGGTGCCGAAATGCGCGCCGCGGTGGACGAGAGCCGTGAGGCGAACCTGCCTCTACTACTGATCGATCGGGAAGTGGGCACTACCTTGAAGCGCGTCTATGCCAATGTGCCCTGGTGGCAGCGCATGGGGTTGATCACCGGTCTGTTCGGTAGCTTGCTGTCGCGTCAGCAGGTTTCCAGCGAAGACATCGAACGGCTCAAGCAAGGCGATGTGCTGGAATCCACCTTCAGCGAGTTTGCCGAGCAATCCGAAGCGCTCTATACGCCCTTGATCGCCGAGCGTGACCGTTACATGGCCCTGCGCCTGGTTGAAGAGAACCCGCAGGATCGCTATCGCAATGTACTGGTGGTGATTGGCGCCGGCCACCTCAAGGGCCTGGCAACGCATCTCGAACAGCCGCTGCCCCGGCCCCCTACTGCTGAGCGTGAACACCTGGAAGCGACACCGCAACGGGGGCGCTGGTGGAAGGCGATTCCCTGGCTGATCACGGCCCTGGTGCTGATAGGCTTTGCCATCGGCTTTTCTCGCGATAGCGAGCTTGGCTGGCAACTGATCGGTGAATGGTTCCTGATCAATGGCGTGCTCTCGGGCCTTGGCGCCGCCATCGCCCTGGCCCATCCGCTTACCGTGGTGGCGACCTTCTTTGCCGCGCCGCTGACTTCGCTCAACCCCACCATCGGCGCCGGTTTCGTGGCCGCCGGAGTGGAGCTTGCACTGCGCCGACCCAAGGTGCGGGACTTCTCGCAACTACGCCACGACGTGGCCGCCCTCAAAGGCTGGTGGCGCAATCGTGTGTCTCGCACATTGCTGGTATTCCTGCTTGCCACCGTCGGCTCCGCCGCCGGCACCTGGATCGCCGGGTTACGAATCGCCGGTAAGCTGTTCGGTTGAATCATTGCTTGGGTAGACGGTCTTAATTCGCGGAATCCAGCCCCAACTTTCTTGCTGCCATCGTTATCATGCCGCCCCTCTTTGATGCCTCTTTTGCGTTCGACGCCTCATTTGCCCTAACCTGTAACGCGATGATTGGAGAGGTCCAACTACAGGACGCAAGGAGGCTGATGTGAGTGATACCGATCTGGGTTTGATGGATGCCGGTCGGCTTACGAAACTATTCAAATCCCGTGACGCTTCCCCGTTGGAGGCCACCCGGGCAGCACTCGAGCGCATCGAGCGTTTCAACAGCCAAGTCAACGCCTACACCTATGTAGACCGAGAGGGTGCGGAAGCAGCCGCCAAGGCATCCGCCCGGCGCTGGGGCCAAGGCAAGCCGCTGAGCCCGATCGATGGCGTGCCGGTTTCGCTCAAGGATTTAACGGAAGTGGCCGGCATGCCTGCCCGGGAAGGGTCGCGGCTGACCTCGAACGCGCACTGCGAAGAGGATGCACCACCGGCCCGCATGCTGCGAGAGGCGGGTGCGGTGCTGCTCGGCAAGACCAATACCCCGGAGTTCGGCTGGAAGGCGGTGACCGACAACCGGGTCTTTGGCGCGACCTGCAACCCTTGGGACACCCGCCTGACCCCGGGTGGCTCCTCCGGTGGTGCCGCCGCGGCCGCCGCGCTCAATATGGGCGTGCTGCACCAGGGCGGCGATTCCGGGGGCTCGATTCGTATCCCCGCCGCCTTCACCGGTGTGTTCGGCTTCAAGCCGACCTTCGGCTGGACGCCCCAATGGCCGCCGGCCAAGGAACCGACGCTATCCCATATCGGCCCGTTGACCCGCAATGTGCGTGACGCAGCGCACATGCTCAACGTGATCGGCCGCTACGACTATCGCGACCCCTATGCCACCCGCGGCCAACCCGAGGACTGGGGCGTGGATCTCGACAGCGACCTGCGCGGGCTGCGAATCGCCTACTCGCCGGATCTGGGTTATGCGAAGGTCGACCCTCAGATCGCCGAGCGCGTCCGCGAGGCGACACAAAAGCTGGAGGCATTGGGCGCCGAAATCGTCGAGATCGACCCGGGCTTCGAATCCCCCATCAAGACTTTCCAGACCCTGTGGTTCACCGCCTCGCTTGAGCTGTGGTCGCAATGCAGCGAAGAACAGCGTCAGAAACTCGACCCCGGCCTCGTGGCCAATGCCCGTCAGGCAGAAAACTGGCGCGCCGTCGACCTGTTCCGGGCGCTGGCCGATCGCGCCCGCCTGACTCAACAGCTGGAACACTTCAATCAGGAGTACCACTTGTTGATGACGCCTTCGGTGCCGATCGAGCCCTTCGAGATCAACCACGAGGTGCCGCCGGGCAGCGACATGCGCGACTGGGAAGAGTGGGCGCCGTTCTCCTACCCCTTCAACTTGAGCCAGCAACCGGCGGCCTCGGTGCCCTGCGGCTTTACCGACAAAGGCCTGCCGGTCGGCTTCCAGCTTGCCGGTGGCAAGTTCGACGACACTCGCGTATTGCGGGCCTGTCACGCCTTCATGGAAGCGCATCCGCCGCGTTTTCCCACGGTGCCGGACCCGGCACAACATGCCTGACAGTTCATTCACCCCCTTGGAGCAAAAGGAATTTTCGATGATCGTTCGCACCCACGAGGACGCTGAAAACAACGCCATCGACGAAGAGAAATTCATCAGCCGCCGCTATACGCTACGGGCCGACGGCATGGGCCACTCGGTACACGAGACCTATATCAAGCCCGGCCAGGAACTGCACATGTGGTACAAGAACCACAAGGAAAGCGTGATCTGTACCGAAGGCGAAGGCCAGATCGAGGATCTGACCGAAGGCGGCAAATGGGAACTCAAGCCCGGAGTGCTTTATGCCCTGGATAAAAATCAGCAGCATATCTTGAGCAGCGAAAAAGGCATGACCGTACTCTGTGTATTCAGCCCTGCCCTGGTCGGCCCCGAGGATCACGACGAACAAGGCAGCTATCCATTGTATGACGACGACGGCACGGTGCTGCAACGATAAGCCATGCGCAGGACTTCCAGCAGGTGGACCAACACCGTCATTAACTCACCTTCCATTAGTGGCGCGACGGTATGACGCTCGACACGACGGCGATCAACCAGGGCATGACCCACTTCGACGGCCAGGAAGCTATCTGGCTGTTCGGCTATGGCTCGCTGATCTGGAAGGCGGGCTTTCCCTATCTTGAGCGGCGCCCGGCCTATATTCATGGTTGGGTGCGACGCTTCTGGCAAGGCTCCCATGATCATCGTGGCACCCCGGAAGCGCCGGGCCGGGTCGCCACCCTGATTCGTCAGGCCGGCGCCATCTGTCATGGCATGGCGTACCGGATCACCCCCGAGACCCTGGGGCCACTCGATGTTCGTGAAAAGAATGGCTATCTGCGTCTGGTCACCGACCTGCATTTTTACGATGACCGCGACGGCACGGGTGACGAGGAACAGGCTGAAGGCCTGGTGTATATCGCTACCGAAGACAACGCCGCTTTTCTCGGCGACGCTTCCTACCACCATATCGCGCAACAGATCGCCCACGCTCACGGCCCGAGCGGCCCCAATCGCGACTACTTGCTGAATCTGGCTATCGCCCTGCGTGAGCTCGATGTCGAAGACCCCCATGTGTTCGAGCTGGAACGATTGCTGCCCCCTCAAGGCCGATAAAAGAGTAAACTAGCCCGAAATCACCCATTTTCATTACCACAGCAAGACGAGAAAGATGATGAGCAGCAAGATCAGCGTAGCGTCCCCCCTGGTCATTTTGCATGGCGACGAAATGGCCCAGGTGGCCTTCGAGAAGATCCTCGAGATGTTCGTGACCTCGCGCCTGGACATGAAACTGATCGATATCGACCTGTCCGCGGAAAACCGCCTGGCGACCAACGGCCAGGCCGTCATGGATGCCATCGAAGCGCTCAGGCAGCACGGCGTGGGCATCAAGAATGCCGGCATGACCGTCAATCGGGAACAACTGACAGAGCTGCTGGCCAAGCATCCCGATATCGACCAGGCCAGCCTGCACCCGCTGGCCACCAAGTCGCCCAATGGCGCAATCCGCAAGGGTATTGGCGGCAACATTACTCGGGAAGACATCCAGTTTCGCAACCTGGAGTTCGACAAGCCCGAATGGATCGGCCGGGACATCGAGGTCGACACCATGACCAGCGGCGGCATCAAGGAGAGCTATAACGAGCTCTCGCGTGCCACCGGCATCATCAAGCTGATGTTCGTCGGTGCCAGCGGCGACCCGGAAGAACTGCACCGTCGGGAGGTCAACAAGGGCGACCCCTGGCTGCTGGCCACCAACGATATCGATGATATCAAGGCCTGGGCGCACCGCTTCTTCAAGCGGGCCATCGACGAGAAGCGCGACATCTATCTCGGCCTCAAGGACACGGTTATCGCCGGTTACGACGGCGCCATGCGCACGGTCATCGAGGATATCTACCGGCAGGAGTATCAGCAGCAGGTCGAATCCCTGGGGCTTGCCTACCATTATGAGCTGATCGATGCCCAGGCCGCGCGCATCGTCGCCAACCCGCCCAAGCGGGCGCTGTGGGGCGTGCCGGACAACACCACCGGCCGCAAGCTCTACAAGCTGGTCGAACAACTCAAGCGCTACGGCATCCCGAAGCGCGAGGCCAGGGTGTCGCTTTCGCGCATGAGCGCCGGCGGTGGCGATCAATACGGCAGCTACAACATGCCCGCGAGGGAAGACGGCATCCTCAAGGTGATCGTCGATGGCGAGGAAAAGCATGCCCGGCGGGTGAAGGAAGGCGACCCGATTCTGCTGATGTCCAACGATGCCCAGGCCATCAAGGATTGGGTGCTGCAGGTGTTTCGCGATGCATCGCGCAAGAAGAAGGAGGTCTACTTCGGCCTCAAGCGCGAGTACATGAACTACGACGAAGTGTTCAGCACCGTCATCACCGATGTGCGTTACGAACTGGCCCAAGGGGGTACGCCACCGCCGTCATTCATGATCATGCGGCCCTCAAGCCAGTTGATCAAGATGATAACCGACCCGCCCCGCAATGCCCTCTACCCCGCACAGAACCTGGATGGCGACATCTTCTCGGATATTTCCGCCGCCCTGGGGGGAAGCCTTGCCACGGCGAGTTCCATCATCGAAAGCAAGAATGGCACCATGCTGTTCGAGGCGCCTCACGGCACCGCCCACGACCTGTATCTGAAATACCTGGAGAGCGACGGCAAGGAAGCGCACTTCAACTCCTCGGCGCTTCTGTTCGCCGTGGCCAATGCGCTGGAGACCCTGGGCGAACGTGAGAGCAACGACGCCCTCGTCGACTACGCCACACAGCTAAAAGAAGCGCTGATCGACACCGTCGATGCCGGCATCATCACCGGCGACCTGAAAGGCAAGACCGCCGACCCGAATAAGGAGCAGGTGGTGGACATGCAGGGCTTTCTCGATGCAGTGGAAAAGCGCCTCCAGCAGGGAAAAGCGTCATGAACTACGCCAAGGCGAGACCGAGTAGCCAGCTCTAGAGGATGCTTTGAACTTAGGCGGGGAGCCTAGTAATGGGGCCATTGCAACCTTTTAGCCGATTTCCCATGGGTTGATGATATTGACACCAAGATTCTCGAAGTCTTTCACGTTACGAGTGGCTAACGTCGCTTGGTGCTGAAGGCAGATGGCTGCGATCTGGGCATCTGCCATATGCACCCCTCGCCCCGCTTTCTCGCTGGCGGCTACTTGCTCGGCGTAATAAACCGCAGCCTCACCGTCAAACGGCAATATCAGGCCTGCAAAATCTTCCTCGAACATTGCCGCCGCCATGGCGGTGAAACCACGCTTGCGTCTACCGTCGGGCAGGCGCTCGATGCCATACAAAACCTCCGCTACCGTGATCGCAGAAATCGCCACAGAAATCGGATCCTGAACATCCAGCCAATTGACGACACGAGATTCCGGTTTTGGTCGCATCAGTTCGGACAGGATATTGGTATCGAGGACGATCATTCTTCGAAGCCTGGTGCTCGAGGTTTATCACTACGAGAAGGTAACTCCAGCTCTACGCCTCCAGCATGTACAAACCGCTCATGGATACGACTCCCTAAGCCTCTCTCTTTTGGCTGGCTCAGGGCGCGACGGAGGATAAGGCGGGCCTCTTCTTCCATGGAATGCCCATGTCGAGCCGCCTCAAGCCGTAGCCTAGACTTCAGTTGATCTTCCAGATTGCGAATGGTGATCGAAGCCATATCGTTCTCCCCAGATTATCATTTCGCTATCAATGATTACGATGATTGCGTTGATTGCATTTTATGCAATATGACGTTCTACACGCAATCGCATTGATCGTGCATAGGGCTATTCAGAAAATATTAAAGACGAGAAGATGAATGGGTAATGGTGGGCCCAGCAGGACTCGAACCTGCGACCAAGGGATTATAAGTGCAATTTTGCTAATTTAAGGATCATCTTGAGTTATTTTGGAGCACATAATTGCACATCCTAGACCCAGCATTTCTTGGCGCACTAGACATTAGTTCTACTTCAATACTTAGTCGTCTCTCATCCATAGCCTAACCCTTTCATAGCAGTGACTTGCGCTTCTTCTTCCTAACCCGATAAAGCTTCACCTCCTCAGATACCAGGAGTCCCGTGTTGACAGCACTACTCGAGGCTCCCTACTATCGACCAATTCGTGAAACACGATACCGCATAGCAAAACAATAAGGCTCAATGAGCCGAGGAGACCCGATGTATCGACTAGCCCGTCACGTACTGTTTACCTACGTTCCACTTACCCTTGTCCTCTCGGGAGCCGCCCTCGCCAAGGAGGTCGAACTTCCCAATACCATGGCTTGGACCGCCTACGGCACCAATTCGAGTGGCTATGCCCAGGCCGTGGCTATCGGTGGCATGCTGCAGGAGCAGTACGATACCTCCGTCCGGGTACTGCCTGGCGATAATGACGTGTCACGCATGACACCGCTGAGAACCGGTCGCGTCGACCTGTGCGCCTGCGGTATCGCCAGCTATTACGGGGCCGAGGGCGTTCTGATGTTCGCTCATCCCGAGTGGGGCCCACAGCCTCTGCGCGTATTGTCCACCTCCACTGCCTCTTTCGGTCTATCGCTGGCCGTAGCCGGGGATCTGGACGTCAAGACGCCAGCGGACCTGAAAGGCAAACGCATCGCCTACATCCGCGGAGATGACGCGCTCAACAAGGGCACCGAAGCCTATCTCGCCTTCGGTGGCCTGACCTGGGACGACGTTGAGCGGGTCGATTATCCGGGGTATGCGCGATCGTTCGACGGCATCATTTCCGGCGAGGCGGATGCCTCCTTTACCACCACCGTGACGCCACCGGCCCAACAGCTGGCTAGCAGCCCTCGCGGCATCAGCTGGCCGGAGCTGGATCCGGACGACGAAGCCGCCTGGAAGCGCATGCAAGAAGTCGCGCCCTACTTCCAGCCCCATAAAGTGACCTCCGGTGCCGGCGACGTCTCCACCGAGAATCCGGTCAACAGTGCCAGTTACCCATACCCCATCATCGTCGCCAATGCCGATCTGAAGGATGCGACCGCCTATGGCTTGATCAAGGCGCTTCAGGATAACTACGACAGCTACAAGGATAACGCCCCGGGCGCGGCAGGCTACGCGCTGGAAAACCAGGACCTGACCTGGGTCATTCCTTTCCATGAGGCAGTTGTCGACTATTACAAGGAAACCGGCGTCTGGACCGAGGAGATGCAGGCGCATCAAGACAAGTTGGTCGAGCGTCAGAACCTGCTGCTCGATACCTGGAAAACGTTTACCTCAGGCGACACCCCTGAAGACGAAGACGCCTTCCGCGACGCCTGGATGCAGACCCGCGCTTCGGCCCTTCGTGATGCTGGCTTCGAGCCTATCTTCGAGTAGTTCCTGTCGGCGTCCACTTTAGGGTGGGCGCCAGCCATTCTGCCACGCCCAATACCCGGATCACGCCATGAATCAGGCCAGTCAACAAGAGGACGTCGGCGCCGCAAAAGAGCAGGTATCACGAGTGCGGTCCCTGCCCCACGCGCTGCGCTGGCTTCCCGGCACCGTCACCGTCCTGCTCACCTTGATGACGCTGGACTATCTTTTTAACCTAGGCTGGCTGACCTTCGTCACGGGCCTGGAGACACAGTTCTATTACGCCGTGGTGGCCCTGCTGCTGCCATTGGTCTTTCTGCTCTGGCCGATGTCTCCCTCGGGGCAAAGCAAGCCGGTGCCTTGGTACGACTACTTACTGTTTATCGTGGCCGGCATCGTCGGCGGCTATTTCGTTTTCCAAGCCGAATCGATTCTCGAACGCGGCTGGGCCTTCGCCGCTCCTGAGCCTGCTGTGTGGTTCAGCTACGCCTATTGGCTGCTGATCCTCGAGGCCGCACGTCGCGCCGGGGGTTGGCCCATCGCCTTGATCGTGGCGCTATTCTCCTGCTACCCGATGGTTGCCGACATCATGCCGGGACCGATCCAGGCATTCCCGTCGACACTCGAGCAGACCGCGACCTACCACACCATGAGCACCGAAAGCATCATGGGTGTGCCGCTTCAGGCCTTTGCGAGCCTGGTAATAGGCTTTCTCATCTTTGGGGTGGTTCTGCAGAAGACAGGGGGTGGGGCCTTCTTCATCAATCTCGCCTTCGCCCTACTGGGCCATGTTCGCGGTGGGCCCGCCAAGGTATCGATCTTCGCCAGCGGCCTGATGGGTTCGATGAGTGGCAGCGTGATCACCAATGTGCTGACCACCGGGGTGCTGTCGATTCCCGCCATGCGTCGCATCGGCATGAGCCGTTCATTCGCGGGCGGCGTGGAAGCCTGCGCCTCCACCGGCGGGGTGCTGATGCCACCGGTGATGGGCGCCACCGCCTTCATCATGGCGATGTTCCTTGACGTCCCCTATGCCGCCGTGGCACTGGCCGCCGTGATCCCGTCGGTGCTGTACTTCCTGGGCTTGTTCATTCAGATCGACGCCTATGCCGCCCGCAATGACATCAAGGGTTTACCAAAGCTCGAACTGCCCTCTATCAAGCAAACCCTGAAAGAGGGCTGGTACTTTATATTCGTCTTCGTGCTTCTGGTTTGGATGCTATTGGTAATGCAACGCGAGGCGGTAGCGCCATTCTATGCCACCGCCCTGTTACTGGTGATGAATCAATTCTCCAAATCGCATCGCTGGGGCTTGAAGCACGTCACCGACACTCTCGGCTCCGCCGCCAAGTTGTTCGCCGAACTGATCGCCATTCTCGCCGGTGTCGGCATGCTGGTAGGAGCGCTGTCGATGACCGGCTTGTCCGGCACCATCGCCAATGATTTCATTCATCTAGCAGGCGGCAGTGTGCCACTACTCCTGATCATGGGCGCGCTGACAAGCTTCGTGCTGGGTATCGGGATGACTGTGACCGCCGCCTATATCTTCCTGGCGGTGGCCCTAGCGCCGGCACTGACCCAAGGTGGTGGCCTCGACCCCATGGCTGTGCACATGTTCATCCTCTACTGGGGCATGCTCAGTTTCATCACACCACCGGTGGCCCTGGGGGCCTTCGCCGCCGCCACCGTAGCTGGCGCACGGCCGATGGAAACCGGCCTGCAGGCCATGCGCCTGGGCAGCGTAATCTATTTCATCCCCTTCATGTTCGTGCTCAATCCAGCGCTGATCATGCAGGGCAGCCCTGTCGGTATCATTCTGGTGTTCTGTCAGGCGGTGCTTGGCATCGTGCTGTTCGCCTCGGCCATGCAGGGCTACCTGATCGGGGTGGGGCGTCTCGGTCATACCCCCGCCATGGAAGTGATCATTCGTACATTGGTGCTGATTGCCGGCTTCTGTGTCGCGCTGCCCGGCGGCGAACCAATCCCCTTCAGCAACCTGGAGCTGCTCAGCGTCGGGCTGGCCACTGGCATACCGGCAATACTGCTCGCCCGCTGGAGTCAACATCGGGCCCTTCCACGTAATGGCGTAACGCCACACTGACCTCAACTGGTGCCGAGCATACGCGTTCGGCGCCTTTCAACAACAATACTCAGGAGTCCTCCATGCCACGTCAGATTCATCTACCCCTTGCGACCGGTGCGCTGTTCGGCGCCCTCGCAATCACCCCGCTGACCAATGCCGAGATGCCCGAAACGCTGAACTGGACCGCCTACGGCACCGGCACCAGCGGGCATGCCCAGATCATGGCTATCGGCCAAATCATTCAGCAGCGCAGCGGCACCCAGTTTCGGGTCATTCCCGGTGAGAACGACATCTTGCGCATGACGCCGCTGAAGACCGGTCGCGTCGATCTTTGCGCCTGCGGTATCGCCAGTTATTACGGTTCCGAAGGAGTGATGATGTTCGCCGGTCCTGATTGGGGGCCGCAGCCAATTCGGGTGATCAGCACCTCCGTGGCCTCGTTCGGACTGGGCATGGCGGTGGCCGGAGATGTAAAGGTCGACACCCCGGCTGATCTAAGAGGCAAGCGGGTCGCCTATATTCGTGGCGACGATGCTCTCAACAAGGCCGCCGAAGCCTATCTGGCCTTCGGAGGTCTGGACTGGGGCGATGTCGAGCAGATCACCTTCCCGGGGTATAACAGTGCCTTCGACGGCATCATAAGCGGGCGTGCCGATGCCGCGATCACTACGACCGTGACCCCCGCCGCCCAGCGCCTGGCGGCCAGTCCGCGCGGCATACAGTGGCCCCAACTGCCACGCGACGATCGCGCCGCCTGGGAACGCATGGAGGCTGTCGCCCCCTACTTCCAACCTCATGAGGTCACCGCCGGTGCCGGCATCCCCGAGGGCGGTTACCACAGCGCCAGCTATCCCTATCCAATCATGGTCGCCAACGCCGATCTGAAGTACGACACTGCCTATGGCCTGATCAAGACCTTGGTCGAGGATTATGATCGCTACAAGGATGCCGCACCTGGCGCAGCCGGCTACGCCGTCGAGAATCAGAACATGACCTGGGTCATCCCATTTCATGAAGCGGTTGTCGATTACTATCGCGAGGCAGGCATCTGGACTGAAAAAATGCAGGCGCACCAAGATCAACTGCTGAAGCGCCAACAGCTGCTCACCGAGACCTGGGGCGACTACGTCACCTCGGCACCAGACGATGAGAAAGCCTTCCGTCAGGGCTGGATGGAGGCCCGCGCCCAAGCTCTGAAAGAAGCAGGTATGCAGCCGGTCTTCTGAATCACTGGTTGATTAACTTTCATCGGCCACCTCTTGGTGGCCCTCTTGTTCTACCTTCACTGCCTGACAATTTTGCTTTGCGAAACACAGTTTCAAAATACTTGACCGCTCTCACCCATCACCGCATCATGGTTTTCAACTTCCGCCCTACGGAGATGTTTCGGATGTCAGACAACCAGCCTGATAGCGCCTCTTCACCCGTTAGCTATAGCCGTCAACAGCGCGTCGGGGTGATTCGCATCGACAATCCACCGGTCAACGCGCTGGGTCAGGCCGTGCGCGAGGGACTGCTGGATGCCCTCGAGCGTGCCTTGGACGATCGTGACGCCGAGGTCGTTGTGCTGATGGCCGCCGGTCGGACGTTCATCGCCGGTGCGGACATTCGTGAGTTCGGCAAGCCTCCTCAGACACCGCTATTGCCCGAGGTGATCGCCGCGCTGGAGGCGAGCAATAAGCCATTGATCGCCGTACTGCACGGCACTGCCCTCGGCGGAGGTTTGGAGGTGGCGCTGGGCTGTCATCTGCGCGTTGCCCTAGAGAGGACTCAGGTCGGCCTGCCCGAGGTCAAGCTTGGCCTATTGCCCGGCGCCGGCGGCACCCAGCGCCTGCCGCGGCTGGCGGGTGTCGAGTGTGCCCTGGACATGATTACCAGCGGTCGTTTCGTCGCTGCCGAAGAGGCCCAGAGACTGGGCATCGTCGACGTAGTGATGACCGGCGCCGACCCGCTAGTTGCGGGCCTGGCCGCCGCCGAGCGGCTGCTGCAAGGTCACTACGTGCCGCGTGTCAGCGGCGAGCTTCCCGCGCCGACGGCTGATCCAGAAGCCTGCGAGCGCTACCGGCAACGCCTGGCCGACGAGGTGCCTTATCTGTTCTCGCCGTTTCGCATCGTTGACGCCGTGGAGGCCGCCACCCGCCTGTCCTTCGCCGAGGGAGTCAAGCATGAGCGCGAGCTGTTCACCGAATGCATGAACTCTCCCCAGCGCGCCGGCCTGATTCACGTCTTCTTCGCCAACCGAGGCACCCACAAAGTGCCAGATGCCGAGAGCGATGCACCGTTTACCACCCTGGGGCTGGTCGGCCATCATCCGCTGTTCGATGCCTTGGCCAAGAATGCTGACAAGGCCGGCGTGCGTCTGGTAAATCTCGAGATAGCGACCGACAACGATATCCAAGCCTGCCTGATTTCGCCCGAGATCGAGACTTCCCGACGCCAGGCGCTGATGGATACGTTGCCTGCCGATACTCCACGGATCGATGTCGCCATGCCGTCAAGTCTCCCAAGCGATGCCGGTGACGCCACCCTGGTACTTTCCCCGCGTGATGCAATGCTGCCGATCTGCGAACTGGTCGATTACACGAACAACCCAGCCTTGACTCAGGCGCTGGCCAATACGCTCAAGAAGCTCAAGCGCCAGGTAGTGGTTACTCGTCACGGAAGCGCCATCACCGCACTTGAAAAGGCACTGTCAGATGTCATCGCCGGTGATCCCGAAGCCAGCCGACTCAAGGCCGCCTGGCAGGCCTATGGGTGGGATCTTTCCCCTTGGCTCACGAAGGGCAATGATCGCGTCGAGCTCGATAATACGGATGCCGAACACTATCGCCGTCCGCTTGATCTTGCCTGGCAGCAGGCCGCTCAGACACTCTCGACGAACGGTCATGTGCACCGCGACAGCGATATCGATGTACTGGCGACTCAAGCCTTCGGCTATCCGCCCCACCTGGGTGGTCCCGCGTTTCGCAGTTCGGTGTCTCGCTGAGCCGCGCTCTTTTACCGAGGTAATCATGAACCTACAGTTCACCCCAGAAGAAAACACCTTCCGCGAGAAGGTGCGTGCCTTTCTTGCCGACAAGCTACCCGACGACATTCAGCGCAAGGTTCGTCTCGGCCAACAACTCAGTGCCGAGGAGCATGTGCGCTGGCAGAACTGTCTCAGCGAACGCGGCTGGCTGGCACCCGGCTGGCCGGTGGAACATGGCGGT
Source organism: uncultured Halomonas sp. (assembly GCF_947493865.1). Taxonomy (GTDB): domain Bacteria; phylum Pseudomonadota; class Gammaproteobacteria; order Pseudomonadales; family Halomonadaceae; genus Modicisalibacter. The sequence goes on from NZ_CANLTC010000004.1 coordinate 256,599, forward strand.
ACGGGCTGGAGCCCGGTCGAGAAGCATATTTTCGAGGAAGAGTGCGCCGCCGCCCATGCCCCGACGGTGGTGCCGTTCGGCGTCAACATGGTTGCCCCGGTGATCATCCGTTTTGGCAGCGATGAGCAGAAGCACCATTACCTACCACGCATTCTCAACAACGATGACTGGTGGTGTCAGGGCTATTCCGAACCGGGTGCCGGCTCCGATCTTGCCAGCCTCAAGACTCGCGCCAAGCGCGACGGCGATCACTATATCGTCAATGGGCAGAAGACCTGGACCACCCTGGGGCAGCACGCCAACATGATATTTTGCCTGGTGCGCACTGATCCTGAGGCCAAGAAACAGGCGGGCATCAGCTTCTTGCTGATCGACATGGACACCCCGGGTATCAGCGTGCGTCCGATCATCACCCTCGATGGTGCCCATGAAGTCAACGAAGTGTTCCTCGACGACGTGCGGGTGCCGGTGGCCAATCGCATCGGAGAGGAAGGCGAAGGCTGGACCTGTGCCAAGTTCCTGCTCACCCACGAGCGCACCGGTATTGCAGGTCTAGGGCACGCCAAGCAGGCCTTGCGTCACCTCAAGGACGCGGCTCGCCGCCAGACCCATCGTGGCCGCCCGCTGATCGAAACGCCAAGCTTTCGTGAACAGATCGCTCGGGTCGAACTCGAGCTGATGGCACTGGAAGTCACCAACCTGCGTGTGCTGGCTGCCGCCAGGGATGGCGGCGCCCCGGGTGCGGAGAGTTCGCTGCTCAAGATTCGCGGATCAGAACTGCGTCAACGCCTCAGCGACCTGACCCGGCGCACCCTCGGCCCCCAGGCACTGCCGTTCTTCGCCGACTTCCTCGCCGGTGATGAGGACAGCCTCGACGACGACCAGACTTTCACTGCTGCCGCGACCGCGCAGTATTTCAATCGCCGCAAGTTGTCGATCTATGGCGGCGCCAATGAAATTCAGAAGAACATCATCGCCAAGACGATTCTTGGCATGTAAGGAGCTGGCATGGATTTTTCCCTGAGCGACGAGCAGCGCATGCTCGACGAAACCGTGACTCGCCTGGTCGCCGATCGCTGTAACCCCGAGCAGCGCCGCACGCTGATCCAGGAGCGTAGTACTGCCCTTTCCTCGCTATGGCACACCTTCGCCGAATTAGGCCTTCTGGCGATGCCCTTCCGCGAGGAGGCTGGAGGTTTGGGGGGTGATGGTATCGATCTGATGCTTATCATGCAGGCTCTGGGCCGAGGCCTGGTACCCGAGGCCTATCTCGACGGCCTGTTGATCCCTGGCATGCTGCTTGCCGAACTGGCCGATGATAGTCAATGCGAACAGTGGCTGGCTCCTCTATTGGAAGGCGAGCATCAACTCGCCCTGGCTTGGCACGAAACCGCCAGCCGCTACGATATCGACACTCCGGCTACTCGCGCCGAACGCAGCGGAGAAGGCTGGCATCTACAAGGGCGCAAGCAGGTGGTACTCAACGCCCCAAGGGCGATCGCACTGCTGGTGACCGCGGGACTCAACGACGGCTCTCTCGGCCTTTTCCTGGTCCCCGCTGACGGCGACAGCCTACAGCGTCGGAACTACACCACATTTGATGACCAGCAGGCCAGCGATATTGATTTCGATACTGAACTACCTGCTTCGGCCCTGCTGGCCAACGGTGATCGCCTGCTCGTTGCACTTGGCGAGACTCTCGCTCATGGGCGAGCCGCCCTGTGTGCTGAAGCCGTGGGCGCCATGGAAGTCGCCTGTGAACAAACCCTGGAGTACCTCAAGGAACGCCAGCAGTTCGGTGCTCCGTTGAGTCGCCAGCAAGCGCTGCAACACCGCATGGTCGATATGCACCTGCATCTCGAGCAAGCCCGTTCGATGGCGATTCTCGCCGCTACCAGCCTGACGCTGCCTGAAGAGCAGCGCGACTATCGCATCGCCGCCGCCAAGGCCTATGTCGGCGAGGCCGCACAGTTCGTCGCCGAACAAGCCATTCAACTACACGGCGGTATGGGCATGACCGAGGAGTGCCATGTCGCTCACTATGCCAAGCGGCTGATCTTGCTCGACCAGGCCCTGGGGGATCGCGACTACCATCTCGAAACCGTCATGGCCCACCTCGACTCGGCGGCCTGATGACTTCCCGTGGTTGAACAATCTCCTGGAGGCGATATGGAACGTGAATCAATGGATTTCGATGTGGTCATTGTCGGCGCGGGACCCGCGGGGCTCTCCGCCGCCTGCCGCTTGATGCAGCAGGCGGGTGAGGCCGAGCGCGAACTCAGCGTATGCGTGGTCGAGAAAGGCTCCGAGGTCGGCGCGCATATTCTCTCCGGGGCGGTATTCGAGCCCCGGGCGCTGACCGAGCTCTTCCCGGACTGGGCCGAGCGTGGCGCACCATTGACCGTTCCTGCGACCCGGGATGAGGTGCATCTGCTCAAGAATGCCGAATCGACCCAGAAGCTGCCCAATGCCCTGGTGCCCAAGACCATGCACAACGTCGGCGGGGAGACGCCGAATTACGTGATCAGCGCCGGCAACCTGTGCCGCTGGCTGGGCGAACAGGCCGAGGCCCTGGGGGTGGAGATCTTCCCCGGCTTTGCCGCCCAGGAAGCCCTGATCGATGATGAGGGCGTCGTACGCGGCATCGTCACCGGTGACATGGGCGTGGCCGCCGACGGCAGCGAGAAGAGCGGCTATATGCCGGGCATGGAGCTGCGTGGCAAATATACCCTGTTCGCCGAAGGCTCCCGCGGCCATATCGGCAAGCGTCTGATCGAGCGCTTCAAGCTCGATGAGGGCAAGGATCCGCAGCACTACGGCATCGGTTTGAAGGAGCTGTGGGACGTGCCCGCCGAGGTGCATGAACCGGGATTGGTGTTGCACGGCTCCGGCTGGCCCCTGGACAAGAACGCCCACGGCGGTTTCTTTCTCTATCACGGCGAGAACCAGCAGGTGATGGTCGGCCTGATCATCGATCTGAGCTATGCCAATCCCTACCTGTCACCCTTCGATGAATTCCAGCGCCTGAAGCACCATCCACTGCTCAAGCAGTATCTCGAAGGCGGCAAGCGTGTTGCCTATGGCGCCCGGGCGATCACCAAGGGCGGACTCAACTGCCTGCCGAAGATGACCTTTCCCGGCGGCCTGTTGATCGGTTGCGATGCGGGTACGTTGAACTTTGCCAAGATCAAGGGGCTGCACACGGCGATGAAGTCCGGGATGCTGGCAGCGGAGACGGTGTTCAAAGCATTGGGCCAGGCGGACGAAGCCGATGCGGGGGGCAAGGAACTGACCGGCTTCACCGACAAGTGGGAGGCGAGCTGGGCCTATCAGGAGCTCAAGCAGACCGCCAGCTTCGGTCCGGCGATTCACAAGTACGGCACTGTCGGGGGCGGCGCCTATAATTTCGTCGATCAGCTTTTCAAGGGCAAGCTACCCTCGCTTCACGACACGAGCCCGGATTACGCCAAGCTCACCCCGGCGGATCAGGCCAAGAAGATCGACTATCCCAAGCCGGATGGCAAACTCTCCTTCGACAAGCCCTCCTCGGTGTTCATGTCCAATACCAACCACGACGAGGATCAGCCCTGCCATCTGCGCCTGAGCGATCCGGACATCCCGATTGGCGACAACCTGCCGACGTACGACGAGCCGGCTCAGCGCTACTGCCCGGTCGGAGTCTACGAAGTGGTGGAAGATGATGCGGGCAAGCCACGCTTCCAGATCAACTTCCAGAACTGCATTCACTGCAAGACCTGCGATATCAAGGACCCGGCCCAGAACATCACCTGGGTGCCGCCGGAGGGGGGTGGCGGGCCTAACTACCCCAACATGTAGGATGTCAGTACATTGCTAACGCCAGGCATTGAATGAATGAGCTGACCGGCGTTTTGTTTATAATAGGTTTATGAGGTTCCACATGCCTTCCAACAACATCATCGAGGTGGATCGTCACGATGACGCCATCGTCGAAATCCGCCTGAACCGCCCGGAAGTGCGCAATGCCTTGAATGAGACCACCGCCCTGTCACTCAATGCCGCTCTACAAGCGGTAGCCGAAGATGCCGGTGTGCGCTGCGTGATTCTAAGCGGCGAAGGCGTTAGCTTCTGTGCCGGTGCCGATATCGGTGAGTTCGAGTCGGGCTCGACCACTCCCGCCAGCGAACGCCTCGCTACCCTGTTCAAGCCAGCGCTTTTGCGCATCGTCGAAATGCCCAAGCCGGTGATCGCTGCGGTCAATGGAGCCGCCGCGGGCATCGGTGTTGCCTATGTACTGGCCAGCGATATGGTGCTGATGGCCCGCTCCGCCTATCTCAAGCTAGCCTTCATCGATATCGGCCTGATCCCCGATGGCGGCATCACCTGGCATCTGGTACGACGTGTCGGTCATGCGCGAGCCTTCGAGCTGGCAGCCACCGCCGCACCGATCGATGCCGAAATCTGTCAAATGCTGGGCCTGACCAACCATGTCGTCGATGACGAGTCTTTACACAAAGAAGCGCTACGCTGGGCACGCTTGCTGGTATCGCAACCAGGCCAAGCCATCGCCCACACCAAGCAGGCCTTGCGTTTCTCGGCTCTAAGTGATCTGGAGACCGCCTTCGAACACGAAGGCCACCTGCAGGATGCGTGCAAGGCGTCAACGGAGTTCGTCACACGAATCGCGGCATTCCATGACGCTCGCAGGCGCTAACACCACCCATCAAAAAGGCCCCGTATGCGGGGCCGAAGCGATCGAGATAGTGGCAACGAAGAGAAGTTAGAAGTCGTATTGTGCCGAAAAGTGCACCCGATTCAGATCGAAGCTGTCGCCATCGACTTCCTCGAGGTCGAAGCGCTGATACTCGATGCCATAGGTAGTCTGTGCCATTGGCGACCACATTAGATTGACGAAGGTTGTGTCGTAGCTGTCGGTCATGTCGCCCGCCCCCTCCTCATCCAGTCCGGTCCGCGAATAGGCCAGCGAGCTGCGTAAATTATCGGTCCAGTAATGACGATAGATCGCCGAGGCGCCCCAGGCATCGACGCCCTCGATCTCGCCGTTATCGGTCTGAGAATCCGGGTAAGGACGCAGCCCCATGTAACGACCCAGGCTGCCATAGTTGGCTTGCAGGCGGATGTCGTCCTTGCCGAAGGTCGGAAAGCGTCCGGTCACGCTATAAGCATCGCCCCACTCGCTATCGTCGTCGATGCCATCATCGACCTCGAGCCTGCGCGCCAGAGCAGCGATGGATGCATGGCCCCAGTCGCCGTCGAAGTTCACCCGACCAACGATATCCGGCACCGACTGATCGTCACCACCGTCTTCGGGGTTCTCTAAAGAGAACTGCAGGCTGCCGCCATCGAACGGCTGGGTGTAACGCAACTGTGTCTGACGCACGAAGATGACGCTGGCCTGCTGGCCGAAAGCATCGACCTCACCCAGGCCATTGAGATCCATAAAGGTCGACCAGGTCTGGCCGGCCAGCCAATTGCCCCAACTGCCGTAAGCATGGCGCAGTCGCGGCGCATAGGAGTTGCTGACGAACTCATTGGCTTCATCATCGGCGCCGTAGAAATCGACCTCGACGAAGGTATTGAGCGTGTCTCCCGCTACCGGCGTGCTGGTACCTACATTTACCCGGCTCTGGCGGGCACTGAAACTGTTGCGGACTCCTTCATCTTCATTCATTTCCGTACGCAAGGAGCTGGGTGTGACGATTTCACTGGCCTTGCCGTCGCCGTAGCCATTATCGGCAAACGTCGCCTGGGCCTTGACGTAGCCGCCGATCTTGAGCGTGGTTTCACCGATCTTGAGACCGCCACCCGGCGCTTTTGTCACAACATTGTCACTGACTGTGGCAACTTCCTTTTCGGTGGTTTGTTGCTGCGACTTGAGTTCGTCGATCTGCGCCTGGAGCGCCTCCATTTGTGCCTGCAAGGCCTCGATATCGATAGGAGGCGTCTGCGCATTGGCTAGCCCCAGCGGTAGCATCAGTGATGCCCCGATCGCCGTGACGGTTGTTATCTTTCTAATAGGCTTGAACATGATGATCCCCATTGTTTTTTTAGGTGCGCAACGCCCCTGCCCGGTGCAGGCTAAGCATCGGCGTGGTGGAGGTGTCACGCGGGTTTGGCCCTGCACGAAACGTTGGGCCGTTGGATCGGGAGCTAGGCCCCGCTGCCGCACCGGTTTGGCGCTTGCTCGGTTATTGCTTTGCGATAGATGACACTCGACTAACTCGCTTTTTTATAATTGGCAGTAGTGGCTTGAAAGAACCGCTCTTCCTTTACAACTTTTGCTCAAGCTCCGGCAATATCTCGAACAGATCCCCCACCAGGCCATAGTCCGCCACCTGGAAGATCGGCGCGTCCTCGTCCTTGTTGATGGCGACGATCACCTTGGAGTCCTTCATTCCCGCCAGGTGCTGGATGGCCCCACTGATGCCCACGGCGATGTACAGCTCCGGGGCGACGATCTTGCCGGTCTGACCGACCTGATAGTCGTTGGGCACGAAACCGGCATCTACCGCGGCACGGGAGGCGCCGATGGCGGCACCGAGCTTGTCGGCGATGCCTTCGAGCAGCTTGAAGTTCTCGCCGTTGCCCATGCCGCGCCCGCCGGAGACCACGACCTTGGCACCGCCGAGTTCCGGGCGTTCGCTCTTGGCCAGTTCTTCGTCGACGAAGCGCGACAGACTGTTGTCGACCACGGTATCGACGGGCTCGATGGCGGCATCGTTACCTTGGCCGACCCCATCGAAGGCGGTGGTGCGGATGGTCATGACCTTGAGATCGTCACTGCTTTGCACCGTGGCGATGGCGTTGCCGGCGTAGATGGGCCGCTTGAAGGTGTCCGCGCTGTCTACCGCCATTACCTCGGAGAGCTGTGACACGTCCTTGAGGGCGGCCAGGCGCGGCAGTACGTTCTTGCCTTGAGTGGAGGCGCTGGTCAGCACGTAGGCGTAGTCATCCGCGAGACTGACCAATAGATCCGCCAGGGGTTCGGCCAGCTGGTGGCCATAGACGGCGTTGTCCGCGACCCGTACCCGGGTCACGCCGTCAAGCTTGGCTGCGGCCTCGGCGACGCTGCCGATGTTTTCGCCTGCCACCAGCAGGTCAATGTCGCCACCGGCGTGCTCGGCAATCTGCTGAGCGGCCGCGACGACGCTGGCGGTGGCATCGTCCAGATGGCCGTCGTGATGATCGGCCAGTACCAATAGGCTCATGAAATCAGCTCCTTTCAAAGCACTTTGGCTTCGTTCTTGAGTTTGTCGACCAGCTCGTCCACGGAGCCAACCTTGATGCCGCCCTTGCGCTCCGCCGGGGTCTCGACCTTGAGCAGGCTGACCTTGGACGCTACCTCGACGCCGAGATCCGCCGGGCTCTTGGTGTCCAAGGGCTTCTTCTTGGCCTTCATGATGTCCGGCAGCTTGGCATAGCGCGGTTCGTTCAGACGCAGGTCGGTAGTGATGATGGCCGGCAGGCTGAGTTCGAGGCGTTGCAGGCCGCCGTCGATCTCCCGGGTGACCTGGAGCTTGTCGTCCTGGACCTCGAGCTTGGAGGCGAAGGTACCCTGGGGCAGACCGGTCAGGGCGGCAAGCATCTGGCCGGTCTGGTTGTTGTCGGTATCGATGGCCTGCTTGCCGAGGATGGTCAGTTGGGGCTGTTCCTCGTCGATGACCTTTTTCAGCAGCTTGGCCACCGCCAGGGACTCGACCCGCTCGTCGGTTTCAATATGAATGGCCCGATCGGCGCCCAGGGCCAGGGCGGTCCTGAGCTGTTCCTGAGCGGCCTTGGGGCCAATGGAGACGGCCACCACTTCCGTGGCCACGCCCTGCTCCTTGAGACGCACCGCTTCCTCTACGGCGATCTCGCAGAAGGGGTTCATGGCCATCTTGACGTTGGTGAGATCGACGTCGGAGTGATCGGTCTTGACGCGAATCTTGACGTTGTAATCGATGACGCGTTTGACCGCGACGAGAATTTTCATGATCACCTCCCATTTATTTCTCTATGCGAAATAGTGTTTCGCATTTAAAAAAGACGATAAAGTCCTAGTGCTCATGCCGTCAAGCCTGTAGATGCGTGTCTATACCAAAGGTGTAGAGTCGGCCAATTGCCTGAAACTCATTCAGCGGGAATGCAAAACCGCCTAGTAAAATTCGAACCCACCACTAGATGCCGTTTGCTAATAGAAACCAGGCCGTCATTACCGGAATCACACCCAGCATGAACAGCCCGTTCCAGCGATAGCCGATTCGCCACGAAGACACCCCGGTGAAGCGAGAGAGGATCAACATTGACGCGGTAAGAGGCGAAGACATCAGCGCCAACGTCCAGCCCACCATCAGTGATACACCGATCAAGGGTGGTGTCAGACCGGGAATATCTAGCGCAGGCAACAGACCCGCCAATAGAGTCACACTGACGATAGGGTTGAGACCGACTTGTGCTGTAGTCAAGACCAGCAGCATCGCGAAGATGGCATTCCAGACACCCAAGGGCACTATCCAGGCCAACGAGTTCGCAAGAGCCTGCGGATCGATCAGGGCCACCCATAAATGCCCTGCGTAGCCAGCCGAACCAAGTACCACTACTTCGCTGCTCAGCGGTCCCAGCAACCATGGTAGTTGCCGGTAAAATGTCACGGCGGCAGGTATCACTCCGAGCCCGCCCAGCCGTCGGCGCTGCCAGGCTAGCCATACCCAGGAGGCCAAGGGCGCACCGACTAGCGTGGCAATCGGTAAACGCACGTCCAATAAATAGGCCAAGGCAAATACCAGCAGCACTATACCCAGCAGTAGCAGAGAAAAGCTGCCAAGAGGACGTAGTGACGGCGACGGCAAGGGTGGGTTACGGCGCGGAGGATGCGGGCCGATCAATTGATCGACCAGCCAGCCAATCAGGAAGATTACCAGGGCCGCCCCATAGGCATAAGGCGCCAGATCCCGCCATAGTACCGATGGCATGCTGGCAAGAATCACTGCCACGCCTATCCCCATAGGCGAGATCAGCGGGGCGAGGGAGAAGCCTCGCAAAAGTGCCATCAGCATGCGTCTGCGACGCACTCTCTGAACCCACTGCCGACCATTGGCTGCGGCCAGGGTGTTACTCTTCTCGATCATGCCGGCGAACAAATTGAGTACGCCGATGTTGAGGATCACCCCGAACAACCCAGAGCCCAGCGACAGAATCGGGTAGCGCCGCGCCGGAGGCTGATGCAGCATCACCTGACCACACCGGCGCACCAGGCGTGAGCGATAAGCAGGCAACCGCAGCAAGCTGAGAGCAGCGACAAAGGTAGCGAAAAAAGCGAAACGCCCCACCGCATCGCTCAGCAACGACCAGGGCGCTTCGATACGCCACAGGACGATCGCAGTGGTGATCCCTGCGAAACACAACAGTCCCAGCGCCATGTACGACAGACGAGTAAACTGCGAGAGCAGATAACCGACCAGTAGGATACTCGCCAGTCCATGTGCCCAGGCGTTGCTCAGCACTAGTCCAACCAGGGTTGCCAGCATGGTACCGGCCAGTAGCGTTGCGCCCCCGCGTTGCGTCACACCCTATTGCCTCCCATGCCCAGGCGCGCCAGCGCTTCTTCGGCTTCCTGCTCGAGCTCGGCAACGATCTCGGCCAACGTGGCGCTACGGGTCATCAGGCCAACCCCTTGTCCAGCCGAAAGCGCCCCCTGACGCCAATCGCCGCTGGCATAGGCGGCCTTGCCCAGGGTGCCACGTACATGGGGCAGCAACTGCTGAATGTCATTGACGCCCTCGCCTTCGAGCGCCTGCACCGTCGCGGTGGTCTCGTTACGCAGCACCCGCATCGAGTTGCGTACCGACGACAGGATCAGGGTCGTGTCACTAGGCTGCGCCTCGACCAGGCGCTGCTTGTAGTCCACGTGTGCAGGAATCTCGTCGGCAACCAGAAAACGAGTGCCGATCGCCACACCCGAAGCTCCCAACGCCAGGGCTGCGACAATCTGCTCACCGCAGGCAATGCCGCCCCCCAAGGCAAAGGGGATCGCCAATGCCCGGGCGGCCAGCGCCCCCTGAACCAGCGTACCGACCGGCGACTCCCCAGGGTGGCCACCACATTCTGCCCCCACCAGGGTCACCGCATCCACGCCGGCGGCCTCCGCTTTTAAAGCATGCCGCAGTTGCGGTACCTTGTGGACTACCCGGCAGCCACTAGCCTTGAGCGCAGCAACGTAGGCGGTTGGATCGCGCCCCGAGGTCTCCACTACGGCAATACGCTCGTCGGCAATCAGCGCCATGATCTCTTCGGTACGATCACCGGGCAGCAGCTTGGGTAGCATCGAGACATTGACACCGAAGGAACGTCCACCCAGCAATTCGCGGCAGCGCTGAATCTCATCACGCAGGGTCGCGGTATCAGGAAAGCTCGCGGCGGTAATAAAGCCCATCATATCGCTGTTCACCGCCGCCGCCACGTAATCGGCATTGGCCAACCATTGCAAGCCAGTGGCCATGACGGGTAACCGAGTCCCCAGCAATCGCGAAAGGGGCGTATCGCGCCAATCCCTCGGCGTGGCCAATGTCATGCAGGCTCACCCTCCGGCGCCTGGCTGGCGCTACGTATGCGAAAGGCGCCCTCGCCCATCGCCATGACATTATCCGCGGCGTCGAGCACCTCGCCGCTCGCCATGAAGGTCGCCTTGCCGCCACCGCGACGATGGCCCACGGCGCGCAGTACACCGCCCCGCGCCGCAGCCACGAAGGTGGTGGTCAGCGACAGGGTCATGCCCTTACGTATGTTCCCTGGCACGCTGCAATACAGGCCGGATAGGCTCAATGCGGTATCCAGTAGCGACGTCAGCACGCCGCCATGCACGATGCCACTGCGGTTGAGATGCTGCTCACCAACGGTGAGCTCGACCACTGCCCTATTTTCTGACCACTCGGTGACCCGCATGCCCAGCAGACGCTGAAAGCCCATCTGTACGAGGCTGTCTTCCTCCTCCTGGCAGACGCTAGCGGCTTCCTCCTTCGGCAAGCGGCGCTCAGTCATTCGAGTAGCCCTCCTGAACCTGGCGACGAAGCGCACCTTTCAGGATCTTGCCGGTGGCGGTGGCCGGCAGCGTATCGACCAGGAATATCTGGCTGGGCCGCTTGTAGGGCGCCAGACGCTCGGCCACGAACCGGCGTAACTCGTCTTCGGTCAGGCTGGCGCCGGGCTCGCATTGGACGAAGGCGATCACCTCTTCATTGCCGGACACCTGACGTCCGACCACCGCCGAGAGCGTGACGTCGGGATGCTCGTTGATGACCGCCTCGACATCCGGTGGGTAGATGTTGAAACCGGAGCGGATGATCAGTTCCTTGCTGCGCCCGACGATGAACAGCTCGCCACTGTCATCGACCCGCGCGATGTCGCCGGTATTCAGCCAACCGTCATCGGCGAGACAGGCCCGAGTGGTCTCGGGCTGTCGAAAGTAGCCGCGCATCACGTTGGGCCCACGCACCCACAGCTCGCCGATCTCCGGTGCCTCGTCATCGGTACTGCCCAACGGCTCGAGCCGATATTCGAGCAGCGGCAGCACGCGACCGACGGTGGTGCTGGCGTAACTGTCATCGATGCGTGTCTGACTGATCGTCGGGCTTGCCTCGGTGAGGCCATAGCCATTGTGCAGGGTCAGCCCGAAGCAGGCTTCGACACGGCGCTTGAGATCACCATCCAGCGGCGAGCCGCCCGCCGAAATGTAGACCAGCGCCGGAGCTTCGAGCACCTGGCCCTGCTGCTTGAGGTATTCGAGCATGCGTGCATACATCGCCGGCACGCCCTGCAGCACCGTAATACGCTCGGTCACCAGCGCCTCGGCCAGGGCCGGCGCCTCGAAGCGCGGCACCGGATAAAGACAGGCGCCGTTGTACAGCGAGCCCATGCACACCGAGGCCAGACCGAACACGTGCGACATCGGCAGTACGCCGTAGACCCGCTGGCCTTGGGTCAAGTGACGCATGCCACCGGAGATCGAGGCGATGTACAGGATGCCCCGGTGGGTCAGCATCACGCCCTTGGGCGTGCCGGTGGTGCCCGAGGTGTAGATCATCGCCGCCACCTGCTTGGCGCCACTGGCGTGGACCGGCTCCGGTGCGGTGTCGGCCAGCGGACCGATCATCAATTCCCCGAGGCTCGAGTGTCGGAACGTCTCGGCACCCTGGCGCTTGCCATGGGCGGTGGCCTCCTTGGAGACCGCAGAGGTATAGAAGACCCGCCGTGGCTCGCAGTTGGCGTGGATCAGGTCGACCTCCTTGGCCGACAGCCGCGAGTTGACGATCGCCAGCCAGGCATCCATCTCGCTGGCCGCCAACAGCAACACGACCAGCGCTCGACAGTTTTCGCTCACCGCCATCAGCCGGTCACCGGGACGCACACTCAGGGAGGCCAACCATTCGACGGCCGCATGCACCTCTTGCGCCAACTCGGCGTAGCTCCAACGCACCTCATCGTCGACGAGGGCCTCCTGGTTCGGTTGGCGGCTGGCCAGCTCGAGCACCCGGGTGCTCAATCGGTCGGGCAGTTCGGCCACCAGCTCGCTGGCCCAGCGACCGTTGATCAGCTCATCAGGCGCCTTGAGAGGATGCGACAATTTCATCATCGGGCCTCCCGGACCATGTTGCGCGCGATCACCAACTGCTGGATCTGGGTGGTACCCTCGTAGATGCGGAACAGACGGACGTCACGATAGAAACGCTCGACGGCGTATTCGGCCATGTAGCCCGCACCGCCATGGATCTGCACCGCGCGATCGGCGACACGACCGACCATCTCGGCACAGAACAGCTTGGCGCAGGAAGCCAGGGTCGAGACATCCTCCTCGGCGTCCTTGCGCCGCGCGGCGTCCATGACCATGGCGCGCCCCGCATAGGCTTCGGTCTTGCTGTCGGCAAGCATCGCCTGGACCAACTGATGCTCGGACAGCGCACATCCGAACTGCTGGCGCTCCATGGCGAAGCGCAGCGATTCCTCGACCAGGCGCTCGGCCACGCCGACGCAGACCGCCGAGATATGCAAGCGGCCACGATCGAGAACCTTCATGGCGGTCTTGAACCCTTGTCCCTCGCGTCCGCCGATGATGTTCTCGGCCGGCACCCGGCAGTCGTCGAAGATGATGTCGCAAGTATGAGCGCCCTTCTGACCCATCTTCTTGTCCGCTGGACCACGATGGAGGCCCGGCGTGTCACCCTCGACGACGAAGGCACTGATTCCCCCGGCACCCTTGTTCTGGGGATCGGTGCGTGCCATCACCGTGAACAGGTCGGCCTCGGGGCCATTGGTGATATAGCGCTTGGTGCCGTTGAGCACGTAATGATCGCCATCGCGGATCGCCGTGGTACGCAGACTGGCGGCATCGGAACCGGAATCCGGCTCGGTGAGGCAGAATGAGCTGATGATCTCGCCGGTGGCCAGGCGCGGCACATACTTGGCTTTTTGCTCTTCGGTGCCATCGATCAGGATGCCCTGGGCGCCGATGCCGTTGTTGGTGCCGAAGACCGAACGGAAGGCCGGCGAGGTCTTGCCGATCTCCATGGCAACCAGGGCTTCCTCTTCCATGGTCAGGCCAAGACCGCCGTATTCTTCGGGAATCGACAGGCCGAACAGACCCATCTCCTTCATCTCCGCGAGAATTTCCGGAGGTACCGCATCCTCTTCGGCCAGTCGGGCCTCGTTGGGTATCAGACGCTCGCGCACGAAGCGTGAAAGCGTATCGAGCAACTGATCGAGAAGTTCCTGGTCGCGAATCATGGCGGTTTCCTCGCTGCCGTCTTTTACAAGATTGATACTGGAAGGGATGACAAAGCCGCTGGCAACCACTGCCTTAGACTTTAGTTTTGCAATACGAAACCAGAGTGGTTCAAGGCTTCACTCATCTTGCGATGCACTGTTGCACAGCCTATGATGACCGTCAATATTCGAAACTGTGTTTTGCTATACGAAACATACAACCCTCATCAGGATCCAGACGGGAGGCATCAGAGCTCATGAGTCAAACCATCACCACCATTGGCATCGTCGGCACCGGCGCCATGGGCCGTGGCATCGCTCAGATCGCCGCCGAAGCGGGCCTGCGGATCAAGTTGCACGATACGCGTGACGGCGCCGTCGACGAAGCCAAGGCCTTCATCGGCAAGCTGTGGGCGCGCGGGGTCGAGAAGCAGCGCTTCAACCAAGCGCGGGCCGACGAGATGAGCGCCCTGTTATCGGAAGCCAAGGCTCTGGAGGATCTGGCCGACTGCGAACTGGTGATCGAGGCGATCATCGAACGCGTGGACGCCAAACGGGATCTCTTCAAGCAGCTCGAAGCGGTGCTTGGCGAAAAGGCCATCCTCGCCACCAATACCTCCTCCCTGTCGGTCACCGAGATTGCGGCGGCTTGTGAGCACCCCGAGCGGGTAATCGGCTTCCATTTCTTCAATCCCGTGCCTTTGATGAAGATCGTCGAAGTCATCCCGGGGCTGAAGACAGCTGCTGCAGTGGTCGAGGCCACCGAAGCCCTCGGCCAGCGCTTCGGTCATTTCACCGCACGGGCCACCGATACGCCGGGCTTCCTGGTCAACCATGCCGGACGTGCCTACGGCACCGAAGCGCTGCGCATCCTTTCCGAAGGTGTCGCCGATCACGTCACCATCGATCGTCTGCTGAAGGACCAGGGTGGCTTTCGCATGGGTCCCTTCACCCTGCTCGATCTGACCGGGCTGGATGTCTCTCACGCGGTGATGGAATCGATCTATCACCAGTACTATCAAGAGCCGCGCTTTCGCCCCTCGGCTCTCACTGGGCAACGACTTGCTGCGGGCCTGCTGGGCCAAAAGAGCGGAGAAGGTTTCTATCGCTACGCCGATGGCCAGGCCGTGATACCCGATGAACCATCCGCTCCCGCCTGCGAACCGTTACAGGTTTGGATCAGCACCGAGGATGCGGAGGCGCATCGCGCACTGGCCAAGGTGGTCGAGGCGGCCGGTTGGACGCTGGAGGCCAGCGATAGTCCCAGCGCCAGCGCACTCTGTCTGCTTACCCCCTACGGCGAGGACACCACCGACAGCGCGCTGCGCCAGCAACTCGATCCAGCCCGCTGCGTCGCCATCGACATGCTTGCCGGCCTCGATAAACGACGTTGCCTGATGACCAGCCCGGCAACCCGTGCCGACATGCGTGACGCTGCCCATTCGCTACTTGCCAAGGACGGCACCCCGGTCAGCGTGATCCACGACAGCGCAGGCTTCGTGCTGCAACGTGTGGCTGCCTGCATCGTCAATATCGGCGCCGACATCGCCCAGCAACGTGTCGCCGAGCCCGACACCATCGACCGCGCCGTCGAACTGGGCCTAGGCTATCCCCAAGGGCCATTGGCCATGGGCGAGCACTACGGCGCACGCCGCATCCTTACCATCCTGGAAAACCTGCAGGCTGCCAACGGCGACCCCCGCTACCGTCCGAGTCCCTGGTTGCGTCGCCGAGCACGCCTGGGTATGCCCTTGACCATCACCAGCGCCCAGTAGTCAATCGACAACGGAGATTAACCATGCAAGACGCCTATCTGTACGATGGTATTCGCACTCCCTTCGGCCGCCATGGCGGCGCCTTGGCCGGGGTACGCCCCGATGATCTGCTGGGGATGACCCTGAAGCATCTTATCGAGCGCTCGTCATTCGCCCCCCAAGCCTATGAAGAGGTCCTCGCCGGCTGCACCAACCAGGCGGGCGAAGACTCCCGCAATGTGGCGCGCCACGCCGCTTTACTTGCCGGCTTGCCAATCGAAGTAGCCGGACAAACCATCAATCGGCTATGCGGCAGTGGCCTGGCAGCGATCCTCGATGCCGCCCGCGCGACCCGCAACGATGAAGGTGAGCTATTTCTGGCAGGCGGGGTAGAGAGCATGAGCCGCGCCCCTTATGTACTGGGCAAGGCTGAATCCGCTTACGCCCGCAACCAGCCCCTCTACGATACGGTGATCGGTTCGCGCTTTCCCAACCCTTGGCTTGCCAAAGAGTATGGCAGTCATAGCATGCCGGAAACCGCCGATAACGTTGCTCACGACCTCGAGATCGGTCGCGACGCCGCCGATACCTATGCGGCACGCTCTCAGGCACGCTATGCGGAAGCACTGACACGCGGCTTCTATACTGGCGAGCTGTTACCCATTGAGGTGCCCCGGGGCCGCAAGCAGCCGCCTCTGCTGGTGGATCAGGACGAGCACCCCCGTCCTGGCAGTGATGCGGAAAAGCTCGGCCGTCTACCGGCACTATTCGAGAACGGCATAGTCTCCGCAGGTAACGCTTCCGGCCTCAACGACGGCGCCGCAGCGATGATCGTCGGTAGTCTTGGCGCCGGCGAGAAGGCAGGCATGACGCCACGCGGACGCATTGTTTCCGGCGCCGTGGCTGGTGTCGCGCCACGGGTAATGGGACTAGGGCCGGTTCCTTCCAGTCAGAAGGCTCTGGCCCGCGCAGGCCTAACAATGGAACAGATGGATCTGATCGAAATCAACGAAGCTTTTGCCGTGCAAGTCCTCGGCTGCGTCAAGCAACTGGGACTGTCCGCAGACGACAGTCGTCTCAACCCTAATGGCGGCGCTATCGCCATCGGCCATCCGCTAGGCGCCTCCGGTGCGCGCCTGGCGCTGACCGCATTGCGGCAGCTCGAGATGACCGGCGGTCGCTATGCGCTGGTCACCATGTGCATCGGGGTCGGCCAAGGCATCGCCGCAGTGATCGAGCGATTCGAGTAAAGCGACAAGATTGTATTCTCCTACGCCCGCTTCGATGCGGGCGTTTTATCGCCTGGATAGCGGTTAACGCTATGGGCCACCAGTTGTGCGATACTCGATTTCATTTACTGGCCACTCTAGGGAGCGTGCATGAACAAACCGCTGAACATCGATGACGAACATGACAGTACCGCCAAGGATCGCAATTTCGTCACTGCCCTCTCGCGCGGTCTGGAACTGCTGCGTGCCTTCGGGGCCGGCGAGGAGTATCTGGGAAATGCCGAACTCTCCAGCCGTACCGGTATCCCCCGGCCCACCGTGTCGCGTCTGACCTACACCCTCAAGCAGCTGGGCTATCTGCAGCATAACGAGCGTCTAGAGAAATATCGCCTGGGGGCGGGCATTCTCGCGCTGGGTTATCGTTACCTGGCGAGCATGGGAATCCGCGACGTCGCCCGTCCGCACATGCAGCGCCTGGCTGATGCTACCGACTGCGCCATCGCCCTGGGCACGGAAGATCGCCAGTCGATGACCTATGTCGAGGTATGCCAAGGTGGCGGCCCGCTGGTGATGCGTCTGGAAACAGGTTCGCGCATCCCTCTGACGACTACCGCCATCGGCCGCGCCTGGTTATGTGGCATTTCCACTGAGCGCCGCCGCCAGTTAATGGACAACATGCGTCAAAGCGACCCCGATAACTGGCCGGCCATCGAGCAGTCGATCCATAAGTCGCTCGATGACTATGCAACCTATGGTTTCTGTCTCTCGGAAGGAGACTGGGAGCGCGAGATAAGCGCGGTCGCCATGCCGCTGATCCTTGAGGAAGGTGCCGAGGTGATGGCTCTTAACTGTGGTGGTTCATCACTACGTTTGAGCCATCGGGTTTTGGTGGAAAACTTGGGGCCAAGGCTCAAGGATTTGGTCGAACAGATCAAAGGTTCGCTGGAGCCACCAAGTATCGTCTAAGGAATCGCTGCATAAATGCCTACACGAACGAATTGCTGCGTTGCGCGGTGCTGGTGCGCCAGCCCGGTCGAAACTCGCCTAACTCCATGTTATGTCTCGTTTTCTGCGCTCCGTGCGCCTTGCAGCGTAGCGACGCCCGCTTATTTCGCTCGGCGATTTATTCAGCAATTCCCTAAGCCTTCCACTAAAATCGCGGATTTACTCTTCACTCCCCGACCAACGCCTTGACCTTCTCGACGATATGCGCGCCGATGGGAATCGCCGATGTGGCCGCCGGTGACGGTGCGTTGCACACGTTGACGGTGCGCTTGGTATTGACGAACAGGAAGTCGTCGATCAGCTTGCCATCCCGAGACACCGCCTGGGCGCGCACGCCGGCGGGGTAAGGCTGGAGATCGTCCAGGGTGACGCTCGGACAGTATTTTCGCACCTGGGCAAGATAGCCCTTCTTGTACAGCGAGTTCTTCATCTCGATCAACCCCGGGCGCAGGTTGGCCTTGAGCACCTTGAAAATCCCCGGATTGGTCAACATCGCCGCACTGTCGGCAAGCGAAATATCGCTTTTCCGGTAACCCTCGCGCTTGAAGGCCAGCACCGCGTTAGGGCCAACCGTAACGCTGCCATCGATCATGCGGGTCAGATGCACGCCGAGAAACGGCATCGCCGGGTCGGGAATGGGGTAGATCAGGTGATTGACGATGCGGTTGTGTTCAGGCGGTAGCCGGTAGTATTCGCCGCGGAACGGGCAGATGGTAAAGCCTGGGTTCTGGCCCAGCATGCGCACCACGCGATCCGCCATCAATCCGGAGCAGGAGACCAGGTGACGGGTCGTGAACTCGCCCTGGCCGGTCTTGACGATGACTTCATTGGCACGCTCTTCCAGGCCGGTCACCGCCGTGGAATAACGAATCACGCCGCCGGCCTTCTCGAACTCGCCTCCCATCGCCGCGGCGATCTTGGCATAGCTGACGATGCCGCTGGAGGGAAAGAACATCCCCCCGATTCCGGTGATGTTGGGTTCCCGTTCGCGCAGTTCGTCCGCTGTCAGCCAGGTGCGCTCCAGACCATTGGCCTCGGTACGCTCCCATAGCAAACGCATGCGCTGCATTTCAACGTCATCGGTCGCCACCAGCAGCTTGCCGCATACATCGAAGGGAATGCCGTGGGCCTCGCAGAACGCCTTGGTCGCGCGATTGCCCTCGAAACAGAAACGCGCCTTGAGGCTACCCGGCGTATAGTAGACGCCGGCATGGATAACACCGCTGTTGTGGCCGGTCTGATGCTGGGCTGGCCCGCTTTCCTTCTCGATCAGCAGCATCCTGCGATCGGGGTAGGTCTGGATGAGCTGCATGGCGGTGGACATGCCGAGGATGCCACCGCCGATGATGATGAAGTCGTACACTCTGATGCCTCATGTCGTCGGGGATCGGGCCGCGACTCTTACGGCTCGTATGTTAATTACACCTGGTACGGATTGCGCAGTGTCTTGGCGTGGGTGAAATACCCGCGTTGACGCATCAGCTCGCGACGCAACTCCGGGTGCGGCGTGAAACGATCCCGCCCGTGCAGCCAGAAGTGATTGTTGATCAGCACGAAGCTACCGGTGGGCACCGCTACCGACAGCTTGCGAGCACTGCCCTCCAGCGAGTCGGACAGGTCCGCCAGCCAGTTGCCTTCCTCGAAGTTCTTCGGCTGCACGAACTGGTCGATGTAGGACATGATCGGCCGGCTGGCGGTATCCACGTCGAAGACGGCATGATGGATATCCTGAGCCACCTTCTTGCTGGGTGGGGCCGTCCAGCGCATCTCGCGGCGTGCCAGAGGGTGACGATAGAACGCCTCCAATTCCTCCCAGTCGTCCAGATGCAGCAGCAACGAATCGCCGCCCTGCATGTGCTGCTCGTCGATCTTCATCATCAGCACGTAGTCGGTGTCCTGCTCGACGAAGGTGCCATCGTTGTGCAGCTCCATGACGCGATGGGGCTGACGCAGGTAACTGTCGGAGTCGTCGACATTCTGCACCACGAAGCGGGCATAGTACTGGCCACTCATGGCATCGAAGTTGGAGCGCCCCATCAGGTGCACCACGGCAGTGGCGAACTTGACCATGTCGTCGGCCTGCTCGACCCGGTCCAAGCCTTCCGGCGTCACCAGAAAGCCCCCGGTGTGGCGATCTACCAGCGTGTTGATCAGCACCGACTGCAGGGTGTTGCCACACAGGTCGTCGAGAATGCGCGCCACCCGGAAACGCAGGAACGACTTGTACTCCAGCGCCTGGACCGGCCACTCGGCAACCGCGGCGAGAAAGGCCTCGATGGTTTCCCGGGGGAAGGTCAGCTGCAGCAGTCGCTCCGAGTGGGGCGAGCTCGACAGATGAAAACCTTGAATGGCATCGGGCAGGGGCATGGCGATAGAAGGCAGTCGGGTCAGGGCGGTCATGACGATTTCCTCGCGGAACGGAAGGATGTCTTCGTAAAATATCTACATTTTTAAAAAACATCAACTTTATTGATTGAGAAACACATTTCTCTACTTTGCCGATCCTTGGGTATCATGGGGGCTTTCTCTGCTGTGGACATCTGTAACATGGAACATTCTGCGCGTCAGAACCTCGGCGTGAGTGTCTACGTCCGGCTCAAGCGCGACATCATTCGCGGTGTCTATCCCGCCGGGGAAAAGCTCTTGATGAGTCGCTTAAAGGAGCGCTACGACCTGGGCACCGGCCCCCTGCGCGAAGCGCTGTCGCAACTGGTCGCGGAACATTTGGTGGTGGCCATCAGCCAGCGCGGCTACCGAGTCGCACCCATGTCGGTAGCGGAACTCGAGGATATATACGATGCGCGGGCGCATCTGGAGGGGTTGATCGTCGAGCTGGCCATTGCCCGGGGCGATGACGCTTGGGAGGCGGATATCCTGGCCAAAGCACATACCCTGGCCAAGGTGATGGACGTCAGCGGACCGGAGGAGATGCTCGATGTCTGGGACCGGCGCCACCAAGCCTTTCATGGCGCCATCACCGCCGGTTGCGGCTCGCGTCATCTGCTGCAGGCCCGTGAAGGCTTGCTCGATCAGGTCGAGCGCTACCGCCACCTATGGCTATGCGAGACAGTCTTTTCCAGCGAGGCGCTAGAGCACAAACGCCAGGAACACGCTGCCCTGGTCGAGGCGCTACTGGCCCGGGACGCCCCTCGGGCCAGCCGCATGATTCTCGAGCATCTGATGACCCCGGTGCCGATCATCCGCGAGGTGATGAAAAGGCGTGGGCTGGGGTGATCACATTCGCGATCAACTCGCCATCGAAGTCTCCTGACAAGAAAATTCTGCCATTAGCCGATATGCCTCGCTACACTTCCTTAGCAGGCCTTCCATGCTGAGAAAGGTGGAAAATACTGATCACGCTTGGCTATGATCTTCTGGCCGGCTATTTTTCCACAAGCGATGCCTTTTGGCTGCTGTTATCCAATATTGCATAGGCCCAACAGCCGATCACAACATCTACAAAAAGCCGAGCCGAGCTAAACAACTTCATATCCAAGGCTTCGTGATTCGCCACCTCGGCAACGGTGGCGACGATGTTAACGTCACTCGTTATCCCAAAGATCATGTACCCCAGCGTGACAAACTAATTTGTAGCACAGTAGAGCTAAGCTCGGGTCAAACCGACCAAGCGAGCCTGATCATGAACAGGAAACGCCAGCAGGACAGTAAGTGACGTCAAGGCTATAGTAGCGCTCGCGCCCTGAGGGACGACAGTCCATCCCCGAGCTGTTCGCCCTCTTCGAGGTGCACTTTCCACGATGAGCCAATGGAGCCTTCACCAACGTTTTCAGGAACCCTGGCAGCTTGAGCCGGGAATACAACCGGATCAGAGCTTAACCGCACCTTCAAGCTGTCCAACTGATGGGGTCCACCTCACCCTCATAGGAGATCGTGCAGTGAAGTCATCACTTTTCACCGAGGAGCGGATCGCCTTCGCCCTTAAGCAGGCCGGGACGGCGCTTCCGCTCCACGGCTTCCGCCACTGCAGCGCGGAGACTATCGAGCATCTTCTGAGTATCCGATGTCGGCTGGGTCATGATCGTGCCTGGCCCGCACTTGCTGGCGAATCAGATAAAAGAGTCCTGATTCCAGGGTTGCCACGCTATAAGGCAATCCATGACGTGCCAAGAACTCCTGGAGGCAGTGAAGAAAGAGCGCATAGCCTTTCGGATTCTTTGCAAACCCCAGCCCCTCACTGATCACTTCATCGAGTACGGCATACCGCTGCGGGTCCAGCATCCGCAAGTGCTTGCTGGCGAAGGAGACCCCAAAGCCCTTGATGGCCTCACCCGGCGCAATGGCGCTGGCCGCATCGTCTGTCGCTGCGGCGATCGCCAGCCAGTCGTCCAGGGCTCGACTCAGATCGGGTAACCGGTAATGCCGGGTCAGGTTGCCCCAGACCCGAAGCCCCTTGCCCTACTTGCAGACAGCCTCGTTGAAGCGCGGCGAGCTCATGGTTGGACTGCCCCGTAGGAATGTGGCTCCGTCTTTCTCCAAACGGCGCGTTTCCTCGAATTCCTGCTGAGCGAGTTCGATGGCGCTATCCAGGGCCGACCGGGTCAATCCCAGACCATAAAAGTCCAGACTCTTTGCTTCGGATTGACGAGTCGTATGGTCGAAATCCTTGGCGGTACGCATCACTCCATCCGCGCAAAGGAACGGCCAGGGATGGGTGGTTTCCATGCCCAGCGTGTAGGCATCGCAGATGGGACAGATGTCGATCCACTGGGTGGAAGTGATTTTTCCAAACCCATGATTGGCCTTGGTACATTCCAACGCCTGCTTGAGCGTTCTGCCATGAATCCTTGCCAGATCGGCCTGGCAATTGTCGCAGTAGTTATTCATATCCATATCCAATGGTTGTCGTTATGTCGTTCGGCGATCAAGCAACTTTCCTGAACAGCTTGAGCAGCACCTTGGCCCGCGAGGCGCCAACGTATTCCACTTTCGGGTCCGAGGCCCAAGTGCCGTTGCCGATGTCCATCAGCAACACGACGCTGGCGTCCAGCCCCTTGACCGCCGAGACGTTGTGCCTCCGCGCTGCGTACTGCGGATGGGAGGTAGCCAGTGCCGTCAGCACCTCGCTTTTTTCCACCCGAAAAGGCGTCAGCAGCAGTATCTGCTCGGGCGTGAAGCCCTCTGCTTCCAATTTGTCCAAAGTGGTCCTCGCCAGTTCGCACTGCTGCTCCGGGGTCTTCCAGCGCAGCGTTTCGACACCCCGTTCGCTGCTAGGCAGATGATCACCGGGCTCCGCTGCCGCAGCGTGGTGCTGGCGGAGCCAAGTAGCGATCTCCAGGGCGTTGCGGTAGTTGCGATGCAGCATGAAGGGATAGGGCACCATGCCCGTGAACACCTCTACGGGTAGCTGATAGTCCCGACCGTAGAGGTTCTGGGCGGGGTCGGCGAACAGCGTGACCTGGGCCTCGCTGGCCAGTAGCTCGTTAAGCGCCAGCCACCAGTAAGGCTCATAGTCCTGGGCCTCATCCACCACCAGCGCATCGAAGATCTCGGGACGGCGATGCAGGGCCTCCACCAGCAGCTCCGGCGCCGTCTCGTTGTAGAACGCGCCCTTCTCCCCGGGCGCCACCGGTATTTGCCAGCCAAGACCTGCGACCCTGGCGCGCTGCTCGCACAGCTCGTGAAAGGTCAATGCCTCGATGCGCAGGGCATCATCTTCGAACAGCGCCTGTCGGTGCGCCTCAGCCAGAGCAGTGTTGAAGCACAGCAGCAGCACGCGCTTGCCTTCTCGGGCCAGCTGTTCGGCCCGCAGCCGTGCCAGAATACTCTTGCCTGTCCCCGCACCGCCGTGGATCGCCATGCGCGGTATGTATTCGAGCAGGCGCAGCACCCACTGCTGTTCGTTGCCGAGACGAAACAGACTCGCCTCCACGTCCCGGGCCTGTTCGGCGACGCTGCCCACCAGGGCACAGGCCGGGCGCAATAGATGATGCTCGATCAGCTTGGCCTGCTGTTTGGTCAGCGGCAGGTCGTTGGTAGCATGCGGGCCGGCCAGCGGTGCATTGGTAAAGCGCCTGGCCAGGTCATCGGCAGTCAGCGCTTCCAGATCGCTCTTGAGCAGCAGATGGTCACGGTTGAGGGCCAGCACGGGCATTTCCCCGCGCCACTCACCCACGTCGGGAAACACCAGCACCGGCGCCACGGGCAGGCGCAGATCGCCCACCACCTTGCCCATGGCCTGCAGCAGGCTACCGGTCTGTTTCTTGAGCTGCTCGAGCGGCGTGGTGGTCAGGCGGTGGGTGCCATGGTTGCCCTGGCTGTACCAGTGGCCATCTGCTTCCAGCCATACGCCACCGCCCTTGACCTCCCATAGCTGAAAGCCGTAATGCGGATGAAACAACAGGAAGTCGATTTCGCCCACCCAGGTGCCTTTTGCGTTGCGGGTCTGGGTGGCCAAGCTATGCATGACGATCAAGCCAGGAAAATCCAGGGCGCGCAGGTGCCGATAGACCTTGGCTTCGGCACGAGAAGGGAGAGTGTCGAGCTCTTCGTCGCTGCGATGCGGGTAGATTGTGGTCATGGATCAATAACACCCGATGGTGAATGGGTTGTCTGACTCACTCACTGACCCAGACGAAATTTTCGCGGGAAAGGGTGTGTTCGCCATTGAAGCGATAGGCGCACAGCTTGCCCTCGCTGGCACTCTGGGTATGGCCGGCAGCAATGCTGTAGTCCAGGCAGGCGATATAGCGATTGAGCGGTTTAGGCTCGCCGGTCAGCCAGTAGTGGCCAACGAACAGCGGCTTGTCACCGGCATAGCCGGGCAAAACGTCTTCAGGAACCGGACAGGTGGGAATGGCCTCGAGCTGGTCGGCGGGCACCATGGCCAGATCACGATAGCTCAGCTGCTTCAGCGTCCACCATTGGGTGCGAATGTGATGGCGTGGGTTGCCGTCCTTATCATGGAACTCGTATCCCTTCGGCAACGGGATTTCCAGGCCCTTGACCGCTGATTCCAGCGCATCGAACGGGGCAGAACCCTTGCGGCATAGATCCGGCCAGGCCTCGGGCAGAATGCGCTGCTGCTCGTCCGTGTAGTCGCTCAGCACACCTAGTGACGGCGGATGCCAGCAGGCGTGAATCACTCGCAGGCCATCGAGATCCAGATAAAGAGGCAGGGTCTTGAACCAAGCAATGTGCTCGTGATGTAGCGCACTGCCCTCTTTTACTTGTTCGAGATACGCCTGATGCTGGCACTTGTTCTTTGGAGTATGCGGACGAAGATACTCACCGAAGGATTCGGGATCTTCGGTTGCCCAGGCCACAGCATTGAATTCGTGATTGCCCATCACCGCCAGGGCCTGTCCGGTCTCGACCATGGCCTTGGCAATGCGCACCGTTTCTACCTGTTCCGGCCCACGATCAACAAAGTCGCCGAGAAAAATCACTTGGCGCTCGGGATGTTGCCAGACACCCTCGTGTTCGGTGTAACCCAGCTTGCTCAAAAGATGCTTGAGGGGTGCGGCATAGCCGTGAATATCGCCAATCAAATCGTACATATTGCCTCTTAGGGTTTGAATTCAGGAATTATTGGTTGTCCGTATCCGCCGCAGGCAGCTGTGCGGTGATTTCCTTGTGCCCAACTTGCATCGAGGCGCGGTTGGGTACCCTGCCATGCCAATCGCCCAGCACCTTACCGGAGGGATCGATCACGATGGCGGCGTCTTCGGTATAAAAGAACAGGAAGCGTTGGGCCGTGCCCCAGATTTTTACATCACCGTCGGTTTCCGCCATGAATTGGCGCGCGCGCCGCCGGGCCACTTCTATTTGCTTGTCCCATGGCCTGCGCCAGAACCCCCTGGGAAATGTCAGGCGTCGCTTTGGCTCGCAGAGTGCCAGAATGAAAATCGCCGTGCCCGGGCGATCCGAACGCCGAAAGCCGGTGTCGATGAAGAGGTAGGGCTTGAAGGCCTCCCGCTCTTCTCTCAACCATTGCTGCCGCGCGTCGATGGTCGGCAGGTAGTCGTCCTCGGCCAGGCCAAGCACCTCGCACAGCGCACAGAGAAAGGCCCGACTACCGTAGCGAAAATCGAAGCCGCCGCTCGTCAGGCCCAGGTCGGGATCGGCCAAGACTTCCTGCAGGCGTTGAATCGCAGCCTCCCGGGGCTTGGGGTAACCCATCCGCTGCAATAATTTTGGCGCAGGAATTGAGGCCGCCCGGCGCTGCAGCTCGGCACGCAGTTTTTCCATCATCGCCTCCTGCTATCCGTTCGCGTCAGGGCGTCGCGCCTTGATCCATAAGGCGACGACACAATGCCGGCACATCGACGCGCTCGGCAAGCGCTTCCCCGAACCATTCGTCGAAAGTGTCACGCAGCGCCTTCTCCAGCGACTGGCCTTGTTCACGTTTCGACAGGATATCCTCGGCAATCGCGTCATACTCATCGAAGCAGTCATTCTCCTTGCAGCAGGTATCCATGGGATCAGCGTCGAACAAAAAACGGGAGAGTTGCTCGGCAGTCAGCGGCATAATGAACTCCATCAGGAGACGGTGGGTTGATTCAGGGTCGAGCACAGTGAACTCTGACTGACGATCCCGGGTTTCAGTTTGAAGAACAGGTGCTCACCCTCGATGATCTGCGGGGCGTAACATGCCACGAGCGTAGCCCTACCATGCGACAACCTGTGTCGCTTATTGCCGCCGACAACAGATTCGCTTCTTGTTGCAAGATGCGACGTGTCTTGTCGCTTGCTAAGACTATCCTCTCGGATGCAATCAGGGGCGGAGAAAGACCAAATCCGGCATCAATTCTCATGCTGGTGAGTTGGCTGACATATCGTTACGCTCCCCTAAGAGGATGTTTACAAAAGGCCTGCACTTGGCAATACAGCGTTGAAATTGACCTCAAAATGCTCATTTATCCCGCATAAACTGCGCTTTTTCGTTCGATTTCGCCTTGTTTTGCCTTCGTTCGCCTGTTTTGTAAATACCCTCTAACATTCTGGCCATTGAATGGAGCGTTCATGTCGGAGATTCGTGAGACACTGTTTCGCTACCTGACCCTGCTGCAGCTGATCCCCCGCAGCCCTGGCCGCATAGCGACGCCGGTCCTGCAGGAGAAACTTCAGGAGCGTGGCTTTCAGATCGATACCCGATCGCTGCAGCGTGATCTGCGCGACAAGCTCGCCCTGCATTTCCCTCTGATCTGCGACGACGACAGCAAACCCTATCGCTGGTACTTCGACCGAGAGTTTCACTGCAATCTGCCGGCCCTTGATGTACCCAGCGCCTTGACCCTGGTGCTCGCCGAGGAGTACCTCCGTGGGCTGCTGCCGCCGGTCGTGATCGGCCAGCTTGCCCCCCAGTTCTCCGATGCCAGACGCTTGCTGGATGACATGGAGCGCAATGGGTTAAGCCAGTGGGCCAAACGCGTGCGGGCGATACCCAACGGTAAGGCCCTGTTGCCCGCCCAACTCGAGGAAAGTACTTGGCAGAGCGTGGCCCAGGCGCTACTGGAGAAGAAGGCCCTGGACGTGACGTATCTGTCGCGCAGCAGGGAAGTACGCAAGAGTTTTACGCTGCATCCGCAGGGCCTGGTGAGCCGCCACAGCGTGACCTACCTGCTGGCCACCGTGAACGACTATGACGATATCCGTCAGTTCGCCCTGCAGCGAATCGAAGCCGTCGCTTTCAGCAATAACGCGTGGCGCGAGTCTGAGGGCTTCGACCTGGACGACTACATCAGCAGCGGTGCCTTCGGCTACCCACAGGGCTCGGACGATGTCCGACTGGTCGCGCATGTCGAACCCCAGGTCGCCTGGCTACTGACCGAGACGCCGCTAGCCGAACGGCAGACCTTGGTACCGCTTCCTGACAGCGACTGGCAGCGGCTGGAAGCCGAGGTGCCGGATGATCAACAGACGCTCTGGTGGTTCCGAGGGATGGGCGCCAGCGTGGAGGTCATCGAGCCTCAAGCATGGCGTGACGACATTAGGACCAATGCCGAGAGGATTCTGTCGCGCCTTGACAAGGCGCCGGCGGGTGGATGACCGATCGGAACGGACGACTACTCAACGCAGCAAGCAAGATAGCCACACCATCTTGACCAAATGCAGTAACGCTTCGTTAAGATGGTTATAGTCGAAGCTAGTACAACCAAAATCAGGCCCGCATGGCGTGATACGTTTGCACTCTGCGCTTACGCGTGCCAGAGAACAGCCAGCGTCGGTTTTTATTTCTTTAAATTCAATATCTTGAAACACAAGGGCATCAATTCCTGTTATGAACCAAAGCTCTCACAACAAGCTTGTCTCTTTTATCTGGTCGATCGCTGATGACTGCCTTCGCGACGTCTATGTCCGGGGCAAGTACCGGGATGTCATCCTGCCCATGGTGGTACTGCGTCGCCTGGACACCCTGCTGGAGCCCTCCAAGAATACTGTCCTTGAAGAGGTTCGCTTCCAGAAAGAAGAGATGCAGGCAATCGAGCTGGACGATGCCCCCCTCAAGGCAGCCTCTGGCTACGTGTTTTTCAACACCAGCCAGTGGACCCTGAAGAAAATTTATGCCACGGCCACCAACAATCAGCAGATACTGCTGGCCAACATCGAAGATTACCTCGATGGCTTCAGTGATAACGTCAAAGAAATCATCACGCGTTTCAAGTTGTTCGACCGGATGCGCCACATGGCGGACAAACAAGTGCTGCTCGATGTAGTCGAAAAGTTCGTCTCCCCCTATATCAACCTCACACCTGACAGTGTCGAAGACCCGGAAGGCAATACCTTGCCCGGCCTGTCGAACCTCGGCATGGGCTATGTCTTCGAGGAGCTGATTCGCAAGTTCAACGAGGAGAACAACGAAGAAGCAGGTGAGCACTTCACCCCACGTGAAGTGATCCATCTAATGACTCATCTGGTGTTCGACCCGATCAAGGATCAGTTACCCCCGGTCATGACGATCTATGATCCCGCCTGTGGCAGCGGCGGCATGTTGACCGAGGCGCAGAACTACATCAAGGCGCCGGAGGGTCCGATACAAGCGAGTAGTGACGTCTATCTTTACGGCAAGGAAATCAACGACGAAACCTACGCCATCTGCAAGTCCGATATGATGATCAAGGGCAACAGCCCGGAGAACATTCTTGTTGGCTCCACGCTCTCTAGCGATGAATTCTCTGCCCACCGTTTTGACTTCATGTTCTCCAACCCGCCCTACGGTAAGAGCTGGAACAGCGAAGTCAAATACATCAAGGATGGCAAGGATGTCATCGACCCGCGCTTTCAGGTCGAGTTGACCGACTACTGGGGCAACCGTGAAACAGTGGACGCCACCCCCCGCTCATCCGACGGGCAGCTGCTTTTCCTGATGGAAATGATCAACAAGATGAAGCGGGTAGGAACCAGCCCGCTCGGCTCGCGCATCGCGTCAGTCCATAACGGCTCCAGTCTATTTACCGGCGACGCAGGCAGCGGCGAGTCCAACATCCGCCGTTACATCATTGAAAACGACATGCTGGACACCATTATCCAGCTACCGAACAACCTGTTCTATAACACCGGCATCACCACCTATATCTGGCTGCTGACCAATGCCAAGCCCGAGGCACGCAAAGGCCGCGTGCAGCTGATCGACGCCAACCTGCTTTATCGCAAACTACGCAAGAACCTGGGCGACAAGAACTGCGAGTTCGCCCCTGAACATATCGCTCAGATCACCGACGCCTATCTGAATTTCGAGCCTATCGAGCGCGAGCTGGACGCCAACAACGACCCCGTCGGCATTGCCGCTCAAACCTTCGACAACGAAGACTTTGGCTACCACAAGGTCACCATCGAACGCCCCGACCGCCGCTGCGCCCAGTTCAGCGCCGAGCGCCTGGCACCGCTGCGCTTCGATAGGTCCTTGCGTGAACCCATGGAGTGGCTCTGGGAAGAACACGGCGAGAACGTCTACGAGCGCGGCTTTCTAAAAGCGCATGCCAAAACCATTGCCACCTGGTGCGAGGAACAGGGCATCACCCTTAACGCCAAACAGCGAAGCAAGCTCATCGACACCAAGCACTGGGCCAAGCTGCGCGAGCTGTTCAATATCGGCCACCAACTCATGGCTGAGGTGGGCAGCGAGGAAACCGGCGACTTCAATGCCTTTCGCGACGCGGTATCCAAGACCCTCAAGGCCCGCAAGATAAAGCTGTCGGCAACCGAGAAAAACGCCATTCTCAACGCCGTCAGCTGGTATGACGAAACCGCCGAGAAAGTCATCGACAAACGCTACAAGCTGTCAGCCGATGGCCTGGATGCGCTGACCGCGCGCTTAGATTGCGATGTAGAGGGTCTGGCAGATTTCGGCTATTACCGTCAGGACGACGGCAGCTACCTCACCTTTGAGGCCACTACGGACCTACGCGATGCTGAGTCCGTGCCGCTTAAGGACAGTATTCACCGCTACTTCCTGGCCGAAGTGAAGCCCCACGTCCCCGAAGCCTGGATCAAGCTCGACAGCGTCAAGATTGGCTACGAGATCAGCTTCAACAAGTACTTCTACCGCCACAAGCCGCTGCGCAGCCTGGAGGAAGTGACACGGGACATCCTTTCCCTAGAGGAGAAAGCCGACGGCCTGATCGCGGATATTCTAGGTGTCGAGGTGGCAAGCAATCTGGAGACGGCGGAATGAACATCGCCGCCTTTTCCATGCATGAAAGCTACAAACCGGCTGGTATCGATTGGATCGAGCAGATTCCTTCAGACTGGCAAGTTTTGCGCATACAGGATTTCTCTACCTTCAATGATGAGGTTGTAAACGAGCGCTCATACCGAAATCGAAAAATTCTCTACGTGGATATTTCCGGTGTCGACGCGATTTCTAATACGTATTCCTTCGAAGAGCAGGAGTTTAGTGAGGCTCCTTCAAGAGCGAGGCGTTTAGCCAAGGCTGGCGACACAGTTTTCTCAACGGTGCGTCCATACCTTAAGGCTGTTGCAACTATCAGTACTCCCGAAGATTACCTCGTCTTTTCGACGGGCTTTGCCGTAATCCGTCCAAGAGAAAATGCGGATTCTCGCTTCGTTGGCTACGTCCTCCGAAACGAGCGTTTTATCGATGAGGTCACAGCACACTCGGTCGGCGCTTCTTATCCTGCAATCAACGCCCCCGACCTTGTAAAGCTGCATGTACCATTTCCTCAACTCCACGAACAACGCGCCATAGCTGCATTTCTAGACGACAAGTGCGCGAAGATTGATAAGGCGGTGCGTATCAAGGAGAAGCAGATCAAGCTGTTGACCGAGCGGCGGCAAATCCTGATCCAACAAGCGGTAACACGCGGGTTGAA
This sequence comes from uncultured Halomonas sp., assembly GCF_947493865.1. GTDB lineage: Bacteria > Pseudomonadota > Gammaproteobacteria > Pseudomonadales > Halomonadaceae > Modicisalibacter. Next base: position 287,613 of record NZ_CANLTC010000004.1, read on the forward strand.
TCCCGATGCCCCCATGAAAGATAGCGGCATCGACTGGATTGGGGAGATCCCCGCGCATTGGGAAGTTCGAAAGATAAAGCAACTCTTTCGCCTTGCGGCTGATGCTTCAGAGAAAAATAATGATCACGAGCTATTGTCAATATATACAGATATCGGTGTCAAGCCGCGAAAAGACCTCGAAGAGCGAGGCAATAAAGCATCGACTACAGACGGATATTGGCTAGTAAAAAAAGGTGACTTTATCGTTAATAAACTGCTGGCTTGGATGGGGGCAATAGGGATATCAGAATATAACGGTGTGACAAGCCCTGCTTATGACATTCTCAGGCCACGTCACCCACTGAACGGTCACTACTATCATCGCCTGTTTAGATCAAAATCCTTTGCCCTTGAGATAAAGCGCTTCTCAAGAGGCATTATGGAAATGCGTCTTCGCATTTACTTTGACAAACTTGGTATTTTATCTGTTCCGTTTCCTTCAAAAAATGAGCAGGACCAAATCATCGATTATCTTGCCCGTCACGAAGAGAAAATTAATAGTGCCATTTCAATTAAAGAAGACCAGATCACCACGCTTAAAGAATACAAAACCAGTCTGATAAACGCGGCGGTGACGGGCAAGATCAAGATTATTTAAGGGACCAGTCATGGGTTATGCGGTAAGCGATACCACGGAAAAAGCGCTGGAGCAGTCCATTGAGCGGCACTTGGCGGGTTTTACCACGGAAGAGCAGAAGCAGGACGTGAGGGAAACCGGCTCTTACGGTATGAACGCATACCGCTTGGGGCACGCGGTTGACTTTGATGCGGTGCTGGCCCTAGATACTGCGAAGTTCTGGGCGTTTTTGGAGGCTACCCAGGCCAAGGCGCTGAATAAGCTAAAAGAGCGCAACCCGGCGGACTGGCAAGCCAAGATCCTTGGCCAGTTCGACAAACTGGCCAAGCGCAAGGGTGTGCTGCACCTGCTGAAAAAAGGCCTGCCTGTAGAGGACGCGCATTTCGTTCTCATGTATCCCGCTCCGCTGGCCAGCTCCGCCCAGAAAGTGCACGACGACTTCGCTGCCAATATCTGGAGCGTCACCCGCCAGGTTCATCAAAGTCAGGCCAATCCCAATGAATCCGTGGACATGGTGCTGTTCCTTAATGGCCTGCCGATTATCACCCTGGAGCTAAAGAATCCTTGGACCCAGCAGACTGCCCGCCATCACGGGCAAAAGCAGTACTGCGACCGCGATGTCACCCAGCCGTTGATGCAATTCGGGCGTACCTTGGTTCACATGACTGCCGACCAGAACGAAGTCTGGATGACGACCAAACTGGCAGGGGCCGCAACCTGGTTCCTGCCCTTCAATAAAGGCCACAATGAAGGCGCGGGCAACCCGCCTAATCTCCGCGGTCACAAGACCGCCTATCTATGGGAAGAGGTTTTTCAACCCGCCAGTTTAGCCAGCATCATCCAGCACTTCGTATTGCTGGAGGGCGACAAGAATGACCCGCTGACGAAGAAGACCTTGATCTTCCCCCGCTATCAGCAGCTCGACGTTGTCAGAAAGCTGCTTGGCCACGCTGCCAATAATGGCGTGGGCCATCGCTATCTCATCCAGCACTCGGCGGGCTCGGGTAAATCGAACAGCATCACCTGGGCTGCGTTTCAGTTGATCGAAACCTATCCAGAAAAGCTGGATCTGCCCGGTGCGCGCGCACTGGATGCACCGTTGTTTGACAGCGTAATTGTGGTAACGGACCGCCGCCTGCTGGACAAGCAGCTGCGCGACAACATTCGCGATTTTTCCGAGGTGAAGAACATCGTCGCCCCGGCGATGCGATCAGCGGACTTAAAAGCGGCGCTGGAGAGCGGCAAGCGGATCATCATCACCACGATACAGAAGTTCCCCTTTATTCTTGATGGCATTGCGGACCTTAGCGACAAGCGTTTCGCCGTTATCATTGATGAAGCCCACAGCGGCCAAAGCGGGGTAGCCCATGACAGAATGAATCAGGCCATGGGTGACAGCAATGACCCGGACGAGGATGACCCTCAGGACAAGATTCTGATGGCGATGCAGGCCCGAAAAATGCGCGGCAACGCCTCCTATTTCGCCTTCACTGCCACACCGAAGAACTCGACGCTGGAAAAGTTCGGCGTAAAACAGCCGGACGGGCGCTACAAACCGTTTCACCTCTACAGCATGAAACAGGCCATCGAGGAGGGCTTTATCCTCGACGTGCTGGCCAATTACACGACCTACAGAAGCTATTACGAGATCCAGAAGTCCATTGAAGACAACCCGCTTTTCGATACGGCCAAGGCACAAAAAAAACTGCGCGCCCACGTGGAGCGCAGTGAGCAGCCGATCAAAGTCAAAGCCGAGGTTATGGTCGATCATTTCATCGACAACATGGTGAATAAAAAGAGGCTTTGCGGTAAGGCCAAGGGCATGATCGTCACTCAGAACATCGAAATGGCCATCCGCTACTACAATGCCGTGACAGACGAGCTTGAGCAGCGTGGAAACCCTTTCAAGACGCTTATCGCTTTCTCTGGGGAAAAGGAAATCGGCGGGAACACCTATACGGAAGCTGATATGAACGGCTTTCCCGAAGACAAGACTCGTGAGGTGTTTAAACAGGATGAATACCGGCTGCTGGTAGTGGCCAACAAGTATCTGACCGGCTTTGATCAGCCAAAGCTGTGCGCCATGTACGTCGACAAGAAGCTGCAGCAGGTGATGGCCGTTCAGGCACTGTCTCGCCTAAACCGCTCCGCCCCGAAGTTCAACAAGCGCAAGGAAGACCTGTTTGTCCTAGACTTTTTCAATAAAGCGGAAGATATCAAGACCGCTTTCGACCCGTTCTTTACCGTCACCACGCTATCCGAGGCAACCGACGTCAATGTGCTGCACGAGCTGAAAGATACGCTTGACGATACCGGGATTTACGAGTGGCCCGAAGTCGAGAAGTTCTGCACGCTTTATTTCAACGCGGCTGACTCCGAAGAGCTCAGCCCCATCCTGGATAAAGTCGCTTTACGGTTCGATGAAGAGCTTGAGTTGCAAGATAGCGATAAGATCGACATCAAGATCAAAGCCAAGCAGTTCGTGAAGATCTATGCCCAGATGGCGTCGATCATACCGTTCGAGGTGCTTGCTTGGGAAAAGCTGTTCTGGTTTTTGAAGTTCCTGATTCCCAAGCTGAAGATCAAGGACCCAAGCCAGGATGCGCTGGATGAGCTACTTGAATCCGTCGATTTGTCCTCTTACGGGCTACAGCGCACTACGCTCGGCCATTCTATCCAGCTAGATGATTCAGAAGCTGAGCTCGATCCGCAGAACCCGAATCCTCGCGGCTATCGCGACGGCGAGACAGAAAATGATCCGCTGGATGAAATCATCCGCAGCTTCAATGAGCGCTGGTTTCAAGGATGGAGTGCGACGCCCGAAGAGCAGCGGGTGAAGTTCGTCAATATCGTGGACAGTGTCCGCGCCCACCCTGACTACTCAACCAAGTATGCCAACAACCCGGACCCTTACAATCGCAGCCTTGCGCTGGACAAGATGCTGATGGACGTGATGCTGAAGCGGCGCAAAGACGAACTGGAGCTATACAAGCTGTTTGCCTCTGACTCAGCTTTCAAGGCTGCCTGGAGCCAGAACATCGAAAAAGTGCTTGATGGCGGTCTGGATAGCCAATCTCGCTCGTTAGGCTGAATTCAGGGATAGAAAGTGCTAAATGAGGTGATTTTACTGATCGGGTCCACCTCAGGAAGGCCTAAAACTATAATCCGGCAGTATTACTTAGGGGCAAGGATGAACGACCAGAAGAACGAAATCTCATCGAACGCTACATGGTTTGTCGGCGCTAGCTATGGTGGAAACGATGATCAGTTGCCGCGATTTTTGTCCGAAGGGATCTGGGAAAACGGCTACGACGACAAGCTCCTCGATATAGTTCGATCCATGCGACCAGGAGAACAGATCGCAATCAAGTCTTCTTACACTCGCAAGCACGGATTACCGTTTGATAGCCAAGGCCGAGCTGTATCGGTCATGTGCATCAAGGCGGTCGGCACGATCACCGAGAATCTGAATGACGGAAAGCGAGTCAAGGTGGACTGGGCTCAGGTCGAACCGGCACGGGAATGGTATTTCTACACTCATCGGGGAACGATCTGGCGTGTGCTGCCTGGCGACTGGATGAACGATGAGCTGATCGCGTTTGCGTTTGAAGATAAACCGCAGGATTTGGATCGGTTTCGCAACGCGCCCTTCTGGCGAGAGCGTTACGGGACGACCTCGTTCGAAAAGCAGCGCTTTCAGTGGACGGACTTTTATGAGGCGGTTGCGGAAAAGCTGCTGACTTACGCGGAGGACCGAACCCTGCTCGTCAAGGGCATCTACGAGATCGCCTCGCGCCAAAGGTTGACCTACCTTCAAGACAGGTTCCCGGATGGTAGTAGCGGCCCGCTACAGGACATTTGTCCGTTCACTACAATGGGGATCTTTAACCGGTCTATGACCGATGCCAACCGCAAAATCATCGCGGGTGAGCTGGCCAAGTTGCTGGATGTAACGGTCCCTATACCGTCATCATTCGAAGGTATCCCCGTCTTGAACAACCAGCGCTCATGGTTTTTCGCTTTTGCCGACAAGCGCGGGGCCGGTGACATCGATGCGTTGTGGAAGGTATTCGTGGCCGCACACCAACTAGAAGAGGATCAACCGGGCACCCGGGATACTTTCATCCAAGCGTACGACGAGGCGATCCAAGTATGGGGTGTTGCCTGGAACCTCTCCACAGGCCTCTACTGGATGCATCCGTGGGAGTTTCTGACTCTCGATAGTCAGTCCCGCCATTACATCAACAAGTGCCTCGGGCTCGATGTCACCGTTAGTGGTCAGCAGGGGCCCTGTGATGCACGGCGATACTTGAAGCTGCTAGATAATCTGCGTTCGCGCTTTGCTGAGGATGACTATCCCGTCCATAGTTTTCCGGACCTGTCGTTCGCGTCCTGGATATACAAAGACCCGGTTGACGACACTGTACTGCCTGGCAATATCGCTGACTACGCTGCAGAAGATCTGGCAACCCAAGGTGAGGTTTGCGAAGCTTTTCAAGTCGCGGCGCCGATCATCCCGTACTCGGTCGAAGACATTCTCAAGGACGGCTGCTTTCTTGAGCGAGCCGAAATCGATCGTCTGCTTGATCGGCTACGCACCAAGAAGAATATGATCCTTCAGGGACCTCCTGGCACTGGCAAGACCTGGCTGGCCAAGCGGTTGGCGTTCGCGCTGATGGGACAGAAGGACGATAGCAAGGTTCGAGCGGTTCAATTCCATCCCAACCTGTCCTACGAAGACTTTGTGCGAGGCTGGCGACCGACCGGTGAAGGAAAGCTGTCGCTGGCCGACGGTGTCTTTATGGAAGCGATCAAAGCTGCGAGTAAAGATCCGTCCTCGACGTTTGTCGTGGTGATCGAAGAGATCAACCGTGGTAACCCTGCACAGATATTTGGGGAGTTGTTGACGCTGCTGGAGGCTGGGAAGCGCACACCCAACGAAGCATTGGAGCTCTGCTATCCCGACGCAGATGGCAAGCGTAGGCCTGTTCACATTCCCGAAAACCTGTATGTGATTGGCACCATGAATATCGCCGATCGATCACTCGCTCTGGTCGATCTGGCGCTACGTCGCCGCTTCGCGTTCGTCGGATTAGAGCCAAGACTGGGACCTGTATGGCGCGACTGGGTCGTTGATAGAAATGCTGTAGATCCAGACCTTGTGGCGGATATTGAGCGTCGAATTGCCGAACTGAATGATCAGATTGCGGCAGATACCCGTCTTGGTAAACAGTTCCAGATTGGTCACAGCTATGTGACACCTGCACATCGACTGGAGGCGGGAGACACGAAGAAGTGGTTTGAGCAGGTCGTGGTGACAGAGATCGGCCCGCTGCTGGAGGAATACTGGTTCGACGCGCCCGAGGAAGCACACAAGGCGGTTGCGCGCTTGCTACAAGGATGGTCATGAGCAGCGTCGCCGAACAGATGGACAGTGCCTCCGCGAGCGCAGAGAGATTCATCGGACGCATTCCGGTACGCAATCTTTGGTTGCTGATGCTTTATGCCTCGGAGCTGTTCCGCACTAGCGGCATCGGTAAAGTCGGTCTGGAAGACAGCCCGGACGATCTACCAGACCTGGTTGCCGAGATTCTTGCCCATGCGGTTGAGGTGCGACAGCGTCGCCACTTGAGTCTCGGCTATCAATCTCGCGACGCGGTGATCAATCGTGTGCGTGGCCGAATCAATGTATTGACTACGGAACGCCATCAGTTGCTTGCGAGGGGCTTAGTGGCGTGCCGGTTCGACGAGCTCACCATCGACACCCCGCGTAACCGTTTCGTTCGTGCAGCCCTGGAATCCGTCTCCAAGATTGTGCGGAGGAAAGATATTGCTCATCGTTGCCGCTCACTTGCGAACGGCATGAAAGCGATGGGTGTATCTGGCGAAGCGCCAACGCGGACGCAAATGAGCACCGATCGTTTCGGTCGTAACGATGCAGACGATCGATTTATGATCGCAGCCGCGAAGCTGGCTTTTGATTTGGCGTTACCCATGGAAGCATTTGGGACGAATACGCTCCCGTTGCCAGATCGTGAGGCGACTTGGGTGCGCCGACTATTCGAGCGAGCGGTGGGCGGGTTTTACGACGTGGTGTTGAGGCTTCATGGTTGGCAAGTGAAGTGCGGTAAGACCATGGCTTGGCAGATTGAGCAGAAGACAGCAAGAATCGACAAAATCCTACCAACGATGCGAACCGATATCGTGCTCGACCACCCGTCACTCGGACGACGGATTGTCATCGACACCAAGTTCACATCGATCGTGACGAGTGGCTGGTACCGTGAGGAAACCCTGCGCAGCGGCTACGTGTATCAGATCTACGCTTATCTGCGTTCTCAAGTTGGGCTCGGTGATACGCTTGCCGACTGCGCCAGCGGATTATTGCTGCATCCAGCCATCGGCCAGGCGGTGGACGAGACAGCGGTGATCCAGGGGCACAGCATTCGATTCGCCACCGTGGATCTGACGGCGTCGACTGCGGATATTCGATCGCAACTGCTAAGACTCTGCGAACCGATCAAGCCAGTGACAACAGGCTCGTAAAAAGCTTGGATCAACTCTGTTTCAACATTTAGACAAACATTAATGCGTAAGGCTGAAGTGCCTGACTTGCTACAGCACTTTCCCTGAGCTAGAGGTTAACCCCGTCCGGCCCTTCTTGAAAAAACGATGACGAGATCAGCAGTACTGCTAGCCTGGATATTGCATAAGACATGAAAAAGGCGGCTGAAAATCGGTTATAATTCAAGCTCCTACACAAGAACCAA
>NZ_CANLTC010000005.1 GCF_947493865.1 uncultured Halomonas sp.
ATGAACTGGGCAATGAGGTCACGTGCTGCCAACAAAGGATAACTCCTGTGGCTCAATCTATCATCCGGGGCCTTACACTTAGCGAGTAGCGTCGTAGAAAAGTGCGTGATCCGCTACTGGCGGATTAGCTCCAGGGTCAGCGACGACGGGATAATGATTCTCGCTTTTCACCTCTCGCCCCTCGAACCGGATGCCCAACTTGGCGAACAATGCCCGGTCACTCTGGGCCTGAGGGTTGGACGTAGTCAGCAGCCTGTCGCCGTAGAAGATCGAGTTGGCGCCGGCCAGGAAGGCCAAGGCCTGGGTCGACTCACCCATCTCTTCACGACCCGCAGAGAGGCGCACATGACTTCGCGGCATCAGAATGCGCGCCACGGCGATGGCGCGTATGAAATCGAGGGGATCGAGGTCTTCCGCGTCTTCCAGCGGCGTGCCGGGCACCTTGACCAGCATGTTGATGGGCACCGATTCGGGATGCGGCTCGAGATTGGCGAGCTGCTGCAGCAGTGCGGCGCGGTCCCGCGGCGCCTCCCCCATCCCCAGGATGCCGCCGCTGCATACCTTCATGCCGGCCCCGCGCACGTTGCCCAGGGTCTCCAGGCGATCGGCGTAGCTGCGGGTGGTGATGATCTCGCCGTAATACTCAGGCGAGGTATCCAGGTTGTGGTTGTAGTAGTCGAGCCCGGCCGTCGCGAGCTGGCCGGCCTGATCGGCATCGAGCATGCCCAGTGTCATGCAGGTCTCGAGGCCCAGCGCCTTGACCCGGCGCACCATCTCCAGCACAGCGGGCAGATCACGAGACGTTGGGCGCTTCCAGGCCGCGCCCATGCAGAAACGGCTGGCGCCGGCCTCCCGGGCCGCCTCGGCCTGGGCCACGACCGCCTCGATTTCCAGCAGCTTCTCCTTGTCGAGCCCGGTGGCGTAGTGCCCGGACTGCGGACAGTACTTGCAGTCTTCCGGGCAGGCGCCGGTCTTGATCGACAGCAGCGTCGAGATCTGTACCTGGTTGGCATCGAAATGTTGGCGATGCACCTGCTGAGCGCGGAACAGCAGATCGTTGAAGGGCAGATCGAACAGCGCCTCGATTTCATCGAGGCGCCAGTCGTAACGAAGTGTGGGCTCGGGCATTGTTAACCTGAATGATTTATCTAGGTTAACAGAAGCTAAGGCGCTCGATGGTCAGTGTCAATTCTACTCGACCAAGCGCCAATCCTTTGCCATGTCCGGCAGGAAGGCTTCCACCGCTGCGGTGGCGACGATATGGGTCGTACCCTGCGCCGGGTCGTCGATATTGAGCCCACCCTGCACCGCCTTGACCTCGGCCCTGCCTCGGGGCAGCTCCGCGGCCAGGGCTTGTGTATCGACCTTGTCCGGTTCCTGCACGCCGATGGTGACCTGCACCCGCATCAAGGTGTGGTCGTAGCCCAGGGACTTGAACAGCACGATGGAGGAGTGATGCAGGGCGTCCTGAATCGCTCGGCTGGCCGCCTTGGTGTAGTCGCCGCCGTAAAGATCGTTGCCGGTGCCCATCTCGAGGATGACGCGCTTTTCGCTTGCTTGTTTATCCAATTGTTCAGGCATGAGCCGGCTCCATGTCGAATGAAACCTTGAGGGCGACGTTGGCGATCACGGTGACGCCGCTTCCATCGGGTCGTGGCACATCGAGCCCGCCCGGCACCACGTTGATCGACGGCTGACCGTAGGGGAACAGATCCAGCAGAGGCTGTTTGTCTACCGCCTCGGGGTTTTGCACCCCCACCTCCACATCGATGATCATGGCGGTCTTGGGAAAATCGAAAAGCTCTGCCACGTTCAGCGAGTTGTGCCACAGCGCATCGCGAATCGCCCGGGCCGCCGCCTCGGTATAGTCCTCTCGGCGCAGGGAGGTACCCATGCCGAACTCCGTTACTACGCGCTTTTTGGTCATATTACCTCTCCGTGCGATTTCGCTTGAATTCCATATTCCGTAATGTCGGACTTTCAGCACCCTTACGCAAGAACATGCCTGCTACAATGCGCATTTGCTGATTTCACGCCGGCCTGGAGTTTTCTCATGTCCCATTCAACGCCTTTTTCTCCCGCCGAACGTCTGGCTGCGCTGCGCGAGGCCATGCGCAAGCACGGTATCGACGCCTGGTGGCTACCCTCCTCGGACCCGCACAGTTCCGAATACCTGCCGGAACATTGGGAAGGCCGGGCCTGGCTATCGGGTTTCGATGGCTCCGTGGGCATTCTGACCATCACCCAGGAGGCCGCCGGGCTGTGGGTGGACAGCCGCTACTGGGTTCAGGCAGCACAGCAGCTCGAAGGCAGCGGCATCGAGCTCAAGAAGCTGCAGCAGGGGCAGGCTCAGGCGCCCATCGAGTGGCTGGCAGAGCAACTGCCTCAGGGCGCGACCCTGGGCTTCGATGCGGATGTGGTGTCATTGGCTAATGCTAGACGCATGGAAGAGCTGCTGTTGCCTCGGGGCGTCAAGCTGCGCAGCGACCTGGATCTGCTGGACAGCATCTGGCCGAATCGACCGGCGCTGCCCCAGGCCGAGGTCTACGAACATCCCAAGGAGTACGTGTCCGGCGCCCGGGGCGAACGTCTTTCTGAATTGCGCAAGACGCTAAAAGAATCCAGCGCCGATTGGCACCTGCTCTCCACCCTGGATGACATCGCCTGGCTGACCCAGCTGCGCGGCTCGGACGTGGATTTCAATCCGGTGTTTCTGGCCCACATGCTGATCGGTCAGGACAGCGCCACGCTATTCATAGCCCCGGGCAAGCTCAAAGAAGGCCTGCCCGGGACGCTGCGTGACGACGGCATCGACATCGCGGATTACGATCAGTGGAAAACGCACCTGGCGAAACTGCCGGCCCAGAACCGAGTGCTGCTCGACGGCGCCAAGGTGAGCCTGGCCACTGCCCAGGCATTACCCGAGAGCATGACGCTTTATGATGGCATTCAGCCCACAACGCTTGCCAAGAGCCGCAAGAGCGAAAGCGACATCGCCCACGTGCGCCGTACCATGGAAGAGGACGGCGCGGCGCTGTGCGAGTTCTTCGCCGAGTTCGAGGCGGCGCTTGAGCGGGGCGAGACGCCCACGGAACTCGATGTGGATGAACGGTTGACCGCCCAACGGGCCAAGCGCGAAGGATTCGTGTGCCAAAGCTTCGGCACCATCGCCGCCTTCAACGAAAACGGCGCCCTGCCCCACTATCACGCCACGGAGAAGGCCCACGCCACCATCAAGGGCGATGGCTTGCTGCTGATCGATTCCGGCGGTCAATATTACGGCGGCACCACGGACATCACCCGGGTCATTCCCATCGGCGAGATCAGCACCGCCCAGCGCGAGGATTTCACCCGCGTGCTCAAGGGCACCATCGCGCTGTCGCGCATTCACTTCCCTGACGGTATTGCCTCGCCCAAGCTCGACGCCGTCGCCCGGGCGCCACTGTGGTCCTCGGGCCGCGATTACGGCCACGGCACCGGCCATGGCGTGGGCTATTTCCTCAACGTTCACGAAGGGCCACAAGTGATCGCCTACTCCGCCACGGCCACCGAGCACAACGCCATGCGCGAAGGCATGATCACCTCCATCGAACCGGGGGTCTATCGCCCGGGCAAATGGGGCGTGCGTATCGAGAACCTGGTGGTCAACCGTCGCGCGCCGGAAAGCGAGTTCGGCGACTTCCTGCGCTTCGAGACCTTGACGCTGTGCCCCATCGACACCCGTTGCATCGACCGTGACCTGCTCGATCAATCGGAGATCGACTGGCTCAACGCCTATCATAAGGAAGTGCACGAGCGGCTTGCGCCCAAACTGAGCGAGACGGCCAGGAAGTGGCTGAAAGAACGGACCGAGGCCATCTAAGTTGACTAAGGATGCTGTTGATGGCCCCGCTGCTACCGAGCCAAATGCTGTCGTCATTTTCTGCGCCCAAGAGCACCAGGTTTTTGCTTGTAAAAAGCATGCACAATACTTATATTTGAATGCACATTGACTACGTTTTGCTATATTTTGCATACAAAATAAGGTAACGAGCCATGAGCATGATGACGGTCAGGAATATTCCTGAGGATGTACACAGCGCCATAAAAGCAAGGGCCAGGCGGCATAATCGCAGCGCGGAAGCTGAGGTCCGGGCCATTCTGGAAGAGATCACACAGTCGGAAAGGAGCCTTCTCATGGGGGACGCCTTGGCGGAACTGGGGCGCAAGATCGGACTGACCAATGAGGATTTCGCTGCACTTGAACAAGTGCGCGGAAAAACACCGGCAGAGCCGATGAGTTTTGAATGATCCTGCTGGATACCAACGTCGTTTCCGAGGCGATGAAGCCGGAGCCTCATCCGGTCGTAAGGGCATGGCTCAATGCTCAGGCTTCTGATGTACTTTATCTTTCCAGTGTTACGCTGGCTGAGCTGTCGTTTGGTATTGCGGCCCTGCCCAATGGCAAACGCAAGGATATGCTGTGTATTGCCCGGGATGGGCTCATGACGCTTTTCGAGGGGCGCATTCTGCCCTTCGACTCAGCCGCCGCATACCAGTATGCCGAACTAGCTGTTGCTGCCAGATCTGCCGGGCGGGGCTTTCCGATACCGGATGGCTATATTGCGGCTATTGCGGTATCACAAGGCTTGCAGGTTGCATCTCGCGACACGGCCCCGTTTGAAGCGGCCAACATCGAGGTGATCAATCCGTGGCAATGGAAAAGTAGCGCCTGAGGCTACCAACTCTCACCCGCTCGGCTTCATCCAGATGCATGCGCAGCAGTTGATACACCGTATCTATCGCTGATCTCTTCCTGCAGTCTGTGATCGCCGCCGGTGATGTTGTTGCGACTCAGATAAACGAGCCGGTAAAGCGTATTGTTCACGTGTACTGGCTCCTTCAATCATGAAACGGGCATAGGGGAGGCGGTTTGCGTCGAGCGCATGAAATGCGCGATGTTTTCAGGGGCCATGGGCTTGGCGATGTAATAGCCCTGGGCGGTGGTACAGCCACCCCGTGCAAGATCCTTGTACTGGTCGAGTGTCTCCACCCCTTCGGCGATAGTCTTCATGCCCAGGCTCGTACCCATGGCAAGTATGGCCTCCATCAACGCTTTTGCCCGGGGCGTCTGATTTGCCTGAATGAAGGACTTGTCGATCTTGAGCTTGCTGAAAGGGAAGCTGCTGAGATGGCTCAAGGAGGCGTAGCCCGTACCGAAATCGTCCATGGCAATAGCCACGCCCATCTTCTTGATGGCCCACAGACGTTGCATCACCTCCTCGGTATTGTGCATGAGGGTACTTTCGGTGATCTCGACTTCAAGGCGCTGCGGGGCCAGGCCACTTGCCTGAAGCGCCTCGCGCACGACGGTAACGATGTGATCGTCATTGAACTGAAGCGGCGATACATTCACCGCCACGATCTGCTTGCCTTCCCAGGTGGTCGCCTGCTGACAAGCGGTACGCATTACCCATTCACCGATGGCATGAATCTCACCGAGTTCCTCCGCCAAGGGTATGAAATCCACCGGCGAGACCCGCCCGCGAACCGGATGATCCCAGCGGATCAGGGCTTCGAAACCGCTGATGCTATCGTCCGAGAGGGATTTCTGTGGCTGGTACAGCAACGAAAACTGGCGCAGACATAGAGCGCGGCGAAGGTCCAGCTCGAGATTGCAACGCTCGAGCGCACTGGATTCCAGATTCGATTCGAAGAAGCAGTAGCGCGAACGGCCCAGACGCTTGGCCTCGTAGAGCGCCAGTTCCGCATGCTTGAGCAGCTCCTGGGGATCGCTAGTGCCTTGACCAAGCACCGCGACGCCAATACTCACACCGCTATTGATCTGCTGACCGTCGATAAGAAAAGGGCGCTGCAGGAGCTCTACCAAGCGCTCGGCAACCGTCTGTGCACCGTCGGGTTGCTTACTCTGTGTCTGCAGGATGACGAACTCGTCGCCCCCCAGTCGAATCAGAGTATCGTTGCTGCGTATCGCCGAGCGCATGCGCTTGGCCGCAAGGGTCAATAACGTGTCCCCCGTTGCATGACCCCAGGTATCGTTGACCTGCTTGAAACGATCCATATCAAGCAGAACGACGGCGCTTCCCGCGCTTTCCTCTCCAATATCGCACAGATCCTGGATGTACTTGTCATACATCGTCCGATTGGCAAGTCCCGTCAACGCATCGAGTTGCGCAATGACATTGCGAGGCGCATCCGACATCGGCCAATCATCGATGACCATGACGATGCGCCGTCCTTCCCGGCGGTCGTCCAGATATAGGGTCGTGGTAATGTTTTCCGCGACCCTCAGGCTCACCACCGAACTCCCCGAGCCATGTATGTGATCTTCGAGGGTGTGCCGCTCCTGTTCGCTTGCGCTATGGGTCCAGGACGATAGCGGCGAAGTGCCGATCAGAGGCGTCGAGTCGGCAAGGCGAAGTTGCGTCGCAAATGCGGCGTTGGCGTACACCACGCTATTCTGCTCATCGAGAATGGCAATACCCGCCGCGGCTGCGTCGACACTTTCGGCAAGCATTGCTGGGCTCCCTCTCTCCATCCCGGTTACCTCATGGATTCATTTACTGCGGTGTCGCCGCCTTTGCGATGAGTATCGGCAGCAATGAGATTTCCTTAAGGAGGGGGACCGATCATGTCTACAGCACACCAGGCCATTTTGATCATTCGCTATTATTTTTGCCTTCAACGGCAACGAGCCCTTGACTCACTGGATGATGTCACCCACATAGTGAAAGGTGAGAGACAAACATCAACGGAGAGATGCCCATGAGACGCTATATTTTTGCAGCAGTGGCCAACTGGCTCAGAAAACCCGCGAACAGGGAAAAAGCGAAGCATCATGCAAGACAGGCCTGGAGCAAGTATCAAAACCGTAACAAGGGGCCTAATCACGACCCGAATCGGAGATGAGGGGTTCACGAGGCATGCTTCCGCACGCTTTTTATGGTCAACAAAAAACCGCCGCTCGGCATGACCCGTAAGCGGCGGTTTTTACTGTTCTTTTTGGCCCGCCCTATAGGATTCGAACCTATGACCTTTGCCTCCGGAGGGCAACGCTCTATCCAGCTGAGCTAAGGGCGGATACTGCGACATGAGCGCGCAGCTGACGCGCAGTATCCTACCCGCCCACCCGCTTGCTGTCCAGCCGTTACGGGCACTTGCCGATATGACCTGGCGTTATATTGACCATGGCGCGACGCGACGAATTTTCCTGCCCCTCCGGTTACCGCTATACTGACGGCCTTGGCGCCGAGCCGATTTACTGACAAGACCGTGAGAGGTGGTAAGAGTGCAATTCAAAAAAACGATCATGGGGACTTTGGCCATCCTCGGCTTGGCTGCCGGTGTGGCTTCAGCCCAGGATGACAACATGTCAAAGGAAGCCATTGCAGAGCGACTCAAGCCGGTAGGTGAGCTATGCCTGCAGGGTGATGATTGCGGCGGTGCTGGTGCGGCACCGGCAGCAGCCGTTGCCGACAGTGGCGGCGGTGGCAAGTCCGGCGAAGAGATCTATAACAGCGTATGCATGGCCTGCCACTCTACCGGCGCCGCTGGCGCACCGATTCGCGGTGAAGAGGCCGACTGGTCAGACCGTGTATCCAAGGGCTTCGATACCCTGCTGAGCCACTCCATAAACGGCTTCAACGCCATGCCCGCACGAGGCGGCAACCCGAATCTCTCCGATGACGAAATGTACGCCGTCACCGCTTACATGGTCGAACCGGTCATGGAGGTTCCCGCTCAGGAAGGTGGCGGTGCCGCTGCCTCCGATAAGGGTGGCGAACAAGCGGCCAGTGCCGATAGCGATACAGGCACAGAAGAGAACCAGCAGCAATCCCAGCAAAGCATGGCTCAGAACGACACCAGCGATGACGCCAGCGCGAATGGCGAGCAAGGCGGCACGACCGAGACTGCCGCCGCTGGCGATGCAGGCGGCTCCGATCTGCCCGGTGCCGACAAGATTGCTACCTGCGTGGCCTGTCATGGGCAGGATGGCAAGGGCACCTCGCCGATGTATCCCAATCTAGCCGGTCAGAACGACACTTATCTGGAAAACGCCTTGAAAGCCTATCGCGCCGGCGAGCGTGAAGGTGGCATGTCCTCGGTCATGACGCCGATGGCGGCAGGGCTTTCCGATGAAGACATCGTCGATATCGCCGAGTACTACAGCCAGCAGACGCCGTAATTCCGCACTGTTATTGAGACTCGAAACACGCCTCGGATGCCAGCAATGGTGTCCGAGGCGTTTGCGTTATCTAGAATTTGCCAACCATTGAATCAACTAACTACCCCAACAAGGAACGCAGCCCGGCGATGGCGTCCTTGCCTCGGGCCTGTTTCTTGTCCGGGTCTTCCTTGTCGGCACGCCCCTCCCACTCCAGGTCGTCCGCGGGTAGCTCATCGAGAAAGCGACTCGGCGTGCAATCCATCAGCTCGCCGTAGGCCTTGCGCTGTCTCGCCAACGTCAGGGTCAGAGTACGCCGGGCACGAGTGATTCCCACATAGGCCAAGCGCCGTTCCTCTTCCACCGTACCGGCCTCGATGGAATTGCGGTGCGGCAGTAGATCCTCTTCCAGCCCCATGAGATAGACGTGAGGAAACTCCAGGCCTTTCGAGGCGTGCATGGTCAGTAGCTGCACTCGATCGGAGTCGTCCTCTTCCGCCTGTTGCTCGAGAATGTCGCGTAGCACCAGCCTGGAAATCGCCGACTCGACGTCGTCGGTCTCCTCACCTTCCTCGCGCTCCATGGACTTCTCGAGCTGGTCGATCAGAATCCAGACGTTGCCCATGCGCCGCTCGGCGATAGTGGGAGCGCTGGCGTTCTGATATAGCCAGGACTCGTAGTCCATGTCGCGTACCATCTCGCGAATCGCGGCGATGGCATCGCCCTGATCCATGCGCTTGCGCACGCCATCGATGAAATGCACGAAACGCCCCAGACGCTCCACGGCCCGGGTAGGCAGTACCTGTTCGAGGCCCAGCTCATGGCAGGCGGCGAACAGCGAACCGCCGCGCTCGGTGGCGTAGTTGGCGAGCTTTTCCAGGGTGCCGGGGCCGATCTCCCGGCGCGGCACGTTGACGATGCGCAGGAAGGCGTTGTCGTCGCCGGGGTTGATCAACAGGCGCAGATAGGCCATGGCATCCTTGATCTCACCCCGCGAGAAGAACGAGGTGCCCCCGGAAAGCTTGTAGGGAATCTGGTAATGCTGCAGTTTGAGCTCGAGCAGTCTGGCCTGGAAGTTGCCCCGATAAAGCACCGCGAAGTCACGCCACTCCGAGGACTCCTTGATGCGACGGGTGAGAATCTCGCTGGCCACCCGCTCCGCCTCGGCTTCTTCATGGCGATTGACGACGATACGAATCGGGTCCCCCGGCCCCATGTCCGACCACAGGGTCTTTTCGTAGACGTGGGGGTTGTTGGCAATCAGGGTATTGGCGGCACGCAGGATCACCCCGGTGGAGCGGTAGTTCTGTTCCAGCTTGATGACCCGCAGACGCGAAAAATCCTCGCCCAGGGTGACCAGGTTCTCGGGCCGTGCGCCGCGCCAGGCGTAGATCGACTGATCGTCGTCGCCGACCACGGTGAAAGTGGCGCGCTCCTCCATCAACAGCTTGACCAGCAGGTACTGGCTGACGTTGGTGTCCTGGTACTCGTCCACCAGCATGTAGTGGATGCGTTTGCGCCACCGAGAGAGGGCTTCCGGATCGCTCTGCAGCAGTACTACCGGCAGCAGGATCAGATCGTCGAAGTCAACGGCGTTATAGGCTTTCAGATGGCGGTTATAGGCCTCGAAAAGCCGCGCGGCGTACTGCTCGTCATCGTCCACGGCGTGAGACAGCGCCTGGCCCGGCATCACCAGATCGTTCTTCCAGGTGGATATCTGGCTTTGCACTCGATTGATCTGATCCGCGTCGACCTGGGCATCCTTGTTCATCAGATCGCGCAGCAGTGCCTTGGCGTCCTCCGGATCGAACAACGAGAAGCCGGGCTTGTAGCCCAGCGCCTTGAGTTCGCTACGAATGATGTTCAAACCGAGGGTATGGAAGGTCGATACCGTCAGGCCGTGGCCCTCGCGGCCCTGGAGCAGCTGCCCCACCCGCTCCTTCATCTCCCGGGCAGCCTTGTTGGTAAAGGTCACCGCGGCGATCTTGCGCGCGCTCATGCCGCATTCCTGGACCAGGTAGGCGATCTTGGTGGTGATCACGCTGGTCTTGCCGGAACCGGCACCGGCCAGTACCAGACAGGGGCCATCAATGTAGCGCACGGCTTCCTGCTGGCGCGGATTGAGCTTGGCAAGGCGTTGCTTGATGGACATGGCGTTACTCAGGATCGATCGCGCCGGGAAAACCGAGCTGGCGCCAGGCTTCAAACACGATGACGGCGCAGGCATTGGACAGATTCAGGCTGCGGCTGTCGGGCAGCATGGGAATGCGCAGACGCTGCTCCGGCGGCAGGCCGTCGAGCATGGCCTGGGGCAGGCCGCGGGTCTCGGGACCCAATACCAGGGCATCGCCGGGGCGATAGGTCGGCGCATGATACCCGGTGCGCCCCCGGGTAGAAACGGCGAAGACCCGCGCTGGGGCAATATTGCCTAGAAAGGCCGGCCAGTTCTCGTGCACCCGAACCCGCGCCCATTCGTGGTAGTCCAGCCCGGCGCGACGCAGGCGCTTGTCGTCGAGGGTGAAGCCCAGCGGTTCGATCAGATGCAGGCGAAAGCCGGTATTGGCACACAGCCGTATCAGATTCCCGGTGTTGGGCGGAATCTCGGGCTCGAAGAGCACCACGTCAAGCATGGCAATACCGGATAAGAACGCGCTCGTCGATCAAAAGGTCAACCGCAAACCCGCCAAGGCGCCACTGTCTAACGTACGATCGCCGGAGCGATTGTCGAATTCCGCCTCGACCCGGCGATAGCCGACATAGGCATCGACATTGCGCACGACCTGATAGCGCGCCCGCAGGCCGTATTCGAGGCTATCCTCGAGATCCTGAGTGGCCACCACGTCTGGCGTGTAGAAGCCATAACCACCCAATGAGAGACGCGGTATGGAAGGCACGTAGACATAACCATAACCGCCCAGACCCAGACCGCCGCCATCACCGTAGTCGGTGTCATATTGGCTCCAGCGCACGCCGACACCGATGTCGTAGTCGCGAGTGGATTCTGTACCCAGTAACTGAGCATGCAGTGCGGTGACATCTTCGTTGTCGTCGCTGCTCAGCAAGCCGCCGCCCAACGCGATATTGGGTGCAAGGTTTCCATTGGCCTCGAACTGAACCGCGTCACTATTGAGGTTCAAATCAAGATTGCCGGCCTGGGCCGCCATACTACCCAAGGCCAAGAAGGTAGCGCTCGTCAGCAACCATAGTGTTTTCATGCATAGTGTCCTTGAAACGTGAATCTTTTAATCGGGCTGAGCTTCTTCATGTACCTGGAGCTTCTATCGGCAGATACCTCACAATATTCAAGGGCTTGATCGCGTCATCGTCGGCGCCTTGAGGGGCGACGACGATGAAATCCATTGAAAAGCCAGAATCATCGGTTCAAAAGCCGGCACTAATGCCAAATACCGGGCCGCTGTCCAGCGTCTCGCCTCCGCGATCATCGAAGTCGGTGCGGTAGTAGCGATAACCGCCGTAGGCATAGGTCTGGGCAAAGAGCTCGACCCGTGCCTGGGCGCCGTATTCGTAGCTCTTCTCGATATCGCCGTGGCTGAGTCCTTCCGGGGTGTAGAAACCATAGCCGCCTATGGAGGTCAACGGGATCGGCGTATCAACGAAGGCCGACCCCCCGAGACCGAGGCCCCCGCCATCACCGTAATCGGAATCCAGGTATTGATAGCGACCGCCCAGCGAGAGATCGATGCCTGGCAAATAGGGCGAGAACATCAAGGAGGCGTTATAGACATCGACATCGCTTCCGCTGTCATCGGTGGTGAAATAGCCCACCCCCGCGCGCAGGGTCGGCAGGATCGTCTGACTGACATCAACCCCGTAGGCATCGTCACTGACATTGGCGGAAACGCTGAGCGCCCGAGCCGAGTGGCTGGCAAGCAATGCAACGCTGGCTGTGAGTGCAAAAACGAATGGCTTGAACATGGGAAGGTTCCCCTTGCAGTTGAATGACATGATGCCCCGATCACCCGGAGCCGTTGCTAATACGGTCGCCCCTCAGTCTGCCCGCGTCACACCGTATTCGCGACGATAGGCGCGAATCGCATCGGCATGTCCGGCAAGTGCATCACTGGCGTGCTCTTCGAGATATTCCAGCAACTGATCGAGATTGACGATGCTAATTACCGGCATATGATAGCGTGTCTCGACATACTGGATGGCGCTGCGGGTCTCGCCGTCCTGGCCACGCTCCTGACGATCCAGCGCAATGACTACCCCGGCAGCCTGGGCGCCGGCGGCGTCAATCAGCTGCATGACCTCGCCAATGGCCGTTCCGGCAGTGATCACATCGTCTATGATCAGAACACGCCCCTTGAGTTCGGCGCCGATGATATTGCCGCCTTCGCCGTGATCCTTGGCTTCCTTGCGATTGAAGGCAAAGGGCAAATCGTGATCGTGATGGTCGGCCAGGGCGATGGCCGTCGTGGAGGCCAGGGAAATACCCTTGTAAGCGGGACCGAACAATACGTCGGCCTTGAGGTCACTATCGATGATCGCCTGGGCATAAAAGCGCCCTAACCGTGCCAGTGCTGCGCCGCTGCGAAAAAGCCCGGCATTGAAGAAGTAAGGGCTGACACGACCGGACTTGAGGGTGAACTCGCCGAACTTGAGTGCGCCCTGGGCAATGGCAAAGGCGATAAACTCTCGTTGATACGCTTGCAAATGACCGCTCACGAGCTTTCCTATTACAAAGATTGGTTAGCGCTATTTACCCATAAGTCTAAAGCTCGGGTATGATACACGCGCGACGGAAAAGGGACTATGTATGAAAATCGCCAGCATCAACGTCAACGGAATTCGCGAAGCAGTCGAGCGAGGCTTTCTCGATTGGCTGGACGAGCAGGATGCCGACGTCGTCTGCGTGCAGAATCTGAAAGCCAAGAGCTTCGAGCTCGATGACAGCATTCTCTACCCTTCCGGCTACGAAGGCTACTTCCTCGATGCCGAGCAGGACGGCTTCTCTGGGGTTGGGCTCTATTGCCGCAAGATCCCCAAGGCCATCATGTACGGCCTGGGCTTCGAGCAGTGCGACGTCGAGGCGCGCTTCCTGCAAGCCGACTACGACCGCTTCAGCATCGCCAGCTTCCTGATGCCGGACGGTAGCGACTACGCCGCCAAGCAGGCGTTCATGGCTCAGTATCAGGATTACCTGGGCAAGATGGCGCGCAAGCGTCGCGAGTACATCATCTGCGGCACCTGGCATATCGCCCATAAGACACTGGATCTGGCCAACTGGGCAGACAACCAGACCACCCCGGGTTTCAAGCCGGAAGAGCGGGCCTGGATGGATCAGGTGTTCGGTCCTACCGGCTTTATCGACACCTTCCGCGAAATCAATCGCGACGCCGGGGAATACACCTGGTGGCCCAAGCTCGATCAGGAGGTGCCCCGTGGGCGTCAGGAAGGCTGGCGTCTCGACTACCAGATCGTTGGCCCCAACTTCCGCCAGCACGTCGTGGATGCCTGGATCGATCATGAAGCGACCTTCTCCGAGTTCGCTCCACTGATCATCGAGTACGATCTCGAACTCTGACTGCGCTTTTTCGTCGCGCTAAACAAGACGCCGGCACAAGACGCCGGCTCGAAAGCCGGCGTCTTGCGTTTACGTGAAGATCGGCCGACGGCTCAGCTGCGTAACCCCAGCGCCTCACGCTGATGTTCGAACAGCTCATTACCCGCCTTTTCAGCTAGATCGAGCATGGTGTTGAGTTCGCTGCGGGAAAACGCCTTTGTCTCGGCGGTACCCTGCACCTCGATCAACCCCCCGCTTTCCGTCATCACCACGTTCATATCGGTTTCGGCACCGCTATCCTCGGGATAATCCAGGTCCACCACTGGCGTGCCGCGGAACATGCCCACCGAGACCGAGCAGACCAACTCCTTGAACGGGTCGCCCTTGATCAGCTTTTCACGCTGCAGATAGCGGATGGCATCGATCAGCGCCACGCAACCGCCAGTAATCGACGCGGTGCGGGTGCCGCCATCCGCCTGGATCACATCGCAGTCCACGGTGATGGTGTATTCGCCGAGCTTCTTGAGATTCACCGCTGCCCGCAGCGAGCGGCCGATCAGACGCTGGATTTCCAGGGTGCGGCCGCCCTGCTTGCCGCGACTCGCTTCGCGACCGCCCCGAGTATGGGTCGCCCGGGGCAGCATGCCGTATTCCGCCGTTATCCAGCCCTGGCCTTTACCGCGCAACCAGCGCGGTACACCTGCCTCGACGCTGGCATTGCACAGCACCTTGGTATCGCCGAAGGCGACTAGCACCGAGCCTTCCGCATGGCGGGTATAGTCCCGGGTCAGGGTGATGTGACGGGTCTGGTCGGGTTGGCGTCCACTGGGTCGTTTGGCTGCGTGCATAATTCCTCTGAGCGTTTCACTAAAATCTGAGCGTTTCACTAAAAAGCGTCGCGCCATTCTACACCTCAGCCGGGTTCGAATCCGTTACACTCGGTGCTTTATTCACACCGGCGCAAGGATACCTTCATGGCTCACAGCATGACCGCGTTCACCCGTCAGACCCGGGAAGCCGCCTGGGGCAGCCTGGCGCTCGAATTGCGCTCGGTGAATCAGCGCTATCTGGAGCCGCACTTCCGTCTGCCGGATTCATTGCGTGACCTTGAACCTGTCTTTCGCGACACCCTGCGCAACCGCCTGGCCCGAGGCAAGGTGGAGTGCACCCTGCGCTTCGACCCCGCTGCCAGCGGCGAGTCGTTCAGCGTCAACCGCGCGCGCCTGGCGGAACTCGCCCGGGCCCTGCAGGAAGTTCGCGCCGAAGTCCCCGAAGCGCCGATTCCCGATGCCCTGGCACTGCTGGATCATCCCGGCGTGGTCGAGATACAAGGCGCCGATCTGGATGAGGTCAAGCGGCAAGCCAACGCCCTGTTCGAGGAAGCCCTTTCTGATCTGATCGCCGGTCGTGCTCGGGAAGGTGAACACCTGGCCAAGCTCATCCATCTGCGCCTGCAAGGCGTGCGTGGGCAGATCGCGGAAGTACGTGCATTGCTACCTTCAATACTCGAGCGCCAGCGCGCCCAGCTTACGGAACGCCTCGCCACCCTCAAGGCCGACCTCGACCCCCAGCGTATTGAGGCCGAGATCGCCCTGCTCGCCCAGAAGGCCGACGTCGATGAAGAACTCGACCGCCTCGAAACCCACGTCATCGAAGTCGAACGCCAGCTCACGCAAAAAGGCCCGGTCGGCCGCCGCCTGGATTTTCTGATGCAGGAACTCAACCGGGAAGCCAATACGCTGTCATCGAAATCCGTGGTCGCCGAGAGCACCCGTTGCGCGGTGGAGCTGAAGGTGCTGATCGAGCAAATGCGCGAGCAGATTCAGAATACCGAGTGATGCCCAAACCGATCCATAAAAATCTATAAAATACTGTTTTCTTATAAAAAAAGCGTATACCTTGTCTATAGTTGTCTACGAAAATCCAACTTAAGCCAGCGCCGATCGGGGGGTAAGATGGGGAGTAAATCGGCTTACACCCCAGCAAGAGACGCAATTACCCTATGGTTACTCCCCAGTTCAAGCGCTCAGCCCCCAATAGGCTTATCCCGTCTAGGGATACCTCCGTCCCGCCAACCTGGCCAAATATGGACTGTGAACACACCTTTGATGAGGCATGCTTCACCCTGGCCTCCACGCTTTCAAACAGTTGTTTTAATTTTTTTATGGCCCACTGGAGGGGGGACTAATGGGAAACTTTACCGCCAAGAAGGCCCAGGCCCTGATCAAGAACGGCACGCCTGGTCGCTACAGCGATGGCAACGGCCTGTACTTGATGATCCCCAGGAAGGGCGCGCCCTACTGGATGTTTCGATATACGCTTGCCGGGAAGCGGCGTGAGCTGACGCTGGACAAATACGCGCGCCTCTCCTTGGCTGAAGCTCGTGAGCAGGCTGTAGAGGCTCAGAAGACTATCCGCAACGGCATCGATCCCATTGAAGAGCGCAAACGCGAGGAACAAGTCACCATCCGCACCGTCAAGGATCTCTTCACTGACTGGTACCACGACCTAGAGAAACGCCTCAAGCACCCTCGCATCCCAAAGCGAATCTTCGAAAGAGAGATCGCACCTTCCATCGGGCATCTCACTCTGGATAAGGTTACTCCCATGGACGTGAGGGCCATCGTCAGGAAGGTAGCCGGCAGCGGCCGCCCGGCGATAGCGAACGACACCCTGATGTACTTGAAACAGCTGTTCAATCACGCCATCAAGCTAGGACTGCTCACCTACAACCCGGCAGCGGCCTTCAACGTCAACGATGCAGGTGGCATCGAGAAAAGCCGCGACAGGGCTCTCAGTCTCGATGAGATTCACAAAGTCTTCCAAGTCTTCAGGGACAACAGCGACAGCTTCAGCCGCGACAACTACCTCGCCTGCGCGCTGCTGCTCGTTCTAGGAGTGCGCAAGACGGAACTGACCGAAGCCCAGTGGTCAGAGTTCGATCTGAAGAACAGCCGGTGGGAGCTGTCTGGTGAGCGCAGCAAGACAGGCACCAAGATCATCATCCCCCTTTCACCACAAACTCTCGGCTGGTTGGAGGAACTAAAGATTCGTGCCTGTGGTTCGGATTACGTCTTCCCAAGCCGCCGTCGCAGCAAGCGGCCCCACATGGGCAAGGACACCCTAAATCGTGCCATTGCCAAGCTGTTCGGCCGGGAGCCCGGCAACAAGCCGCAACCAGAGAACAGAATGGGCGATATTGCCGAGTTCACTGTGCACGACCTGCGCCGAACCTGCCGCAGCTTGCTGGCTGCCGCTGGCGTGCCGGGGCATGTCGCGGAACGCTGTCTGAACCATAAGCTCAAAGGAATAGAAGGTATCTATGACCGTTACGATTACTTCGAAGAGCGGAAGCAGGCTCTAGCCAAGGTAGCAGTGCTAGTAGAGTCCGTAATTAATGGCATTCCAGCCGAATATTCAGAGTGTTAGGTAGCATCGGTACAAACATAACCATACAAACCATTGAGGACACTCGCTAAGGCTGGCCTGCTAAAAAGCCAAGGCTGCGCTTGCTCAGATTCAGCCGCAGCCTTGGAGCCAAGATGATATGACGTGAAATTGAAAGGCCATAGCTCTCTTAAGATGCTGCTCCCAGCCAGCTGAATCTCTTGATAGTCTAACAACTCTTCAGACGAATGCTGGACACATCACGCACATGCAGACGATCGAACAGCTCCTTCGAGACAAACGACAACTGGCCAAGCTAGGCACGGTCAGCGCAGTAACCGGTGAGCCGCTTGGAAACCTCCTAAGCCGCCTTGCTGACAGAAACACATCACTACTCTTCCAGCGTC
Source organism: uncultured Halomonas sp. (assembly GCF_947493865.1). Taxonomy (GTDB): domain Bacteria; phylum Pseudomonadota; class Gammaproteobacteria; order Pseudomonadales; family Halomonadaceae; genus Modicisalibacter. The sequence goes on from NZ_CANLTC010000005.1 coordinate 17,483, forward strand.
CGCCTGAAGCTCGTCTCTATTGCGTGACACAATCAGATTCAGGCTACGGAGAATATCCAAAGAGCATTTTAGACCTGTCAAAGACACGCCTTTTAACTGAAAAGCACAAACCCCGCAGGGGTACCACTTACGTCGAAGCCAGCTACTTTGATTATTTAGTTTTGATGGCAAATGACTATACCGATCTCCTGGATGGAGATGTAACCCTACCTATCAATTACTTCAGCCAAGCCACTGCCCTTAAAAAAAACGAACCGAAACTTGGCTTCATTACCGCAACCCAATACTTTAGGGAAAAAATTCCAAACTCAATTTTTTCACAACAAATTAAAGCCAAGTTCGCCAGCTATCTTGAAAATGGAGAGTGGCCCGGAATTTTTAATATAAAGTGCTTGCAAGTCAAATCTGAAGAGTTGCTGATACCTCGCCAAGCACTACTTGATCTAATCGGAAACAAGGAAAAACTCAATAATCCATTCCCCCCCGAGCTCATAGAACATCTTCAGCCTTGGAAAAGTAATTTTCTTCGCGCCATGAATATAGCGGCATATGAACTGTATTCACACTGCACGCAAACAGAAATTAAAAATCACAACATTAATTCTTCTTCTATCAAGAAGGCTATCGTATCAAATCTCTCATTAAAAACAGGGTCAGATGCAAAAATCTCGTCAGCTGCTACCCTTCTACACCACGGCCATGATCAATTAAAAGCTAAAAATTATCTTAGAGAAAGGGACATAAAACTTTATCCTGGTTGCTTCAGCTACAAATTAATTTACCTTAATGAGAAATGTAAAGAATATTGCTCTGATTACTCTCAAGACATCAACTCTTCTCCTCATACAGCTACTAGCATTGAGAGAGATTTAACTGATGAAAAAGTCATCCCCAAAAATACAGTCAGGCGGCTAGCTGGCGAAATAAACCCTGACTATGGAAAAATCGACTCTTCGACGTTTCATGTGGATTTGACCTGACTCAGCATGCTCCCGACGGGGCTGCCAATCAGGTAAATCATGGTGATGAAGGTGCTTTCGTTTCGGTACCCGCAAGTACGTGATCGGGCGGCCTGAAACACGCTGTTCACCCCTTCCAATCGCGCATTGGTCAGCCTCGACAGCCAGCGTCGGATAACCCGATCGGCATGCCATTCCAGGGTATTCAGTGCCTTCCTGACCGGTGCCAACAGGATCTTGCCCGCGATCGCCGCCCGAGCGAAATTGAGGAAGTGGGCGATCCGCAAGCGAGCCCCGCGAGGTGCGAGGTGTGGGCGCCTGCTGAATCCAGCGCAGCTTCTCCTTGATGATCCAGAGCGCGCATGAAGGTCTGCACGATATGAAATTAGTCAACGGTGACCTCGCCGTTGGATAACTGCTTCTTCACGCCCTTGAGGAACGCCGGCGACATGTCGCAGACCACCTTCAGTACCGCCCTGATGTGCGGCCAGGAAGTCGCTGAAGGCCTCGACCGTGGCCTTGCCTGGCACGGCGAAGAGCACATGTCAGCAACGACGCTATAAGTCCTTAAATCATCAAAATAGATTGTCCCCCCGACCCGCATGACCTTTCCTTGTTGGTGACCAAACCGTCAAGAGATCGCGCCATGCTAAGCCGAGAGGACTTTCTCATGATAAAGCAACTACGCCAGCGAGGCGCTCACCTCGTGGATATCGCCCATCAGATCGGCTGCTGCGAGCGCACGGTACGACGCCATTTGACCCGCGAGGCGCCGCCGACCGGGCGACCCGACAAGCCGCGCGCGAGCAAGCTGGATCCCTACAAGCCGATCATCGACCAGCTGCTGGCCGATAACGTCTGGAACGCCGAGGTGATCTATCAGTTACTTCGCGAGCAAGGCTACCCCGGCAGGCGCACCATGGTGCGGATGTATATCCAGCCCAAGCGGGCCTTGCGGCCCAGCAAGCAGACGGTGCGCTTCGAGACCCCACCGGGGTTCCAACTTCAGCACGACTGGGGTGAGATCGAGATGGTCATCGCCGGCCAACGCTGCAAGGTGAATGTCGCCGTCAACACCCTAGGCTACTCGCGACGTTTCCATGCCTGGGCGGCGCCCAGTCAGGACGCCGAGCATACCTACGAGGCACTGGTGCAGGCCTTCCGTCACTTCAATGGGGTGCCGCGCACGGTGCTGGTCGATAACCAGAAGGCCGCGGTGCTGAAGCATGACCGGGACCACCGGGTGATCTTCAACGCCGGCTTCCTGCAACTGGCCAACCACTACGGCTTTGCGCCCAAGGCGTGCCGACCCCAGCGCCCGCGGACCAAGGGCAAGACCGAGCGTATGGTCGGCTACGTCAAGCAGCACTTCTTCCAGCGCTATCGGGCGTTCGAGAGCGTTGCCCACTTGAACCAGTTGCTCCAGCAGTGGCTGGAGCGGGTAGCCGATCAGCGGCCGTTACGGCAGTTCCACCAGACGCCGGCGGAGCGCTTCGCGGATGAGGCTGAAGCCCTCCAGGCGCTTCCGACCATCGACTTCGATACCCGCTACCATGATGTGCGCCAGGTTGGCTGGGACGGCTACATCGAGGTGCGCGGCAACCGCTACAGCGTGCCCGATGTCTACTGCGGCCAGGCGGTGGTCATCCGCCTGAGCCTGGACGACGCCCTGACCGCCTACTCGCTGGCCGGCGACGCCATCGCCCAGCACCGCCTGCAGCCGGCTCAGGCCGGTTGGTGTTCGGTGCCGAAGCACCATGCCGCCCTGTGGCAGCAGACCCTGTCGGTGCAACAGCGTGACCTGCGGGTCTACGAGGAGGTGCTGTGATGGCCCTGGACCAACTACTCAACCGTCTGAAGATGGAGCATCTCCAGGGCGCGCTTGACAGTCTCTGCGAGCACGCCAGCAAGCAGGACCTGAATTACCGCGAGTTCCTCGAACAGGCCCTGGCGCAGGAATGGGGCGGGCGCCACCAGAAGGGCCTGGAGTCCCGCCTGAAGCAGGCCCGGCTGCCCTGGATCAAGACCCTGGAGCAGTTCGACTTCAGCTTCCAGCCCAGCATCGACCACAAGATCGTGCGCGAGCTAGCCGGCCTGGGCTTCGTCGAACGCGGCGAGAACGTGGTGCTGCTTGGACCGCCCGGTGTCGGCAAGACCCATCTCGCCGTGGCGCTGGCCGTCAAGGCGGCCGAAGCCGGTCACCGGGTGCTGTTCATGACGCTGGATCGCCTGGTCAGCACGCTGATGCGCGCCCGTCAGGAGAACCGCCTGGATCGTCAGCTCCAGCAGCTGACCTATCCCAAGGTGCTCGTCCTGGACGAGATGGGGTATCTGCCGATGACCCGCGAGGAGGCCAGCCTATTCTTCCGCCTGATCAATCGACGCTACGAGCGGGCCAGCACGATCCTGACCTCAAACAAATCGTTCATGGACTGGGGCGAGATCTTCGGCGATCAGGTCATTGCCACCGCGATCCTGGACCGGCTGCTCCATCACTCCACCACGTTGAACATCAAGGGCGAAAGCTACCGGCTGAAGGACAAGCGTCGAGCCGGGCTGGTGACGACACCCACGACGAAGGAGGATGACACCTCACACGATGCTGAATCGGAACCGATGAAAGAGCATTGATGAAAACCGGACAATCTGAATTGATGAAAATCGGACAGCTTTCAGTGACGTTGACACACGGTCTTGCGCTGCATGTCGAGGAGCACGGTAACGTAACGATGGCCGCGCTTGGCGGCGGTTTCATCCAGTGCCCACGGCCTTGACCTTGGAAAGCTCCAATTGGTTGAGCATACGCCCAACATAGCGCTGCACGATGCGCCACAGGCGCTTGTCGGTGATCTCGATGGCCAGTACCGGCATCTCCCGGACCAGGGCCATGGCGGCCTGCTCGAACAGCAGGGTGAAGCCGCTCCCGGGACGCGCCCAGGGCACCTCGATCCGCTTGACGCCATACGTCGGGCATTTGATGCGGGGTCACCCGAGCATGCAGGTAATAGTGGTGCTGGAAGAAGTTCAGGTGGCGCCAAGTACGCGCGGCAAAATAGTGGGCCAGACAGGCCCGGCCAAAGTCGGGGCAGGGAAACGGCTGCCGCGTTCGGCCTCCACGATGAGGTGATACGGCGGTATCCAGGTGCAGGTCCTTGAGAATCCAGGGTGCTCAAGACCCAGGCAGAGGGTTAGAATCTAGGTACCGTCCATGTCATGCCTCCTGTCTGTGTGGAGGTCATATCCTGGCCTAGCTCGGAGGGTGAATTCCACACCCAATGTCGAAGAGCCGAAAAATCAATCATCCTGAGAAATAACCTTCCTTGGCCTGCCTCTCAGGCCTGCCATCTCAAAGGGCTTGTGAGCCGAGCGAAACCACGTCCGCTCACCAGAAGCCTTAGCTGCCATAACGTAGTCTGTCTTGATCATGTACTCAATCACCAGATTCACTAGTGCAGAATATTTGGCATCGTCGTAGTGATTAAGCGTTCCAATACCTAAATACCGATAGTCATTTTTATGTCGATTGCAGTTGTAATACCTACCCTCCCCAGCTGATACTACCTGATTATTCCAGTGCTCGCCCAGCATCTTAGTCAACGTAATATCCTCACGGTGCTTTGACCCGTCAATAAGCACTACCACATGAAAGTGAAACCCACTCCGCAACCCATACTCCAGCTTGGCTAGATAGCCCACAACACTAGGGGCAGAAACTCCTGCTACCAAGTCTCTACGGAACATCTCCCAGTCGATTTTTACGTTCGCTAGCGCTTCCGAGAAATTATCTAGATCGACGTACTTCCCCTTGCGATAGCTGAGGTCAAGGCGCAGGACTTCCAACCTGGAATATCTGTCTCTGAGGCCAGATATAAGCTTCTGCGCTCCCTTTCTGCGCACACGCTTGGCATTATCAAGCTTACGTAGATACCGCTTCATCGCCTTGCTGTGGAGCACTCCACGGATCATTTCAACGGCAGTATTCAGCTTCACCGCCTGTTCATCAGGGTCACAAGCCTCCAGCGTCTCTAAACCAAGCTCTTCACAAGCAGTATGGAAGGCTTCGACATAGGGGTGGCTATTGACTATCGGGTTCCCTTTACACTCATATTCACAACCATTGAGTATTAGCTTTTTCAACTTATTCCCAGACAAGCTAGTTGTCCTGAGGCGTGACTTACCATCCTTTTTATGGCATATCTCAAATAGTACCTCATCCGTCTCAAGTAAGCGCTCTACTACTGCTTCCACTTCTTTCACATGAGCTAATAGCCTTTCATCAGATTCCTGCCCCCATCCATCAAAAACAGCATCTATATGAAACTCGATTTCTGGCCACTCCGCATCTTCTTTATCATAATGGATCATAATTTCCTCTCATAACAGGGCATCCCCCTTTGGAGGGGATCTGCCCATCTAATGTCCTGCTGCGTAGATAGACCCCTAATAACATATACTCCAGAATTAAACTCGAAACACAATCACCCTTCAAACCTATAACCATAACGCCTAGCAGGTTATTCACTATCAAAAATAGTATTATAAATTAGTGTTAATAAATACGCCCCGACCCTCCTCCCAATGACATAGCCACCGCGTTATCTATTAACAGCCCAGGCATCAGATCTACACATTCGGTTTTATAAGCCATGTATCTGTTGAGTTCCCTGCGAATCCTCAAACGCTCCAATATTACATTGAGCTTTTGGGAGTTTCTTAGCTCAGTCGGCACACATCTTCGGACATCGTTCTTTTTAATATAGCGTATTCCTTCTTGTCGCTTCTTGTTGATCCAGCCAAGCAGCAGCTCCTCCTCCCTCTCTTCCTGGGTCGCATATTTGAATATTTGAAGGTGCTGGCCAGCAAAGTACATTCCCAGGTGAAGCGCATGATTAACAGCTTCCACGCAAACATCAGAATCAAGGCCATTCTCGAAACCGTCCAACAGGCAGGCCAGACGTAATATCTTATCCGTGAGCTTGGAGGCATATTCCTCATGCCCATGAAACATCCCTCCGGGATTCATTTCATGCTCAATGGCATCACCGATGGAGATCATCTTTATATTGGCTTCTTCTGACAACTTCTTCACCTTTCTTGGTACTTCGTCAGACAAAACGTCTAGAAGCTTCTCAAGATACCCCTTTAACCTTTTGCAATACTCCTCATAGTGATTTTCTTGATATGCAAATTCCGTGTAGTAACGAGTCCCGATCTTTGAGGTCGGCATAGCGGTAAAACATCGTGCTAAAAAACCCGATGAGTGCAAGATCTTGCCATTCTTTTTTAATAATGCGTCAAATACATCTGGCTGAGCATCTATGCTTATGGTGATCCTTGGATCAACAACTATACTCGACCCGGATGTTTTTCTTGATTTTTTTAAAGTTTCACCTCCATAACCGCTATTAAGCAAAGGATAGTCTCTCATCAAAGCGCTTGACAGCACTGACCCACCTTCTCCTGAAGCAATAGCAACATATTTAACCCCCCGGCTCATGCCATCGATTAACGCTTCAGGTGTGGTGTCCGTGTAAATCAATTGCATTTCATAAGGACATTTTGGCCAGCTCTCCAACAAGTCATTAAATTTTCTCTCAATTTCTTCTTCTCCTTTTCCTTTTACTACGGCTTTCCTAAATTCTTTTTTTAACACCTTCTCTTTTTCTTCAAAAACAACCAACCTCCTACGATAACTTCGCATGCGTTCAATATATAATTCATCCTGCTTTTCTTGAAAATCATCAATAGGTTTGAAAACTTTTCTTTCTACTCCGCTTTTTCGCTCACCTGATTTGGCGAGGATAATAAAATAGCACGATGATGGTATTATTCTTCCATCGGGGGTTTGCACATCCAGTAGGGGTTGAAGACAAGTGGAAATTGCTGAAATCAGCTTGGGCATGATAAGGCCCCGTGGAGCCTTAACAGTCGCCTCTAGATCATTTGCCAACCTCTCAATCAGCACGTTGCCATATAAGCACGGTCCCTCTGTAGGTTTAAAGCGTGGAAGTACTGTTCGAGCATTGTCAAAAGCATTCCTATTATGATAATCGTTCATTTGTTTTCCTTATATCTCTTCCCTCATTTTGATTCTAGAACCAATCCACTCCTCTACTTCTTTTTCCACCCAAGCCACTGACACGGCCCCAAGACTAACCTGATGAGGGAATGTTGAATCGTAGTAAGGTGACTTGGTGTCCAGCTTGTTATAAATGCTCGACCGGGACAGACCAGTCCTTAGCATCACGTCTTTAAGCTTCAAAAGCACTAATGGCCTGTAGTCTTCTGCGGCATTGCTCATTGCCGTACTCCCTATTGATTCGACGAAGCAAGCATGGCCAAGAAACTTCGCGGGCGCATCTGTTAACAGGTGTGAAGAGGTGTTAGGTCGTTCCAGCAGCAGACAGGAGAGGTCGGGATATTGCCGATACTTATGCTATTCCCGCTACTAGTAGCGGGAGTAACAGGAGTAACGAGCCCTTACCCAGTTTTTTTGAGGCCTATATCACTCCTTAGAACAGCGTACTCATTGGGCCTTCTTCCCCCGCACAGGAGATGTGATATGCCACCATCCTGCTCGCGCTGTGTCTCGCAGCGCGTCATCAATCTTGAGACCGCCCGTAAGCTAGGGATCGCAGCCGGGGCATTGGCCGTAGGCCTTAAAGGTGCCTATGCCTCCCTCTACGCTCCCGGAAGGCTGGTCCCCCCCTCCAAGCAGTTTCCCGCCACCCGGCTGGCCTCAACGGTGATTGCCGCAGCGACTGGCAGCATTGCCGGAATTACGGCAGGGAACCGGATGTTTCTTCACCTGATCCCTTCTGGTGAGGGCACTCCATGGCTCTGTCTCGGCTGTGGCCACGCTTTTCGAGTGCTGGACTGACGATTGACCCCGTCCCTCCGTTTTCCTCAACCCTGCCGGCGCTCTGCCGGCTTTTTTCGTCCAGGAGACTTCTCATGGCACACCAAATCGAACAGATGGCCTATGTCGGCGATACCCCCTGGCACGGCTTGGGTCAGCAGCTGTCGCGTCATCAACCGCTGGAGGTCTGGCAGCAACAGGCCGGCATGAACTGGCATATTGAAGAGGCCCCGGTGCGCTTCATCGCCGACGATACCCAGCATCTGGGCAGCATCCATTCCTTCCCGGAGCAGAAGGTGCTCTACCGCTCCGATACCCAGGATCCGCTGTCGGTGGTGTCGCAGCGCTACAAGGTTGTACAGCCCCAGGAGGTGCTGGAGTTCTATCGCGACCTGACCGAGTATGCCGGGTATGAGCTGGAGACCGCCGGCGTGCTCAAGGGCGGGCGCAAGTTCTGGGCCCTGGCGCGCAGCGGCCTGAGTACCTCGCTCAAGGGCCAGGATGAGGTCAATGGCTATCTGCTGCTGGCCACCTCCTGCGATGGCTCGCTGGCCACCGTGGCGACCCCTACCACGATCCGCGTGGTGTGCAACAACACCCTGGCCATCGCTGTGGATGGGGTCTCTCAGGCGATCCGGGTGCCACACAATACGGTATTCGATCCGCAGCGAGTGAAACGTCAGCTGGGTATCTCGGTCTCGCAGTGGAGCGACTTCATGTACCGCATGAAGACCCTGGCCGAACGCAAGATTAGCCGCAAGGAGGCGGCGGCCTATTTCCAAGCGGTGATCTGCGATGTCGACGAGGTGGTGAAAGATCCCGCGAAGCTGCCCAATGCCCGGGCGCTGAATCGCGTACAGCAGCTCTATCACGGTGAAGGCCGCGGAGCGCATCTGTGTACCGCCAAGGACACCGCCTGGGGCCTGCTCAATGCCATCACCGAGTACGTCGACCACGAGAAGCGGGCGCGCAACACCGACAACCGCATGGACTCTGCCTGGTTCGGCCAGGGCGCCGTCCTCAAGGACAAGGCCCTCACGTCCGCGCTTGCCCTCGTGTCATGACCCCATCCCGCTATCTCTACCACTATCCCATCGTGCCCGGCCATTGAGCCGGGCTTTTCATGCTGGAGAACGATTCCATGTCGACACAACTATCTTTCGGGCTCTGCCAGTCACTGACGCGGCTGGCCCGCCAACTGCTCGAAGCCGAGCAACCACAGGCCAACACCCACGTCCTGGCCCAGGGACAAATCTATCGCGTCACCGTGGAACTGACGCAGGTTCCCCTCGAACGGCTTCACGAAGTGATCGAAATGTATCAATAACAGGAGGTTTTCCATGGCGACACCCAAGACCCCGGCCCGGAACTCGACTCAAGCGTCTACCCCTATCCACGACAGCACCGCCATCATCCAGGTCATCGAGCGTGCTGCCCTCAATCCCGAGGTGGACATCGACAAGATGGAGCGCCTACTACAGATGCAGGAGCGTGTGCTCGATCGCCAGGCCTTGATGGCCTATAGCGCTGCCATGGCGGCCATGCAGACCGAACTGCCCAGCATTGCCGAACGCGGCAAGGGCAACAACGGCCACTACGCCACCCTGGAGGACATCGTCGATACGGTACGCCCCATCCTGCAGCGTCATGGCTTCGCGGTGAGCTTTCGTATCGTCACCCAGGAGCGCGGCATCGAAGTCACCGGCGTGTTGATGCACCGCGACGGGCATCGTGAGGAAACCAGCATGCTGCTCCCCGCCGATGTCAGTGGCAACAAGAACGCCGTACAGGCCTTCGGCTCCTCCACCAGCTACGGCAAGCGCTATGTACTCTGCGCGTTGCTCAACATCACCACACGGGATCAGGACGACAATGGCCACGCCGCCGCGCCGGTCAAGCGCGTCACCTCCTTCCAAGCCGGACAGATCAAGCAGTTGATCACCGCCTGCCCATCTGCGACCCAGGAATGGTTCTTTGGCAAGTACGGCGAGGTCGAGCAGGTCCCTCGTAGTGACTTCGACAAGCTGCGCGCGTCGCTGCACAAGCGCGCCAATCTTCAGCAGGTCTCTCGATCATCAGTTCGCGAGGGGTAACCCCCTCGCCGTTGATGCCGTCTCAACGAAAAGGTAACCGTCATGCAGATTCTGACGTTGGAACAAGGCACGCAGGAATGGCATGCCGCGCGTCTCGGCATCGTCACCATGTCCGAGGTCAAGACCTTGCTGGTCAACGGCAAGGGGCCGGGTGGCTTCGGTGTCGGTGCCCTGAGCTACATGCACCAGCTGATCGGTGAGCGCATCACCGGTGAGCCTTCGGATGCCTTCCAGGGCAATGGCCACACCCAGCGAGGCCATGAGCTGGAACCGGTGGCCCGCGAACTCTACCGGGAGGCCACCGGCCTGCCTCGCCTCAGGCAAGCTGGCATCATCCTCAACCACGGCGTGGGCTATTCCCCGGATTCTCTGGTGGACAGCGATGGCCTCATCGAGGTCAAGACCAAGCTGCCCAAGTACCAGATTGAGCTGCTGCTGGCCAACGAGCTACCCCAGGAGCACGTGGCGCAGTGCCAGGGCGGGCTGTGGGTCAGCGAGCGCGAGTGGATCGACTTCGTCAGCTACTGGCCCGGCATGCCGCTGTTCGTCAAGCGCGCCTACCGGGACGAGGGGCTGATCAAGACGATTGCCGCGCGGGTCGAGGCGTTCTACGACGAGCTAGAACGGCGTATGGCCATGGTCATGGCGGCGTGAGTGGCGACCAACCATAACGCAGTGCCCGAAAGGCGCTGCGCTTTTTTGCTCTTTTCCTTCCGTTCATTTGAGGCTTTACCGATGATTCATGCCAAACTCCTGGCAGGTGAAATGGCGGGTACCTACCACATCACCGCGCCGGTGACCGAACACGACCTGCTGGCCATGGCCCAGATCCTCGCCAGACGACGACTGGCCCGAGGGCGCAAGATCACCCAACCCACCTTGGCGTTTTCCTATCTCCAGGCCCTCCTACAGCACTACGAGCACGAAGTCTTCAGCGCGCTCTTCCTCGACAGCCAGCATCGCGTTATTCGTTTCGAAGAGCTGTTTCGCGGCACTATCGACTCGGCCAGCGTCTATCCCCGGGAAGTCGTCAAACAGGCCCTAGCCCATAATGCCGCTGCTATCATCCTGGTCCACAACCATCCGTCGGGAAATCCCGAGCCCAGTGACGCCGATCAGCGTATCACCCAGCGGCTTAAGGAAGCGCTGGGTCTGGTGGAGATCCGCATCATCGACCATATCGTGGTGGGCAGTGAGGGGTGTTCGTCCTTTGCGGAGCTGGGGCATCTATGAGTGCATGTGAACGACGCTTGTGCCGCCCATGTGGCGGTACAGGCAACTTATGAGATTATTTTTTTGTACATATAGATGAGGGCGTGGAGCGGACCGGACTAATCCAAGCCTACATGCCCAATATTGAGCAAAATTTCCTTGGATGTGGTAAGGGGATGCAGTAAATTGCAGTACATCTGCAGTCATCCCGTGGAGGGAAGGCCATGGCCACCACTAAGACAGCAACCGTGACGTTCCGCATAGATCCCGGTGTGAAGGAGGCACTACGCACCGCCGCTGCTCGTGAGCACCGTTCTATTGCCAACATGATAGAGGTGCTCATTCGTGACTATTGCCAAAAAAACGGTGTGGTAGTCCCAGGTTCGGATGCAAACATCGAACGCACGGATGGCAAGTGAGAATGATTGAGGGGATAGCAGGGGAATTTTGGAGAAAATTATGCTTGGATTAACCCTTCGCGATGAGTTCAAAGGGCGTAGATTAAAGGGAACGGCCATTGAGCTTACGAATAAAAACAATACAGGCGCAACACAAGTTTCAGCGTCCGATTTTCTTCGCATCACCTACCCATCCCGTGATCTGTTGAAGGCAATTGAGGCTGTTGGCCCCGATCAAGGGCGTCCCGTCACCTTGAAAGGCGAACGTGGGCTAGGTAAGTCACATTTAATGGCAGTGCTTTACCATACGTTCACCGATCATTCAGCAACGCAAGACTGGCTGAATAGCTGGTCGCACACCCTGGATGACGCCAAGATGGGGCAGCTGCCATTGCGTGGCGGCATGCATGTCATCAGTGAAAGCCTGCACAGGCAGCGCTACAAGTTTCTGTGGGATCTGGTATTCGATAACCACCCCAATGGCAACTACTGCCGCGGAAAATGGGAGGCACTCGGCGAGAAAAAGCCGGATGTACCAAGCGATGAGATATTGCTGGAATTGTTCAAGCACACACCGACGGCACTGGTTTTGGACGAGTTCCAGACCTGGTACGACGGTCTGACCAATACGAAACAGTATCCATGGCGAACTTGGGCCTTCAATTTCATACAGGTGCTTTCCGAGATCGCCATGGAGTACCCGGAGTACCTGGTGCTGGTGGTTTCCGTGCGAAACGGTAATACCGATGCCTTCCAGCAGATTCAACGGGTGAACCCGGTCATTGTCGATTTTAAGGGACCATCGGCAAAAACAGATCGCTTGCGTCTGTTGCTGCATCGATTGTTCGAGAATCGCATTCAGGTGGATGCTTCGGCCATTCACGATCTGGTTGAGACACACATCAGTGAGTACTTTCGCCTGAAAAATATCCCTCCTGCGGAGCAGGAAAGGATGCGTGAGGAGTTTATTGAGGCCTGGCCGTATGCGCCCCACCTGATGGACCTGCTGGAAGATCAGGTACTGATTGCTACCAGCGCGCAAGGCACGCGTGACCTGATCCGTATTCTGGCAGATCTATTCAAACGAAACGGTGAGAAACAGCCGATTTTGACCGCAGCGGATTTCCGTCTTGACGATGAACACAGCGGCATCACTGCACTGCTGGACTCGGTGGCGAATCAGCACCATGCGAAGCTGCGCGAAAAAGCGCTTCGCAATCTCGAAGCGGTCAGCGACGCCATCGCCGGAAGCGGCCACAAGCTTCCTCACCTTGAAGAGATTATTGGGGCCCTATGGCTGCGCTCTCTGGCCGAGGTCAACCAAGCAGGTGCGGACCGAGACACCCTTCATGTCGATGTAACCCGAGACAAACCAGTTGATGATAATGCCTTTCAGGTGGAACTGACCACCATTGTCGAGAATAGCTTCAACATCCACGAAGACGGTAACCGGTTCATCTTCAGGGAAGAGGAAAACCCCCAGGCCAAGCTCATTGCCAGTGCACGCAACGATAAGCTATTCCAAAACGATGAGGACCGTTGGCATCTCGCTAAGGAAACACGCTATGTCATCGAAGGCGGCGGGGACATAGAGCTACCCTACCGGGTCATTGTCCTCCCCCAGACGTGGAAGAGTAGCCCGTGGGAGAAGCTGGATGAAAGTGAGGTGCCCACCAACTGGGGAAATCGCCTTCCCATCGTTGTACTACCAGAGTCACCAGCCAATATCGAGGCAACACTGGGTGAATGGCTGCGGGACAACATGCAAAGCGGCCGAAATGTTGTTCGCTTTCTGATCCCCAGAGATGGATCAAGTAATCTTTTCCTGGATCGCGATCTTCTGGTGCTCGCCCGTTGTGTTTATCTCGCAGAGCGATGGAAGAAAGAGAATCCGGAATATGGTCGGTTGCAAACTAAATACCAGAAGGAAATTCGCGACATCCTCAAGTCGCGCTTTGATCGTTTTGCCATTATTGCGAACTGGAACTACCAAAAACCCCAGAATTGTCGCTTTTTCATCGAGAGCCATAAGGCTGAAGGTGCCAGGATTCCCGATGCCATTGACAAGAGCATCCGAGAGAACCTCTTCATCCCGGAGGATTTTGATGCCTTCATTCTGACGGCCGCGCCAAACAACGAGCCCATTAGTAAGCTGCTAAAGGAGCTGAGAGAGCCCCGCCCAGGCGGTGAAGACTGCATTCCCTGGCTTGGCGAAACGTTAGTTAAGGAGCGCATTATTCGGTTATGCGCTCGCGGCGATATCGCGATTAATTTGCGAGGCATGGAGTACCTCCAAGCACACGATGGTGAGGATGAGGAGGCCGCGTTCAAGCGCATGCGTGGCAAACTCGGCACCGGTAAACATCTGGATGAAACCCATGTCCTGCTTCCACAGAATGTACCTGCCACAGGCGGTGTGACTCAGCCGGGTAGCGAACAACCAGTGCCGCCCTCTCCTGGTGGCACAGCGCCCCCGGGCCAACCGACTGACGGTCCAGGAGGCGTCAAAGAGCCACCGCAGCCTGGTACATCGGGCGATTCGGGAGCCCCAGAGCAACCTTCTCCCGGCGACATTTTTGGGGGCGGTGACAGCTTTACGTCGCTATCCGCTCCAGCAACGTCGTCGCTGAACCTGCTGGGAAAAATCGAGCAATGGGGAATCGGCACCGGAACACAACTTCACGGGCTTACGCTTCGGGTGGATCAATTGACAGGCGCGCAACTACAAGAGCTGATCCGCAAATTGCCAGATGGCATGACCTACGCGCTGGACTTAGAGAAAGAGGGGGGACAATGACTCTGCCGCTCCAACTGGTACAGACGCTACAAAATGCTGAGCCGAAAGAGGCCTGGGCAGCCATTTTTGGTTACTCCTGGGAGATTTGCTCGCAGAGCCTCGACCAGGGGCCAGCTGTGGCGGAAGTCTTGAGCCGCGATCGTAGCTTGGCGGATCTGGATCACTATCTTGCGACTGCGGGGTGGGATCTGTGGTCTCACTTTGAACAGGCTGCTCCCCGCACCTCGCAAGAGCTGGCGGCCTGGTGGGCTAGTCATTCGCCCGGTAGAGCCATTCTGATTTTGGATGCCTTCTCAATGCGTGAGGTGCCATGGGTTCTACACCAGGCGGAGGCACGTGGCTTTTCCGTGCATCACGCCCGCTCCACTGGAGCCGAACTACCCCCCGATACTACGCCCTTCGCTAAAGCCCTGGGTTTCGGCCAGCGCTCCGCGCTCGGAAACAACGGAGCGCGCAGCGCCCGTTTTCCAGGTGCGCGGACAGAATCGGTGGACATCGCCTGGTTGGATTGTGCAGCACTGATCGGTTCGGAGCCAGACTGGATTTTCTGGCACCACTGGCCGGATCACCGTCTGCATGATCACGACGACCCTGGCAAGGGACTGCAAACACTTACCGGAGAGGTGGAAGAACACCTTGCCGGAGATGCCTTTTGGTCACTGGTTGGGCGGCTGGCGACCGGGCGCCGTCTTATCATAACGGCAGACCACGGTTATGCCGCCAGTGGGCAGTTTATCGACAGCAATGGCGAGCAATCGGACTACCTCAAGGGGCACTACAAGAGCGGCCGGAGCATTCCCGGTGATGCCCCGGCCGGTGATTGGGTACCGCCGATTGATCTGGCCATCGATAGCGAACACGGACGCCACCTATACGTCAACGGCCGCCGCAAATGGAAGAGCCAGGGCGGTTACCCCACACTTGCCCATGGTGGGCTGAGTGTTCTTGAGGTGGCCGTACCCTTTATCGAATTGAGCAGGCAGAAATAAGCATGGCAAATGATCAGCCCTGGAAAGCCAGTGGAATGAATAAGGCGGACTGGTTGGCCGAGGAGGTCGCCAACGCGGTAGGTGCAGGCAAAGCCTGGGAGTGTGAGACCGTCGACTTCTCCGATCCCAATCGGCCACCGACCTGTGTCGAAGTCGATTTCCCGATTATTCCGATCAATCAGATTGCCGCCATCGAAGGTAATGCCGGCAAGCCCATATACCAGATGTCCAAGTGGTGGGCGCGCCGGCGCAGCAGTGTGTTTCGGTCGCTGTTACTAGCGTCCGCCATTAAGGCCCCCGATGATCCGGCAGAAGCCGCAAAGGTCGTCTGGGATGCCTACTACGGCAACCATCAGAAAAAAGGTGCTTTTAAGCATCTGAAGGTGGCGGATATCTTCATGGGTGGCGGCACCACCGTCGTGGAAGGTTCGCGCCTCGGCATGCAGATGGTTGGTAACGAGCTCAACCCAGTCGCCTGGTTTGTGGTGAAGAATGAGCTAGCGCCTGTGAACAAGGCTGAGGTTGAGGCTCTCCTGGCGGAGATCGAGGCCGAGGTCAAGCCGCAGATCATGCCCTTCTACGCCTGTGATTGTCCGCGGGGCCACAGCGGACAGTGGACGCAGGTCAGCACCGGCAAGGTCATGGGGGATGATTTCGACCCATTGGCGCTACCGCCGCAGGAGCGCAAGGATTATCACTATCATGGTCCGGAGGTCATTTACTCCTTCTGGGCCAAACACGGCCCTTGTCAGGTCACTGGATGCGGCCATCGCACGCCGATCATGACCAACCCGGTGATGGCCGTAAAAACCCTATCCGTGAAGGCCTGGGCGCGCACCTGCAAGCATTGCGGCGACAACTACGATCTGGAAGAACGCGATGCCCGCATGGCCCCTGGCGTTTCGCTGGTAGTGGCCGACACAGAAAGACCCTTCGCCGTTGCCCGGCTGAACGAGCACAGCGGTGAGCCTGACAGCGCTGAATGCCCCTGCTGCGGACAGATCGAGTCATTCGGCAAGCTGGGCAAAGGCAAACGCAAAAAAGTAGAGCTTTCGCTGCTGGTTCATCCAGAATGGCTGGCGGGCGAGGCGTCCAAGGATGAGGAAGGGCAGCCCTTCGGCGGCAGTGTCGAAGATCCAGTGGATGCCACTGTGCGCTGGAACAGGGCCCGGGCAGAGACTTGCAAGCTGATAGAGGTACGCGGCAAGCTACCCGAATCCATCACCTGCCCGGAAACTGGGATTGTCATTCTGACAGGCAAAGAGGGTGGCACAGTTCCAAAGAAGAGCAATTATGCCTGTGGTGACTGTGGCACCGTTCAAGGTGTTATGAAAACCATTAAGGCTTCGGGGAGAAATTCTCCGGAGGCTGTCTACGCACAACAAGGCTACTGCCCGCACTGTTATGACGAGGGGCAGGCTTATGGGGGGCGTTTCTTTATTGACGGACAAAATCCGTCGAATATAGATGCAGCCTGCAAGGAGTGGAAGAGCCGGAGCGAAGCTGATCTCGCGGCATATTGGCCGAGGAGCGAAATGCCTTATGGCTTTATGACGGTGATTGCGAACAGTGACCTTAGAGAGAATTATGGTTACACACATTGGTGGAAAATGTTCAACCCTCGCCAATTGCTTGTCCACTGCAATATCTTAAAGGCAATAATTTCCTGTGGTGATTATTCGGATATCACTCGAGACTTTGTGCTGGGAGGGTTTCAGCAATACCTGAGAAACCAGAACATGTTCACTATCTGGAATGTACCTGCCGATAAGATGGAGCCCATGTTCTCTAATAGCAATTTTCATCCAAAATCTACAACGGTAGAAAACTGTGTGTTCGCGGATTACGGGCGGGGGAATTGGAATAGCCAAAAGAGTAACCTTATTTCAGCGCTTCATTGGAAGGATACGCCATGGGAGCTTGTGCAAAATGACAGGCTTTCCGATCAATCCCACATATTTGATGGTGCTTTGACAGGAAAAAGCGAAAAAGTCGAATGTGGGGACCCTGTGAAAGATGCTGAGGTGTACTGTGGTTCTTCAACAGATCTCAGCATGCTGGATTCGGGCAGTCATGACCTGGTTGTTACCGACCCCCCCTTCGGCGGCCTGCTTCACTATTCTGAGCTCTCCGATTTCTTCTATGTCTGGCTCCGCTTGGCTCTGAAAGAGCGCTACCCTGAATATTTTGGCCCAGAGTACACCCCAAAGACGTTAGAAGCGGTGGCGAACCGGGCGCGTCATCCGGGGCGGGATGAAGAGACAGGTCTTGAGAACGCTGATCGTTTCTACCAACGCCTGCTCACTGAATGCTGGCGCGAGGCCGGCCGGATTCTAAAACCGGGCGGCCTGCTGAGCTTTACCTTTCACCACAGCGAGGACGCACCATGGGTGTCCGTGCTCGAATCGCTATTCGATGCCGGCTTTTATTTGGAAGCGACCTACCCGATACGTAGTGATGAAACCAAGGGTAAGGGGGAGTTCGGGTCCCGCAAGATCGAATACGACATCATTCATGTCTGCCGTAAGCGGATTGAGGACCCCAAGCCGATCTCCTGGGCCAAATTGCGCCGGCAGGTGCTGCGTGATGTGCGGGACCTGCAAGACTTGCTGGAACATCACCAGGAAGAAGGTCTGCCGGAGGCCGATGTGCAGGTGATTCGGCGCGGCAAGGCGCTGGAATATTTCTCCCGTCACTATGGTCAGGTCTACAAGGACCAGGACACGTCGATGACAGTGCTGGAGGCCTTGCTGGGCATCAACCAGTTGCTCGATGAGGAGGCCGGTGGCATTAAGGAGCCGCCACCGCATAATGCCGAGCCCTTCACGCGCATGTTGCTGCGTCTTTTCAATGGTATCGATCAGTTGCCCCGTGACCAATTGCAGAAATTCCTGCGCGGAACGGGCATTGGTCCCTCGGATTTTGCAAGCCGGGGTTGGGTGTACGAAGAGAAGAAAATCTTTCATCTCACCTCACCGTTGGACCTGGCTCAAGGCTGGATCGGTCGGCATCGACGCGGTATGCAGAGCGATTACGAGCAGGCGATGTTCCTTATCGGCGCCTGCTTTGAAGGCAGCGGCATCAACGCCAGCGAAACCCTGAATAACGAAAACTTCAAACCCCATCCGGCCTTGGGTGCGATTCTGACTTGGTTCAAGACCCGTGGTGCGGATTCACCGACCCGGAACGCGGCTTCGACCGCCGCGTCGCTCTACCAAGCCTGGGAGACACGCAACCAGGCCCAGGTGAAGCAGCTCAACCTGTTTGAGCGTATGGGTGAAGAGGAGGATTGATGGTCAGAACACGCTTCAATCAAGGCTGGCCCCGCCGCGGCATTGCGCTGCTTTGGGATGCGGGGATTCTGTCCGGACTGAATACGCCGGACGAGGTGGTGTCGCTGCGTCACTTTTTTGCCATGGCCGACGACTGGCCGGATGATTTGCCCGCTGCGGATGGTGACGCCCTGGTGGTGGCAGGGCTGGAAGGGTGCATGGATGTCTTGGATGAGGTGGATGCCAGGTGGTGGCTGGAAACCGACCTGAAAGAGGCCTTGCTGTCCTTCCAGGACTACTACCAGGGTCAGGCCGGCTTGATCTTCTGGATGCCTAGTGGCCGGAGCCGCATCAGCATGATGGGGGCCAGCGAAGCCTACTACTGGCGGCACAGGCCTTCCGGAAAGGAGGGGCTACCTATTGGTCGTCTGCTGTTTTCCGGTGCTGAAAACGAGGTGGAGCGCCTACTGAATACGGATAACCCGCACGCTGACTATGACGGTAAACATTGGGCGGGATTGCACCATCCGCGGATCAGCTAAGGAGGTACGATCCATGGCTGAGCTTAGCTTCCAACCGGGCCAGCGCGTACTACATGTCGAGTTCGGTGAAGGCGTGGTGGTTCAGCTCACCACCAACGGCTATGTGCGTGCCTTTTTTCCGAGCGGTGAGCGGCAGGTTTTCGGTGAATCATTGCAGCCTGCCTCGAGCCGCGCCGAGCAGATTATTGCTCAAGTGGCTGGTGATGCGGATCGCCTGCGTACGGCTTGGTTGCATGTCGAGGCGCATGCGCTGCCGCTGATGGAGAACGCGGCAGCGCTGACATCCGCGCGTATTGATCTGCTGCCCCACCAGGTGGTGCTGACTCACCAGGTTGCAACCGCCTTGCCCCGACGTTTTCTGGTCGCCGATGAGGTGGGATTAGGAAAAACCATCGAAACCGCCTTGATTCTGCGTGAACTGGCAAGCCGTGGTGAACTGGAGCGCGCCTTGATGGTGGTGCCGGCTGGGCTGGTCAACAACTGGCATCGGGAACTTAACGAGGTCTTCAACCTGGATTTTGAGGTGTTCGGCGCGGAAGGCGATGTGACTGACCGCCGGAGCAATGCCTTTGACAAGCACAACCGTTTGATTGCTAGCGTCGATACCTTAAAGCGGCGGGCACGAATCAACCGTTTGAAGGAAGCGCCGCCATGGGACCTGGTAGTGTTCGATGAGGCGCATCACCTTTCGGCCTACAGGAACGGCAAGAAGGTGCGCAAGACCGAGAATTACAAGCTGGCCGAAGCCCTGCGCGACCACGCCCGCGATTTGATTCTGCTCTCGGCCACACCGCACCAAGGGGACCACTTCCGTTTTTGGATGCTAATCCAGTTGCTCAACCCGACCCTGTTCAAGAGCCCCGAAGAGATGGTGGACGAGCGTCACCGTCTTAATGAGTTGGTATATCGGCGCACCAAAGCCGATGCGTGCACCCCGGACGGTTCGCCGCTATTCGCGCGACGCTGGGTGCATACGGAATCCTTCACCATGAACCCCGCGGAAAAGGCGTTTTACGCAAAGCTTCGAGAGTACCTGAGCGACGGCTTTGACCTTGCGAAGCAGCAGGGCAACCAGGGACGCGCCCTGGGGTTCGTGATGACCATCTTTCAGAAGATCGCTGCCTCCAGCTTTGCGGCTGTTCGCAGCACTTTACTGCGTCGCCAGCTGGCACTGACCATCCATGAAGCCATTCTGAAAGATGAGTCGCTGGATATCGACGGGCACCATGCCCTGATGGAAGAAGCGCGCCAATTGATTCACCAGCAAAACGGCCTGGCCGATGACTTCGTCAGTCGAGGTGAGGTGGATCGTATCCTCGCAGACCTTAAGCTCCGTTTGATTCGCAAGCTAGATGAAGAACGCCTGGCGGCGGTGGCTTCGTCTGATTCCACCGAAGATGTGACCGCGGAAGGTGAGGATGTGGCGACAACGGCAGTCGAGCTATCGTTGCCGGAGGAGAGGTTACGCATCTCGGATTTGCTCAAGGTATTCCCACAAGCGCGGGAAACTAAGATCGACAAATTATTGCGGGGTCTGGGGGCCTTGTGGGAGCAAAATGCGGGTGAGAAAATCGTCATTTTTGCGACCTACCTGGCGACGGTTGATCTGCTAGCAAGGGAGATTGAAGCCGCCTACCCAGGACAGGGCGTAGTGGTGCTTCGTGGTGGTGACCATGGCTCGAAGTTGGCGGCAGAAAGGCGCTTTCGAAAATCCGATGGCCCGCGCGTTTTGATTTGCACCGCGGCGGGGCGAGAGGGGATCAACCTGCAATTTAGCCGGGTGCTGTTCAATTTTGATCTGCCTTGGAATCCGATGGATGTCGAGCAACGAATCGGACGCATCCATCGTTATGGGCAAAAGGATACCGCTCAGGTTTACAACCTGGTGCTCTCCGACACAATTGAGGGGCGCATATTCCTGATGCTGACCGACAAGCTCCAGGAAATCGCGCGTACCCTGGGCAAGGTAGATGCGCAGGGGAATGTAGCCGAGGATTTGCGAGGCCAGATTCTCGGGCAGCTTACCGATCGCCTGAGCTACGACCAGCTTTACCGTGAAGCGTTGTCCGATCCTGAATTGAAGCGAACGCGCCAGGAACTGGAAGCGGCGATGAACAACGCCAAGGAGGCGCGCAAGGTAGTCTTCGAGCTGTTTCAGGACTTGGATCGTTTCAGTCTTGATGATTACAAGCCGCTTGCGAATATTGATGAAAGCAAGTCACGCATTATGGAGTTCGTGAGGGCTGCCGTAGAGTACAATGGGGGAAGTGTTCGACCAGTCGATGGGCTTCGCTTCGAGATGACATTGGATTCGGGATCAGCACCGATTGTTTGCACATTGGATCGCGACCTCGCGCAGCAACATGAGAAACTTGAACTGATCGGTATAGACCACCCGCTTGTTGATCGATTTCTAAATCGATGGCGTTCAGCGGAACCGTCTTTTCTAGGTGCCTCGGCTTCAATCGGTGTCGACCAGCCGGTTGCGCTTAGTATCTGGCTGGTACATTCCTTTGGTGCCAAACAAGATATTGGTTCCCACCTGGTTCCCATCGCTGTTGATCGAGATGGTAAACGCGTACCAAACGTAGAGAAACAGTATCGTGAGTGTTTTAAGGTCCCGTCCGGTAGGCCCCAATTTCAACCTAATGAACGAGCGGCTCTGCTGCATGAATATATCGAGCCCACATTACAACGAGAATTGAAGCACCGTGGAGTTGCTAGCCCTGAAAAGAGTTATTCCTCTAAGCTTTTAACATGGGTTGATATAAGCTGAGTTTTTTATTAAACCATCCAAGGGGCGGGTACCCATACTCGCCGTAACGCTGCCAGGCCTCGGCTTCGAGGTCGATAGAGAGGCTTCGTGTTTATCGGCAGCCTCACAAAGACCGTGCACAAAGCCCGCATTGAATCGAGATGATGGAGTGTGCAACGGCTCGCCGGTCAGCTTCTCCAGATCCCTCTCGGTGTTGTAAAGCTACTTGAGGTCGCCACGCATCATGGCTGACTGCATAGCAAAGCCCGCGTGATAGGCCAACTGTACTTTTTCCTCGTCTGTCATCATTTTTCCTGCTTATTATTCTATATTCTAATAAGCCATAGAATCATTTAACGCCTATGCGTCGCTGTCATCCTTTTCAAGTAGTGCAATATCTTCGAGCTTCATAAGAGTATATTTTGGCTTTCCCTCTCCGACTCTGACGGATCTAAACGTCGCTTTAACTGGCACTCTTAAGTATCTCTCGCTGAGGTGGTCAGGGTCTATTTGTTTTGAACCGATCTTCCCTTTAATTATCTTGCCACTCTCTTTGTCTGAAAACTCAAACATTCTGCTATGAGGAAGTATGCCTAGGAAACAGCCGTGTAGGATGGCCGGCCCTTCATGCATGTTCTGCTCTTTTAGCTTCGAAACTGCACTAGAAAGTTCTGTCGAGTTGGTGAACCTAAAAGACTTACCCTTGAACTGGATTCCACAGAAAGCGCCATTACTTTCGAGGTGCCCAAGAAACTCAGATACTTTTTTCACCGCGCGGGGATGAATAACATCTACAAGCTCTGTCAGCTCATCATCAGAGCCTCTCGCAGCTGTTTTAAAAAGATCTCTTATAGTCTCTACGACATCTCCTACGCCTACGTCATCGTCCTCAAATAGGGTGGGCGGTTGACTAGGAACTTCTAACTCGAAACCAAAAGAACCAACGGCGGTACCTGTTATCATGAGCTGGCCAAAGTCTTTTTTAGATACCGGTCCACGCTCTCCAATATCCCCGTTGATAGAAGCTAGCACTGTGCTCACAGCGCTTGTGAAAGTTTCAACAGCTTTCCCACCAAAGTCTGCTGCCATTCCTCGCGTGCTGTTAACTGGACGACCGCGAAACGTAAGCAGGAGTTTATCCACTATTCCAGCAGCACCCAGAGACGTTAACTGTGACTCAGCAGACTCAAGGCGAGCCTCTAGGCTTATTCGGTCGATAACTTGTTCGGGCGGAATGGTTTCCAGCATCGATTTAAGCTCGGAAATTTCCGCCTGGAGGAATGCATGTTCCTTACTCATCACTTCCTCCTTCTAGACTGTCGCTAGCGTCCCTTAGAGCGTCCCTAGCTGGCGCATCGCCCAAAGCTGAAAGATCAATCTCCACGAAGCCTTTCCAGGCATTGTCGATCTTTCTGTGAGACCACATGCTATACCAGTACGTTATGCGTTTAGCAAAGTAGGCGTTGGCCTCGCCACCCAAGACATTAGGGTACGCATCCATGCCGTAGGTCTGCTTCACAAGAGGAGGAGTAATCAGGTACGGATAGGCGGTTGCAATAGTTTGCTGTGTATGGCCATCAGGGACGTAAAAATGCGTCACGATGTCAATGTCATTTGGCGGTCTGCTCTCCAGAAGCTCTACGTCTTGCACAAAACTGCCATTAATCCACTGAAACCCCTTTACTATACCTGCCGCATGCAGATCACTCCGATAGTTTAGCAGCTTATCAAGCAGAGCGATTCTCGGCCTTGTTGTCGCGAATCTCTCAATGAACGCGGGTAGCGTGCTCTTGTACGGTGACCTGTGGGAGCTATGCCCCTCTGCCTCGGGATGAATTGGCGGCAAAACCCCTCGGCTATCCCATGCTGGTAGTGACATGCCTTATTCCCTGCGCATCTAGGCTTTAGCCGCCTCTAGATGGCGACTTCCATAAAGGGCCTAGATTAGCGCCTGTGGGAGTGGGGCGCAAAGGAGAGCAGCGAGCGGTTTGGGCGGCTATTCGTCGTCTTTGCCAGCCCTCAATTTTCAGTTCAGCCGAACCATGGTGAATATGGGCCTCCGGCTGCGCTGGCACTCGAACTTGGTCCGCGGAGGCTTGTTGCGTCACCCTGTGCCTCCTTTTGCTAGACAGACCAGCTCTTGAAAACAGCTCTGTAATAATCTGCCCATGACCGCCTGACTAGGGTGAGGTGCACAGCGAAAAAGAACGTTTTTAGGCTGCGAAAGGGTAGATGTACCTGGTTGCGGATTGGTTGCTGATTGCGCGTAACCAAAGTAACAGGTGTGAGAGGTGGATAAGCATAACTCTCTGTTTTAATTAGGAAGCCGCGTTGCAGGCGCGATCTTTAAATTAGCAAAATTGCACTCATAATCCCTTGATTGCAGAGTAAGCGGCCGGTGAACACACTTTCCGCTGAGCCGCGGTTTCGATGACGGTAGGTGTCCACTAAGCAATAGGTGGACACCTATCATGAGCGAGTTAAGCGTGTTGGAAGTCCCTCGCAAGCGTCGCCGTTTCACAGCCGAGTTCAAGGCCAGGATTGTCGAAGCATGCCAGCAGCCCAGCGCCTCGGTAGCCGGCATTGCGTTGGTGCATGCCCTGAACGCCAGCAACTACGCCAGACTCAAGCACGGCCCATCGCCGACGCGCTGCATCAATGGATGCTGGCTCATCGCCAGAAAGTCCCGAATGGCTCGGCTACGGCCAAGGCGCTCGACTACAGCCTGAAACGCTGGACGGCACTGGCCCGCTACCTGGAGGACGGGGCGTTACCCATCGACAATAATCGGGTGGAAAACCTGATCCGCCCATGGGCGCTGGGCCGCTCGAACTGGCTGTTCGCCGGTTCACTGCGCAGTGGCCAGCGCGCCGCCACCATCATGAGCCTGATCCAGTCCGCCAAGCTGAACGGCCATGAACCGCATGCCTACCTGAAAGACGTGCTGGAACGGCTGCCGATGCATAAGGCCAGCCAGATCCATGATCTCCTGTTTCAGCACTGGAAATACAGCGACTGATTACTCGCGAAGGGTGATGCCCGGTCGCTTACGTTGCAGATTCTGAATTCAAGCAATAGACTTACCATCCTCATGGTGAGCCTACCTGCTTCTGACAATGCGTCATCCTGCACGACAAGCTAATCCCTGCGTCAGCCAAAATGATCGTGATGAGCCTTCGCCAGATAGTCTCTGCGGCGAAGCTTGAGTTGAATTTTGCGTGCCCCCCATAAAAGCTTCTAGATCGCCTACCCTGACAATGCCTAGCAGCCTCGGCGAAACTGGGGAGTATATTGGGTAGTGAGTCTGTGAAAAATTGATTGAAAACACAACAAATTACTGTTTTTTTTAATAAAAATTGTTGCATTCTATTTTAAGATTCAGAACATAGAGTGATGTCAGCTTCTGCGAATCCGAAAGTCAGGATGCAGCTGCTGCCAGTGAGCCTTTAGCGCGTCTTTATGACGTTCGAGCATGGGCTGCTGCTGTAGCGCTTCCGGCCAGAGTGTACGTGCCCTGTCCAGGGTGTCATCAAGGTGCGGCTTGATCAGCCGCCAGGGAATGCCAGATTTATCTGACCAACGGCGGAAGCTATCCATCGATGCCCGATACCAGTCCTTGTTGTCCGCCAGGTTAAGCGCGAAGCTGCGTTCACCGTCGATGTAGGCTCGTGTTGTCAGGATATCGTAAGCTGGAGATAGTCTCGGGGTGACGCGATCGCTATACAACAGGCTCCAATTCTTGAGATGCGCATCACCGTTGGCCAACAAGATATTGACCAGCATGCGCCGAGCAAACTGTTGCACATCGGCAATACCATCTCCCGAATATTGGTACAGAATACGGCCGATCTGCTCATAGTTTGCCGCCCCGTATTTTTCCCTGGGATACTTCACCAGCACCTGGGCAAAGTCTTCCATGTGAACGCGCTCGATTCCACCTTCGTAATGCCTGCGATCAAAGCGCCTTATGGCGAAGGCTTGCTTCTCCAGTGGTAGGTTGATGGGTGGGAGATTCTCCAATTGACCCAGCTCGACCAGGCGAATATCTGGAATGTCGATGCCTGCAATAGCGGCTAGCGTCATTGCCGAATATTCATTCAAGGGAACCTGTGCGTGGCTAGTCGAAGGCGTCTTGATAATCCAGTCGCCAAGATCCACATCCGCAGAACCGGTAACGCCCTGTGCCAAGTTATAACGGCCGTCTTGCTCCTTCATGGAGAACTTCATCTGTATGCCGGCGAGCGAGAACTTGCTGGCAAGATCAACGGACTGTATCTGCTCTATGTCCGCTGAGTCTTCAAACGCCAAGCGGCGCAGCAGCGTCTTGGGCACGTCTTCGGGCGCCAGGGGTGTCGCGATCAGAGCACCGGGCAGGTCGCGCCCAAGCCAAGCCAGCAGCTCAAATTCATGGTCAATGTGAGTCTTCAGGCTTTGCGCTAGGAGTTCTCGCAAGGCGCCTTCCGGCAGCAAATTGGACAGCAAGGGATGCAATCGCTGATGTCTGACCCAATCGCGCTTCAAGAGCGCCGCGGATTTCGGAAACCGTGGATGGGTGATCAGGCTGAGCGTTGGGCGCACTGGGTCCCGCGCAAACTCCTCTGCAAAGAGAAGAAGATTCTTGCCACTTCGGTAGCCAACCAGATGACCGACCAGACGATCGTGCAGCGTCAGTCGTAAAACGCTTAACCGATCCATAGGATTGCAACCCGAATACGTAGCCTCATTCGTTTTCCCCCAGCAATCCCACCCAGGGATCATCGACCAACGGGTCGCTGGTCTCTTCCTGCGTTTCATGTTCAAGGCTTGCCTGTTCGGACACATGCTTACCCGCCAGTACAGCAAGCACTGCTTCGCGTTTACCTTGTGGTATCAGCATCAACTCAGCGTTAAGGCCCTTGGCTACCAGCTCGAGAGTATTCAGCCGCGGATTACCACTGGCCTCGAGCCTTTGATACTGCTGCCGGGACATGCCCAGCCGCATCAACATGTCGCTCTGCTTCAGGCCTAGCGTCAGACGACGCGATTTGATCTGTTCGAGCAAAGACATAGATCGTCAACTTATTAGTTGCTTTTGGTTTAAATAGCAATACATTAGTTGCTATTAGACATAGTAGCAATTAAAAAGACGACAAATTAGCTAAAAGTAATCTAGTGTTATTGATACCACTCGTTTGCAAACTCGCCTTTCGCTAGGGCATCAATCAACTTTGGAGGAATCCTAAATACAGCCCAGGCATTGTCGAATGGGTGGACGGCGCGACCGTAGACATCATACTCAGCTTCTTCTACCTACTGGCTTGCCAAAAATGATAGCAATGCTATCATTTTATGAAACTTTGCGCTCTTGGGAGGCAAGTGATCATGGCAAATCTAATCGTACGCAACATCGACGACCGCATCGCCAAGGCATTGAAAATGCGTGCCAGCCAGCATGGCGTAAGCGCTGAGGCCGAGCATCGTCGTATCCTCGAACAGGTGTTGTTACAGCCTCAGAAACGGCGTTTCAGTGATGTTCTGCGCCAGATTCCCGAGGTGGGGCGCGACGAGGACTTTAAACGAGCGCAAGATGAAGCCGTACCGAGCGTGTTCGATTGATGTATCTGCTCGACACCAACGTCATTAGCGAGCTGCGCAAGCAGCAGCGCGCAAACCTCGGCGTGGTGCGCTTTTTCGAGCATCTGGCCGAGCAAGAGGCTCGCGTTTACCTCAGCGTAATCACGGTGGGTGAGCTGCAACGCGGAATAGGCCTTATTCGCCATCGTGGCGACTTGAAGCAGGCTGAATTGCTGGCGTCCTGGTTGCAGAATGTATTGGACCAATATGCGGGGAACATACTCGAATTTGGCTTGGAAGAAGCCCGCGTATGGGGTCGCTTGCGGCTACCGCAGCCCGAAAACGCGCTCGACAAACAGATTGCCGCGACTGCCTTGATCTACGACCTCACTCTAGTGACGCGGAATATTCGCGACTTTTCGGCGACAGGCGTCAAACTGCTCGACCCCTTCGAGTAGAACCGGGCGCCGAGCTCACTACTCACACCTCATTCTTGTCTTGGCGACTCACGCTAACTTGAGCAACATATCGCTCAAAAATTGAAAATCTTCATAATTCTGCGCATTTTTCTGCTCATAATGGCAGAAACCTGCTATATTTGAGCAGCTATTTGCTCATGTCGAACTAGGCCATGCTGACACTGCAGATCTTTCATAACGACACTTGGTGGGATGCTGCCGAGTTGCATATCGAGGACCCTGACGCCGGCAGATCCTCGGGCGTCAGGCTTGGTTATACCACCGACTACGCCCTCGAGTGGCTGGGTCGAGACGATGAGCACGCTTGCAGTCTGCGACTACCCGTCGAGTTGATGCTCAACCATCGCTCATCTTCATGGTTCGGCTTTCTCGATGACATCATGCCTGCCGGCGCCAGCCGCCGTTACTGGGTCGCCCAACTAGGCCTGCACGGGCAATCGGCCCAGGCACAGGATTTCGCGTTGCTCAAACACGGCACCATCGCACCGGTGGGTAATCTCAGGATCAAGGAGTCTCTTCCCGAGCTGCCCCCTCACAGCCGTTTGCGCCAGCTACGTTTTGCCCAGGAAGAGGTTGTCGAACGACACAGCGATTTTCTGGAATATGCCCAGCAAATGGGGGCCGCCATCGGCGGTGCGACCGGAGCGGGAGGCGAGGCGCCCAAGTTGTTGTTGCGTCAAGCGGTGGATAATAGCGTCTGGATCGATACCTGGCAGGACGACCCTACAAACCTCGATCGTCACTATCTGGTCAAATTTCCGCGAGGGAGTCGTTCGACCATCGATGCCGATATCCTGCGTACCGAATATCACTTTTATCAGGAATTGGCGGCACTTGGGGTCGGCACCATCGATACCCGGCACATGCAGCTGATAGAGGGCAGCCGGTACCCATCACTGTGGCTGCCTCGCTTCGATGTCACCTTTGTCGATGGCCATTGCGTGCGTCATGGACTGGAGTCGGTCTATTCATTGATGAATGCCGCCCCGGGCGCCTTCCTGAACCACATCAAGGTGCTGGAAACCTTGATCGGGTTACTTGCCAATCAATATCGCGTGCTGGAGCAGCAGGCGGTTTTCGATCAGCGGGCCTTCGTCATCGAATGGGTCAAGCGCGATTTGCTCAACCTGGCATTCGGCAATTCCGATAATCATGGCCGCAACAGCGCACTGATCAAACGCCCCGAAGGTATCGGCCTGGCGCCGATCTATGATTTCGCCCCCATGAAAGCAGATCCGGAAGGTGTCACACGCACGACTCAATGGGGCTCCCCCCTTGAGGAAGGCGGCAACATCGACTGGCAAGCCGTCGCGCAAGCGCTTGCCGACTGGGTGCCTCCGGAGAGGCTAATCAGCGAACTGCGTGCACTGGTACATCAACTACTAGGCCTCGAGAGCCGCTTACGGGCGCGAGGCGTCCCAGAGCGCATCCTCGACATGCCGGTAATGGGCTTCGCCTATCTTGACGAAAAGCTACGCCGCTGGGGGCTAGCATGAAGCCCATGTCAGCGGATGATCGCGAAGCGCTGCTTCTAGAGCTATTGGCGAAGCTTTTTCGTGACGACATCACCCCCGGCAGCCTGCTGCGACGGCTTCGCAAACAGGTATTGGGCTTGAACCAGACGGAGTATGCCGCCTTGGTGGGCATCAGCCGCCGCACACTTTCGGATATCGAAACCGATAAAGGTAGCCAGTCGCTTGCACTACTCGACCAGGTCTATCGCCCACTCGGTTTGAAAGTCGGCTTGCTGCCTAGAAGCGCCTATTTACGCTCGCAACTGATGAACAGCTAGATACTTCTGAACGGCAACGTATTATCAGTGAGGCGCATTTCCCTCCTCGATAGCCATCGGCCTCTGCCGCCGCTCCACCCAGAGCCCGAGATAGAAGATCACCACGCCGCCGCCGGCCAAAGCTGCTCCCACCAGCCCAGTGGTGGACCAGGCGAAGCCGAGCTTGACCGTGACCCCGGCGAGCGCGGCACCGATCGCATTGGCACCATTGAAGGCGGCATGATTGAGCGAGGCGGCCATGGTCTGGGCGTTTCCCGCCACGTCCATCAGGCGGGTCTGCAGCGCGGGGCCGAGTGCCACGCTGGTACCCACCAGCCCCACGAAGAATATGCCCAGCCACAGGGAATTGGCGGCAAAGTAGAAAAGCCCCTGCACGATCAGGCACCAGATCAAGATGGTGGGAATGGCACGCAGAAGATTGCGGTCCGCCAGCCGCGCCCCAAACACATTGCCAAGCATGGTGCCGATACCGAACACCGCCAGCACCAGCGGCCCCAAGGCCTCGCGCATGCCGGCCTGTTCGGTAAGAGTGGGAATCACGTAGCTGAACACCGCGAACATGCCCCCGAAACCGATGCACCCCACCCCCAGGGTAAACAGCACCCGCGGTTTGACGAGTGCAGTGAACTCGCGCCTGGGGCTTGCATTGGCGTCGATGGCCTGCGCGGGCACCACAAAGCGAATCAATAGCGCCGTAAGCAGCGCCACTATGCCCACGCCGGCAAAGGCCACCTGCCAACCGAACAGGTTACCGGCCCAGGTTGCCAGCGGTGCGCCGATCAGGTTAGCCATGGATAGCCCCAGCATCACCCGCCCCACTGCGCGGGCGCGCTGGTCGATGGGCACCGCTGCGGCGGCGACCAGCGCGGCGACGCCGAAGTAGGCACCATGCGGCAGGCCAGCCATGAAGCGCAGCAGCACGAAGGGACCGAAGCTCGCCGCCAGGGCGCTTGCAACATTGCC
This sequence comes from uncultured Halomonas sp., assembly GCF_947493865.1. GTDB lineage: Bacteria > Pseudomonadota > Gammaproteobacteria > Pseudomonadales > Halomonadaceae > Modicisalibacter. Next base: position 48,146 of record NZ_CANLTC010000005.1, read on the forward strand.
GACCGCGAAGAGCAGCATCAAAACGATGAGCAGCCCGCGCCGCGGCACACGGGCGGCCAGCGCAGCGATCAGCGGTGCCCCGACGACCACCCCCAGCGCATAGCTGCTGATCGCGTAGCCGACATCGGAAATCGGTACCTGCAGATCGTGGGCAACTCGATTCACTAGCCCCATGATGGCGAATTCGCTGGTGCCGATGCCAAAGCCACCCAAGGCCAGAACGAGTTCGACCAGGCGAGGATGCGTTACTTTCGAGGCGATCCGATCACCCCCGCTTTACCGACCAGGCCAATGTCTCTCCCGCCTTGAACGGCACGAAATGCTCATTGCCACAGCGTATCGTCTCCGGTACCTCGAGAGGCTCGCGAACCAGCTCGATATGATCCTCGTTGGGCGCCAAGCCATAGAAACGCGGGCCATTGAGGGAGCAGAAGGCCTCAAAGTGCTCAAGCGCGCCGAGTTGCTCGAATACCGTGGCATAGACTTGAAGTGCCGTGGGGGCATTGAACACCCCGGCGCAGCCGCAGCTCGTCTCCTTGGCGCTGGCTACATGGGGGGCGGAATCCGTGCCCAGAAAGAAGCGCGGGTGGCCGCTGGCGATGGCCTGACGCAGGGCGAGCTGGTGGATGTCACGCTTCAATATCGGCAGGCAAAAGAGATGCGGACGGATGCCGCCCACCAGCATGTCGTTGCGGTTGTGGGCCAGGTGCTGCGGCGTGATCGTTGCCGCCAGATAGTCATCGCCTTCCAGAACGTAGTACGCCGCCTCCCGGGTGGTGATGTGCTCGAAGACCACCTTGAGCTCGGGAAAGTGATACCGGATAGCCTCCATCACCTCGTCGATGAAGACCTTCTCTCGGTCGAAGATATCCACATCGGCATGGGTGACTTCACCGTGGATCAACAATGGCATCCCCAGGCGCTGCATCGTCTCGAACAGCGGATAGATCGCCTGGACGTCACCCACCCCATGAGCGGAATTGGTGGTGGCATTGGCCGGGTAGAGCTTGGCGGCGGTGAATACCCCTTCGGCAAAGCCCGCCTCCAGCTCTTTCGATGTCACGCTGTCGCTCAGATAGCAGGTCATCAGGGGCGTGAACTCATGCCCCGTCGGCACTGCCGCCACTATACGCTCGCGATAGGCTCTGGCCGCGGCCACCGTGGTCACCGGCGTTGCCAGGTTGGGCATGATGATGGCTCGGCCATAGAGCGCGCTGGTATAAGGCAGTACCGTCGCCATCACCTCGCCGTCACGCAGATGAAGGTGCCAGTCATCCGGACGGCGTATACGCAGCGTATTGGAAGAAGCGGTCACGTCAGGACTCCAAAGAAGAAGGGTTGGAAGAAGCCGAGGCTTGGCGCCTGAGTAATAATATCAGGGCCACCAGCGCCAACAACGCAACGAAACCGGCAAACCCGATCCCGGTTGCCGACAAGCCGATATAGCGAGCGCTCAAGCCGATACCCAGTACCGGTACCGAGAGCGCCACATAAGATACGACGAAGAACGTCGAGGTCACCTCACCGCGCTGCTCGGGAGGCGAGTATGCCGCAATCGCGCCCAATCCGGCACGCATGGCGATGCCTTGCCCCAGCCCTGCGATAATGGCCCCCGCCAAGAAGGTACCAAGAGAGACGATACCGATGCCGCTGCCGATCAGCGCCGCACCGACAATCACCAGCACACAGCCCAAGGGCAGGCGCCAGGTTTCCGTGAGCCGATTTTGAAGCCGCTGGCCGAGGATGGACGCAAAAAAGACCGTTCCTGCAACCAGACCGATCAGCGCCAGATTTGAATAACCCAGCACCTCGCCCATGAACGCAGGGGCAGTGGCCGTAAAAAAGCCGAGTACCGAAAACCCGGCAAAACTCGCGACGGCAGCAGGCAAGAAGACACTTCGTACGTCATCCGGTACCGACAATCGCTGAAGAGTGAGATGGGGACGCGCCGGTCGAGTGACAGTTTCCTTCGCAAACCAGATGGCCACCAGGGCCAGACCGATCAGCCCGAGATGTAGCGCATAGCTAAGATGCAGGGGCCACGGCGCATACTCACCCAACAGGCCGGCAACTACCGGCCCCAAGCCCAACCCACCCATGTTGGCGGCCGTCGCACCGAAAGTGGCAAGTGGTTTCATGTCTTTGGGCGCAAGTTCGATCACCGCAATTGTTGCGGTGCCGGTAAATATTCCCGCGGAAACTCCTGACAACATCCGGCCGGCCAATAATCCCCCCAGCCCCTGGCTGCTCAGAAAGACGACATCGCTGATGGCAGCGGCCAGCAACCCCGCGAACAATAGCGGCCTGCGACCCAGCTGATCCGACCAGCGACCGGTGACAATCAACGCACCAATCACGCCGACGCCATAGACGGCGAAGATCACCGTGATCATGAATTGCGAGAAACCGAACTGCTGCTGATAACCCGGGTACAAGGGCGTAGGCATGGTCGTGCCTACCATGGTGACGAGAAATGCAAAGGCCACGCCGAGAAACGCCAGACGCGAAGATGTGTTCGAAGCCGTCGTCGGGCTATTGTTCATGAGCATCCTTGTTCGAGCATTGAGCCGCCATAGTGTAGCGGCTATGTGCCATAATGCGGTTTTCTTTCGTAAAGATCCCAGCGAACGCTTCCCATGTCTCACGGTACGCTTTACATCGTTTCCGCGCCCTCCGGCGCCGGCAAGACCAGCTTGGTACATGCCCTTCTCAAGCGCATCGATACCATCCAGGTATCGATTTCCCATACCACCCGCGCCATGCGCCCAGGTGAAGCCGATGGCGTGAACTATCACTTCGTCGACGCCGCCACCTTCGAACAGATGATCGAGCGTGGCGATTTCTTCGAGCATGCCCGGGTATTCGACAACTACTACGGAACCTCGCGACCGGCGGTGCAGTCGCTTCTGGCCGCCGGTCGGGACGTGATTCTCGAGATCGACTGGCAAGGGGCGCGGCAAGTGCGCGAACAGATGGCAGATGCGGTTTCGGTATTCATACTGCCGCCCTCACGCGATGTACTTCAGGAACGGCTTTCCCATCGCGGTACCGACGACGCAGCAACCATTGCGCGACGCATGCGCGACGCCATCAGTGAAATGGCCCATTTCGATGAATACGACCACGTCATCATCAACGATGACTTCGATATTGCCCTGACCCAATTGATCGCCGTGGTACTGGCACAGCGCTGTCGTCTTGCGCATGTTCGGGAGCGCCAGGGGCCGCTGATTCAGTCGCTCTTGTCACATATCGAGAGGGTCGAGTAGACTACTTGGTTACGCTCTTCGTTTTCGCGTACGGACGACCTGCGCAAGCCCATGCCATGTTGTCTGTACACGCTTACATAACACATCAGGAAACTATCCATGGCGCGAGTCACCGTTGAAGATTGTCTTGAAAATGTCGAAAACCGTTTCAAGCTGGTCATGATTTCCACCCAACGCGCGCGCCAACTCGCCCGCGGCTCCCGGGATGCCCTTCTGCCCTGGGAAAACGACAAGGCCACGGTGATGGCGCTGCGCGAAATCGCTGCTGGCAAGGTCGACGAGTCCGTTCTGGACGAGCCCGTCGAAGCACCGGTACGGGTGCGTCCAGAACCCATCAGTTACGATTCCGACGTTCCGGTATAGGCACACGACAGCGTAGCCGAAAATGAAATAACGACACCGGCGGCTATCGAACGCCGGTGGAACCAGCGGCCTGACGTCGCAAGCATTCAAGATGAGATAGGCAAGGCTAACGACTTTTGGCGTAGTTATTACGAAGTTCCTCATAACAGGCGCGCTGTATGTTCACCATCGATGATCTGGCTGATCGCCTTGGCGGTTATCTTCCTCTGGATGAGATTCAGCAGGTCAAGCGCGCCTTCTACTACGCTGAACAGGCTCATGACGGCCAGCAACGTCGCTCCGGAGAGCCCTACGTCACCCATCCCCTGGCGGTATCGAACATTCTCGCCAACATGCACATGGACCATCAGAGCTTGATGGCTGCCATGCTGCACGATGTGATCGAAGACACCGGTATTTCCAAGGACGCCCTGGCTCAGCAGTTCGGCGAGCCGGTGGCGGAGCTGGTGGACGGAGTCTCCAAGCTGACCCAGATCACCTTCGAGGACAAGGCGGTCGCTCAGGCGGAAAACTTCCAGAAGATGGTCATGGCGATGTCCAAGGATATTCGCGTGATCATCGTCAAGCTCGCGGATCGGTTGCACAACATGCGCACTCTCGGTGCGTTGCGGCCCGACAAGAAGCGTCGTATCGCCCGGGAAACCCTGGAAATCTATGCCCGCATCGCCGGTCGCCTGGGCATCAACACCATCCGTACCGAGCTAGAGGATCTCTCTTTCCAGGCGATCTACCCGATGCGCGCCGAGCGCATCAAGCGCGCCGTTTCCAAGGCTCGCGGCAATCGTCGCACGATGATTCGCCTGGTCCAGACCACGCTGCAGAACTGCCTGGATGACGATAACCTGCCTGGAACCGTGATCGGGCGTCAGAAACATCTTCTATCGATCTATCGCAAGATGCGCGATCAGCGCAAACCCTTTGCCGAGATCATGGATGTATTCGGCTTTCGCATCATCACCGATAATGTCGACAGTTGTTACCGTATCCTCGGCGCCGTACACAATCTGTACAAACCGGTTCCCGGGCGCTTCAAGGATTACATCGCCATCCCCAAGGCCAACGGCTATCAGAGCCTGCATACCACCCTGTTCGGTACCAACGGCATCCCCATCGAGGTGCAGATTCGTACTCGCGAGATGGAGGCCATGGCCAACAACGGCATCGCCGCCCACTGGCTCTACAAGGCGGGCCAGACCGAGCATCCCATCGCCCTGGGCAGCCATGCCCGGGCCCGGGAATGGGTACGCGGTCTACTTGAGATGCAGCGCCAGGCCGGGGATTCGCTGGAATTCATCGAACACGTCAAGAACGACCTGTTCCCGGACGATGTGTATGTCTTCACCCCCCGGGGCGACATCATGGAGCTGCCCCGGGGGGCAACGGTGGTGGATTTCGCCTATACGGTGCATACCGATATCGGCAATCACTGCATTGCCTGCCGCATCGATCGTCACCTGGCCCCGCTGTCGACGCGGCTGGAAAGCGGTCAGACCGTGGAGATCATCACCGCCAGAGGTGCTCGGCCCAGTCTTGCCTGGTTGAACTTCGTGATTACCGCCAAGGCGCGTTCTGCCATTCGTCATGCTCTCAAGAATCAGCAGCGCAGCGAGTCCATTCAGCTCGGCCAGCGCCTGCTCGATCGGGCACTGGCGGATTACACCACCAGCTTCGAAGAGATTCCCGAAGAGCCGGTGCAGAAGCTGCTGCATGAATTCGGCATGTCCCACCCGGACGACCTGCTCGAATCCATTGGCCTGGGCACACGCATGGCCCACGCCGTTGCACGGCGCCTGGCAGAAAACGATCTTCAGGAAATAACCCATGCCGTCACGAGCCCGGGCGGGCCGGTGGTCATCAATGGCACCGAAGGCATGGTCATCAGCTTCGCTCGCTGCTGTCATCCGCTGCCCGGGGATTCCGTGATCGGCCATTTGTCCATTGGCAAGGGCATCGTGGTGCATCGCAGTGTCTGTCGCAATATCATCGAACTGCGCAATGAGCCGGACAAGTTGCTGACCCTGGAGTGGTCGCCGGACATCAGCGGCGATTTTCCCGTGGCGTTGCGTATAGCCATGGAATCGCGTCGCGGCCTGGTGGCGGAGCTTGCAAGCCTGGTGACCGACGCGGATGCCAATATCGAACGCGTAGGCATCGAGGAACGGGATGCGCGCCTGTCCCTGGTCAATCTGACCCTGGCGGTACGCGACCGGGTGCACTTGGCGCGTATCATCAAGCGCATTCGCAATCTGCATAACGTCGACAAGGTCACCCGGGTCCACAATTGATAACCCATGATCGCACTGCCGCTCATGCCGGCGGAGTGATCGTTTTTATTCCGATGAACATGACGAGGAGTCACTCATGAGTAACAAAGCCATCATTCAGACCCAAAAGGCGCCCGCTGCCATCGGTCCCTACTCCCAGGCCATAAAGGCGGGGAATACGGTCTATCTCTCCGGCCAGATTCCTCTCGATCCCCAAACCATGGAACTGGTCTCAGGTGATATCGAGGATCAGGTGCGTCAGGTCTTCACCAATCTCAGCGCTGTCTGCGAGGAAGCCGGCGGCTCCTTGCAGGATATCGTCAAGCTCAATCTGTACCTGGTGGACCTGGACAACTTCGTCGTGGTCAATCAGATCATGGAAGAGTTCTTCACCGCGCCCCACCCGGCTCGGGCAGCGGTGGGCGTCAAGGCGCTGCCCAAGAGAAGCCAATTCGAAGCAGAGGCCGTCATGGTGATCGGCGATTGAGCCGAGCAGTTGAAATGAGCGGTTCGGGTGAATGCTCGGAATGGCGCCGCCGCCCGATTGGCGGCGGCGCGGTATCAGACTTTTTGTAGACGCCCCTGATCAGGGCTGGCAAGCACCTGGGCGTAGCCTTCGCGAAAGGTCGGATAGCGGAATTCATAACCGGTCTCGCGTAGCCGAGAATTGTCGCAGCGCTTGCTCGAACGTCGGCGTAGCGGCGATTGAATGATCTCGTGGGTCTCGACCTCGAGCTGCTTGGCCAGCCAGGCCATTACCTCGTGCAAGGGCACCGGCTCGCAGTCACTGGCCAGGTAGAGATCGTCGAGAGGCTCGTCGTTCAGGGTCTTGGCGATCAGATGAGACAATACGCCGGCGCAGTCGTCCCGGTGGATGCGATTGGAATACATGGGGGGCGTGGCGGCGGCGATACGCCCTTCCCGCACCTGCTGAATGAGCCGGTCGCGCCCAGGGCCGTAGATGCCGGAGAAACGCACCACGGTACCGGGTAAACTGTGATCGATGAGGGTCCGTTCGGCTTCGCGCATCAGTTGCCCCGCGAAACCAGTGGGCTGAGTCGAGGCGTTCTCATCGACGGTTTCGCCATCCTGCTGGGCATAAACGCTGGTCGAGGATACGAAGAACACCCGGGTCGGTTTGTGCGATCGCTGCTCGAATTCGGCCAATACCGCTTTCAAGCCATCCCGATAGGCGGCTTGATAGGCCTGTTCGTCGAAGCGATCGGCGCTCACCACATAGACGACGATATCCGCTTCCGGCAGCGTCTTGAGCGCTTCCGGGTCGTTGAGATCGATGGCCAGGGGCTCGATGCCGCTCGAGGCCAGTTGCTCGGGGTTGCGACGCGCACCGATCACGCGATGGCCCGCCTCGATCAGTTGGGTTCCAAGCGTCTTGCCAATATCGCCACAGCCGAGAATCAAACACGTATTCTTCACCTTTACCTAGCTCCTTGGTAAAACGAATATATCCATCGAATCGACAGGAAGCCCTTGCGGGCCCAATCATGACTCTAACAGAACTCCGCTACATCGTGACACTGGCTCAGGAACGGCATTTCGGGCGTGCCGCGGAGCGTTGCTTCGTCTCCCAGCCAACCCTGTCCGTGGCCGTGAAGAAGCTCGAGGATGAGCTAGAAGTGGCGCTCTTCGAGCGCTCCAAGGCCACCGTTCAGGTGACGCCCCTGGGGGCGAAGGTCGTCGAGCAGGCCCAGCGGGTGCTCGAACAGGCCAGCATCATTCGTGAATTGGCCAGCGAGGGCAAGGATCAGTTGAGCAGCCCGCTGCGTATCGGCGCCATCTACACCATCGGGCCCTATCTGTTTCCGCACCTGATTCCTCGGCTGGCGCGCATGGCGCCGGACATGCCGCTGTATATCGAGGAAAACTTCACCGCCAACCTGCGCCATAAGCTGCGCAGTGGCGAACTCGATGCGATCATCGTCGCCCTGCCCTTCACCGAGGTGGATGTGGTCACCCGGCCCCTCTACGAAGAACCCTTCGAGGTATTGATCCCGAGCGATCACCCCTGGACACGCAAGACCAGCATCGACAAGGAAGACCTGCTCAAGGAACGCTTGCTGCTGCTCGGCGAAGGGCACTGTTTCCGCGATCAGATCCTCGAGGCCTGTCCGGCGATCAGCGCTCAACTGAACAGCCCTTCCAATACGCTGACTGCGGAAGGCGGCTCCCTGGAAACCATTCGCCACATGGTCGCTTCCAAGCTGGGCATCACGGTGTTGCCGCAATCCGCCATCGGCACCGGGCACTACGAGACCGGCATGCTGGAAAGCCGCCCCTTCACTCCGGAGGCGCCCAGCCGCACCGTCGCAGTCGCCTGGCGCGCCAGCTTTCCACGACTCAAGGCCATCGATGCGCTGATCGATGCCGTCGAGCACTCTTACCAGAAACAGCCGGATAGCGTGCCGGCATGAATCGGTACATGGGCCGGTCCGAGCTGGAGCAGGCGGTCACCACCCTGACAGGGGTCGGTGACGCCATGGCCGCCAAGCTGGGGCGCCTGCGCATCGAGCGGGTCACCGACCTGTTGTTTCACCTGCCGCTGCGCTATCAGGACCGCACGCGTATCACGCCGATCGCCACCCTACGGGCCGGTCAGGAAGCGGTGGTGGATGGCGAAGTCTGCGCTGCGGAGGTGGTCAAGGGGCGGCGGCGCAGTCTGCTGGTGCGGCTCAAGGATGGTTCCGGCATTCTCAGCCTGCGTTTCTTTCACTTCTCCCCGGCCCAGCAACAGCAGTTCGCCCGAGGAACGCACGTTCGCTGCTTCGGCGAGGCCCGGGCCGGCGCCACCGGGCTCGAGATCTATCATCCGGAATACTGGCTACTGCGCCAGGAGGACGCGCCGGTCGAGGAGCATCTGACGCCGATCTATCCCACCACGGAAGGTTTGAACCAGGCGCGACTGCGCGGTCTGATCGCTCAAGCGCTCAAAGCGTTAGAGGAAGCACCGCACATGTTGCCGGATGGCATTCCCGAACCGCTGCGCGAACGTTTCCGGCTGCCTGAATTACAGGAATGTCTGCGCTACCTGCACGAGCCGCCACCGGATGCGGATCTCGAGCGCCTGGCGGCAGGCGTTCATCCCACTCAGCGACGCCTGGCGCTGGAGGAGCTGCTTGCCCATCAGCTCAGCCTGCGGCAGGTGCGCCTGCGCATCCAGACCGACGGCGCCCCGACATTACCATCCGGGCGTGGCCTGCAGGCGCGTTTTCTCACCCAGCTACCCTTTGCCCTGACCGGCGCTCAGCGTCGCGTGCTCGATGAGATCGCCCGAGACCTGGAAACCGCCATTCCCATGCTGCGCCTGGTGCAGGGTGACGTCGGCTCCGGCAAGACCGTGGTCGCCGCCATGGCGGCCCTGCAGGCCATCGCCGGCGACTGCCAGGCGGCAATGATGGCACCCACGGAGATTCTCGCCGAACAGCACTTTCGCAATTTTCGCGACTGGCTGACCCCGCTGGGCATCGAGGTGGGCTGGCTGGCCGGCAAGCTCAAGGGCAAGGCCCGGCTCGATACCAAGGCCGCCATCGCCGATGGTCGCGTACAGATGGCGGTGGGCACCCATGCCCTGTTTCAAGATGACGTGCATTTCAAGCGCCTGGGCCTGGCCATCGTCGACGAACAGCATCGCTTCGGGGTGCATCAACGCCTGGCACTGCGCCAGAAGGGCGAGGCCGGCGGGCTGACTCCGCATCAATTGATCATGACCGCCACGCCGATCCCCCGCACCCTGGCCATGAGCGCCTATGCGGATCTCGATTTATCCGTGATCGACGAACTCCCTCCGGGACGCACCCCGGTGCAGACCGTCGCCGTGCCGGATGAGCGCCGCCCGGAAGTAGTCGCGCGTATTCGCCGCGCCTGCGCCGAGGGACGCCAGGCCTACTGGGTCTGTACCTTGATCGAGGAGTCGGAAGCGCTACAGTGCCAGGCCGCCGAGGCGACCCGGGACGCTCTGACCGAGGCTTTACCGGAACTGGCTGTCGGCCTGGTTCACGGGCGCATGAAGGCCGCCGAGAAAGCCGAGGTGATGGATGCCTTCAAGAGCGGTGAACTGGATCTGCTGGTAGCCACCACGGTGATCGAGGTGGGCGTCGATGTGCCCAACGCCAGCCTGATGATCATCGAGAACCCCGAGCGTCTGGGTCTTTCCCAGTTGCACCAGTTGCGCGGTCGCGTCGGGCGTGGCGGCACCGAGAGCTTCTGCGTGCTGCTCTATCATCCACCGCTGTCGGCGCATTCCCGGGAACGCCTGGGGGTGATGCGCGAGACCACCGATGGCTTTCGTATCGCCGAGAAGGATCTTGAACTGCGCGGCCCGGGCGAAGTGCTCGGTACTCGCCAGACAGGACTGGCCCAGATGAAGATCGCCGACCTGGAGCGGGACAAGGACCTGCTGGAACGGGTCAGTCCTCTTGCAAAAGCGTTACTGGAAGAAGCTCCGGACGCCAGCGACACATTGATTCGGCGCTGGCTGGGTGAGGAAGCAGGACGCTATGGGCAGGTTTGACGGCCCATTCAGGATGACCGTGCCGCCGTATGACTCGCGCCCCTTGGGGTTATCAACCTGCCCGCCGCCTCTCCTAACGGCACCAGTTGGCGACTGATCAGGGCCAGCTGTGTCTGCAATAACCGTCGCTCGTCACTGGGCTCTTCGCTGGCTTGGGCCTCGAGCCTTGCCGCCCGACTCTCGGCGGCATCGAAGGAGGGTACCGGTGCGCGCTGCCGCAGTCGCGCCGCAATCTCTTCGATATCCGCGACGATGGACTCTCCTGTGGTACGTAACTCGGCATCCTTGGCGAGCGTCAGAGTATCCCCACGATGGGCGCCCAACGCAGACAGGTAGCTGAGCAGCGTGTAGGCGTTGCCCAGAAAGCGAAAGCCCATCGCCGCATCCTCGCGAAACTGGTCGGGTTCGAGCCGCACGTTGGCCAGCAGCGTCGAGAGGGCAGCATCGGCGTTATGGGCATTGCGTCGTGCCAATCGATAGTCAAGGTCGTTCTGCTTACCGCCAATGTACTGTTGGAGGATCGCACGCAGGTAACGGCTGCTGGCTTCGAGCGTCTCCGCGCCCTGGCGATGCAGACGCCGCTTCTGCCAATCCGGCAGAATCAGCATCACCGCAAGGCTTGCGATCGATCCGCCGAGCAAGGTATCGAATAGCCTCGGCCATATCAGCCCGAAGCCATCCCCCACCTGGTTGAAGCAGCATAGCACCAGCAAGGTGATCGCCGCCGTCGCGATCACGTAATGTCGGCCACGGGTGGCAAAGAAGAGCACGCCCGCGGCTACCGCGATCGACAGCTGGATCAGTTGATTTGGAAACAGCGAGATCATGGCCCAGCCAGCGACCAAACCGACCACCGTGCCGGTGATGCGTTGCCATAGAAAGCGCTGTGTCGCGCCGAAATTGGGCCGGCAAACGAAGATGCTGGTCAGCAGGATCCAGTACCCCTGGGTAGGATGCACGAGATGCAATACACCGTAACCCACCACCAGCGCGGTCGTCAGACGCAGGGCGTGGCGGAAGATCGCCGACGATGGGGTCAGATGTCGCTGCAGGCGATCGCGTACGTCGCGCCACCCTTGCGGTGAACGATCATAGAGACTGGCGTCTTCGTACTGAGTCACGCCATCGGGGCTCTGGGCGCTGGCCAGCTGGTGTCCCAGGGCGGTCAAGTTGTCGGCCAGGGCGTCCAGCGAGCGCAGCAAGCCGCGCCATTCCGGGCGCTGCTGAGCATGCAGATCAGAGAGGGACGCCTTGAGGTCATGTAGCGCCTGCTCGCTTTGACCATGCTCAAACGCTCGGTTCAGCAGCAACCCACGGGCCAGGGTACGGCAGGCATTGCCTTGCTGCTCGAGCAGTCGCTGGCAACGGAACAACACATCGTGATGGTAAAAGGTTTCTACCAGCGCCTCGTAGGGATAATGCGAGGAGCTTGCCCGTTCGTGGATATCCTGGGCGATGAAATACAGGTGCAGGTACCGATTGAGCTTGCGTGGCGTGCGCTGATCTTCCAGCCGATGGAAGATCATCTCCTTGGCCTGGTTAAGGGCGTTGACGACCTTGCCGTTCTGCTCCGCCAGCGCGAGGCGCCGCGCCTCGATATCGAGCCCCTGCAACGGCTCGAAGAGTGTCGCCTTGAGTCGTAGATAGGCTTCCAGCTCACGGAACAGCACAGCCATGCTCAACTTGAGCGGCTGACGCGAAAACAGCACGCACCAGATCACCGAAATGACGCCGTACCATGCCGCGCCGGATACCAGCAGCAGCGGCTCCCACCAGAACACATGCGCTGAGGAGTCCTCGCTGCTCTCGAGGGTGATCATGGTGTAGATCGCCAGAATCAGTGTGGCATAGGCGATGGTGCCGTAACGTTGCCCCACCGCGCCGAGCATGCTCATGCCAAAAGTGGAAACCGCCAGCCCCACGACGAATGCCCAGGGATGGCCGAACAGCAGTTCCACGGACAACGAGGCGATGCTGAAACAGGCCAGTGTCACGCCCAGCGATACCAGTCGACCTCGCCAGTTATCGTCGGTCTCGGCCAGGGCGCTGGCGATGATACCGAGAAACAGGGGAATCAGCATGCTGACATCGCCGACGAACCAGTTCACCAGCAAGGCACCGGACAGCGCGATGAATACACGGAGGCTGTAGGCGAAGACCTCCTGTGTCCAGAGGCGCCTCAGCGGTTGGTCGAACAAGGGTGGCATGGGCAGAAAGAGGGAAACCTCTGGTCGCTGAAGAATTGGCAGCAAATGTAATACTACCAGCCTACGACCTTAGTCTAAAACTTGAGTTCAGGTAAAAGGGAATAACGGAATAGGTGCGATCAACGCAAATAGCGTAATAGCTTCTGTAGCTTCGTCAGATCCTTCGAATCGCCGACCAGACGTACACGGCCTTCCATCATGCCGTCGAGAAAGGCGCGCTGGGTAGGCTTCTTTAGAATGGCAACCGCCGTATCGGCATCACGAAAACGTAGCTCGAGATCGAGATCCACCGGCAGGCCGGAAGCGCTTTCGATGGCATCCGGTGTCATGCGGTAATGACGAGCGATGCGCAGATCCTCGGTGGCAATACCCCAATCCAGACGCTTCATGTCATTGAGTGTCTCGCGAAAGCGTTGATTGCCGCGCCGGGCGCGTTTCAACATCAACCCCAGTAGCCACAACATCAGTTTTAATTTCATGGCATTACTCATTAGTGGCATAGATAAAATTGCCGGCTTCAGAATAGCCGGCACGTTAGATCATTGCACATAATGGTGCTGGTTTCGCACCCTCATGAAGATGGGTCTCGCCTACTTTGAAACCGCATCCTTGAGAGATTTCCCGGCCTTGAAGGCAACGGTCTTGCTGGCGGGAATCTGTAGTGCCGCCCCGGTTTGAGGGTTCTTGCCGGTGCGAGCGGCGCGTTCACGCACCACGAAGGAACCAAAACCGATCAACGAGACGTCCTGGCCTTGAGCAACGGTGCCGGTAATCTCATCGAGGATGACGTTGAGGACTTGGCTGGCCTTGTCCTTGGAAAGATCGGCACGCTCGGCGATTGCCGCGGCGAGTTCTGGCTTACGCATGTAGCACTCCTGATTTCGATCATGACAGGATGGCAACATTGACCATCCATTGTTGTGCAAATAATTATAAAACTACTTCTTCGCCGTATTATTAACACCAGCGAAATATTACTACGCGCCTAGACTAGCAAGCCTGGTGCGGTTCGCGCTAGCTCGACTTTCCTCCGCACGCTTCGCCCTGTCAACGCAAAGCCAATCAACTGTCCTTCCTCATCTTCGGCCAGTGCCGTCAGGTCGTTGCCTTCGCCTTCTATACGCCAGCGCCCCGGTGTCTTTTTTGGAGGCAGCGCTACCACCGGGCAGGCCGGTGTCTTGACCAGTATCGGCCAGGCGCCATAGCTGACTGGGGTGGGCGCTCCTGCCAGGGTAGCCGCCAAGGCCTTGGCACTGGCCTGGAGGGGCTGAACGTACATGGCGTTGAGCCCGGCCACGCAGGCGCCATCGCCCAATGCATAGATATCAGGCACCGAGGTGCGCAAGTAGCGATCGGTATGAACGCCCTCGGCGCTGACCTCGAGCCCCGCTTGGCGCGCCAGTTCAATGCGTGGCACCAAGCCGGTGGCGATCAGCACCAGATCGGCCTCCAGGGAGTATCCATCATCGAGCGTCAACGCTGCACCGGCATCGTCGCCCTGCAATTCTTCGAGCACACGTCCCAGTTTCATGTCGATGCCAATGTCAATGAACGCCTCCCCCAATACGCGGCCCAAGGGTTCGGGAAGAAGTCGCATCAGTGGGGTGTTTTCCGGCGCGATCATGACGACCTCATGGCCGCCGGCGCGCAGGTCATTGGCATATTCACAGCCCACCAGCCCTGCACCCACGATGGCCACGCGTCCAGGACGATCCAGCGCCATCAAGGCCGCGTGAAAAACGCGGTAGTCATCGAGATCGTTGATGGTGAAGGCGCGCCCACCAAGCGACTCGGGGATGTCGAAGGGTGGCCGGGGGGCGGCACCGGTGGCCAGCACCAACTCGCCGTAGGCAAGACGCTCGCTGCCCAGCACCAGCTCGGCGGCCTGGGTATCGATGGCACCCACCCGGGTGTGGGTACGCACGACCGCTTGCAGCTCGTCGGCGGCCTGCAGGGCATTACGATTGACTAGCTTCTCGGGCGATATCTTCTTGGCGAAACCGGTGGAGAGCAAGGGTTTGGAGTAGTCGTCGCCGCTGTCGGCGGTGATTAGCGTGATCGGACGCTCCGAACCCCGGGCACGCAGCTGACGAGCCAGCCCGAGTCCGGCCATGCCGGTGCCGAGAATGGTCAAGGGTGCGCTCATGGAACTCCTGCCAGGCGATTCATGATAGAAACCTCATGGTACACTACGGCCCCCTGTTTTGGCCCGGAGCCCGCGTGAGCGCCGAACTTCGATCCTGCCGCCCCGTAGAACCTGTTTACGATCTAGCGAGTTAGTGTCAGACAAGGCAAATTCGGACGAAAAAACGGAGTTTACTGCTGTAAATGAGTATTTTGAGATCGGATTTAACGACGTATGACCGACACGCAGCAGATCATAAACAGGTTCTTATGTCCTGGAGACCCGCTGCTGCCTGGCGGCCGGCCATGAGCAGCGACTGGTGGCACTGGGTCGCGTCCACGGATTCGCTGACCCGGCGTTTGACCGAGGCGGCGAACGGCGAGTTCAATGTCCGCTTGCTCGTTCAGCGCCTGGACCGGCCACGCCGCGACGAGGCCCTGGCGTTGACTATCCCTTTTACTCAGTGGGTCTGGCGCCGGGAAGTGGCCTTGTGCGCCGGTAAACAGCCTTGGGTCGTGGCCCGCTCCGTCGCGCCGTTGAGTGCACTGCAGGGGCAGCGCTTGAAGCAATTAGGTGAACGCTCCCTGGGCAGTTGGCTGTTCCGCCAGCCGGATCTCGAACGGGGCCCGATCGAGATAACCCGACAGCCGGCGCCCTTTCACCCTGCCGAGCCCGGCCCCTGGGGGCGACGCTCACTGTTTCGCCATGGCCGCTTCCGGGTATTGGTGCAGGAGTTCTTTCTTGCGCGCATGGCGGATGATCTGAAACTGCCCAGGCGCTAGACTGGGCCCGCGATCCTTTCTCGGAGACTCTCATGGATCAGGCGGTTCGCCCTCGTGGCCTCAAACGACTCCCCGACTTCCTGCAGCTGACCCGGCTCGACCGGCCGATCGGCACCTGGCTCTTGATGTGGCCGACCCTGTGGGCCCTGTGGGTTGCCGCCGATGGAATGCCGGCTCGAGACACGCTACTGATCTTCGTCGCCGGCGTCTATCTCATGCGCGCCGCCGGCTGCGTGATCAACGACTACGCCGATCGCCACTGGGATGGCCATGTCAAGCGCACCAAGACACGCCCCCTGGCCACCGGACGAATCAGCGAAAACGAGGCCAAGGGGCTTTTCGCCGGCCTGGTGATCGCGGCCTTCCTGCTGGTGTGCTTCACCAATGTCTTTACCGTGATGCTCGCCTTCGGGGGCGTGGTGCTGGCCTTCATCTACCCTTTCATGAAGCGCTACACGAATTGGCCGCAGCTCTTTCTCGGGGCGGCGTTTTCCTGGTCGATCCCCATGGCCTTTGGCGCCGTGCTGGAAACGGTTCCCGTGGAAGCCTGGCTCTTGTTCTGCGCCAACCTGGCCTGGACCGTGGCCTACGACACCGAGTACGCCATGGTCGATCGCGATGACGATCTTAAGGTCGGCATCAAATCCACCGCGGTGCTGTTCGGCCACTACGACCGGCTGATGATCGGCCTGCTGCAGCTGGCTACCCTGACGCTTCTGGCGATCGTCGGCACTCGTCTTGCGTTGGGTGGCTTCTTCTGGCTGGGGCTTGTGGCCATGGCGTTGATCTTCGTCTATCAGCACTGGCTGATCCGCCATCGCTCCCGGGAACGCTGCTTCCAGGCGTTTCTCAACAATCACTGGGCGGGGTTGGTGGTGTGTGCGGGGTTGGTCCTGGAGCTCTGGCCGGTCTAACTAGGGAATCACTGCATAAATGCCTACGCGAACGAATTACTGCGTTGCGCGGTACTCGAAGGCTCGCCTAACCCCATGTTATGTCTCGCCTTCTGTGTTCCGTGCGCCTTGTACTTCATTTCGCTCGTCTATTTATTCAGCAATTCCCTCGAAAGTGCCATCGCTCGGCAACTTTTATCAGTAAATCCTGCTGTCATGAGGCTGTCATGTATACGCGATGTAATCGTCATCGTTCTGACATTTCGAAGGAACCTGAGAAGGGGTTCGCTTCACGTTTCAACGAGGCCAGTGGATGACTGCCAAGACCATTCTCGTCGTCGATGACGAAGCCGCCATTCGCGAGATGATCGCCGTCGCGCTGGAGATGGCGGATTACCGCGTCCTGGAAGCGGACAACGCCCAGGAGGCCCACGCTCTGATCGTCGATGAGCAGCCCGATCTATTGCTGCTCGACTGGATGATGCCGGGTACCAGCGGCATCGAACTCGCGCGCCGGCTCAAGCGCGAGGAAGCCACCAGCGAGTTGCCGATCATCCTGCTCACCGCCAAGAGCGAGGAGGACAACAAGATACTGGGTCTGGAAGCGGGCGCCGACGATTACATCACCAAGCCGTTTTCACCTCGGGAATTGATTGCCCGGCTGCGGGCGGTACTGCGTCGCGCCACACCCCGCGGCATCGAGGAGGCGGTGGAGGTCGAGGGTCTGTTGCTCGACCCCGCCAGCCATCGGGTATCCTCCAATGGCCAGGCGCTGGAGATAGGACCCACCGAATACCGCCTGTTGCAGTTCTTCATGACCCACCAGGAGCGCGCCTACACCCGGGGCCAACTGCTGGATCAGGTGTGGGGCGGCAATGTCTACGTCGAGGAGCGCACCGTGGACGTGCATATCCGTCGCCTGCGCAAGGCCCTGGGCGAGACCCATCAACATCTGATCCAGACCGTGCGCGGTACCGGCTATCGCTTTTCGACCCAGCTATGAACCGACTCCATGTACTACTGGACCAATGAACTCTGGCGGCTCGCCTATCTGATCGTCGGCATGGGCGGCCTGGGCTGGCTCATCGGCCTGCCCGGCTGGGGGCTGGCCGCGGGACTTGCGCTGTTCATCGCCATTCACATCCGCCATTTGCGCCAGCTCTATGCCTGGCTGTATCAGAACCCTCACCAGGAACCGCCCGCCGGCACCGGTGTATGGGGCGATCTCTTCGATCGCCTGTATCGCTATCAAAAAGCGCAGCACAAGGCCCAGTCACGCTTGCGCGACGTCATTCGACGCGTTCAGGAGTCCGCGGAAGCCATGCGCGACAGTGTGGTGATGCTCGACCGGCGCGGCAACCTGGACTGGTGGAACAGTGCCGCCGAACACATGCTGGGCCTGAAGTCCCCCCAGGATCGCGGCCAGCACGTCACCAACCTGCTGCGCGATCCGCAGTTCATCACCTATTTCGAGGCCCGGGACTATCGCGAGCCCCTGATCCTGTCCTCGCCGGTGCGCGGTGATCTGGTGCTGCAATTTCAGTTGACCCTGTTTGGCGACGACGAACGCCTGATCCTGGTCCGGGACATCACTCGCCTGCAGCGCCTGGAGCAGATGCGCCAGGACTTCGTCGCCAACGTCTCTCACGAGTTGAAGACGCCGCTGACGGTATTAGTCGGTTATCTGGAAACCTACAGCGAGCATGCCGAGCAACTGCCGCCGCGCTGGCAACGCGGTTTACAGCAAATGCAGGAACAGACCCTACGCATGCAGAACCTGGTCGCCGATTTACTGCTGCTTTCGCGGCTGGAAACCGATCACCGCACCCGGCAAACCGCGAAGATCGAACTTCCTGGCCTGCTTGAAAGCATTCGCCGGGATGCCGAGACCCTCTCGGAAGGCAGTCATACCCTGCGCATCGAGATCGAAGAACCTCGGTCTATTGCCGGTGCCGAACAAGAGATCCGCAGCGCCATCTCCAACCTGGTCTTCAACGCCGTGCGCTACACCGCCCCGGGCAGCACCATCACCCTACGCTGGCACCCTCGGCGCGCCGGTGCCGCCCTGGAAGTGATCGATGATGGCGAGGGTATCGATGCGGTGCATATCCCGCGCCTCACCGAACGCTTCTACCGCGTCGACAAGGGCCGCAGCACCGCCACCGGCGGCACCGGGCTAGGGCTTGCCATCGTCAAGCATGTGCTGTTGCGCCACGATGCCCACCTGGAAATCGAATCCCGCCTGGGCCAGGGCGCGCTGTTTCGCTGCGTCTTCCCCGCAGCGCGACTGACACAAGCCACTGGCGATATCTCGGAGGAATCGACACTCATCCCCGGTAGCTTGCGCCGACGTTGATAGTCTCGATCAGCGCCGCACCGGCAGCGCCTGGTAGTGCTGCCGCCACATCAGCACCGAGGCGGCCACCGCTCCGGGCAACAGGATGAGATTAGCCACGGGAATCCAGGTCGCCAGCAGCACCCAGCCGCCGAAGGTCAGGGTCGGCCACCAGCGCGAACGCAGCCGGCGCTTCATGTCATCGAAGCTGACCCGGTTGTTGTCCATCGGGTAGTCGAGATAGGTGATCGCCATCATCCAGGCGGAGAATGCCGCCCATAGGAAAGGCATGGCTAAATTGAGCCCCGGCACGAAGCCGATCAAAAAGAGCAGCGCCATGCGCGGCAATATGTAGGCCAGCTTGACCAGTTCCCGGCCCAGCGAGTCAATGGCGCTGCGCCAGAAGCCGCGATCGTCTAGGGGTGGGCTGCCGGTCACACGCAATTCGACCTTCTCGGCGAGAAAGCCGTAGAACGGCGCGGCGATGAGATTGGAGACCAGAGAAAAGGTGAAAAAAACGATCAGCCCGAGGCTTAACACAAGCAGCGGCCAGATCAGCCACTCGAGCCACATGAGCCAGCTCGGCACCTTGAGCATCCAGTAATCGAGCCAGCCGCCGAAGTTGTTGAGCAGATAAGCGATGGTGCCCACATAAAGCACCAGATTGACAAGGACCGGCAGGAAAACGTAGCGCCGCAGGCCTTTTGAGAGAACCAGCCGCGTTCCCTGGGTCAGGGCACCAAAGGCATTGAGCATGAAAAGGCGTCACTCCGGAGAAAAGCCTAAACCTTACCCTTGAGCGCCGCCTCGTCAAGTGTATTGGCGTCGATATGGCGAATATCCAGCCCCTTGACCAGATACACCACATACTCTGCCAGATTGTCCGCATGATCGCCGATGCGTTCCAGCGCCCGCAGAATCCACATCACACTCAGAATGGAGCTGATCGAGCGCGGGTCTTCCATCATGAAGGTCATCAGCGAACGCATGGCGGTGGTGTACTCGGTATCCACCAGTTCGTCCTCCCGGGCGACGCTCAACGCCAGGTCCGTATCGAAGCGGGCGAAAGCGGTCAGGGCATCCCGCACCATCTTGCGCACATGTTCGCTGATGTGACGCACCTCGACGAAGCCACGGGTATTTCGCCCAGCCTCTGCCAGGGCCATGGCGTTGCGGGCGATCTTGCTGGCTTCATCGCCGATGCGTTCCAGATCCGAGGTGGCCCGAATCACCGCCAATACCAGACGCAGATCCGAAGCCGCCGGTTGTCGGCGCGCCAGCACCCGGGTGCACTCTTCGTCGATCTTGATCTGCATGGCGTTTACGGCCTGGTCGTTGTCGCAGACCTCTTCCGCCAGATGGCTATCCCCTTCCAGCAGCGCATGGATGGCACTCTCGACTTGCTTTTCGACCAACCCACCCATGGCCATCAGGTGCGTCTTTAGCGCCTCGAGTTCCTGATTGAACTGCTTGGAGATATGCTGACCGTGAGTGTCGCTGGTGATGTCCATGGAAACCTCCTGGGCGGGACGTCGGATTGGAAACGAGAATGACAGGAAAAGATGACAATTCGATTAAACGTCCTTCGCTTCCTCACGCCAGCTCGCAAATGGCAACGGCGAACAATGCCATGACTGGCCGATTACCCGAGATGGCGTTTAAGATAGCGCGCCTGAACTAGCCTGTTTGAATCGGCCATTCACAACACCACAATAAGCCATTGTAGAAGAGACCTTCATGACCGATCTCGATGATATCCCCACGCCCCAGGGTGACTTGACCCTCAAGCTGCTTACTTCCCGGCAGGATACCAATTTCTATGGCGATATCGCCGGGGGGTGGCTGGTCAATCACATGGATCAGGCCGCTGAACTCTGTGCCGGTCGTCTGGCCCATGGGCGTACTGCGACGGTCGCCATTGAAACCATGGATTTCCTGTGTCCGGTGCGGGTGGGCTCCGTAGTCAACATCTATACCGACGCTCAGGATATCGGGCGTAGCTCGATCAAGATCAATGTCGAGGTCTGGATACGCCCGCCTCACGAGCGCAACCCCGATGAGCTATACAAGGTCACCGAGGCGCGTTTCGTGATGGTGGCCCTGGACGACAACGGCCGGATACGTGCCGTACCCGGCGAGTGATCGATTACTTCGCTTCGCTCGCCAGCTGACGATTCTTCAGATAGGCGAACTCGCCCACATCGGTATAGGACGACACGAGCTGCTGAAATTCCTTGTAGGAGTCGTAGATCTCCTTCGAGCTGTCGTCCTTGTCGACCTGTTCCTGCAGCACTTCCTCGGAGGCCTTGGCCAACGCCTTGACGACATCCTCGGGCAAGGAGCGCAAATTCACGCCGTGCTTGTCCACCAGCGCCTTCAAGGATTCCGCGTTGCGGTGGGTAAACTCGTTGATCATGGCCAGATTGGCGGAGCGCGCCGCTTCCTCGACCACCGCCTTGAGATCGTCCGGAAGCTCATTCCAGGCGTCCAGATTGACGGTACCTTCCAGCGCTGCGCTGGGCTCGTTCCAGGCGGTGGTATAGTAATAATCCGCGACCTGATGCAGGCCGAAGGCCAGATCGTTGTAAGGGCCGACCCAATCCGCGGCATCCAGCACTCCGGTCTGCATCGAAGTGAAGATTTCAGAACCCGGCATGTTCACCGCCGTGGCGCCGATGCGGTTCATGACCTCTCCGGCCAACCCCGGCAAGCGGATCTTGAGCCCCTTCATGTCCTCCAGGGAATTGATCTCCTTCTTGAACCAGCCCGCCATCTGAGTACCGGTATTGCCTACCACGAAGGGCTTGAGATTGTGCTCCTCGTAGAGCGCATCCCATAGTTTCATGCCATCGCCACGGTACAACCAGGCGTTGGTCTCGTTGACCGTCATGCCGAAGGGCACCGCGGTGAAGAACTGTGCCGCCGGCACCTTGCCCCGCCAGTAATAGGCGGCGGAGTGGCCCATCTGCGCGGTACCGCTGGAGACCGCATCGAACACCTCCAACGCCGGCACCAGATCACCTGCACCGTACACATCGACCTGCAGACGCCCTCCGGAAAGCGTATTGATACGCTCCGCCAGATCGTTGGCGCCGGTACCCAAGGCCGGAAAATTCTTCGGCCAGGAGGTGACCATCTTCCATTTGATGGGCTTCTTTTCCTCCTCCGCACGGGCCGTGGAGACGAAGGGGGCGGCAGCGATGCCCGCGGCGCCAGCGCCCAGACCGGTGAGAAACTTGCGACGTTGCATGATGGCGTGACTCCATGTGCGTTGTTCTTAACGCTCGCAGTATGCGCGATGGACAATTTAAGGAGCAAGCGCTACACACGCTGCCTCAATGGCAACCCATAAAAAACGGGCCGCGTTAGCGGCCCGATCAATCCTTGCTAAAGATACAACCTGTCTCAGCTGGCCGCGTTAGAGCCCTTCCTGATCTCCGGCTGGGAGAAGACCAACACCTCGGGTAGCTCGCCCTCGAACTTCTCGACATCCCCTACGCCGGTCTGCCCACAGTTGGCCTGGGACAGCTTGGAGGTGGCGATTCCCGGCGTCAGGTTGTTGACGTCCCCGTAGCAGCACAGACTGCCGATCTCCCGGGGGTTGAGCGGGTCGAACCAGCCGCCTTCCGACACCCGTATCACCCCCGGCATGATGTCTTCTGTTACCACCGCACCGGCGAGAATCTGCCCGCGATCGTTGAAAACCCGTACCACATCGCCATCCTTGATATTCCGAGACTCGGCGTCTCGTGGATTCATCCAGCAGGGTTCGCGGTTCTGCACCGCGTAGGTATTGCGAAACTCCGTGCCGCAGAGCTGCGAATGCAGTCGGCCACGGGGATGGTTACTGGCGATGCTCAGCGGGTACTTGGTGTCGGGCCCGTCGAGACGCTCGATCGGCTCCAGCCAGGTGGGGTGTGGCGGACAATCGTCGTAGTCGTATTTCGCAATGGCCCGGGAATAGATCTCGAACTTGCCGGTAGCGGTACCTAGCGCGCTGAGAATCGGGTCCTCGCGGAAGGATTGATGACGCACGAAGTGCTTCTGCTCGTCTTCCAGCGGAAACGCAAGCGGCTTGTTGGATTCCCAGAACACATCGAAGACCGGCATTTCCATGCCCTTGGCCCGAGCCTCGATCTTGGCGGCCTCATAAAACCCGCGAATCCAATCCATCTCGGCCCGGCCTTCGGTGAATTCACGTCCCTTGCCCAACTTGTCCGCGATGGCGGCGAAGATATCGAAATCATCCCGGGCCTCGAATTGCGGCTCGACGATCTTCCTCATTGCCACGATATGGGACAGCGCATAGTCACCGACCTGCTCGATATCATTGCGCTCGTAAGACGTGGTGCATGGCAGCACGATATCCGCATGACGAGCGGTGGCCGTCCATTGGAAGTCGTTGACGACGAAGGTATCCAGCTCGCGCCAGGCCCTGAGCATCTCGTTGCGATCCTGGTGGTGAGCAAAGGGATTACCCCCGGCCCAGTAGGCCATCTTGATCAGCGGCAGTTCGATCTCGCTGCCGTTGAACTGCATGGTTTCGCCGGGATTGAGCAGGGTTTCGACGAAACGCGCCACGGGGATCATGACGTCGCTGCCGGATTCATCGACCGACCCACCGCTGCCACCGCCGGCGGCATCGCCAATCGCCTTGAGAATGGGACTATTGTGAGTCGGCGCGCCACCAGAGGAGTAGTGATAGCTCAGGCCATAGCCGCCCCCGGGCAAGCCGATCTGACCCAACATGCAGGCCAGGGTCACCAGCATCCAGGTGGACTGCTCGCCATGATGCTGGCGCTGCATGGAATAGCCGAGCGACAACATGGTGCGGTTGTTGGCAAAACGCCGGGCAAGATCGCGAATGGTATCCGCGTCGATGCCGCAAATCTCTGCGGCCCAATCCGCATCCTTGGGCTGACCGTCGGACTCGCCGGTCAAGTAGGGTTTGAATTCCTCGAAGCCGCTGGTGTAGCGGTCGAGGAATTTCTGGTCGTGCAGATCTTCGCTCAACAGCGTATGGGCGATACCCAGCATCAGCGGGACATCGGTCTGCGGCTTGGGCGCTATCCACTCACCGTCGAGATAGTCACAGGTGAGGGTCTTGAGCGGGTCGATGGAAATGACTTTCACGCCAGCTTTCTTGAGCGCCTCGATGCCCGGGAACGCTCCGTGGTCTGCCACCTGCCAGGAGATCTGGGAGTTGTTATGAGGGTCGCAGCCCCAGAACACCATGAGATCGGTATTCTCGGCAAGCACCGGGTAGGTGGTGCACTGCTCATAGACTTCGATGGAACCCGTGACATAGGGCAGGATGACCTGGGCCGCCCCGGTCGAATAGTCGCCAATACTGGAGGTAAAGCCACCGGTCAGGTTCAACATGCGGCGCAGCAACGTTTTACAGTTGTGCAGCTTACCCGGGCTCTTCCAGCCGTAGGAGCCGCCATAGATCGCATTCTGTCCGTGCTGCTCGCGGACCCGGGTAATTTCGTTGGCCACCAGTTCGATCGCCTTGTCCCAGGAAACCCGCACGAAGTCACCGTCGCCCCGACCGTCCGGATCGGCCCCCGGGCCCTGCTCAAGCCAGGCGCGACGCACCATCGGATAGCGGATGCGCGAGGCGGAGTAGATCGAATCCCGCACCCCTTTGAGCATCGGCGTGGGCTGAGGATCGTTCCCCCAGGGCTTGAATTCGACGGCACGACCATCTTCGACGACACCCTTGAACACCCCCCAGTGACAGCCGGAGATGACCTCCTTTGATGCACTTTGAGCAAACGCGCCCTTGCTCAGAAGCGAGAGCGAAAACGGCATTGCGCTGAGGGCCGCGGTCGCGGCGGAGCCTTGCAGGAAACGCCGCCGTCCTGGGGAAGCAACATCTGCATAGGATACAACGCGCAACTCATCAGTTTTCTTACTCATGCAAATTCTCCTTCACGTTGCTCAAGCACAAATTCAGACACGGAAACCGCTGCGGGGTTGGTAACCGTCAGCGCAGCCGCCAGTGCAGCAGACGCTTCGTGAATCAAGGCGAGCAGCAGCTCGCCGGCGCCCGCATAGAAGCCATCTAGGTCCTGCCGGGTCAACGCATCAGTGAATGCCGGCACCCAATCTTTCAGCCGGCGTACCAGGTCCGCCACGATCGTGTCGTGACCTTCACGAAGCGCTGCCGCCAAGGCAGCCAGTTCAATGGCAAGATGATCTGGTGGCTCACAGCAGACCGTATTGATGTGTAGATCGAGCGCACGCAGTATTGCTTTCATCTCGACGACGGATTCGCCACCAAGCGTCGATCCGTCTTTCCCTTGCCAGGCACTTTCGTAAGGCAGCACGGCGCGATGCCGGAAGATGCCTTCAAACAGCGCCGTGTAGCGGCGCTGCAGGTGCACGGCCAGATTCTCCGAGTCATCCTGATCGAGAGTGCGACAGAGTGTTTCCGCCGCTGCCGAGGCCTCTAGCTGTGCGCCCGTCCAGCGCAGTGCGTTCTGACCTGACGTTGCGCCGGCCTGCGCCACCTGCTGCGATGACATCGGAGCAATGAAGATACCGCTCAACCACTCGGCGGCGACAACCAGCGCACTGGTATCCAGTCCGTCTATAGGGTCCTTCGAGATATCGTCGCGATTCATTGCGGAACCCCTTCGCTGGCATGTTCGACGATCGCTTCGCTACCCGCGGAACCAAGGTCGCTGGAATGGTTCTGCAGGTAGGAAAGAATCAACCGATACTCATCCTCGGAGAAGCTGGTGAAACGCTTCATGGACTTGAGGGTGCCGATCCACTGGTTGGCGGTGAAGTGATCCTCCTCCGCCAAGCTATGACAAGACGAACAGCTTTCCTGGTAGGCATTCTGGCTAAAGCTCCAGAGCTCTTCCTGCTCGAGATTGAGCTGGCTTGCATCGGTCCAGAATTTCAGGGTGACAGGCAGCCAGACCTGATCTGTATTGGGGTCGGTTTCCGCCCCACCACGCTCGGTGGCCGCAACAGCATCATCGCCAAGGGCGGCCATGATCACCCGCTGGCCCTTCTCCTGATAGATGACGGAGGGGGCGTTTTCCGGCTGCCAACCGGCAATCTCGAGCTGCAGCTTGTCGCCCTCCCTGGCAAGCACCTTGGCTTGCGCAGCGCCCAGAAACTTGCCGTCCTCACTCTCTGCTTGTTCCATATCCGAGGTTGTATAGAGCGACTTGGTACCGGCAACGTACACATTATCTCCCTCGCCAATCTCTTTCGGATCGCTGGTCGGTAGAGGAGGACGGTTGTCGAAGGCGGTATCGAGCATCACCACTTCCTCGGTGCGGTTTGGCTCGGGCATGCCCGGGGCCGGTTTGTCCACGGCGGGGATATGGTTGAGGTAGGTCGCCATGGCCTGCAGATCCTGCCAGGGCAGTTGGGAGGTATTCTCTATAACCTCTGCCATGTCGCCACCGGACTTGCGCCCGATCGGATTGATTCCAGTATGCAGATAGTTGGCAATAGAGGCTGTGGACCAGAAACCGATGCCGGTCTCATCCGGCGTAATGTTCGGAAAGTGTCCGGTACCTTCCGGGTTCGGCCCACCGGCGTAGCGTTTGTCATTGGGAATGTTACCCATGAAGGTACGTGGCGAGTGACATTCCGCGCAGTGTGCAGCCCCCTCTACCAGATAGCGGCCACGCTCGAATTTGGCATGGTCAACGTCTTCGGTAAGATCGGCAGTATCGGCACCAATCTCCGCGGCACTTTTGCCATCGAGGAAGGCAAGGCGCCAGACACCGATGCCACGGCGAATATTGTAGGGGAACTTGAGTTCGTGATCCGGCACCACCTTGTCGCTTTCGGGTAGCGTCATCATGTAGGCGTAGAGATCCCGCACGTCTTCCGGGGAAAGGCGCTGATAGGAGGTATAGGGAAACGCCGGATAGAGATTCTTGCCGTCCGGCAGAAGGCTATCGGGGCCGACGCCCTCGCGCACTGAACGGTCGAATTCCGCGAGCGTCCAATTGCCGATGCCGTGCTCCGGGTCCGGTGAAATATTGGGCATGTGGAACTTGCCGAAATCGGTGTCGAGCATCTTGCCACCGCCAAGCTGCTCGTCGCTGTCTTGTCCTGTGGTGGCATGGCAGGTAGCGCAGTCGGAGGCAACGAACACGAGGCGGCCGTTATCGATATCCGCTGGGCTGTCAGAACTGGCGGTGGGTGGAAGACTATGAGTCAGTGACCAGGTCCAGGGCGAGGTCAGAACTAGGAAACCGGCAACGCCGAGAATGGCGACTACCGCCACCGTGATGGAAATCTTCTTGCCTTTGCTGACCATGGCTTGCTCCCGATGGTTGCCGCAATGATCGCTGCGATTTGCAGGGTAAATAGCTGATGAATCAAGCGTTTTCATCACACTTGAGCGTTCTGCTTCGGCAGGGGATTGTTTTTTTCGCTTAATTAAGCGTCCTAACGTTTATACTGTAAACATACTCGCCCCAGGGTAGGCGTACCACCGGAAAGCCAACACAAATTGATTCATATCAAGAAGCCTCGCTAAAAGCACATTAGCGAGGCTGCATAGGAGGAAAAGCAGGGAAATCGGGTATATAGAGCGGCGTCAGCTTGGCAAACCCCAGCACCAGCTATTTGTCGACTTCGTCCTCGAAGCTGACCTGGACCGGGGCGCGTTCGCCCTGGCCCTCGGCGTTGAGGATTATTCCTTCGCCGAACAGCGGATGGCTGACTCGCTGGCCTAGGGAAAGCGATGGCAGGTCGTTCCCCACCGAGACCGATTGCTGCGCGATAGTCGAATTGGACAGCAAGACGACGGCTCCAGGATCAGGACGCGTCGCGTTCGTTTCCGTGCGGGCGATTGCCGTGACGTACCAGCCAGTAACAGATGCCCACAGCCAGCACCGCGGCTGCCAATGCGAATATCTTCAAAGGATCGATGGTCTCGATATCCATCACCATGAACTTGCGCACCAGCGCCATGATGGCGATCAACACCACGATCTCGACATGAATGAAACCGCCTCCTCCCTCCATGGTGCGAACGATGGAGTTGTTGAACTCCATGGCGATCAGCACGGTGAGAATCATGTCGAAGACCAGCTGAAACACCCGATAATCGAAGGGGTCGCGGGTTTGCACGAACAGCAAGGTGAAGACGTGGGTCACTAGGTAGTAGAGCGCCACCAGCACCACGCCGCTGATGGCGATCGTCAGTATCAAGGAAACCAGCCGCTCGAAGCGCTGATAACCGCTCAACGACGACCAGTCCGACAACAACTCGGGAAACATTTCCCTCAAGTGCAGCTTCATCAACTACCTCGCTATGTACGGGCCTCCAATGGCCCGGGGTTTGATTCTTCGTCCAAGTAAACGCTAAAGCGGGGTGAGCTTGGCAAACCCCAGCACCAACCATTTGTCGCCTTCGCCCTCGAAGCTGACCTGCACCCGGGCGCGTTCGCCCTGGCCCTCGGCGTTGAGGATTATTCCTTCGCCGAACAGCGGATGGCTGACCCGCTGGCCCAGGGAAAGCGAAGGCAGATCATCTCCTCCAGAAACCGAATCCTGTCGAAGCCCAGGACTCGGGCGGGAGGTGACCGGGCGGGATATCTGGCCGCGCAGACGCACTTCCTCCAACAACTCCTCCGGCAATTCACGCAGGAAACGCGAGGCGCGCTGGAAGGTCTCCTTGCCGTGCAGCCGACGCAGCTCCGCGTAGGTGAGATAAAGCTTGTGCATGGCACGAGTCAGCCCCACATAGGCGAGCCGACGCTCTTCCTCGAGGCGCCCTGTCTCCTCAAGAGACATCTTGTGGGGGAACAGGCCTTCCTCGACCCCGGCCACGAACACGATCGGAAACTCCAGCCCCTTGGCGGAGTGCAGGGTCATCAATTGCACGCCATCCTCGAACTCGTCCGCCTCGTGATCGCCGGCATTGAGCGCGGCTTCCGCCAGAAAGGGTTCCAGCGCTGCGGCGCCCTCACCGGCTTCCTGCAGCAACATGGCATCGCCCTGGGTGAAGGCCCGGGCGGCGTTGACCAGCTCTTCAAGGTTCTCGACCCGGGCCTGCCCTTTCTCGCCCTTTTCGTTGCGGTGATGCTCGATGAGCCCCGAGATCTCATTCACATGGATGATGATTTCGTGCAGCGCCATGCCGGCAGTGTCGTTATCGAGGCGTTCGATCAGGTTGGCGAAAGCCTGCACGGCATTGCCGGCGCGTCCCTTCAAGGTACCGTCGCTCAGGCTGTCGTGCAGCGCCTGCCACAGCGACACATCTTGATGGCGGGCACGCTCCCGCAGGATTTCCACGGTGCGAGTGCCAATGCCCCGGGCGGGGACATTGATCACCCGTTCCAGGGAGGCATCGTCATCTCGATTGAGCAGCAGGCGTAGATAGGCCAGAACATTCTTGATTTCCAGACGCTCGTAGAAGCGCTGGCCGCCATAGATGCGATAGGGCATGCCTTGGCGTATCAGAGTCTCTTCGAGCACCCGGGACTGTGCGTTGGAACGGTAGAGAATGGCGACTTCGCTACGGTGAAAGCCCTCGTCGACTTTCTCCTTGATGGTATCGACGATGAAACGCGCCTCATCGAGATCGTTGAAGCCGGCATAGACAGAGATCGGTTCGCCCTTGGCACCGGCGGTCCACAGCTCCTTGCCCATGCGCCCGGTGTTATGGCTGATCAGCGCGTTGGCGGCATCAAGAATGGCGCTGGTGGAGCGATAGTTCTGTTCCAGGCGCACCGTGCGGGTGTTCGCGAACTCCTGCTCGAAGCGGTGAATGTTCTCGATCTTCGCCCCGCGCCAGCCGTAGATCGACTGATCGTCGTCTCCCACCACGGTGACCCCCGCCTTGTCGCCGGCAAGCAGCTTGAGCCAGGCATATTGCAGGGTGTTGGTATCCTGGAACTCGTCGACCAGCAGATGGGCGAAACGCTCGCGATAGTGGGCCAGCAGACGGGGGTTGTCGCGCAGAAGCTCCAGGCTTCTCAGCAGCAGCTCGCCGAAATCCACCAGCCCACCGCGTTCACAGGTCAGCTGATAGCGCTCGTAGAGCGCCACCATCTGATCCATATAGGCATCGCCGTGGGTTTGCACCTGCTGCGGGCGTAGCCCTTCCTCCTTGCAGCCGGAAATGAAGTACTGCACCTGGCGTGGCGGATAGCGCTCGTCGTCGATGCCGTGATCCTTGAGCAGACGCTTGACCAGCCGTAGTTGGTCGTCGGAATCGATGATCTGAAAATGCTGGGGCAGCCGCGCATCCTGCCAGTGGGTACGCAGCAGGCGATGAGCGATGGAATGGAAGGTGCCGACCCAGACGTTGCGCAGGGAGATGCCCAGCAATGCCTCAAGTCGGGTGCGCATCTCCCGGGCCGCCTTGTTGGTGAAGGTCACGGCAAGAATGGCGTAGGGGGAAAGCTGCTCGACCTGCATCAGCCAGGCGATGCGATGCACCAGCACCCGGGTCTTGCCGGAGCCGGCGCCCGCCAGCACCAGCATGTTGCCCTGGGGGGCGCTGACGGCCTCGCGCTGGGCAGGGTTGAGATCGTCGAGAAGTGGCGAAACGTCGCCCGGGGAAACGTCGTCCATGGAAGCGGCTGTCGGCGTCGAAAATGGACGCTCAGCTTAGCATAACCGCCATGAATGGCGGAGGCGTGCAGCCAGTCCTATTCCGTCTCGGAGAAGCGCAGCGGATTCAGGCTCCTCTTGACCGCCTTCAACTGTTCGGCCAGCTTGGGCCCACGGGTCTTGGCGACGCCTACCGCCAGCACATCGATCAGCACCAAATGCGCGATGCGGGAGCTCATCGGCGTGTAGATTTCGGTATCTTCATGCACATCGATAGGCAAGGATAGCGTCACTTCACCGGCCAAGGGCGAGCCGCTCGGACACAAGCCGATCACCGTGGCACCGGATTCCCGGGCCATGCGCACGCTGGCAACCAGCGCCCGAGTACGCCCGGTCTGCGAAATGGCCACCACCGCATCGCCCTCCTTTAGCGTCGCTGCAGACATATTCTGCATATGCGGGTCCGAATAAGCGGAGGTCGATATCTGCAAGCGAAAGAACTTGTGCTGAGCATCGAAGGCCACCGCCCCGGAAGCACCGAAACCATAGAACTCAACCCGATTGGCCATGGCCAGTGCATTGATTGCCTTGCTCAGAGCTTCGTTGTCGAGCCGATCACGTATTGAAAGCAGAGTACCGACGGTGGAGTCGAAGATGCTGTGGGAAAACTCCGCCACGCTGTCGCTATCGTTCATCGAGAACTGAGCAAACTGGCTACCGGAAGCCAGCATCTGGGCAAGCTTGAGCTTGAAATCCTGAAAACCGTTGCATCCCAGCGCCCGACAAAAACGTACCACCGTCGGTTCACTGACCTTGGCCTCGGTGGCCAGATCGACGATGCGCATATGGATGACTTCTTCGGGGTTGCGCAACACGAAGCGCGCCACCTTCTGTTCGGAGCGACGAAAGTGCTCCATGCGTCGTCTCATCTCATCAAATAGAGCACGGCTCACGATTTCATTCCTGGTTTTTCCTCGATACTACAATGTTTTGGTTCATCTAATGTGAAGAATAGTCGCTCTTAATACGAGTTACTTGAGAATTCGTATTCAACGCCATCGCTATAATACTTACGCTACAGTCAGATTCGACGCGTCGATGATAGTGACTTTTGATAATGAGGAGCGTCGCTCATGCGTAAAGCAGAACAATTGATACCATTGAAATGTGAACTTCTCGACATTTCCATGTCCATGAGAGTCTCAGAACACGAAACACGCAAGAAGGATGCCGCGGTACGTTATCTTCGTGCTCGACGTGGTATCGAGATCCGTAACGAGACAAAACGCCTTGAACAAGATATTGCGGACTATGATGATAGTTGGCAATAAATCGTAGCGTTATTGTTCCATGGGTATAGTGTTCATACACGATAAACGGGCCTTCATGCATGAAGGCCCGTCATGGTGGTTTTTAGCGGATTCAGAGGCTGCTGATAAACACCACGATAACGCCAATGGGTGCCACGAAGCGGGTAGTTAGCGTCCAGAGCGTGCTTCCCGTTTTCCCGAGACCCAATTCCTGCCGCACTTTCTCACCGTTCATGAACCAGCCCACAAATATCACCGCCAAAAGACCGGTCAGCGGTAGTAAGTACTTACTGGTCAACGTATCCAGGAAGTCAAAAATACTGAGACCCAGGATGCTGACCTCGGACCAGGCATTGAACGACAGCAATGCCGCAATACCCAGAGCCCAGGTCGCCAATCCGGCTACCAGGGTGGCACCAACCCGGGATAGCGGAGTGCGCTCTTCAACGGTTTCTACTACTGGCTCGAGCAACGAAATGGCCGACGTCAAAGCAGCAAATGTCAGCAACAGAAAGAATAGCAGCCCGATGATCACACCGCCGGTCATGTTGCCGAAGGCCAGCGGCAAGGTGACGAAGATCAAACCAGGACCGGAACTCGGATCGAGCCCATTGGCAAACACGATGGGAAAAATCGCCAATCCCGCCACCAAGGCAAATACCGTGTCCAGAATGATGACGGTACGGGCGGTACTGAGCAAGTTGACCTCTACTCCCAAGTAAGAACCGTAGGCCATCATGATGCCCATCCCGAGAGACAGAGTGAAGAATGCCTGCCCCATGGCAGCCAGTACCACGTCACCCCCGAGCGCGCTCCAATCCGGGTTGAACATGAAACTTACCGCTTCGCCGAAATGGCCTGAAAACAGGCCATAACCCACCAGCACCACGAGGATGATACCCAGGGCCGGCATGAGAGTGCGTACTGCTCCTTCAAGGCCTGCTTTTACGCCCCGGGCAACGATACCGATGACCAGCACCATGAAGACGGAATGCCACAGTAGTAGCGTACCCGAGTCAGCCAGTAACCCGTTGAACAGCTCGCCAATGGCGTCCGCATTCTGACCACTGAAATCACCGGTGACGGAACTCAAGGTGTAGGAAAGGGACCAGCCTCCAATCACGCTGTAGAACGACAGGATGATGAACGCCCCTAGTACCCCACTGATACCCACCACGGTCCAAGCCTTGCTTCGCCCTTCCTGTGTGGCCAGATCCGCCATGGTGTTGATGGGATTCTTCTGGCCGCGCCGTCCCAGGAGCCACTCGGAAACCAGAATAGGCAAACCGACCAGAGCGATACAGATCAGATAGACAAGAACGAAAGCGGCGCCACCACTTTCGCCCACCATGTACGGAAATTTCCAGATATTACCCAGGCCGACCGCGGAACCGGTGGCCGCCAGAATGAAGGTCAGCTTCGAAGACCACTGAGCGTGGGATATTTTTGCCATGTTGTACCCTGATATCGCATATCGTCGCCATGCATTTTGAGAAAGCGACGTATTGTGTTGTTGTTGTCTCGTGCTATCGGGCGCACGGACATAAGTTCATGACAAAACTATCCGATGATGGACCCGATGACCAGTCCTGAAACGCTGTATCGGTATTGCACGACATCAAAAAAGTGATGTTTGCCGCTCGCCAGGAAAGGCGGAAAGACCAGGTAGCTCCTGTATCTTGGAGAGCTGTGAATAGAGGCATCTTGCCAATTGTGGCGCCTGACGATTATCGGGAGTGTGCACAAACAAGAAAGGGGTTTTCCCCTGTTTTATCCACAGGGAAAGACGTTCACTCCAGGCATTGAAGTAACGTTCATTTATCGTCTTGTCAAGATGTCCGATAAATCGAATGATCGGCGCATCTGCCGTGGAAAGCACGTGTAACGGGCGTTTGGGTTTTTCACTCTGCGCCTTGAGTAGCCTTGGATCGCCGCGGGCAGGGGTGGCGAAAAGTGCTCTGACGTCGAGCATGATACGATCGACCCGATAAGTTATCAACAATCGATTGAGTTGACGTTCTGCCTCCCCCTTGTGGAAGAATTCGCGGGCACGCACCTCCACCGCGCAGGGTATGTTGCGCGGCCAGCGTTCGAGCAGCGCAGCCAGATTGGGTAATTCGTCAGCACCAAAATCTCGGGGTAGTTGAACCATGAGCGGCCCCAGCCGATCATGAAGTGGAGCCAGACGCGCAATGAAGTCATCGAGTTCATCGGTGATGCCAACCAAGCGCTTGTCATGGGTCAAACGAGCGGGCAGCTTGAAGCAGAAACGAAAATCCTTGGGCGCCTGACGGGCCCAGCCTAATACGACCTCTTCTCGTGGAGCGCCGCTATAGAAGGTGGTATTGCCCTCGACGCTGGAGAAGACCCGGGCGTACTCCTCGAGAAAAGCCTCGGATGGCGTGTGACGGGCATAAAGCCCGCCACGCCAGTCGCTGTTGGCCCACATCGGCAGGCCTAGATAAAATCCCCCCATGGGGCCTACTCGAGGCCTACTCGACGGTCACCGACTTGGCCAGGTTGCGCGGCTGGTCGACATCGGTACCCTTGAGCACCGCCACATGATAGGAGAGCAACTGCAGCGGCAGGGTATACAGGATCGGTGCGAGCGCCTCGTCCACATGAGGCAGGCGCAGCACGCAAACTCCCTCGCTTTCCTGGATATGCACCTGCTCGTCGGCAAAGACGAACAGCTGTCCACCCCGAGCGCGAACCTCCTGCAGATTGGCCTTCAGCTTGCCCAGCAGCTCATCGTTGGGGGCGACGGAGATCACCGGCATCTCACTGTCGACCAGGGCCAGCGGGCCATGCTTCAGCTCGCCGGCGGGATAGGCCTCGGCGTGGATGTAGGAGATTTCCTTGAGTTTCAGTGCACCTTCCAGAGCGATGGGGAAATGCGCGCCACGACCGAGAAACAGGGCGTGATGCTTCTCGGCAAAAGCCATGGATAGGCTGGCAATATCGCCATCCAGTGCCAGTACCTGGGTAATCAGACGTGGCAGCGAACGCAACGCCTGCACGATCCGCGTCTCATCCTCTTCATCCATGCCGCGCACGCGTCCCAGACTCAACGTCAGCAACATCAGGGCCGTCAATTGAGTGGTGAAGGCCTTGGTCGAGGCAACACCGATCTCCGGGCCAGCATGAGTCATCAAGGTCAGGTCGGATTCACGCACCAAGGAACTACCGGGCACGTTGCAGATTGCCAGGCTACCGACATAGCCATTGTCCTTGGCAAAGCGCAGAGCCGCGAGGGTATCGGCGGTCTCGCCGGACTGAGACAAGGTGACGAATAACGTACCCTCGGGAACCACTACCTGACGATAACGGTATTCCGAGGCGACCTCGACCTGGGTGGGCACACCGGCATACTTCTCCAGCCAGTAACGCGCCACCATGCCGGCATGATAGCTGGTGCCGCAGGCGACGATATGGATCTGCTTGACCTTGCCGAACATGGCCTCGGCCTCGGTACCGAAGCTATTGACCAGCACATGACGCTCTGAAAGACGTCCTTCCAGGGTCGCGGCAATCACCTGGGACTGTTCGTAGATCTCCTTGAGCATGAAATGGCGATAATCCCCCTTGGAAGCGGCGCCATCGCCATGCTCGAAGACCTGGGCCGGACGTTTCTGCACCTCGCCGGCAGTATCGAAGATGGCGATATCGCCACCCCTGGACAGGCGTACCACGTCGCCTTCCTGCAGGTAGATGAAGCGATCGGTAACCTGCAGTAACGCCAAAGGATCGGAAGCAAGAAACGCCTCCTCGACGCCAACGCCAACCACCAGCGGACTTCCCTTGCGGGCACCGATGATGGTATCGGGTTCAGCCTTGTGCACCACCGCCAATGCGTAGGCGCCCTCCAGCCGGGCCAAGACGTTACGTACCGCCGTCAGTAAATCCTGGGTAAGCGTAAATTCCCTGGATAACAGGTGTGCCACGACTTCGGTGTCGGTCTCGGAAGTGAATACGTACCCCTGAGCTTCCAGTTCATCGCGCAGTGTTTCGTAATTCTCGATGATCCCGTTATGAACCACCGCCAGGCTCTCGCCGGATTGGTGCGGGTGGGCATTGTGTTCACTGGGACGGCCATGAGTGGCCCAGCGGGTATGGGCGATGCCCAGGTGGCCAAAGAGAGGCGCCTCGACAAGCCGCTCCTCGAGCATGGCGACCTTTCCTACCGCACGCTGACGATTGAGTCGTGCGTCTTCAGACACGATTGCCATACCAGCGGAATCGTAGCCGCGATATTCCAAGCGCTTCAATCCTTCCAGCAGGATCCCCTGAACGTTACGTTCGGCTACTGCTCCGACGATTCCACACATCGTGCTGACTCCTTAGTGTTCTTGAGTGGGGGTTTTCTGGGGACGCTGCCAATTCTGTCTGCTCATTTGACGCCCTCGGGTCAGCGCCAGGGCGCCTGCTTCCACATCTCTGCTGATGGTCGAGCCAGCGCCGACGGTAGCACCCTCTCCTACCTTGACCGGCGCCACAAGAGCCGTATTGGAGCCAATAAAGGCATTATTCCCAATTTCAGTGAAATGCTTGTTGGCACCATCGTAGTTACAGGTAATGGTGCCGGCCCCGATATTGACCTCCCGACCCAGACGCGCGTCACCGACATAGCTAAGATGGTTGATCTTGGCGCCTTCACCCAGGATGGCATTCTTGGTTTCGACAAAATTACCGATCTTGGCGCCTTCGGCCAGACGTGTACCGGGGCGTAAGCGTGCAAAGGGACCTATCTGACTCTTTCCTTCGAGAACGGCGCCATCCAGAACACTGTGGGCCTCGATCACGCTAGCTGCCCCGATCGTGCTGTTGCGAATCACGCAATAAGGGCCCACTCGCACACCATCGGCGAGTTCCACTTCACCTTCGAAAATACAGCCCACATCGATCTCGACGTCACGCCCGCAGCGCAGGCTGCCTCGTACATCCAGGCGAGCCGGATCCGCCAGGGCCACGCCGTCGGTCATCAACTGCTCCGCTTGAGCAAACTGATAGGCGCGTTCCAGGCGTGCCAACTGCAACCTGTTATTGACGCCTTCCACTTCCACCGGCGTCCTAGGCTGAGCGGTGGCAATGGCAGTGCCTTCCTCCGCCGCCATGGCGATTACGTCGGTGAGATAGTATTCGCCCTGCACATTCTCTGCAGAAAGCTGGGGTAGCCAGCGGCGTAGCTGCCCCGCGGTCATCGCCATGATGCCCGTGTTGCATTCGGTGATAGCGCGCTCTGCCTCGGAAGCGTCCTTGTGTTCGACGATTGCCACGGGACGTCCTTCGGTGTCACGCTTGATGCGGCCATAGCCCGCAGGGTCATCCAGAGTCACCGTCAAAAGTGCCATGCGCTGTTCATTGACCTCATCGAGCAGCGCCGCCAGTGTCTCGTGACGAATCAGCGGTACGTCGCCGTAAAGCACCAACACCTTGCCATCGGCAAGTTTGTCCATCGCCTGAGCAACAGCATGCCCGGTGCCCTTCTGTTCGGTTTGCAGCGCAAATTCCACCGAACACTCCGCAAGACTTTCACGTACCTGGTTACCTCCATGGCCGATCACCACATGCAGACGGTTTTTACCGAGCTCCATCGCGGTATCGATTACATGACGCACCATCGGCTTACCGGCCAACTCATGCAGTACTTTGGGTTTTTCCGATCGCATGCGGGTACCTTGCCCCGCTGCCAGAATTACAACATCAAGCGCCATACTCATCGTCTCTTTGATCGCGTTCATTCTATGATCCCTGGGAAGCGCATACCCATATATAGACCGCTTCCGGGACATTCATGACAACCTTATTCGTTACATTAAATTACATTGGCGACGGAAAAGCTATACACGTCACCCACAATCCATCACGTTCAAACAATTTTATTAGCAAGGCTAATAAAAATGCCCTAGAGAGTTTTGCTCTCTAGGGCATTTGATTTAGCGGCGAAAGTAGTCGCGAGGTTAGCCTCGCCCACCCTTCCTGCGTAGCTGTTCCAGAGTACGCAATTGGGCAACCGCTTCCGCCAACTCCACTGCAGCACGGGAATAGTCCATCTCCGAATGCTGTTCGTTGATCGAACGCAGGGCTTCCTTGCGGGCCTCTTGGGCTTCGACCTCATCAAGATCATTTGCGCGCGTGGCTGTGTCGGCCAATACCGATATCAGTTTTGGCTGTACCTCAAGAAAACCACCGGTGACGTAGTAGATTTCCTCGTCACCGTTTTCACGCATCACCCGCAGCGGACCCGGCTGCAGTTCGGTCATCAGGGGCGTGTGACCAGGAAGAATTCCTAGATCACCCATCTTGCCCGCCGCGACAAGTTGGGAAATTTCGCCGGAGAAGATCGACTGCTCGGCGCTGACGATTTCGCATCGGAAGCTGTTCGCCATACCTTAATCCTCTAACATGAAGGGCAACATGAACGGCTTCACTTCATGCTGTTGGCTTTTTCGACAGCTTCGTCGATGGTACCAACCATGTAGAAAGCCTGCTCCGGCAACTCATCGTATTCGCCGTTTAGAATGCCCTGGAAACCACGGATGGTGTCCTTGAGGGATACGTACTTGCCTGGCGAGCCGGTGAATACCTCGGCAACGAAGAATGGCTGTGACAGAAAGCGCTGAATCTTACGCGCCCGGTTCACCGACATCTTGTCCTCATCGGAGAGTTCGTCCATGCCCAGAATCGCGATGATGTCCTTGAGCTCTTTATAGCGCTGCAGCACGTTCTGCACGCCGCGAGCGGTCTCGTAGTGTTCATCGCCCACGGTCAATGGATCCAGCTGACGCGAGGTGGAATCCAGCGGATCGATGGCCGGATAGATACCTAGCTCCGCAATGGAGCGCGCCAATACCACCGTGGCATCCAGGTGGGCGAAGGTGGTGGCCGGGGACGGGTCGGTCAAGTCATCCGCAGGAACGTATACGGCCTGCACTGATGTGATGGAACCCGTCTTGGTGGAGGTGATGCGCTCCTGCAGTACGCCCATCTCCTCGGCCAGAGTCGGCTGGTAGCCTACCGCGGAAGGCATACGACCCAATAGCGCCGAAACTTCGGTGCCCGCCAAGGTGTAACGATAGATATTGTCGATGAACAACAAAACGTCACGGCCATCATCACGGAACTTCTCGGCCACCGTCAGGCCGGTCAAGGCGACGCGTAGGCGGTTACCCGGCGGCTCGTTCATCTGACCGTAAACCAGCGATACCTTGTCGAGAACGTCTGACTCCTTCATCTCATAATAGAAGTCATTACCTTCACGGGTACGCTCACCGACCCCGGCAAATACCGAATAGCCACTGTGTTCTGTCGCGATATTACGGATCAGTTCCATCATGTTGACGGTCTTGCCGACACCCGCACCACCAAACAGACCTACCTTACCGCCCTTGGCAAACGGGCAGACCAGGTCGATGACCTTGATACCGGTTTCCAGCAGCTCGTTGGAGGCGGCCTGCTCAGCGTAGCTTGGCGCCTTGCGGTGAATCGGCATACGTTCTTGCTCGCCAATC
Source organism: uncultured Halomonas sp. (assembly GCF_947493865.1). Classification (GTDB taxonomy): domain Bacteria; phylum Pseudomonadota; class Gammaproteobacteria; order Pseudomonadales; family Halomonadaceae; genus Modicisalibacter. The sequence goes on from NZ_CANLTC010000005.1 coordinate 87,277, forward strand.
TCGCCCGCTTCGTCGATCGGCTCACCCAGCACATTCATGATGCGACCCAGGGTTTCCTTGCCTACCGGTACGGAAATCGCGGCACCGGTATCTTCGACCGCGAAACCGCGCTTCAAGCCTTCGGTGGGGCCCATGGCAATAGCCCGCACCACACCATCGCCCAGCTGCTGCTGGACTTCGAGAACGGTCCCGGTTTCCGAGACCTTAAGCGCGTCGTAGACCTTGGGCACTTCGTCCCGCGGAAACTCTACGTCAATCACCGCGCCGATGATTTGTACGATACGTCCGCTCATCTTGGTTCCTCTTAAATACCTGCAAATGAAACCTGCTTGGCCTCACCGGGACTCAAACCGCGGCGGCACCGCTCACGATCTCGGAGATTTCCTGGGTAATGGCTGCTTGGCGAGCCTTGTTGTACACCAGCTGCAAATCGTCAATCAGGTCGCCGGCGTTGTCCGTTGCGCTCTTCATCGCAATCATCCGCGCTGCCTGTTCGCACGCTGCATTTTCGACCACTGCCTGATAGACCTGAGATTCGATATAGCGAACCAACAGCCTATCGAGCAGCTCCTTGGCGTCCGGCTCATAAATATAATCCCAGCTACTGGAACGCGTCTCGTCGTCGTCTTGATCTTCCAAGGCGACTAGCGGCACCAGCTGGCGAGCAACCGGCTTCTGGGTCATGGTGTTGACGAACTCGTTGTACACCACGTACAGACGATCCAGCTCGCCTTCATCATAGGCATCCAGTATGACCTTGACGCTACCAATCAGGTCCTTGGCCTCTGGCGCTTCGCCTATGTTGCTCTTGGCCGCCATGAGATTGCCGCCGTAGTTGCGGAAAAAGGTGCCGGCCTTGCTGCCGATGGCAACGAAACTGAGTTCGACACCCTTGTCCCGCCATTGGCGAGTTTCCTTGAGTACCGTCTTGAACAGGTTGACGTTCAAGCCCCCGGCCAGGCCACGGTCGCTGGAAACGACGATGTAGCCTACCCGCTTGACCTCTCGTTCGATCATGTAATCGTGACGATACTCAGGATTGGCCTTGGCAATATGGCTCACGACATGACGAATCTGCTTGGCATAGGGTTGGCTTGCCGCCATACGCTCCTGTGCCTTGCGCATTTTCGATGCCGCGACCATTTCCATGGCGCTGGTAATCTTCTGTGTATTCTTGATGCTCCCGATTTGGGAGCGAATCTCTTTTGCCGCTGCCATCGCGATCTACCTCATTCATGACACTCAGGGAAATGACTGGTCCGGAAGGCCGAACCAGCAACATTTACCAGGTCTGAGTGCTCTTGAATTTCTCGAGACCGGACTTGAGGCCGTCCTTGATCTCGTCGTTGTAGTCGCCGGACTCGTTGATCTTGTCAAGCAGTTCGCCATGCTCGGCCTTCATGTAGTCATGCAGGGCCGCTTCGAAATCGAGCACCTTGTTGACTTCGACATCGTCCAGATAGCCTTCGTTGGCGGCGAATAGCGACAGTGACATCTCGGCCACGGACATCGGCGAGTACTGCTTCTGCTTCATCAACTCGGTAACGCGCTGACCGTGCTCGAGCTGCTTGCGCGTGGCTTCATCGAGATCCGAGGCAAACTGGGAGAACGCCGCCAGCTCACGGTATTGCGCCAAGGCCAGACGCACGCCACCACCGAGTTTCTTGATGATCTTGGTCTGAGCGGAACCGCCAACACGAGAGACCGACAGACCGGCGTTGATTGCCGGGCGAATCCCCGAGTTGAACATGCTCGTCTCGAGGAAGATCTGACCGTCGGTGATCGAGATCACGTTGGTGGGTACGAATGCCGACACATCGCCCCCCTGGGTCTCGATCATCGGTAGTGCAGTCAAGGAACCTGTCTTGCCAGTGACCTTGCCTTCCGTGAACTTCTCCACGTAGTCGGCATTGACCCGAGCAGCACGCTCGAGCAAACGCGAGTGCAGATAGAAGACATCACCGGGATAGGCTTCGCGGCCCGGCGGACGCTTGAGCAGCAGGGAGATCTGGCGATAAGCCCAGGCCTGCTTGGTCAGATCGTCGTAGATGATCAGCGCGTCTTCACCGCGATCGCGGTAGTACTCGCCCATGGTACAGCCGGCATAGGGTGCCAGGAACTGCATGGCAGCCGGATCGGCGGCACCCGCAGCAACGACGATGGTGTGCTCCATGGCGCCGTGTTCTTCGAGCTTGCGCACCACGCTTGCAATGGTCGACTGTTTCTGCCCCACCGCCACGTAGATACAGGTAACGCCCTTGCCTTTCTGGTTGATGATGGCATCGATGGCAATGGCGGACTTGCCGATCTGGCGATCGCCGATGATCAACTCGCGCTGACCGCGACCGATGGGCACCATGGCATCGATGGACTTGAAACCAGTCTGTATCGGCTGATCGACGGATTGACGCGTGATGACCCCGGGGGCCACCTTTTCCACCGCATCGGTCAGCTTGGCGTTGATGTCGCCCTTGCCATCGATGGGGCTACCCAGGGCATCGACCACGCGACCGGTGAGCTCGGGGCCTACCGGTACCTCGAGAATGCGTCCGGTACACTGGGCGGTCATGCCCTCTTCGAGCTGTTGATAGTCGCCGAGTACGACGGCACCGACGCTGTCACGCTCGAGGTTGAGCACCATGCCGAAGATGGCGTTGGGAAATTCGATCATTTCACCGAACATCGCATCCGCCAGACCATGAATCTGTACGATGCCGTCGAAGACGCTGACGATGGTGCCTTGATTACGGGCTTCGGAGGCAACATCCAGCTTCTCGATACGCTGTTTGATGATGTCGCTGATCTCGGAAGGATTCAGTTGCTGCATGCCGTGTCCCTCAAGCTCAGACGGAGAGCGCATCGCGCAGACGGGTCAATCTACCGCGTACCGAACCGTCGATGACGGTGTCGCCGGCACGCAGGATGACGCCGCCCAGCAGGGCGCTGTCCACCTGAGTGGTAATGGAGATTTCGCGGTTCAGGCGCTTGGCCAGAGCACTCGCGAGCTTGTCTTCCTGCTTGCTATCCAGCGCAAAGGCGGAAACGATGGTGACGTCCATGCGCTTCTCCTGCTGGGCCTTGAGCAGCTCGAATTGCTCGGCGATGTCCGGCAGTGCCATCAGGCGATTTCTTTGCGCGAGAGTCCGCACAAGATTGCGCCCCTCTTCGTCCAGTGCCTTGCCGCAGACATCGATGATCGCATCGGCTTTTTCCTTGTCGGAAAGACGAGGATTTCCCAGGATGCTGGACTGCATGTCGTCGTTGGCGGCTACTTGCGCCGCCAGTTTCAGCATATCGGACCAAGCCGCGAGTTTTTCCTTGGCCCGGGCCAGCTCAAATGTCGCCTTGGCATAAGGTCGGGCAACGGTAGACGTTTCAGCCATGGGTCACCTCCTCATAGCTCGGTGGCGAGCTTGTCGACGAGTTCGCGATGCTTTTTCTCGTCGATGGAAGATTCCAGAATACGCTCAGCCCCTTCGATGGCGAGCCGCGCGACTTGCATGCGTAGCTCTTCCTTGGCGCGATTGATTTCCTGCTCGATTTCGGCATGAGCATTGGCAATCATGCGCTCGCCTTCCTGGCGCGCAGTATCGCGTGCCTCTTCGACCATCTGGTTCGATCGCTTATGGGCCTGCTCAAGGATTTCAGCAGCCTGCCCCTTGCTTTCGCGCAGCGTCTCGTCGGCCCGTTCCTGGGCCAATTCGAGGTCACGGTTGGCACGGCTGGCAGCATCCAGGCCATCGGCAATCTTCTTCTGACGCTCATGGAGCGCATTGCTGATCGGCGGCCACACGTATTTGGTGCAGAACCAGACAAATATCGCGAAAGCGATCATTTGCCCGATTAGCGTCAAGTTAATATTCACAGGGACGTACCTCTGACAGATTCGTGGCGACCGGAAACAAGCAAACCGAGCGCGGTACGCTCGGTATGCCAATCGTTAACCGGCGACGACGAAGATCAGGTACATTGCGATACCGACGCCGATCATCGGCACAGCGTCAAGCAGACCGGCCATCAGGAAGGTCTTGGTCTGCAACTGAGAGCTCAACTCCGGCTGACGTGCAGTGGTTTCGAGCAGCTTGCCACCCAGCAGGGCAAAGCCGATGCCGGTGCCTAGAGCGCCAAGACCGATCATGAGGGAGGCAGCAATGTAGACGAGTTCCATGGTGATGCTCCTATCGAGTTAAAATTAAAGTGCAAAGGGTTATGGGGTACTACGTTATTGGGTTCTGCATGATTCAGTGTGTCTCGTGCGCCCCTTGGAGGTAGACCACGGTCAGCACGGTGAAGATGAATGCCTGCAGGGTGATGATGAGGATATGGAAGATGGCCCAGGGCACGTTCAGGGTCCAGGATATCCAGAACGGCAGCAGTGCGATCAGAATGAAGATCACCTCGCCGGCGAACATGTTGCCGAATAGACGTAGGCCAAGGCTGAGTGGTTTCACCAGCAGACTAATAATTTCCATCACCAGGTTGAAAGGAATCAACAGCCAGTGGTTGAACGGCGTAAAAGATAGCTCTTTGACGAAGCCGCCTACTCCCTTGACCTTGATGCTGTAGAAGATGATCAGGAAGAACACCCCGAGCGCCATTCCCATGGTGGCATTGGGATCGGTGGTGGGCACTATCTTCATGTAGTCGACGCCCAACTGCGCAAATAGACCGGGTAACAGATCAATCGGCACTAGCTTGAGTGTGTTCATCAGGAAGATCCAGACGAACAGGGTCAAGGCGATCGGCGCGACCAACCGGTTCTTGGCATGGAAAGCATCCCGCACGGTACCTTCCACGAACTCGAAGACCATCTCGATGGCGTTCTGTAGCTTACCTGGTACCCCGGTGGTGGCTTTCTTGCCGACCTTGCGGAAAAGCCAGATGAATAGCGTTCCCATGGCCAGGGACCAGCCCATGGTGTCGAGATGAATGGCCCAGAACCCCATTTCGACGGCCTCGGCGGCAGAATGGGCTATCGACCAGCCATGCTCGGGGTGATGACCGAAAGTGAGGTTCTGCAGGTGGTGCTGGATGTACTCCGCGGATGTCGGATTGTTGCCTGCCATTGCACTGCCTCGATATCAGGTATGTGACGGTTTGCGCAGTAGCCAGGGGGCCAGCCATTGCGTAAACAGTGTCGCCACGTAAGCGCCAAAGAATAAAATGGGGTTTGAAGGTGGCACTGTGACGAATACCAGCATGAACAGTGCAACCGTCAAACCAAATTTTCCGACTTCAGCACGATAAAAATTCTTGACAATATCCCTGACAAATCGCGCTCTGCGGTAGTGAAAGGCACGCCAAGCAAAATAAGCATTGGGCAGCCAACAAACCAGACCGCCAAGTAGCGCCGAAACCGCAGCAGGGCCACCTTGCAGGGATGCACTCAAGACGACCATGAGCAAGACCATGCCTGCCTGTGCTGCCAGCAAGCGTGCGTACTGGGGGCGCTTGAGCTGGGCCGGTACCGGATCGTGCATCTCGTAAACCCTTTGCCTTGTACCGTACCGCTCAGGGATCTCGTTCCGTGAGCTTCCAGAACAAAACCTCGGCGGATTATAAGGAAGCGCTGCCTTGCCTTCAACCGAACCTCAACCGAAATTAAGCGAACTCATGCGATCTTACGACCAAAGGGCAACAATTTTCACGAAAATAGTTATTACGCTAAATTTATATTCGAATCCTCGGTCTCAGCGAATATGTGCCAGGATGCCATCCAGCTCATCGAGGCTGGCGTATCGAATCGTCACTTTCCCCTTTCCCCGCTGGCCATGTTGAATGCGAACCGGAGCGCCCAGCAATTCACCTAGCTGATTTTCCAGACGAGCTACATCGGAAGAAGGCTGTACCTGCTTCTTGGCGACGGGTTTGCCTTCTTGGAGCTGTTTTACGAGCGTTTCGGTCTGACGTACCGTGAGATCCTTGTTGACCACTTCATGGGCTGCCTTGCGCTGTTTTGCCGCGGTCAGTACCAGCAGTGCCCTGGCATGCCCCATGTCCAGATCGCCGCGTTCCAGCAATGTCTGCACTTCGGGATCCAGTGCCAATAGACGCAGTAGATTAGTCACTTGAGTACGAGACTTGCCTACCGCATCTGCAACTTGCTGCTGTGTCAGCTCGAACTCTTCCAGTAGGCGCTTGAGCGCCGCCGCCTCTTCTATCGGATTGAGGTTTTCCCGTTGAATATTTTCGATCAGCGCCAGAGCCAGAGCAGTCTGATCGCTGATATCGCGCACAACCGCAGGAATGGTATCGAGCTCGGCAAGCTGAGCTGCACGCCAGCGCCGTTCTCCCGCGACGATCTCGTAGCGATCTTCTCCGATCGGACGAACCACTATCGGTTGCATGACACCTTGAGCGCGGATCGAGTCGGTCAACTCCTCCAATGCTTCAGGCTGTATTTCACGGCGTGGCTGATACTTGCCGCGAATAAGCTGGCCAAGGGGCAAGCGCAACAGACGCTCGTTCTGCTCAGAAACGTCCAGGGCCTGCTCGACACCCTGGGATGTATCTATCTCTCCATCCGCATCAAGCAGGTCGCGGCGGCGGGCATTGGCGCCAATCAAGGCATCCAGGCCTCGGCCCAGTGCGCGTTTACGGGTCATGGGCATTCCTTCAATGCGGTTTCCGACATCATAACGAAAGGCGACGAATCATTTCCTTGGCCAATACTCGATGTGCCTGGCTGCCCCGAGAAAAACGAGCGTACTTGGTCACCGGTAAGCCATGGCTTGGGGCTTCTGCCACGCGCACGTTACGCGGGATCGTGGTCTTGAGCAGGGTCTCGCCGAAGTAGTCCCGCAGCTGCTTGCTGACATCCCGGGTAAGGCTATTTCGGTTATCGAACATGGTACGCACGATACCAAAGACTTGAAGTGCTGGGTTCACGCTGGCTTGAATCTGCTCGACGGTATCGAGCAGTGCGGAGAGACCTTCGAGGGCATAGAACTCGCACTGCAGTGGAATCAATACCCCGTCGGCAGCAGTCAGGCCGTTGACGGTCAGCATGTTCAGCGAGGGTGGGCAATCGATGAGTACCACATCGTATTCGCTGGCAACATCCTTGATGGATTCGTGCAGACAGCGCTCCCGGCCATCTCGATCGAGAAGATCGACCTCCGCGGCGGTGAGATCGGCATTTCCCGGTAGCAGCGCATAGCCGGCGTCCGGGCAGTCGAGAATCACCTCTGCCGCAGGCTTCTCCCCCAGGAGTACATCAAGCACGCTGCCATCGAGTTCGTGCTTGTCGATACCGCTACCCATGGTGGCATGCCCTTGCGGATCAAGGTCGATAAGCAGTACACGACGGTCGAGTGCCGCCAGACAAGCTGCCAGATTGACCGTCGTGGTGGTCTTGCCAACGCCACCTTTCTGATTGGTCACGGCAATGATTTTGGTCACGCAAGACTCCCTTACCGACATTGATCCCGATTCGCTTTACTCTTGTCGCGCACTTCTAACCGGTACGCTCGAGTCTCAACAGATGGCGATCCGCACTATCGCCGGGTACCTTCAAAACCCGCCGCTCCCGCAAGACGATCGATGCGGATAAATCGGCAAGTTCGTCTTCGTTGATGCGCCCTTTCATCGCCAGCCACTCGCCCCCTTCGATCAGTAGATGATCCGTCATGGTAACGAAGTCAGCCAAGCTGGCGAAGGCACGCGAAATCACCTGATCGAATTCAGCCGCGACGAACCTTTCCACTCGCTGCTGCACCGGTGTAACGTTACCCAACCCCAACTCGAGAATGGCCTGGCGCTGAAAGCGTACCTTCTTGCCGTTACTGTCGAGCAGGGTAACGTCAATCTCGGGCTTGAGAATGGCGAGTACCAGCCCCGGCAAACCGGGGCCTGCCCCGACATCAAGCAGTCGTGGCCCGGTAATCGCCGGCAACACGGCTGCACTATCGAGCACATGCTTGACGACCATCTCATTCAACGAGCGTACCGCGGTGAGGTTATAGGCGCGGTTCCACTTGTGCAACAACGCAAGCAACTCCAGGAGTCGTTGCAGCGCAGGTTCTCCGGCGCTGATCTCCAACTGGGCAAGTCCATCTTCGAGTTGTCGATCGATACTGGCGGTCATGCACTCTTCGCAGGCTGATTGTCGAGCAGACGACGTTTCTTCAAATGAATCAACAGGATAGACACCGCCGCCGGCGTTACACCGGAGATACGCCCGGCCTGGGCCAGGGTTTCAGGACGCGTTTGACTCAACTTCTGGCGGATTTCGTTGGATAGCCCTTCGACCCGCTCGTAATCCAGATCCTCGGGTAACCGGGTAGCCTCATGGCGCTTGAGCTTGTCGATCTCGTCCTGCTGGCGATCGATGTAACCCTGATACTTGATCTGAATCTGAACCTGTTCGGTCACACTCGGGTCGCCGCAGACCGGGGCACCCTTGAGGGAGGCAATGTCGGCGTAGACGAGTTCCGGACGCTTGAGCAACTCCGCCAGGGTGTATTCCCGAGCCAGGGGCTTGTCGAGCTTGACGCCCACATGCTCGGCCTCAACGGTGCCAGGCTGTATCCAGGTCTCGCGTAAGCGAGCGCTTTCTCGCTCGAGCGCTTCTCGCTTGGTGGAGAAAGCTTTCCAGCGCATGTCGTCAACCAATCCCAGCTTATGGCCGATTTCGGTCAAACGCAGGTCGGCGTTGTCTTCCCGCAGCAGCAAGCGGTACTCGGCGCGAGACGTGAACATGCGATAGGGCTCAAGGGTTCCCAGGGTGATCAGATCGTCGACCAGCACGCCCAGGTAAGCCTCGTCCCGACGCGGGCACCAGCTCTTCTCGCCTTGTACTCGTCGCGCGGCGTTCAACCCAGCCAGCAAGCCCTGGGCGCCGGCCTCTTCGTAGCCGGTGGTGCCATTGATCTGGCCGGCGAAAAACAGGTTGTGGATAAATCGGGTTTCCAAGGAATGCTTGAGATCCCGAGGATCGAAGTAATCGTATTCGATGGCATAGCCGGGACGAGTGATGTGGGCGTTCTCGAAACCACTGATCGAGCGTACCACCTGAAGTTGCACGTCAAAGGGCAACGAGGTGGAGATGCCGTTGGGATAAAGCTCGTGGGTATCGAGCCCTTCCGGTTCGAGAAATATCTGATGGCTCTGCTTGTCGGCAAAGCGATGCACCTTGTCCTCGATGGAGGGGCAGTAGCGAGGCCCTACACCTCCGATCGATCCAGCATCGGAGTACATCGGCGAACGGTCGAGGTTGGCCAGGATGATCTCGTGGGTGCCCTGGTTGGTGTGCGCGATATGGCAATTCACCTGGCGCGGATGCATCTCCCGGTTGCCCAGATAGGACATCACCGGGGTGGGCGAGTCCCCGGGCTGCTCCTCGAGATTCGAGAAATCGATGCTTCTGGCATCCAACCGCGGCGGCGTGCCGGTCTTCAAGCGATCCACCCGAAACGGCAAGGCGCGCAGACGCTGCGCTAATGCATTGGCGGGCGGATCCCCGGCCCGGCCTCCGCTGTGATGATCGAGACCGATATGGATGATCCCGCCAAGGAAAGTGCCGGTACACAGCACCACGGTTTCGGCATGAAAGCGAATTCCTGTCTGGGTAACGGCGCCGCGGACCGTATCTCCCTCGACGATCAGATCGTCCACCCCTTGCTGGAACAGGGTCAGGTTGGGCTGATTTTCAAGCATTCCTCGAATCGAGGCCTTGTAACGCACGCGGTCTGCCTGAGCCCGAGTTGCCCTTACCGCCGGCCCCTTGCGTGCATTGAGTACCCGAAACTGAATTCCCCCCTGGTCGGTTGCCAGTGCCATGGCACCGCCAAGGGCATCGATCTCCTTGACCAGATGACTCTTGCCAATGCCGCCGATGGCGGGATTGCAGGACATCTGACCGAGAGTCTCGATGTTGTGCGTCAGCAGGAGGGTCTGACAACCCATGCGGGCAGCGGCCAGTGCGGCTTCTGTTCCCGCATGACCACCGCCTATGACGATGACGTCAAAGCGGTTGGGGTAATCCAAGGTGTACCTCGACTTGCGCCTGGTGGCGCTCGTTTGATCTGTAAGGGAAATATGGCCGAACAGTATAACGCCCTTGTGGGTAACCGTCAGGGGTTTTCCACATCCGGGGATACGTATTCCATGAAGTCACTACCTAATAAATATAAAAATAGAATAGAAATAAAGAAGTTCTGTTACTGTTGTGTTTATTGGTGTGGACATTTTTTGTGGATAAGTGATTTAAATCGTTAAATAACATAGTCTTGAATTGTTAACGAACGGTTGGAGAAGCCGTCACGTGGATGCGTATAATCGTCTGCGAAGCTGTGGATGAAATGCCCGGTTATGCACATGCCAAATTACCCCAACCTTATCCACTGGCAGCCAGCATGGCTATGAGCACAGTCATCAACAGGCTCGATAAATATCGGGCACGGCAGTCATGGCAGGGGTTTCGGAAGGAAATGACGAGGCTGGAAAAAAATACTATCCACAGGGGTAAAAAACGCCTGTGAGACGTTTTTAAACGGAAATACGAAGGAAAAGATCAAAAAAAGATCGCCCGCTCAGTGAACGGACGATCTTTCGAGGTGGCAAATTCAGGGTCTGTTGTCAGTGCTTGAGCACTCGGGAAAGGAAGGATTGGGTGCGTTCCTGGCGAGGATTGTCCAATACCTCCTGCGGAGGGCCTTCTTCGACGATCTGACCGTCATGCACGAAGATCACTCGATCGGCGACCTCTCGGGCAAAGCCCATTTCATGGGTCACGATCATCATGGTCATGCCTTCCCTGGCCAGTTCACGCATGGCATCGAGCACCTCGCCGATCATCTCCGGATCCAGTGCCGACGTGGGCTCGTCGAACAGCATCAGGCGCGGTTCCATGGCCAGGGCCCGAGCAAGGGCCACACGCTGCTGCTGGCCCCCCGAGAGCTGACTGGGGTATTTGTCGGCCTGGTCCTGAATGCCCACGCGCTCAAGCAGGCGATGGGCCGTTTCCAGTGCTTTTTCCCGGGGCCAGCCACGTACTTTCATGGGCGCGAGGGTCACGTTATCGCGTACCGAGAGGTGGGGGAACAGGTTGAACTGCTGGAACACCATGCCGACCTCGGTACGCACCGCCTGAAGCGATTTGCCACTTTTACCGTTGGGCAGCAGCTCGTTGCCATCGACCTCGATACGCCCGCCCTGAAACTCCTCCAGGCCATTGACGCAGCGGATCAGCGTCGACTTGCCCGAACCGCTCGCACCCACGATCACGACTACTTCTCCTGGAGCGACCTGGAGCTCGATATCCCGCATCACATGCAGTTTGCCGAAATGCTTGTTGACCTTCTCCAGCCGTACCATCGCGGTATTCTTGTCATTCATCATTCAATTTCCTCACTGCCCGACCAGGCCACGGCGTTCGAGCAGACGAAGCGCAAGGGAGAGACTCAAGGTGATGGCCAGATACATCAAGGCGACCATGAAATAGACCTCGAGCGCGGTAAACGTCGTGGCGATATAGACCTGGCCCTGGCGTACCAGCTCGCCGACCCCGATCACCGAGAACAGCGAGGTGTCCTTGATGCTGACGATGCCCTGATTGCCCAGTGCAGGAATCATGCGGCGAAGGGCCTGGGGCCAGATGATGTAGCGAAATGCCTGGGTACGGGACAGGCCCAGGGAAAGCCCTGCCTCACGCTGGCCTTTCTCGATCGACTGGACGCCACCACGCACGATCTCGGAGATATAGGCGCCGGCGTTGAGGGCGATGGCGGCGATGCCTGCGGTCAAGGCATTGATCGGGCCGCCGAGCAGTTGCGGCAGACCATAGAAGATGAACAGCACCTGCACCAGTACCGGCGTACCACGAAAGATTTCGATGTAAACGATCGCGGGCCAGCGTAGCAATGGAATTGGGCTGAGACGGGCGAGTCCAAAGACGATGCCGATAACGAAGCCGATGGCCAAACCACCAAAGGAAATCAACAGCGTCCAGGGGATGCCTTCGAGCAGATAGGGAATGGAGGCGATGGCCGCCTGCCAATCGAATTGGAATGTCACATCCACGTAGGGGTCTCCAGGCAAGATACCGCTTGTGGCACTTGCCCTCTATGAATGGCAATACGAAAAGGCCGGGAGTATTTATCGCCCCGGCCTCGTTTCAAAAGCATGAGTGCTACTGATTCATCTTATTCGGTAGTCGAGGCTTCACCGAACCACTTCTTGTGGATCTCGTCATAGGTGCCATCTTCGCGCATCTCGGCCAATGCCTTGTTGGCGGGTTCTACCCATTTGCTGCCATCAGCGAAGGCAATGCCATACTGCTGACCTTCGTAGAGCGACCCAACGGTCTTTACCCGGCCCTTGCCCTTGGTCTGGGAGAAATAACCGACATTGGGGGCATCATAGAAGACCGCATCGACACTGCCGCCCATCAAGGCCATGTACATATCGGAGCTGCCCGGATACGGCGTGATTTCGGCTTCGTCGCCTAGATTCTTCTGCAGGTAGTCGTAGCTGGTGGAACCGATCTTGGTGCCGATGCGCAGGCCTTCGAGATCGTCGAACTCCTCGACGTCCTCGTTGTTGGCAGATACCAGGATGCGTAGGCCGGAGTCGTAGTAGGGGTCGGTAAAATCGACGATCTTCTCGCGTTCTTCGGTGATGGTGATACCGGCGATGGCCAGGTCGATGTTGCCGGTCTGCACGGCGGGAATGATGCCGTTGAAGTCCATGGTGCGCAGATCGACATCGAAACCGGCTCGCTTGGCGACCTCGTCCAGGATGTCCATGTCGAAGCCGACCATCTCGCCGCTTTCCTGATCCATCATTTCGAAGGGTACGAAACTAGGATCCGTGGCAGCCTGCAGTGTTTCCGCCGAGGCGTAGCTTGTCAGAGTCAGACCCATGGCCAAGGCTGAACCCAGTGAGATTCCTTTCAACATAGTGCTTTTCATGGTGTTCCCCGATTTGACGTGTTGTTAGTGTAATGCGTCTTTTACCTTGGCGAGTTACGGGGAAGTCGTCAAGATGTGTTCTTGCATCCTGTTTACACCATGAACGAGGCACCGCAGCCACAGGTCGAGGTGGCATTGGGGTTCTTGATCACGAAACGCGCCCCGGCCAACCCTTCTTCATAATCCACGGTGGAGCCAATCAGATATTGATAGGACAGCGGGTCGATGACCATGCCGACATCGTCGATCTCGATCAATGTGTCGTCGGCGGTTTGTTCGGCGAAATCGAATCCATACTGGAATCCCGAGCAGCCACCGCCGGTGACGAACACGCGCAGCTTGAGGGCCGCGTTGTCTTCCTCGGTGGCCAGGGCGCGTAAACGACGTACGGCGGCATCAGTGAGCAGCAACGGCGTGGGAGCGAAAGATGCAACACCACTCATATAAAAGCCTCCGATAAATTGAATGTGCAATCAGCGTCATTATCCCTAAACCCTAGTAAAAGGGTCAACTTTGCCGGGAAACAGAAGCAGCATGAATCTAGGGCTTCGTCTGAAAAGTCAGCGAGCGACATCTAGACAAGGCAAAAATTGGCGAAAGAACGGAGTTTACTGTTGTAAATGAGTATCTTGAGCCAGTTTTTAACGCCGTATAGACGAGCGCAGGTACTTTTCGGACAAGGCCTAGGGCAATAGCGCCGGTGCCTGCATACCCATCATTTCGTCGAAACCGAACATCAGATTGAGATTCTGTATTGCCTGTCCCGAAGCTCCTTTGACCAGGTTGTCGATCACCGACAACACCACCACGGTATCGCCATCCTCTGGCCGGTGAACTGCCAGACGACAAAGATTGGCTCCCTTCACGCTGCGGGTTTCGGGATGGCTGCCGGCAGGCATGACATCCACTGCCGGCTCGTCGGCGAAGCGTTTTTCGAACAGCGCCTGGAGATCGTTCATATCGCCGGTCAGGCGAGCGTAAAGCGTGGCGTGAATGCCTCGAATCATGGGTGTCAGATGTGGAACGAAGGTCAACCCGATCGGGCCACCCGCGGCGCGTACCAACCCTTGCCGTATTTCCGGGAGATGACGGTGACCCGAGGCGCCGTAGGCCTTCATCGACTCGCTGGCTTCCGCCAATAGTGAGGGTACCTTGGCACCACGACCCGCGCCGGTAACACCGGATTTGCAATCCGCAATCATGTGCGCGACATCGATCAGACCGTTTTCGAGCAAAGGCAATAAGCCCAGTTGCACGGCAGTAGGATAGCAACCCGGAACGGCAACCAGCCGCGCCTGGCGAATCGCTTCGCGATTGACTTCGGGCAGCCCATAAACCGCTTCGTCGAGCAGTTCCGGAGCGCCGTGAGGCTGGCCGTACCAGCGCGCCCATTCGTCTGCATCCGCGAGACGAAAATCCGCCGACAGATCGATCACCCGGGTGCCATGCTCGAGCAGCTCGCCCGCCAGGGCATGGGCAACGCCGTGGGGCGTGGCAAAGAATACCGCGTCACAGGCTCCCAGGCGTTCGGCATCCGGGGCGCTGAACGCAAGATGATCATAATGGCCGCGCAGATTGGGATAGAGCTCGCTGACGCCCATTCCCTCTTCCGAGCGAGAAGTGATGACATCGACGTTCACTTCTGGATGCTGTGCCAGCAGACGCAGGAGCTCTACCCCCGTATACCCGGTGCCGCCGACGATACCGACCTTGATCACGATGAGCTTCCTATTTGTTGAAGGCTTTGAAGCAGCGCGATTGCCATTAAGACGCTGCACGTTAAATATGATACATAAGAGTCTAGGCATTCCTAACAGGATATGCTCGTCGTGCAAAGACGCCGTGTTGCCGTACCGGTACAAGGACACTCACTTGCCCCGTTTCTCGTTTTCCAGATTTAGTCTTGAAACATTTCGCCGACGTCTGGCCAGCGTCGACGCGCTTCCGCAGTTGTGCGTGCTGGGGGTTGTTACAGGATTGACCACGGGCGTATTGATGGTGTCGTTTCGCCTGCTGCTGAGTCTGGGAGGCCTGGCCTTCATGCCGAATGGCGACTACGAAGCCTTCGGGGCTTTACCTGCTTTGGAGCGTAGCGCCTTGCCCCTGCTGGCCGTGGCGTTGATTGGTCTCTGGATGTGGCGCCAGCCACCGGCGGCGCGAAAGATAGGCGTGGGTCATGTCATCGAACGCCTGACCTATCATCAAGGCAACTTTCCCCTGCGTAACTGGCTGACGCAATGGTGGGTAGGCCTGGTCTCGGTGCTCGGTGGCCTATCGGCGGGCCGTGAAGGGGTCGCCATTCACCTCGGGGCGGCAGCGGCCTGCGGCATCGGTCAGCGACTGCGCTTGCCGCACAATAGCATGCGCGTACTAGTCGCTTGTGGCACTGCAGCGGGTATCGCCGCCTCCTTCAACACACCGATTGCCGGTGTCATTTTTGCCATGGAAGTCGTGGTGATGGAGTACACCATCATCGGTTTCATCCCGGTGATTCTGGCTTCGAGCATGGGGGCCGTGGTAGCGCAGTTGGTATACGGCCCGGACCCGGCCTTCAATATTCCCAGCCTGCATCTTCAATCGCTGACCGATCTGCCCTGGATCGTGGCAAGTGGACTGATCGTAGGGTTGCTGGCGGGACTGTTCGTGCGTGTGGCTCATGGCGGAGAGCGTTTGCAATTTATACCCAAGTGGCTGCGTTTCCTTCTGGTCGGTCTGCTCGTTGGAGGCGTGGCCTGGTGGTATCCCCAGGTGCAAGGCATGGGGTACGACACTCTGGAATTGACATTGACCACGACGCTGCCCATCGACGTACTGATAGCGGTAGCCATCGGTAAACTGCTGCTGACGGCAATAACCGTGGCCTGCGGTATTCCTGTCAGTATCATCGGGCCAGTATTGGTTGTTGGCGCTGCCATCGGCGCACTGTGTGGCATGGTCGGCGCTGTGCTGATGCCGACGCTCGCTTCCGAACCCGGCTTGTACGCCATGCTGGGCATGGCGGCGATGATGGGGGCCGTGCTACAGGCACCGCTGGCGGCGCTGATGGCGCTGCTCGAATTGACTCACAATCCCAATATCATCCTGCCGGGCATGCTCAGCGTGGTTGTGGCCGGACTCACCGCCCGACAGATATGCCGCTGTCGGGGATTCTTCATGACCCAGACACACAATGGCATGCATCTATTGCAGCATCCCTTGCGCCAGGCTTTGTCCCGGGTGGCAGTGCCCGCCGCGATGGAGCCTCGGGTGCAGAAAACCGAACGCAAGGTCACTCGCGATCAAGCCCAGGCGCTATTGGATGCCGAGCCGGTCTGGCTGATAGTCACGCGATCCGATGAGGGAAAAATCCCCTTTGCCTTGAAGGCCGCGGATCTGGCCAATGCCATGCTGGACGAGGCACACGCGGAACAGGAGAACTTCGATCTGCTCGATATACCCGGGCAGCGCCTCGATCTTGCACCCATCCATCGGCAGGCAACCTTGAATGAAGCCTTCGAACGACTGAATGAGTATGGGGTGGATGCACTCTACGTCCAGCATATTACGGCGCCGACGATACAGCGTATTTCCGGTATCATTACCCGGGACACCATCGAGAGTTACTATCGTTACAAGTCATGAATACGACACTGTGAGTCGTTACAAGGAGCGGCATGTATCTGTGGGTAAAGGCATTTCATCTGATGGCAGTAGTCACCTGGTTTGCCGCCATGTTCTATCTGCCGCGCCTGTTCGTCTATCACGCAATGGCCCGGGACAAGGGTGATACCCAGGCCATCGATTACTTCAAGGTCATGGAGCGCAAGCTGTATCGCGGTATCATGACGCCTTCGATGCTTGCGGTCATTCTACTGGGGGGCTGGCTACTGTGGCTGGCGCCTGCCTATCTCGGCGCCGGCTGGATGCACGTCAAGCTGCTGCTGGTGGTGTTGCTGGTGGTTTATCACCATTTGTGCCTGATCTACATGAAACGCTTGACCAGCGCGACCTGTCACAAGAGCGAAAAGTTCTTCCGTTTTTTCAATGAGGCTCCGGTGCTTGCACTGATTGCGATCGTCATTCTGGCGATAGTGAAGCCCTTTTGATGGTGGACGCCAAACTTCCCGTGGTGCTGGTGATGGCGGGTCACGATCCAACCGGTGGTGCTGGTCTGATCGCCGATAGTGAAGCCATTGCTGCCAACGGCGCATGGGCAGTGACGGTACCCACTGCCCTCACCGTGCAGACGACCCATGATGTGTTACAGGTCATGCCCTGCAGCGTCGATGCTGTCCGGGACATGGCCTGGGCTCTGCTCGATGAATTCGAGATAGCGGCGATCAAGATCGGGTTGGTCGCGGATGTGGCACTTCTCGAAGTGATCGAGGATATCCTGCGCGCCTGCTCCGGGACTCCAGTGGTGGTGGATCCCGTGTTCAAGGCAGGCGGTGGCGCCGAGTTATCCACAGGCCTCCTGATCGACGAGTTTCGCCGGCGCCTGTTGCCTCTGGTGGATATCCTGACGCCGAATCGACAGGAATTGGCGCGTTTGGCATCGGGCCAGGATGATGTCGAGCGGGTGGTGTCCCTGATGACTCTTGGGTGTCAGGCGTTATTGGTTACCGGAACGGACGAGCCGCCTGCGGGAACCCCGGCCGACGAAGTGGTGCATACCCTGCACACTCCGGAGACCAGTCGCCAGTGGCGCTGGCCTCGGTTGTCAGGGCGCTATCATGGCTCTGGCTGCACCTTGGCAGCGGCACTGGCGGCACGGTTGGCGGTCGGCGAACGATTGGTGAGCGCCTGCGAACAAGCCCAGCGCTTTACCTGGGAAAGCCTGAGTCGTGGCTGGCAACCGGGGGATGGCCAGATATTGCCCCGGCGGCGTGAATGAATAGCCCCATATCCTGAATTATATGAGGTCGTCGACCTGTCAATGTTACCCTTTGGGCATTGGTTCAAAAGTCAGCACATGCATATTGAACGCGTGGAACGATGCATAGTAAACGAAAAGTTATCCACAGGCCGTACCCAGCATTTATCCAATCTATCCAACATGTTATCCACAATTTGGCAAGGGGTGTTACATGACAACTTCTGCTCAGCTTTTCGAACAGGCCTGCCGTCGTATCCCTGGAGGCGTCAATTCACCGGTGCGCGCCTTCAAGGGCATGGATCGTCCGCCAGTATTCATCGAGCGCGCTCATGGGGCTTATCTATTTGATGTCGAAGGCAAGCGCTATATCGACTACGTCGGTTCCTGGGGGCCAATGATCACCGGGCACGCGGACCCGGATGTTCTGAGTGCGGTGCGCGAACGTCTGGATTCGGGTCTATCCTTCGGCACCCCGACGGCCATCGAAACCACCATGGCGGATCTGATCTGCGAGATCATTCCCTCGATGGAAATGGTGCGCATGGTCAACTCCGGCACCGAAGCGACCATGTCCGCCATTCGCCTGGCGCGCGGCTTCACCGGCCGCGACAAGATCGTCAAGTTCGAGGGCAACTACCATGGCCATTCCGATTCACTGCTGGTCAAGGCTGGCTCCGGCGCACTGACCCATGGCGAGCCAAGCTCGCCGGGTGTGCCCGCCTCGCTTGCCGAGCACACCATCACCCTGTCCTACAACGATAGCGACGCGGTGCAGGAGTGTTTTCACGAGATCGGGGATCAGATCGCCTGCATCATCGTCGAGCCGGTGGCAGGCAACATGAACTGTATTCCTGCTCACCCGGAATTTCTCGAAACCCTGCGTTCGGTCTGCGACCGTCATCAGAGCGTGCTCATCTTCGATGAGGTGATGACTGGTTTCCGTGTCGCCCTTGGTGGCGCGCAAGCCCATTACGGTGTGATCCCGGATCTGACCTGTCTGGGCAAGATCGTCGGCGGTGGCATGCCGGTGGGTGCCTTCGGCGGCAAGCGCGAGATTATGGAGCATATTTCGCCTCTGGGTCCGGTGTATCAAGCGGGTACCTTGGCCGGCAATCCATTGGCCATGGCGGCGGGTGTCACCTT
Organism: uncultured Halomonas sp.; assembly: GCF_947493865.1. Taxonomy (GTDB): domain Bacteria; phylum Pseudomonadota; class Gammaproteobacteria; order Pseudomonadales; family Halomonadaceae; genus Modicisalibacter. The sequence goes on from NZ_CANLTC010000005.1 coordinate 106,186, forward strand.
GTTGAACAAGATTCGCCAACCCGGATTTCACGAGGCACTGACCCAGCGCGTCACAACTCTTTGCGATGGCCTCAAGGAGCGTGCCCATGCCGCGGGTGTGGAAATGCTTTCACAAGGAGCCGGGGGGATGTTCGGGCTGTTTTTCACCGGGCAATCCCGGGTCGACAACTTCGTGCAGACCACCGCCTGCGACATGAATGTGTTTCGCAAATTCTTTACAGGAATGCTCGATGAGGGGGTCTATCTTGCGCCCTCCGCTTATGAAGCGGGCTTCATGTCCAGTGCGCATACGCCGGAGGATATTCAACATACCCTCGATGCCTCGGAACGTGTATTTCCCAAGTTGACGCGCAAGGCGTAATCCTGCACAAACGATTGCGTTGTAAACGGATTCGAACATCGCCGGGAGAGAACTGTGAGCCAGGCCCTGATCAAGGCACTCTTTGATGCCGGTTGCTACGACCATCCGGTGGCGTCCATCGAAATTCTCGAGACGCATGTTTCCTGGATCGTTCTGACCGGCGAGTTTGCCTACAAGCTCAAGAAGCCGCTGGCATTTGGCAGCTTTCTGGACTTTTCCACCCTGGACAGGCGCCAGCATTTCTGTGAACAGGAAGTGCGCCTCAATCGGCGACTGGCGCCGTCACTGTATCTCGAGGCGGTGCCGATTTCCGGGACTCCCGATTCGCCCCGGGTCAACGATGCATCAGCACCCTTCGAGTATGCGGTGAAGATGCGACAATTCAGCAACCGACACCTGTTCAGCACCCTGCAAGCAAGCGGTGAGCTTTCCCTGGAACTGCTCGACGACTTGATCGATCAGCTGGTCGTTTTCCACGAGCAGGCAGAGCGCGTACCGCAACAAAGCGACTTCGGTACGCCTGCTGCCCTAACACGTATCCTCGAGCGGGAATTCACATTGATTGCGCCGTGTCTGGAGGATGAGCAGGATCGTCAGCGCCTGGCGTTTTTACACAGCTGGAGCCAGGAAGCCCTCGAGCGTCTTGCCGATGAGATTCAGCACCGCCGGCAAAATGGCTATGTACGCGAGACCCATGGTGATGTGCACCTGGGCAATGCTGTACAGCATCAAGGACGCGCCTTGATGTTTGATGGCATCGAGTTCAACGATGAACTACGTTGGAACGACGTGGGTGGCGATCTCGCCTTTTTGCTCATGGACCTTGAAGCACGAGGCGAAGAAAGCTTCGCTCATCATGCACTCAATCGCTATCTGGAACTCTCTGGCGATCATGGCTTGACCCGACTATTGCCCTTCTACAAGTTCTATCGTGCCCTGGTGCGTGCCAAGGTGGCGATACTGCGTTATCACCAGCCTGAGCTACATCCCTCCGATCGACCCGCGATCATGGCTTCCTATCGGCAGCATATCGAACTGGCAGCTCGCTATGCCGAGTTCGACTTCCCCTATCTGTTGATTGGCGTCGGCGTTTCGGGGAGCGGCAAGAGTCGTTTTACGGCAGAAGTGGTGTGTCGGCTGGGCAATGTGCGCTTGCGCTCGGATGTGGAGCGTAAGCGGTTGTTTGGCTTCGGGCCTGAGGCGGATACCAACAAGCAGGGTGTGGATATCTATACTCCGGAGGCCACCGATCGAACCTATGCACAGCTGGCGCGTTTGACGGGTGTACTGCTCGAGGCCGGGCGTCCGGTATGCATCGATGCCACCTGTCTCAAGCGCGAGCAACGCGAATTGTTACGTCATCAGGCAGAAGGCCGCGGGCTTCCGGTACTGTTGATCAGTTTCGAGGCGGATAAGGCAACGCTTGAGCGACGCATCGAAAAGCGTGCCCGACGCGGTGGAGATCCTTCCGAAGCAAGCCTGGCGGTACTCGAACGCCAGCTCGCCGAGTTCGAACCCTTCGACGATGACGAACGACGGCATCTGATTCACCTGGACACCACTGCCGACGATGCCAATCTGAGGCTCGTGGAACTGATTCAGGAACAGCTTCGCCTGAATTGAAAGAGCGGTGAATCGCTGGACACAACCCACTTTTGTCTACATTGCTTACAAAAGCTGATGCGTCCGTATTCGTCGTCGAATCGGTCGCATCGATAAAAGGGATGTTGTCTAGAACTGTTCTGGACAACATCAGCACATCAGTAACTACGCCCGTTTCCCACAACACGACTTGCTTCAGCGCCTTGAAGCCTTCTGGTGAGTAGGAGGCGGAGCACCCAGATTTTGACGCGCCCAGTTCATGGCCTGGATACGGTTGTGTACCTTGATCTTGCGAAAGATATTGTAAAGGTGCGACTTCACCGTATGTTCACTAACGAACAGCTTGTCGGCAATCTCGGTATTGGATGCCCCAGAACCCAGCAGACCGATGATTTCGAGTTCGCGGTGAGTGAGCCCACAGACTGGCCGGTAAGCATTGAGCTGCTGCCGGCGGTAGAACTCGATCAACCGAGTCATCAACGAGCGCGACATCCACAAGTCGCCTTCGAGTAACGCGCCTATACCCTTGCAGATAAGCTGCAGGCTATCGCGACGATAAAATACGCCCTGTAAATGAAGTGATGCGAGCACGTCCGCAGCATGATCTTCGTCGCGTAGATTGAAGGCGGCAAGAATCATGGACTTACGCTCGGCGGAGCGGCCGTGCCACTGTTGCATGCTGCTCTCATCGACGTGATCCGCGTCGAGCAGTACCAGAATACTCTCGCTTTCGAGATTATCTACCGAGTCATGGGGGCTGACGGCAGTGATCTGACAGTCAAGCTGCTCAGCAATGTAATCCATGAAGAGCTGAGACTGAGGGTTACAGTCAGTTACTAGAAGGATTAATGAGTTCTCATGTTCCATGGTCCTGCTCCAGAAGTATGGTCTTGTGTCGTAGGGCGTTCGTGTGCTTCCACCCAGATTACTCAGGTTGAGGTAAGGTTACCTTCTTCTGCCATTTTGTAAAGTTAAGTTACAAAATATGTTTATTCTATTTGGCTATTAATATAGATTTTTTATTCAATTTCATAAAAAAACTTATAAACCATAAGGTTACATTTTTCCTCGCGATTCTGTTGTTATGAGAAGGTTTACTACCTCTAATAAAAACAGGCTTGTAGTAATTTTTATCTAGTAAGATTTAGTTTTTTTTCAATTAGTTTTTTAATACTTTTTCCCAAATTCTGCCTCAATTCCTGAAATAAACTAGCGTCATGCCCTTTCTCTAGGTAACTATTCTGGCAAGCGTTGAGTCTTTAAAATGCATTAGTATTCTTGGGAGTCGCCTTAGTGAGCCTCAGTCAGACAATAGTATTGGCCAGCAACAATTCAGGAAAATTCAAGGAATTCAATACACTATTCAAACCTTTAGGCATCGCTCTGTGCCCGCAAAAACAATTCGCGTCGATTGACGTCGAAGAGACAGGATCAACCTTCGTCGAAAATGCTCTGCTCAAGGCAAGGGAAGCTTGTCGCGTCAGCGGATTACCTGCGTTAGCCGATGACTCCGGACTGGAAGTCGATGCCTTGCAGGGCGCTCCGGGGGTTCTTTCTGCGCGCTACGCAGGGGAAGGCAGTTCCGACGATGACAATAACCGCAAGCTGCTTGACGCGATGCATCAGGTTCCCGAGGGGCAGCGAACGGCGCGTTACTGGTGTGTGCTGACACTGCTGCGCAGTATCGAGGATCCCGTGCCCCTTATCGTGCAGGCCAGTTGGGAAGGGGAAATACTTGCTCGGCCGAGAGGAAAAGGTGGCTTCGGGTACGATTCCCTGTTCTGGATTCCCGAAAAAGCCATGAGTGTTGCCGAGCTCAGCGCTCAGGAAAAGAATCGACTGAGCCATCGCGGACGTGCCCTTCAAAGGCTCATCGAGCAGTTACGTTGATGCTGGAACTGCCTCCTCTTGCTCTTTATGTGCATGTCCCTTGGTGTGTACGTAAATGCCCCTATTGTGATTTCAATTCTCATGGAATTGACTCTACTCAGGAATTACCCGAGCAGGCCTATCTGGCAGCACTGCTAGCGGATCTTGAACAGGAAGTGATACGAGCCGGCTCGCGTGAACTGGTCAGTGTATTCATTGGCGGTGGGACTCCCAGTCTGATGTCGCCTGATTTCTACCACACGTTGACCAAGGGAATAGCACAGCGCTTTGAGCTTGCTCCCGGTTGCGAGATTACCCTTGAAGCCAATCCAGGCACCCTGGAGCAGGGGCGTTTTGCCGGATACCGGGATAGTGGTATCAACCGTCTGTCGATCGGTATACAGAGTTTTCAGCCTGAGCAATTGAAGGCGCTTGGTCGCATTCATGACGGTGAACAGGCACATCATGCCGTCACTAGTGCGCGACGTGCAGGCTTTGACAACCTGAACCTGGATTTGATGCATGGCCTGCCTCAGCAGGATGTGGCGTTAGCGCTGGATGATATCGACCAGGCATTGTCACTAAGCCCCGAACATCTTTCCTGGTATCAGCTGACGCTGGAGCCTAATACCGAATTCTATTCCCATCCGCCTGCCTTGCCGGGAGACGAGGCCCTTTGGGATATTCAAGATGCAGGTCATGCCCGACTTGAAGCGGCGGGCCTGAAGCGCTATGAAATATCCGCCTATGCTCGTTCTGGACGACGCTCTCGGCATAATCTCAATTACTGGCAGTTTGGCGACTATATCGGTATTGGCGCAGGCGCTCACGGCAAGCTGAGCCGTTGGTTGGAGGACGGTGAACTGAGGGTCGAGCGCTACTGGAAAAGCCGTCAGCCGGACGCTTATCTGCGTCGCCAGCATGATCCCAGAGGGTTCTTGGCGGGTAGTCAGCGTGTTGATGCTGCTGCTTTGCCTCTTGAGTTCGCAATGAATGCGTTACGCTTGATTGAGGGCGTCTCTTTTGACGAATGGCGTCGAACAAGCGGTCGCCCATTGAATGAACTCGAGAAAAAATTAGCATTAGCTCGTAAAAAAGGATTGCTTATGGAGGATTCTATTTACCTACAGGCCTCACCCCAAGGTCTGTTATTCTTGAATGATCTTCTCGCCTTGATAAGCGATGGCTGAAGACAAGCGTGGAGATGATTCGCTGTTAACGAACGCAAAGGAGTTCTATAAGAAATGGCTAAGCAATTCTGGCTGGCGTTGCCCCTGGCGGCTGCCATTGCCGTTACCGGGTGCACGACGACCAATCCTCAAAGCGGTGAGACCCAGCGTGCCAAGGCGACCACTGGCGCGGGCATTGGCGCCGCCGTGGGTGCAGTAGCAGGTGCCTTGAGTGGCGATGGAAGCTCCAGTCGACGTGATCGTGCCTTGATCGGTGCCGCGGCAGGCGCTGCTGCCGGCGGTGGGATTGGCTACTACATGGACCGTCAGGAAGCGCAATTACGGGATCGGCTGCAAGGTACCGGGATCGACGTCGATCGACAGGGGAACAACATCGTCCTCAACATGCCCAACAGCGTTACCTTCGGTTTCGACTCCAGCGAACTCACTTCTTCGGCGCGACAGGCGCTCAATGATGCCTCCTCGGTAATGCGTGAATATCCCGAAACCCGTATCACCGTGGCGGGGCATACCGATAGCAGTGGTGCCGAGGACTACAATCAACGTCTTTCTCAGCGTCGTGCCCAGGCTGTCGGCAGCTATCTGACGCAGGGTGGGGTTGCAAGCCAGCGCCTCAATATCGTTGGCTATGGTGAGAATCAGCCCATCGCAAGCAATGCAAATGAACAAGGGCGAGCCCAGAATCGTCGTGTCGAAATTACCCTGGTGCCCACCCAGCAGTAATGGCATCCGTGGCTACTTGCCGCGTGTCTGTGTAAAGCTTGGCCCGTCGCCTATTGCGACGGGCTTTTTATTTTTGGAACCCGGCCGATGCTTTCATATCAACACGCCTATCATGCAGGTAATTTTGCAGACGTTCACAAGCATTTGGCCATGTTTGCCGTGCAGCGTAATCTGTTACGTAAAAAATCATCAGTTACGTATGTAGATACTCATGCAGGACGTGGCTTTTACCCCCTGGCAGATCCCGAGTCCCAAAGACTCAAGGAGCACGAAAAAGGGGTTTTGCCATTATGGCGAGAACGCGCGGCACTGATTGGCAACAAGGGCAGCGATGAAGGCCTGGTAGGGGAATGGCTAAGCGAGCTATCCAGGGCGCAAGGTGCCAACGCCAGGCAACTGACGCATTACCCTGGGTCCCCCTGGTGGCTAGCCCAGGGATTACGCCATGAAGACAAGCTGCATCTATTCGAGCTTCATCCAGGGGAGCAGCAACACCTAGAGGCACAGCCACTGCCCCATGATGCATATCGTCATCATGGCGATGGCCTCGTTGGCCTGCAACGCATGCTGCCAGTGGCCACACCGAGACTCTGTGTGCTGATCGATCCCAGCTATGAGCGCAAGCAGGAATACGCAGAGGTCGCCGAGACGCTAGCCTTCGTAGCACGCAAGGCGCGACATGCCGTGGTGCTGATATGGTACCCGCTGCTGCCGGCTGGCAGGCATCAGGGCCTGCTTGATGACGTCAGGCAAGCAGGGCTACGCAAGCTTTGGTGCAGCGAATTGAGGTTACACTCACCCCAAAAGGAACACGGCATGTATGGCAGTGGCCTACTGCTGTTCAATCCTCCCTGGGGGCTTGATCAGCAGATCGAAAACGCCATGCAGCGTGTGGTGGCCTGCTTGGGCGACGAAGCCCGGCACAGGGGTTTCTGGTGGGTAGGCGAATAAACCATTTATGATGCAGAGTGTATTAAATTCTTTTAAAACAATATTTTACGAATTTTCTGAAGCACCCATGGAGTGCAAAAATCTGCGAAAAATGTAGTGGCATAGTGAATTTGGCCACTGCCTTTTGAGCGTTTCACTTCCCGATGCAGAATTCCCCGAAGATCTTGCCGAGTAGATCGTCGGCACTGAATTCGCCGGTGATTTCGCCCAGTGCCTGCTGCGCCTCGCGCAGATCTTCAGCGAGGAGTTCGCCTGCGCCATGGCCCCGTAGCTGTGCTGAACCGTTAGTAAGCGCTGACTCCGCACGTTTCAAGGCATCCAGATGACGACGTCGCGCGGAGAAGCGCCCTTCCGTTGTGGCGCTGTAACCCATGATGGTTTTCAGGTGTTCTTTCAAGCTCTCCATTCCCGCCCCAGTCTTGGCCGACAGCCGCAATGTCGGTGGCGTGGTGGTGTCATCGAGGCCCGCGGGTTCATGACTGGTATCGATCTTGTTGCGAATCAATGTCAGGCGTCCGGGGTCAGGCAGGCGTGCAACGAATTCAGGCCATATCACCATGGGATCCAATGCCTCGGTGGTGGCGGCATCCACCAGCAATAGCACACGATCCGCTTTTTCGATCTCGGCCCAGGCGCGAGCGACGCCAATCTGCTCTACTGCATCCGGGGTATCACGAAGGCCCGCCGTATCGATGATGTGCAGTGGCATGCCATCAAGGTGAATGTGTTCACGCAGTACATCCCGGGTCGTACCTTCGACGGCGGTGACAATGGCGGTATCCTGCTCGGTCAGGGCGTTGAGCAGGCTTGATTTGCCGGCGTTGGGGCGCCCCGCGATCACCACACTCATCCCTTCCCGGATCAATGCACCCTGGCTTGCGGCGTTGCACACGTCTTTCAAAGCGGATTGAATGCTTGCCAAACGTGCGGCGACTTTGCCGTCGGCAAGAAAATCAATCTCTTCATCGGGGAAGTCGATGGCCGCCTCGACATAAAGGCGCAGCTGTATCAATTGCTCCACGAGTGCTTCCACTCGCCGAGAAAACTCCCCTTGCAGCGAGCGCAGCGCATTCTCTGCCGCTGCCTGGGAATTGGCATCGATCAGATCGGCAATCGCCTCGGCCTGAGCCAGATCGAGCTTGTCGTTGAGAAAGGCGCGCTCGGAGAACTCCCCAGGGCGAGCGAGCCTGGCGCCAAGCTCGACGCAGCGAGCCAGCAATAGATCCATGATCACCGGCCCGCCATGGCCCTGCAGCTCGAGTACGTCTTCGCCAGTGAAGGAGTGCGGCCCTGGGAAGTACAGCGCGATGCCTTCATCGAGAGGGCGCCTCTCATCCGCCATGAACGGCCCGTAGCAGGCGTGACGCGGTTCGGGGAGCCCACCCAGCATCTTTTCGGCAATAGTGGTACAGGCAGGGCCTGAGAGGCGAATGATGCCGACACCGCCACGTCCAGAGGGGGTTGCCAAGGCGGCGATGGTGTCCTGTGTATAAAGCAGGCTATCACCCATGGGATGACCTTTGAGAGAAAAGCGAAGGATGGTATGCGGGGAGTAAAAAATACCAGCCCTCACGATATAACGAGGGCTGGCTGAATGAAAGTGAGTGCTTACTTCGCTGGTGTGCTTTTACCCGTCGAAGGATCGCTCTCGATCTTGCGTGTGATGATCCACTGCTGAATGATCGAGATCGTGTTGTTGACGATCCAGTAGATTACCAGGCCCGCGGGGAACCACAGGAAGAAGAAGGTGAAGATGATCGGTAGCATCTTCATGATCTTGGCCTGCATGGGGTCCGGAGGTGTCGGGTTGAGCAGTTGTTGAACGAACATCGAGATACCCATCAGGATAGGCAGCACGAAATAGGGGTCCTTCATCGATAGGTCATGAATCCACAGTATGAAGGGTGCATGGCGCAGCTCCACGGACTCCATCAGCATCCAGTACAGGGCGATGAACACCGGCATCTGGATCAGAATTGGCAGGCAGCCCCCTAGAGGATTGATCTTTTCCTTCTGGTAAAACTTCATCATCTCCTGGGACATCTTCTGGCGATCGCTGCCGTACTGCTCCTTGATACGCTGCATCTCGGGGCCGAGCTTGCGCATCTTCGCCATCGATTTGTAGGCGGTTGCCGAGAGTGGGAACAACACGATCTTGACGATCACCGTCAACATCACGATCGACCAGCCCCAGTTGCCAAGAAGGCCATGAATCTTGTCGAGCAGCCAGAACAAGGGGTTGGCCAGGAACCAAAGCCAGCCGAAGTCCACCGTCAACTCCAGGTAAGGCGCTACAGCCTCCAGGCGTTCCTGAATTTTGGGGCCCATGTACAGTGTGGCCTCGAGATTGGCTTCTCCTCCGGGGGAAATGCTCTCGGTCGGGCCTGCAAAAGCCGCGACATTCCGTCCTTTCGAATCGGTAGTGGCGTAATAAAGATTTTGCTGATTCTGCAGCGGCGCCCAGGCGGAAGTGAAGTAGTGCTGGATCATGGCAACCCAGCCCCCTTCCACATCGCGATTCTTGAACGCGCCTTCCTGTATGTCGTCGAAGTCGATCTTTTCGTAATGGTTGTCCGGCGATGAGTAGGCGGCGCCCAGGTAGGAGCTCATGCCGACACCACCACCCGAGGAAGGATCGGGGCTTCCGTCCCGTGCCAATTGACCAATGAAACGCGCGGTCACCGGGGCGTCACTGCCATTCACCAGATGATAGGACACGTCCACCGCATAACTGTCCTGATGGAAGGTGAAGCGCTTGATCACCTCGACACCATTGACCGTAGCGGTCATGTCGACGCTCAGCGACTCGTCTTCCTGATCAAGCCGATAGGACGTTTTTTCGGGTGTAAAGTTGATACGCCCCGCATTGCCTTCCAGCTGTAGTCCGGACTTGGCAACATAGCTGCGCATATTGTTGTCCGACAACAGAACGAAGGGCTGCTCTGAATTCAGGCTGTACTGGTGATCGAGTAGTGCCGCGTAAACGATATCACCGCCCTGCGGGTCGATACGCACATCAAGCACATCGGTGGTGACGCTGACCAGACTTCTACGGTTGTTCGCAGCAGTATTTTCCGGCATGGCGTTATCGGCGGGCGCATCAGCATTGGTGGTAGGGGCAGCCAGGCCCTCTTGACTCTGGGCACCATTCCCGGAGGGGTCACCACGCTGTGAGTCACTGACGGTTGGCGAACTAGGCTGTTCACCGAGCTGGCCGTAATCCTGATTCCACTGAACAACCAACAGGTAGGCAAGAACCGCGAGTGGAATCAGCAAAAGTAGTCGTTTTACATCCATGAGGGGTCTGCCCAAATAGGGTGGAGGCACATGCCAGGCGCTGTCAGTCTGAGTCAGGCACCACTATGCGAGGTGTTGTGCATGGCAAAGCGCTAGTCTGTCTCGACATTACAGCGAAATGGCGCTTGAGCGTCGATGTGCTTCTTTTTCCAAGCGCCGCCACATGCCGTGGAGCTGACGCTGTACCGTAGCGTTGTCTAGATCATTGACGCCGCGTCGAGCTAGTAACACCACATCCACCGACGGAAGACGGTGCTGCTGAAGGCGGATAGACTCACGGACAAAACGCTTTAGACGATTGCGATCAACAGCGCGTCGAACATTTTTCTTGCTGAATACAAGGCCTACTCGGATATGACCCAGCGAATTGTTACGGGCTAATGCAAGCAGCCCTTTGCCATGAATCTTGTACTCAGCGTCGTTGAAGACATGTCGATAATCCCCAGCGGTTAAAAGACGCAGCGCTCGAGGAAATGTCTGACCAGACATGCGTAAAGGCCGGCGCTCAGGCGCTCAGGCGCTTACGACCCTTGGCGCGACGACGGGCCAGTACTTGACGCCCATTCTTGGTGGCCATACGTGCACGAAAGCCATGTACGCGTTTGCGCTTGAGCACGCTTGGTTGAAAAGTACGTTTCATATCAGCTGCTTCCCACGTAATTGAGTGAACTGGTAGTCATAAGTTTGCCTGAACGTGGCAAGAAGCCGCTCAGGCGGATTTTTTCAAGAGCGAGGATTCTAGTGAATTCATGCGCTTTGTGCAATTTTTCCGTGGCTTGCCCACGACGAAGATGGAACGCGAGGGTTTGTCGGTGATGTTCTTGTCAGGGTTTATCGAACGAATCATTTTTGTGCATGAGATTAGCGCTTCCAACCGATATAACATCAATATAGATATTTATTTACTGATGCTGTTATTAATGATGTGCATAATATTTGTTGATAAGCATAAATTATTCTTTTTTTACAATAGCTTAAATTATTATAAAGGTTGTGGATTAAGCGTTTCAAACCTCTGAGCGACAAGTGGGAAACCCTGTGCACAACATAGCCTTTATACACAGCCACCGTTTGTGCACATCTTTTGAGGTAGGTAACCGCCTTCCTTTCCCTCATGGTTATCCACAGGCATTGTTGCATTCTCTGTGTGGATAACTCGGGGCCTGAGAGTTACACTATCGACCCATTTGCAATCTGGACAGTGAGGTCGTGTGTCGCTCGCGCTTTGGCAGCAGTGTCTAAATCACTTACAAGACGAATTGAGCTCCCAGCAATTCAATACCTGGATTCGACCTCTCCAGGCAGAAGATGGCGAGTCCAACGAATTGAGTTTGTTGGCACCCAATCGGTTCGTTCGCGATTGGGTGAGTGATAAATATCTCAAGCGTATCAATGCGTTGCTACGAGAACTATCACCTTCTAAACCGCCAAAGGTATCCCTTTCCGTGGGTAGCCGCCGTGTGGCTCATAAACCGCAGACGCGCGAATTGGGAAATCCTGTCTCCGCTGACCGCCCTGCCAAACCCTCGGCTCCTGCGATACATACGTCGTCAAAAACCGATCACATCGAGGCGCGTGAGAGCGAGCAGTCGAATGAGGCCAAGCGACGCGAAGGGCGAGGTGGCGCCAGGCAAGTGCAGGTCGAAGGGAGTCTCAAGCATCAAAGCGGTCTTAATCCTAATTTTACCTTCGACACCTTTGTGGAAGGTAAATCGAATCAATTGGCACGAGCTGCTTCTCGCCAGGTTTCCGAAAATCCGGGTGGCGCCTACAACCCTCTTTTCCTGTATGGCGGAGTAGGTTTGGGCAAGACACACTTGATGCATGCGGTAGGTAACCAGCTTGCATCGCTTCGGGACAATGCCACCGTAATCTATCTTCATTCAGAACGCTTCGTGGCAGACATGGTCAAGGCGCTACAGCTCAATGCGATCAATGATTTCAAGCGTTTCTACCGCAGTGTTGACGCCTTGCTCATTGACGATATCCAATTTTTTGCTGGTAAGGAGCGCTCTCAGGAAGAGTTCTTCCATACGTTCAATGCCCTGCTGGAAGGCGGTCAACAGATGATTCTGACCTCCGATCGCTATCCCAAGGAGATAAGCGGCGTTGAAGAGCGGCTAAAATCGCGTTTCGGTTGGGGGTTGACCGTTGCGATAGAGCCACCTGAACTGGAAACGCGAGTTGCCATTTTGATGAAGAAGGCGGATCAGGCTAAGGTCGACCTACCACATGATGCCGCTTTCTTTATCGCTCAGAAGATTCGTTCGAATGTTCGTGAACTAGAAGGCGCACTGAAGAAAGTCATTGCCGATTCTCATTTCATGGGTAAGCCGATTACTCAGGACTTTATCAGAGAATCTCTCAAGGACTTGTTGGCGCTTCAGGATAAACAAGTAAGTGTCGATAATATTCAACGCACCGTGGCGGAATATTATAAGATCAAGATTGCCGATCTACTCTCGAAACGGCGTTCTCGTTCAGTAGCAAGGCCCCGCCAGGTTGCGATGGCCTTGGCCAAGGAGTTGACCAATCATAGTCTGCCGGAGATTGGTGATGCTTTTGGTGGACGAGACCATACGACCGTGTTGCATGCATGTCGTAAAATCAAGACGCTGCAAGAAGAGAGTGCGGATATACGCGAAGACTACAAGAACTTACTGCGTTCACTGACCAGTTGAAAACGCCAACTCCATCGGCCATTGCCTTTGCCGCCATGAAACAATCAGGAGAAGAGTAGAGCTACCATGAAATTTTCAATCTCCCGAGAAGCCTTTTTGAGGCCTCTGACATTGGTTGCAGGTGTCGTCGAGCGGCGTCAAACACTGCCTGTTCTGTCCAACGTGCTTATAAACGTTCAGGAAACGCAGGTGGCCTTGACCGGTACGGATCTCGAGGTCGAATTAATTGGTCGTGCTGAAGCCTCGAGCGTTGATGAGTCAGGGTCGATCACGGTTCCGGCACGTAAACTCATGGATATCTGTAAATCCCTGCCCGAACAATCAGATATTACCTTCAGCGTGGAAGACGGACGTGTCGTGCTACGATGCGGTCGTTCCCGGTTCACATTGTCGACGCTCCCGGCTGCCGAGTTTCCCAGTATCGAAAGCGATCAAGGTAATCAGGAATTCAGTCTGCCCCGGGGTACCCTCAAATACTTGATAGATGCCACGTCCTTTGCGATGGCACAACAGGATGTTCGTTATTATCTCAATGGCATGTTGCTTGAGCTAGGGCAGCACATCATTCGTAGCGTCGCGACGGATGGGCATCGACTGGCAGTCTGTGCGCGTTCCACGGATATCAGCGTCGAGCCGCTACAAAAACTGATTGTTCCGCGTAAAGGTATTCTCGAGCTTTCCCGACTGCTCGATGGTAGTGACGAACCCGTCCAACTGACATTGGGCGCTAACCACCTACGTGCGCATACCGGCGATTACACGTTTACGTCGAAGCTAGTGGATGGCAAGTTCCCGGATTATGACCGTGTGATACCCAAGGGTGGCGACAAGACCATCATTGCGGAACGCGCGGAACTTCGTCAGGTATTGTCCAGGACCTCGATTCTTTCCAATGAGAAGTATCGCGGTATACGCCTTCATCTTGAAAATGGCAATTTGCGAGTGATGGCCAATAATCCTGAACAGGAGGAGGCCGAAGAGAACATCGCCATCGAATATGACGGTAATGCCATGGAGATTGGCTTCAACGTCGGTTATTTGATCGATGTGCTCAGCGTTCTGGATGAGGATCGCGTTCAGATGACGCTTTCTGATCCTAACAGCAGCGCCATTCTAGAGGAGCCAGGCGGCGGTGACGCACAGTATGTCGTCATGCCCATGCGTCTTTAAAAGCCACTTGCCTATTACACCGCGATAACATGATGCTTACGTTATCGCGGGGTGCCTTATCGATGCCTCTCGATCGCTTGACCTTTCAAGGCCTACGTAACCTGCAGACGCTGGACATACGTCCCAGTGGCGGTGTCAACCTTATCATTGGTGACAATGGTAGTGGTAAGACAAGTCTGCTAGAAGGTATACATATACTAGGCCTGGGACGCTCCTTCCGAACCCAGCAGCTCAAGCATGCCATAAAGCATGATGAGGATGCGTTTATCCTGCATGGCCGGTTAGAAGGCGATCCTCCTCTTCCTGTGGGCATACGACGCCAACGATCTGCATCAGAATCCACCATTCGTTTGGCTGGAGCGCCAGTAACACGCATTGCCCAGCTAGCAGAAACACTCCCGCTGCAGCTGATCAATCCAGATACATTTCGTTTGCTCGAAGGCTCACCTGCTTTCCGTCGAGAGTTCCTTGATTGGGGAGTGTTTCATGTGAAACATGAATTTTTCGACATCTGGCGGCGGGTACGGCGGGCTTTGAAACATCGGAATGCACTGCTAAGACATGCTAAAATGGATCGTCAAATCCTTGCTGTATGGGATAGAGAGTTAGCGCATTATGGTGTACAGCTCGATGTTCTACGTCATGACTATATGAGAAATTTCTCACCTATTTTTGAAGAAACTCTCAATGAGTTGTTGCCCCTAGGTAAAGCTGAATTAAAGCTTCGCTACTCCAGGGGGTGGGATCATAAGCGCTCCTATTCAGAAGTACTGTCTGATAGCCATGAAAGCGATCGTCAAATGGGTTTCACACAGCAAGGACCACAACGAGCAGACCTGCACATCCGAGTCGATCGACGTCCCGCCAAGGAGGTACTCTCCAGGGGGCAGCAGAAGCTGGTGGTAAGCGCCTTGAAGTTGGCGCAAGGACGTTTGCTCGAGACCATCACCGGACGACGCTGTATCTATTTGATAGATGACTTGCCTGCCGAGCTTGATAAACACCATCGACATGTTTTTTGTAAATGGTTGGAGAGGATGCAGTGTCAAGTATTTACAACAAGTGTCGAGCGTGAGTCGCTATTAGGGTTATGGCAGACAACGACAGCTATTACCATGTTTCACGTGAAACATGGTCAACTGACAGTTCAAGTATAGATTGCATCCAAGTGGAGTAGCCAATGAGCGAACAGGCTTACGATTCATCAAGTATTAAGGTTCTTAAAGGCCTAGATGCGGTACGTAAACGCCCCGGCATGTACATTGGGGATACTGATGATGGTACCGGATTGCATCATATGGTGTTCGAGCTCGTGGATAACTCTATCGACGAAGCATTGGCTGGTCACTGTAGTGAAATAAGGGTAGTTATACATCCCGACGAATCGGTAACTGTAAGTGACAATGGTCGTGGTATTCCTACCGATATACATTCTGAAGAGGGGGTGTCCGCGGCGGAAGTCATCATGACGGTCCTGCATGCCGGGGGGAAGTTTGACGATAATTCCTACAAGGTATCTGGTGGGCTTCATGGCGTAGGCGTATCGGTGGTCAACGCGCTTTCAGAGGAGTTGAAGTTAACCGTCTGGCGTGCCGGCGAGATGCATGAACAGATCTATCGACACGGTGTGCCCGAGGCGCCGCTTGCCATCGTAGGGCAGACAGATAAAAGCGGTACGCGAGTGCATTTTCGCCCATCGCCTGAAACGTTTGCCAATATTGAATTTCATTACGATATTTTGGCAAAGCGGCTACGTGAACTCTCCTTCCTGAATTCTGGCGTCGCCATCCGCTTAGTTGATGAGCGTAGTGCGCGGGAGGAGTTATTCCATTACGAAGGTGGTTTAAAGGCGTTCGTGGATCATCTCAATACAAACAAGACCGCGCTTAATCCAGTCTTTCATTTCAATAGCCAACGGGGGGATGGTATTGGGGTGGAAGTGGCAATGCAGTGGAATGATACGTATGCAGAAAATATCTTCTGCTATACCAATAACATACCTCAGCGCGATGGCGGGACGCATTTGGCTGGTTTTCGAGCCGCATTGACGCGCTCTCTCAATCACTATATCGAAGTGGAAGGACTTCTCAAGAAAGCCAAGGTCAATACGTCTGGCGACGATGCTCGAGAAGGTCTAACTGCTATTATTTCGGTCAAGGTGCCTGATCCCAAGTTCTCGTCACAGACCAAGGAAAAGCTCGTTTCCTCGGAGGTCAAGACCGCTGTGGAGCAGGAGCTAGGGCGTCAGTTCTCGGATTACCTGATTGAACGGCCAAATGAAGCCAAGTCCATCGTCAACAAGATGCTAGACGCAGCACGTGCCCGGGAAGCAGCGCGCAAGGCTCGCGAGATGACGCGAAGAAAAGGCGCTCTGGATATTGCCGGCCTTCCTGGCAAGCTTGCCGACTGTCAGGAAAAGGACCCTAGCCTATCCGAGCTTTACCTGGTCGAGGGAGACTCGGCTGGCGGCAGCGCCAAGCAGGGGCGTGATCGTCGTACCCAAGCCATTCTGCCCCTCAAGGGAAAGATTCTTAATGTGGAAAAAGCGCGCTTCGACAAGATGCTCTCTTCCGCAGAAGTCGGCACGCTGATTACTGCGCTAGGTTGTGGTATCGGGCGCCAGGAATTCAATCCGGACAAGCTGCGCTATCATTCGATCATCATCATGACGGATGCCGATGTCGACGGCTCGCATATCCGTACCCTGCTGCTGACGTTCTTTTTCCGTCAGATGCCTGAACTGATAGAGCGAGGCCATATTTTCATCGCTCAACCACCCTTGTACAAGATCAAACGCGGCAAGCAGGAAATGTATCTCAAGGATGAACAGGCGCTGATTGATTATTTGACCAATACAGCCCTGGATGGCGGAAGGCTGTATGTCAATGCGGATGCTCCGGGTATTGCTGAAAGCCAGTTAGAAGCTCTGGTGAGCCAATACCGTGATGTCATGAAGCGCATAGATCGCTTGTCTCGAGTGTATCCACGAGAGGTATTACGCAAGATCGTGCATGCAGCTACGTTAAATAGCGAAACCAGCCTTCCCGACCACGTTACCATGCAGAACTGGATCGAATCCCTGCAAGCTGAGATGGATTCCCTTATCGCCCACGAAGGAGGTCCGCGACATGTTTTCCAGTTGCATGAAGATACCGAGCGGGGTATCTATCTACCTGGTGTCGCGATTACCGCGCATGGTGTGACGACGGATTACGTCTGGGATGTGGATTTCTTCCGCAGTGCCGATTACCGCGCCATGGTGGCATTAGGCGAGGCGCTGGACGGCCTACTCGAAGAAGGTGCATACATTGCACGTGGCGAGCGTAGCAAGCCTGTCAGAACCTTCTACGAAGCGCTTGAGTGGCTGATGCTTGAAGCGCAACGCGGTTTATCCATACAGCGCTACAAGGGCTTGGGTGAGATGAATCCCGAGCAGCTATGGGAAACCACCATGGATCCTGAAACACGCCGTATGCTGAGGGTCACCATCGAAGACGCAGTTGGGGCTGATATGATGTTCAATACGTTGATGGGCGATGAGGTTGAACCACGGCGTTTCTTTATCGAACAGAATGCTCTTGTTGCCAATCTCGATGTTTGATGTTTCACGTGAAACGTCTCAATTTATACAGATGATGTCCTGTTTAGACATTTGCGTATAAGCCAAAGCCCGATCCACACAAGGATCGGGCTTTTTTTGGAAGCGGCGCTTGCTTATACAATGCAAGTCATTCTGAAAGTAAAAAGTCCGCAAATTTTTCCAGGTCATCATGCACTTGGGTACCTGCTGGTAGTTCTCCGGCTTCAGTAATGCCCCCCTTTCCGGTACGCACCAACGCCAACTGGCACCCCATAGCCGCACCTGCCTGCAAATCACGCAAGCTATCTCCTACCATCCAGGCATTACGGAGATCTTCCATGCGTAGTGCTAGGCGGATTTTCTCCAGCAAGCCCGGTT
The DNA here is from genome assembly GCF_947493865.1 of uncultured Halomonas sp. GTDB lineage: Bacteria > Pseudomonadota > Gammaproteobacteria > Pseudomonadales > Halomonadaceae > Modicisalibacter. Next base: position 123,988 of record NZ_CANLTC010000005.1, read on the forward strand.
GTGGCTTACGGCAGCTGCACCCGTCCTGTGGCCCGTGTGGGCAATAGGCAATGTGTGCAATATGGCCTCCAGCAGATTCAATCTGGCAACGCATAGCATCATGTATTTGTAAAAGAGTGCGTTCTGTAAAATAGCCTCTGGCAATACCCGATTGGTTCGTGGCAACGGCAATCGTCCAGCCTTCTTTGGTCATGCGTGCAATGAAGGCGATCGCTTTAGGGTAGGGCTTCCATTCTTCCAGGGACTTGATGTAGTGATCAGAGTCTTCATTGATCACTCCGTCACGATCCAGGATGATCAATTTTTTTATATCAGTAGTAGTCATAAGAAGAGAGTGTTCTACGGTTGGGAAGAGAAAATCCCCTACCTCGGTGTTTCACGTGAAACACCGAGGCAAGTTTTGTTCCAGTAATTGCCAAAGATAGGAAGTGGGTCAAGAGTTAAATGTTTTTGGAATTCCACACGTCTTCCCAATCCCAGCCATCTCTGCAGTTATAGCAAAGCAAAAGTTTTTGTCGAGACAGACTGCTGAGGTGATCATGAATCTGTTCAGCAGTTTTATCAAAGCAGGGTAGCTCCGCATAGGGCACGAGGTCAGGTAGTGAGGGTTCATGCTCCGCAGGATAAATAAACGCTGTGTGGAGTGTGTCTAGAAACTGATTGATTGAATCCAAGGTAGTGGAAATTTGCAATCGAGTGGACGGGTCCAGTCGAGGGCAGGCATATTCGATGATGATCAAGGCTTGGTAAAGCCTTGTAAGTGCAACCGGTAGCGCACTCATCGAATGCCGGCTATGGTAATAGTGCAATATGGGATAGGCTAAATGCTGCTGCCCTAATGTGGTAATCGAAGCTTGTAATGTAGCGAGCTGATTCGCCAGGCCCGGAAAGGCCTCTTCATGATGTGTGCTTCTAATAATATGCAGAGGACTGTGGCCCATGGCGCTGATCAATAGCGCGCATTGGCGTTTTTGTACCGTAGCCGATACCACTGGAACAATATAGGTAACCGCCAGGGTGAATAGAAATAACCCATTGACAGCAGCTAGAGTAGATAGAAAACGCCAGGCGTTATCGCCTGGGACATAATCGCCATAACCAAGCGTTGAAATCGTATAGCCGACGAAATAAAAGCGTTCAAGAACCGTTGCCATCACCTTTGTTGTAGAGTTGACCACGGCATGGGGAACGCTGCAAAACAGCAAGAACCAGCCGAGCCAGACAAGGCTTACCCAAGAGATGATGAGTAATACCGTAATCCACGGGCCCAGGGCGTTAAGCATGGCATGGCTCTTTCGGCGACGATGAATCTTAAGAAAAATCTTCCCAATGCCGTTGATGAGGCGATTGGTCAGTGGGCCCGAATTCGATGCAGAAAGGGTGGTTTGAATGGCGTCGTAGGCTGCTATGGCAATTAGTATGAAACCGATGACCCCAAGCAAGGGATTTCCTATCATTTTGACTTCCTTGTTGTGTATAGGTGCTGAATTTTAGTCTAGGGCTATTAGTGTCGGTGAAGAGTAACTCGATTTTGCTATTTGTGCGCTAGCATGGATCGAGAGAAAACCTCACTTCATGTTTCACGTGAAACATGAAGTGAGCATTGGAATTCAAAAGAAAGGGGCCAGCATGGTTGCTGGCCCCTTGTGCCTAAAACGCTGTCGTTCCTGTCGGTCTGATTATTGAAGCTGACCGATATCCGCTACTTCGAGGAACAGCCCTTGCAGCTTGGCCAGCAAGGCCAAGCGGTTATTGCGGACAGCGGCATCCTCCGTCATGACCATGACGTCATCAAAGAAGGCGTCGACAGGCTCCCTGAGCGCGGCCAAGGCATCTAGTGCTTCTCGGTAGCAAGCATCGGCGAGTAGTGGTGCTGTCAATTCACGACGCTCTTCCAGGGCCTTTTCCAATGCCTGTTCGGCAGGTTCATGAAGCAGTCCTGGGTCGATCTGCATCGGGCTTTCCTGCTCATGAGCCTGCTTGGCGAGAATGTTAGTGACGCGTTTGTTGGCCGCGGCGAGGGCCGTGGCTTCTTCACGCAGGCTGAAGGCCTGTACGGCGCGCATTCGACGGGCAAAGTCCAGCGGGCGGGTGACAGGACGAGCGCGCACCGCCAGATAGACCTCTACGGCAATGCCTTCCTCCTGGGCCCAGGCCCGAAAACGATCGAGCATATAGTCGAATACTTCATCTACCACGCTATCGGCATGGGGCAGCGCCTCATATTGTGCCGCAGCCTGTTCGAGCAGTTCGCGCAGATCGAGATCGAGTTCGGCCTTGACCAGAATGTTGAGCACGGCGATGGCAGCACGGCGCAGGGCAAAGGGGTCCTTGGTGCCGCTAGGGCGTTGGCCGATGCCGAAGATGCCGACCAATGTATCCAGGCGATCCGCCAGTGCCAAGGCTTGCCCGGTGGCCGTCTGCGGTATCTGGTCGCTGGCGAAGCGGGGCAGGTACTGCTCCTGGAGCGCCTTCGCGACCGCATCCGGTTCGCCATCATGCCGGGCATAGTAATAGCCCATGATGCCCTGCAACTCGGGAAATTCCTGCACCATCTCCGTGACGAGATCGCACTTGGCCAGTTGGGCGGCACGTCCGGCATGTTCACTATTGCCACCGATACGTTCAGCAATGGTTCGAGCCAGCGCCTCGTTGCGCTCGCTCTTGTCGGCCAGTGATCCAAGCTGGTGCTGGAACGTCACGCTTGCCAGGCCATCCCGACGGGAAGCAAGGCTGCGGCCGAGATCCGCTTCATAGAAGAAGGCCGCATCCGCCAGGCGAGGGCGAATGACCTTTTCGTTACCTTCGATGACCTGGCGCGGATCGCGACTGTCGATGTTGGCAATAGTGATGAACGCAGGCTTGAGCTTGCCGGCATCATCGAGAAGGTGGAAGTACTTTTGATTGGCCTTCATCGATGAAACAAGACATTCGGCGGGCACTTCGAGAAACCGCGCATCGAAGCTGCCTGCCAAGGCTATAGGCCATTCCACCAGACCGCTGACCTCCACAAGCAGCGTTTCGTCGATGACGGCTGTGGCGTTCAAGGCTTCTGCCTTGGCGATCACCTGTTGGCGAATGCGTTCACGTCGCTGTTCCCGATCAGCAAGCACATAAGCGCCTTCCAGAGCATCCAGGTAGTCCTCCGCCTGGGCCAAGGCGATTGGCTCGGGGGCATGAAAACGATGACCACGGGTATCCCGTCCGGCATCGAGGCCAAGCACACGGGTCTCGACGACATCGCTGCCATAGAGTACGACCAGCCAATGAACCGGGCGGGAGAATTCGATTCGCGAAGCACCCCAACGCATGTACTTGGGCACCGGCAGATCGGCAACTGCCTTGGTGATAATCTTCGGGAGAAGCGTGTTGACCGTTTCACCGCTTTGAGTGAAGCGATAGCCCAGCCAGGTGCCCTTGTCGGTTTCGAGATGCATCAGCTGATCGACCTCGACACCACAGGAACGGGCAAATCCCATTGCGGCCTTGGTCGGTTCGCCATCCTTGAAGGCGGCGCCAAGCGCTGGGCCTCGGCGCTCGATTTCCCGATCCGGCTGCTTATCCTCGAGGGCGTTTATCAGTACCGCCAGGCGGCGGGGGGTTGCATAGGCGCGTACCTGATCGAAGCCAACCTCGGCCTCCCGCAAGCCATCAGCGATATGAGTGGCGAAGGCATCCGAGAGAGAATCGATGGCACCCGGAGGAAGTTCCTCGACACCTAATTCGACAAGTAGGGTATTGGACGCCATCCTTACACCTCTCCCTTTTCGGTAAGCGGCTCTTCAGCCAGTAACTCTCGACGCAGAGCATCACTGGCCATGGGAAAGCCAGCCATCTTGCGTGATTGGTAATACGCCTGGGCGACCTCCCTGGCCAGGGTGCGCACCCGCAGGATATAGCGCTGACGCTCGGTGACCGAGATCGCGTGGCGTGCATCGAGCAGGTTGAAGGTATGCGATGCCTTGAGCACCATCTCATAGGCGGGGAGGGGTAGCCCGACCTCGAGCAGCTTGACGCACTCACCTTCGAGATGATCGAACTGGGCAAACAGGGCATGGACGTTGGCGTGTTCGAAGTTGTAGGTAGACTGCTCGCGCTCGTTTTGCAGATAGACGTCGCCATAGCTGACCCGAGCACCATCCGGCGCGATGGCCCATACCAGGTCGTAGACGCTATCGACATTCTGAAGATACATGGCGATGCGCTCCAGGCCATAGGTCAACTCGCCGGTCACCGGATAGCATTCGAGCCCGCCGGCCTGCTGGAAGTAGGTGAACTGGGTGACTTCCATGCCGTTGAGCCAGATTTCCCAGCCCAACCCCCAGGCGCCCAGGGTCGGCGATTCCCAGTTGTCCTCGACGAAACGAATGTCGTGGGTCAGCGGATCGAGGCCCAACCGCTTCAGGGAACCCAGGTAGAGTTCCTGAAAGTCCTCTGGAGAGGGTTTCATGACGACCTGAAACTGATAGTAGTGCTGCAGGCGATTGGGGTTCTCGCCATAGCGGCCATCGGTAGGGCGCCTTGAAGGTTGAACATAGGCGGCGTTCCAGTTCTCGGGTCCGATGGAGCGCAGGAAGGTTGCCGGATGAAAGGTACCGGCACCGACTTCCATATCCAGTGGCTGCAGGATCACGCAGCCTTGCTCGGCCCAGTACTGCTGCAGGGCGAGAATCAGGCCCTGAAAGGTTTGCACGTCGGAGGGCGACTGTGTCATTGGTGAAGCACCATTGGCCATGAATTCATGAGCCGTCAAGTATACAATCAGCAGCCAAGGGGTTATAGGCGCGGCGTAGAAATGGTACGGCGGCGGGCGAAGCATATAGTCTGCCTTGCCAACGCGGGTACGCTTCGCGTCGAGACCTGAACCGGAACAGACAAAAGGGGGCGAACCATGATCGTAGTGACGGGCGGTGCCGGTTTCATTGGCGCCAATCTGGTCAAGGCGCTCAATGCGAGAGGTCATCAGAATGTGCTGGTGGTCGACGATCTGACCGATGGCACCAAGTTCATCAATCTAGCCGACTGTAGCCTGGGGGACTATCTGGACAAGCATGAGTTCCTGCGTCGGGCAAAGGCTGAATTGCGCGGCGATACCAGCGAGCGTTTGCCGCCCATCGAGGCAATCTTTCACGAAGGTGCCTGTTCCGACACGACGGAGTGGGACGGCAAGTTCATGCTCGAAAACAACTTCGAGTACTCCAAGGTATTGTTTCACCTGTGCCAGCGGCGCGGTATTCCACTGCTCTATGCCTCTTCCGCGGCCACTTATGGCGGCAGCGATGTCTTTTTCGAAGCGCCGGAATACGAAAAGCCGCTCAATGTGTACGGCTACTCCAAGCTGCTCTTCGATCAATATGTACGCCAGCACTGGCACCACCTGACCAGCCAGGTAGTGGGCTTTCGCTACTTCAACGTCTACGGCCCACGGGAACAGCACAAGGGCAAGATGGCCAGTGTCGCCTTTCATCACCATACCCAGGTGAGCCAGGGGCAGAACCCGCGTCTGTTCGGTGCCTGGGATGGATTCGATGCTGGCATGCAGAGCCGGGATTTCGTCTATGTTGGCGATGCGGTCGCGGTCAATCTCTGGTTTCTCGATCACCCGGAGCATTCGGGCATCTTCAATCTGGGCACCGGCCGGGCCGAGCCGTTCAAGGCCATTGCCGAAAGTGTGATTGCCTATTACGACCGCACTCGGGGGATCAAGGGCCAGATCGAGTACATCGATTTCCCGGAGGAACTCAAGGGCCGCTATCAAAGCTATACCCGGGCGGATATTTCGCGGTTGCGAGAGGTTGGTTACGACGCCGAGTTCAAGACCGTGGCGGAAGGGGTGGGCGCCTATCTGGAATGGCTGAATGGCTGATTCGAATCGACCCACGGGGGAGCGTATTCTCGTAGTGGGGCCTTCCTGGGTCGGCGATATGGTCATGGCCCAGAGCCTGTTCAAGACGCTCAAGAGTCGTCATCCCTTTTGTCACATCGGGGTGCTGGCCCCGGCCTGGTCACAGCCGATTCTGGCGCGTATGGCCGAGGTCGATGAGGCAATCGCCCTGGACGTCAAGCACGGGCAGTTCGGCTTGAGCGTTCGGCGTCAGGTTGCTCGCAGCCTCAAGGGACGCTTCGATCGCGCCATCGTACTGCCTCGCTCCTGGAAGTCGGCGCTGGTGCCTTTTCTGGCGGGCATACCGCAGCGGACTGGCTTCACCGGGGAGCAGCGTCTGGTGCTGCTCACGGAGCGTCGCAAACTGGACAAGACGGTGCTCGATCAAACCGTCAAGCGTTTCGTCTCCCTGGGGCTGCCGGAGGTAGAAACACGCAAGGGCGACTTTGCCATTCCAAAGCCACGTCTCGAGACGGACAGCGGCAATCTGGCGTCGCTGAAGTCGACCCATGATCTAGGCGCGCGACCAGCCATTGCCATGATGCCCGGTGCGGAATACGGCCCCGCCAAGCAGTGGCCGCTTGCGCATTTCCGACAACTGGCGCAGCAGTTGGTGAACGACGGCTATGAGATCCGGGTGTTGGGCGGCCCCAAGGATGTAGCAGCCGGAGAGAGTATTGCCGACGGTCTTGCCCACGCTCACAATCTCTGTGGCAAGACACAGCTGGCGGATGCGGTGGATCTGCTCGCGGACTGTCGACAAGTGGTGACCAACGACTCCGGGCTGATGCATGTGGCCGCAGCGGTGGGGACCCATGTGCAAGCGGTCTATGGTTCCTCCACGCCGCGCTATACACCGCCGCTGACGGATGACGCCAGCATTCATACCCTGGCGCTAACCTGCTCACCTTGCTTCAAGCGCGTGTGCCCGCTGGGACATACCCATTGCCTGCAACTGATCTCACCCAAGCGCCTGCTACGGGCGATCGAGCTGAATGAGGGAATTGCTGAATAAAGCGCCGAGCGAAAGGAAGTGCAAGGCGCACGGAGCGCAGGAAACGAGACATAACATGGGGTTAGGTGAGTTTCGACCGGGCTGGCGCACCAGCACCGCGCAACGCAGCAATTCGTTCGTGTAGACATTTATTCAGTGATTCCTGAGGTATCTGAAGGCACATAAGGGTATAGGGGAGTCTGTTCAATCCTTTGTGGCAGGCTTGTCCTGGATTTCCTGCCACAGCCTGAGCTGCAGCTCGCGCTCTTCCAGCATGCGGGTATCGAGGGCCTCCAGGCCGTGCCGCTCCACCAGCGTCTGGGCCGGGGAGAGAAGCGACGCGCCGAGCCCCGCCCGATGAGAAGGAATAGTGAAGCCCATGGCCTCGAGCAGGGTCGGCAGAATATCCATGGTGGTCGCCTCGCGATGAATCACCTTTTGTGGCAGGCCATTGCCGAACATGATCAGGGTATTCTCCCGCGGTCCCGCGATCAGCTGTAGCCAGGCGGAATTCTTCATGGACAGATGATCGCTTGCCACCACGACCAGGGTATTCTCGAGCAGCCCGCGTGACTCCAGTTGCTCGATGAATCGGCGTGCCAGCCAGGCACTGCACTTCACTGAATAAAGGATATCCACGCCGTCGAATTCTCCCTGGCGCTCAAGGCAGCTTCTGGCGGGGTAACCGTAGGGCGGATGACCTGAAAGAGTCAGGGTGACGAAGGTGAAGGGGCCAGGCTGTCGGGCCAGGTCGCTCACTTCTTCCACGGCCATGTCGAGCAGAGAGTCATCGTTCAACCCCCAGCTATTGAGATAGGCAGGATCATCCAGACGCGGCTCTAGCTCATGGCGCCCAAGTACCCGATCGAAGCCATGGCCTTTGTAGAATAGCCCCTTGCCAGCGAATTCAAGGCTCGCACCGGCCATGTAGAGCTGACGATAACCTTGGGCCGAGAGCAGGTCCCCCAGACAGTTCACCCCGGGCAACACATGCTTGAGCGGTTCGAACTGGTCGTCGTGGATCAGTCCGGCGGGCATCAGGGGTGTCCCGCATTGGCTCGCGATCATCCCTGCCATGGTCCAGCCGGTATTCTCGCTCTGACGCACCCCCTTGAAAACCAGACCCCGCTCACCCAGGGCGTCTAGATCGTCGTATACGTCACCGAAAAACGATTTGCCGGCATAAGTGCCTTCAATGCTCTCCAGATAAAGGATGATCAGATTGGGCGGCGATGCGGGCGATGTCTCGATGGTGGGGGGGACATAGCGTCTGTCGAGCCAGGCACCGTCTTCCGCCACGATGGCCACGCCCTGGCGAGAGAAGCCGAAGAGCAAAGGGTTGAGCGCCAGGAGAAGTAGCATCAAAAGGCGCTCGAGGAGCCGCCAGCGATGATCGACGCGTACCAGCCAGGTAAAGGCAATCAACATCAGGATGCCTGCCAGGGTGTGCAGGACAGCGATCAGGATACGACCGGTGCCGCCATGCTCGGCAACGCCAGCCTGAAAATGGAACAGGATGGCGCCGATATCTACCCGGCCGTAGCTATCGGTCACATAAATCGCCAGCCACCAGAGCGCCAGGGGCAGCAGGCACCAGGGCCAGGCCTTGACCGGCGGGCGCGGGTGCAATGGTGCGCCCCAGCGAAATCCCCAGGCCAGTACCAGCCAGGCAGCTAGAACTGCCAGGGACAGAAAATGGGTGAGGGCCAGCACGGTGGTAATGGCGTAGCCCAGACATAGTCCGAGAAAGCCGAGCGCCAGCCAGCGAACAAGAGAAGCACGAGTCGGCATTGCCGTTGGATCCTTTCGCAGATATGCGAAGCTTAACAAGCCTGTTCAGAGATTGTCTGTCATCTCTTTTGGAGTTAGGGAGTTCAGATATTATCCTGACAAATACGCCGATAAAGGACTAGATAGGCGTTTGCCATGGCCTCAGGGGTAAAACCCTCGAGTCGTTGTCGCGCATTCTGGACAAGCTGCTCGCCAAGACTCGGATTATCGAGTAGACGAGCGATCGCCTCAGCCAGCGCTTTGCCATCTTCGGCAGGAACCAGCAAGCCGCTTTTTCCATGAATCACGATATCCGGGATGCCATCCACGTTCGCGGCGACGATGGGAACGCCATGCTCCATGACGTCCAGCAGAATCGATCCCAACCCCTCGTTACGGGAAGGGAACGCGAACAGATCCATCACCTGCAGGTAGTCGCCGACATTGTCGTGAAAGCCTTCCCATATCAGGTTGTCGAGATCGGCGCTCTCGCGTTTCAGCACCGTCTCATCCTCACCCCGGCCCAGGCACAAGAACAGTACATCGGGATGACGCGCGCGTAGCAGCCTGGCGGCGTCGATCAGCAGACGCTGGCCCTTGTGGCGATCCACCAGGGCGCCGATGTGACCCACGATTCGTCGTCCTTCAAACCGTGCACGTAGTGCCTCGACCCGCTCCGGATCGCTGGAAAGATGCGCCAGGGCGCTGGGTATACGCGTGATCGGCCCCCAGCCTTGCTCATGTAGATGGCGCTCAATCACCGATGAGATGGCAACCAGGCAAGATGCCCCACGATAGGTCATGCGATTGAAGCGTTTGTCCTTGATTGGCTGAGGCACCCGCCGGGTAAGCAGATAAGGCGTGCCTCGCAGACATCGCTGCAGATAGGCCCAGTGCACTGCCTTGGCCTCGTGGGCGTGCACCAGATCCGCGCGCCTGCCGGTAAAATGGCTTGCCAGCTGGTGATTGGCGGTAATCAAGCCTATATCGAGATCCGCAAGTTCTCTGCGCAGCGGCGAGTCATTGCGGCACACCAGGCTTTGCTGAATACCCTGGTGGGCCAGTGCTCGTATCAATAGCGCGGTCTGACGTTCACCCCCGCGAAAGCCCCGGGCCAGATTGACGTGGCGAATGTGCAGTGTCGATGATCTGCTTGCTACCATATCCGGTCGAAATCCTCCGCATCGCGTACCTTTGAATCACGCTGCAGCTCCAGCAGCTTGGCGTATTTCAGGTAGGCATTCACGGCGGCGGAAAGTGCCACGGACATTCCATCGAGGCCCGAAGTGAAGCCGCGCTGAAAGACATACTTGCGCACAAAGGCGTTGGCCCCATGCACAAAAGGCGACAGCGCGTTGGCCTTCTTGCCCTTGAGGTACATGATCTTGGCGGCACGGGTGGAAAAACGCCCGCTTGCCTTGGTGAAAAGCTCCCCCAGGTTGGCGAAGGAGTAGTGTTCGATATCCGCATCCAGACGGGCCATCGTGGCCGGGGAAATCGAGGCGTGCTCTCGGCTATCGGAAAACGCCGTGCGCTCCCGATCGAACAGCCGCACACAGTAGTCCGGGTACCAACCACAGGTCTTGATCCAGCGCGAGCCAAGATGGTTACGCCGCCTAAGTGCGAATGCTTCTTTTTCGCTATTGTCCAGATCGAGCTGCATGATCGCCTCGATGGCCTCATCGGTCAGCCGCTCATCCGCGTCCAGGGACAGCACCCAACGGTTGCTGGCCTGGGCCGGTCCGACGTTCTTCTGCGGTCCGTCGCCCAGGTAGGGCTGCGCGATCACCCGGGCGCCTGCCTGCTCGGCGAGCCGGCAGGTGGCGTCCGTCGACCCGGAATCGACGACGATCAGCTCGTCACAGACAGTGGCCAGGGAAGCCAGACAGGCCTCGATGTTGGCCGCCTCATTCAAGGTAATGACGACGCCGGTGATGGTAGCCATGAGTCTCCTGTTCGATTCACTGCGAATAAAACCGCTTGAGCGCCTGTATGGCCTGGAAGACAACCGGCGAGATGGTCTTCTCCTGAGACCTCATCTGGTGATCCACCACCTTCCAGCCGCCGGCGCCATCGATCACCGTGATGCGATCCTCCTCGATGATGGCAAGATCGAGGTAGCTGCTGGCGGCCACCCATTCATGATCCAGCGATGGATCGAGCAGGTCGTCACCATGACTGTAATCGCTCACGGGGTTGGTGCAACCCAGCACATGGCGCATCAGCGTCGGCGCCAGGTCCAGGTGGCTGGTGGTGCCGCCGTGCTCGCCGGCAGAAATGCCCGGGCCATGAAGAATCATCGGCACCTTGGTCTGGGGCGGGGCAAAAATGCTGTTGTGCCCCCAGTAGTTCTGCCCGAAGTCATTGAAGGACTGGCCATGATCGCTGGTAATGACGAGCACGGTGTTGTCCCATTCGCCGCTCTTCTTGAGGCTTTCGATGACCTTGGCAATCAGTTGATCATCGAAATAGGCGGCATTGCGATGCAGATTGCGAATCGGCTCAGGATCCGTCTCAGGGTCGAGTTTCAGGTAATCTATCGACTCGGCGGAGGGCTCGAAAGGACGTTTCATGTCTTCCGGAACCGCATAACCGTGGGGCGCATCGTAGAACAATAGACTGAACCAGGGCGTCTTGTCGTTTTCGCGCTCTACTTGCCACTCGAGCCACGCCTGGGTCATGTTGCGATCCCGGGCGACCGGCGTGTCACCCGGAGCAGCCGGGCGCAGCTCGGGGATCGAGGCGAACACCGAACGATCGAATCCTACGCTATTCAGGCTGGCGGAGCTGAAGATACCCATCTCATAGCCTTGCTTCTGAAGTTGCGTGATCAGCAGCGGCGGTGTCTGGGTATCCTGCAGCAGCCGGTAATAGTTGCCGGTCAGCCCGTAGAACAGGCTCATGATGCCGTTGCGGGTGGCGTTGCCACCACTGAAATGGTTCGTATAGTGTCGACCTTCATCCGCCATCGCCGCATGCATCGCGGGGGTGTTCTCGGGGCCGTATTCATCCTGGCGCCAGGAGTCGAGGACGATGAACAACAGATTCGGCTGATCCGACGCTGACGAGCAGTTGAGAGGGTTCTTTGGCCAGTTCAGGGTATCCGCAGTCTGTTTGCCAAGATCGAACTGCTGCGCTCGTGCGGCGCGCGGATCGAGCCATCCATGTTCTTCCATGAAGTCCTTGGCGGTGGCGGGAAACAGCAAGGGGAAGATTCCCACCTGCTGGGTGACGCTCTGGCGATAGCGTGCATCGGCAACGATATGAATGAGATGGCTGGCCACCATCGCCACCATCAGCAACGCAACCCCCCGCCATAACGGCAGGCGCCGAACGCCCGGAGAGGCAAACAGACGGGCAGCAAGCCAGGCTTGGGCGAGCAATAATGCCAGGGCGATACCGCCGACGACGAGCCAGGTGGAAAGGGTAAAGCTGAAGATGTCGCCGTTCTTGTCGTTGAGAAACAGCGAGACCATGAAGTTGTTGATGTGAAAACGGTACTGGGCGTAGACCCCGGTATCGAGCAGCAATAGCCATAACCCCGCCGAGGCCAGCAGTGCCGCGGGCAGCCAGAGTATGCGCCGGGGCAGTACAAGCGCCAACAGGCCAAGAGGCGACCAGGCCAAGAGGGTGAGCAGCGCGAAATGTCCCGCCCAGGTCAGGATCAGATAGGTGATGCCCAACGCATTGTCAGGCACCTCCAGATACGGCGTGTAACGCAGGGCAATGAGCCAGACCAGCACCAGATTGACCAGTGCGAAGGCAAGACTTGCACGCACACGTTGCCAGGGGGGAGAGTAGTCGGATTCGGGCATGAAAGAAGATTTACTCGTCACGATTGATGGTAACCCTGCAGTAACGCTTGCCAATGGCGAGCCGTGTCCTGGGGTGAAAATTTCTTCAGCGAGCGGGCAAGGCGCTGTAGATTGGCCTGTTGCCAACGGCCGGAACGGCGCAGGCGACAACGATCCAGGTCGATCAACCAGACCTGCCCATCAGGGGTGATGAGCAGGTTGCGGGCATTCAGGTCCACATGATCGAGGCCGCTTCGATGAAAGCGCCGGATGGTCTCGCCGACTCGCACGAGCAAGGCGTCATCCGCCTGAGGGAGCAGGTCCGCCAAGGCCCGGGCGCCTTCGAGACGCCTTGTGATCAGAGCGGCCTCATAGGTTGCGCCAAGATGATGCACCCAGGCAGCGATCGGCTGGGCAACGGGCAGGCCTTTCTCTTTCAACGACGCCGTCAGACGCAACTCGCGAAAGGCGCGGGTGCGTTCGAGTCCGAGCCAGAGGTATCGGGCAGCACTCACTTTCGCCGCCAGGCCGCCACGACGATAGCCGCGTAGCACCCATTGCTGGTCGCTCACTATGCTCGAGGCATCGACGAACAGGCTGGTGCCGCGCCCGGGTGCTTGACCCACCACCGCCCCCCGAGCCTGCCAGAAATCGGCACTGAACCAGGCGGGGAGTGGCGTAGTCGATCCGGATCGAGCGGCACCGATTTGTGGCGTGCCTGTTGCGTCCCATAGAATGTCGGCATCGTATAAGATGAATTCTTTTTCAAACTGGAGTGTCGCCAAGCGCATGAAGCATCCTCTGCCCGCCCGCCCCGCGCACATCTGCGTGCTGCGGCTCTCCGCGCTGGGCGATGTCTGCAATCTGGTTCCTACCGTACGCGCGTTGCAGCGTCAATGGCCGTCCGCGCGCATAACCTGGGTCCTCGGCAAGGGGGAATATAGTCTACTTTCTGGCCTGTCCGGGGTCGAGCTTGTCATGTACGACAAGGCCAGTGGCCTTGCAGGCATGCGAAAACTCTGGCGCGAACTTGGCGACACGCGCTTCGATGTGCTGCTGCACATGCAGCAGGCGCTGCGTGCCAGCGTACTTTCCCTGGGACTCAAGGCAGAGGTGCGGCTCGGCTACGACAAGGCGCGCTCCAAGGACTGGCAGCGATGGTTTACCCATCGTCAACTGGCGCCACACCCCAGCGCCCATGTACTCGATTCCTTCATGGATTTTGCCCGCGCCCTGGGAGTGGAGCCGGTCAATACCGAACGCCTCGAGTGGGATCTACCCATACCCGAAACGGCCCATGCCGAGGCGCTGCGTCTGAGCGGCGAGGCACCCTACGTCTTGATGAGCCCCTGCGCCAATCCGCGCCTGCGCAATTTCCGCAACTGGTCTGCCCAGGGTTATGCCACGGTCATCGAACACCTATGGACTCAGCATGGACTCAAGACCCTGCTCAGCGGTGGTGGCAGTCCCAAGGAGCGGGAGATGAGCGAGCGCATTCGTGCCCTGACCGTAAGCGAGGCGATCACCGACACCATGGGCAAGACCTCTCTAAAGGGGTTGCTGGCCCTGATCGATGGCGCCCGGGCCGTGGTGGCACCGGATTCAGGGCCGGTACACATGGCCAATGCGCTGGGCACCCCCACGGTAGGGCTCTACGCCACCACCAATCCGGAGCGTGCCGCACCCTATTGCTGGCAGGACTACGTCGTCAATCGCTACCCCGAGGCGGTACGTACCTACATGCACAAGCAGCTCGATGAGATCAATTGGGGCGACCGTGTCCGCCACCCGGATGCGATGGCGCTGATCCAGGCAAGTGATGTCATCGAGCGCCTCGATGCGCTGCTTGCGGCATACCCGATGGCCACCGCCGAGGAGCCACACGATGAAATTTGATCTAACTGCGCTGGAACGCGCTCGGATACTGGTGGTGGGCGATGTCATGCTCGATCGCTACTGGCATGGCGGCACCTCGCGTATCTCTCCCGAGGCGCCGGTGCCGGTAGTCCGGGTCGGGGAGGCCGAGGATCGTCCTGGTGGCGCCGCCAACGTGGCGCTCAATATCGCCTCCCTGGGCGGCCACGCAGCGCTGGCGGGCCTGGTGGGAGACGACGACAACGCGGCTCTGCTCGCCGCCGGATTGGAAGCTGCTGAAGTAAGTGTTCACTTCCAGCGCAGCTCGGATGTACCGACGATCACCAAGCTGCGTGTCATGAGTCGCAATCAGCAACTGATCCGACTCGATTTCGAGGAAGAGGTGGCCGGGGTCGATACGACAGAGCTGCTCGAGCGAGTCGAGGCGTCATTATCGGATACGGACCTGGTCATTCTCTCGGACTATGGCAAGGGCACTCTCAACCGGATCGAAGAGCTGATCGCATCGATTCGCGAAAGCGGCAAGCGGGTGCTGGTGGATCCCAAGGGTAGCGATTTCCGGCGTTACCGCGGCGCGAGTGTCATCACCCCCAACTTCGCTGAATTCGAGGCCGTGGTCGGGCCTTGTCGCAACGACGCGGAGATGACCGAAAAGGGCGAGCGCCTGCGCGATGAATTGGCCCTCGAGGCGGTATTGATCACGCGCAGCGAGAAGGGCATGACCCTGATTCGCAAGGACACCCCGCCGCTCCATCTACCCACCCATGCCCGGGAAGTCTTCGACGTCACCGGCGCCGGGGACACGGTGATCGGCGTGCTGGGCCTTGCCCTGGCATCAGGGCACGGTTATCCCGAGGCAATGACCCTGGCCAATCTGGCCGCGGGCCTGGTGGTGGCCAAGCCGGGAACCGCGACCCTCTCGGTAGCGGAGCTCTATACCGCCCTGCATGGCGACAAACTGGCGGAATTCGGGCTGATCGAGGAATCGGTGCTGATCGAGGCGGTCAAGGCCGCCCAGATTCGTGGCGAGCGGGTCGTCATGACCAACGGCTGTTTCGATATTCTGCATGCCGGCCACGTTGCCTATCTGGAACAGGCGCGACGACTCGGCGATCGATTGATCGTGGCGGTCAACGATGACGCCTCCATTGCACGGCTCAAGGGGCCGCGCCGGCCGATCAACCCGCTCAAGCGGCGCATGCAGGTACTCAGCGGCCTGGGGGCGGTGGATTGGGTCGTTGCCTTCAGCGAGGATACGCCGGCGCGACTGATCGAGGCGCTGCTTCCGGACATCCTGGTCAAGGGGGGCGACTATCAGCCGGAAGAGATCGCCGGCGGCGAGGCGGTGATCAATAACGGCGGCGAAGTGCGGGTGCTGGATTTCGAGGACGGCGTCTCGACCACGGCAATGATCGAAACGATTCTCGACCGCGAGCGTTAAATGGCGAAGCACGAGACGGCTGCCACTCAGCGTCACCCCTGGGCACGCTGGCTCTACAGCTTGGCGCTTTATCTACTTTCGCCCATGCTATGGTGGCGCCTGTGGCGTGAGTGGGTGCCCACTAACCCGCGTCGTGAACGCCTGGGGCTGATTTCCCTATCCAGTCAGCGCCCCAGACTCTGGCTACATGTCGCCTCCGTGGGGGAGGTGCAGGCCGCACGCCCGCTGATCGAATCCCTTCGCAAGCGTTACCCCGACCATCATCTGGTGGTCACCACCATGACCGCCACCGGAGCGGAGCGAGTCACATCGCTATTCAAAGGCGAAGTGAGCCATTACTTCGTGCCACTGGACTTTCCCGGGACCGCCCGCCGTTTCATCGCACGACTACAGCCCGAGTTGGCCATCTTCTTCGAGACGGAACTATGGCCCAACCTGCTGCATGCCTGCCATCGACAGAAGATTCCGGTGGCGGTGGTCAACGGGCGATTGTCGACAAAAGCGTTGCGGGGTTACCTGCGAATCAGGGCCCTGATGGCGGATGCTCTGGGCAAGATCGATTGGCTTGCGGCCAAGTCGGCGCAGGATGCAGAGCGCTTTCAGCGCCTGGGCATGGCAGTCTCGAAAACCACCGTCGTCGGCTCTCTCAAGTTCGATATTTCCCTTTCAAATGGTGCCTCGCCTGATAGTGAGCACTTACGTACCACGCTTGGCCCTCGCCCGGTTTGGATCGCTGCCTCGACACATTCAGGCGAGGACGAACAGATACTTGTCGCCCATGCCAGGTTACGCGAGGTCTATCCATCCGCCTTGTTGATATTGGTGCCCCGCCATCCTCAGCGCTTCGATGATGTCGCTGTCCTGTGTCAGCGTGGGGGTGAGACGTTGGCTAGACGCTCCCGAAACGAGACGATTCGAACCGATACCACGGTATATCTCGGGGACACCATGGGCGAACTCACGACGCTCTATGGCGTCGCTGATCTTGCCTTTGTGGGAGGAAGCCTCGTGCCCATTGGCGGCCACAATCTGCTGGAGCCAGCCGCCCAGGGAATTCCGGTGCTCAGTGGCCCGGCGCTTGCCAATTTCGAGGATGTCGCCGCGGTATTGCGAGACGCCTGCGGGCTGGCCGAGGTGGCGAGTGCCCAGGCGCTAGGCGATGCACTGATCACGCTGATGGGCGATCCTGAGGAACGACGCCGCCGAGGCGAAGCCGGGCGCGCCGCCATTGCCGCCAACGCTGGCGCCCTGCAGCGTACTCTGACAGGCTTGGATCGGCTTCTCCCAAGTAAGTGATGGCTTACTCCTGGCGCGTCAAGCGCTCTACGCCGCTGTCACTTCCCAGCAGCAGCACATCCGCTCCACGCCGGGCAAACAGCCCATTGGTCACTACCCCAACGATATTGTTGAGTTCGAGTTCGAGAGCCTGGGGGTCTTCGATCAGAAATTCATAACAGTCGAGGATCTGATTGCCGTTGTCCGTGACAACGCCGTCGCGATAGACCGGCGTGATGCCGCGCGCGACCAGTTCCCGGGCGACATAGGAGCGGGCCATGGGGATTACCTCGATGGGCAGGGGAAAGCCGCCGAGTACCGAGACATGCTTCGAGGCGTCTGCGATGCAGATGAAGCGTTCGGCGCAGGCGGCGACGATCTTCTCCCGGGTCAGAGCGGCGCCACCGCCCTTGATCATTTCCAGACGCGGGTTGATTTCGTCCGCTCCGTCGATATAGACCGGCACGCTGCCAACATGGTTGAGTTCGAACACATCGATGCCGTGGCCTTTCAGACGCTCCGCGGTTGCCTGGGAGCTGGCCACCGCCCCCTGAAAATCGTCACGCACCTTGGCCAGCAGATCGATGAAGTGATTGGCGGTAGAGCCGGTGCCTACGCCGATTACCGTGTCCTTGGCAAGCAGAGGGCGAATTTCATCGATGGCCGCAGCGGCCACCGCACGCTTGAGCGCGTCCTGATTCATGAGAAGACTCGTTGGCCAGTGGTAAAAATGCCATTATAGGCGATCCCATCGGCTCGGTAACCGCCACTCTTACGGCAATCCCTTCTTCCCGGGAACGTTCAGCCGCTGAATTGCACGACTTTCAGGACATCAGGATGCTCGAAGATACCGTCAAGAAGATACTCCAGGCTCGCGTCTATGAAGCGGCGCGTGAGACTCCCATTAGCCCCGCGCCGTTTCTATCCCGGCGGCTCAACAATCAGGTGCTGATCAAGCGCGAGGATCTTCAGCCGGTATTTTCCTTCAAGATTCGCGGCGCCTATAACCGCATGGCGCAGCTATCCGAGGCCCAGAAGGCCAAAGGGGTGATCGCGGCGTCCGCGGGCAATCATGCCCAAGGCCTGGCGCTGGCGGCAAAACTCATGGGGGTGAAAGCGGTCATCGTGATGCCGCGCATCACGCCCGAAATCAAGGTTCAGGCGGTACGGGCCCGAGGCGCCCGAGTCGTGCTGCGGGGCGACGCCTTCAGCGAAGCGCTGGTGCATGCCCGGGAGCTGATCGAAGAGCACGGCTATACCTACGTACCGCCTTTTGACGATCCGGATGTGATCGCCGGTCAGGGTACCGTGGGCATGGAAATTCTGCGTCAGCACACCGGCCGACTCGATGCCATCTTCGTGCCGGTGGGCGGTGGTGGCCTGATTGCCGGTGTCGTGGCCTACGTCAAGTACCTGCGCCCGGAGATCAAGGTCATTGGCGTCGAAGCCGAAGACAGCGCCTGCCTCAAGGCGGCACTCGAAGCCGGCAAGCGCGTGACCCTCAAGGATGTGGGGGTCTTTGCGGAAGGTGTGGCGGTGGCCCAGATCGGCGAGGCGCCTTTTGCCATCCTGAAGGATCTGGTCGATGGTGTGATCACCGTCAATACCGATGAGATGTGTGCCGCGGTCAAGGATATCTTCGAGGATACCCGAGCAGTGGCGGAAACCTCCGGTGCCTTGTCCCTGGCGGGGCTTAAGAAGTATGTGCAGCAGACCGGTGCCGAAGGCGAAACGCTGTTATGTATCAACTCCGGTGCCAATACCAATTTCGATCGCTTGCAGCATATCGCCGAACGTACCGAACTCGGCGAACAGCGCGAGGCGATCCTGGCAGTGACCATTCCCGAACGGCCAGGCAGCTTCAAGCGTTTCTGCAAGATCATCGGCAAGCGCATGGTCACCGAGTTCAATTACCGTTACGCCGATGCGGAGCAGGCGCATATCTTCGTCGGGGTACAGGTCAAGCCCGGCGGCGAAGATCGCCAGGAGGTGATTCGCAAGCTACAGGAGGCGAATTACCCGGTAGAGGATCTTACCGATAATGAGCTTGCCAAGTTGCACACGCGTCATTTGGGTGGCGGTCGGCCTCGCAAGCATTTCGAGGAACAGGTCTATCGCTTCGAGTTTCCCGAACGCCCCGGGGCCTTGATGAACTTTCTCACTCATCTGCCGGCGGACTGGAATATCTCACTGTTCCATTATCGTAATCACGGGGCAGCCTATGGCCGAGTACTGGTGGGCATGCAGATTCCCAACGGGGATCGGGGCCACGTGGAAGAGCACTTCGACGAGATCGGTTATCGCTATTGGAAAGAGAGCGACAATGTGGCCTATCGCTTGTTCATGGCATGAAAGTGTCTAACGAGATTTTAGCTCCATAACCGATAATTGGAGAGTTTTAGGCGCTTATTCAGACGTTTGTTTCACATTTTTAGACGTATTCTGTGTTCAGAAAGCGAACAGGCAGCAAGCACCTTCCCAACTATCCAACATGAATGAAGGGTTGCTCACGCCAATAGCTTTCTGCTCCAGGTCTACGGTAAAAGAAATGCGAGTAGATTATTGTCATTCTTTTTCCGTAGACCTATAGTCAAGCCTGCTTTTTGAGGCCGTAGTGTGAAATTTTACGGAGTTTTTGTGCCATGAAACGTAAACCTGATCTGATCATGGCGTTGATGATCATCTTTGTACTGGGTGCTGTTGCCACCGGCTATGCACAAGCCGTCGTTGGCGGTTGATTACTGACTACCCAGCATCTATCGACGTCGCATCTGCGCGTGATACCCGATTTCAAGACCGGTAGCCAGCCTGTTGCTGGCTACCGGCGTTCGTCTTTCAAGCAGCAACGTCCTTCACGGACGAATGACGCGCCGATCACTGACGATAGCATCCAGCGGAACATCCCAAGGCGCTAGTGGCAGGCCATCGACACGTTGACAATCGTGGCTGACGCCAATCAACCTTGGGCGGGGATAGCGATGGCGAACAAACGCAAAGGTTCGGTCGTAAAAACCGCCGCCCATGCCCATCCGATTACCGTCCTCATCAAAGCCCACCAATGGCAGCACTACCAGATCCAGCGCCCAGGCGGGGAGCCGCCGTGCATGATGCGCGCCGTGGCGAGTATCCGGCTCGCGGATACCGAAGCGGTTACTGACCATGGGCGTGTCTGAATGATAGTGCACGAACCATAGGCGATTGTCGGAAAGCGGACGCAATACCGGTAGATAGGTTTTGGCCCCACGGCGCTGCAGCCAATCCAGTAGCGGGGTGGCATCTATTTCAGCATCGTTTGGCAGATAGAGCGCGACACGTCGAGCTCGCTGAACTTCGGGCAGGCACCGCAATCGATTGCATAGCGCCAAGGAGGCTAATCGCTGCTCCCGCTTTGACAACGACCGCCGGCGGCGGCGGAGTTCGCGGCGTAACGCCTTGCGCTGATGCTGTAGCACCGGTGAGTCGGACAAGGTAGATACTACCAATCAGACGGTATGAATAAAAACCTGTCCATGATCTGCTGCGTGTCGGCTATCCATCGTTAAATTCGTCCGAATTTGCCTTGGCTGACACTAACGCGCTAGATCGTGAACGGATTTTATGGAGTTCCCCAGAATGCCGCTGCCGTTCTGGCCCTTGAACCCACTGGTTCAAGGTGGGTGGCCGCAGACAGACCGTCAGGCTTTCCGTCGCACGGACATGCACACGGGTCTGTCTAGCAATTGGCCCCCTGGGTACTGCGCATAGGCTCGAGGGACTATAACGACTGGCGTACATCCCAGGGAACGACTCAATCTTAACAGAGCCTGGGGCTGCTCCAAAGGGTTGTTTGGATTATTAGGTTCTTAGCGCCCTTGCTGGACATCGCTGAGCGCCTGTCCCAATCGTGCATTCAGGCGGCTCAGGCTGGCTTCATCTTCGCGCCGTTCTTCCACTGAACGCAGCAATTCATGAGTGATGTTCAGCGCCGCCATGATGGCGATCTTATCTGCTCCCAGCACCTTGCCCCGGGAATGAATACCATGCATGGCACGATCGAGATAGCGTGCCGCACGATTGAGTTCATCCTCCTGATCCGGGGGGCAGGCAATGATATAGGAGCGTCCCAGCAGCGTAATCTCGGTCGTTGGCCGTGTGGCATCCGTCATGTCGGGCTCCGAGGAGTGTGGGCCAAGATCGACCCTGTAGGATAATATGAAAGCAATTTCGAGCCACTATAGAGAGGCGGCATAAGACGGTCAACGCAACTCAGATCACGCTTGCCGTACTGTTCTCTTTCATCAATATTCATGGAGCCTACATGTCCATCATCACCGACCAGCAGGACTTCTCCAGCGTTGCCAACGTATTTCTCGCCCATGGGAGTCTGCAATCGCCGGCCTTTCTCGATGGGCGTCTTGGCGCGGGGTTATCACTTCATGATCTGACAGCAGAGCAGTGGCTGGAAGAGGTCAGTGCGGCACTGGGCGTTGAGCAGCCCCAGGATCGCGATGATGCTCAGGTATTGCTGGATTGGCGCCGTCAGACCCTGGAGGCCCTTTCCGCGCCGGAGCTCAATTACGAACCCTTGCTTCCCGATGACCTGTTCTCCTTGGCCGAGCGAGCCCGAGGTCTCAAGGAGTGGACCCTTGGTTTTCTCGAAGTGGTGGGTGAAATCGGGAGCGAGACGCGAAATGCCTGGTCATCCAACCTGCAAGAAGCGCTTGAAGACCTGGAAGCACTGGCAAACATCGATGAGCTGGCGCTTGATGAGAGTGCCGACAACGAGAACGACCTTTTCGCCTTGTCCGAGCATGCGCGTATGGCTGCCATGCTGCTTTACACCGAACAGCACCCTGGCCAGCCCCATGTGGAACAGCAGGAAACGGCGCAGAAGGATGCCAGTGACACCTAGCATGTTGTCATCGTGACTTATGCCCAAGGCCTCTCTTGATGGGTGTCTATAAACAAGAGCATCGATGGATAAAGTTAATATCAATTTAGCTAATATAATGAGCAATACGTAATTTACGTAACGAAATTCATGGATTACACGGAGCTTGTCATGGCCCATGGGAATAAGGTGGATATCGCCATTATCGGCGGCGGACTGGTCGGCGCCAGTCTAGGATGTGCGCTTGCTCCGCTAATCCAGCAGCGAGGGCTGCGAGTCGCGGTGATCGAGGCAGCAGCCTTGCCCAAGGCCGATCTCGATGGCTACCAACCCAGTTTCGATGCGCGAGCCAGTGCCATTGCTCAGGGCTCACGCTGGCATTTCCAAACCCTGGGCGTATGGGAAGAAATGGCGCGCCAGGCCCAGTCCATCGCGCTCATTCATATCAGTGAGCAGGGTCGTTTAGGGGCCACCCGACTCACCGCCGAAGAGCTTGGAGTCGAGGCACTGGGTTACGTATTGCCCAATGCCTGGATGGGGCAGGTGCTGCATGCACGATTGGCCGAACTCGAACTCGATTGGCATTGCCCAGCCAAGGTCGAGCATATTGCACCTCAAGCCGATGGCCATCGGCTGGTGCTCTCGGATGGGCACGAAATAACCGCTGCATTGACCTTGCTGGCGGATGGTGGCCGTTCGGGGCTCAAGGAGCAGTTAGGGATTGCCAGTCACGAGGTCCCTTATAAACAATCGGCCGTCATCGCCAATCTTGAAGTCAGCAAGCCCCATAGAGGGGTTGCCTTCGAACGATTCACCAGCAATGGCCCCTTGGCGCTGTTGCCGCTTGGCAGAGATCGCATGGAGCTGGTGTGGACCCAGGCAAGCGGCACGGAAGACGCCACGTTGGCGCTTGATGATGCAGAATTCTTGACGCGCGTGCAGCAGGTCTTCGGCGAACGCGCCGGGCGCTTCCGGCGAGTGGGTCGCCGGCATGCCTACCCGCTCTCCCTGGTTACGGCAGAGGAAGTAGTACGCCCCGGGCTTGCGGTACTGGGGAATGCGGCCCATGCCCTGCATCCGGTGGCAGGCCAGGGCTTCAATCTGGCCTTGAGGGGTGTCATGGATCTGGTCAGCAGCCTGGAGAAAGGGTTTGCAGCAGGCCGTGGCCCGGGGGATATGGCCACCATGCAAGACTTCGAGGCACGCCGCGCGAAGGATCGGCGTAACGTGATTCGCTTCAGCGATGGGTTGATTCGCCTGTTCGGCATCACCAATCCGATGCTTTCCCATGCACGGGCAGGAGGATTGGTCGGGCTCAACCTGACGGGGCCGCTTCGGCGCACTCTGGCACGGCGAGCCATGGGCCTGGAGCGCTGACCCTGTCCTTCGGGACGATCTCGGGTCGTATCACGTTACCCGGGTACAGGGGCATGGTATGTTGTTCTTCAGATAGAAAGGGCTTCATCCATTAAAGCCTGACAGAGTAAACAGGAGTGACTCGCGATGGAGCAAGGGCAAGAACGAGCGGAGATCGTGATCGTTGGCGGGGGGCTGGTAGGCGCCTCCCTGGCAGTGTTGCTCGGGGAGGCAGGCCTCGCTGTAAGCGTGCTCGATGCGCGCCCCAAGGCGCTCGACGCGGCGCCTATAGGCAAGGGCCAGCCCGCGCAGCGGGTCAGCGCCGTAACGCCGGTCAGCCAGCGGTTGCTGGAACGACTCAAGGTATGGCCAGCGCTGCAACGAGTGACACCTTATAGAGGAATGCAGGTCTGGGAGGCGGAGGGTAGCGGTGCCATCTCTTTCGATGCGGATCAGGCCGGTACGCCGGTGCTTGGGCATATTGTCGAAAACGACGTGATGCTGGCGGCTCTTGAGGCGCGCCTGGCAGAGCTACCCAGCGTTACCCAGGCATTCGGTGCGCGGGTCGATGCGCTGCAGACGACGGGGGCTGGTCGCCGCTTGATACTTGCCGATGGACGCCGTTTCATGGCACCTCTGGTCGTTGCCGCAGATGGTGCGCGTTCCCAGTTGCGGGAACTGGCGGGTATCGAGGTGCGCGCTCATGATACCGGCCAGACTGCACTGGTCACCACGGTACGCACCGAACACGCTCACGGCGGTGTCGCCCGACAGATTTTCCTGCCTACCGGACCCTTGGCGTTTCTGCCAGTCACCATCGACGGTGACGCGCACTATTGCTCCATTGTCTGGTCGACGACCCCGCAAGAAGCCGAACGCTTGAGCGCTCTATCTCGCGAAGCATTGAGCGATGCCCTGGCCACCGCCTTCGAACACCGCTTGGGCAAGGTCGAGGTTATCGACGATGCCATCGAGGTGCCCTTGGTTCAGCGCCATGCCAGCCGTTACGTGAAAGAGGGGTTGGCCCTGATAGGCGATGCTGCCCACAGCATTCATCCCCTGGCGGGGCAAGGGGTCAACCTGGGTTTCATGGATGCCGCGGTACTCGCTGAAGAAGTGATCGAGGCGCATCAGCGCGGCGCCGAGCTGGGCGACCTGCGTATCCTCTCCCGCTATGCGCGTCGCCGGCGCGGCGACAACACGACCATGCTGGCACTCATGGACGGTTTTCGCCTGCTGTTCGGCGCCGAACACCCCGCCCTGCGCCTGGCACGCAATGTTGGACTATCCAGCGTCGATCGCCTGCTGCCGCTCAAGCGCGTGATCATGCGCCAGGCCGTGGGTGAGCGGGGGCGTTTGCCGGCAAGCTGTCGTTGAATTGATGATGACGGCAATGGCTCATTATTGAGCCTGAGCCGGGCGTCGCTCGAGCACGTTGAGCGCCTTGAGCAGGTTCAGGGCTTCTCCCAACTGATAATCCTTGACCGGATCGCCGCTGGGTGACCTTGGTTCCTGGCTGCCATTGGGATTGGCCAGGCGCCCGCTGAGATCCGATTCGCGAATGCCGAAGTCGTTGCCTTCGGCCACTTCCAGGCGGCCGCGCACCACCTCCACATCCGGGGCGATGCCCTGGGCCTGGATCGAGCGGCCATCCGGGGTGAAGTAAAGTGCGGTGGTCAGTTTTACCCCATCGCCGTTACCCAGGGGCATGACCTGTTGCACCGAGCCCTTGCCGAAACTGGTGGTGCCCATGATCACGGCCCGACGTTGATCCTGCAGGGCGCCGGCAACGATTTCCGCCGCCGAGGCGCTGCCGCCGTTGATCAGAACCACCATGGGCACGTCCGGGGCAGCGGTAGTAGGCGTGGCACTGAAACGCATGTCGCTGTCCGGAAGCCGCCCCTCCGTATACACCACCAGGCCGCTGTCGAGAAAGGCATCCGCGACTTCGATGGCGCTATCAAGCACGCCACCGGGATTGTTGCGCATATCGAGGATCAGACCCTTCAAGGGCGCCTCCTTGGATAGGTTCTGCAAGGCGTCCAGTACCTGCTGGCCGGTACCGTTCTGGAACTGGCTGATGCGCAGGTAGCCGTATCCCGGTTCGAGCATTTCACTCTTGACGCTCTCGTTACGGATGATCTCGCGAGTCAGGGTAATGCTGCGTGGTGAGTTTTCGCCTTCGCGCAGAATGGTGAGATCGATCTCGGAGCCCGGATCGCCACGCATCAGCGTGACCGCTTCTTCAAGAGACAGCCGCTCGGTGATCTTGCCATCGATACGCAGGATGGCGTCTCGCGGCTGAAGGCCAGCCTGGGCTGCCGGTGTATCGTCGATGGGCGCGATGACCGTGAGCTGCCCATCCTGCAGGCCTACTTCAATGCCGATACCGCCAAACTCGCCCTCGGTGGATTCACGTAGCGCCTTGAAATCCTCGCTGGAGAGGTAAGTCGAGTGGGGATCGAGCTCCCCCAGCATGCCGCGCATGGCATTACGCAGCAGGGTCGCGTCATCTACCTCATCGACGTAGGCGCGCTTGATACGCTCGAACACCTCGGCAAAGGTCTGGATATCGGCCACGGGCAAGTCGTCATCGGCCTGCTGTTCCGAAGTGCCGAAGGCGACCGGCGGCAGGCCGATCAACAAGATGGGAAGTAGCCGGATCAGGCGAAGAAGGCGCATTCTGTCTCTCATATCGCAGCGAACAAAGGGGTCAGCATAGCGCCACCCCAGGGGGCGGCGCTACATCTCGTCGAATGCAGGTCATCAGCGTTGCCCGATCCACTGGCGCGGATTGATCGGTTTACCGTCGCGTCGCACTTCGAAATAGAGCGCCGTGCGCGGGCGACCGCCGGTATTGCCCACCGCCGCAATGGTGGCGTTGCGTTCGACCTGCTCGCCCGGCATGACATCAAAACGTTGGACATGGGCATAAAGCGACATGATGTCGTCGCCATGATCGATAATCAGCAAGTTGCCGAAACCGCGCATCCAGTCGGCGAATACCACCCGGCCTGGGTGGATGGCTTTGATGGCGGTGCCTTCGGCGGCGGCAATGACCAGGCCGTTACGATTGACCCCTTCGCCGTCGCCGAAGGCGGAAAGTATTTTTCCCTGCACCGGCCAGGGCAGCTCGCCCTTGGTATCGGCGATAGCGGTCGAGGGTGGCGGCTTGGCGAGACGCTTGAGTTCTTCGCGCACCTGCTCGAGCATGCGTTCGGCCTGGGTTCGATCCTCGTCGAGCTTCGCCAGGCGCGATTTCTCATCGCTATAGCGGGCATCGAGGGAGGCAAGTAGCGCTTCTCGCTCACGCGTGCTTTTTATCAATGCCGCACTTTGGGTTTCGAGTTCCCCCATCAGATCGTTCAGGCGTTCTCGTCGCTGCCCCAATGTGGTGCGATTCTCGGCCAGTTGCGTATCCAGGCGGGCGAGGGTGTCGATGCGCTCGTTGCGTGCCTGGGAAAGACGATTGAGATAGGTCTGCAGCCGGTCGAGTCGCTCCGGCTCGTCCTGGTTGAGCAATAGCTTGAGCTGGGGCGAGCGGCCCAGACGATAAAGCGCCTGGATTTGCGTTGCCAGCGCCTGGCGCTGTTCCTCCCGTTCGCGCTGCAATCTTTGGCGGCGCTGCTCGAGCGTCTCTATCTCCTCATCGAGGCTGCGTCGCTCGGCCTGGAGTTTGTCGAGGCGCTTGTGAGTGTCGGCCAGCGCCGTCTCGACCTCTTCAAGCTGCCGACTGGCATCGCTGCGGGCTTCCCGGGTGATATCCAGGCGCTTGGTCAGCGCCTGGATATCACGGCTGATGGCGTCTACCCGCGCCTCGGCCTGGCGCTCACTGGTCTGCGCCAGGGCCAGCGAACTGCCCTGGGCAAACAGCAGCATGCAAACGAGTACGAGCGCGCGGTAACGACTGCCGGACATCACCGAGCTTAGTAGTAATCGACCAGCACGTCGCCGGTCATCTCATCGGGAATTGGCTCATCCATCATGGCCAGCAAGGTCGGGGCGATATCGCACAGGCGTCCGCCTTCCTTCAAGGTGGCCTTGCGCTGGGTAACATAGATCAGCGGCACCTCGAAGGTGGTATGGGCAGTCTGAGGTGCGCCGGTTTCAGGGTTGACCATCTGTTCGGCATTGCCGTGATCCGCAGTGATCAGGCATTCGCCGCCCGCGCGCTCGATGGCCTCCACTACCCGTTTGACGCACTCATCAAGCACTTCCACCGCCTTGACCGCCGCATCGAAGTCGCCGGTGTGGCCCACCATGTCGCCGTTGGCGTAGTTGCACACGATCAGATCGAAACTGCCCGCGTCGATGGCCGCGACGAGTCGGTCGGTGACTTCCACCGCGCTCATCTCCGGCTTCTCGTCATAGGTCTTGACGTCCTGGGGTGACGGAATCAGCTCCCGAGTCTCGCCGGCATATTCCTCTTCACGGCCACCGGAGAAGAAGAAAGTGACGTGAGCGTACTTCTCGGTTTCCGCGATACGCAGCTGAGTCAGGCCGCGATCGGCGACCACTTCACCCAGGGTGTTGTGCAGATCGGAAGGGGGAAAGGCGCAGTCCGCGGGAATGTCCGCGGCATACTGGGTCAACGTCACCAGACCGCGACCGGCAAGTTTGGGGCGTGCCTGGCGATTGAAACCGTCGAAGTCGTCTTCGACGAAGGCGCGGGTCAGTTCCCGGGCGCGATCGGCGCGAAAGTTCATGAAGATAGCCGCATCGCCGTCCGCCATCACGATGGCCTGGCCGGCTGGGCGGATGCTGGTGGCGGTGACGAACTCATCGGTCTCACCGCGTTCATAGGCGGCGGAGAGGCCCGCTTCAGCGTTGTCGGCACTATGCTCGCCGTCGCCTTGAGTAATCACACGATAGGCCTGCTCGACTCGGTCCCAGCGATTGTCACGATCCATGGCGAAGTAACGCCCGACGATCGAGGCGACGAAGCCATTTTCTCGGCCGACCAGCTCGGCGAGCTTGGCATCGGTACGCGCAAGCGAGCTTTGCGCGCTTTTGGGTGCCGTGTCACGGCCATCGAGAAAGGCGTGCACGTAGATTCTCTTGGCACCGCGACGGGCTGCCAGTTCCGCCATGGCAAGAATATGATCTTCATGGCTGTGCACACCGCCCGGGGAAAGCAGGCCCATCAGATGCACCGCACGATCGGCCTTTATCGCTGCGTCGATCGGATTCGTCAGCGCATCGATACTATCAAGCTCATCGTCCTCGATGGCCTTGGTGATGCGGGTAAAGTCCTGATAAACGATGCGCCCCGCCCCCAGGTTCATGTGGCCGACCTCGGAGTTGCCCATCTGCCCCTGGGGCAGGCCGACGTATTGGCCATCGGTGTATATCAAGCCGCTGGGGTAGCGTTTTTTCAGGTCGTCCATCACCGGCGTATTCGCCGCGAGAATGGCGTTGTGTTCGGGGTTGTCGCTATGACCGTAGCCGTCGAGAATGATCAGTGCCACCGGACGTGGGCGGGAAGTATGAGTATCTGACATGCATGGCCTCGCGTTGAATCATTGGGTTTCGCCGCACGCCTCTTGGGCTGCGCATCCGTTTCGTGACATGTATTTCCTGGCGCTATCATACCGTAGGGGCCGCCGGGCGTCACAGCCACAGCATGACGGACGCGGAGCCAAGGCTTGTGTATACTAGGCGCCGCCCGACAACAGGGGCCGATTTCAACAAGCGCTACTTGTTCAATAAGAGTTACCTGGACCCATGATCGATCAGCTGTTCGAATTCATTCAGAATCATCCACTGCTAGTGGGTGCCTTTGTGGCAGTACTTGCGGCCTGGCTTGGCTACGAGTTCAAGCGGGGCAATCACGGTGTCGATGCCAGTGAGGCCACCACCTTGATCAACCGCGAGGATGCCGCTGTCATAGACATTCGCGATGCCAACGATTTCAAGACTGGCCATATCGCCGGTGCGCGGAATATTCCCCAGAGCAAACTCGACGACAGGATGAACGAACTCGAGAAGTTCAAGGGCAAGCCGATCATCGTCGTTTGCAAGCAGGGGCAGGCCTCCGGGATTGCCGTGGCCAAGCTGACCAAGGCCGGGTTTGAACGAGTATCCAAGCTCAAGGGCGGGATGGCGCAGTGGCAGGCCGATAACCTGCCCGTGGTCAGAAAGTAGATCCCCCCCGAGGATTCATACAATTTCGTAGAGGGAGTTGCATCATGGCGGAAGAGAACAACCAGGCCGCACAGGGCCAGGATCAGCAACAGTTGCAGTTCGCGCTACAGCGCATCTACATCAAGGACATCTCGTTTGAGTCGCCGAATTCGCCCCAGGTGTTCCAGGAAGCCTTCAAGCCCAAGGTCAGCGTAGACCTGGGTACTCACAGCACCCAGATCTCGGAAGATCTTTATGAGGTCGTGGTCAAAGTGACCGCTCAGATCAACCATAGCGAGACAGGCAACACCTGCTTTCTGGCGGAGATCGAGCAGGGTGGCCTGTTCCGCATCACTGGGCTTCAAGGCGATCAGTTGGATCACACCCTGGGCGCCTTCTGCCCCAACGTGCTGTTCCCCTATGCCCGGGAGTGCATCGACAATCTGGTCAGCCGGGGCAGCTTCCCTCCATTGATGCTGGCGCCGGTGAACTTCGAAGCCATGTATGCGCAGAAGAAACAGCGTCAGACCGAGGGCAGCGACAGCACCCAGTAACACCAATGGGCGATCCGCGAATTCATGTCGATGCGCTCCTCGAACCGGGTAGTGACGTACTTCTACCCGAGAGCGCGGCGCGGCATGTGGTAACGGTGCTGCGCCAGCGGGAAGGCGCAACGCTCGTGCTATTCGATGGCCGTGGCCATGAGGCTACGGCCGTGCTCGTTGAAGTAACCCGCAAGCGCGTCCTGGCAAGGGTTGAGAGCGTCTCGCCGGGTCGCAACGAGTCACCACTTGCGGTGCATCTTGGCCAGGCGGTGTCCAAGGGCGATCGCATGGATTACGCCATCCAGAAGGCCGTCGAACTGGGTGTTGCCGAGATTACCCCGTTGTACACCAAGCATGGCGATGTGCGCTTGAAGGGCGAGCGCGCGGCGAAGAAGCAGGCCCATTGGCAGGGCGTGGCGATCAGCGCCTGTGAGCAGTGCGGACGTGCCACCGTGCCCAGAATACATCCTCCTCGCCCCTTGGAAAATTGGCTTGCGGCGCGAGACGAGACCCTGCGGCTGGTGCTGCATCCGGCCACAGAATCCCCCTGGCGCGAGGCCGTCGATGTTCGCAAGGCGGCTTTGCTGATCGGCCCCGAAGGGGGGCTTTCCGCAGAAGAAGTCACCCGCGCTCAGCATGCCGGCTTCACGGCGCTGACATTGGGGCCCCGTATCCTGCGCACCGAAACCGCTCCGGTGGTCGCGTTGAGCCTGCTGCAGCACTACTTCGGCGATTTGTAGCGCCTTGGTTCAGCGCTGAGGCTAGTTCATACTTATCGATATACTCCCTTTCAAAAGAGTGAACCATGAGTCAACGCGCCCTAAAGATCGGTGTGGTGATGGATCCCATCGACGCTATCACCTACAAGAAGGATACTTCCCTGGCCATGCTATGGGCCGCCCAGGATCGTGGCTGGTCGTTGCATTATATGGAGCAGGCGGATCTCTTCCTGGATAACGGTCGCGCCATGGCGCAACTGCGGGATCTAGAGGTTTTCCGCGATCCAAAGCAGTGGTACCGGCTAGGGGAGCCCAGGGCGACGCCACTGGCCGAGCTCGATGTGATCCTGATGCGCAAGGACCCGCCGGTGGACAATCATTTCGTCAACACGGTCTACCTGCTCGGGTTTGCCGAACGCGAAGGGGTGCTGATCGTCAACCCGACCCAGGCGCTGCTGGAGTGCAACGAAAAACTCTTTGCCCAGCAGTTCCCGCAGTGCAGCGTGCCTTGCGTCGTGTCTCGCAGCGATCAAATCCTGCGCGCCTTCCACGCCGAACACGGCGACGTGATCTTCAAGCCACTGGATGGCATGGGTGGCAGCGGCATCTTCCATATCGGGCCGGATGGCCGCAATCTCGGCGCGGTGATCGAGCAGCTCAGTGAACGCGGCCAGCGCCAGATCATGGCTCAGCGCTACATCCCCGAAATCAAGGACGGCGACACCCGTATCCTCCTGATCGACGGCGAGCCTATCCCTTTCGGCCTTGCGCGAGTGCCGATGGCCGGCGAGACCCGCGGCAACCTGGCCGCCGGCGCCCAAGGTGTCAGCCGTGAGCTGACCGAGCGCGACCATTGGCTGGTGGAGCAGGTGCGGCCGACGTTGATCGCCAAGGGCTTGATGTTCGTCGGCCTCGACGTGATCGGCGACTACATCACCGAAATCAATGTCACCAGCCCGACCTGCGTGCGTGAGATCGACGATCAGCGTGGCACGGACATCGCCGGCCTGTTGATGGATGCGATCCTGCGTCGTCTGGGTTGATCTGGAAAGATTCGAAATGTGGCCATGGCGGTAATCATGGAGCATTCGTCCAAGCCAACAGTTGGCCGACGTCATCGCACGCTGCTGGCATGGGGCCTGGCGCTGCTGCTGCACGGGTTTCTCATCGGTGTACTGGGGCATTGGCGACTAGCGCCGGCGCCATCGCCCCGTGAGCCGGTGAGTCTCGACGTGACGCTCGTGACCCAGCCTGCTGTCGAGCCCGGCGCATCCCGGATGATTGCCGACGCCGCTCGGGCGGTGCCTGAACCAACTCAAGAACCAGCGCCGGCTTCCGCCCCCGCTGTCCAACCGCCCGATCCCGCTGCCCAGCAGCCCGACTCTGCTCAGAACTCGCCCGCACCCGCTCCTGCCCCTATTCCTGAGCCGACCCCACCAGAGCCACCGCCGACCCAGTCGAAGACTGCGCCAAGCGGTCAGGCGCTGTTGGCCCAGGCCGGGGAAAGCGTGCGCCAGCAAGGCTTTACGGCGCCATCGTCTCCCTACGACAGCGGCGACGAGCGTCGTCGAAGCGCCCAGCGAGCCGCCGAAACCCGTTACATCGATGCCTGGACACGGCGGGTCGAAACCTATGGCAATCGCCACTATCCGGCCCCGGGCGCCCTCGATGGTCAACTGCGCATTCGTGTGGTAATCGGTCGTGAGGGTCAGTTGCGCGAGGCAGAGGTGATACAATCCTCGGGACATTCCGAGCTCGACCAGGCCGCCATGAAGGCGGTAGAGGGCGCCGCGCCCTATCGCCCCTTCGACCGGGGGATGGGAGCGCGCGATAGCCTGACCATCACGCGGACCTGGCGCTTCGGGAAAGGCAATAGCTACGGCGTGCATTGACGCCAGGGAGGCCCATGCAAAGCTTTCGCAATCATTTTCTACTGGCGATGCCGCATCTTGAAGATCCCCATTTTGCCGGCAGTCTGAGCTATCTATGTGACCACGATGACAATGGCACCATGGGAGTCATCGTCAATCGCCCATTGGAATTGAGCCTCGATAACCTGCTCGAACAGCTCGAACTCGATGCGTCTGAATGTCATTTTCGCAACTTGCCGGTGCATTACGGCGGCCCGACCCACAAGGATCGCGGCTTCATCCTGCATCGCGGCAGCAGTCAGCCCTGGGATTCCAGCTTGCAGGTCGCAGAGGATATCGCCTTGACCACGTCAATGGATATACTGCAGGCCATCGCCGCAGGCAAAGGGCCGGAGAAGTTTCTGGTCTGCCTGGGTTGCTGCGGCTGGGAAGCGGGTCAGCTCGAGAAGGAGCTTCTGGACAATACCTGGCTGACCGTCGAGGCCCAGCCCGGCGTGCTCTTCGATTTGCCGCCGGAGCAGCGCTTGAGCGCCGCCGCGGGCATTCTCGGGGTCGACCTGAACCTGATGACCAGTCAAGCCGGCCATAGCTGATGGCCACGGAAGGCAACCGCCAGATACTGGCCTTCGACTTCGGCACCCGACGCATCGGAGTCGCGGTAGGGCATGAGTTCCTGGCCAGTGCCACGGCCCTTGAGCCGCTGCCGGCGCAAGACGGCATTCCGGACTGGAATGTCGTCACGCGGCTGGTCAATGAGTGGGGGCCCGATCTGTTCGTCGTCGGCTTGCCGCTGAACATGGATGGCAGCGAATCCGAAATGAGTATCCGGGCGCGCAAGTTTGGTAAGCGGCTGTATGGACGCTTCGGCAAGCCCTGTGAAATGGTCGACGAGCGTGGTTCCACGCGTGAAGCCAAATCGATTGCCAGGGAAGCAGGGCACCGTGGCAATTACCGCGAAGAGAGCGTCGATGGACTGGCTGCCCAGCTGATTCTCGAAGGCTGGTTCGCATATCGCGAAGGGCTGCCTGGCCGTGAATCCTATCGGTAACGTTTCTTGTATGAGGACTGCGTAGATGCCACTTCCCGACATTCCGCCGCTGCTCGACGCCATGGCCGCCGATCTCGAGACGATCATCGACGAGCATGATCTGGATCGCCAGCGCCTGGCCCTGGTGGGCATTCATACCGGAGGCGTGTGGATTGCCGACGCCTTGCAGCGTCGTCTGCCACTGCCCACGCCCCAGGGCACGCTGGATATCGGTTTCTGGCGGGACGACTTCGGCCATCAGGGATTGCCGGAGACCATTCGGTCCAGCCATCTGCCCTTCGATGTGGACGACCGCGACCTGGTGTTGGTTGACGATGTGGTGATGTCCGGACGCACCATCCGCGCCGCCCTCAACGAGCTGTTCGATTACGGGCGTCCGCGCCGGGTTCTTCTGGCCGCGTTGATAACCTTGCCCGGGCGTGAATTGCCGATACAGCCGGATGTGTGTGGCGCTCGTCTCGATCTGCCTGCCGGCGAGCGGGTCAAGCTTTCCGGCCCGGAGCCGCTTTCTCTCTCATTGGTAACGCAAACTCGGGAGATCTCATGATTGATGCCGCTTCCTCCGCCGCTGCCCGGGTGCAGCTCACAAGCGATGGCCGCCTGCGTCATTTCATCGACATCGAGGGGCTACCCCGGGAGTTGCTCACGGAGATTCTCGATACCGCCGACAGCTTCCGTGGCGTACAGGATGCTCAGGTCAAGAAAGTCCCGCTGCTGCGCGGACGCACCGTGGCCAATCTTTTCTTCGAGAACTCCACCCGCACCCGGGCTACCTTCGAACTGGCCGCCAAGCGGCTCTCGGCGGATGTGCTCAGTCTGGACATTCAGACCTCTTCCACCGCCAAGGGCGAGACCCTGCTCGATACCCTGAACAATCTCGAAGCGATGCAGGCGGACGCCTTCGTGGTGCGCCATTCGGATTCCGGCGCCGCCCACTTCATTGCCAGCCAGGTCACGCCCAATGTGGCGATCATCAACGCCGGCGACGGGCGCCATGCGCACCCGACCCAGGCGATGCTCGACATGCTCACCATTCGTCGCCACAAGGGCGCCTTCGAGAATCTCAAGGTGGCGATTATCGGCGATATTCTGCACTCCCGGGTGGCCCGCTCCCAGGTGCTGGCGCTCAACACCCTGGGAGTAGCGGAGATTCGCGTCATCGCACCGCGTACCCTGCTGCCGGTGGACGTCGAGGATTGGCGTTGCCAGGTATTCACTCGGCTGCAGGAAGGGCTAGAGGACGCGGACGTGGTGATTGCCCTGCGCCTGCAGAAGGAGCGCATGGATGGCGCGCTGCTGCCTTCGGAAAACGAGTTCTACCGGCATTATGGCCTGACCCAGGAGAGCCTGGCCTGGGCCCACCCGGAGGCCATCGTCATGCACCCAGGGCCGATCAATCGCGGCGTCGAGATCGAATCCGCCGTGGCGGATGGCCCCCAGGCGGTGATTCTCGATCAGGTCACCAACGGTATTGCGGTGCGCATGGCGGTACTGTCCATGGCGGTGAGCGGGCAGACTCAGAGTCGCGCCCGCCAACGGGCCTCCTGAGCCCTTGTCGGTAACGGCGAATATCTACTATCTTCAAGGGTCGAAGAGGGCGGTGATGGAAAGTGACGCCGCGTTTTACCCAGTGCACCACAGGAGTGAAGCACATGTCCGATCAGCAGCAACCCCCACAGGAGCAGGAAAAGCAACCCGGCGACGAACACGCCATGCGCCCCGAGCCGGAGTTCATTCGCGACAGCTATCGCGGTGCCGACAAGCTCAAGGACAAGGTGGCCATCATTACCGGTGGCGACAGCGGTATCGGCCGCGCCGTGGCCCTGCATTACGCTCGGGAAGGCGCCGATTGCGTGCTGGCCTATCTTGACGAGGATCGCGATGCCGAAGATACCCGCGCCCTGGTCGAGGCGGAAGGGCGGCGCTGTCTCATTCTGAAAGGCGATGTGGGCGATGCGGCCTTCTGTCGCGAGGTTGTCGACAAGACCCTGGAAGAGTTCGGCAAGCTCAATATCCTGGTCAACAACGCCGCCGAGCAGTACGACTGGGACGACGTCACCCAGATCCCCGACGAGCAGTGGCATCGCACCTTTGCGACCAACATCCATAGCCATTTCTACATGGCCAAGGCAGCCTTGCCGCACATGGAAGAAGGCGACACCATTATCGCCACCTCCTCGATCAACGCCTTCAAGGGCAACAACACCCTGATCGACTACACCACCACCAAGGGCGCCATTCAGGGGTTCATGCGCTCGCTGGCGGTGTCGCTGGTGGAGAAAGGCATTCGCGTCAATTCTGTGGCGCCGGGGCCGGTATGGACGCCATTGATTCCGGCCAGCTTCGATGAGGAGAAGGTCGAATCCTTCGGTGGCCAGGTGCCCATGAACCGTGCGGGCCAGCCCAGCGAAATGGGCCCGGCCTACGTGTATCTGGCCTGCGAGGAATCCTCCTACATGACCGGCCAGACGCTACATCTCAACGGCGGGGTGGTGCTGAATACGTGACGAGGCTGCGGCATCGCGGGTCCATCGGCTATACTGGTCGCGGCTTCGCCGACGTTCACGCGGAGCCGCGCCAGTCACCGTCGTACCGCCGATAGAGAAAGAGCCGCCATGAGTGCCGATCGTTCCCCTGTTCCCGCCTCCGTCCTTCTCACCGGTGCTCGTCTGATCGATCCTTCCCGCGACCTGGACACCCGGGCCGATCTGGCCATTCTGGACGGACGGATCGTCGCGCCTGACCACCCGGACGCGGCGAAGTTGCCTCGCCACGATGTCAGTGGCTGCGTCATCACCCCGGGGCTTGTCGATATCGGCGCCCATCTGCGCGAGCCGGGGCCACGCTACAAGGGCAGCCTCGAGAGCGAATCCGCCGCCGCCCTGGCGGGGGGCTATACGCGTATCGCGCCGCGTCCGGACACCAGTCCGGTACTCGACAGCGCCGCTCATGTGCGCACTCTGCGCGATCGGGCCGCCGAGGTCGATGGGGTGCGCCTGATCCCGCTTGGCGCGCTGACCCAGGGGTTGGAAGGCCAATTGCTGGCCAACATGGCCGGTCTCAAGAGCGCGGGGTGCGTGGCGCTGACCAATCTACGCCGACCGCTGGCGGATACGCGGGTACTGCGCCGTTGCCTTGAATATGCCGCGACCTTCGACATTCCGGTGATCTTTCATCCCGAGGACGGAGCGCTGGCGGCAGGGGGCTGCGCCCACGAAGGCAGTGTGGCCTCGCGCCTGGGGTTACCCGGCATACCCGCCACGGCAGAGACTACGGCGCTGGCCCAATGGTTGTTATTGATCGAGCAGACCGGTGTGCGGGCCCATGCGGCCCACCTCTCCTGTGCCCGGAGCGTTTCGTTGATCGAAGAGGCCAAGCAGCGTGGGCTGCCGGTGACCTGTGATGTCACCATGGCACATCTACACTGGAGCGATGCGGCACTGGGAGGCTTCGATACGCTGTTTCATCTGCAACCACCACTGCGCACCCGGGTGGATCGCGATGCACTACGCGACGGCATAAAGCGTGGCGTGATCGATGCGATCGTCAGTGGCCACCTGCCTCACGAACAGGCGGCCAAAATGGCGCCTTTCGCGGCCTCGGAGCCGGGCATGAGCACCCTGGAAACCCTCTGGGCCCAAGGCTGGGCATTGGTCGAGGAAGGTCTTTTCGATGCCACCACGCTGATCAGGTGTTTGACTTCGGGCCCGGCCCACGTGCTCGGGCTGGAATCGGCGGTGCTTGCGCCGGATGCGCTGGCCGAGCTGGCCGTCTTCGATCCAGCGCATCGCTGGACGCCGGCTGACACCACGCTCCACTCGGCGGGGCTCAATACGCCGCTGTTGAATCAGCCATTGAATGGGCGGTGTATTTTGACGCTAACAGGCGGGGAAGTGCGCTTTAATGCGAACAATTGACGTTACATTGATGCGAGTCAATGAGTAGCCTCTCAAGTCGTTGATACTTTCAGGCATCAACAGGAGAGGTATCGATGACTACTCGACGGCATTCCCCACAAGCGCCTATTTCGGACGCCCGCGAGAGTTTCACGGCGCATGTGCAGGGACCCGGCATCGTGCACCAGATGGCGCTGCTGGAACCTGTGGCACTCAATGAATTGATCAGCGATCTTGATACCCCGTTGAATCCCAATTTCGAGCGGGCTGTCGAGGCCATTCTGACCCAAGGTGATTTACCGACATTCGATGCGGCGGGAACGTTGCTGCCCGTCATGCTGGCGCGTTTCGGCCTGGCGGAAGCGGATTACGACACGCGAGCCGACACTCTGGGGGCATTGCGCGATGCCTGTCATGGTTGCCCGGTCAAAGGGCGTTGCTGGCAGGCGCTGCGCAGCGGTGCGGATGCCACGGCCTGTAGCACCTTTTGCCCCAGTGCGGCAACAATCGCCCAGGACGCGGCGGAGCTACGCGGATAGATTGTCCGTTCATCTCGCCACTGCAAACGGGATCAGGCTTGGTGAGTGGCTTCTTCCAACTGAGGCAGGCGGCCACCAATTCGTAGCGTGATCTCCCGGGCGGCACGTCCTACCAGTCCGCCAAGCTCCACCAGACGCGATTCGGGAATGCGCGCCACTGGGCCCGAAACCGAAATGGCCGCCAGGGGCGCGCCATGCTCGTCGTGAATCGATGCGGCCACGCAATTGAGCCCGATCGCATGTTCCTGGCGGTCGCAGGCATAGCCCTGGCGGCGAATCTCGGTCAGATTCTGGTGCAAGCGGGCAGGCGTATCCAGGGTGTTTTCTGTCACGCGATTGAGGCCGCGGGTCTGCAGGATGCGTTCGATCTCGCGCTCCGGCAGCCAGGCGAGTAGCGCCTTGCCGACGCCCGAGGCGTGCAGCGGGGCGCGGGAACCCAACCGGGTGATCATGCGCATCATCTGGGGCGATTCGCTCTGGGCGAGAAATACCGCCATGCCCTCGTCACGAATGCCCATATTGGCGGTTTCACCGCTCTCCTGGGTCAATTGACGCAAGAAGGGGCGCGCCGTGGCGACATAATCCCGCGCCTCGAGAAAGGTATTGCCGATCTGAAACGTCTTGACCCCGATCTTCCATAAACCGAGATCGGCATCCTGGGTGATGAAACCCTGTTTGTACAAGGCCTGGAGCAGCCGGTGGGTCGTGGAAGGCGCCAGCCCCACGATCTGGGCAATATCGGAAAGGCCCAATCCCGCGGGGGTAGCCGCCAGCCCCTCGAGAATCGTCAATCCACGTACCAGCGATTGGCTATGGCCACCGCCACTCTTGCTGGCCGCACCTGCCGGACGCCCGACCGGCTTGCGTTTGCTTTCCGTCACGCTCGCTCTCCTCGACGCGAGTTCTCTTGACGTTCAAGCATACACGCTCCTGCAGCGACTGTCCGCCACTCTGGAAAGGGTTTCCATTATGTTTTCCTGATCATTCAATCATTGAAAACTAACGGGTAGCGCGATCCTCCAGGCGAAAGCGGGCGATCTGGTTGATCTGCTCGATGGCGGTGCGCCGCTCTTCTTCCGGAGAATGTTCGAGGCGCGTTTCGAACGCGGCCAGAATCTTGTGCCGATCACTGCCCTTGACCGCCATCACGAAGGGAAAACCAAAGCGCGACTTGTAGGCCTCATTGTAGCGATGAAAACGCTCGAACTCTTCCGGGGAACACTGATCGAGCCCGGCACCGGCTTGTTCCCGGGTCGAATCGTCGGTCAGCTCGCCGCTCTCGGCCGCCTTGCCGGCAAGATCCGGGTGGGCACGAATCACCGCCAACTGGCGTTCGGCTGGGGAGCCGGCGAGAATCTTGCTCATGGCCTCGGCAAGCCCCTGGGGAGTGTCCTGCTCTTCATCAAGCCCTTTGTCCCAGACCTGTTCGGCGACCCAGGCAGAGTGCTCATAGATATCGCCATACTGCGCGACGAAGGTATCGCGATCCAGGGTACTGGGGCGGGGCGAGAGGTATGCGGTAGTCATGGAGTGGCTCCTCCTGTCATGGCAAATGAAGCGGCTTGAAGTTGTTGTATGTCAAAATAGAACAGTAATGTATACAAAAAAACTTTGAAATGTATTTATTTAAGCGCTAAAATTGTATTCAACGAGTAGAAAGTCTATCCTACTGCTCTTTTCATTCTCAGCCCAGCTCCAGGAGCACGACACTATGGGACGCTTGACGACACACGTGCTGGACACCGCCCTGGGTCGCCCAGGCAATGGTTTGCGGATCGAGATATTCCGCCTCGAAGGTGATTCGCGTACGCGCCTGGGCGAAGTCACTACCAATGACGACGGCCGCTGCGATGCGCCGATCCTCGAAGGTGCGGAGTTCGTCGCCGGAGAATACGAGCTTTTGTTCCATGCCGGTGAGTATCTGGATAGCCAGCAGGTAGCTGGTGACAAGCCGCGCTTTCTCGATCGTATTCCATTGCGCTTCGGTGTGGCCAATGCCGAAGAGCATTATCACGTGCCGCTACTGTTATCGCCCTATAGCTATTCGACCTACCGCGGTAGCTGATGGCGACACCCCTCCCCAGATCGAACGATAACAACCACATACGATGAGAGTTCACTCATGGAAGCCTATCTACTGGAATTCGGGAACATGCTGCTGCGTTGGCTACATGTCATCGCGGCCATCGCCTGGATCGGCGAATCCATTTATTTTGTCATGCTGGACAATGGCTTGAAGTCGCCCCGGGCGGCGGAAGACAAGCAGAAGGGCGTGTTCGGCGAGATGTGGGCCGTGCATGGGGGCGGTTTCTACCATAACCAGAAGTACGCCACCGCACCGGCGAAACTGCCGGACGACCTGCACTGGTCGTTCTGGAAGGCCTACACCACTTGGCTTTCCGGTTTTGCCCTGTTCGCGCTCCTGTATCTGGCCAGCCCCAGCATCTATCTGATCAATCCGTCCAGTAGTTGGGAATGGGCCGCCAACATGACGGGCTGGCAGGCCAACATCGCTGCCGTACTCTTCCTGCTGCTGGGGTGGGTCGTCTACAACGAGCTATGCAAGCGCATCAGCCCCAACATGGAACGCGATGGATTATTGAGCATCGCGGTCGCGGTGATGATGGTCGTGGTGGCCTATGTCAGCGTGCATCTGTTTGCCGGGCGTGCCGCCTTCCTGTTGACCGGCGCGGTCATGGCCACCGCCATGTCCGCCAACGTGTTCTTCTGGATCATTCCCGGCCAGCGGCGCATGGTCAAGGCGATGAAGGCCGGCGAAACCCCCAATCCCCTCGATGGCAAGCGAGGCAAGCAGCGCTCGGTGCATAACACCTATTTCACCTTGCCGGTGGTCTTGCTGATGCTCAGCAACCACTACTCGTTCATGTATACCCACGCCTATTCCTGGGTCATCATGGCGCTGTTCATCTTTGCCGGTGCGTTGATTCGCCAGTTTTTCGTGCTCATGCACCAGGGTAATATTCGGCCCGCCTATCCTGCTGCCGGCGTGGCTCTGATCCTGGTCGCGGTCTGGGTTGCCGCTCCCAGCAGTCAACCTGAAGCACCGGCAAGTGCGAACATCGAGACGAACGGCAACGCCGCAATGTCGTCTGCAAGTGGGGATATCGATATTGCACGGATTCAAGGCATCATGAACGAGCGCTGTGTTCAGTGTCATGCCAAGAGCCCCTCACATGCAGGTTTTGCTGCCGCCCCCGCGGGCATCATATTGGATAGCGAGCGACACACGACGATACAGGCACAGATGGTCAAGCAGGTCGTGGCGAGTGGCTATATGCCGCTGGGCAATATCACCAAAATCACCGACGAAGAGCGCGCCGCGATCGCTGCCTGGAAGCCGGAGCCGCTATAAATGGGCGCCTGCCGGCATCCTTTAAAGCGTATACAATGGATGTTCGGGAGTTGCTCAGACGAGGAAGAGCCATGAGCCAGCAGGAGGTACTGCACGAGCATAAACCTGCCAGAGCCGGAGGACGCAAGAAAGGCAAGGATGGTGACGGCGCCGAGCGCCATGATGCCATCTATCACACCATCAGTGACGCCATCATCGAGCACCGGCTGCGCCCCGGTGCTCGCCTGCGGGAAGACGCCCTGGCCGACGTGTTCGGGGTGAGCCGCACCGGTATCCGCAAAATACTACAACGCTTGGCCCTCGAGCATCTGGTGACGCTGACTCCAAGACGCGGGGCCAGTGTTACGCGCCCCACCGCGGAAGAAGCCCGGGACGTGTTTGCCACGCGCCAATTGGTGGAGTGCGGCATCATGCAGGATATTGCCCGGCACATGACGAGCGCCGATGCTCGTGCCCTGCGAGAACTCGCCGCTCGTGAGCGCAAGGCATTGAAAAGCGGTGAACAAAGTGTCGCAATCAAACTCTCGGCGGAATTTCACACCCGGCTGGCGCGACTTTCCGACAATGCGGTAATCGCCGAGTTTATCGGACATCTGTGCTCACGTTCTTCGTTGATCCTCGCCGTCTACGGCACGTCTGGCCATCTGGGATGCGAATCCCATGACCACGACGAGTTGATCAACCTTCTGGAGGCGGGCGAGGGTGAGCGTGCCAAGGCCTTCATGGGGCGTCATCTCAAGGCCATCGAGGCCTCGCTTTCCATCGTCGAGGAGGAGAACGAAGTGCCGGACCTGCACCATATCTTCTCGCCTTGACTGGTCATGGGGACTCTTGGCCGGTGTTGCGTAAGCGGCTTACCCGTTTACGCTGTAGTGGTGTTGCGTTTGTTGCTTGAATTCCGTAATGGAAACTCATTGCGATTGAACTTTCCAGAGCTTCGCGAATATCCCTTCGCTCGGGGCGATTCATACAGCCACATCCACCAAGATTACTCACTACACAGCGCTCGGTTAAAGCCTGCCAAGCCAGTAATACGGGCGTCGCCGGTCATGAGCAACAGCCAAAACCTGAAAACCTCCAGGCTTTTCTCTATAGACGATTGATAGCGGG
The DNA here is from genome assembly GCF_947493865.1 of uncultured Halomonas sp. Lineage (GTDB taxonomy): Bacteria > Pseudomonadota > Gammaproteobacteria > Pseudomonadales > Halomonadaceae > Modicisalibacter. The sequence goes on from NZ_CANLTC010000005.1 coordinate 166,471, forward strand.
AATCGGTGAAAGGGAACTCTGCGAATGTCTGGCTCTAATTTGATTTGCCAAGCTTCTGGCGATTCGCCGATCAATACAGCCAGAGCTTCAAATTCCTCTATAAAGGCACTACCCAATCCTGGAACCTTCGACTCGTAGTAACCGACTGATTCCAGGAACTCGGCTTCCGCTGCCGGGTGAAAAGAATAGTTCACCTGATCAGTGCTCTAGCCTTCCTCATGACATCCTCACCCGACACGGCCTGAACGGAGCCATCATCAAGCTCTTCGCCTCTACGCCGAGCCTCAAGCAACCAATCGGACCTGAGCTCCTCATCTGACGGAGACTCCAGGCTCAATACCAGTCGCTGGATCAATTGCGCTCGCTCCTCTTTTGGTAGGTGGAGCGCCTCGTCTTCAATTTTCTGGAGATTCATGAGCCAAACCTCTCGTTCGCGCATCACTCAATTTTGACACGGTTGGGTACCGGGTGCCACGAGTTGGTTTTTTCGCTATAACGTCCGGCTCTGCGGCAGGTAAAAGTAAAGGTCGCTTTTTGGCCCGAACGTTTGCCGGTCCGTCAGAAGCCGCAACGGTTCACTGCCATTCAATCTTTAGATCCTTACGTGACTGAGCGCAGTCACGCAGGTAGAGATTTATAAGGCTCTGATACGGAATATCTTTTTTCTCTGCAAGATTCTTGAAGTATGCAACGGTATCTTCATCCAGCCGGATCGTAACCTGCTGCTTGAGCTTCTTGGCGTATGGATTCTTGACGGACTCGGAAAAGTCGTAATATTCACGCATGTCTGTACCCTTCATAAGTTTGTCTTTCTCGCCTATTCGCCTTACGGGCAGAGATGATTCGAATCATCTCACCGTCTCTAACGCAGTGGCACACCACCAACAAGCGAGAATGGATGCTCGAACCGAGGAGAATGAACCGGTCCTCCTCTTCAGAATGGTCTGGGTCAGCTATAAGACGTGCGAATTCATCCGTAAAGGCAGTTTTGGCCTCCTGGAACGAGACGTCATGCTTCTTGCGATTAGCGGCATCCTTGCGGGGATCCCAGTCAAAAGAGTAATGGCTCATAATTACAGTGTAATTATGTTATAATTATTATCAAGGAGCCGATCCAGATACCGCTGACAGGTATTGGGTAGTACGCTTTGGCAGCCTGTACAGAATTTGCATGCTGGCACATTTTGCAAAATCAATAGCGCCATATAAAAAAGGCCTCGCCGACACTGTCGGCGAGGCCCTTGTCGCTTCTCAGGCCTGGGCCAGGCGCTTGCGCTCCTTGCCCATCAAGCCCCAGTAGAATAGCCCGCCGAGCCCCGCACCGATCAGCCAGGCATAGCCGTCCAGGGCCGCCAGGGTGGGTATCCACACCGACGAGACGGAAAACAGCGCGGCGAGAGCGAAGGCGGTCAATGCCTTGCGGTTCCAGCCCTTGTCATAGTAGTAGGTGCTGCCGGGCTCGGAAGAAAACATGTCTTGAATGTTCAGCTGCTGGCGCCGGATCAGATAGTAGTCCACCACGATGATTCCGTAGAACGGCGCCACGACGGCGCCCAGCACATTCACGAAGCCGGGAATGCCGATACGGCTGATCACCGCCAGCCATAGGGCACCGACGAAGAAGGCGATGATCGCCGTGATCAGGCCGCCGATGCGAAAGCTGATCTTGCTGGGAAAGAGGTTGGCCAGATCGTAGGCCGGGGGAATGAAGTTGGCCACCAGGTTGATGCCCACGGTGGCGGCGAAGAAGGTGATGGCGGCGATCAGGGTCAACGGCAGGGAATCGACCCGCTCGATGATCTCCGAGGGGTTGATCAGCGCGTCGCCGAACAGTGCCACGGTGCCGGCGGTGATGATCAGCGCAATGAAGGAGAAGAACGCCACGTTGAGCGGTAGGCCCAGCAGATTGCCCAGCTTCATCTCGCGCTCGCTACGCACGAAGCGGGTGAAGTCACCGAAGTTGATCACTACCGCGGCAAAGTAGGCGATCATGGTGCCGGTGATCGCCAGAAAGGCGCTCAGATCGCTGCCTTCATAGTCGCCGCTGTTGCTGAAGATGGTATCGATTGCCGGCAACAGTTCGTCCCCGGCCTTGACCCAGACGATGATCATCAGCACTACCATGACCACATAGACCAGCGGGCCGGCCCAGTTGAGGAAGTGCTTGATGCGCTCGATACCGGCCCAGAAGATTGCCAACTGAAACAGCCAGACGATCACGAAGGCCAGCCAGCCGATGGCGGAGAGCCCCAGGAACTGACCGCCGGGATCGCCGAACAGCGCGGTCAGCAGTAGTGCCACTGCGGTCGAGGCAAAATAGGTCTGAACGCCATACCAAAAAATGCCCACGATGGCGCGCAGCAGCGCCGGCAGGTTGGCACCACGTACCCCCATGCTGGCGCGCACCAACACCGGAAAGGGGATGCCGTACTTGACGCTGGGCTTGCCGCTCAAGTTGACCAGCACCATCACTATGAAGCCGGCCAGAATGATCGCCGCCATCACCGCCCAGCCGTTCAGACCGTAGATGATGAACAGCGATGCCGCCAGGGAGTAGCCGAACAGGCTTTGAATATCGTTCGACCAGACATTGAAGATCTCGAACCAGCCCCAACTGCGCTTGCTGTGAGGGATCGGTGCCAGGTCCTCGTTATAGAGCGAGGGGTCGAGTCGCGTAATCTTCAGTTCGTCGTCGTGCATGAAAAGCACCTGTCTTGTTGGTTATTGATCTCGTTCTTGCTTTGAATGGCCTTGTTCACTCACGAAAACGCTGGCAGGCCGACCAGTGACGCATCAATAGATAGTAGATCACCCCGGCAGGAATCAGGCTGGCGTACCAGGAGACGGCGGAGAATGTCAGCGCCACCGCAGCGCCTACCAGCGAGGCGATGATGGCGCCGTAGTTGACGCCACGATAAGGCCCGTTCACGTCGTAGAGCTTGTCCACATCCAGGGTGCGACGGCGAATCAGATAGTAATCCACTACCAGTACCGCGAAGATCGGGCCGAGGAAGGCGGAGTAGGTCTGCACGAAGAATTGCAGGCCGGCGGCGGATTCGTCCTTGACCAGCTCCCAGGGGAAGGTGGCAAAGGCCAGGAAGCCGACGATGACCGTGGCGGTGCGATATTTGAGCTTGAAGGCGTCCATCAGCACGTAGGTCGGCGGCACCACGTTGTTGAGCACGTTGGTGGTGACCTGAGCGAAGGCGATGAAGAGCAGGGTCGTCATCAACAGCGGCGTGTTGTCCACCGCGTTGGAAAAGACCTTGATCGGGTCCGCGACCCCGGTGGCCTCGGAGACCATGAAGCCGATCAGTCCCATGAACAGGGTGCAGGGCAAAATCGACATGGAGTACAGCGTGGTCAGAAAGCCCGGGCCGGCGCCGTGCTTGAGTTCCCGGGAGTAGTCGCTGACGTTGAGCATCATGGTGCTGTAGATGCCCAAAAACAGCATGGTCGCGCCCCAGAAGGGCAGGCCCCAGGTGCCTTCGATATTGACCAGGTTGGCGGAGATCTCCGCGCCGTAACGATCCACCGTGCTGTAGAACATGTAGGTCAAGGAGGCCAGGATGAAGCCGCTGCCGATGTTCTCCAGCCACTTGATGCCCTGGAAGCCCAGTACCGACAAGGCGATCTGCAGCAACTGGAAGACGATGAAGAACAGCACCAGATTATCGAACCCGAACAGGGTGTTGGATACCGCGTTCAAGGCGCCGGCGCCGATCCAGCTTTGAAAGCCGTACCAGACGATGGCCGGCACCGCTCGCACCAGTCCCGGAAAGCGGGTGCCGCTGAAGCCGAAGGCGCTGCGTGCCTGCACCATGAAGGGGATGCCGTACTTGTAGCCTGCTGCGCCGTTCAGGGTCAGTGCGACCCCGATCACGAAACAGCCGATAGCGATGGCAAGCGTTGCCTGTACCAGATTGAGCGTGCCCACGACGCTCGAGCCCATGGCGAAGGTGCCGATCGACACACAACCGCCGAACCAGGCCAGCAAGTAGGAGAAGCGCCCCATGATACGGGTGGTTTGAGGGGCCAGGGATTCCTCGCCCGGCGCCTTGGAGGTGGTTGTATGTGTTGCGCCGGGGTGCGTTCCTGAAGAGGAGGTCGGGGTCGTCATGTTTGTTGTCTCGCAGGTTGCCGGTTGTTGTTGTCCGCCCTTGGCGGGGGTCATTTGAGCTACGGCGTGTCGTTCAATGATTGTTGTGGTGTGTCGTTGTCGTGGTTGTTTCTATAAACGCTCAGCGACACGGTGATTGATGCCTAGTCGTATCGCCGTTCGCTGAGATGCTCGAATTGCCCTGTAAACCGCTTGGGCCGCGGAAAGGCCAGATCGCCGTACTTGCTCGTACCCAGCCCCAAGCCGCCCAGCGCTTCGGAGAGCTTTACCGCGGCGGTCACGCCTTCCACCACCGGCAGGCCGACCGCATCGCTGATCTGGGCGGTGAGATCCGCCATGCCCCCGCAGCCCAGCACGATGGCGCCAATGTTGTCTTCGTCCCGGGCGCGCTTGCACTCGTCGATGATGCGGGTCAGGGCCACGTCGCTGTCGTCTTCCAGGTCGAGCACCGGGATCTCAGCTGCCCGCACCCGGCGGCAGTGATGGCTGAAGCCATACATGTCCAGCAGATGCTCGGCAATGATGCCGGTGCGCCCCAGGGTGGTGACAATGGAAAAGCGCGTGCTGATCAGGGTTGCCATGTGAAAGGCCGCCTCGGCGATGCCGATCACCGGTGCGCGGGTCAGTTCCCGGGCCGCGAGCAATCCCGGATCGCCGAAGCAGGCGATGATGTAGGCATCGACCTTTTCCTGCTCTCCCTTCATCACCTCCTCGATGACCCCGACGGCACTGATGGCCTCATCGAAGTGGCTCTCGATGGAGACCGGACCGCTGGCCGGATTCGTGGAACTCACCTGGGTGCCCGGCGCCGCGATGCGCTTTGCCGCCGCATCGATAGTGGCGGTCATTGTGGCGGTCGTATTAGGGTTGATCACGCGGATATGCATTAAAACGTCCTCATCAGACAGCCAGGGCCGATCAAATTTGTTTACGAATAAACTGCAACTTTGTACACAAAATAGTTGGCTGGAAAGAGATGCGCAAGTAAGTTTTGGATGGAGGAGGCCTGGATTAGCTTGAAACAGAAGTGAATACAGACTAGCGTTATATTGTATACATTAAATAAAAAGGAGCCCGTTCGATGTTGCCAAGACATGACGCCGATTATCCTCGTGATCTCATCGGTTATGGCCGCAACCCGCCGCATGCCAATTGGCCCGGCAACGCCCGAATCGCCGTGCAGTTCGTCCTCAACTATGAGGAAGGCGGCGAGAACAGCGTACTCCACGGCGACAGCGGCTCCGAGCAGTTTCTTTCCGAGATCATCGGTGCCGAGGCCTATCCGGCCCGGCATCTAAGCATGGAGTCGATCTACGAGTACGGCTCCCGGGCCGGAGTATGGCGCATCCTCAAGGAGTTCGAGCGCCGTGGCCTGCCATTGACCGTGTTCGGCGTGGCCATGGCGCTGGAGCGCAATCCCGAGGTGGCCCAGGCCTTCAAGGAACTCGGCCACGAGATCGCCTGCCACGGCTATCGCTGGATTCATTACCAGAACACGCCGGAAGAGGTCGAGCGCGAGCACATGCAAAAGGCCATCGAGATCTTCCAGCGGCTCTATGGTGAAAAGCCGCTGGGCTGGTACACCGGTCGCGACAGCCCCAATACCCGGCGCCTGGTGCTCGATGAAGGGTCGTTCCTCTACGACAGTGACTACTACGGTGACGATCTGCCGTTCTGGACCAAGGAAAAGAACAGCCAGGGCGAAGCGCCGCCGCATCTGGTGGTGCCCTATACCCTGGACAGCAACGACATGCGCTTCGCCTCGCCCCAGGGCTTCAATACCGGCGAACAGTTCTTCACCTATCTGCGCGACGCCTTCGATGTGCTCTACGCCGAGGGCGAGGAAGCTCCCAAGATGCTCTCCATTGGTCTGCACTGTCGTCTGATCGGTCGTCCCGGGCGTTTCCGTGGGTTGCAGCGCTTCCTCGATCATATCGAGGCCCATGATCGGGTCTGGGTGACGCGCCGAGTGGACATTGCGCGGCACTGGGCGGAACATCACCCTGCCGCCGCCAGCTGAGAGGAGATTCGAACATGCTGGAACTCAAGGCAGAGCCGCTGACGCCCAAGGCATTCATGCCCTTCGGCGAGGTCATCGATTCGCGCACCTCGGATTCCTTTGCCATCAATTCGGGGCTGACCCAGCGCCATCACGACCTGGCCACCGTCGAGACCCTGGGCGAGAACGCCCGGGCGCTGATCAGCATCTTCGTCAGCCAGCCCATCCAGGTGCCGCTGGAGCTGTCGTTTCTGGAGCGCCACCCCCAGGGCAGTCAGGCGTTCATGCCCCTGCATGAGGAGCGCTTCATCGTCGTGGTGGCCCCGCGGGGTGAAGAGATTGATCCGGCCGAGGTGCGCGCCTTCGTCACCGATGGTCGTCAGGGCGTGAATTATCATGCCGGCACCTGGCACGCCATTCAGTCGGTGCTGGAGCGGGAGGGTGAATTCCTGGTGGTGGATCGCGGCGGCGACGGCAACAACTGCGACGAATATCCTATCGATTTGCGCATCACGCTCGAATGATCCCGGGTCGTGAACAGGCTTTATATGAGGAAGCACAATGACCACTCGTAGTTACTATGCCCCCAAAGGGGGCTTGCCACCCCAGACTCAAATGACCGCGGATCGTGCGGTGTTTACCGAGGCCTATGCGGTGATTCCCAAGGGGGTGATGCGGGACATCGTCACCAGCTTCCTGCCGTTCTGGGACAAGACCCGGCTATGGGTACTGGCGCGTCCGCTGTCCGGCTTCGCCGAGACGTTCTCCCAATACATCATGGAGGTCGAGCCCGGCGGTGGTAGCGACAAACCGGAGCCGGACGCCGGCGCCGAGACGGTACTTTTCATAGTGGAAGGCGAGCTGACCCTGGTGCTGGCCAGAGAAAAATACATCATGCATCCTGGCGGCTACGCCTTCATCCCGCCGGGAAGCGACTGGCGAGTGAGCAACGATGGCGACGCGCCGGTGCGCTTTCACTGGATTCGCAAGGCCTATGAATATGTCGACGGCATCGAGCCGCCGGAGGCCTTCGTCACCAACGAGAACGACATCGCGCCGACGCCGATGCCGGATACCAACGGCGCCTGGGCCACCACCCGTTTCGTCGATCCCCAGGATCTGCGCCACGACATGCACGTGACCATCGTCACCTTCCAGCCCGGCGGCGTCATTCCCTTCGATGAAACCCACATCATGGAGCACGGGCTATACGTGCTCGAAGGCAAGGCGGTCTATCACCTCAACCAGGATTGGGTCGAGGTGGAAGCCGGCGACTTCATGTGGCTGCGCGCCTTCTGCCCCCAGGCCTGCTATGCCGGCGGCCCGGGGCCGTTCCGCTACCTGCTGTACAAGGACGTCAACCGTCATCCCAAGCTCAATGCGTCCCCCGCCTATCGTGGACGTTGAACGTATTGATGGATAACTTTTCCACTGAACAAAGCCGGCGATAACTTCGCCGGCTTTGTTGTGGCTGGCAGTAAAATCTTTCAAAAAGAAATGGTAATAGCCATTCTTCGGCGAAAATCGTTCATTTTACGGCTATTTAAGTCTAACTTTTTGATTCGAAACACGACCTCCGAGAACGTGAATTATTTTATGGAAATTATTTCCATAAAATATTGACAGCTGGTGTGACGGCGCTTAACTTGAAGGCAAGAACAATTCTTATATCTCTTCAGGAGAAGCCGTCATGGCCAAGATGACCGCAGCAGAAGCCGCCGTTCATGTACTCAAGAAAGAGGGTGTCGAGGTTGCCTTCGGCGTGCCCGGCGCCGCTATCAACCCTTTCTATGCCGCGATGCGCAAGGTCGGCGGTATCGATCATGTGCTGGCCCGCCATGTCGAGGGCGCCTCGCACATGGCCGAGGGCTACACCCGCACCAAGGCCGGCAACATCGGGGTGTGCATCGGCACCTCCGGGCCGGCCGGCACCGACATGGTCACCGGTCTTTATTCCGCCACCGGCGACTCCATCCCGATTCTGTGCATCACCGGTCAGGCACCCCGGGCGCGCATGCACAAGGAAGATTTTCAGGCGGTGGACATCCAGGCCATTGCCGGCCCGGTCACCAAGTGGGCGATCACCGTGATGGAGCCGGCCCAGGTGCCGCGTGCCTTCCAGCAGGCCTTCCATCTGATGCGCTCCTCGCGTCCGGGGCCGGTGCTGCTCGATCTGCCCATCGACGTACAGTTGAGCGAGATCGAGTTCGATCCGGACACCTACGAGCCGCTGGCGGTCTACAAGCCATCCGCGTCTCGCGCCCAGATCGAGAAGGCGCTGGCCATGCTCAACGAGGCGGACAAGCCGCTGCTGGTAGCCGGGGGCGGCATCGTCAACGCGGATGCCGGCGACTTGCTGACGGAGTTTGCTGAGATCACCGGGGTGCCGGTCATCCCGACCCTGATGGGCTGGGGCGTGATTCCCGACGACCACAAGCTGATGGCGGGCATGGTGGGGCTTCAGACCTCGCACCGTTACGGGAACGCAACGCTGCTCGCCTCGGATTTCGTGCTGGGTATCGGCAATCGCTGGGCCAATCGGCATACCGGCGAGCTCGCCAGTTATACCGAGGGTCGCAAGTTCGTCCATGTGGATATCGAGCCGACCCAGATCGGGCGTGTGTTCTGTCCGGATTACGGCATCGTCTCGGACGCCGGCGCGGCCCTTGATCTGTTCGTTGAGATCGCCCGGGAGTGGCAGGCGGCGGGCAAGCTCAAGGATCGCTCTGACTGGGCCGATTCCTGTCAGGAGCGGCGGCGCACCATGATGCGCAAGACCCATTTCGACAACGTGCCGATCAAGCCCCAGCGCGTCTACGAGGAGATGAACAAGGCCTTCGGCAAGAACACCCGCTACGTCAGCACCATCGGGCTTTCCCAGATCGCCGGCGCCCAGTTCCTGCACACCTACCAGCCGCGTCACTGGATCAACTGCGGCCAGGCCGGGCCATTGGGCTGGACGATTCCGGCGGCGCTCGGGGTGCGCCGGGCCGATCCGGATGCCAACATCGTCGCGCTTTCCGGCGACTATGACTTCCAGTTCATGATCGAGGAGCTGGCGGTGGGCGCCCAGTTCAAGCTGCCCTACCTGCACGTGCTGGTGAACAACTCCTACCTGGGGCTGATTCGCCAGGCCCAGCGCGGCTTCGACATGGATTACTGCGTGCAGCTCTCGTTCAAGAACATCAACTACACCGATGAACAGGCGGAACTTGCCGAGTACGGCGTGGATCATGTTTCGGTCGTGGAAGGGCTTGGCTGCAAGGCGCTGCGTGTCACCAAGCCCGACGAGATCGCCGGCGCCTTCGAACAGGCCCAGCAGCTGATGAAAGAGCATCAGGTGCCGGTGGTGGTGGAGATCATCCTCGAGCGAGTGACCAATATTTCCATGGGCACGGATCTGGCCGGCGTCACCGAGTTCGAGGAACTGGCGGAAAACGTGACCGATGCGCCGACCTGCATCGGTTCGCTGATCTGACTCGAGTGCTTTGGCGCTGGTCAAGCCAGTGTCGGACTACGATACTCGATAGCTAAATTATAAAAGGAGACCAAGATGCCCAAGTTTGCTGCCAATCTCAGCATGCTGTTCACCGAGGAGGACTTCCTCGACCGTTTTGATGCCGCCGCCAAGGCCGGATTCAAGGGAGTCGAATACCTCTTTCCCTATGACAACAGCGCCGACGAGATCAAGAAGCGCTTGAAGGACAATGGCCTGACCCAGGTGCTGTTCAACTTGCCCGCAGGGGACTGGGGCGCCGGGGAGCGCGGCATCGCCTGCCATCCCGATCGCATCGAGGAGTTTCGTAGCGGTGTCGATACCGCCATCGAATACGCCAAGGCCCTGGGCTGCAAGCAGGTCAACTGCCTGGCCGGCATCAAGCCCGACAACGTCAGTGACGCGGATGCGCACAAGACCCTGGCGGATAATCTGCGCTTCGCCGTGGACAAGCTCGAGCAAGCGGGCATCCTGCTGATCGCCGAGCCGATCAACACCCGCGATATTCCCGGCTTCTTTCTCAACTACAGCGACCAGGCCCTGGCCCTGTTCGACGAGGTGGGATCGAACAATCTGAAGCTGCAATACGACATCTATCACATGCAGATCATGGAAGGCGATCTCGCCCCCACCATCGAAAAGCATTTCAATCGTATTGCCCACATCCAGATCGCCGACAATCCGGGCCGCCACGAACCCGGCACCGGCGAGATCAATTATCCGTTCCTGTTCGGCCATCTCGATCGGCTGGGCTACGACGGTTGGATCGGCTGCGAATACAAACCCAAGGCCGGCACCAAGGAAGGACTGGGCTGGCTCGACGGCATCCGTTGAGTTCCGGGACACAATAATTCAGTAGGAGAACGACATGAGCAAGATTGGCTTCATCGGACTGGGTATCATGGGCCGCCCCATGGCGGGGCATCTGCTGGACGCCGGCCACGAACTGGTGACCGTCAAGCGCGACAAGCCCCTGGCCAGCGAACTGGCGGACAAGGGCATGAAGGAGCTGGATGATCCCAAGGCGGTTGCCGAGCAGTCCGAAATCATCATCACCATGGTGCCGGATACCCCGGACGTGGAGCATGTGCTGTTCGCCGAGGATGGCGTCATCCATGGCCTGCAGAAGGGCGCGCTGGTCATTGACATGAGCTCCATTGCGCCGATTCCCACCCAGGAATTCGCCAAGCGCATCAAGGATGCCGGCGGTGACTACGTCGACGCACCGGTTTCCGGCGGCGAAGGCGGCGCCATCAATGCAGCGCTCACCATCATGGTCGGCGCCAGCCAGGACGCCTTCGAGCGGGCCAAGCCGATTCTCGAGGTGATGGGCAAGACCATTACCCTGATCGGTGAAAACGGCGCCGGCCAGACCTGCAAGGTCGCCAACCAGATCGTCGTGGCCCTGACCATCGAAGCCGTTGCCGAAGGCCTGTTGTTTGCTTCCAAGGCCGGCGCGGATGTCGCCAAGGTGCGCGAATCCTTGCTCGGCGGCCTGGCCCAGTCGAAGATTCTCGACGTGCACGGCGAACGCATGATAAGCCGCAACTTCGAGCCGGGCTTCAAGGTCAAGCTGCATCAGAAAGACCTGAACCTGGCCCTGGATGGCGCGCGCACCTTGGATCTGGCACTTCCTGGAACCGCCAACGCCCAGCAACTGCTACAGGCCTGCGTGGCCAACGGCGGCGCCGAGTGGGATCATTCGGGTATTCTGCGGGCGCTGGAGAAGCTGGCCGATCATGAGGTCGGTAAGTAAGCACGGGCTCTGAGCGACGCAAGGACCCCATGGGCTTCAATGACCGGCGACCGCTATTGCGCGTCCGCCGGTTTTTTGTAGGCTGTTCGTTATTTACATGCTCAACGAGCATGTCCTGTTGAGGAGTCGCGACATGAGCGCCAACGTTTCCTTTGCCGATCGTGATACCGCGCGGGATTGGCTCACGCGCCTCGCCTATACGGCGATTGCCGCCGTGCATCCTGCCAATCTATTACCGGACCAACTGCCCGAGCCGCCCAAGGGGCGCACCGTGGTGGTGGGTGCGGGCAAGGCCGCCGCCGCCATGGCCAAGGCGTTGGAGGAAGCCTGGCAGGCGAGAACTCCCGACGCCGAGCTTTCGGGCCTGGTGGTGACCCGCTACGGCCATGGCGAGACGTGCCGGCACATCGAGGTGCTGGAAGCCTCGCACCCCATGCCGGATGAACTCGGCGAGCAGGCGGCCAAGCGTATGCTCGAGGCGGTCGCGCCGTTGGGTGAGGACGATCTGGTCATCGCCCTGGTCTCCGGCGGCGGTTCGGCGCTGATGACGCTACCGGCGCCAGGCCTGACTTTGGCGCAGAAGCAAGCACTCTCGAAGGAGTTGCTGCGTTGTGGCGCTCCGATCAGTGAGATCAACACCGTCCGCCGGCACCTGTCGGCCATCAAGGGTGGTCGCCTGGCCGCCGCCGCGCATCCGGCCCGGGTGGTGACCTATCTCATCTCCGACGTGCCCGGCGACGAGCCCACCCTCATCGCCTCCGGCCCGACACTGCCGGACGACTCCACTCCCGGCGACGCCCTGGCCATCCTCGACGCCCGCGGTATCGAAATACCCGAGCAGGTGCGCCGGCATCTGGAAACTGATGATACCGCGCCGCAACGCGACGATGCCGGTTTCGCCCGGGACGAGGCGGTGGTGCTGGCGCGGGCGGCGGACGCCCTGGAAGCGGCACGTCATGAGGCCGAAGCCGCCGGGATGGAAGTACGCCTGTTGGGCGACGACCTGGAAGGCGAGGCCCGAGAGCTGGGAGGCGAGCATGCGGCAATGGCGTTGGCGGCACGAGACGAATTTAGGCGTCCGCTCTTGATTCTGTCCGGCGGCGAGACCAGTGTTACCGTACACGGTGATGGCCGGGGCGGTCGCAACGTCGAATACCTGCTAGGCATGTTCGCTGCACTAGAAGGCGCGGAAGGCATCCATGCACTTGCCATCGACACCGATGGCATCGACGGCTCCGAGGATAATGCGGGGGCTCTGATCGGCCCGGGCACCTGGCAGCGCGCCCAGGACGCTCAGCTGTCGGCAACGGATTATCTGGAGCGCAACGACGCCTACAGCTTCTTCGACGCGCTCGATGAGCTGATCGTGACCGGCCCGACCCGTACCAACGTCAACGATTTTCGCGCCATTCTGGTGCTACCGAGGAACTCATGAATCCGATGCCACACGCTCCCATCCGCCGCACCAAGATCGTCGCCACCCTGGGGCCAGCCAGCGATCGTGACGGCGTACTCGACGCCCTGATCAAGGGTGGCGTCGATGTGGTACGCCTGAACTTCTCCCACGGCAGCCCCGAGGATCATCGCAAGCGCCTACTGGCGGTTCGCGAAGCGGCGGAGCGCCATGGCCGTACCGTTGCCGCCCTGGGTGATCTGCAAGGGCCTAAGATTCGTATCGCACGTTTCGCCGAAGGGGCGGTGGAACTTGAGGAAGGCCAGTCGTTCATCATCGACATGTCTCTGGAGCGGGACGCCGGCAACGCGGAACAGGTGGGCTGCGATTACAAGACCCTGGCGGAGGATGTCTCTGCTGGCGACGTGCTGCTGCTCGATGACGGTCGTCTGGAACTGGTGGTCGACAAGGTCGAGCATCCCCGAGTGCATACCACCGTGCGAGTCGGCGGCAAGCTTTCCAACAACAAGGGCATCAACAAGCAGGGCGGCGGGCTTTCGGCGGCGGCGCTGACCGACAAGGATCGGGAAGACCTCAAGACCGCCATCGACATTGGCGTCGATTATCTGGCGGTCTCTTTCCCGCGCAATGCGGCGGACATGCAGCTGGCCCGGGAACTGCTCGGCGAAGACGGCAAGGATATCGGCCTGGTGGCCAAGATCGAGCGGGCCGAAGCGGTAGGCGACGAGCAGACCTTGGACGACATCATCCGCGCTTCCGAGGCGGTGATGGTGGCCCGGGGCGACCTTGGCGTAGAGATTGGCGACGCCCAACTGATCGGCATCCAGAAGCGCATCATCCAGCGTGCCAGGACCCTCAATCGCGCGGTCATCACCGCCACCCAGATGATGGAGTCGATGATCACCTCGCCGTTGCCGACCCGGGCGGAGGTGTTCGATGTCGCAAACGCGGTGCTCGATGGCACCGACGCGGTGATGCTGTCCGCTGAAACCGCCGCCGGCGACTATCCCGTGGAAACCATCGAGGCCATGAAGCGCCTGTGCCTGGGCGCGGAGCGCGAACGTGCCGCCCAGGAGTCCGGTCATCGTATTCATGAAGGCTTCTCGCGTATCGACGAGACCGTAGCGCTATCGGCCATGTATGCCGCCAACCACCTGACCGGGGTCGCCGCCATCGCCAGCATGACATCCAGCGGTTACACCCCGCTGATCGCCTCGCGGATTCGCTCCGGGCTGCCCATCGTCGGCCTGGCCCACAATCCCATCGCCCAGCGACGCATGGCCTTGTATCGCGGCGTGGTGTCATTGCCCTTCGATACCAGCGACATGGCGGCGGACGAACTGGACGCCCGGGCGCTGGAGCTGCTCGAGAAGCATGGGTTGGTCAGCCAGGGCGACGAAGTGATCCTGACCCGGGGCGATCACATGAATGCCCACGGTGGCACCAATACCATGAAGATCCTGCAGGCCTGACAGGCTGCAAGAGCGGTCTTGAGGAAACGACGGGGCGCTGAGCGCCCCGTTTTCTTGGCTTGCGCAATGGCTAACTTGACGCACATCAGGGTTCGGGCTCGAGACAGCCGTTAGGATGTGGTTTGCCTAACGCGCCAGCTTTGTTATCGAGCTAGCTTTTCTACCAAGCAAGAACCCTGGATATGCCATGTCATTGCCATCGTTGTCCTTGTTGCCTCCTTCTCCGGCGCGGTTGATTCGCGCCCTCGACCCGCGTCTTCCCTTGGCGGTCAAGCGCCGCTTGGTGGAGCCGCCGCTCAATCATGCGTTTGCCGGCCCCCTCGAGGAAGGGGAATTCGATGCGCTGGAAGGGCGTCATCTGTCTCTAAGTATCAAGGATCTGGGCGTGAACCTGACGCTGAGCCACCGGCATCGTCGCCTGGTGCTGGTAGAGGGCCCAGGGGAAGCCTGCATCCGAGGCGGCTGGCGTGAATTCCTGTGCCTGGCGACTCGTCGCGAGGACCCGGATAGCCTGTTTTTTCAGCGCCGTCTGATAATCGAAGGCGACACTGAGCTTGGCCTCATGGTCAAGAATCTGCTCGATGGTCTTGAAGAGGGCCTGGCTCAGGGTCGCCTTGGCGATTGGCTGGAACGCATCGAACGCCTTACGCGCCGTGACTGAGGCGCCATGTTGCGTTAGGGAAGCGCTGAATAAATCGGCGAATGGAATGAAGCGCAAGGCGCACGGCACGCAGAAGGCGAGACATAACATGGAGTTAGGCGAGCCTCGACCGGGCTGGCGCACCAATACCGCGCAACGCAGCGATTCGTCCATGCAGACATTTATTCAGTGTTTCCTTAGCTGATCGTTGCGTGGCTATTATCCATCCCCGGCCTCCCGTGCCAATAGCCATCACAGATCTCGGCCTCGATGAGAACAAGCGGATCGGCGGGAGGAAGTTCGCCGCGCCTGGCCTGATCGAAGGCGTGAACGACCTCCGCCATGGCGTTGGCCCGGGGACTCAGGCGCGCCACGCCGACGCCCATCGACTGCATGTCGGGGATTTCACGGCGTAGATCCTGGCAGGCACCCGACAGAGTCTGAGTACCGTTGAGTGTGAATACGCCCTTGGCCTCCTGGGAGCGCAGGGCCAGCCCCTCGGGATACTGCTGGCAGACGAACTGGCAACGATCCTTGGGATATTGATGGCGACGGGCGGTGAAGCAGCGCGCCGACCAGGCCAGGGGCAGGTGGCCGTAGGCGAACACCTCGCAGGGCTGTTCGAGCCCTTCCCGGGCGCATTCGTCGAGCAAGGTGGCGAGATCGTCCCGGGGCATCTCCACCGGGGCGTTCCAGCGCTGCATGCCGGCCTTGGCCAGCACACCGATGGCCGCCGGGTTGTAAAGGTTCAACGATGCACCGGCGATGAAGGGCAGGTTTGCCTCGATCAATAGCTGCAGGGCGCTCTGGTCGTTGGCTTCCACCAGGAACTCGCCGTTGGCGCACAGCTTGCGCAGACCGCGCAGGTCCGCTTCGGATTCGATCAGCGTCTGGGAAGAGAGCACCACCTGCTTGCCGCTTTGAGCAAGCTCACGACCGATGCCCAGCCAGTCGTCGAGCTTCATGTCCCGGCGTCGGGAGCAGACGGTTTCTCCCAGATAGACAATCTCCACCGGCCAGTCGGCGGCATCACGATAGAAATCGGCGTAGCGTTCGCGGGTCCAATAGAACAGTACCGGGCCGAGTGAAAGTTGCATGAGTATCTCCTTATTTCCAGCGTCGTTCATAGGCGCCTAGCGTCGTGGTGGCGCCCTCGGAGAGTTCGCCCAGATCGGCCTGCCAGCTCGGCTCCGGTTGAAAGCGTTCGGGATTGCTGTCGAGCCGGTCCAGGGCCTGGCGCCAGATGCCCGCCACCTTTGATACATAGGCCGGGCTTCGCTGCCGCCCTTCGATCTTCACCGCGCTGATGCCTAGCGCCTTGAGCTCCGGCAATAGATCCAGGGTGTTGAGGCTGGTGGGCTCCTCGATGGCGTGATAGATCTCACCCTCCACCTCGAAGCGCCCCTTGCACAGGGTCGGGTAGCCGGCGCGCTCGCCTTCGCCGAAGCGGTCGATCAGCACGCCGCCCAGGCGGGATTCCAGGCCTCGAGGAGTTTCTTCCCAGCGCACGTGGGCGGCAGGAGAGCATACCCCCCGGGTGTTGGGGGATTCGCCGGTGAGATAGGAGGATAGATAGCAGCGTCCTTCCGCCATGATGCACAAACTGCCGAAAGCGAACACCTCGAGTTCCACTGGACTCTGGCGGGCCAGGTCGCGTACCTGGGTCATGGACAGCACGCGCGGCAGCACCGCGCGCTTGATGCCGAAATGCTCATGATAGAAGCGCAGCGCCTCGTGGCTGGTAGCGGAACCCTGAACGGAGAGGTGGCGGGCCAGGTCGGGATGGCGCCGGGCGGCATAGTCGAGCAGACCCAGATCCGCCATTATCACGGCATCCACGCCGAGATCCGCCGCCTGCTCCACGGCCTTCGTCCACTGGGACCAGCCAGCTGGCTGCGGGTAAGTGTTGATGGCGCAGAACACCCGCTTGCCACGAGAGTGAGCGTAGGCGATGCCTTCCCGGGCGCGCTTGTCGGTAAAGTTGAGACCGGCGAACTGACGGGCGTTGGTGGCGTTCTGAAAACCGAAATAGACCGCGTCCGCGCCTTCGTCCACGGCGCGTTTCAGGGCGGGCAGATTACCCGCCGGACAGACCAGCTCCATGGTGAACTCCTGGCTGAAGAAAATTTGTTCATACTAGATGAACGAATAGCGGCAGAAGTTGATGCGTGTCATGAAGGGAGGAGTTTAATAAGCTGGCAAGCATTTTCGCCAAATTGATAGGGGTGTGCGTTGCAAGGCGATGTATGGTCGGCATGCGGGCGCACTTTCATTGCGCTTAGCAAGCGATGGAGTTGCTACTCGTCGGTTTTTGCCTCCAAAAAGTCATTAAGGGGACGGTGCTTGGGATCTGCACGTTGTACTAGCCGTCACAAATCGCGGCGATTACCTTGCCGGTATGCTGCACGTGTTCGGTAAGCAGCCGTCGAGCGAGTTCGGCGTCCCGGGCCTTGAGTGCCTCGAGTATCTCGCGGTGCTCATTGGCCGACTCATGCCAGCGTCCGAACTTGCCCAGCGCCAGATAGCGCGCCCTTTCCAGGCGACCGAGGAGCCGTTGATGGGTTTCAGTAAGAACCGGATTCTTGGCTCCAGCCACTAGCAGCGCATGGATGCGCTGATTCATTTCGAAGTAACGGTTCAGGTCACCCTTGTCGACGAGTCGCTCGAGGCGCTCTTGCAGGGCCTCGAGACGATTGATCTCGGTATTGGTCATGCGCTGCGCCGCCAGGCCGATGGCCATGCTTTCGAGGCCGGCCTCCACTTCGAACAGATGTTCCAGTTCCAGTGCGTCGATCGGGGCGACAACGGCGTTTCTATGGCGTCGAAGGATCACCAGGCCCTCGGCGGCCAGTTTCTTTATGGCCTCACGCAGCGGTGTGCGCGAGATGTCCAGCAATTCGCATAGTTCCGGTTCCGCCAAGCGTTCGTTGGGCTTGAGTTCACCCCGCACTATCATGAGATGCAGGGCTTGATGAGCCTGTTCCGCAAGCGATATAGTCCGGATGCGCTGGCGTGTCGGGGCGCCGAGGGAAGCCTCGGTTCTTTCCTCTTGCACTGCAGATGGCGGGCCATCAGCCGTCATGTCGGTACTCCGCGGTCATTAGTCAACTTCCTTCCATAGGCCAGATCACGGCCATGGATCAGCCTTGCAGCATCCACGCTATTCAATCCTGGGGCTGGCGTCCAACCAACGCAGCGAGAGCGGTACCAAGTCCCTTGCAGGGCTTGCTTGGCGGTTGGGTATAGCTGCCGGCCGCTGGCGCGGTGCAAGCCATATCCACCATGGCCTGGGCCTGAGTCAAGGCACAGGTCACGCCATCGATGGCGGGGACCGGCATTCGGTCGGCCACGGAACGGGCCAGACCCGCCAGGGGGGCGCCGGCCAGGATCAACACATCGGCACCGTCCTCTTCCACGGCGCGGCGACCCAGTTCGACCAGACGCTCGCCCTGATTCTCCTGCACGCGGCCGATATGCTGCAATGGCTCGTCCAGGGCGCGAATGCTCGCCAGGCGCCCTTCGAGACCGTAGGTGGCAATGCATTCGCGATACCAGGCCTGGATGCGCTGGGAGATGGCAATCACCGAAAAGCGTCCCCCCTGCTGGCAGGCCGTCATCACTGCCGCTTCGGTCATGCCCACTACCGGTATCGGCAGGACTTCACGCAGGGCGGTAAGGCCGGGATCGCCAAAGGCGGCGACCACAACGGCATCGTGCTGTGCGTAGTGCTCGGCGGCGATCTGCAGGGCGGCATAGCCGCCGATCAAGGCTTCGGCGCGAGTTTCGATATAGGCCACACCGAAGGGTGCGGTGGTCATGGTCAGCTCATTGCCGGGGCGAAGGCTTCGAGAGGCTTCCGCCTCGATCAGACGGGTCACGTCCGAGGAAATATTAGGATTGATCACCAGCAGTTTCATGGCATGTTCCTTGAAGCAAGAATCAGGTATCCGTTGGTATCGCGGATAAGCGATACCAACGGAGCAGCATGTTGAAGAGGCGGTTCAGGAATACTTTCCTAGTAACCGAGAAGGCGGGGTAGCCAGGTCACGATGCTTGGGAACAGCATGCACAGCCCGAGCACGACATACTGAAAGACGATGAACGGCCAGGCGCTCTTCATCAGTTCGTTGAGGCTGATCTTCGAGATACCGCACATCACGAACAGCAGCACCCCAACCGGCGGTGTCATCATGCCTACCACCAGGTTCATGACGAACAGGAAGCCGAACAGCAAGGGGTCGATGCCATAGGCCAGCGCGATCGGTGCGAGCAACGGCACCAGCATGATGTAGGCGGCATTGGACTCGATGAACATCCCTACCAGAATCAACAGACCCATCACCAGCAGCAGGAAGATTGTGGGGTCTGAGGTCATGTCCTGTAGCCAACTGCTCAGCAGGATGGGCACCAGATCGATGGTGAAGGCAAACGTCATGGTCGAGGCGAAGGCGATCAGCGCGCCGACCATGGCCGCGGTCACCGCAGCATTGAACATCGCCTTGGGCAGATCGGAGAGACGCAACTGGCGAGTGACGAAGAATCCCATCAGCAGCGCATAGATCACGGCGATCGCCGCACCCTCGGTCGCGGTGAAGGCGCCACCGACGATTCCCCCTACCACGATGATCGGCATCAGCAGGATGGGCAGGGCGCGCCAGGTTTGTGCCAATACATGCTTCAGCCCCAGATTGCCGCCGCTCAGCGGGTAGCCCCGGCGCATGGATATGAACGATGCCAGCCCCATGAAACCGACCGCCAGAATGATGCCCGGCACGACACCGGCCATGAACAGCCCGCCGACGGACACGCTCGAGCCCGCCATCAGCGCATAGACGATCATGGCGTTGCTGGGAGGGATAATGGCACCCAGATTGGCGGCGGAGGCCACCACGGCACTGCTATAGCCGGTACCGTATTGCTCCCGCATCGAAGGAACCAAAGAGCTGCCCAGGGCGCTGGCGCTGGCCACGGCAGCGCCGCTGACGGCGGCAAGCACCATCCCGGCGACGATGGCGACATGCGCCAGACCGCCGTGTACACGACCGATCAATGAATTGGCGAAATCCACCAGGCGCTGAAGAATACCGGCGGCGACCATCAGTTCGCCGGCCAGCATGAACAAGGGAATGGCCATCAGCGGGAAGTTGTCGATGGAGTGCATCATGCGCTGGGGCATGACCGCAAAATCCATACCGCCAACATAGAGTCCTACCAGCGACGCCAGGCCGAGGGCGAAGGCCAGTGGCATACGCAGTAGGGCGAAGGCCAGGAAGGTGATGACGATGGCCAGTGTCATGAGGTCTCCCCCTCTTTGCTGGCTGCCGGTGCGCTTGGCAGTGGTTCGACCTGCAAGACCTGTGCGATCAAGTGCAGCAGGCTATGGCCGGCACAGATCAGCACGGCGATATAGAACACGGCGGCGGTCACTGGCACGGTGGGCATCAGTTGCTGCCACTTGTCGGCGACGGCGCCCAGGGCTAGCCAGAACAGTATTGCCATGAGCAGGGCGCTGACCAATGCCATCAGGCGAGCGAGCTGCTGCTGAAAATTCTCGGGGAACACGCCAACCAGCGCATCGATGCCCACATGAATGCCTATTTTTATACCGTGGGGAATGGCCAGGAAAATCGTCCAGACGAAGAACAGGCGCGCGAGCTCGGTGGCGGAGTCGATCGAGGACGACAGCACGTAGCGAGCGAACACCTGCGCCGAGACCAGCAGTGTCATCAAGCCCATGGACAGGATGACGGCGTAGTAAGAGGTCCGGTCGACTGCCAGCAGCGCCATGAGAAAGCGACGTCTTAAGGGGCCAGGGGCACTGGCCCCCGGTCCCGTTGCTGCGGATCTCATGAATCGAGTTCTGCCAGTACGCTATCGACGACGTCCGCACCAATCTTGCCCTTGAGGTTCTCGACCACGCCTTGAGTTTCCTTGCGCAGTTCGGCGCGGGTCTCGGGGGAGATCGGCGTGAACTCCATGCCGCGCTCAATCAGTGTCTTACGCGCAGCATCATCTTCTTCGGCGGCCTTCTTGCGCTGCCACTCAACGGCCTTGGCCATCGATTCCTTCACTGCCTTTTGTTGCTCGGCAGTCAGGTTGTTGAATGCGTCCCGGTTAGCGGCAACGACGATGAAGTCATAGAAGTGGCCGGTATCGGAAAGGTGCTTTTGTACTTCATCCATACGACGAGTCGCAATGACGCTATAGGGGTTTTCCTGGCCGTCGAGTACCCCTTGCTGCAAGGCGCCATAGACTTCCTTGATATCCATGGAGACCGGGTTGGCGCCCAGTGCGCGGAAGGAATCGAGGTGCGTCTGATTGGGTTGCAGGCGAATCTTGAGGCCCTTGAAATCTTCTGGAGTCTCGATCGGCCGCTCGCTGTTGGTCACGTTACGAAAGCCTAGCTCCATGTAGCCCAGTGCGATAAAGCCTTTTTCAGCCAGTTTTTTGTCGAGCATCTCGCCCACTTGACCATCGACGACCTTGAAGGCTTTCTCGCGGCTGTCAAAGGCAAAAGGCAGGCTCAGGGCTTCGAGTTCCGGCACGATGCGCGAAAGATAAGCGATGCCCACCCAAGTACCCATGATGACGCCTGATCTTACCTGGTCGACGTTTTCACTGGCGCCACCGAGCTGCATGCCGGGGAAGAGTTGTGCGGTAAGTTCGCCGTCAGTGCGGCTATCGAGTTCCTCTTCGAATATCTTCATGGCCTTGCTGCTGGAGTGGTCGTCCGGGAAGTTGCCCCCGAAGCGCAGACTCTCGGCATTAGCCAGCAGGGGAGTACCAAGGCCCAAGGCCATCAGTAGGGTAAAGCAGTGTCGAGTAAGGCGGTTTGTTGTCATGACAATTTCCTTCGCTGCGTCGTTATTGGCTAAGCCGATTGAGCATGCTCGCGACTTACAGAAACCATAATTCAGAATGTCAAAAAACACAAAATACAGAATACCTTTTTTTAAAATTCATATATAAATCAGCATCTTGTTTTTTTAAATATGGCAAAGTATTTGTGTTTTCCAGTTTTGTAGAATGTTTTCCTACTTGGACACTATCGGCGCAAAGGAATAGAACTTCAGTCTCGTGTCAGTGCTTGAACCACCGCATCGCCGGTCCGGCGCATATGCAGACGCATGGCGATTGAAAGCACATCGCCGTCACGAGATTCGAGTGCCGCAAGAATATGTTCGTGTTCTCGGGCAGACTCCTCCCAGCGGCCCAGCTGCATATTGGCGGCATAGCGGGCGCGGGCGATCTTCAGGCTCAGCGAGGCCTCGAGTTCAAGCAGTACGCTATTGCCCGCGATCTCGGTAAGACGTTGATGGATCTGCTGGTTGAGCTTGAAGTATTTCACGCGTTCATGGCGCTGGTAGTGCTCCATCATGCGTTGGTGGAGGGATCGAATCTCATCGATATCGGTCTCCTTGGCGCGGGACGCCAGGAGGCTGCCAGAAAGTCCCTCGAGCACCACCATGACCTCGAAGAGGTCGATGACTTCCTGCGGGTCTATCTCGGTGACTCTGGCGCCGCGGTTGGGTAGAAGCTCAACCAATCCTTCCCTGGCCAGTACCTTGAGCGCCTCGCGCAGGGGCGTGCGTGACACCTCGAATGTCTCGCAAAGCTGCTTTTCCGAGATGCGGCTGCCCGGGAACAGCTCGCCTTCCAATATCATCTCGCGCAGATGCTGCGTGACGATTTCAAAAAGCGAGAGCCGTTCCATGGGCGGCGTACGCACCGCGCTATCGTCGAGCAGGCTTGGCGTTGTCCTGTTGGAAACGTCGTCCATGGTGGCGGTTCCTCACTGAATACGGCCCATCCTGCGCCGCATTTTTAAATAAAAAGTGACTTGCAAAATTTCGCGAGTGTGCAAGTCTTAGGTTAGCGTATTTTGAATACAAAATACGGGATGCTATAAAAACAAGGATTCGATCCCATGGAACGTACCCTCATTGGCATGCTCACGCCGTCTTCCAATACCGTGCTGGAGCCTTATACCAGTGCGCTCTTGCACAGCCTCTTGCCGGAAGTAACCGCTCACTTCCAGCGTTTCACGGTCACCGAGATCTCCATGCGCGACGAGTCACTGAACCAATTCGATCCGGCACCGCTATTGGATGCCGCCCGATTGCTCAACGATGCGCGCATGAACGTGATCGCCTGGAACGGCACATCGTCAAGCTGGCTGGGCTTCGAGACCGACCGCAGGCTGTGTGCAGCCATTCAGGACGCCACCGGGGTGCCGGCGACCTCCAGCGTGCTGGCGCTGAACGAAGTGCTCGAACGTACCCAGGTATCACGGCTGGGACTGGTCACGCCCTATCTCGACGATATCCAGACGGCCATCGTCGCCAACTACAACGCAGTAGGACACGAGGTGGTGGGGGAGCGCCACCTGAACGACAAAGGCAATTTCTCCTTCTCCGAATATGGCGAAGCCACCTTGGCCGATATGGTGCGCGAGGTTGCCAAGGCTCGGCCCGATGCGATCACCATCCTGTGCACCAATCTGCGCGGGGCAGGCATTGTCGCCGAACTGGAACGCGAATTGGGCATTCCCATCTACGACTCCGTCAGTGTGACGGTATGGAAAACCCTGCAGATGACCGGCATCGACCCGGCGCGGGTCACCGACTGGGGCCAGCTATTCCAGGATCAGCGCTTGAAGGCGTGATTCATGGCAGTGAAGCAGTGAAACCTTACGATCGACAATAACAAGCAAGCCGTAGGAGAGAACAATGAAAGCAACAATCTTCAAGAAAGCCGCTATCGCAGCAACGGTGATTTCTGGTCTGGCCGCAGGAAGCAGCGCTTTCGCAGCGGAAACCCAGCTACGGGTAGTGGGCAACTTTTCAGGCAACAAGCTGCACGTCGAGGAGGCCGAGCGACCCTTCTTCACCAAGCTGGGGGAGCGCGATGATCTGAATGTCGTCTACAACACCATGGACGCCATCGGCGTAGAAGCTGCCGACGCCCTGCGCATGATTCGCTCCGGGGCCTTCGATGTCATGTCGGTTCAGATCGGCATGGCGTCTCGTGACGAGCCTTTCTTTGAAGGCATCGATCTGGCCGGGGTGACGGCAGGGCTGGACGAACAGCGCGAGGCCATCGAGGCCTTTCGCCCCAAGTTCGATGCGCGTTTGCAAGAGCGCTTCAATGCCAAGCTGATGACACTGTGGCCCTTCGGCCCGCAGATGATGTTCTGTAACGGCGACATCAACGGCGTCGATGATCTGAAGGGCAAGAAGGTGCGGGTCTTCACGCCCTCCATGTCGCGGTTGGTGGAAGGGTTTGGCGCGACACCGGTGACCCTGCAGTTCAGCGAGGTCTATCTGGCCCTCCAGCGCGGTGTAGCGGATTGCGGCGTGACGGCCCCTTCCGCGGGAAACAACGGCAAATGGCCGGAGGTGACCGATCACTTCGTGCCACTGCCGCTGGCCTACTCGGTGCAGGGACATTTCATGAACCTGAATACCTGGAACAAACTCGATGAGCAACAGCAACAAGAGCTGACCGAGGCCTTCGCCGAACTGGAAAAACAGATGTGGGACCTGGCCTACAACGTCAATGATGACGCCATCGCCTGCAACACCGGGCAAGAAAGCTGTCAGGACCACCAAGCCTACGACATGACGTTGGTGGAGATCGACGAGAGCTCCCGGGATCTGGTCGAGAAGATTACCTCCGAGGCCGTACTGCCGGTGTGGGGCGAAAACTGCAATCAGCAGTATCCCGAGTGCACCCAGGTATGGAACGAGACCGTCGGTGATGTGACCGGCTTCCAGATCCAGTAGCCGCAACCCCTGCCCTGGATGGCAAGCCGTCATCCAGGGTAGGGCGAGAGGATCATTGTCATGCAATCACCGCATTTTTATCTCGCCGCCCGCAAGCTGGCCCATGGCGCGGCTATCGCCGCGGGCTACGCGGCCTTGGGGCTGTCGTTACTCATCGCCTTCGAAGTGGTCGCACGCAAGCTGTTCAATTTCTCCCTGCAGGGCGTCGATGAGATCGGCGGTTATGTATTGGCGATCGGGGTTGCCTTCAGCTTCGCATACGCCTTGCTGCACCGGGCCCATACTCGCGTCGACATGCTATTGGTCAAGTTGCCGGCGCCCTTGCGTGCTTTCCTGAATGCCCTGGCCATGCTGCTGCTGGCAGCCTTTGCCGCCTTCATGCTGTGGCGAGCCATCGAGACGCTAGGTGAAACCCTGGAGTTCGGCAGTCGCGCCAGCACGCCGCTGCAGACACCCCTCTGGATTCCTCAGACTCTGTGGATCCTGGGTCTTGGCGTGTTTGCCGTGCTGGCGGTATTTCTCGCGCTGCGCGCCTGGGGATTGTTATTGCGTGGCAGGGTTGGGGTGGTCAATGACGAGTTCGGCCCCCGCTCCGCGGATGATGAGCTCAACGAGGCGCGCAAGGACTATGGCGCCAGCGTGCCCGAATCTCAGCAGAGGAGAAGCCCCTCATGATTGGCGCCTTCGAAGTCATGATCGGATTTTTCATCATGCTGGGCATGATGGCTTCGGGCATTCATGTCGCGGTAGCCATCATGTTCGTGGCGGTGCTGGGCACGCTGATGTTCCTCGGCCTGCCGCTGCTGTATTCCTTCGGCGATACCCTGTGGGGCACGCTCAACGACTTCATCTTGACCGCAATTCCGCTGTTCATCCTGCTTGGAGAATTACTGCTGCGCAGTGGCGTCACCGAACGCATGTACAGCGCCTTGTCGGTATGGCTCAATCGCCTGCCCGGTGGCCTCTTACACACCAATATCGGTGCCTCCGCGGTATTCGCCGCCATGTCCGGTTCCTCGGTGGCCACCGCCGCCACCATCGGCACCGTGGCCTTGCCGGCCTTCGCCGAACGCGGCTATAGCGAGCGTTTGGCGCTTGGCACCCTGGCCGCCGGGGCGACCCTGGGCATTCTGATACCGCCGAGTATCAACATGATCATCTACGGGGCTATCACCAACACCTCCATCGGCAAGCTGTTCATCGCGGGGATTTTGCCTGGATTGGCCTTGGCGGTGACCTTTATGCTGGCGATCATGGCTTTCAGTCTGCTGCGTCCAGGCGTGGCAGGCGATCGCGAACCGCGGGTGCCACTGCGACAGCGTCTGGCCTCGCTGGTGGACCTGCTGCCCCCGACCTTCGTTTTCGCCATCGTCATGGGCAGTATCTACAGCGGCTGGGCTACGCCCACCGAGGCAGCGGCCTTGGGGGCGGTGGCCGCACTGGTGGTGGCGGCCTTCAACCGCAAGCTGACCTTCAAGATGCTGCATGAGTGCTTCCTATCCATGGCACGCACCACGGCGATGATCATGCTGATCATCGTGGCCGCCTTCTTTCTCAATTACATCGTCGGTATTCTGGGCATTCCCAACACGCTGACGCGCTGGGTCGCGGATCTGGGCCTTTCGCCCATGGGGCTGATTCTGGCGCTGGTGGTTTTTTACCTGGTGCTGGGCTGCTTTCTCGAGACGCTTTCGATGATGATCGCCACCGTGCCCATCGTGGTGCCGATGGTGGTGCAGTTCGGTTTCGATCCGATATGGTTCGGCATCTTCCTGGTCATCATGATGGAGATTTCGCTTATCACCCCACCCATCGGCATGAATCTCTATGTGGTTCAGGGGGTACGGGGGAAGGGCTCGATTGCCGATGTAATGATCGGCAGTCTGCCGTTTCTCGCCATAATGTTGGCTTTCGTGGCACTGATCATCCTCTGGCCGGGGCTGGTGCTATGGTTGCCCAATGCCATGGGCTGAGTAGGCTCCAGGCATCGGGTGAGCTTTAATCAAGGACAAATTTCATGAAACGTTTCGACACCCTCATCAAGAACGGCCTGATCATCACCGCCGTGGATCGTTACCATGCGGATATTGGCATCAAGGCAGGGCGCATCGTGGCGCTGGGCCAGGAGTTGATTCAGGAGCCGGACGAGGCCGCGGAGGTCATCGACGCCGAAGGATTGTGGGTACTGCCCGGCGGCATCGATGCCCACTGCCATCTCGACCAGCCCCTCGGCGATGGCGCGGTGATGGCGGACGATTTCCACAGCGGCACGCGCTCGGCGGCCTGCGGCGGTACCACCACGGTGATTCCCTTCGCCGCTCAGCATAAAGGTCAGAGCCTGCGCGCCGCGGTGGAGGATTATCATCGGCGCAGCGAAGGCAAGGCCTTCATCGACTACGCCTTTCACATGATCGTCACCGATCCCACCGAAACGGTGCTGAAGGAAGAACTGCCGGCGCTGATCGCGGAAGGCTACAGCTCCTTCAAGATCTACATGACTTATGACGACCTCAAGCTCAACGATCGCGAGATTCTCAACGTGCTGGCCCTGGCCCGGCGCGAGGGGGCCATGGTCATGGTGCATGCCGAGAACGCCGACTGCATCGCCTACCTGACCGAACTGCTGACGGAGAGCGGTAATACCGGGCCTTACTATCATGGCGTGGCGCATTCGAGCATTGGCGAGCGTGAGGCATCCCACCGGGCGATCTCGCTGGCGGAGCTGGTCGATGTGCCGGTGCTGATCGTACATGTCTCCGGCATTGATGCCATCGAGCAGATCCGCTGGGCTCAGAGCCGGGGGCTGCGCGTCTACGGCGAGACCTGCCCGCAGTACCTGATGCTCACCGCCGACGATCTGAATCGTGATGGCTTCGACGGCGCCAAGTACGTGTGCAGCCCGCCGCCTCGCGACCCGGCGTCCCAGGAAGCGGTGTGGCAGGGGTTGGAATCCGGCGTGTTCCAGGTGTTCTCCTCGGATCACGCGCCCTTTCGCTTCGACGATCCGAAGGGCAAGAAGCTCCACGGCGAGCAGGCCCACTTCGAGCACATTCCCAACGGCATCCCTGGCCTCGAGACGCGGTTGTCGATCCTGTTTTCCGAGGGTGTGGTCAAGGAGCGTATCGATGTCACTCGCTTCGTCGCGCTGACCGCGACCAATCCGGCCAAGATCTACGGGCTCTATCCGCGCAAGGGCACCATCGCCATCGGCAGCGATGCCGACCTGACGCTGTGGAACGCCGCAGCGAAGAGCACCATACGCAATGCCGACTTGCACCACGCCGTCGATTACACGCCCTATGAAGGGCTCGAATTGACCGGACAACCGGTGCTGACGCTATGCCGTGGTGAGGTGGTGGCCCGTGATGGCCAGCCCGAGGGCGACGTCGGGTACGGCGAATTTCTCGAGTGCGACAAGCCGCAACCCGCCCGCCCACGTGGCAACGCCAAGGGATTCTGATCATGACTCACGACGAAATCGTTACCGCCGGCGCCCAGCGCTTGATCGACGCTCACGAGCAGCGCAGGCAAATTGCGATACCCGAAGATATTCCGCTGAGTGAGGTGCAGGATGCCTATGCCATTCAGGAACGCGTTTCCGTGTGCTTGGGTACGCCCTCGGGTTGGAAGCTGGGCGGCATCATCAAAGGTGAGATACCACGCTTCTCACGCTTGTTCAGCGAGCTGAGCCAGCGCTCACCTGGGCGCATCGCTCAGAAGGTTTATCATCGTGTCTTTCTCGAGCCGGAGCTTGCCGTGGTGCTGGGCGACGATCTGCCGGCACGCAGCACCCTCTATAGCCTGGAAGAAATCATCGAGCGTATTGCCAGCCTGCATGCCGCCATCGAGGTGGTGGATAGCCGTTTCGAGAGCTGGCCGGAGGTGCCGCCGCTTTGGCAGCTAGCCGATGGCTTGAGTCACGGTAGCTTCGTGCTGGGTGGCGGCATCGATGGCGCCGATCTAAAGCAGCAACTAAAGCAAATGAAGGACGCCGCCTATCGCCTGGTATTGGATAGCAAAATAGTCCTTTCGGGCCGTGGCGATCACCCTGGCGGCGATCCCGCACAGCTGCTGATGCAGATGATCAATACCCGCATTGCCACCAATGGCGAGGGATTCCAGGCTGGCGAGGTGATCACCACGGGCACCTTCAATGGCGTGGTAGAGATGCGCCCGGGGCAATGGGCGCAGTTGCTCTTCGAAGGTATCGGCGAGGTGGAGTTGAATCTCGACTGACTTTCATTGCCCCGACCCTCACACTGGGTATCCCTGTTTGTAGCCGAAGGAACCTGGCGATGGCTCAGAGTGACTCCTTACCCCCCATGCATGATGTCGGTGGTGCGGGTATGAACATCCATAAGGGCACGCCCCAGACCGGCACGTCGCTGCTGTCGGGGGTCAGCCTGCCGGCGGCGGCGATTTTCGAGGCGCCACTGGCACACAATCTGGCCTGGATGCAGCGCTTCGCTGACGCTCATCACGCTCGTTTCGCCCCGCATGGCAAGACCACCATGGCCCCCGCGCTGTTCCGGCGTCAGCTCGACGCCGGCGCCTGGGGCATCACCCTGGCCACCGCGCCGCAGTGCCGGGCGGCCTTCTCTCATGGGGTCGAGCGTTTGTTGCTGGCCAATCAGCTCGTTGGTACAGCGAACATGGCGATCATCGCCGAGCTGATCGAGGCGGGCGCTGATTTCTACTGCGTGGTCGATAGCGCTGCCAATGTGCAGGCGCTGGGGCGTTTCTTTGCCGAACGCAATCTGCAACTGAACGTACTGATCGAGCTGGGTGTCGAGGGAGGGCGCTGTGGGTGCCGGACTCAAGCGCAGGCCATCGATCTGGCGCAACTGGTCAATGCCGAACCGGCGCTGAGGCTGGCGGGCATCGAGGGCTACGAGGGCGTGGTTCATGGGGAAGCGCATGGTGACGACCCCGTCGTGGCCATTCGTGATTATGCCGGGAGTCTGGTAGACATTGCCCAGGCGCTGCACCGCAACGGTCTGATCGCGGTGAGTGATCCGATCATCACCGCTTCCGGCTCGGCCTGGTACGACCTGATTGCCGAGGCTTTCGATGAGGTGAAATTGCGCGAAGTGTTCACCCCGGTGTTGCGCCCGGGTTGTTATGTGGTCCACGATCACGGCCTCTATCGCGAGGCGCAGCAAAGCGTGCTGGCACGCCGACCGGACCTGCACGATGGCTTGCGCCCGGCGCTGGAGGTCTTTGCCCAGGTGCAGTCATTGCCCGAGCCCGGGCTTGCCATTGTCGCCATGGGCAGGCGCGATATCGGCGGCGATCGATTGCCCATACCGCTGCGGCGTTATCGTGAAGGGAGTAGGCGAAAAGGCAAGGGGCGGGAAGGTGGACGCGTCGATGAGACGCTAGCGGTATCCGGCTGGGAGGTGTTCAAGCTGATGGACCAGCACGCCTTCATTCGTCTGCCGCAGGATGCGCAGGATGTGCAGGTGGGCGATATCGTTGCCTTCGGCGCGTCGCACCCTTGCCTGACCTTTGATAAGTGGCGGCAGGTATGTCTGGTGGATGAGGCGCTTGAGGTGAAGGATCTCATGGCAACCTTCTTTTGAGCGGCTATGCTTCCCACGTTATCGCCAACAAGAAAACGCCTGGGGTAGGCTGACGGGACAACGTATATCGTCCTGTCACAAGACGAATTTCTTCAACCGACGGAAAAGGATATTCCCATTCATGCGCCGACTTCACCGCTGGTTGATCTTGCCGCTACTGCTTGTCTTTACGGCAG
This sequence comes from uncultured Halomonas sp., assembly GCF_947493865.1. Lineage (GTDB taxonomy): Bacteria > Pseudomonadota > Gammaproteobacteria > Pseudomonadales > Halomonadaceae > Modicisalibacter. The sequence continues at coordinate 196,911 of NZ_CANLTC010000005.1, forward strand.
CCTCGCTGATTCCATTCATCGAGAGCAACGCCTGGTGGATTCGCTATCTCGATTATCCACGGCTGCAGTTCGCCCTCGTGCTGGCAGCGCTCATCGGCTTGCACCTGTTGCTGGGCGGTCTGCGCCGAATGATGAACTGGATCGTGACGGTGTTGGCGGGTGTGGCATTGGCCTCCCACGTCTATTACCTCTACCCCTATGTGTTGCCGGTCGAAGAGTCGGCCAGGAGCGTAGCGGCCTGCCCCGAGGATTCACGGCTCAAGCTGCTCATCGCCAACGTGAAGGAAGCCAACGAGCATGCCGAGAGACTATTCCAGATCGTGCAAGATACCGACCCGGACCTGTTTCTGGTGATGGAAACCGATGCCTGGTGGGACCGCCAGCTCGATGGTCTCAACGATCGCCTGCCTCATCGGGTGCAATACATTCCCCGGCAGGCGGAATCCTACGGCATGCATTTGCTGTCGCGTTACCCTTTGCACGACACACGGATCCGCTTTCGTTTCGATGAGCATACTCCCGCCATCAATACCCGGGTACGCTTGCCCAGCGGTGAGTCGATCGACTTTCATGGCCTACACCCACGGCCACCCTTGTATTGGTCGCAATCGACGCTGTTGCGCGATGCTCAACTACTGGCCACGGCCCTCGATGTCCGGGATGGAGATACCCCCGCCGTGCTTGCGGGGGACTTCAACGCTGTCGCCTGGGAAAGCACTTTTCGCCGCACCCTGCGTATCGGCAAGCTGCTCGATCCCCGGGTAGGACGCGGGTTCTATCCCACCTACGATGCCCATAACCCGGTCATTGCCTGGCCGCTGGATCAAGTGATCTTTCAGGACGGGCTGGGCCTTATGAACTTCGAGCGCATGCCCGAGTTTGGCTCAGATCACTACCCGATGCTTGCGGAGCTGTGCCATCGGCCCGAACTTGCCAGCCAACAGGCTGCTCCGATGTTGGCCGAAGACGATCTACGCGAAGCGAAAGCCACGATCGAGCGGGCCGAAGTGCAGAAACAGGCAGCCAAGAGATGAAAGGCCATGATGGCCTTTCACTCAGCCATCGAAATTGGCATCCGAGTAGAGCGCGCGTATGCGCAGGGTGTGCTCGACTTGTCTGAGCGCATCCAGTGCCTGAGCACCGTAGGCCTTGTCGACATCGATGACCACGTAGCCAACCTTGTCGTTGGTCTGCAAATACTGGGCAGCGATGTTGATCTCGTCTTCAGAGAGCACTCGGTTGATCTCGGAAAGCACGCCGGGCACGTTGTCGTGAATATGCAGCAGGCGATGCTTGTCCGGGTGCGCCGGCAGCGAGACTTCGGGGAAGTTGACCGAGGTGATGGTGGTGCCGTTGTCGGAGTAGGTGACCAGTTTTTCCGCCACCTCGACACCGATGTTTTCCTGGGCTTCCAGGGTCGAGCCGCCGACGTGCGGGGTCAGGATCACGTTCTCCAGACCGCGCAGCGGCGAGACGAACTCTTCGCTGTTGCCCTTGGGCTCTACCGGGAAAACGTCGATGGCCGCACCCAGCAGCTTGCCGCTCTTCAAGGCTTCGGCGAGGGCTTCGATATCCACCACGCTGCCCCGGGAGGCGTTGATCAATATGCCGCCCTGCTTCATCAGGGCGATCTGCTCCTTGCCGATCATCCAGCGGGTGGAGGGCAGGTCGGGAACATGCAACGTGACGACATCCGCCCGGGCCAGCAATTCCTGCAGGCTGCCGACCTGGCGAGCGTTACCCATGGCGAGCTTGGTCACTACATCGTAATAGATCACATCGAGACCGACGGACTCGGCGAGCACTGAGAGCTGCGCGCCGATGTTGCCGTAACCGATGATGCCTAAGGTCTTGCCCCGCGCTTCATGGGAGTTCTTGGCGCTCTTGAGCCAGCCGCCCTGATGGGCGCGCGCGCTTTTTTCGGGAATGCCCCGTAACAGCATGATGGTTTCGGCCAGCACCAGTTCCGCGACTGATCGGGTATTGGAGTAGGGAGCGTTGAAAACCGGTATACCCCGGACCAATGCCGCATTGAGATCGACCTGATTGGTGCCGATGCAAAAACAGCCCACGGCGGCAAGTTTCTCTGCGGCATCGAAAACCCGCTTGCTCAATTGGGTGCGGGAGCGAATGCCGATGAAGTGGACGTCACCGATCTTGTCGATCAACGCCTCTTCGTCGAGAGAGGTCTGCAGATGTTCGATGTTGGTGTAACCGGCGTTCAGGAAGCTGTCCACGGCGGTCTGGTGAATGCCTTCGAGCAGCAGTATCTTGATCTTGCTCTTGTCCAGGGAGGTCTTGGCCATTCTCGAATCAACCCTTGTAACGGCGTGCGCCGCATTTTCAGTAGATGGTGAATGCTGATGAGTATGCGTTGACAGGGGCGCTATCGTAGCACAGCAAGGATAGAGCAGAATGAAATTGCCACCGCTTGGAAAAACACTGAATAAATGGCTGCACTGGCGAATCGCTACGCTATAGCCGCCTTCCATGGCGGCCACCCTTCGGGCCAGCCTGAAGGCTGTTCAAATTCGTTCCTGACGAATTTGTGCGCGGTACTGGTGCGCCAGCCCGGTCGGATCATCACATATACCCCATATGCTCCGACCCCTGTGTTCCGTGCGCCTTACGCTTCATCCAGTTCGCCGATTAATTCAGCGCTTCCCTTGAACATGAGCCGTCCTGCTTGTGACTGTTCGCGATGCCTGCCCCATCCAAAGGCATCTTCAGGGCGGAGACGAGCGTGTATACTGTGCTTCAAACACCGTAGCGTTTACTTGAAGACGAGTAGCATCATGGCTGACCAAAAGGATACTGCAGAGGACGGCGCACAAGACGAGAGGCCAGGCGACTTCGCCGCCACTCTCGAGAGGCTGGAAGCGCTGGTCAACCAGTTGGAGTCCGGTGATCTTTCCTTGGAAGCCTCCCTTGCCGCCTTCGAGCAGGGTGTTACCTTGACCCGAGAGGCTCAACGACGCCTGGGCGAGGCGGAGCTGAAAGTGCAGACACTGGTCGAACAGCCTGACGGGTCCATTGATGAAATTCCTTTCGATGATGCATCGAGTGCAGCATCGAACAGTCCGACAACGCCTTGGGAGGTTAGGGATGACCTGGGAAATCGATAATGGCCAAGGAAATTGATGATGGGTAGTAATGTCGCGGAGTTGCCGCTGCGTCTGGATGCGGATCGTGCGCGAGTCAATGCGATCCTCGCTGCGTTGTTCGATGATCGCCCCATGGTGGCGCCGCGACTCGAAGCGGCCATGGCCCATGGCGTACTGGGAGGTGGCAAGCGGCTGCGGGCGTTACTGGTTTATGCGGCTGGACGCGCGATGGGCGCCGAGGAAGAGGAACTCGACCCTGCCGCCGCCGCCATCGAGCTGATCCACGCCTATTCACTGGTACACGACGATCTGCCGGCCATGGACGACGACGATCTGCGGCGTGGCCAACCCACCGTGCATCGCGCCTTCGATGAAGCAAGCGCGATCCTGGCCGGTGACGCGCTACAAACCCTTGCCTTCGAGCTGCTGGCGGATGCCGGACATTCACGTCTTGCCGCCATGGTGCGTACCCTGGCCGGGGCTTCCGGTCGGGATGGCATGGCTGCCGGTCAGGCACTGGATCTGCTGACGGTGGGAGATAGCCTGGATGTCGAGACGCTGGCCAACGTCCATCGCCACAAGACAGGCGCGTTGATTCGTGGGGCTGTTCGACTTGGCGGGCTTGCCGGTGCGTCCGAGTCCGACCCACGATTGATGGCTCTGGACGATTACGGGGCCGCTATCGGGCTGGCCTTCCAGATCCAGGACGACATCCTCGACGTGGTGGGCGATACCCAGACCCTGGGAAAGACCAGCGGGGCCGATGCGGCTCGCGACAAGCCGACGTATCCCTCCCTGCTTGGCCTCGACGGTGCACGAGCCAAGACCCAGGGGCTTCTCGAACAAGCTCTCGATGCGCTGGCACCACTGGGTGATGCCGGTACGCCTCTGGTGGAGCTTGCCTGTTACATGATCGAGCGCGATTACTAAAGAGCCTTTATGAAGCTGTTCGACGAGATTCCCGTCGAGCGTCCGGCGACGCCGTTGCTCGACACCATCGATACCCCTGTGGCACTGCGCGCCTTCAGCATGACTCAGTTGCTTGAACTGGCGGACGAGCTACGCGCCTATCTGCTTTACAGCGTCGGCTGTAGTGGCGGCCATTTCGGCGCGGGGCTGGGCGTGGTCGAGCTGACCGTGGCACTGCATCAGGCGCTTGACACCCCGGAAGACCGTCTGGTGTGGGATGTAGGGCATCAGGCCTACCCGCACAAGATTCTCACCGGGCGTCGTGAAACGATGACCTCGATTCGTCAGTACGGTGGCCTGGCGGCATTTCCACGGCGCTGTGAATCGGAGTACGACACCTTCGGCGTCGGCCATTCCAGTACCTCGATCAGCGCGGCCCTCGGCATGGCCCTGGCTGCACGCACCCAGGGCAAGCAACGCCGGGTGTGTGCTGTGATAGGCGATGGCGCGCTGACTGCCGGTATTGCTTTCGAGGCGCTGGCCCATGCAGGCCATGTGGACGCCAATCTGCTGGTGATTCTCAACGACAACGAGATGTCGATCTCGGAAAGCGTGGGGGGGATGGCAAGCTATCTGGCAAAGGTATTCACCAGCCGCACCTATACCGCGGTGCGCGAAGGCGGCAAGCGGGTGCTGTCGCATCTTCCCGGCGCTCTCGAGATTGCCCGGCGCACCGAGGAGCACATGAAGGGCATGGTCAGCCCCGCGACCTTGTTCGAGGAGATGGGCTTCAACTATGTTGGCCCCGTCGATGGTCATGATCTGCCTCGATTGATCCATATCCTGCGTACCCTGCGCGATCTGGATGGCCCCCAGTTTCTGCATGTGCGGACCAGCAAGGGCAAGGGGTTTCGACCCGCGGAAGCCGATCCAATCGGCTATCACGCCATCACCAAGCTGGAGAAGAATGGCGCCAGTGCGGCACCCAAGGCGCCTGCTCAGGCCCCGGCCGGCCAGCCTCCCGTCACGCCCAAGTCTAAGCCGCGCAAGTATTGCAACGTGTTTGGTGACTGGCTGTGCGACATGGCCGCCACCGACAAGCGACTGATCGGCATCACCCCGGCGATGCGTGAAGGCTCCGACATGATTCGCTTCTCCCGGGAGTATCCCGAGCGCTACTACGACGTGGCCATTGCCGAGCAGCATGCGGTAACGCTTGCCGCTGGCATGGCCTGCGAAGACATGAAGCCGGTAGTGGCAATCTATTCGACCTTCCTGCAGCGCGGCTACGATCAACTCATACACGATGTTGCCGTACAGCACCTGGACGTGACCTTTGCCATCGATCGCGCCGGTCTGGTAGGGGAAGATGGGCCGACGCATCACGGCACCCTGGATTTATCCTTTTTGCGCTGCGTGCCGGGAATGGTGATCATGGCGCCGGCGGATGAGGCGGAATGCCGGGCCATGCTGAGTGCCGCTTATCATCATGCCGGGCCGGCAGCGGTACGTTACCCGCGAGGTACGGGGCCGGGTATCGCCATCCCTGAGCACCTCGAACCCTTGGTAATCGGCCAAGCCGAGACTCGCAGGCGCGGCAAGCGGGTCGCATTGCTCGCCTTCGGTAACCTGAACACTCCCGCCGGGGAAGTCGCGGAGCGTCTGGATGCCACGCATCTCAACATGCGCTCGATAAAGCCCCTGGATCGGGAGGCGGTACTCGAGGCGGCGCGCAGCCATGAGTTGCTGGTGACGTTGGAAGATAACGTGATCGCCGGTGGCGCGGGTAGTGCCGTCAATGAGCTGCTGGCGAGCGAAATGTTGCCGACGGGCATTCTCAATCTTGGTTTGCCGGATGTATTCATCGAACACGGCAAGCCCGAAGAGCTGCTCGGGGAGTGTGGGCTCGACGCAGGCGGCATCGAAGCTGCCATTCGCAAGCGTCTCGAGGCGAAGCAAGCCTTGTGATGACATTCACCATTTCTATCAAGACGAGAGCATCATGCTGATAGTCATTATAATCGGCGCCGTACTGGGGTATCTGATCGGCGATTTCATCGGCATGCTGATTGGTGCGGGGCTGGCCTACTGGCTCGTGCGCCGTCTGCGCAAAACCCTTCTGGGCAAGCTGGTGCAGGTGCAAGGGCAGTTTCTCGATTCCACCTTTGCCGTCATGGGGTGCCTATGCAAGGCCGATGGCCAGGTCACGCGGGACGAACTCGAGATGTCCATGCGGCTGTGGGAGCGCCTGCGACTCAACGACCAGCAGCGTGAACGGGCCAAGGCAGCATTCAATCGCGGCAAGGCGCCGGAGTTCGATCTGGATGCGGAGCTGGCAACCTTGCGCCAGGTAACCAAAGGGCAGCGTGCGCTGCTGCAGATGTTTCTGCAGGTACAGCTATCCGCTATCACCGCGGATGGTGTAGTGCATCCCGCGGAACACGAGATGTTTCTGCGGGTAGCGAGGGGGCTGGGATGCTCCGAAGCAGAAATTCAGCAGATCGAAGCCATGCTGCGCGGTGGCGGAGCGCAGGCGCCGGGCGCTACTTCCGGTCAATCGCTCGAGGATGCTTATCGCGTGCTGGGCGTTGAGGAAGATGCCAGCGACGCGGAGCTCAAGCGCGCTTATCGACGCCTGATGAGCCAGAACCATCCCGACAAGCTGGCCGGCAAGGGGCTGCCCGAGAGCATGCGTGAAATGGCGGGGGAGCGTACTCGCGAGATCGGTAACGCCTATGACCTGATCAAGAAAACCCGGGAACAGCGGCAGACGGCCTAGGGTCTGGCTTCGATTGAAACAGCCTGAAATAACTGACCTATGGAGTTTTAAAATTCGATAGTAAAAAGCGATCGATATGATTGGCAATCTTTGTTAGCAGTCTAATTAGGTTGATAGCATAATGATCTCCATCGAATGAACATCAACATATTCAAACGAACGAGAGGAAGAGATCATGAAGCTACAAATGACGATTGCTACCATTGCTATCGCACTACTGCCGGTTGCCGCTCATGCCAGCCTGGCATCCGAAAGAGCCATGCAAGCCAACAGCGAGCAACTGCAAGAAAGCAGCGTGAGCAACGAGGTGGCGAATACCTCCTTCACGCAGCGTTACAGTGGTAAAAGCGCTGCAGCCGCAGAGCGTGCCCGCTTCATTGCGAATCATACCGATCACCAGACGCAGTTCACTGATACGAATGACTATATCGGTGTCGAAGAGCCCGCTGTCGGTCATGCCAGCGACTGGTAATCGAAGCTGTTGATTCGAAGCAAGACCGTGAATACGCAAAAGGCCCCTCGCAGGGCCTTTTTTGTGTCTGGCCCAGCGTAAAGTATTTCGCCAGCCGCTACACTACGGGCATTATTACGTAGCCGGAGCAGCGGATGATCACTCTTTATTCCTATCCCAACAGTCGTTCGTTGCGGGTTGCCTGGACCCTCGAGGAACTGGGTCTCGACTATAGCTGCCAGTATGTCGATCTGGCCTCCGGTGAAGGGCAGGGCGCCGAGTACCTGTCCCACCATCCGGACGGCAAGGTGCCGGCGCTGAAGGATGGTGAGCTGAGGCTTTTCGAGTCGGCGGCAATCTGCCGCTACCTGGCCGAGCGCTATGGGCAAGGCTCATTGATGCCCAGCGATTCCGGCCAGCGAGCGCTGCTCGATCAATGGCTGTTCTTCATTGTCAGCGAACTGGAACAGCCACTCTGGACCCAGGCCAAGCACAAGTTTGCCCTGCCCCAGGAGCGCCGTACCCCCGCCGTGATCCCCACCGCTGCCTGGGAGTTCCAGCGGGCGCTGGCGGCTCTGCAGCGTGAGTTCGACGGCCAGGGCTGGTTGGTGGGGGGTGAGTTCACCATCGGCGATATTCTGCTGGGCCATACCCTGAGCTGGGCGAAAGGCGCCAAGCAGCTATTGCCGGATACCCTGGAAAAGTATCGTCAACGCTGTAACGAAAGACCGGCTCGAGGCGCCGCTCAGCAGCGCGAACAACAAGCCCAGGAAGCAGAGGCGTAAGCGATATGCAGTTCGAACTACTTTCCCTGTTGCCGCCCTTGCTGGCGATCCTGCTGGCGCTGCTTACCCGTAACGTCATTCCCGCCCTGTTCTGCGGTGTCTGGCTGGGCGCGACCATGCTCAACGGCTGGAATCCCGCGACGGGGCTGTGCCGACATGCGGTGAGGGCAGCAATAATACTCAGCGATTCAGGGTGTGGGCTTAGGCAGGCTGCCGGGCTTTTCTCGAACCACAAGATCGGCATGTTCAGCCACCCCATCTTTAATCCCGTGCCCCAGAGTAAATAGCATGACCTGAGCACCTTCACGTCGGGCAAATTTCATGGCAGGAATGAAATCACTGTCGCCGGTGACGAGCGCAATGACTTGTACATGTTCCTTGAGTGTCAGGCTGGCCATGTCCAAACCGATCCGCATATCGACGCCTTTCTGCGCAACATCCGGTTTGAGTTTGTCCGCATCGTCGAGAGTGAGGGGGAATTGCTTAGTCTTCCCGGGAGCTACGCTAAACTTCCACCCTTGCAGACTCAACTCGCCATAGCGCAGAGAGAAGAACGGGATTTCGGCGAGTTCCTTATGCAGCGCTTTGTTGTTCCTGGCAAGTGGCGTCTTGCCGAAGTCCTGCTTCGTGCCGTCGGGTCTAACCACATCCCCCTCCATGGGGCGGGCATCATAGAAGTACACGCGGTGCAGGAACATACCCTGCAGGTGGGGGTGACAGCGTATTTCTTCGACCAGATCGTTGATTTTCTGAGCGGTTACAGGTGGGGACTTGGGCCTGCGAAGCTTATGTTTGATGAAACCGGCATCGAGGAAAATAGCGAAAGACATATTCATGAGAATAATCTTATATTATAGGCGAAAAGAAGGCCGCTAGGTGGGTCGGGACTATAGCCACGGTTATATAGACACCCACAAAGCAGCCGTTTCTTAATACAAATCGTAGACAGATGTTGATCGTTGTGCAAGACAAAATCAACATTTTGGTCATCAAAACCGATTAATCGGGACCCCATTCCAGGCTTTACACCTTGAACGGCAGTACCGCGGTATACACCGCGAAGTAGTGAAAAATGCTGCCGCCGAGAACGAACAGGTGCCAGATGGCGTGATGGTAGGGAATGGCGCGGATGGCGTAGAAGATCACGCCCAGGGTGTAGGTGACGCCGCCGGCGACCAGCAGGGCAATACTGGTGGTGGACAGATACTCGCCCATCTCGCCGGCGGCGACCAGGATCAGCCAGCCCATGATCAGGTAGATCGCTACCCGCAGCACTTCGAAGCGATGGGGCCAGGCCAGCTTCAACGCGATACCGCCTAGTGCCAGGCTCCAGACCACGCCAAATAGCGTCCAGCCCAGAGGGCCGCGCATATTGACCAATAGAAAGGGAGTATAGGTGCCGGCGATCAGGCCATAGATGGCACAGTGATCGAGCAACTTGAAGATGCGTTTAAGCCGGGGGTGGCGCGCGCCGTGGTAGATCGTCGAGGCGGTATAGAGCAGCACCAGGGTAATACCGTAGAGACTCACACTGACGATAGTCCAAGGGTCGACCTGAACCGCCAGGCTCGCCAGGACAATCAGTACCACCATGCCCGCCAGGCTCAGGGCCGCGCCGATGCCGTGGCTGATGCTGTGCAGCAGTTCTTCGACAAGGTCGTATTCGCTGTCGATAGTGCTGACGTCGATAGCGCTGTTGTTACTGGTGTCGTCATCGGGGTGCGATCGGCTCATTGACTGTCCTCCGCGAGCGGAAAGCGGCAGCACCGGCTATCCGGGTCAGGGTTTACGATGCTTGTCCTCGTCCCCGGCTCGGGTGAAATCGTCCAGCGCCATCATATGGCCAAGCTTGCCCGCCTTGGTCGAAAGATATTGTTCATTGTGTGGGTTTAGACCCGTGGTCAGCGGTAATCGTTCGGTGATGGTCACGCCGTCCCGAGTCAACGCATCGACCTTGCGTGGGTTGTTGGTCATCAGCTTGAGGGCGGCGACGCCGAGATGATCGAGCATGGGCACACACAGGTCGTAGCGGCGCAGGTCGGCACCAAAGCCCAGGTGCTCGTTGGCCTCGACGGTGTCAAAGCCCTGGTCTTGCAGATGATAGGCACGAATCTTGTTGAGCAGCCCGATGCCGCGGCCTTCCTGGCGCAGATAGAGCAGTACGCCGCGGCCCTCCAGGGCGATGCGCTTGAGGGCCTCCTGCAACTGATAGCCGCAGTCGCAACGCATCGAGAACAGCGCATCGCCGGTCAGACACTCCGAATGCACGCGCCCGAGCACCGGCAGCCCATCGGCGATATCGCCCAGGGTCAAGGCGATGTGATCCTTGCTGGTGGCCTCGTCCTCGAAGCCATGCATGGTGAAGGTGGCCCAGGGCGTCGGTAGTTGGGAGGCGGCGATGAAGCGAATCGTCACAGTAAACCTCGGTAGATGCGCGCGACTTTCATTGAACGCGAGCGCGGTCGCAGAGAAAAGAGCCGCATTATAACAGCCGAGGGCCGCCATCCGTTACAATGGCGGCAAATTCGCGATTTGATGAGAGCCCGATGGAACTCAAGAACGACCGCTTTCTCCGCGCCCTGGCCCGTCAGCCAGTGGATCGCACCCCCGTGTGGATGATGCGCCAGGCTGGGCGCTATCTGCCCGAATATCGCCAGGTACGTGGCGAAGCCGGCAGTTTCATGGACCTGTGCCGCGATACCGCCCGGGCCTGCGAGGTCACCTTGCAGCCGTTGGAGCGCTATCCGCTGGATGCCGCCATCCTGTTCTCGGACATCCTGACCATTCCCGATGCCATGGGACTGGGGCTCTATTTCGAGACCGGCGAAGGCCCCAAGTTTCGCAAGCCGGTGCGCAGTGCTGCAGAGGTCGACGCCCTAGATCTGCCGGATGCGGAGCGTGACCTGGATTACGTCATGAACGCGGTCAGCACGATTCGCCGCGAGCTCAACGGCCGGGTGCCGTTGATCGGCTTTTCAGGCAGCCCCTGGACCCTGGCGACCTATATGGTCGAGGGTGCCTCGAGCAAGGACTTCCGTCACGTCAAGACGATGCTCTACGACGACCCGGACACCATGCACAAGCTGCTGGATCTGCTGGCCCAGTCGGTCACCGACTATCTCAACGCCCAGATTCGCGCCGGCGCCCAGGTGGTACAGATCTTCGATACCTGGGGCGGAGCGCTGTCGACTCCAGCCTACCTGCAGTTCTCCTTGCGCTATATGAAGAAGATCGTCGACGGTCTGATTCGCGAGCAGGAGGGCCGCCGGGTGCCGGTGATTCTGTTCACCAAGAACGGCGGTCAGTGGCTCGAGCATATCGTCGAGGCGGGCAGCGATGCGATCGGGCTCGACTGGTCCACGGAGCTATCCGACGCCCGGGCTCGGGTGGGCGATCGAGTGGCGCTGCAAGGCAATCTCGATCCCAACGTGCTGTTCGCCAATCCGGCGGCGATCAAGGCTGAAGTGGCGCGCGTTCTGGCAAGTTACGGTGCCGGCCCGGGGCACATCTTCAACCTTGGCCACGGCATCAGTCAGTTCACCGATCCGGATCATGTCACCGCCTTCATGGACGCGCTGCATGAGCTGAGTCCGGCGTATCACCAGCGCTGACATGACGATTCGGTACTGGCTCGAAAAGCGATGGCTGTGGACGCTGCTGGCTTTGGCCGCCGCCTTGGCCATCGCGCTGGGAAGCCTCATGCCCGGCGACGAGATGCCCAAGAACCTGCCCTGGGACAAGCTCAATCACTTCCTCGGCTACGAGGTACTTGGCATATTGACAGGGCTTGCCGGGCTGCGCTTGTGGCTCGTCTGGCTGGTGGTGTCAGGCTATGGCGTGATCATCGAATATGCTCAGATCCTCGCGCCAGGACGATACGGCGGCGACCCCCAGGACATGCTGGCCAATGCCTTGGGTGCGGCGCTGGCAGTGCTGCTGCTCGCGGCCCTTCGCCGTTTTCTGAACGACCGTCTCCCTTCAAAGAACTATTTTTAAAGAACTATCGCAAGGACACCTCATGAGCGAACGACTCGACGACAACTGGTTCACGGAAATCTTTTCGAGCGAAGGCAGCGCCTTCTCGCTCAAGGTCACCGAGAAACTGCACGATGTGCGAAGCGCCTATCAGCACCTCGAGGTCTATGCCACCGAGACCTATGGCAACCTGATGCTGCTCGATGGCTGCGTGATGCTCACCGATCGCGACAACTTTCTCTATCACGAGATGATGGCGCATCCGGCGCTGTTCACCCATGCCGACCCCAGGCGGGTGGTGATCATCGGCGGCGGGGATTGCGGCACTCTGCGCGAGGTGTTGAAGCATCCCGGGGTGGAGAAGGTCACCCAGATCGACATCGACGAGGAGGTCACCAAGGCGTCCGAACGCTTCTTCCCGGCACTGACCGAGTCCAATGGTGATCCACGCGCCGAGCTACTCTTCGAGGATGGCGTGAAGTGGGTGGATGAGGCCCCTGCGGGCAGTGTCGATGTCATCATCATCGACTCCACCGACCCGGTCGGCCCCGCCGAAGGATTGTTCAAGGTCGATTTCCTGGCCAAGTGCCATCGCCTGCTGAGTGAGGGCGGGGTGATGGTGCAGCAGAGCGAGTCGCCGCTCTATCATAGCGGTAGCATCATTCGTGAGCTGCGCGACGACATGCAGAAAGCCGGTTTTGATAGCGTCGCCACGCTGCCGTTTCCGCAGCCGGTCTACCCTTCCGGCTGGTGGAGCGCCACCCTGGCCGGCAAGGGAGCCGATGTGAACGCTTTCCGGGAAGATGCTGCCAGTAATACCGACCTTGCGCTGGACTACTACAGCGCAGCGATTCATCGCGGAGCGCTTGCGCTGCCGCCCTTCATGCGGCGTTTTTTTCAAGCCTGATGGCTTTTTCGCTGCGTTGATAAAGCGTCAGGTTCATCAAAGCATTAACCCTAAGGAGTATGTCGCAATTCGGTGAAGCTTTGCTAAGGTCGAACGAGTGGAAGGATAGATGCCAATAACAACCGACCTTCTCCAGGAGTCACGCATGAACAAAAACAAGCGCTTCTTCTTGCCGGTAGCTCTGCTACTGGCAAGTGCCGTTTCAACCGCCCAGGCGGATATCCTCGCTGACGTCAAGGATCGCGGCACTCTCAATTGTGGTGTCAACGTTGGCCTGACCGGCTTCTCGGCCCCGGACTCGAAGGGCGAATGGCAAGGACTGGATGTCGAGGTGTGTCGTGGCATAGCGGCGGCGGTTCTTGGCGACCCGGACAAGGTGGCATTCACGCCGCTGACCGCCAAGGAGCGTTTCACCGCGCTACAGTCCGGCGAGGTTGATGTGCTTTCACGCAATACCACCTGGACCGCCACCCGGGACAACTCCCTGGGGCTCAACTTCACCGCGACGACGTTTTATGACGGCCAAGGTTTCATGGTTGCCAAGGATCTCGGTGTCGACAGCCTCGAACAGCTTGACGGCGCCTCCATCTGCATTCAATCCGGCACCACTCACGAGCTCAATCTGGCCGATTATTTCCCCTCCCGGGATATCAATATCAATACCGTCACCTTCGACACCCCGGATCAGACGGTACAAGGCTTCGCCAGCGGTCGCTGCGACGTGCTCACCTCCGATACCTCGCAGCTGAGCGCGCTGCGCCTGCAATTGCCCGATCCGGATAGCGTCAAGGTCTTGTCGACCCTGATCTCCAAGGAGCCGCTGGGCCCGGTGGTGCGTCAAGGCGACGACCAGTGGTTCGACATCGTCAAGTGGTCGCTGTTCGTCATGCTCAATGCCGAGGAGATGGGCATTACCCAGGACAACGTCGACGACATGAAGAACAATCCGCCCAACCCCGGAGTGGCACGTCTGCTCGGAGTGGAAGGCAAATATGGCGAACAGCTGGGCCTTTCCAATGACTGGGCCTACAACATCATCAAGCATGTGGGTAACTACGGCGAGGTGTTCGCGCGCACCGTGGGCGAGGACTCCCGGCTCAAGATCGAGCGCGGCCTGAATGCCTTGTGGACCGAAGGGGGGATTCAGTACGCGCCGCCCGTGCGCTAGGCTTTGGCGAAAAGAGTCTGCGCTCGACGACTTTTCGCTTTTGTACTGACCCGCGGCCCGCTTTTAGCGGGCACCCCTTGGCTTGAGCGAGACTTCAATGCTGCGTTCCTCTTCTCGACGACGCGAGCGCGGGCCGCTGTGGCGCGATCCGGCGTTTCGTGCGCTGCTGGTGCAAGCCGTGCTGCTGCTGGCGCTGGCCGCGTTGATTGCCGTACTTGTGCAGAACACCCTGGCCAATCTCGAAGCGCGAGGCATCAGCACCGGCTTCGGCTTTCTGAACAATCGGGCCGGGTTTTCGATACCGCAGACGCTGATCGAATACACGGGTGACAGCAGCTACGCGCGTACCTTTCTGGTTGGACTGCTCAATACCCTGCTGGTCTCGGCGCTGGGTATCGTCGCGGCAACCGTTATCGGCTTCACGGTAGGGATTGCACGACTGTCACCCAACTGGCTGCTGGCCAAGCTGGCGGCGGCCTATGTCGAGATATTTCGCAATATCCCGTTGCTTCTGCAGATTCTGTTCTGGTATTTCGCGGTGCTGCGCAGCCTGCCATCGCCGCGACAAAGCATGTCCCTGCTCGAAATGTTCTTCCTCAATGTGAGGGGAATAATAATCCCGGCGCCGGAGCCCCAGCCAGGCTTTGCCGCCGTTCCCCTGGCGTTGGTAGTGGCCGTCGTGCTGGCTTGGCTTCTGGTACGCTACGCCCGGCGCCGTCAGGCTCGAAGCGGCAAGACGCTGCCCAGCGGTTGGCTCAGTGCGGCGTTGATTCTGGGCCTGCCGCTGGCGACGTATTGGATAGTCGGTTCACCGCTGACCTGGTCACTCCCAGAGCTTACCGGCTTCAATTTTCGTGGCGGCGTCAATATCCTGCCGGAACTCATGGCCCTGTGGCTGGCGCTGTCGATCTATACGGCGGCATTCATCGCGGAGATCGTGCGTTCGGGCATTCAGTCCGTACCCCAGGGGCAGGTCGAGGCAGCCCGGGCCTTGAGCCTGCCGGGGGGGATCACGCTGCGCAAGGTGGTCATCCCTCAGGCCATGCGCGTCATCATTCCACAACTGACCAGTCAATATCTCAATCTGATCAAGAATTCCTCGTTGGCCACCGCCATCGGCTATCCCGATCTGGTCGCGGTATTCTCGGGTACGGCGCTCAACCAGACCGGCCAGGCCATCGAAATCATCGCCATGACCATGGCGGTCTACCTGACCATCAGCCTGATCGTGTCGTTTTTCATGAATCTTTATAACGCACGCACGCTGCTCAAGGAGCGCTGATCATGAGTTCGCATACGCCTCCGATCCCTGAACGGCGACCGCCGCGTCTTGAACAGGGTGTGGTGGGCTGGCTGCGTGTCAATCTATTCTCCGGCCCGCTCAACAGCCTGGTCTCGGTGGCGATCATCGTTCTACTGGGATATCTGCTATGGCCGTTGATCCAATGGGGGCTGATCGATGCCGACTGGATCGGGGACTCCCGGGAAGCCTGCAGCGGTGAAGGTGCCTGTTGGGTGTTCATCTCGGCGCGGCTGGAAACCATCGTCTATGGCTTTTATCCCCAAGCCGCGCGCTGGCGGGTAGACCTGGTGTTCGCCATGCTGGCCATCTTGATTGCCTGGTTGGCGATACCCAGGCTGCCGGTCAAGCGCTGGGTGTGCCTCTTTGCCCTGTTCGGCTTTCCGATCATTGCCTATGTGCTGCTGGCGGGCGGTCACTTCGGCCTGACGCCGGTGCCCACCCGCAATTGGGGTGGCTTGATGCTGACCCTGACTATCGCCGTGGTGGGCATCGTCGGCTCGTTGCCCATCGGCGTGCTGCTGGCCCTGGGGCGCCGTTCAAAAATGCCGTTGGTACGTGGCGTCAGCGTGGTCTTCATCGAGTTCTGGCGCGGTGTGCCCTTGATCACGGTATTGTTCATGGCCTCGGTGATGCTGCCGCTGTTCGTGCCTTCCGAGGTCGATTTCGACAAGCTGCTGCGCGCCCTGGTGGGCATCATGCTGTTCTGGAGTGCCTATATGGCGGAAGTGGTTCGCGGCGGGCTGCAGGCAATCCCTTCCGGGCAGGAAGAGGCCGGCAAGGCTCTGGGCCTGAATTATTGGCAGCGGATGGGACTGATCGTATTGCCTCAGGCACTCAAGACGGTGATTCCCGGGATCGTCAACACCTTCATTGCGCTGTTCAAGGATACCTCGCTGGTGCTGGTCATCGGTCTGCTGGATCTGTTGTCGATCATTCAGGCGGGACTGACGGATCCCGATTGGCTGGGGTTTGCCATCGAGGGCTATGTCTTTGCGGCGCTGGTGTACTGGGTCTTCTGTTTCAGCATGTCGCGCTACAGCCAGTACGTGGAAAGGCGCCTGGATACCGGGCATCGCAATTGAACGCGGGTTTGAATTCGATAACAAGAGGGCGCTGCGCCAATGAATGACGCCATGGCGAAAGACAGCAAGGCACCGATGATCGAGATACGCGGGCTCAACAAGTGGTTTGGCGACTTTCATGTACTGCGCGACATCGACCTGACGGTGGCGCGGGGCGAGCGCATTGTCGTCTGTGGCCCCTCGGGCTCGGGCAAATCAACGCTGATACGCTGTATCAATCACCTCGAAGCGCACCAGGAAGGCGAAATCGTCGTCGACGGCATTGCCATGACCCAGGACGTCAAACGCATCGAGCAGATTCGCCGACGGGTGGGCATGGTCTTTCAGCATTTCAATCTGTTTCCGCATCTGACGGTGCTGGAGAACTGCTGCTTGTCCCAGACCTGGGTACAGAAAAAGCCGCGCCGCGAGGCCGAGGCGCAGGCCATGGAATATCTGGAGCGGGTTCAGATCGCCGAACAGGCCAAGAAATATCCCGGCCAGCTCTCCGGCGGCCAGCAGCAGCGGGTAGCGATTGCTCGCTCGCTATGCATGCATCCGGAAGTGATGCTGTTCGACGAGCCGACCTCGGCGTTGGACCCGGAGATGATCAAGGAGGTGCTCGACGTCATGATCGAACTGGCCCGTGAGGGTATGACCATGCTCTGCGTTACCCATGAAATGGGCTTCGCCAAGACCGTGGCCGACCGCGTGATTTTCATGGACCAGGGGCAGATCATCGAAGAGAACGCCCCTCAGGAATTTTTCAATAATCCGCGCTCGGAGCGTACTAAAACATTCCTTAGCCAGATCCTCGGTCACTAGACATCAAGGACTCGTGCCTTGGCGATTCTCGCCAGGGCTTGGCGCCGTGTTTTGTGGCTTCAGTTTACGACGCGGTTCCAATACCCGTGCGTCGCCGACCACGCCTTCGCCTTCGGGAACGGGTTTGACTTCATTGACCCAGGCGTCTGCCGTGTCATACATGCCCGGGCGTCGCTCGAAGGAGCGCGTCACGACCGGCCCTGGCAAGATCCCTTGAAGTTGATTTCTTACATAATGAGGCAGCATCAATAGCTCGGCGATCAAGCGCGTGCCGACCATGGCCAACAACATCATGGCCGCACCGAATGCCAGGCCAGGCCAGGCTTCCTGCCAGCTCAAAGAGGTCGTCCAGGGGCTATGTTGCAGCAACCAGGTGATCCCGGCCAACAACCAGCCCAGCTGGGCCACGCTGTGACAAAACATCAGGGCGCGTCGGGGTAGAGGGTGACGCAGCGAAAAGAAGGTGCCCATCGGCAGTACTCCTGGATAGTCGATAGGGTCGATCAGGACTCGGTATTTAAACGAAACCGGATACTACCAGTTTCCTTGTGTAGGAAACGACTAGTTGTTTTTAATAATGCCTCACTCTTCCATCGTCCTGGTGGTGACACACTGTGCTGACATGGATCAGATTCGCATCGACGAATATCGCATCAGTAAACTAACGTTGAGACTGGAAGGTCGGACACGGCTATCTACAATGGGGTGCGTACCCAGTCAGGGGATCCACCCCGCCGGGGCAGGATGATATTCAAAAGGGAAGACACATGACCATTAGCATGAAAGACAAGGTTTGTATCGTGACCGGCGGCGCCAGCGGCATCGGTTACGGTATTGCCACGCGCTATGTTCAGGATGGCGCCAAGGTGGCGATCGCCGATCTGGATTTGGAGGCTGCCAAGCAGACCGCGGAGACGCTGAATAAGATGGGCCCTGGCGCTGCCCTTGGCGTTGCCATGGATGTGACCTCGGAAGAGCAGGTGAATGATGGTGTACAACAAGTCGTCGATGAATGGGGGCGTGTAGATGTGCTGGTCGCGAATGCCGGTGTTCAAATCGTGCACAAGATCGAGAATTACCCGTTTGACGACTGGAAGAAGCTGTTGTCGATTCATCTGGACGGGGCCTTCTTGACGTCAAAGGCGGTGATTCCGCATATGTACAAGCAAGAGTCCGGGGCGATCCTGTTCATGGGCTCGGTCCATTCGAAAGAGGCCAGTCCGCTGAAGTCTGCTTACGTTACTGCCAAGCACGGCATCCAGGGGCTTGCACGGGCACTAGCCAAGGAAGGCGGTCCGCACGGCGTACGTACCAATGTCATCTGCCCGGGGTTCGTCAAGACCCCGCTGGTGGAAAAGCAGATCCCCGAACAGGCCAGGGATTTGGGTATTTCCGAAGAGGAAGTGGTCGAGAAAGTCATGCTGGGCAATACGGTGGATACGGAGTTCACCACGATCGAAGATGTGGCCGAATTGGCCTGGTTCCTGGCGGCCTTCCCGACCAATGCCATGACCGGCCAGTCAATGGTCATCAGTCACGGCTGGTACATGAATTAATTGCGGTGTTATAACGGGACATGATCGAGTCGCTTGCCAAAAGCACTTGATTCGTCAACTATTTAGAGTGTTCGATACGATAGACGACCAATGGAAAAGGAGACGCCATGACCACCTATATCGTAGTTTCCGATGCGGCTCGCGCCCGTGTATTTGCGCACGCGGCAGGCAACACCCGTGAAATCGACAATCTGGTACATCCAGAGAGCCGAGAGCATACCGGTGATCTACGTACCGGCGGGGAAGGTGCTGCCACCAATGCAAGCGGCCAGCAGCGCCAGACGGGCAACGATGACGCCACCTCTGAAAAACACGCCATGTTCTTCGCCAAGGAAGTGGCGGATTACCTGAAGAATGCGCGTTCCCAAGGCAAGGCCGACAGCTTCGTGATTGCTGCTGCGCCGCAGTTTCTGGGGCATCTGCGTGACAAGATGGATTCCAACACCCGTGACATGGTGGTGAAGGAAGTCGATAAGGACTACTCCAAGGCCAGCATCGAAGAGATCACCGAGAAGCTCGTCAAACCCTACGTATAATTATCCTGCCGGCCGCGCTCTTATTGGGCGCGGCCACCTTTATCGGCATATAAGTGTCGATCAAATCATATTGAAATGCGCTTACTTCCCCCCGCTTATTCGCCTTGCATTTTCGGTTAAGACTAAAGTTTTAATTCTGAAGGGCGATAGGGCGCTAAACACCGCGCGTAAGTCATCACATGTCAATGCGGTGGATAAAACTAGAACGGGGAAATATCGCTCATGCATTTCAAATCCATTCGATCCTTTATCGTGGCGCTGGCTGGCGCCTGTTTGCTGTTCGTTGTGGCAGCACTGTTGGTTTACGCGATCTTCACCGCATCGCAAACGCAGCACACGGTAGAAACTCGTACTCAGACACTCCTGACAGAGGCCATCGATGAGCGTTTGACGGCGCTTGGACAGGCCCAGGCTGGGCAGATTCAGCGTCGCTTGGACATACCCATGACGGTCGCTTCCATGCTGGCGAAAACCAATGAATTGATGGGGGAAACAGGCCCCAATGGGACCCCCCAGCTATGGATGAACCGTGATGAGCTATCGAATCTGATTGCCGAAACGCTACGCGAGCATCCGCAGCTGGACGCACTGTATATCGGTTGGGAGCCCAACGCCTTCGATGTCGATCAGTTCTTTACCGGCCGTGAAATGGACGGCTATTTCGCCAATGGACGCTTCGCGCCCTGGTGGTATCGCACCGAGGAAGGAACCATCGAAGTCGACATGCTCGACGATATCAATAGTGACAAAATGCTGGGTATGGGAATTCGGGAAAACGAGTATTACGAGTGTCCCAAGCAAACCCTCGGCCCCTGCATCATCGACCCCGTGCCACTTGAATTCGACGACGATGCGTTTGAATCCGCCATCTCATTCAATGTGCCGGTCATGGTCGACGGTGAGTTTCGTGGCGTGGCAGGCGCCGACCTGGCCACGGACTTTGTCCAGCAAAGCCTGATAGAAGCCAATAGCGCCCTTTATGACGGCGCCGGCAGCATGGCATTGATCGCCCCGTTGGGTGGTTTGGTGGGTTACACGCTGGATGAGAAGCGCCTCGGTGCACCCGCTACGGAAGTACTCGATGCGGAGGTAGTCGAACACCTGGCGGAACTGAAGAACAATCAGCCAATGACGCGCTGGGATGCAGAAGCGGGACGAGTGGCGTTGTACCTGCCCTTCGAGATAGCAAATGCGGGGGTGTACTGGACATTGCTGGTGCAATTGCCTGATGCCGTGGTAATGGCCGATTTGCAGGCGTTCAAGGGCGATCTGCGTAGTCAAAGCACCAACAGTATCGTTGGCATGTTGCTGGTAGGTTTGCTGGTCGGTGCTGCCGGCCTGGTTGCCCTCTGGTTCGTAGGCACCAGCATCGCCCGTCCGTTGCGCCAGCTGGCGGATCGCATGCGCGATATCGCCTCGGGCAACGGTGATCTGACCCAGCGCCTGCCGGTGAAAGGGCGCAATGAAACCGCGGAGCTGGCGACCCAGTTCAATGCCTTCGCCGACACGATCAATGACGTACTACTGGACGTGCGTGAAAGCAGCGATTCGGTACGCACCGCCGCCATGGAGATCGCCGCCGGCGGCCAGGACCTGTCCGGGCGCACCGAGACCGCCGCCTCGAACATACAGGAAACCTCCGCCTCCATGGAGCAGCTGACCAGCACCGTCGAGCACACCGCCCAGTCCTCGCGCCAGGCCAATCAGCTCTCCGAGTCCGCCTCGGAAGTCGCGACCCGGGGCGGCCAGGTGGTGTCCCAGGTGGTGGAGACCATGGACGACATCAATGCCTCCTCGAAGCAGATCGCCGAGATCGTCACGGTGATGGACGGCATCGCCTTCCAGACCAACCTGCTGGCCCTCAACGCCTCCGTGGAAGCGGCCAGGGCCGGGGAGCAAGGGCGGGGCTTTGCAGTCGTCGCCTCTGAGGTGCGCCAGTTGGCGGGCCGCAGCGCCGACGCCGCCCAGCAGATCAAGACGCTGATCGACACCTCTTCGACCAAGACCCGCGCCGGTGCGGAACTGGTGCGCAACGCCGGCGCCACCATGGACGAGATCGTGGCCAGCGTCGCCCGGGTCACGGACGTGCTGGGCGAGATCAGTGCCGCCACCAACGAGCAGAGCCAGGGCATCGGCCAGGTCAATCAGGCCGTCGCCGAACTTGATCGCATGACCCAGGAAAACGCCGCCATGGTCGAGGAATCCACCACCGCTGCCGGCCACTTGCAGGAGCAGTCCCAGCGTCTGGCCCAGATCGTGGGAGCCTTCACGCTAGCGGCCCGGCGAGGTGACAAGGCACCCTTGGCGCTGTCTTCCTCGGACCAGGAAACCGCTGAGTATCAGGAGAGTGAGTGGGCCTGATACAACAGCGAGAGACGTAAACAGCGGCCCGAGCAATTGCTCGGGCCGCTGGCGTTTGAAGAAGGGCGTTTGAAGGAGAGCTTTTGAAAAGGGCTTTCACCGAGTCTTGGCTCAAGCGTTTCAGGTCGAAAGCCGATAGTCCATTCAAGCGCTGCCCATTTGGATGTGGCGTTTTCGACTTACGACAACACAAACTCGAGTAAACGCCATGCTGTCCTCCCTGAAACGCCGCATACAAGTCTCTTGTGTGATGATCATTGCCCTAGCCATGGTACTGGTGGCCGGGGTAAGTTATTTCACCGTCAAGACGCATTACGAAGCCAGCATCGAAAAGAACCTGCAAGCCGTGGCCCTGGGAAGCGCCTCGACCATCGAAGAGTGGGTTGCGGGACGCAGAAGCATCATTGAGGCAACGGGTGACTCCATGGATGGAAGCGACCCAGACAAGGCACTGAAACAACTGGCGAATACGGGAGACTTTCTTACTTCTTTCCTGGGTCGAGCTGATGGCAGCTTCGTCTCCTCCGACGGTTGGCAGGCTCCCGCCGATTATGATCCGCGCAAGCGTAGCTGGTACCAGGAGGCGGTGCAGAACAATGAAACCATCGTATCGATGCCCTACGTGGAAGCCAACCAAGGCTTGACCGTGGTGACCTTTGCGACACCTATCAAGCGTGATGGAAATCTGGTTGGCGTGATTGGTACTGATGTTGCCATCGACAATATCGTCGCCGACGTTGCTGCAATTCAGCCTACCCCATCAAGCTTTGCTTTTTTGAGTACCAAGGGCGAAACGTTGATCGCCCATCCCAATCCTGAGTTGAGCCTGGAGCCGCTGACGCATCTTAATGGCGGCTTGACATCTGGGGTCGTGAATAAACTGATAAGCAATGGTGACTGGCAGGCTTTCGATATCGATGGTGATAAACGTATCACCATCGTCCCCATTGCCGGCAGCGGTTGGGAGCTGGGCGTAGCGCTCGATGAGCAGGAGGCGACAGCGGGGCTGCAGGCCATCATCAAGTCGTCGCTGATCACCATGCTGGTAGTGGCGATCGTGGCGGCTACCTTGCTTGGCCTATGGCTCAAGCGCGCTTTTGGTGGTTTGGTGCGTGTAAGTGATGCGCTCGAGAACATCGCCAGTGGCGATGGCGACCTTTCTCGCCGTTTGCCGGTTTCGGGGCGTGATGAGGTAGCGAAGATCGCCGATGCCTTCAATCGCTTTACCGACAAGATCAACGACGTACTACTGGACGTGCGTGAAAGCAGCGATTCGGTGCGCACCGCCGCCATGGAGATCGCCGCCGGCGGCCAGGACCTGTCCGGGCGCACCGAGACCGCGGCCTCGAACATACAGGAAACCTCGGCGTCCATGGAGCAACTGACCAGCACCGTCGAGCACACCGCCCAGTCCTCGCGTCAGGCCAATCAGCTCTCCGAGTCCGCCTCGGAAGTCGCGACCCGGGGCGGCCAGGTGGTGTCCCAGGTGGTGGAAACCATGGACGACATCAATGCCTCCTCGAAGCAGATCGCCGAGATCGTCACGGTGATGGACGGCATCGCCTTCCAGACCAACCTGCTGGCCCTCAACGCCTCCGTGGAAGCGGCCAGGGCCGGGGAGCAAGGGCGGGGCTTTGCAGTCGTCGCCTCTGAGGTGCGCCAGTTGGCGGGCCGCAGCGCCGACGCCGCCCAGCAGATCAAGACGCTGATCGACACCTCTTCGACCAAGACCCGCGCCGGTGCGGAACTGGTGCGCAACGCCGGCGCCACCATGGACGAGATCGTGGCCAGCGTCGCCCGGGTCACGGACGTGCTGGGCGAGATCAGTGCCGCCACCAACGAGCAGAGCCAGGGCATCGGCCAGGTCAATCAGGCCGTCGCCGAACTTGATCGCATGACCCAGGAAAACGCCGCCATGGTCGAGGAATCCACCACCGCTGCCGGCCACTTGCAGGAGCAGTCCCAGCGTCTGGCCCAGATCGTGGGAGCCTTCACGCTAGCGGCCCGGCGAGGTGACAAGGCACCCTTGGCGCTGTCTTCCTCGGACCAGGAAACCGCTGAGTATCAGGAGAGTGAGTGGGCCTGATACAACAGCGAGAGACGTGAACAGCGGCCCGAGCAATTGCTCGGGCCGGTTTGTTCAGGGTACCCGCGGCAGCTCTATCTCATCGATACGCTGGATGTCCTCGGTCATTTGCTGACACAGACGCAGAAATTCCCGAATGCCTGTCGTCAGGTATTTATGCCGGTGCCAGATGAAGGTGAACTGGCGGCGAAGATCGAGTTCGGGCGTCGCCACCGGCACCAGACTACCGCGACGGAAGGCATCGCGGAGTGCCAGACGCGACACGCAGCCGATGCCCAGGCCGGACTCCACCGCACGCTTGATGCCCTCGGTGTGTTCCAGTTCCAGCAGGATATCGAAGCGCCCGCGACGATGGCGCATCGCCTGCTCCAGGGTCAAGCGCGTGCCCGAGCCTTGTTCACGCATGATCCAGGTTTCCCGCAGCAACCTGTCCAGGCTTGCCTCCCCGGCCCTGGCCAGCGGATGACCGGGGGCACAGAAGACGGTTAGAGCATCCTCTACCCAAGGCTGCATGACGACGTCCTGATGCTGACAATCGCCTTCGATTAGACCCAGATCAAGCTCGTGTTGAACGATATGCTCGATAATGCTGGTGGTATTGCGCACCTGCAAACGTACCCGGCTGCCTGGATGGCGTTTCATGAAGTCGCTGATGAGCAGGGTTGCCAGGTAGTTGCCGATGGTGAGAGTCGCGCCGATATCCAGCGAGCCAACGCCGCGCTGACCACTCAGCAGTTCTTCGATTTCCTCGGCACGATCGAGTAGTGCCACTGCCTTGGGCAGCACCTGAAAGCCCAGAGCGTTGAGCTTCAGGCGTTTGCCGATACGATCGAGCAGCTGGCAATCGAACTGGCGTTCGAACTCCGCCAGGGCGGTGCTGGCGGCGGATTGAGAGAGCGCCAGGGATTGGGCGGCGCGCGAGACGCTCTCGTGTTGAGCGATGGCAACGAAGACCTCGAGTTGACGCAGGCTGTAGCGCATGACGGTTAACCAGGATGCTCATTGATATCTGCATTGTAGATAAGGGTTATTCATATAAACCATTTAACAGATATTTAATTACAGCATATAATTGAAGCATGACATTGAAATGCTTTATATAATTTAAAGATATATGCATCGGAGATATTATGAGCAAGTTCGCGCTGGAAGACGTGCTCAGTGTTCATCACTGGAATGAATCCTTATTTTCTTTTCGCACCACGCGAGAGCGCAGCTTGCGCTTCAAGAACGGCCAGTTCGTGATGATCGGTCTGGAAGTCCAGGGTAAGCCGTTGATGCGGGCCTATTCGATTGCCAGCCCCAATTACGAGGATCATCTCGAGTTCTTCAGCATCAAGGTGCAGGACGGCCCCTTGACCTCGCGGTTGCAGCATCTGAAAGTCGGCGATCAGATCATGGTCAGCCGTAAGCCGACGGGCACCCTGGTCACCGACGATCTACTCCCCGGGCGCAATCTTTACATGCTCTCCACCGGAACCGGGCTTGCGCCGTTTCTGAGCCTGATCCAGGACCCGGAAGTCTACGAGCGCTTCGAGAAGGTCGTGCTGGTACACGGCGTACGCCACGTCAACGAGCTGGCGTATGCGGACTTCATCAGCAAGACGCTGCCAGAACACGAATATCTGGGCGACGAGATCCGAGACAAGCTGATTTATTACCCGACCGTGACCCGGGAGGAGTTCCACACCATGGGGCGGCTGACCGATCATATCAGCACGGGGAAACTGTTCGAGGATGCGGGTATTCCTGCCATCGATCCGCGCCAGGATCGTGCCATGATCTGCGGCAGCCCATCGATGCTGGTGGATACCAGCGCGTTGCTTGATAGCCTGGGCTTCAAGATATCGCCGCGTATGGGCGAGCCCGGTGACTACGTCATCGAGCGCGCCTTCGTGGAGAAATGAGGGGCAAGAACCCTCGGTAGCGGTGCCGGGGGACCGCGATATGCTACTGACTTCGAGCTTCGAGCTTCGAGCTTCGAGCTTCGAGCTTCGAGCCTTACACCGCATCCTTGCCGGTCTCGCCGGTACGGATGCGAATGACCTGCTCCAGGGTCGAGACGAAGATCTTGCCGTCGCCGATCTTGCCTGTGTTGGCCACCTGGGTGATCGCATCGATGACCTGTTCGGCCATGGCATCGTCCACGGCGACCTCCAGCTTGACCTTGGGTAGAAAGTCGACGACGTATTCCGCACCACGGTACAGCTCGGTGTGGCCTTTCTGCCGGCCAAACCCTTTGACCTCGGTGACGGTGATGCCCTGCACGCCAATCTCGGAAAGAGATTCGCGCACGTCGTCGAGTTTGAAGGGCTTGATGATGGCGGTCACCAGTTTCATGAGAGATAGTCCTCGCGGCCAGGGTCGAGTTTGCAGTCGTGATGGGTATAAAGCATACACCGCCAGCCCTACGAATAAAAAATGCCCTCCGAAGAGGGCCAGTAGGAGCACGCCAGCTCACCGGGGCGTCGGAGCTCATCGGTTGCCGCCGACCATGAATTCCGGATAGGCCTCCAGGCCGCATTCGACCAGATCGACCCCTTCGTATTCTTCCTCTTCACTGACGCGAATACCCATGATTGCCTTGAGGGTCAACCATACGATCAGACTGGTGATGAATACCCAGGAAAAGATGGCAACGGTACCGATCAACTGGGGGCCGAAGCTCGCTTCGCTATTAGTGAAAGGCACCACCATCACGCCCCAGATGCCGGCGATACCATGCGCCGAGATGGCGCCGACCGGATCATCGATCCTGAACTTGTCCAGCGCGACGATGCCCACCAGCACGAGCAGCCCACCAACGGCACCGATGACTGTTGCGCCGGGCCCCGTGGGGGAGAGAGGGTCCGCAGTGATCGCGACCAGACCGCCGATGGCGCCATTCAGGACCATGGTCAGATCCGCCTTGCGAAACCATAGCTTAGCCAAAAGCAGTGCACCGATCACACCACCAGCGGCGGCGGCGTTGGTGTTGAGCAATACCTGTGCCACATTGTTGGCGGAACCGACATCGGACACCTTGAGCTCCGAGCCACCGTTGAAACCGAACCAGCCCATCCAAAGAATGAAGGTGCCTAGTGTTGCCAGGGGCATATTAGCCCCGGGAATGGCATAGATGGCGCCATTTTTGCCGTATTTGCCCCGACGCGGACCGAGCACCATCACCCCGGCGAGAGCGGCGGAAGCACCGGCCAGATGCACGATGCCGGAGCCGGCATAATCCGAGTAACCGATCTCCGATAGCCAGCCACCGCCCCAGGTCCAGAAACCGGACACCGGATAGATGAACGCGGTCATGACCAAGGCGAAAGCCAGGAAGGCCCAGAGCTTCATGCGTTCGGCCACCGCCCCGGAGACGATCGACATGGCGGTGGCGACAAAGACCACCTGAAAGAAGAAATCCGCCCGGGCAGAGTAATAAGGTGCATCGTCGCCACCCGCGAGTACCGCATCGACGCTATTCTCTTCGCCGATCAAAAAACCCAGGCTGGGTAGAATGCCGCCGGCGTTACTGGCATACATGAGGGTGTAACCGACCAGCAGATACATTGTACAGGCGATGGCGAACAGCACGATGTTCTTGGTCAGGATCTCCGCGGTGTTCTTCGAGCGTACCAGGCCTGCTTCCAGCATGGCGAAGCCGGCGGCCATCCACATGACCAGCACGCCACACATGAGGAAGTAGAATGTATCAAGCGCGTAATTGAGTTCTGGCATTGTTATCGTCTCCTAGACTGCGTCTGGTCCGCGTTCACCGGTTCGAATGCGGATGACATCCTCCAATGGGGTGACGAAGAGCTTGCCGTCACCAATGCGCCCGCTGTTGGCTGATTGCAGGATGGCATCGAGCACGCCTTCGACCCGGTCGTCGTCCACGGCGATCTCGATTTTCACCTTGGGCAGAAAGTCGACGACATACTCCGCCCCCCGATAGAGCTCGGTGTGGCCTTTCTGTCGGCCGAACCCCTTGACCTCGGTGACGGTGATGCCTTGCACCCCATTGTCGGCCAGGGCTTCGCGGACATCATCGAGCTTGAAGGGCTTGATGATGGCGGTGATGAGCTTCATTTCTCGTATCTCCTGATGGTATCTCGGGAAATACAATGCGCGCTGCGTGCCGGTCTTGGTTTTTCCCTTGCGTTTCAAACGTTAAAACCGCTCTCCTGCGGGTATTGCAATAGTCGCTTGCCGGTACGATGACGGCTTGTGCACCGCGAAATACCACGTATTCAACGCTTTGCACCTGTTTGGCGCATGCGTGCCAGGCCATCCTTGCGTATGCTTGAATATGGAGCGGGTAGAGTTCACTGAATGAAGGAGCGTCACATGGCAGGCAACGATCCGATCAGCCGGCTGGCCCAGCAACTGGGAGAGCGGTTACAGAATGCATCCCATGCCCCCGAGGAGATCCAGCGCAGCGTGCAAGGCGCCATGCGCAGTGCCTTCGAGCGCATGGAGTTGGTGACTCGGGAAGATTTCGACATCCTCATGGATGTGCTGCAGCGCACTCGAAGCCGGGTCGAAGCGCTCGAAAGGCAAGTCGCTGCCCTGGAGTCTGCTCTCGATGAAAAGTCCCCTGCGGTATCACCAGCGATGGTTGCAGCGGATACGGCGGCACCGCCGGCGGAAGATGCCGGTAATGACAAGCACAAGAGCGGTAAAAAGACGCCTGACATGGCCGATAACAAGCCTGATGGCACCAAGAAAAAATCACCGTGATCGCGTTCGGCTATTCGCTTTAGCGGCTTGTAGCGACGTATCGATCCACATAAAACTGCGCCAAGGGCTCCTCCGGGGATAACGGAAGGGGCCGTGGCTCGCTGGGCAAGGAATTAGCATGGCGCTGGCCATAGTCACTACACGAGCAGGATTGGGCCTCGAAGCGCCGGAAGTACTGGTCGAAGTGCATCTTTCCAATGGGTTGCCCGGCTTGACCCTGGTGGGATTGCCGGAAACCGCGGTGCGCGAGAGCCGTGAGCGGGTACGTAGCGCTCTGCTCAATGCCGGTTTCGATTTCCCTACCACCCGCCGCATTACCGTAAACCTGGCGCCTGCTGATCTGCCCAAGGAAGGAGGGCGCTTCGATCTGCCCATTGCCCTGGGCATCCTGGTGGCTTCCGAGCAGATACCCCTGTCCGCCCTGGAAGGCATCGAGTGCTTGGGTGAACTGGCATTGGATGGTCGGTTGCGACCCATCAATGGTGCTTTGCCTGTCGCTTTGGCCGCCCAGAAAGCGGGTCGAGGCTTGCTGTTGCCGGCAAGCAATGCCAACGAGGCGGCCTTGGCTGGCGATCTTACCGTGCTTCCGGTAGAGCATCTGAGCCAGTTGGTCGCGCATCTGCTCGGACACGCAGTCATCACTCCCCACCGGCTTTCCATGCCGGCGTTGCCGGAGCGTTCCAGCGAGGATCTCGCTGATGTGCGCGGCCAGCATCAAGCACGACGTGCATTGGAGGTCGCGGCGGCGGGCGGACACAACCTGCTGTTCGCCGGCCCACCTGGCACCGGCAAGACCATGCTGGCCAGCCGGCTGCCGGGCATTCTGCCGCCACTTTCCCACCCGGAAGCCCTGGAGGTCGCGGCGATTCGCTCGGTCTGCGGCCTGGGATTGCTCGAACGCTGGGGTGAAAGACCCTTCCGTTCGCCGCATCATACCGCCAGCGGGGTGGCATTGGTGGGTGGCGGCTGTGAATTACATGCAAAAGCACGACTAAACAATTAATAAGGCGACTGGCACGCGCTCCAAGCACCAAACCGGTAAGACATTCCTCATTGAAAAATTAGCCTTTACTTTTTAAGACAACTCGTAATGCGTCCTGTCGTGCCTGTATAAGCTACTGTGGCATAGAGCAAGGTAGTAAAATTGTTTTGCAGGGCTAAACATCTAGCTTTTTAAGAAGTCTGATTAAGAAGTCTGAATTCAAGCTTCTTGCCGAGGAGCGCGGTCATGGATAAATATTTGGAAATGCTTGTCGTTGCATCGCCCGTTATTGCTGCGTCTGCCATGCTCTTGGTGGCTGCTCTCTGGCTGCGCCGCAAACGTAAGCATAAGCCGTAGTGCTTTCTTGAGCCTCGACATCTAGATGGTTGATTCCCTTCTGCTAGAACGGTTCGCTTTGCCGCCGGAGGCGGTAAAAAAACTCTCGGGAACCGGTAAACTATGCGTTTCAACGAAGTTAGGATGGCCTGACAACCAAAATCCATTTGGCTTGCAGTGCCAATAGCACACACCTGAGTTTCCTGCTACCGCCTGGCCAGTATGCCGGCTTACATTATCTATACTAGTTAGGCTTGGCGGCCCCAGACGGTGGACCCGGCAAGGGAGAGAAACGATGGATACACCACCAGACTACGTCTCACCAGAGTACGCCACTGCACTGACTCGAGAAGTGGAGCCTATCCTTGCCGAACTAGGGATAGACGCAGGGACTGCCCACAGGCTGTTTCTGGAGCGGGTAGTACAGCATGATCCCGAGGTATTGTCCTGGCTAAGAGCTGCCGCTGCGCATGATGCCTGGTGCAGGTCCAAGGAACAGAAAGCGTCGGACAGATCCCGCCCACTGATGTCACATCGGCAGGTTATGGACGAGGCCCAGCCCCCTATCGGTGATATCAAAGCAGAACAATCCTATCTCGATTCCGAGGCCCAGAAATGGCTTGAAGCCCCTCCTGTCGGCCGCGAGGTACTGCCCGAGGACTTAACTACAGAAGAGGCCATAGCCTCATACCTGGCGGAAGCCGAAAATCGGGGCGAACCGGACTATTCAGCACATGCCCAGGAAATTGCAGAGCTAGCCAAGCGTAATCTCAAAAAGTAAAGACGAGCTCGCATGGCGATAACCAAAGCCACCCACATGCGGCTGGGCCGGCCACAGGCAACAGTGTCTATATAGGGGGAAAGTACCAGGAGCGGCCGTTGACGATTTCTGGGATAGGCAGCTACGTCTTCAGATCACACTGATCTAATATGAAGCGTGTCTACCGGATAAATCCGGTGTCATAATTCTTCACTGCTACTATCATACCTATACTGCCCAAGCATAAAGGAAATTAGGCATGTCTGATACAGTGGCAAGGATAGCCGAATTCCCTAACGATGACCGGTATTGGGTGATCAGGTGGATCGATACTTATGAAGTGGTATCCGGCCGTACAGCAACGCCTTCTGTCGGTGTCATATTAATTCCAACAGCTAACAACCCTGCGCTCAAGAATTTTCGTTCTTCTTCTTTTAATTTCGAAGAAGAATGCCAATGCCGTGTGCATGTGGGTTTTATTCCATTGCTCATATTGGGCAGTATTTTTAAAAATGGTATTTTTGTGGGGCGTATTGAAGCAGAAACGCGAACTGTTACTCTAAGGAAAAATGAGTCGCCTTATCAAATACCTGAATCCGTGAGACCGGCCCCCGGAAGCACTTCTAACCCACTGACCTGCATGGCAATATAGCCATTATCGCCATTCACCCAGACAGTGCCATGCCCAACATAAAGTTCCGCGCCAGTTGCCGCACCCTCACCAGCCACGCCGGGCTGTCCATCATCGGGCAATGCTTCGAGATCGCTGGCGTCGACAGCATCGACAGCCGCTTCCCCACCACGCTGGGCATGCGCACCAGTGACGTGATCAAGAGCTACCTGGGCCTGCTGTGTCTGGGCATGAGCGACTATGACGCTGTCGAGAACTTCCGCCGCGACAAGCCCTTCCAACAACTGCTGACCCTGCAGAAGGTGCCGAGCGCGGCGACGCTGCGACAGCGGCTGGAGAAACTTGCCGCCAACGACCTGCAGGCGCGCACCGCCACCTGGTCCACGACCCTGCTGTCACTGATCGAAGCACCGATCACCGCCGAGACGACGCACGTCTGCCTGGACATCGACACCTTCGTCATGGACAACAGCAACTCGAAGAAGGAAGGCGTCTCGCGGACCTACCAGAAGGTCGATGGCTACACCCCGATCGCCGCCTATCTGGGCAACGAAGGGTGGTGCCTGGGTCTGGAACTGCGGCCTGGCAAGCAGCACACCATGAAGGAGAGCAACGCCTTCCTGGAGCGGGTACTGCCTCGCGCCCAATGCTTGACCAAGCAACCGATCCTGTTACGCGAGGACAGCGGCTTCGACAGCCAGGCGCACCTGGCGCTTCTCGAACAGCAACGCCAGGTCTTTGCCGACGAGGGGCGCCGGCTCGACTATGTCGTCAAATGGAACCCGCGTGGCTCGGCCACGGCTGATCGAGATACCTGGCTGGCGGTGGCGGCGGACTACTGGGAAGAGCTGCGTCCTGGCAAGCGCCAGGCGCTGTGGTCGCAGACCGTCTCGATCCACGACGACAACAAGACCGAATACGTCGTCCAACGCGTGATGCGCCTGGTAGAGCGCACCGCCGATGGCGATGGCCAGTTGCTGCTCGAACCGGACTATGAGTTGGAAGGCTGGTGGACCAGCCTGGACGAGGCGCCGGAGGCGGTGATCAAACGCTACCAGGCGCATGCCACCCATGAGCAGTTTCACAGCGAGATCAAGACCGATCTCGACCTGGAGCGCTTGCCGTCCGGCAAGTTCGCCACCAACGATCTGATCCTGCATCTCGCCCAGTTGGCCTACAACATTCTGCGCCTGATGGGACAGCTGGGCATGACCGGCGAGCTGAGCCCGGTTTATAGTGGACCCTGAAATCAAGACACTGGTTTAAGATATGCCGAGGCCGATTTCGAAGGGACCAGAGATGTCGAAACAGAAACGTAACACCCACTCACCGGAGCTGAAGGCCAAGGTCGCCCTGGAGGCTGTCCGTGGCCTGAAGACGGCGAACGAAATCGCTCAGGAATTCGGTGTCCACCCTGTGCAGGTCGGTCAGTGGAAGAAGGCCCTCCTGGCGGACTCCGCCTCCTTGTTCGACAAGAAGCGCGGGCCAAAGCCAAAGCCCGAGTACCAGTCAGACGAGAAGCTCTACGGGGAAATCGGCCGTCTGAAGATGGAGCTCGACTGGCTGAATAAAAAATCCGGAATCAACCTGCCATGATCCGCCGCGGCTGGATCGACGCGGCCGACCGAGTGCCGCTGCTCCGCCAGTGCGCCCTGGCAGGGGTCGCCAGGTCCACCGTTTACGCTCAACGGCAGCCAACGGAGCCTTCCGAGCAGGATGTCGAACTCTGCCATGCGATCGATGAGATCTACACGCAATGGCCGTTCTACGGTAGCCGCCGGATGGTCGTGGAACTCGGTCGCCATGGCTTTCGCGTCAATCGCAAGCGCGTGCAGCGGCTGATGCGCGGCATGGGGTTGGCAGGTATGGCGCCGGGCCCCATGACCAGCCGGCCGCATCCTGAGCACAAGGTCTACCCGTACCTGCTGCGCGGCGTGTCGATCACACGCCCCAATCAGGTGTGGAGTACCGATGTGACGTACATTCGGGTGGCGCGCGGCTTCGTGTACCTGGTCGCCATCATCGACTGGTATAGCCGCAAGGTGCTCAGCTGGCGGGTGAGCAATACCATGGAGGCGTCCTTCTGCGTCGACGCCTTGGAAAGCGCCCTGCGGCTACATGGCACGCCGGAGATCTTCAACAGTGACCAAGGCTCGCAGTTCACGAGCCAGGCCTTCACGGGGGTGCTCAAGCAAGCCGGCGTCGCCATCAGCATGGACGGCCGTGGGCGCGCGTTCGACAACATCTTCGTCGAGCGGCTATGGCGGACGGTCAAGTACGAGGACGTGTATGTGAAGGGCTATGCGAGCTTGGGAGAGCTGACCCTCGGCCTATCCGCGTACTTCTCGTTCTACAACGCCCAGCGGCCTCACCAATCGCTGGAGAACCAGACCCCGGACACCGTGTATGCGTTGGGGACTGGCGGCGGTGCCGCCATTCCCGATCACTTTGGTCATCAACGTGACACCGCTCAGGACCATGACACAGGGCAGCGCTGTGCAGCTGCAGCCAAGGCCGAGACGATAACTTAAATCGGGACGTTTTCTGTCTTGACGATGGGGTCCACTTTAAGGTGCTATCTTGGGCCTCGATCTACTATCGCAAGGAGCCCTCATGAGCCAGCCCACCCCTCCCGAACCTCGACCCGATACAGCGGTGCCTTCCACCAGCGGCAAGCGCTATGAACGCATCTTCGAGCGCTTCCTGTGGAACAGCCGGCTGCTGGTGATGCTGGCGGTGGTGCCGAGCCTGCTGGGGGCACTGGTGCTGTTCATCATCGGTACTCTGGATATTCTCAAGCTTACCGTGACCGCCGCGACCTACTACCTGGTCGGCGGGCAGCCCGATATTCACGAGACGGTGGTGCCGAGCGTGGTGATGGCGGTGGACATCTACCTGGTGGCGATCGTGCTGCTGATCTTCGGCCTGGGGGTGTATCGGCTGTTCGTGTCGCCGATCGAACCGGCCGAGTCGCACCCGGCCTCGAACCCCTTCAATGTCTCGTCCTTCGATGAGCTCAAGGACAAGATCGCCCGGGTGGTGATCCTGGCGGTGATCATCGAGTTCTTTCGCGCGGTGGTGGATATCACCTTCGAGACACCGCTGGATGCCATCTACCTGGCGCTCTCGGTGCTGGCCCTGGCCGGGGCCCTCTACCTGATGAGCCGCGCTCACAAGCATCATCGGGAGTAGGCTCGCCGACGCTATGGCACAATACTCCTTTTGTTGTTCGACAAGGATCGCCAATGGCGTATGTGCTGGTGATGGGCGGTCTCGCCCTCTCGGTAAGCTTTACCTTGGGCTGGGCGCTATGGCGTCTGGGCCGTGCTGCCTTGGGCTGGTTGGGCGGTGGCCCCGCGGCGGGCAAATCGAAGGTCAAGCCGCGAGCCCGCAAGCCTGCGGCGAGGAAGCCGGCCGCCAGCAAGGCGGCGACCCCGCGTAAGACGAGCACCCGGCAGTCGGCCAAGACGCCCAGCGAGCCCTGGGCACTCACCCGCTGGCTGGCGGCGCGTCACTCCCTGTTACCCCTGGCCAGCCTGGCACTGATGCTCTATGCCCTGGGGCGTGTCGTGGTGTTCGGCCTTCAGCACCGTCCGGTGGAAGCGCCGGCATCATTCCCCCAGGTTGTCGACGTGGTGGGCTGGACGGCGGCGGCGCTGCTGGGCCTGGCGCTGCTCTCCCTGCTGGCACGCTGGCGCTGCCGCGATTAACCCCGCCCCCTTGGGGTCAGACCCCTCAATCTACTTAGGGGTCTGACCTCGACGGGCTGGCGAACCCGAGAGCGGCTGGCAGGTCCCAGCCTTAGCAAAGAGAAAGGAGACACCCGTGTTAGCCAATATCCAGCGATTCTTTCAGGAGATGCTCGCCGAGGGGGAGGGTGGTGCCGGTCTCGAGGCGCCGAGCCTCGAGCTTGCCGCGGCGGCTCTGCTCTGCGAGGTGATGCGTGCCGACTACGAGGTGACGCCGGAGGAGCTCGACACCCTGCGCGCTCAGCTGCGCGACCATCTATAGTGGACCCTGAAATCAAGACACTGGTTTAAGATATGCCGAGGCCGATTTCGAAGGGACCAGAGATGTCGAAACAGAAACGTAACACCCACTCACCGGAGCTGAAGGCCAAGGTCGCCCTGGAGGCTGTCCGTGGCCTGAAGACGGCGAACGAAATCGCTCAGGAATTCGGTGTCCACCCTGTGCAGGTCGGTCAGTGGAAGAAGGCCCTCCTGGCGGACTCCGCCTCCTTGTTCGACAAGAAGCGCGGGCCAAAGCCAAAGCCCGAGTACCAGTCAGACGAGAAGCTCTACGGGGAAATCGGCCGTCTGAAGATGGAGCTCGACTGGCTGAATAAAAAATCCGGAATCAACCTGCCATGATCCGCCGCGGCTGGATCGACGCGGCCGACCGAGTGCCGCTGCTCCGCCAGTGCGCCCTGGCAGGGGTCGCCAGGTCCACCGTTTACGCTCAACGGCAGCCAACGGAGCCTTCCGAGCAGGATGTCGAACTCTGCCATGCGATCGATGAGATCTACACGCAATGGCCGTTCTACGGTAGCCGCCGGATGGTCGTGGAACTCGGTCGCCATGGCTTTCGCGTCAATCGCAAGCGCGTGCAGCGGCTGATGCGCGGCATGGGGTTGGCAGGTATGGCGCCGGGCCCCATGACCAGCCGGCCGCATCCTGAGCACAAGGTCTACCCGTACCTGCTGCGCGGCGTGTCGATCACACGCCCCAATCAGGTGTGGAGTACCGATGTGACGTACATTCGGGTGGCGCGCGGCTTCGTGTACCTGGTCGCCATCATCGACTGGTATAGCCGCAAGGTGCTCAGCTGGCGGGTGAGCAATACCATGGAGGCGTCCTTCTGCGTCGACGCCTTGGAAAGCGCCCTGCGGCTACATGGCACGCCGGAGATCTTCAACAGTGACCAAGGCTCGCAGTTCACGAGCCAGGCCTTCACGGGGGTGCTCAAGCAAGCCGGCGTCGCCATCAGCATGGACGGCCGTGGGCGCGCGTTCGACAACATCTTCGTCGAGCGGCTATGGCGGACGGTCAAGTACGAGGACGTGTATGTGAAGGGCTATGCGAGCTTGGGAGAGCTGACCCTCGGCCTATCCGCGTACTTCTCGTTCTACAACGCCCAGCGGCCTCACCAATCGCTGGAGAACCAGACCCCGGACACCGTGTATGCGTTGGGGACTGGCGGCGGTGCCGCCATTCCCGATCACTTTGGTCATCAACGTGACACCGCTCAGGACCATGACACAGGGCAGCGCTGTGCAGCTGCAGCCAAGGCCGAGACGATAACTTAAATCGGGACGTTTTCTGTCTTGACGATGGGGTCCACTTTAGGTGGCGTATCCTGTTGATTGATCTCGCCAGATCACAACCAACATAGGACGGATACGCCATGAGCAATTCTACTCTCCAAGCCGTGACGCAGCCAGACACCGGCGCTACTGATCCGTTGCATGAGCTGCTGCGCAAAGGGGCCCGAGACCTGATCGCCAAGGCCGTGGAGGCGGAGTTGAGCACGTTTCTGGAGCAATATGCCGACAAGACGCTGGAAGACGGCCGCCGTGTCGTCGTCCGCAACGGCTACCTGCCGGAGCGCACCGTGCAAACCGGTATCGGCGACGTCGAGATCAAGGTGCCCCGCGTCCGTGACCGCAGTGGCGACGGGGTGACCTTCAGCAGCGCGCTGTTGCCGCCCTACCTGAAGCGGGCCCGCAGCATCGAGGAGCTGATCCCCTGGCTCTACCTGAAGGGAGTCTCTACCGGCGACTACCAGGAGGCCCTGTCGGCCCTGCTGGGTGACCAGGCCAAGGGACTCTCGGCCAACACCGTGTCGCGTCTCAAGAAGCAGTGGGAGGACGAGCATACCGACTGGCAGAAGCGCGACCTGGCAGACCAGCGTTACGTCTACTGGTGGGCTGACGGCGTGTACAGCAACGTGCGCATGGATGACCGTCTGTGTCTGCTGGTGATCATCGGCGTCACTGAGCAGGGCCGCAAGGAGTTGGTCGTCGTCGAGGATGGGCAGCGTGAGTCAGAGGCCAGCTGGAAAGAGCTGCTCACGGGGCTACGCGAGCGCGGGCTGACGACGGCCCCCAAGCTAGCGGTTGGCGACGGCGCCATGGGCTTCTGGGCGGCGTTGAGCAAGGTCTATCCAGAGACCGAGCACCAGCGCTGCTGGGTCCACAAGACTGCCAACGTATTGAATAAACTGCCGAAATCCGTGCAGCCCAAGGTCAAGGCCGACCTCCATGAGATCTGGATGGCCGAGACCCGCGATGAGGCGCACAAGGCTTTCGATCGCACGGTGAAACGCTTCGAGGCCAAGTACCCCAGAGCCATGGAGTGCCTGGCCAAGGATCGGGAGGAGCTGCTGGCGTTCTATGACTACCCGGCAGAACACTGGGTGCATATCCGCACCACCAACCCGATCGAGTCGACCTTCGCCACGGTCCGCCTGCGGAGCAAGCGCAGCCGGAACTGCGGCTCCAGAGCGACGACCCTGGCGATGGTCTTCAAGCTGCTTCAGAGCGCCCAGAAGCGCTGGAAGCGGATCAAGGGGTTCAACAAGCTGGAGCTGGTCGTGAACAACGTCCAGTTCAAGGACGGCGAACCCTTGACCGATCAGTCAGACAGGACTGCCGCCTGACCGGCCATACACAGAATTTGACAATAACTCGGAGCATGACCGATCACGACAAGGTCGAGATCGTCAGCATGGAAAATTCCGCTTTGGCTCGTATTGATTATTGTAGGATTCAGCGGTCTAATTGACAGTGTGCTTCTCTAAGCGGGGCAAGAGTGGGAGAAGCGACTGACCACGCCTAGTAAGCCTAAAGGCCTAACCTTTACGAGACGGGAACCATTTCGCCATGAGCGGTGACAACTCAAGCCTGGCTTCTGCATTGCGTGTTCTGCCTGACCGTTTGCCAGCTGGGCGTCCGACGCTGAATGATATCCTGAGCGCTCTGGGGGATCGTGGACTTGGGCTCGTTCTATTAATTTTTTCGATCCCAGCCATTATTCCGACACCAGGCATTCCAGCTGGCATGATATTCGGCTCGGCGCTTGCGCTGCTCGGTGGGCAAATGGTGGTCGGTGCAAAGCGTGTCCGCTTGCCGTCTTTCATCGCTCAGCGGCGTATTGGGCAAGAAGTGCTGCGCCAAGTCTTCCAGCGCGCTACGCCACTTATAGATAAGCTAGAACGCCGCCTGAGCATCCGTCTGGCCGGGCTGATGTCCCCTTTGGCCATGCGAGTTATCGGAGGGGTTATTGTTGTTATGGCGTTACTGATTGCATTGCCCATCCCATTTGGAAATACCTTGCCTGGCTTGGCGATTCTGGCTCTATCGCTAGGCCTCGCGAGGCAAGATGGGATTGCAGTATTGGTTGGTATGAGCCTTGCGGTATTGGCTAGTGGTGTCTCTGTAGCACTGTTACACGGCAGCCTGAGGTTGTTCGATATGATTCACTGATGCGTGCGTAATATTCAATACCACCAAGCACAAGCAGAAGGCGCCGCAGACCAAGGTGTCCCCCGTTCCTAGGCAAGGCCACCATGACCTACAACAGGGGTTTCCCCGAGTCGAGAAGAACTGCGGCGTCGATCTATCAACCTTCTAGGGAGATTAAGTCTTTGGTGGATCAGAATGGATCGTCAACCATTTAATCAGGATACCCAGTTTAAATTCTTTAACGATTTTCACCTACGGCTCGCTTCCTTCCATCAGAGCCATCCTTTACGTTTAAAGTACCAATACGGTGCGATGCCTGACATAACCATCAGCCCCAGTGCCCAGGGATAGCCGAGCAACCACTTCAATTCCGGCATGTAGTCAAAATTCATTCCATAGATGCTGGCAACGAGAGTAGGCGGCAGGAACACTACGGCAGCAATCGAGAAAGTCTTGATGATTTGGTTTTGTTCGATATTAATAAAGCCCTGAGTCGACTCCATCAGAAAGTTGATTTTATCGAACAGAAAAGTGGTATGGGACATGAGAGTCTCGATATCGCGCATAATCTCACGTAGGCTTTCCGACTGCTCCGGTTGGGTTTTTAGATGACGCAGCAAAAACGAAATATCCCGTTGGGTGTCCATGAGGCAAAGGCGGATTTTTCCGTTGCTGTCCTCCAGGCGGGCCAGTTTGCCGATGGCGTCTTCCAACTCCGACTCCTCGTCCTCTAGAACCATATAACTGATCTTTTCCAGTTGGCGATGCAGATCTTCCAGAGCATCGGCATGGTTCTCCACTTTCTGCTCCAACAGCGTGACCAACAGGTCTTGTGGGGATTGCACTTCCACCTGTCCCTTGTGCGCTCTCATACGTAGCAGGCGGAAATCGGCCAAATCTCCTTCACGAATGGTGATCAAGCAATTTTTTTGAAGGATACAGGCAACGGATACGGTTGTGTGGCGACCCTCGCTTTGGGCGAGAAACAGTGAGTGGACGTGGATACCGGCCTGGTCCACGAAGCAGCGGGCCGAGGTTTCAATCTCTTCCACTTCATCCGGTTCGGGCAACTCGGTGCACAGCATGTGTTGCAAGAGAGCACGTTCGTCTTCATCCGGCTC
The DNA here is from genome assembly GCF_947493865.1 of uncultured Halomonas sp. Taxonomy (GTDB): domain Bacteria; phylum Pseudomonadota; class Gammaproteobacteria; order Pseudomonadales; family Halomonadaceae; genus Modicisalibacter. The sequence continues at coordinate 236,731 of NZ_CANLTC010000005.1, forward strand.
GTGGGCATCAATCCAGTCGGCTTGGATCAGATGGCTACCCAACTCCTCGAGGGGGCATTTAATTTCGTGGATCAGGCCGTTTTCAATTTTAAACAATCTCAACATCAGTGGATCTCTATTGTTTTCAGTGATTGCCAGCGATAGGTTGCGGCTTCTTCGAACTGGTTATTGTGTGTAGTGATGAACAAGGCGGCGATACCATTATCATCCGCGGCCGGCATACCGGATTCCCGTCCCAGGCAGAGAAGGGCCGTGGACCAGGCGTCCGCTAGGGTTGGATTGTCATTGATGACAGTGACAGTGACCGAGACCGTGTTGTGAGTGACCGGTTTGCCCGTGCGGGCATCCAGGACATGGCTGTAGCGCTTGCCCTGTTCATCGAAGTAATGGCGGTAGGTGCCCGACGTCATAACGGAAACTGGGGCATCCTGACGGATGGTGAGGGCTTTTTGCACCGAATGACCACCGGGCAGAGGCCTCTTGACGCCAATACGCCAGGAAGAACTGTCCGGCTTATGCCCCCGGGTTTGCAGCTCTCCGCCAATCTCCACGAGATAGTTCTGTATCCCAGCAGCTTCCACTACGGTGGCAACCCGACCAACGCTGTAGCCTTGAGCAATGGAGGAAATATCCACATGAATCTGCGGGTCGGTTTTGCGCAGTTGGGTGGGTGTCGGGGTTTCTAGTTTGCTAAAACCGACGTGTTGTAGCTGCTGCATCAGGGTAGCCGGATCCGGTGGTGTCAGCGTTTGGCCCGAGAATCCCCAAAGATCAAACAATGGTTTGATGGTCAGGTCATAGCACCCCTGGCTGGCTTGACTGACCTGCTTTGCGGCTTCTACCAGTTCGACGATCTCGGAGCCGTCATCAATCGGAGCGGTAGTCTCCGTGGCGTTAAAACGTTCAATATCTGAATCCGGTTTGTAGTTCGACAACGAGCGATCCAGGCGATTGAATTCAGCATCGATCCGTTGCTGGAGCGCGTTAACGTCCACGCCTTCAGATTGCCAGACGCTGACATGCCAAGTAGTGCCCTGAGCGGCACCACTCAGCTTATGCACCTGATTGTCGAATGAATCACATCCTGATAGCACCGAAGCGATGGCAAACACTACAGGCCATTTAAGCCTCATGCTGACCAATCTGGAGGCTTTCCCAGCTATTGTGCCAAGCCCCTGAATAGCCACTGAAACAATTACCATCGTACTCCTTATCTCATCAGAACCCAGTAAATCAGGGCAGCCAGCCCCAGGCGATAGACCACATAGGGCCACATCCCAAAGCGGTTGAGCCATTTCAGAAAAAAGTGGATGGCTGTTAGCGCCATAGCGAAGGAGGTCAGTCCGCCCACTAGGAACGCGATCCAATCCACTGCAATATCACCAGTGGCCACCTCCAGCAATTTGGCGGAAGCGGCCAGCGCGGTAATGGGAATGGCCAGAAGGAAGGAAAAGCGAGCTGCTGCCTCTCGACTGAGGCCTAACATCAACCCAGCAGTGATGGTCACACCCGAACGGGAGGTGCCGGGAACGAGTGACAGTGCTTGGGCTGCACCGACTAACAGCACATCTCTCCAGGTCAATGTGGTGATCTTCCGGCTCTGTTTGGGACACCAATCCGCCCAGCCCAGCAACAAGCCAAAAATTAACGTGGTGAAAAAGATGATCGCGACAGAACGCAGTTGGGTGTCAATCAGATCCAGCAAGAGCAAACCGGCCAGTGCAGCTGGAACGGTGCCGATAACCAGGTAGCCTGCCATCAGGCCTTGTCCGATAAAGCGTCGCTGAATCAGCGAAGTAACGCTGTCCTTGGTCAAATCTCCAACATCGCGACGAAAATACAACATCACGGCGAGTAAAGTGCCCACATGTACCGCTAAGTCAAAAGCGACACCTTGGTCAGCCCAGCCAACCAACACCGGAGCCAGAATCAGATGCGCGGAGCTGGAAATCGGCAAAAATTCAGTGATGCCCTGAATGATGCCCAACCAGAAGGCCTGAACTACTTCCATCAAACCTCCCACGCCAATGTTTCGTCATGGCAAGCGGGAATGTGGGGCCAAAGTTTTCTTTGTCTCATAGGGATTGCGTTTCCTTTTTGTTGATGAAATAAGTGCCTTTGGGCAGCACGTGTTTGTAAGGCAATAATGAGTTGTGTGCCAGTGTGTCGTCGTCCACCGTTTCGCCTTGGTTTTTCAGTTCGTCCACGATGTTGCTGTTGCTGGAGATTTTCCAGTACTGGATGCACCCTAAACTTAATCCTGAATCCGTGAGACCGGCCCCCGGAAGCACTTCTAACCTGGATATTGCATAAGACATGAAAAAGGCGGCTGAAAATCGGTTATAATTCAAGCTCCTACACAAGAACCAACCGC
>NZ_CANLTC010000006.1 GCF_947493865.1 uncultured Halomonas sp.
AGCAGTGAAACCGCTCAGCGCCGATGGTAGTGTGGGGTCTCCCCATGTGAGAGTAGGTCATCGTCAGGCATCTATCCGAACCCCCAGTCTCATTGAGGCTGGGGGTTTTTTGTGGCTGAAATAAAGCAATGGAAAGGCTGTAGGGCCTTAAAAGAAAGGCGCAATCAGAAAATTTTGTGCAAGGCGTTAAAAATAAAGCCTTTTTATTTATGTAAATTAATGTTATTAATGAGAAATACAAAAAATACAAACGTAGCATTCATGTGTGATGCGAGTTATCGTGTTGCAGTTATTTGATGTTCTATTTGAGGAGGCAGTCGTGCAAAAGAACTTGATGCGTAAACTAGGTTTGGCCCTGTTGATGGCGTTGATGCTGGGTGGTGTCGCTGCGTGCGAAGATCAGGGCCCTGCGGAAGAAGCGGGCGAAAACATCGACGAAGCTACAGAAAGTGCCGGTGATAGCGTAGAAGAGATGGGTGAAGACATTCAGGACGCTGCCGAAGACGCTCAAAACTGAGTTGTATTCCGCTTCTGTACGTTGTGAAAAGATAAAAAGCCGGTCAGTTTACAACTGACCGGCTTTTTCTTGGTCTTTTTATGAACAAGCGAGTTGTATATCAGGCACTCGGATTCTGCTCGATACCCTGGACGTACCAAGGCGCTCCATCGCGTAGATCGCGAACCAGATGCCAGGTTTCGTTAAACTCGTTTCGCTCGCCATTTTCATCCAGAATGCCGTGGAATAGCACCGTCGCTTCAGCCTTTTGACCGTGTTCCTGCACGTCGCCTAACTCTGCAAAAAGACGCACGCTTTCGGTACGGTTGTTTGCCGAATGGTGAGCGCGTTCTTCGCGTAGCTGATTATACAGTTCAGGCGTCACATACTCCTGGATGCTGCTGAAATCATTGTTGTCCCAGGCACGCTGTAGCGTCATGAAGTGTTCTTTTGCTCCCGTCAGGAACTGTTCCTTGTCAAACCAGGATGGATGCGACGACATGCGGCCATGATGGGTTGCTGCTGTAAACGCATGCCGTTGCTGACTGTCTGGTTGCGCCTGATGCTCGGAGTAGGCTTGCGGCCCCGCGGCAGTCGATACCTTGCGACGACGACCAAAGAGACGAAAGGCAAGCCAAATGGCGCCGGCAATCAACAGGATGTCGATAAATCGTAGTTCGTCGAAGGCGCCGCCAAAAAACAGCGAAGCCAACAGGCCGCCAGCGAGCAGGCCCGCAAATGGGCCGGCAAAGCGTGAAAGTCCTTTTGAAGGTTGGCGCTGCGGTGTGCTTGCTGTTCTGCTTGTCGTACTGGAGGGGGTGTTTACAGAGCGCGATTGAGAGCCGAAGCTCTTGCCGCCACCGAATCGCTTGGCTTCGGCATGCTCGACAGCCAGTCCGAAGCCAAGCAAGCCGACCAGCAGCATGACTAAGAGGTTACGCATATTGTGTCTCCAGAAAAGAGGACGTCAGAGAAGGGAGGTTCATTCTAGCCTTTTATCCGGTATTCGTATCCTAGATTTGCGGGCCAGGTCGGCTACGCTTCATCTCGGGTGAATACCAGGGTGTCGCCTTCAGACATGGTTGAATTGAAGCGATAACCGGCGACATCGAACGTCTTGATTGCATCCGGTGAGTCAACGCGGTTACGGATTAGCCAGGCGCTCATCAGGCCCCGTGCCTTTTTGGCGTAGAAACTGATGATCTTGTATTGACCGTTCTTGGCATCCTTGAATACTGGTGTAATGACTCTGGCCGAGAGACGCTTTATGTCGATTGCCCTGGAGTACTCATTGGACGCCAGGTTGACGAGCACGTTGGAGCCGCTGTGCGCGATGGCGGTCTCTAGATCCCGGGTCAGGCGATCCCGCCAGAAGGCGTAGAGATCCTTGCCGGCGGCATTGGGCAAGCGGGTTCCCATTTCCAGACGATAAGGCTGTATCAGGTCAAGTGGCCGCAACAAACCGTAAAGGCCTGAAAGGATCCGCATATGATCCTGAGCAAAAGCGTTGTCGTAGGTGTTGAACGTCGATGCCTCAAGTCCGGTGTAGACATCGCCCTGAAAGGCCTGGATCGCTTGCTTCGCATTATCAAGAGTAAAGGGTGGCGACCATTCGTCATAGCGAGCAGTGTTGAGGCCGGCCAGTTTGTCGCTGATACTCATCAGTTCGGCAAGCTGTTGGGGCGAATAGCCGCGCAGGATCTCGACCAACGCCATGCTTTGCTCGAGATAGTCGGGTTGTGTGTACTGTTCTGTAGACGGCGGCGTTTCGAAGTCCAGCGTCTTGGCGGGTGAAATGATACTGAGCACAGGCCCTCCGTAGTTGTCGGCTCTTGAAAACGAGGGTATCTCAAGCGCTAGTACTAGGATAGATCGGACTTTCGTTATCTTTTCATTTATGAGCGATGGAGTAGAATACTTAGAATGCTGCTTCGCAGCATTTTGAGTCGAATATATCGATATCGTTGATGTAATGAGGGATCGCCAGTACGCCTTGAGTAGTGATTGAGAGAGGCGTATGCTTGCCGGCCGATGAGTCGAGCTTTAAAAGATTCATTGGTTTGCAGTAAAGAGATGGTGGCTCAGGAGGAGCCAAATTCGACATTGTCACCCAGGCATATTTGGATTTAAGGTTCTTAGCCATGGCGCAGGCATCTTCCTTGTTTACCCGGCTTGAGTTTCGGCTGGCAGAACAGCTTTTTCATACGCGTTGGTTACCACGCTCACCGCGTACCCAACGTTTGACATTGCGGCTGTTTCAGCGCTGCGCTGACGCAGGGCATGTCGACGCTCTGTCCGTTTATGGTCACATGCTGTTTCATCGCGGTACGACCTCCCAGGACAAGGCCAAGGGCGCACGCTATGTGCTTCAGGCCGCGCAGAATGGTGACGCTCATGCGCAGTATCAGGCTGCTCGCATATATGAGTTTGGCTGTGCTCAGTATCCGCGTCGGGATGATCATGCGGTAACCTGGTATGCGCGTGCAGGGGATTCAGGCCATCCTTTGGCAGCGGAACGCCTGGCTCGTGCCTATCATTCAGGTGAATTGGGTCTTTCAGTGGACGCTCAACGTTCTGCTTATTGGCAGGCTTTGGCTGATCGTGACATCGACAGTGACGAACCCTCTGCTCGAGAGCTTCGAACGCATTGACGCTTCGCCATCGTCCTGAGTCTTTCTGCCTTGTGGTACGGCGAGAATATCAGGACGTCTAGCGAAGCCATAACGACTCAATCGTCCTTGGCTACCGATAATAGAAGCTTGCCCACGTTCGAGTTGCTCTCCATGTACGCCATGGCCTCTTCCGCTTCCTGAATGGGATAGTCGCTGTCGATCAGCGGGTATAGTTCGCCTGTAGTCAGGCGCGGCCAGACGTACGCCTGCAGTTCGTCAAGAATCGCACCCTTGGCTTGCGGCGACTTGCTGCGCAGCGTCGAGCCAATCAGCCGCTGTCGTTTCATCAACATGCGGCCGAGATCCAGTTCAGCGCTGCGTCCGCTCAATATGGCGATCAGCACCAGGCGGCCGTCGGCATTGAGCACCTTTTGATTGTCCGCAAGATAGTTGGCACCCACTGGATCCAGAATGACGTCGACACCGCCGCCCCACTCCGTTACTGCCTCGACGAAACTACCATTGTGGCGATTCCAGCCGGCTTCCGCGCCCAACGCCTTACACCGTTCTATCTTCTCATCGTTGCCCACGGTCACGAAACAAGGGTACCCGAACGCTCGGCATAGCTGGACAGCGGTGCTACCCACGCCACTGGCACCGGCATGCAGCAGCACACGCTCGCCTTTGCTCTCGGCGTGATCGAGACCGCCTTCCATGAATAGATTGAGCCAGGCGGTCGCGAACATCTCGGGCAGGGCGGCAGACTCACGTAGCCCAAGTCCTTCAGGTACCGGCATTACCTGCCGCTGGTCAACGACTACCTCTTCTGCATAGCCGCCGCCGGCAAGCAAAGCGCAGACCTTCTGGCCCGTTTCCAACTGAGCCACGCCGGGCCCTGCTTCCGTGATCGTCCCGCTGATTTCCAGCCCCAGAATGTCGGAGGCGCCGGGGGGCGGCGGATAGTTGCCCGCACGTTGCCCCGAATCGGCCCGGTTCATGCCGGCCCAGGCAACGCGTATGCGTACCTCGTTGTCTTTCAACGGGCCTGGCGAGGGTTGTTCACACCATCTCAGTGTCTTGTCGTCATCGATCGCAATAGCGTACATGGGGCTCTCCTTGATCCGTGGTTCCGTCAATGGGGTTACAACTGAGACTCGAGAATGTCCAACAGGGCATCCGGGGTGCTTGCACTCTGCAGCTTGGCACGAGTCGTCGCCGCCAGAAAACCGGCATTCGCTGCATCATCCATGAAACCTAGCAACGGCTGATAGAAATTCGCCACGTCGAGCACCCCGATGGGCTTGTCGTGCAGGCCCAGATATTGCCAAGTCCATACCTCGAACAATTCCTCCAGCGTACCAATGCCGCCAGGCATGGCAATGAAGGCGTCGGCATGTTCTGCCATGATCGCCTTGCGCTCGTGCATGCTGTCTACCTTGATCAGCTGACTCAGCCCGGTGTGGGCCATTTCACGATCGATCAGATGGTGGGGTATGACACCAATGACCTCTCCGCCAGCCTCGAGGGCTGCATTGGCAACGATTCCCATCAGGCCGATATGCGCACCGCCATAGACCAGGCCAAGGCCTCGGGTGGCAATGCGCGTGCCCAGCTCGACGGCGGCTTCACGAAACCGTGGATCATGGCCTTCTCGGGCTCCCAGATAGACACAAATTCTGCGCATGCTCGTTCCAGTTGTCGGTCGGTTTTTTCAAAAAGGAGAAAGGATCAGGGTAGCTCGTCAATGATGCCGTATTCCGCATCCAACCATTGACCGATCACGTTATCGCCACACAGATGATGGGCATATTGGGTATGCAGGCAGCGCACCTGATGCCAGTTGGCGATACCGCCGATACCGCGCTGTCGAAACAGGTCGATATAGCCTCGTTGCTCTGCCTGCTTGCGGTGTTCGTCGCGCATGTGGTGCCAGCGCTGAGCCACATAGTCTTCGTGACTGCGCCAGTAGGCGGCGAGAAAGTCGGGGTCGTCCTGAAGGCGTGCTTCAAGCTGCTTGATGACCCCACTTGCCTCGATCCGGGACAATACAACCTTGAGTCGCTCGGAGCTGAGCCAGTAGAGCGTCGGAAAGGGCTTGCCATTGACGATGGACTCCATGCGCAGCACCAGCGGCGTGCCTTGCCCATCCGTGGCGGTAATGGCCTGGATACCCTGAGGCGCTCGCCCGATCTGCGCTTCAATGATGGCAAGCTGATCGTCAGTGGGGATTTGTGAGGTTCGGATCACCATGATCGTCGGGATCTCGTAGAAATTTGTTCGAGCGTGCCACGCCGCGAAAGAACGCCTTGTTGAGCTGAATGGGGGTCGGCACATAGCGCCATTTACGTTCGCAATAGTCGGTAGCACGTAGGATCAGGGCATCATACAGACGATTGAAGGGCGAGTCATAATCGTAAGGGTCGTCGCCGAACAGACGAATATGGGGAAAGTCTGCGAAACGCTCGATGAAGTAACGCTCCAGATCCGCCTCGACGGTGCGGTGACGCTTGACATCGTCAGGATCGAGCCAGAGATCGTAGCGGATGGCCATGTCAGGCTCCAGGGCGGCAGGATGAGATATTCAGTGTGACAGTTTATTTGTCACGATATTCAGTTTCTTGCCAAAGGCACCATGTGGGCCTGAGTGAGGCGCTGCAGCTGCGCCGGGGAAAGGGCGATCTCCAGACCGCGTCGTCCCGCGCTCACGTAAAGGCGTTCAAGGTGGCCGGCGCTACTGTCGATGAATGTCGCCAGACGCTGCTTCTGACCAAGCGGGCTGATGCCGCCGACGATATAACCGGTGGCCCGTTCCGCCACCGCCGCCTCGGCTAATACTGCCTTCTTGGCCTTGGCGGCCCGCGCCAAGGCCTTGAGATCAAGGGTTCGAGATACCGGCACCAGTGCCACGGCCAGGCGCGATGCCTCGATGTCGACTATCAGCGTCTTGAATACGGCATCTGGCGACAGGCCAAGCGTCTGGGCTGCTTCCTCGCCGTAGGCCGCTATGTTCGTATCATGCGTGTATTCGAGCAGCTCAAAATCGACACCATGACGTCGCAATAGATCTATGGCAGGGGTCATGCACGGCCTTCGGTGTCTTCCTGAAGGTGTTTCTCCAGCTCGTGACGGATCTCTGGCGGCAGCGGCGTCGCACGCTTGGCTGTGTGATCGTAATAGACCATTACGGTATTGCCTCGGGCGCCGGGCCGACCCTTCTGCCAGGCTTCCTGGGTGACAGTGAAAGAACTGTTGCCCAGGCGTGAAAGCCAGGTACGCAGCTCGATATCCTCGCCATAGAACAATTCAGCACGATACTCCACTTCCATGCGCGCCATGATCAATGTCCATTTACGCGGATCGAGATCCGGTGTGAATAGGCGAAACAGGTCGTTGCGAGCCCACTCGAACCAGGCAGGAAGACGCGTATTGTTGATGTGGCCGAGAGCATCGGTATCGTAAAAGGCAGGTTCTATTTGGCGAGTAAACATGGCCATGTTCCTATGAAGAAAGCATCAGTTTGGATTGAACTCGGCAGCCTTGCGACTTTGCCACCAGCGCTGCAGGCGGGTCCATAGCAATAGCCATAGGGTGGCCACGACAAAGCCGAGGAGAGTGCCCAGGGCAAGGCCCAGGGTTGTATAGGTCAAGGATACGCACAGCGCATAGCAGAGCAGCGACCCGAGTCCTGCCGGGTAATGCTTGATGACCGTGGCTGCTGGTGCGATCCCGTGGGTCAAGTGCAATATGACCAGAAAGGGATACATGGTGACCGGGAAGGCGGCGAGAATGCCGGCCCAGGCGGTGGGCACCACATGGGCAAGCCCGGTGATCAGAAAGATGATTGCTGCGGCCAGCCCCGAACGAAAAGCCAGCGCCCACCAGGAAAAGTGGCCCTTTACGGTAGTTCGGGTATCCGGCACGCGCCGATAGAGCCAGGTGAATGCCAGGATGGCTACCAGCGTCGTCAAGGTACCGCTCAATCGATTGAAATCTATTTGCGCCAAAATGGTGCTGGCAGCCAACCAGCACAGCAGGCCGCCTGCGGTGCCTGTCAATACCCCAGCAACGCCGTTTCGTCGCGCGCTGAGTAAGTAACCGCCTCCTAGCGCCAGGGTCGAGGTGAAGCCGGCGAGGGTATGCACGGCACTTTCGGCGGCGAACCCGGGAGATAGCTCAAGACCAATAAAGAACAAGGCGATGGCGGTCCCCAGCGGGTACCCGGACAGCAGCCCGGCAACCCGCGTACTGACCCGCTCGGCAACCATCGACAGACCCAGCACGATGCCAACGGAAATGAGCAGCTTGGCGATCTGAAGGGTTAGGGGTACTTCCATGGTAAATTCCTTCACTCCAATGAAGCTGTCTTATACATTACTGACTTGCAAGCTATCGCTATATGAGACGTTGGGCCTGTTTGTCCGCCCAGGCCTGTGCCAGAGCCGGTTTCAGCGGCTCACGCAGGTGTTCGGGAAGTGCCTCGATTGCCTGGATGACCGTCTCGAAGGAGCGATTGCGAAGCCAGCAATAAGCCCAGGCGCAGGCTTCGTATTCATCCCGAGGTACGGGTCGGGAAGGCATCTGCACCAATAAAAACAGTGATGTCCGAGCCGCCCATAGAGGAGGTTGACGGCTGTTGCCCCATTCTTCGAGCTGCTTGCCGTTAGGAGCCGCCTCCTCGGGCTCGCCCAGTTTGGCCAGGCGCGCGGTGTCCGCAAGGATCATCGCCAGTCGATCGGGGCTTGCCTGCCCCAGCAGCAGCCAATGTTCGACCACACGCGAGGTACCGCGCAGGACCTTGGCATAGAAGATGCTTTCAGGCATGTTCGATCTTCCGAGTCGCTAAGGTAAAGGAGGCGTCATGCCCTTCGATTTTGTCACGTTCATCGATCGTCACCAGTATCCAACCCAGAAGTGGCAGCGCTACGAAGAGGACGTGCTGCCTCTATGGGTCGCCGATATGGATTTCGTTTCACCGCCGGCGATCGTCGAGGCCTTGCAGGCCCGGGTCGAGCACGGTGTGTTTGGCTATGGCCGAACACCCGATAGCTTGCTTCAAGCGCTCTGCCAGTGGAGCCAGCAGCATTACGACTGGGAGATTATGCCGGAGTGGCAGCTCTGGCTGCCAGGTGTCGTTCCGGCGTTGCACCTGGCAAGCCTGGCGTTGACCCAGCCCGGGGAGGGTGTGCTGACCGTCACGCCGATCTATCCGCCTTTTCTCAAGGTGGCAGAGCATACGGGGCGGCTTGCCCAAACCGCTGAGCTGGCCGAGCCGATAGCCTCGGGCGAAGGCTGGCGCCTTGATCGAGAAGCGCTGGAAGCGGCAATCACGCCGCAGACGAAGTTGTTGCTCTGGTGCCATCCGCATAATCCTACCGGATGCGTCTGGCAGCACGAAGAATTAGCGTTCATCGCCGAGTTGGCGGCGCGTCATGATCTGTTGATCGTCTCCGACGAACTGCACTGCGACCTGATTCTCGAGGACGAGCCTCATCGGCCGCTGGCAGCGCTCTTCCCCGAACTGGCGGATCGCATCATCACGCTATGGGCGCCGTCCAAGACCTTCAATGTAGCCGGGCTTTCCTGTGCCTGCGCCGTCATTTCAAATTCAGCCCTGCGCCAGCGCTTTGAGCAGGCAATGAGCGGGTTGATGCCGGGCGTCAACGTTCTGGGGCTGCTGGCTGCAGAAGTTGCCTATGCCGAAGGGGAGACCTGGCGCCAAGAACTACTCGATGTCCTGCGGGTCAATCGTGACCGCATTGGTGAATACGTCGAGCGCTGGCCCGGCGTTTCCTGGCAAGCGCCGGAATCCACTTATCTGGCCTGGCTGGATCTGCGCCAGGCTGGTCTAGGCGATTCGCCCCAGCGTGTTCTGCTCGAACAGGCTCGTGTCGCCCTCTCCGATGGAGCAGATTTCGGCTGGCCGGGTTTCGTACGTCTGAATTTCGGCACGCCGACGGCACTGCTGGAGCAGGGGTTGCAGCGTCTCGACGAGGTGCTGAGCAAGTAACCGATAGTGAAACGGCGAGCAGTTGCTCGCCGTTAAATGGTGCGTAAAGTCTGCTATCTCAATAGAGCAGGGCAAACAGCTTGCGCCGGTAGGTTACGGTAAGGGGGTGATCCGCCCCCAGGGCATCGAATACACGCAGCAGCGTCAGGCGAGCGGCATCGTCGCCGTAAGCGCGATCACTTTTCATCACGTCGAGTAGCCCCTCGAGACCGGCCTCATAGTGCCCATCGGCAACCTGGCGCAAGGCACGCTTGTAGCGGGCTTCACTGTCATCGCGTCCTTCGAGTGCCGCCAGCTCTTCCTGACCGGGTGCTTCTTCGCCGAACTCGATACGAGCCCGCACTCCGCGCGCCTTGGCACCTTCGCGATGCTCCGGAGGCAGGTTGTCCAGAAGCGTTTTTGCCTCTTCTGCATTGCCTTCCGCCAATATCGCGCTGGCCAGCCCGATCTGATAGTCGTGATGTTCTGGGTATTCCTGCACCAGCTGTTGATAGATGGACCGGGCGCCGGTTGCATCGCCTGCGGCGAGAGCGGCTTCGGCCTGCTCTTCGGGGCTGGCCGGAATCTCCTGAGGCGCTTCGATGTACTGAGCCAGCCATTCACGGATCTGCTTCTCCGGCAGCGCCCCCTGGAACTGGTCGTACAGTTGCCCTTGGCTGATCAGCTTGACGTCCGGCACCGAACGGATGCCCAGTTGGGCGGCAATCTGCTGGTGTTCTTCGATATTGAGCTTGGCAAGAACGAAGGCGCCAGCATACTCTTTCGCCAACTTTTCCAGGATAGGGGTCAGCGTCTTGCAGGGCTCGCACCAGGGCGCCCAGCAGTCGAGCAGTACCGGTATGGTGGTAGAGCCTTCCAATACCACCTGCTGAAAATTCGTCATGTCGACATCGACGATATAGGTCGACGAGTCGGCGTGAGAAGAGCCTGTTTGTTGCGGTGACTCGGAGGATGTAAGCGGAACTCCGGAACGCGGATCGACAATCGGCATAGCGCTTGGCCCTGTAGAAGATGAAGATATCCCAATAACTGCGGGTGAACCGAAGCGGATTCAAGAGCAATTTGTCATCATTAGCCGCGAAGGCCATGGATTTCGAATGCTGGAAACCCCTGGCTTTGTAAAACTGAAGTCGTCAGTGGTTCAAAAAAACACATTCATTCTTCTTAAAAAACACGAAAAACCAAATGCTATTTGGTATTGTTTTTTTAATTATTTGGTAGCTATGCGCACTGTTTTCAAAAAACATTGGCTCTTTTTAACGATTAAAAGCCAAGCTGATACTACAAAAAAACCGATACTAGGAAGTATCGGTTTTTTGAAATTTGGTAGCGGGGACCGGATTTGAACCGATGACCTTCGGGTTATGAGCCCGACGAGCTACCAGACTGCTCCACCCCGCATCAGATTGTGCGTTGCATTATAAGGATGTTCTACAAAGTGTCAAGCGTTCAAGGGCCGGACAGGAAGAGAAAACTCGTCCATACTTCTCAATGTGGATGCAATAACAACGGCATTCATACTATGGAAAGGCTGACATCGTCAGCTCATTCGTCATGACTCAGGGGGAGACAATATGACACAAACAACACCCGTGGCTTGGGTAACCGGTGGAACCGGAGGAATTGGCTCTGCTATTTGCCGCGAACTGGCCAAGGAGGGCTATCAGGTCGTCGCAGGTTACCGTAATCCAGACAAGGCAAAGTCCTGGCTTGAGGAGCAGAAGTCCCAAGGTTTCGACAATATTGCGCTTTCTGGAGCCAACCTGATCAATTATGAAGATTGCGAAGCGGGCGCCCGTGAAATTCAGGAACAATATGGCCCTATAGAAGTACTGGTCAATTGTGCAGGCATTACCCGGGATACCACCATGAAAAAGATGACCGCGGACCAGTGGCGCGAAGTCATCGATACCAACCTTAATAGTGTCTTTAATACCTGCAAAAGCGTGCTCGGTGGCATGCTCGAACAGGGATATGGACGTATCGTCAACATTTCGTCGATCAATGGGCGCAAAGGACAGTTCGGTCAGGCCAACTATGCGGCAGCCAAGGCCGGTATGCATGGGTTGACCATGTCGCTTGCCCAGGAGACGGCTACCAAGGGCATTACCGTCAATACCTTGTCGCCGGGCTACATTGCCACCGACATGATCATGGATATTCCGGAGAAAATCCGCGAATCGATTCGTGAAGGGATTCCTGTCAAGCGCTTCGGCGAGCCTGAAGAGATCGCGCTGGCGGTTGCCTTTCTGGCGAATCGCAATTCCGGGTTCATTACTGGAGCCAACCTTGACATCAACGGCGGCCAGTTCATGGGCTGATGATGCGCCGTTGAGTCCATCCTGAGTTTATTGATAGAAGGGAGCGAGAGCGAGGTGGCCACCTCGCTCTCGGCATTTCAGGAAGAGGAGTAATCGGCAAGTTGAGTCAACAGCCTATCGAGCTCGCTTACCTCGCGGCTCCAGATCGTTGTCGAGACCGGGCCGGTTGCAAGAATGTCGCAGAGAATGGCGTGCAACTCGTCGGTCTTGGTAAGCGCCTGCTCACGCGCCGCATTGAGACGTTTTACCTGAATCGCCAGGCGCAATGGCTCATCCTCACGCTCGATACGGCCGTTCGCCAGTAGGGTCAGGTGCACTCGTAAACGCGCCAATTCCGATGCAACGGCCTCACTGTCGCCAGGCTGATGACGGGCCTTGTTGCGTTGTCCATGCGCGCGCTTCATATCCTCGTCAAGAGCAAACGGCGCTTCTATGTCCTCCGGGGTATCTCCGTCGAGAACTCGGGCATCAGCCTGCCGGTGGGCTTCCAGCAACGGACTCAAATGTTGCCAGCGCAACGCCTCTTCACTTATTGCAAGACGCTCAATACGCTCGCGTCGAGAATGAAGAATACCCGCCCAGCGTTTACGCATACCCTCGCTGCGGCGTCCCGACGGCAAGGGTTCCAACGCTTCTGCCTCGGCAATTGCCTGGTCCAGCAACGCCTTCTCGCCACTGCTTGTGGGTTGCCAGGCATCAAGGCGCTCCACCAGTGCCTGCATGGCGTCAAGCCGATCCTTTGCCCGCTGGGCGCGATCGTCGCGCTCGTTTTCCCGAGCGGCAAAAATGCTGTCGCATATACTACGGAATTCGCGCCAAAGCGCTTGTTCTTCACCCTTGGGGGCGCGTCCGAGTTCACGCCAACGCTGCTGCAGTCGCTTGGCTTGCTCGGCACGTTTGGTGGCTGGCTCCGTTTCCGATTGTAGGTGGCGCGCCTCTTCCACGAGGGCTTGCTTGGCGGCTCCTATTTCCTGGGCACGCTGATCGATCAGCGTCTGCAAGGCGTGACGAATATGACCGAAGCGATGACCGATGTTCTCGCCATGACCACGGGGAATCGGCGAAAAGAGACGCCACTGTTCCCGGGAACGATCCCGAATCAGGCGCAGGGCATCCGGGTCGGCATTTTCATCCGGGTTCTCGAGCAGGATCTCGAGTTGTTCGCACAGTGCTATTCTCGCCTCGAGGTTGCGCTGTCGCTCTTCTTCTTGAGCCGTGTGCCAGGCCTTCAGGCGCGTATGAATACGATCGGAGGCGGCTCGGAAGCGGGCCGAAAGCTCCCGGTCGATGGCCGCGTCACCCAGTTCCTTCCACTCCTTGATGAGTTGGCGGTGTCGGCGATCGAGTTCGCTGTCGCTCAAGCTGGAATCATCCGCTAATTCGATGATGGCTTGGCAGAGCTGGTCTCGCTTGGGGCCGGCCACGAAGCTGCGCCAGTCCCGCAACTCAGCCAGCTGGGCGCCGAGACGCTTGAGCACAGGTTGATGCTTGCGCTGCTGCTCTGTTGTCAGCATCTCGCTGCGCTGGCGCAGACTCTGATACAGGCGGCTGGCAGGCTTGAATGCGCCATTCTCGAGTAGACGTTCGAACTCCTTGGTATCCTGCTCGAAGCGAAGGCCCTGCTGACTGTCGGTCTCCGCCGTTTTGTCGTTGGCAAGATACTGCTGCACCTGTTTCAGTAAAGGGGTGGGAGGCAGGTTTTCAGGCCAGGCCAGCATTTTCAACGTTTGACGCAGGGTCCCGCTATCCCGGCGCTGTAGTGCGTCATTCAACGTTGCCGTGTGCTGCTCCAGACGATCCCAGGCCTGATTGATTTCATCCTGTCGAGCCAAGGCCTGAGTGTAGCCTGTACTGAGGGTGGCATCCGGCGCATGCTGGTCAGAGAGTGCTTGCCAGCGATTGATCAGCAGGCGCTTGTGGGCGTTCATGCTTGCCATGTCCTGAGCGGTTATATGCTCACTGCGCTGCAGGCTGGCCCGATCCTCGTCAAGCGCTTCTACCAGCGCCCGGCGTGCCTCATCGGCTTCGATACGCTCACGATTGGCACTTGCGATGACTTGATGCTGCGCTTCATGGTCGCTGATGATCTTGCGGCAACGAAGACTTGCTTCCTGGTAGCGGCGTTCCTGGTCAGCGCTCGGCAAATCGACCAGATTTTCCCATTCCCGCTGCAGATGGCGATAGCGTCCTGCATAAAGAGGCTCCCAACTGTGCCGGGCATGTTGCTCGAAAGCCTCCAGGATGCGTTCGCGCTTGGCGCGCTGTGCTTCATTCTGTGCTGCGTTCTCCCGCAAGCGCCCCAGGCGTTCCCGGGCCAGACGCACGACTTGCTTGTCGCGTCTGGCCTCTCGGCTCAGGCGCAGGAGACCTTGCTCTGAGGTGATACGCTTTGCCGCCGCATGGCGCACTGCCGCGATGCCGTTTTCTATGGCTTGATGAATAAGAGCATCTTCATCCTGCAGGCGTTCGAGCGCTGCCAAGCGCAATTCCTGATTGTCGCCGTGCAGGGCCAACTGAGTCAGCAGTGATGCATCGTCGATCCTTTCGATCAGACTCAAGCGTTTGGCAAGCGGCGGAGAATCGGGCTGGCCAATAAGCAGTACCAGCAAGCGGGCTCTCAGTTCCGGTGAGTCCTGCTGCTCCTCGAGCCGCAGCAGCTGGGCCGGGTCCATCAGGCGGGCAAGCGCTGCCTGTCGGACACTGGCATCCTCGTCACCGGCCAGTCGTTCCAGCTGTTCCCGGTCCTGAAACTGAGTGGGATCCAGGCGCACTAACGCTTGGCGACGAATCGCCGGATCCCGGTGTTGCCAACGGGGCGCAAAAAAACGACGAAACAAACCTGACATCACTGTACATGCACCCCTGAAAGAATTTTGTATGATGTGGTACTGAATGGCATCCTGCCTAGATCGATGCTAATACCATCTAAGCATGTGCATTATCACCGGGGAAGCCCGAAGCGTTGATGCACGATCACGCTGACAAGTCGCACCTGCAGAGCGTATCATTGGTGATGGCTTGGTAAACCCTCGCTTGGGGAATCACTGCATAAATGTCTACGCGAACGAATTACTGCGTTGCGCGGTACTCGAAGGCTCGCCTAACCCCATGTTATGTCTCGCCTTCTGTGTTCCGTGCGCCTTGTACTTCATTTCGCTCGTCTATTTATTCAGCAATTCCTTAGCTAGTGACATTACCCGACACGGAGATCGGCGATGAGTCTCAACGTGGACAGAGAAGGCACCGCCTTCTCCTTCAAGGGTGGCATGCTACCCATGACGGTCATGGAACTGACCAGCGCGGATCCTGAGCGGATTCGCGAGCAATTAGCGGGCAAGCTAAGTCAGTCTCCTGCCTTCTTCCAGCATACGCCAGTCGTGGTGAGTGTTGAAAAGCTCAATGAGCCACATTTGGCATTGGAACGAATCTGCGCCGTGTGCCGAGCGCACAAACTGCTGCCCGTTGCCGTGCGCGGTGGTTCCGACCCGGTCAAGCAATCTGCCTGGGCGTTGGGTCTTGGCTGGTTTCCGCCGCAAGAGCTGCGTTCCCGGACACTTGAAAGTGTTGCTTCCCCTGTACTCGAAGAAAACGCTGGAGATGGTCAGAGTGCAGAAGCAGCCGCGCTCTCGGGCTTGACCCCGGCCGGTAGTCGTATATTCCGCGGTACGGTACGCTCAGGCCAGCAAATCAGCGCGCCAGAGGGCGATCTGGTAATACTGGGAGCGGTCAATGCGGGTTCGGAGGTTCTGGCCAGAGGTAACGTACACGTTTATGGCGCCCTGCGAGGACGCGCTCTAGCGGGTATCCATGGTGACCGCGAGGCTGGTATCTTCTGTCACGAGCTGCATGCAGAATTGCTCTCGCTGGCAGGAAATTACAAGCGTCTCGAGGACATCGATCCACAATTGCTGGGCACGGCAGTACAGGTGCGTCTCAACGACGATCAGTTGACTATTGCATCACTGGTTTGAAGTGAGAGGTTATGAACGATCATCAAACAAGCAACAGGAAGCATATCTTGGCCAAGATCATTGTAGTGACCTCCGGCAAGGGTGGGGTCGGAAAGACGACCAGTGCAGCAGCCATCGCCACCGGGCTGGCACTACGCGGCAACAAGACGGTTGTGATCGACTTCGACGTGGGCTTGCGTAACCTGGATTTGATCATGGGTTGCGAGCGTCGCGTCGTTTATGACCTGGTCAATGTGATTCAGGGCGAGGCAGGCTTGAATCAAGCCATGATTCGCGACAAGCGGGTCGATAACCTTTACATCCTGCCGGCCTCTCAGACCCGGGACAAGGATGCGCTGACCTCCGAAGGCGTCGAGAAAGTACTTGGCGAGCTGGCCAAGGATTTCGATTACATCATCTGCGATTCGCCTGCAGGTATCGAGCGCGGCGCTCAGCTAGCCATGTACTACGCCGATGAGGCCGTGGTGGTGACCAACCCTGAAGTATCCTCGGTGCGCGACTCCGATCGTATTCTTGGGTTGCTGTCCGCCAAGACGCAGCGTGCCGAACAGAAGCGCGAGCCGGTCAAGGAGCATCTGCTGATCACCCGCTACCATCCGGAGCGTGTCACTTATGGCGACATGCTCAATCTGGAGGATATTCGGGAGATCCTGTCCATCAACCTGATCGGGTTGATTCCTGAATCCGAGGCAGTGCTGCGGGCCTCGAATCAGGGGGTTCCGGTAACTCACGATATGAAAAGCGATGCGGGGCAGGCCTATACGGATACCGTATCGCGACTGCTGGGCGAAGAGGTTCCGCTACGTTTCCACCAGGTCCAGAAGAAGAGCCTGCTCTCACGCATGTTCGGAGGAGGTCGTCGGTGAAACTACTCGAATTTCTGAAGCGCGAACGCAAACAGTCGGCCTCCGTAGCCAAGGAGCGCCTGCAGATCATCGTCGCGCATCAGCGAAGTCAACGCGGGCAGCCGGATTACATGCCAATGCTCGAGAAAGAGTTGTTGGAGGTGATCCGTCGCTACGTCAATGTGGATCAGGAAGCCATCAATATCAGTCTTGATCGTGAAGATGACTGTTCCGTGCTGGAGCTGAATGTCACGCTGCCTAATAGCGGCTGAGAGTTAAGCATCACTATGCTAGGCTGATCGCTTTCCATCGGCGTGGAGAGCGGTCATGGCGCAGCGCGGCGCTTCGCAGCATACATTTCTCTGGCATGACTATGAAACCTTTGGTGCCGATCCTCGGCGGGATCGGCCCTCCCAGTTTGCCGCCATTCGCACCGACGAAGATTTCAATCAGATCGGCGAACCCCTGGTTCTCTACAGTAAACCGGCGGATGACTATCTTCCCCATCCCCAGGCCTGTCTGATCACGGGCATCACGCCACAGACGGCCCGGCGCCGAGGCCTTCCCGAAGTTCAGTTCGCACAGCGCATCAATGCTGAAATGAGTATTCCTGGCACCTGTGTCCTGGGCTACAACAGCCTGCGTTTCGATGATGAAGTATCCCGTCATCTGTTCTATCGGAATTTCCTCGACCCCTATGCCCGAGAGTGGCAGAACGGCAATTCGCGCTGGGATCTCATCGATGTGGTGCGCGCCTTCCATGCACTGCGCCCGGATGGCATAGAATGGCCGGCACGAGACGATGGTTCTCCCAGCTTTAGACTCGAGCACCTTACCGCTGCCAATGGCATCGAGCATGTTGGCGCCCACGACGCCTTGGCGGATGTGCGCGCAACCATTGCCATGGCACAACTGCTCAAGGGGCGTAACGCCAATCTGTTCGACTATCTGCTCAGGCTGCGTAGCAAGCGTGAGGTTGCCAAGCTGTTGGATATTCCCTCTCGCAAGCCAATGCTGCACATCTCTAGACGCTACCCGGCGAGCCGCGGTTGTGGTGCCCTGGTCATGCCCCTGGCGGAGCATCCTTCCAACCCGAATGGGGTCATCGTCTACGATCTATCCATCGATCCGTCACCTCTCTTTGCCCTTTCCGCCGAAGAAATACGTGCCCGTGTATTTGCCAGCGCCGACGAACTGGCTGAGGGTGAATCGCGTATCCCGTTGAAGATCGTGCATATCAACCGCAGTCCCGTGCTATTGCCGATCACGGCGGTGACCGAAGAAGTTGCTGCCAGGCTCAAGCTCGATCGTCGCCAATGTGAAATTCACTGGAAGGCGCTATGTGATAACCCCGAGGCTGCGCGCAAGGCTGCGGCAGTATTCGCCGAACAACCGAAAGAGGGACCCCAGGACCCGGATGCCATGCTTTATAGCGGTGGCTTCTTTTCGCCAGCGGATCGCCAGGAAATGCAGCGCGTGCTTGAAACCGCGCCGGAGACGCTGGGTGAAACCGCCTTCGCCTTTCAGGATCCCCGGCTCGAAGAGATGCTGTTTCGACTACGGGCGCGCAACTATCCCGATACGCTGACCAGCGAGGAGCAGAGCCAATGGGAGGCCTATCGCTGGGAGCGCATGAACGATGCGCGTCTAGGAAATCTGACTCTGCAAGGATTTGCCCGCGAGATCGAGCGGCTCAACCAGGTAGCCCTTGATGACAGTGACCGGCAGGTGCTCGAAGAGCTGGTGATGCACGTGGAGGCGATGATGCCGGCCCAGGCTTTCGATTGAAGAGGCGTTAGGCAATTGGAAAGGCGTTCGCGCCCGAGCTGGGCGCGAACATGCTTTTTTACTCCTGCTCGGGCAGCGGTAGATAGCTTTCGGTGATGTCCAGCACGTTGCTGGGTTCCATTCCCGGTGCAAAGGTTACCTGCTGTATTGGCGCATTGCGCAATCGCTGCCAGGCCCGACGGACCGTCTCTGCATCCAGTGACGATACGCGCTCGGCGAGGCGTTCACGCCGGTCGAAATCGGTATCATCGAATGCCAGTTCATACCACAGCCGGCTGGTAAGCGCGGAAAGCGATGGATCGCGTTCGAGCAATCGGTCATGCACGGCGTCGCGATAGGGCGCGAGCCCCTCCTCGTCAAGCTGATCGATACGCTGATCGAACCCCTCGAGGAAAGCATCGATGCGGGACTGGATATGGCTGACGTCGGCGTCGGGTGATTGTACCAGCAGATTCACCCCCGGCGCGTCCAGCAGTGGTTGGTAGCCCGCCCGGACGACATAGCCCAGTTGCTCCTGGGTGCGCAGCTGGGAATAGAAGGGCGTTCCGATCAGCTGGCCGAGCACTGCCAGCGTGGCCTGGCTGTCCAGGGAGTCATCGGGGCCTTGCAGATAGCGCAGTACCGCTTGATCGTTGCGGGTAGACGCCGGATGCAAGGTAGGGGCCGAGGCCGGAACCGCCAATGTCTTCAGCGCCGGGATGGCCTCGTCACCGAGTTTCGGGGACAGCATGTTGGCGACCAGAAGCCCTTCCCGGCGTGCAAGTTCCCTGGAAAGATTGCCCACCGCCATGCTTTCGATGTGAAGCCTTTCGATGAACTGTTGGCGAAACTCACGTAGCTGCTCGACTTCAAGAGAGGCGATGGCTTCCAGCAGTGCGGCATCCGGCCATTGCGGACGAATCAAGGCGCTGCTCAGGGTACGCTGCATCTGCTCATAAAGCGGCGACTGGGGCGCATTGCGCCACTCCCGCGTCAGGCCGAGCTTCACGCGCGCAAAGGCATCCTGGTCGATATCCTCCTGCTGGAGCTGTTCCAGCACCCGACGCAGCACTTGCTCCTGACGGTCGCGCCAGCCGGACAAGGAGAGGGTGATGCCGCGACCATGAGCGTAGGCGGAAAACTCCTGGCCCGCCAAGCGCGCAGGATAAAGCACTTCATTGAGACTGTCGTCGAGCCAGCCTGCCAGCAACTGAGCGAGCGCCGCATTGTGGGCACTATCCGCAGCCTTGGGATTCTGCAGGCTGAACCGCCATTCGACTCGCGGCGTGCCGAACTCGCTGTCCGGGCGATACCAAAGGGAGAAGGTGTCCCGATCGATCAAGGCGCTGGGCTTGGCGGTTTCAAGATCGAGTAGCGTAAGGTTCTCGGCAATGTAAGGATTGCGCTCCGGCAGCGCCAGATTCTTCAATGGCGCGGCATCGGGCCAGCTATCCACTGCGGTGAGCCGATAGGGGGCATCGAACCATTGCGTGGTTTTCTGGGCGTCGATATCCGGTGCGCTGTAGACCCGCAGCAGATGATTCGGCGTCAGTTTGGAAAGCAGTTCTCGCACGTAGTCCTTTTCGAAGCCATCCATGCGGTAGTTGCCGTATTGAACATCCTCGAGCGGATAATAGGCCATGTTCATCGCCATGCGACTGGCAAGATGAATCGGTTCGCCGCGCTGCTGAAAACGAAACTCCTGCTCGTTGAGCTGGGCCTGTTCGTCGTAGCGCCATTTCTCGAGGCCTTTTTCACGAATGCGTTCGATCATCGCGAACAGGCTGGCCTGAATTCGCGGAAGGTGCTTTGCGCCTTCCGGTGTCAGGCTGATGCTCACCGCAAACAGGGCATCATCCCCGTCGCCGCGCATGCTGCCAGCGGAAAGGCCATCCGCCCAGCCTTTCTCGCGTAGCGCGGCAAGCAGGCTGCCTTCCCCTTCATGACCAAGCAGGTTGCCTACATACTCCAGGGACTTGTTGCGATAGTCGGTGACGGGATCATCTGTGGGGAACAGGAAATGCACCTGACGACTGTTTTCCAGACTCTTGACTTCCATGCGTGCCGGAAGATTTTCAGCGGTCAGGAGGTGCTCGGGAATCGCCGGGCGTTCCAGATTGCGATCGGGAATTGCATCGAAACGTTCACGCACCCAGGATTCCAGTTTATCCAGCGGCTGCGGTGCGACCACAGTGAGATGCATGACGTTGGCGCCGTAATGGTCTTCATAGAAGTCGATCAGCTGCTGGCGCAAGGGCTTTTCACCATCCTTAAGCGTCTCGAGGCTGCCCACGGAGAAGCGGGTGGCAGGGTGTTCCGGATTGAGAGCCTGATCCATGGCTTCGTTGAGACGGCGGCCATCGTCGCGCAGTCGCGCCTGGTACTCGGAGTGCACCGCGTTGCGTTCGCGTTCGACGTACTTCTCGTTGAACAGCGGTGCAATGAAGAACTGGCTGAAGCGGTCGAGCGCCTCAGGCAGCGCCTTGGGTTCGATGTCGAAAAAATAGTTGGTGTCCTGGCCGGCGGTGAAAGCGTTGTGATTGCCACCATGCCGGCTGATGAACTGCTGATAGCTGTCCGCTTCGGGATAGCGCTCGGTACCCAGGAAGAGCATGTGCTCCAGAAAGTGCGCCAGGCCAGGAATGCTTTCGGGATTCTGAGCGCTGCCCACGGAAACGTTCATTGCCGCGGCGGCCTTGTCCGCTTCGGGGTCGCTTACCAGCAGCACCTCGAGGCCGTTGTCCAGGATAAGAGTGCGATAGTCGCGCTCATCGTTGGGGCTTGTAACAGGGGCGCCGGGATTCGCGGCGGCCGTATGCGAGCCCTCGGCACTGGCCAGGCTCGGATAGCTCATCATCGCCATACTCAGCCATAGCGCGCAAAGACCACAAAAACCAAGAGGGCGGCGAGATCGCAGATTGTGCATCATGTCTCCTGTTCGTTATGCCAGCGGGCCATGTTACCCGTGGGGTGGGCGCAGGCCCAATCCTGACAAGATGGATCATTCACTCGCCTTGATACCGGAAAAGCGCCCAACAGTTCCAAAGGCGCGGGTGATAAATTCATCTGGGCTCGGTCGAGAGGCGTTTCGGGATCGAGCCAGGTTTCGGCGCAAGCCGCATCAATGACGGCGGGGAGGCGATCCGTCAGCGGCGCCAGCAGCGGATTGCTGGGAACCGTGATCAGTGCGGTGGAGTCGGTGAAGGCGGTCAGGGTGGTGTGATAACGCACCCAGAGTGCTGCCAGCAGTAGCGGACCGCGATCGACCCGGGTGACTAGAAAGGGCTGTTTCATGTGCGCCTGCGCTTTCCACACATAGATACCGCTGACGGGAATCAGGCAGCGGCGTGCCGCAAAGGCGTCGCGAAACATGGCGCGTTCTTGTAGCGACTCCGCTCGAGCGCAGTGAGGTGCATGATCGAGCACCTTGAGCCAGGGCGGCGTCAGTCCCCAGAAGGCAGTGGTAAGCCTTGGTCGTCCCTGCTCTAGGCGAATGATCGACAAGGGATGGCGGGGCGCCAGGTTGGGACTGGTGCGCAAGGGTTGGTCGAGCATGAGGCGAGGCAACAGACCATCCAACGGCAAGGAAGTAATGTGCAGGCGTCCAGCCATTGAAGAGAACTCCTGATGATCTGCATGCGAGAATGAGTATCGCGTTACTGTCTCATCCTTGTCAGAGATGCAACAGGGCTTGCGTTTGAGCGTGAGGTGGATATGCTTGTCGAAAACACTGTTCGACCACCGCCGTTCGCTTTCACTTTCCACCGGCGCATGAGTCGCAAGACGAGGTATTCATGGCACGTCCAAGACAGCATGCACCTGAAGCCTTGCATGCCCAAGTCATGGCAGCATGCGACGCCTGGCTGCAGGAAAACCCTGTGCGCTTGCTGTCCTTGCGCGCCCTTGCGCGCGAGATCGGGTGTGCTCCCAGTACGCTACTCAAACTCTACGGCAGCTTCAACAATCTGCTGCAGTACGTCAACATCGAGACCCTGGCTCGCCTGCGCGCAGCGGTGGAGGGCATGAGTGGTGGCTCCGCCAAGGAGCAACTCAACGCACTGGCAACCGCTTACTGGCAGTTCGCACAAAAGGATCCTTACCGCTGGCAACTGCTTTTCGATTATCCGTTGGCTCAGGAAGGCGAGCTGGATCAGCGTCAGAATACCATGATCGAAGGGCTGTTCACCCGGGTCGAAGCCACACTGAAAGAACATCAGCCCAATCTCGATGATCTGGCTGCGCGTCGCATGGCGCGCACCTTGTGGGGTAGCGTGCATGGGCTGGTACAGTTGGGGCTCAACGAGCGTCTTGGCAATTGGCAAGGACAGCCGCTTGAAGTGGTGGAGCTGCTCGATCAATTGCTGACGACGATTCTCGACGGCCTCAGGTGCGAACAGAGCGAGCCGTGAGTGGATCGCTTCTCACCCAGCGCCGGTTTGCTCCCTTTTTCTGGACGCAGGCCCTGGGCGCATTCAATGATAACCTGTTCAAGAACGTTCTACTGCTGCTGCTGACCTTCGTGGCGGTTCCCCGTCATGGCTGGGATACCGGGCTGCTCAACAATCTGGCGGCGGGTCTGTTCATTCTGCCGTTTCTACTATTCTCCGCCTGGGGCGGTTCTCTGGCGGATCGTCATGACAAGCAGCACCTCATTCGGCGCCTCAAGCTACTCGAGCTTGTAACCATGAGCGTGGCGGCATTGGCAGTATGGTTCGAGCAGTTCGCGCTGCTGCTGGCGCTGCTGTTCATGATGGGCACCCAGTCGGCACTGTTCGGGCCGGTGAAGTATGCCATCCTGCCGCAGCATCTGGCGTCGACGGAGTTGGTGCGTGGCAATGCCTGGGTCAACTTGGGAACCTTTCTGGCGATTCTATTCGGCACCTTGCTGGCGGGGTTGCTCGCTTCCCTTGATGGCGTCTGGGCGCGGGGGAGCATTGCCGCAACGCTGGTGGGCATTGCTCTAGCGGGCTATCTGGTCTGTTTGAAAGTACCCCTGGCACCTTCGAGCGCTCCGGGGCGAGTGAGCTGGCGCCCTGTCACTGCCAGTGTGCAGATTCTGCGGGATAGCTGGCGCCATCCTCGTCTGTTTCGTGGATTGATCGGCATCAGCCTGTTCTGGTTTCTTGGCGCGAGCTATCTCACTCAGCTGCCTGCCTGGGTGCGGGACGTAGTGCACGGGGATGAGACGGCGGTCAGCGCGTTATTGGCAGCCTTTGCGCTGGGGGTGGGCGGCGGGGCGCTGTTGTGCGCCCGGCTGTCCGCAGGGCGCCTGGAGATGGGGCTGGTGCCGCTGGGAGCGTTGCTGATTGGCGTTGCCGGATTCGACCTGGCGCTGCAGCCGGCAATCCTCGGTGAACAACTGGGGCTGGGTGCGCTGGCTGCATCCTTCGGCTTCTGGCGCATGATGCTGGATCTGGCATTGATCGGCGTTGGGGGCGGCCTCTATATCGTGCCCTTGTACACCTTGATACAGCTTGAAAGTCGCGATGACCATCGGTCCCGCATGATCGCCGCCAACAACCTGCTCAATTCCTTTTTCATGATCCTGGCGGCACTGTTTGGCATTGTCATGCTGACCGTGGTCGATCTGTCACTGCATGTTTTCTTTGCCGCTCTGGCAATCATCGCTCTTGTAGCCGGTGTCGTGATCCTGGCATCCAATCCGCGCGCCGTATTGCGCCTGACCATCTTCGCGCTGATGCACGTGCTGTATCGGCTGCGTTTTTCAGGGCGCGCCTATATTCCTGCCCAGGGGGCTGCGCTGGTGGTATGTAACCATATCAGTTTCATGGACGCCCTGGTGCTAGGGGGCGCCTGCCCCAGGCCCTTGCGCTTTCTGATGGATCGGCCGATTTATGAATCGCCTTGGCTGAACTGGTTCTTCCGCATCGCTGGGGCCATTCCGGTAGATTCGGATCGACGCGATCCCGGTGGAGTTCGAAGAGCCCTGGATGAGGTGAGCATCGCCTTGCGCAATGGCGAAGTGGTCATGCTGTTTCCGGAGGGGCGACTGACCAAGGATGGCGACATTGGTCGTTTTCGTCGCGGTATCGATATCATTTTGTCCCGGGACGCAGTGCCGGTAGTGCCGGCGGCCCTGGCCGGCTTATGGGGTTCCTGGACCTCCAATTACGATGGGCCGGCCCTGGGCAAGCCACCGCGGCGTTTTCGTGCCCGAGTGGCGCTGGTCTTCGGCGCCCCGGTAACCGCGGAGCAGGCGAGCAGCAGCCTTCTCGAGGCAAAGGTGCGCGAACTCAAAGGTGACGCCGAAGCGCAATTGCATGGACGGCATTCAGCAGTCGATCACTATCGGCTCGATGGCTAGGCGCGTGCCCGTCGCACGTGCTGCCAGCAGCGAGCGGACGTGATCAGGTTGTCCTTGACCTGCAGAATTTCCATACGGGTCGTGCCCAGCTGCAGGCAGGCCGGAGCGTCGGGGAAGGACTCCAGGTGTTCGAGGATCAGGCCGTTCAGGGTCTTGGGCCCGTTGGTGGGTAGCTGCCAGCCCAGCGCCTTGTTGATTTCCCGAATGTTCGCCGTGCCCTCGATCACGTAGCTGCCATCGTCTTGAAGATAAAAGTCCTGGTGCATGCCGGCCACATCGGTGGTGAATTCCCCGACGATCTCCTCGAGTATGTCTTCAAGCGTCACCAGTCCCTCCACGTCACCATACTCATCCACGACGATGCCGATACGCCGCTTGTGCTGCTGAAAGTTGAGCAGTTGGGTGTGCAATGGCGTGGATTCGGGGATGAAGTAGGGTTCCCGCGCCTCCTGAACGATGGCCGCCTTGGTGACTTCGGGTTTCGACAGGAAGCGGGCGGCATTGCGTAGATGCAGGATGCCGATGATGTTGTTGATATCGCCCTTGTAGACCGGGACTCGGGTGTGCTGACTGGAGCGGATCTGAGCGAGAATGTGCTCCAGGTCATCATCGAGATCGATGCCGGACACCTCGTGACGGGGCACCATGATGTCGTTGACGGTGACGTTTTCGAGATCGAGTATCGATAGCAGCATCGCCTGGTGGCGACGAGGGATCATGGCACCCGCTTCGTGAACCACGGTGCGCAGCTCATCTCGCGTCAGATTGTCTGCGCCACCTTGAATATTGCGTACTCCCAGCAGCCGCAGCAACCCGTTGGAGATGGCGTTGACCAGCCACACCAGTGGGTAAAGAACCTTGAGCAGCGGTTCCAGAGCCAGAGAGCTGGGATAGGCGATACGCTCGGGCTTGATGGCGGCATAGGTCTTGGGGGTGACTTCCGCGAAAATCAGTACCACGATGGTGAGAATCAGCGTGGCCACCGCAGGCCCGGACACTTCACCGAAGAAGTGAATGGCGATGATGGTGGCGATGGAGGCAGCGAGATTGTTGACGAAGTTATTGCCTATCAGGATGACGCCTATGAGGCGGTCCGGGCGACTGAGTAGCCGCAACACGCGCTTTGCAGCCTTCTCGCCGCTTTTCGCCTGATGGCTCAGGCGATAGCGATTGATCGACATCATGCCAGTCTCGGAACTGGAGAAATAAGCTGAGAGGCAGATGAGTAAGAAAAGTAGTCCGAACAGCAGTCCCAGGGGGATGTCGTCGCTCAAGGTTTGAAAATCCTAAATCGCGTATCAGGCTTGTTTGTAGGGAATCAGCGCCCACGCTGTCAAGACATGGTTTTATCGATGACTGCGTCAGATGGTATCGAACACAATCTGGAGGGCGAACTTGCTGCCGAAATAAGCCAATAGCAGAAGCAGGCAGCCCCCCAGGGTCCAGCGCGCCGCGCGAATGCCCCGCCAACCTAGGATATGATGGCCGAGCAGCAGCAGTGCAAAGATGATCCAGGCGGCAAAGGAGAGCACCGTCTTGTGCACCAGGTGCTGGGCAAATATGTTGTCGAGGAAAACGATGCCGCTGATCAGCGAGGCGGTGAGCAGCAGCATGCCGGCCCAAATAAACTCGAATAGAAGCCGTTCCATGGTGCCCAGGGGTGGCAGTACCTGCACGATGCCACGCGTACGATGACTGCGCAGGGCCTGGTTTTGGCGCGCCAGTAAAAGGGCCAATACTCCAGCAATGATGAACAGTGAAAAAGCCAATGCCGACGTAAGTATGTGCAGCAGAATGCCAGGCGAGGCGTTGACCTGCTGATGGGAAGCAGGCAGGCCGATCATCAGCATGAGGGTAAGGGCCGCCAGCGGGAACAGGACGGCAGCGGCACTCAGCACGGGCTTGATAACGCTGACCGCCAATAGCAGTACGGCAATCAGCCAGCTTATCAATGAGGCGCTGGTGGATAGGCCGAGATCGAGCATATCGGCGTCGCTCAGGCTGACCGCCACGACAGCGCCATGACAGGCGACCGCCAATAGGCCGATGCTGCGCACCAGTGCAGGGCGTTGCGGCACCCGTCGCAGCAGCGTCAGCCCCTGCCAGGAGCCGGCACCGAGATAGAAGACAATGGCGAGTAGTGCGAAAGGAAGCGCCTGCATTGTTAGGCTCTGATATCCTCGACTGAAAAGTAAGCGTAAGAAAAAGAATCGCGTAGCGTAACTATACAGAATCGCCGGGTTAGCGCCCAGTGATTCGATATCAGGATGTAGAAGTGACGCTCATGCATGGATGGAGACCGAGGGCATGAGTCCGTATAATTGTGCCCAACAATCGTGTGCGACTGCCCAAGCGTGAGTTGTCTGGGAAATTCGATTCAGCGCACCTTGGCATCCAACGCCGGAGAGTTCCATGTTTGAAAATCTGTCAGAGCGTCTGTCGCGTACGCTCAAGTCGGTGACCGGTCAAGCCAAGCTGACCGAAGACAATATCAAGGATACGCTGCGCGAGGTGCGCCGCGCGCTGCTTGAAGCCGACGTGGCGTTGCCGGTGGTCAAGGCCTTCATCGAACGCGTGCGGGAGCGCGCCGTGGGACAGGAGGTCTCGCGCAGCCTGTCGCCGGGTCAGCAGTTCGTCAAGATCGTTCAGCAGGAGCTGGAAGCGATCATGGGCGAGGCCAATGAAGGACTCACCCTCAAGGGTACGCCCTCGGTGATTTTGATGGCGGGTCTACAGGGCGCGGGCAAGACCACCTCCGTGGCCAAGCTGGCGCGCTATCTCAAGGAGCGCGAAAAAAAGAAGGTGCTGGTGGTCTCCACGGACGTTTATCGTCCCGCGGCCATCGACCAGCTTGAAACCCTGGCCAGGGAAGTGGCCGTCGACTTCTTCCCCTCCACCAGCGACCAGCGCCCGGTGGCTATCGCCGAAGCCGCGCTAAAGCACGCCAAGATTCAGTTCCATGACGTGGTAATCGTCGATACCGCCGGTCGGTTGCATATCGATGGCGACATGATGAACGAGATCCAGGCATTGCATAAGGCAATCGCCCCCCAGGAGACCTTGTTCGTCGTGGATGCCATGACGGGCCAGGACGCCGCCAATACCGCCAAGGCCTTCCACGAGGCGCTGCCCCTGAGCGGCGTGATCCTGACCAAGGCGGATGGTGATGCCCGGGGCGGTGCGGCCTTGTCGGTTCGACATATTACCGGCAAGCCGATCAAGTTCATGGGCATGGGGGAGAAGGTCGATGCCCTGGAGCCCTTTCATCCGGATCGCGTGGCCTCGCGCATTCTGGGCATGGGCGATGTACTGTCGCTGATCGAGGAAGCCGAACGCACCGTCGACAAGGGCAAGGCGGAAAAACTTGCCAAGAAGTTCAAGAAGGGCGAAGGCTTCGATCTCGAGGACTTTCGCGATCAACTGCAGCAGCTCAAGAAGATGGGCGGCATGGGCGGCATGATGGCCAAGCTGCCGGGCATGGGGCAGATGGCCGAAGCGGCCCAGAGCGCCGGCGCCGAAAAGGAGTTCGGCAAGCTCGAATCCTTGATCAATTCGATGACCCCGAAGGAGCGGCGCAAGCCGGATATCATCAATGGCTCGCGCAAGCGGCGAATCGCCGCCGGTGCCGGTTTGCAGGTGCCGGATCTCAACCGTCTGCTCAAGCAGCACAAGCAGATGCAGAAGATGATGAAGAAGGTCGGCAAGAAAGGTGGCATGCAGAAGATGATGCGCGGCATGGCCGGCATGGGAGGCGGCCCTGGCGGAATGGGCGGTCCTGGTGGCATGGGAGGCCCCGGCGGAATGGGTGGCGGCGGTTTCCCCCGGCGCTGATTCCTCTGTCACAGTCAGGAAAAAGGTTCCCAATGCGGGCGGACCTGCGTAGAATGTCGCGTCTTCATGGCGAGTTGCGGCTTCTTGCAGCTTGCTGCTGCATTCGCAGTGATGAATCTGTCACGTTTAAAACATCGAAATCAACCGAAGGACTGATAACGCAATGGTTACCATTCGTTTGGCACGGGGTGGCGCCAAGAAGCGTCCCTTCTATCATCTGACCGTCAGCGATTCACGCAAGTCCCGCGATGGTCGTTTCATCGAGCGCGTCGGCTTCTTCAATCCGGTCGCTCGTGGTCAGGAAGAGCGTCTACGGGTCGATCTGGACCGCGTCAGCCATTGGCAAAGCCTGGGTGCTCAGACATCCGAGCGTGTTGCCGAGCTGCTCAAGGAAGCACGCAAGCAGCAGACCGCGGCTCAGGCCACGGCGTAAGAGAATCATCGTCATGTCGGATGACGCAGCGATCAGACCCGAAGGCGTCGTTTCAGAGGACCATGTGGTGCTGGGGAAGCTGACCAGCCCCTATGGCGTGAAAGGATGGTTCAAGGTGTATTCCTACACCAGTCCGATGGAAGGCATCCTCGACTACACCGATTGGGTGCTTGAGCATCGGGGACAAAGAACCACTCGACGGTTGATCCAGGGTCGCCGGCAAGGCAAGGGGCTGGTTGCCAGCCTGGGCGGAATCGATTCCAAGGAGCAGGCGGAATCCCTGGCCGGGGCGCAGGTGCTCTTGCCCAAGCAGACACTGCCAGAGCTCTCTTCCGGTGATTATTACTGGTATCAGCTGGAAGGATTGCGGGTAGTGACCCTCGATGGCGTCGATCTTGGTCGCGTGGACTATTTGTTCGAGACCGGTGCCAACGATGTGTTGGTGGTGAAAGGTGACGCCGATAGCCTCGACGACAAGGAACGGCTGCTGCCCTTTCTGCCCGATGACGTTGTCCGTGAGACGGATCTGGCCGCCGGCAGGATGACAGTGGACTGGGACCCTGGCTTCTAAGGATTTGCCGTGT
The DNA here is from genome assembly GCF_947493865.1 of uncultured Halomonas sp. GTDB lineage: Bacteria > Pseudomonadota > Gammaproteobacteria > Pseudomonadales > Halomonadaceae > Modicisalibacter. The sequence goes on from NZ_CANLTC010000006.1 coordinate 29,193, forward strand.
GGATTGGTGTCGTTACCTTGTTCCCAGAGATGTTCGACGCCCTGACCGAGCATGGCGTTACCGGACGGGCGGTCAAGCAAGGGTTGCTGACGCTGGACTTCTGGAACCCGAGGGATTTTGCCACGGATCGCCATCGCACGGTGGATGATCGCCCCTATGGGGGCGGGCCTGGCATGCTGATGAAGGTCGATACCTTGTGCTCGGCGATTCACGCCGCTCGGGTCGAAGGAGAGAAACGCTTCGGTACATCGCCCAAAGTGATCTATCTATCGCCTCAAGGGCGTCCGCTGGATCAAGCCGGCGTACGGCAGCTCGCGACCAGTGGCCCTCTGATCGTGGTGGCAGGGCGCTATGAAGGCATCGACGAGCGAGTCGTCGAAAGCGAGATCGATGAAGAGTGGTCGATCGGCGACTATGTGCTCAGCGGCGGAGAGCTGCCGGCCATGGTGCTGATCGATGCGGCCGCAAGACTGGTCCCCGGGGTGTTGGGGCATGAGGCCTCCGCTATCGAGGACTCGTTTGCCGATGGGTTGCTGGATTGCCCGCACTACACACGTCCCGAAGTGATCGATGGGCGGCGGGTGCCCGAGGTTCTGTTGAGCGGTAATCATGCTGCCATCAGACGCTGGCGCCTGAAGCAATCCTTGGGGCGCACCTGGCTCAGGCGTCCTGATTTGTTGAAGAGCCAAACGTTGAGCGCTGAACAGCGAAGCTTGCTGGAGGAGTTCATCGAAGAGCACGCCGATAAGGCGGAGGGGCGCAGCGGCTAACCTCGGACCGATACCGGTCCGGCTTCTTGGAAGCGCTGCGCGTCACCCATATTGTCGTTCCCGCGTCATCGGGCGCCGGGATCACATGCCAAACGGTACTGTTTCAAAGCATTGTCTTTGGAGAGCATGCCGCGTGGTCAATATCAGTCAAGGAGTCGTAACATGAGTGGCAAGAACAAGGTGATCCAGGCGCTCGAAGCCGAGCAGATGGAAAAGACCATCCCGGCCTTTTCTCCGGGCGACACCGTGGTCGTTCAAGTCAAGGTGGTCGAAGGTAGTCGCGAGCGTCTTCAGGCGTTTGAAGGCGTGGTGATCGGCAAGCGCAGTCGCGGCCTGAACTCCGCTTTCACCGTGCGCAAGATTTCTCATGGTGTAGGCGTCGAGCGTACTTTCCAGACCTACAGCCCCGTGGTAGCCGCCATCGACGTCAAGCGTCGCGGTGACGTACGTCAGGCCAAGCTGTACTATCTTCGCGAGCGCAGCGGCAAGTCTGCACGCATCAAGGAAAAACTGGGCTAAATTGCCCGGTTATCCGGTGAAACGAAACCCCGTTACCGCACTTCCCTGCGGTGCGGGGTTTCGCTGTATCTAGCCAGGGTTCATCACCAACCTCATGAGCGAGCTACACGGCGATAGCGGTTTGATCGATGCCTTTCTGGATGCTCTGTGGCTGGAGCGTGGCGCCAGCGAGCATACCCTGGCGAGCTATCGTCATGATCTGGAGGCTTGGCGGCGTCATTTGACAACGCTCGAGCGCCAGTTACTGGCGCCGGGGAGTGATGCCCTGCCGGACTGGCTGAGTGCTCGACGCGAAGAGGGCTACAAGCTGCGCAGCAATGCGCGACTGCTCTCCACACTACGCGGTTTCTATCGCTGGCTTCTGGCGCAAGGCACGATCGACAGCGACCCTCTCAACGAGGTGCGCCTGCCTCGATTCAAGACCACGCTCCCTGATACTCTCGACGAAGAGGAAGTGGAACGCCTGCTGGTAGCGCCGGATACCGGCACCGCACTGGGGTTGCGTGATCGCGCCATGCTGGAAGTGCTGTATGGCTGCGGCCTGCGGGTCACGGAGCTGATCAGCTTGCGGTTGGATAGTGTCAATCTGCGCCAAGGCGTGGTGCGAGTGCTGGGCAAGGGCGACAAGGAGCGGCTGGTACCTTTGGGCGAAGAGGCGCAGCTCTGGATAGAACGCTATCTGCGCAGCGGGCGCAGTGAACTGATGACGGATATTCGCCGCCTGCCCTTGTTTCCCGGCCGCCAGGATGGCTTCATGACGCGTCAGACGTTCTGGTACCGAGTCAAGCACTACGCCCAGGTGGCGGCTATCGACAAACCGTTGTCGCCGCATACCCTGCGCCATGCCTTCGCTACTCATCTGCTCAATCATGGCGCCAACTTGCGTGTCGTTCAGCTGCTGCTTGGTCACAGTGACCTGTCGACGACACAGATTTATACTCACGTGGCTCAAGCGCGCCTGGAGGCGCTGCATGCCGAACATCATCCCCGAGGTTGAGTAAATGAGACGATTGTGCAAGACAGTGATGAGCGTACTGCTGGTGATTGCCGGTGTGAACATGGCGCTGGCCGAGACGGCTACCCAGACACTGCAGCAAGGCTTGTCCATCAATGGCGAGAAAGTGCCGGTAACCTCCGTCAAGCAAACGCCCTTGGCGGGCATTTTTGAAGTGCGCCTGGAAAGCGGCGAGACACTCTACAGCGATAGCGAAGGCAAGCACTTCGTCGTCGGCGATCTATTCGTCAATGGCGAGCAGGGCCTGGTCAATCTGACCCAGCAGGCGCGGGACAAGGATCGCATCGAACGTCTTGCCAAGGTGCCTCAGAAAGACAAGGTGATCTTCCGTGGTGAAAAGCCACCCAAGGCCACTCTCATGATATTTACCGACGTGACCTGCCCTTACTGTCGCAAGCTGCATGAGGAAGTGCCGCGTTTGAACGACATGGGCATCGCAGTGGAGTATCTCGCGTTTCCGCGCAGCGGCCTGAAATCAGAAGGCGCGCGTCTCATGTCCCAGGTGTGGTGTGCCTCCAATCCCTCTGAAGCGATGAGCGCCAGCAAACGCGGCGAGACCCTGGATCTCGAGGCGGATTGCGACAATCTCGTTGCCGACCAGTATCATCTAGGACGTGAACTGGGCGTTCAGGGAACTCCGGCCATCGTATTGCCTGATGGACGCATGGTTCCGGGGTACGTTCCCGCCGATCGACTGGCGAAAATGCTGGATATCGAAGGATAAACCAAGTCCCGTTCGATGCAGCGCCTACACACGCAGGCCATTCATAAGAACAGCGCAAGTCATACCAGAGAAAGGAGTACGACGTTGAAACCGGTAAGAGTGGGGATCTGTGGGCTAGGTACGGTTGGCGGCGGCACCTTCAATGTGCTGACGCGCAATGCCGAGGACATCGTTCGCCGGACAGGGCGCCCGATCGTCGTTGAGCAGATTGGAGCGCGGCGTGCAAACCCCGACTGCGATACTACCGGGGTCAACGTCACCGATGATATCTTCGAGGTTGCTCGCAACCCTGATATCGAGGTGCTGGTCGAGCTGATTGGCGGTTACGACGTGGCCCGTGAGCTGGTGCTGACCGCCATCGAGCACGGCAAGCATGTGGTCACTGCCAACAAGGCGCTGATTGCGGTCTACGGTAACGAAATATTTGAGGCTGCCCATAAAAAAGGTGTGATCGTTGCTTTTGAAGCCGCTGTGGCGGGGGGCATACCGGTCATCAAGTCACTGCGGGAAGGCCTGGGTGCCAACCGCATTCAATGGCTGGCGGGCATCATCAACGGCACCGGCAACTATATCCTGACCCATATGCGGGACGAAGGTCGCGCGTTTGAGGAGGTGCTGGCCGAGGCCCAGGCCCTTGGCTATGCAGAATCGGACCCCACCTTCGATGTGGAAGGCATCGACGCGGCTCACAAACTCACCATTCTCGCTTCCATCGCCTACGGTGTGCCATTGCAGTTCGATAAGGCCTACACCGAAGGCATTGCCCGGATCACCGCCGACGATGTCGAGCAGGCGGACAATCTTGGCTATATCATCAAGCATCTGGGTATCTCCAAGCGCACCGACAAGGGACTCGAATTGCGGGTGCATCCCACGCTGATCCCCAAACAGCGTCTGCTTGCGAGCGTGCATGGCGTCAAGAACGCCATTGCGATCATGGGAGATGCGGTGGGCCCCACCCTCTATTACGGCGCAGGTGCCGGCGCCGAGCCTACTGCCTCGGCGGTGGTGGCGGATTTGCTCGACGTAGCCCGAAACATCAATACGGCCCATCATGACCGCGTTCCCTACCTGGCCTTCGGTGGGATTCTCGACGGTGACGAAGAGCTGCCGGTCATGCCTATGGAGGACATCGTCACTGCCTATTATCTACGCCTGCTGGCAGTGGATCGCCCCGGCGTGTTGGCCCGGGTGGCGACGATTCTCTCCGAGCAGGAAATATCCATCGAAGCGATCATCCAGAAGGAAGCCACCGAAGGTGAGCTGGTGCCGATCATTCTGCTGACCCATCGCACCCAGGAAAGAAACATGAACGAGGCGATTCGTCAGCTCGAGTCGCTGGTGGATGTGGCCGGCTCGGTGACACGGATTCGGGTCGAGTCCCTGGACGAACAGGAATAAGTCATGCGCTATATCAGCACTCGCGGGCAGGCGCCGGCACTGAGTTTCGAAGAGGTGGTGCTTACCGGAATGGCCAGCGACGGCGGCCTCTACGTACCGGAAACAGTGCCACAGTTTTCCCAGGGTGAGCTTGCCGATATGGCCGGCCTCCCCTACGCCGAGATTGCCTTTCGGGTGATGAAGCCTTTCGTCAACGGCGAGATCGACGACGATACTTTCCGCGACATCGTTCGTGACGCCTATGCGACCTTCAGTCACGACGCCGTGGTGCCGCTCAATCAGCTCGATGGCAACCATTTTTTGCTCGAGCTGTTTCATGGCCCGACCCTTGCCTTCAAGGATGTCGCCCTGCAACTGCTCGGGCGGATTCTGGATCATTTCCTGAAAAAAAGCGGCGAGCGAGCGGTGATCATGGGAGCCACCTCCGGGGATACCGGCTCCGCGGCCATCGAAGGCTGCCGACACTGCGACAATCTCGATATCTTCATTCTTCACCCGCACAATCGGGTTTCCGAGGTGCAGCGACGCCAGATGACCTCGGTGCTGGCGGACAACGTCTTCAATATCGCCATCGAAGGTAACTTCGACGACGCCCAGGCCATGGTCAAGGCCAGCTTCGCGGACCAAACCTTCTTGAATGGCACGCGGCTGGTGGCGGTCAATTCGATCAACTGGGCGCGCATCATGGCCCAGATCGTCTATTACGTCGCCGCCGGCGTGGCCCTTGGCGCCCCTCAGCGCGAAGTGAGCTTCTGCGTTCCCTCGGCCAATTTCGGCAACGTCTTTGCCGGCTACATGGCCTACAAGATGGGCTTGCCGGTCAGGCAATTCGTCATCGCCACCAATGCCAACGACATTCTGCATCGAACATTGGCCGACAACGATTTCTCCAAGCGCGATCTCGAGGCAACCCTGGCGCCTTCCATGGATATCGTGGTGTCGTCGAACTTCGAGCGACTACTGTTCGACGCCTACGACCAGGACGGTGACGCGGTGCGAGAACTGCTCGAGCGTTTCCAGCAAGAGCCGACTGCCCTGGCCGATGCGCCACTGAGTCGGTTGCGAACGCTTTTTGTCAGCCATAGCGTCGACGATGCCACGATTCTCGAGGTGATCCGGGAGGCGCATCACCGCACCAAGGAACTGCTCGATCCGCATACCGCCACTGGCTATCGCGCCGCCGAGGTATGCCACGACGACAAGTCGATCCCCATGGTGACCCTGGCGACGGCCCATCCGGCCAAGTTTGCCGAGGCAGTGGTCAAGGCGGGCTTTTCCGGGGTGCCACTGCCGGCCCATATGGACGACCTGCTCGAACGCGAAGAGCGCTATAGCGTGCTGCCGGCAGAACTGGCCGCTGTGCAGAAGTTCGTCGCCGAGCATCGCCGCTAGAAGCGGTCCAATATCTACTGCACTCGGTAATACGGCGTTGAAGCTGATCTCGCAATGCTCATTTACAACAGTAAACTGCGCTTGTTCGATCAACTTCGCCTTGTCTTGCCGTCGTTCGTTACGATCTTGGGCAGCTTCTATAAATCGCCAAACTAAAAAGGAGAGCATGTGACGCTCGAGGTTAGCGAACGCCCATTGGCTGATCTCATCCGCCGTCGCATCCAGCCGCGTCCTCGGGACGAAGCGCTCTACCAGCGCAGTCTCGATGCCGGACTCAGCGAGCTGCAGGCGCGCATTCTGGCGGGACGGCTGAGCGGCTATGCCGGTGAGCTGGCACCTCTCGTCTCGCCCAGCCTGCGCCATCTTGCCCACCCCGAGAAGCTGGCGGACGCTCGCCGCAGCGCCGAGCGCATCGCCCGGGCCGTCATCGAAGGCGAGCATATCGGCATCCTCACGGATTATGATGTGGACGGCATCACCTCCCATGTGGTGATCCTGCGCACCCTCAACGAGCTGTTTGGCGTGCCGTCCCAAAAGCTGCACAGCCTGATCGGGCATCGCATCAATGATGGCTATGGCATCAGCCTGCCGCTGGTGGAACGCACCCTGGCGCTATCGCCGCGCCCCAGCCTGGTGATCACCGCGGATTGTGGCTCCTCGGACGAACCGCGTATCGCGCGTCTGCGAGAGGCGGGCATCGAGGTCGTCGTCACCGATCATCATGCCTTGCCGCTGGAAGGGCCGCCGGCCTCTGCCTATGCCACAGTTAATCCCACGCGCAGCGACTGCGGCTTTCCTGACCCTACTATCGCGGGTTGCATGGTGGCCTGGCTGGTCATGTCCCTGGCCAGGGCCGTGCTGATCGAACTCGGTGTGCTCGTTACCTCGACGCCGAAGCTTTCCCCCTGGCTCTCCTATGTGGCGCTGGGCACCGTGGCGGACTGCGTCTCTCTTGGTGGCAGCGCCATCAACCGCGCCGTGGTCACCCAGGGGCTCACGCTGATCAACCGTATGGAAGCCGCCTGCTGGCGGGCCATGGCGGAGCGGCTGGGAGCCGACAGCGTGCCCTTCGATGCGGAAACCCTGGCGTTTCAGATGGGGCCACGCATCAATGCCCGCTCGCGGCTCGACGATCCCTATGCCGCACTGCATTTCATGCTTGCCGCGGATGAGGCCAGCGCCCGAACACATCTCGACGTACTCGATCAGGACAATCAATCTCGCAAGGCCATCGAGTTGGACATGGCCGACACCGCCCGCGCCCTGGCCCTGGAGGATCTGGCACGAGGTGAGCAGGTACTGGCGGTGTTTCTCGAGAACGGGCATGCCGGCGTGCAGGGCATCGTTGCCTCGCGACTGGTGCAGGCCTTCGGTCGACCCGCCTTCGTGCTTACCCCGGCGGCGGCACCGGACATGCTCACCGGCTCCGGGCGCTCCATCGAAGGATTGCATCTGCGTGACGCCCTGCAGCGAGCCCATGAGCTGGCCCCTCAGGCGCTGCCGCGTTTCGGCGGGCATCGCGGTGCGGCGGGTGTCGGCGTGCCAAAGGATGCCTTCGATGCCTTTCGGGATGCGCTGCGTCAGGCGGTGAATGAGCAGCTTGGTGATCGGGAGCTTTACCCGTGCATCTTCACCGACGGCGAATTGCAGGCCCGGCAGCTATCGCTGGCTACCCTGGATGAACTCGAAGGCCTGGCGCCTTATGGCCGCGAATTCGATGCCCCGCTGTTCGAAGGGGAATTTTTCGTGGAGAATTTGAGAGTCGTGGGGGCCGATGGCACCCACCTGATGCTGGAGCTTTCGAGTGCCGGCATCAGTACCCGAGCGATCTGGTTTCGTGCGCTATCCCCAGGGGAGGCGCCAAGTATTGGTCTGGGTATGCGAGTGCGCTGTGCCTACAAGCTGTCCCGTAATCGCTGGAAGGGCAGGGAATCGCTGCAACTGATGGTCGAGCACGCCGAGCCTGTATAAACGTTCGATTGGTATCCACATTCCCGCATCGTCACCTTTTTCGGGTGAAACTTTTGTAATAGACACTTCAGCTTTTATGCCGCTCGACCGATAAGTCTGGTTAACAAGGCTTATGTGTAGGAGATCCTGCATGGCGCAGGTACTCGAACGGATGGTTGAGGGTAGTGAAGACGAATCCGAGAGACTGGCAACCCTTCATGAATACGGCATTCTCGATACCGAGGCCGACGAGAGCTTCGATACGATCACGCGCCTGGCGGCACTGATCTGCGAGACTCCTGTCGCGCTGATTTCTCTGGTGGACGAGAAGCGTCAGTGGTTCAAGAGTCAGGTAGGGCTAGAAGCTCCGGAAGTGCCTCGTGATCAGTCCTTTTGTACCCATACCATCGAGCGCGATAATCTCATGGAGGTCGTGGATGCCGCTCGCGATCCACGCTTCATGGGCAATCCCTTGGTCGTGGGTGAACCTCATATCCGCTTTTATGCCGGCGTGCCGCTGACCGTCGCCAATGGCTGTCGTCTCGGCACATTATGCGTCATTGATCACACGCCAAGACGACTCGATGACCGGCAGCGCCACGCTCTGGAAGAGTTGGCATGTCTTGTGACAGGGCTACTCGAGACAAACGCCGAGAAACGCGCCGCCCAGGCAAACCATGCGATGCTCGACAGTCTGCTCGAGGCACTGCCCGAGGGTGTCGTTGCCAGCAATGCCAATGGTGAACTCAGCCTGTTCAACCTGCAGGCGAGAGCCTGGCATACCAGCGATCCCACCTATTCCATGCCCAAGGAGTGGACCGGGCAGTTCAATCTGTATGAAGCGGATGGCGAAACTCCGCTCTCCGAAGAGCGAATCCCGCTCAAGCGTGCCTGGAACGGTGAATGGGTGCGCAACCAGGAAATCTGCATCAAGACGATCGGTCAAGCGCCTCGCCATGTGATTTGCAACGGCCAGGCCTTTCACTCCCCCAAGGGAGTGCGGGCAGGGGCGGTCGTGGCCATGCACGACGTTACCGAAAAGCGCCAGGCAGACCAGGCGCTGCTTGAGGAGCGACGTCGCCTGGAACTGATTCTGCAGGGCACCCAGGCGGGCACCTGGGAGTGGAACGTGCAGACCGGGGTCACGCACTTCAACGAGCGCTGGGCGGAGATCGTGGGCTACTCCCTGAAAGAGCTCGAACCTACCACGGTGGAGACCTGGATATCCCTGGCTCATCCGGAAGATCTGGCCCTGTCCATGATCATGAGCCGGCGACACCTCTGCGGTGAGCTACCAGCCTACGATATTCAGTACCGCATGAAGCACAAGAATGGGCAATGGGTATGGGTGCACGATCGGGGGCGTCTGGTCGAATGGGATATCGAAGGCAAGCCGCTCGCCATGGCCGGTACCCATATGGATATCACCGCCCGCAAACAAGCCGAGCAGGAGAGCGCCGAGGTTCGCAACCATCTTCAGGCAGTGATCGACGCCTCGACGGAAGTCGCCATCATCGCCATGGATCTCGAGGGACGCATCACGCTGTTCAACTCCGGCGCCGAAGGGTTATTGGATTATTTTGCCGAGGAGGTGGTAGGCCGTTTCACGGCACTGGATTTTCATCATGACGACGAGATCAGTCAACGCGCCGCCGAACTCTCGCGAGCGTTCGGCGAACCCATCGAAGGCTTTGCAACACTAACCGCCAATCCAAGCCGGGGAATCAACGAGAGTCGCGACTGGACCTATGTCTGTCGTGACGGAAGTCACTGCAAGGTGCGTCTGGTGGTCAGCGCGATTCATGACCTCATAGGTAATGTCACTGGCTATCTAGGGATCGCCATCGACCGTAGTCAGCTGCAGACCATGGAAGAAGCGCTGCAGATCAGCGAATCCCAGTTTCGGGGCGCTTTTGAGTCCGCTCAGCAGGGCATGGCTCTGGTATCCCTTCAGGGCGATTTTCTCGAAGTCAATGGCGCGCTCTGCGCCATGCTGAACTACTCGCGGGAGGAGTTGCTGATCACCAATTTCCAGTCGCTGACCCACCCGGATGATCTGGCTCAGGATCTGGTCGCCCTGCAGAAGCTGATCAGCGGCGATATCACGCACTATCAGTTGGCCAAGCGTTACATGACGAAAGCCGGGGACATACTCTGGGGCTTCTTGTCGGTCGTGCTGGTGAGCGATTCCGCCGGCGAGCCCCAGTATTTCGTGACCCAGATTCAGGATATCACCGAGCAGCGCAAGCTGGAGCAACTGAAGCGGGAGTTCGTGGCCGTCGTCAGTCACGAGCTGCGTACGCCATTGACCTCCATAAAAGGGGCGCTGGATCTGGTCAATGCAGGGGCGGTAGGCGTAGCGCCTCCGGCCATGGTCGAGATGCTCACCCTTGCCCAGCGCAATGCCGAACGCCTGGGTCAGTTGATCAACGACCTGCTTGACTGGGAAAAGCTCGATGCCCACAAGATGGTCTTCGACATGCAAGAGCATCTGCTACGCCCGCTTCTGGAAGAGGCTGTCGCCATCAATCTTGGCTATGCGGCCCAATACGGCGTTCACCTCGAGCTGGTCGGCGAGGGGCAAGCCAGCATCGAGATCGACAGCCTGCGTTTTAGCCAGGTGATGTCCAATCTGCTATCCAACGCCATCAAGTTCTCGCCTCGCGGCAGTCTCGTTCAGGTGTGCTACCGAGTCGAAGACGATCATGTGTGGATCGATGTCGTCGATCAGGGCTGTGGTATCCCCGGCGAGTTCCACTCCAAGGTTTTCCAGCATTTTGTCCAGGCCAAGGCGGACGATGCGCGGCGTCAGGGCGGCACGGGGTTGGGGCTGGCTATTTCCAAGCAGTTTATCGAGCAAATGAACGGATCGATTGGCTTTCGATCGGTGGTCGATGAGGGTTCCACCTTCTGGCTGTTATTACCATCGGCAACAAATGGCTCGGCACATCCCGCCCAGGCGATGTGCACTCAAGACGAGGGATAAGCATGGCAAAAACTACCGCTGTGCCTGACGCACAACCATCCCTGGCGCAGGACTCGGCAGCATCCGGAGCAGCAACATTTCAGCGGGTGCTGCATGTGGAAGACGATGAATCGATCATCGCCATTACCCGGGTGGCTCTGGAAGCCCTTGGCGGGCTATCGGTGCTGAGCTGCTCTCATGGCGAACAGGCCATCGCCCTGGCGCCGGCCTATGATCCCGACCTGCTGCTTCTGGACGTCATGATGCCGGATATGGATGGGCCAACGACATTGATCGAGCTGGCCAAGGTGCTGGATGTCTCCAGGAGACCGGTGGTGTTCATGACCGCCAAGACTGCAAGGGCGGACAATCAGCTTTATTTCGATCTGAATGCGAGTGCCGTCATCGACAAACCGTTCGATCCGGTTGACCTGGCATCGAGGCTCAAGACGATCTGGAGAGACTTTCATGACGCAGGAAAGTAACCAGCGATTGCTGCAGCTGCGCCAGGAGTATGGCGTATGGCTGAAAGGCGAGATCGAATCGCTGAGTGAGAACGCCCATTGCAACAAGGATACTGACGCCTGGGCAGGCATACGCTTGCGGCTTCATCGCCTGGCCGGGGCGGCGGGTACCTTTGGCTTTGCGAATGTGGGCACCGCCTGTCGAACGCTGGAGTGCCTGCTGGCCGATGCCTTGGACTCAGGTGATACGACGCTTCTCGAGGCGGTGGCCTTTGGATTGCAGGCGCTGCCGGCACCGGTGCAGGATGAGGCGCCAATCGAACGCGAACATGACGTGGCTCAAGCCCCCGAGCGGAAGGCGCCTGCAAGTCAAGGGCAGGGTCCTCTATGCATTTATATTCTGGAAGAGGAAAAGGCGCTGGCAGAGCAGCTCTGCCAGGTACTCACGGGGCTGGACTATCAGATTCAGCACTTTGCCACGCGAGCGCTTCTGGAGCAGGCCTGCGAACGACATTGTCCCAGCGCTCTGGTGTTGCCTTTGCAACTCGAGTCTCAGGACGCTTCCCATGATGTCACGGACGGGGTGACGATCGGCGAGACGATCCAGCAGCGCATGGGCAGGTCCATACCCCTGTTCCTGACGGGGGTTTCATCGGACTTCGCTCTTCAGCTGCGCGCTGTGCGTGCCGAAGTGGAGGGCTTCTTCACGCTACCTCGAGACAAGATGAGGCTCGTCGAAGTACTGGACAATCGTCTGCGTCCGGATCGGCTCGCTTCGCTTCGCATCATGATGGTGGATGACGACGAGGCCCTGCTCGATCATTATCAATCGATACTCGAGAACGCAGGATTCTCGGTCATGACGCTTTCGCGCCCCGACGATGTGCTGAGCGCCATGGAGCGCTTCGTGCCGGACATTTTGGTGCTGGATGTGCAAATGCCGCAGTGTAAAGGGCCTGAGCTTGCCCAGGTGGTGCGTTATCATCCGCGCTGGCTGCAGGTGTCGATCGTCTATCTATCCGCCGGTGGCGATGTGGATGCCCAGCTTTCGGCAATGACCAAGGCGGGGGACGATTTCCTGGTCAAGCCTATTGCCGCGAACGTCCTGATTGCCTCGATAGCTGCCTGCGCTCGTCGTGCCAGGGCATTGGCCGGGGCCCTGGCCCGGGATGGGCTGACAGGACTGCTCAAGCATGCGGATATCAAGGAGCGACTGGCGTCTTCTCTTGCCCAGGCCAGGCGGAGGCAGCTGCCGCTGTGCGGGGTCATGCTGGATATCGATTTCTTCAAGCGGGTCAATGACACCCATGGCCATCTAATTGGAGATGAAGTGATTCGGGCACTGGCCGATCTCTTGCGTCATCGTCTGCGCGAAACGGACTTGATCGGCCGCTATGGAGGTGAGGAGTTTCTGGTCGTTCTGCATGACACGACCAGCGCGCAAACCGTCAAGATCATCGACGGATTACGCGAGGACTTCAGCAGGCTCAGCTTTGACGCCAACGGCACCTCTTTCTCCTGCACGTTCAGCGCCGGGGTGATGGAAGCGGATTCCGCTCATGATGCAGAGGGGTTGATCAAGGCAGCGGATCGGTGCCTTTATCGCGCCAAGAACGAGGGGCGCAATCGGGTAGTCACCGAACTTACCCATCGGGATCAGCGGGACACGACAATGCACCAAAATGCCCATGCCTAAGGCCAGCGGTCGCTGGCCTTTCAGGCAGGCTGTCTTGGTGCCGTGGGTGTTTGTATAGGCCTATTTGTCCATATCCTGGTTGCGCATGCCCAACTGATCTCCCCAAAACCACCAGACGATCAGCGCAATCACCACCAGGCCACCCAGATTGACGAGCCAGCTCATGACATCACCTCCTGTCGAGTTTGCTGTGAAGGTTCTTGCGCGGCTCTGTCTCTCTGCGCAGAGGTCTTGAATAGCCGCAGCCGATTGGCGTTGCTGACCACGGTCACCGACGAGAGCGACATGGCGGCCCCGGCAATCATCGGCGAGAGCAGGGCACCGGTGAAGGGGTACAGAAGACCGGCGGCAATGGGGATACACAGGGCGTTGTAGCCGAAAGCGCCCCACAGGTTCTGCTTGATGTTCTTTATCGTGGCCCGACTCAATTCGATGGCATCGGCGATGCCGTGCAACGAGCCGCGCATCAGCGTGATACCGGCGCTTTCGATGGCAACGTCGGTGCCCTGGCCGATGGCGAAGCCCACGTCCGCCCGGGCCAACGCCGGGGCGTCATTGATGCCGTCGCCGACCATGCCGACCACCTCGCCACCCGCCTGGCGGCGCTCGATTTCCGCGTGCTTGTCTTCCGGCATCAGCTCCGCCCGGTAGTCGTCGATACCGACTTCCCGGGCGATGGCGGCGGCGGTATGGGCGTTGTCGCCGGTGAGCATGACGATCTTGAGGCCATCTTCCTGCAGGCGCTTGACCGCGGCCACGGTGTCCGAGCGCAGCGGATCGCTGACCCCGAAGATCGCCGTCAGGCGATCGTCCACGGCGAGATAGATGACCGTGCGTGCTTGATCCTCAAGGCGCCGTGCCACCTCAACGCCGGACTTCAGATCGATGCCTGCCTCGCTCAATAGCTTGGCATTACCCAGGCGCAGGATATTTCCCTCTTGAGTTCTCGCGGTGACGCCTCGGCCGGTGACACTCTCGAAGGCATCGATGGAAGCGGTGGTTGCGCCTTGCGACTCGGCATGCGCCATGAGTGCCGCAGCCAAGGGATGCTCGGAGCCCTGTTCGAGTGCTGCCACCAGGCCCAGCACGTCCCGCTTTTCGCCTTCCAGAATTTCGGCATCCGTGACCTGGGGTTTGCCTTCCGTCAGGGTGCCGGTCTTGTCCACCACCAGGGTGGTGAGTCGACTTGCGGTCTGCAGCGCTTCGCCGCTTCTGACCAGCACGCCCATTTCCGCTGCCTTGCCCACGCCGATCATGGTGGAGATCGGCGTAGCCAAGCCCAGGGCGCAAGGGCAAGCGATGATCAATACCGTGGTAGCGGTGACCAGCATATGGGTCAGTGCTGGCGCCGGGCCAACGTTGAACCAGATCAGTGCGGTAATCACGGCGATGATCATCACGCTGGGCACGAAGATGGCGGATACCTGATCCGCCAGCTTGCCGATGGGTGGCCGTGAATTCTGGGCCTTCGCCACCTGTTCGGTGATCTGACCCAAGCGGGTATCGTCACCGACCCGAGTCGCGCGATACACCAGGCCGCCGCGGCCGTTGACCGTGCCGGCGCTGACCTCACTGCCTTCCTGCTTGGCCACCGGATCGGGTTCCCCGGTGAGCATGGATTCGTCGATATAGCTCGAACCCTCTTCTACCTCGCCATCCACAGGCAGCCGCTCTCCGGGTCGAACGCGAAGCCGATCGCCTTGGCGTACTTCATCAAGGGCGACCTCCTGCTCCTGGCCATCGCGAATCACCCGAGCGGTCTTGCTCTGCAGATCCAGCAAGCGCTTCAACGCATCGCTGGTGCGCCCACGGGCCTTCAGCTCCATGGCTTGACCCAGCAGGATCAGACCAATCACCATGGCCGAGGCCTCGAAGTAGACGCCCTGAGCGACCTCCGGCAGCCAGTCGGAAAACAGCACGACCACCATGGAGTAGAGCCAGGCAGCGCCGGTGCCCAAGGCAATCAGGGTATCCATGTTGGCCTGATGCTGGGTGAAGGTCTTCCAGGCGTTGACGAAGAAGTGCCGTCCGGGTCCCACCAGCACTCCCAGACTCAACACGCCCACCACCAGCCAGAACAGTTTGCCCCAGCCCTGGGGGGCAGGATGGTAGATGAACATCAGGATCATCAGAGGCACGCCCAGGCCAAGGGATAGAGCACTGCCTCGCAGGCGCTTCTTGTACTCCCGGGCATCCTGTTCCTGCTTGGTCTGCTGAGCCTGGCGCAGATCCTCGATGGCACTGGCGCCGTAGCCCACGTCTTCCACCGCCTTGATCAATCGCTCGAGAGAGGCGTCGCCACTCACCTCCGCGGTGTGGTTGCCGAAATTGACCTGAGCATGGGTAACCCCAGGCGTCGCCTTGAGTGCCTTTTGCACGGTATTGACGCAGCCCGCGCAGGTCATGCCGGAGATCGCCAGTCGCTGATCGATGTCGGTGACCTTTGCTGCGTTAGCCGTGGGAGTAGCCTCGACGTCGGTGGAAGATACGGTGGCGTCCTCTTCGCTCTCTTCTTCGACACTGGCCGCGCCGCGTTCCCGAGGCGGATGGCCCGCTTCCGCAAGCAGTGCATCGACACGCTGCGCGTCAAGGCGGCTCGCGATCTCGACCCGCTTGTCGTCCGGGAATCCCGTGACCTCGGCGGATTCATCCTCGGCTTGCAGGGTACGGCGGATCTTGCTCACGCAGCCCTGGCAATTGATGCTGGGCACGTAACGCTCCAGCAGGGCAGTGGTCATACACCCTCCTTGTGAGGCTCTTTAGTGGAAGCATGCGGGGAAGACTCGGGAAAGCTTTCGATCAAACGACACAGGCTGTGCCCGTCCGGGGTGCCGTCCGGCATGTCCTGCCAGGCGGTCAGTGCCTGTTCCATGCGTTCAGCCAGCGCCTGAAGCTCGATGATGCGCGCTTGAATTTCCGGTAGCCGTTGCGCCAAAAGATCCCGTACCAGCGGGCAGGGTGAATCACCGTGATCCGCATGGGCGAGAATCTCGCCGATCTCCCGCACGCTGAATCCCAGCGTGCGGGCTCGCTGGATGAAACGCAGCCGATTGAGCGAATCACCGTCGTAAAGCTGATAGCCGTTTTCCGGGTCGCGGCAGGGTTGCAGCAGCCCTTCACGGGTATAGTGACGCACCGTTTCGGCGGTTACGCCTGCGTTCCTGGCCAGTTCGCTGACCTTCATGATTTATCTCCGCACCAAGCTGACATACCAACAGTGTAAAACCTGTGTGTTACCCAATGGTCAAGATGCGGGAATGCACGGGCGGTTGTTGAAGACAAGTCGCTGAAGCAGAAATCGAGGCACTACGACTAATTGCTAATGACGCAAGTGATTGAAACGTACGTTTGACCTTGACTTGTTCATGGCGATCAGTCAAAACCATTAAGTATCTCGTCATTTGCCGATAATACGATAAGAACCTACGTTTTCATGGGAACAGGACGCGCGCAATGCATAACAAGATCAACAAGCTCACCCTCGCTATCGCCACAGCCGCCACTGCGTTTTCTTCACACGCCATGGCCGGGGGCTTTCAGCTCAACGAACAGAGCGTCAGCGGCCAGGGGTATGGCCACGCGGGGCGCAGCTCAAACGTTCAGGATGCCACCATCGTCTTTGGCAACCCGGCAGGCATGTCGTTTCTCGATCGGGCTCAGATAAGCGCTGGGGGTACCTATCTGGACGTCAGTTCGGATATCGACAATGCACAGGCCACCCAGACGAGTCCTGCCTTTGGGAGGGCGACATTGCCGGTTCAAGGCACCAACGATGGGGATATGGTGCCGAACAAGTTCATTCCGTTTGCTTTCTACGCCCAGCCGATCAATGAGCGGCTAGCCTTCGGTTTTGGTGTCTACGCGCCTTTTGGCTCCAACACGGATTACGAAGACTCTTTCCAAGGCCGCAACCAGGGCAACTACACCGAAGTGAGGGTCGTCAGCGCCCAGCCCACACTCTCCTATCGCTTCAACGATCAGTGGTCCGTGGGGGCCGGAGTTACCTACAACCGGGTCGATGGCGAGCTGCAGCGTCAGGTACCGCTGGTTACCCCATTGGGACGAACAGAGGCGGATTCCCGGGTGGAAGGCGACGATGAGGCCTGGGGCTACAATCTCGGCGTGATCTATCGTCCAGTGCCGGAAACCACTCTGGGCCTGACCTATCGCTCAAAGGTGGATTACACCCTCGAGGGCGACTTCAAGGCAGATGTGAAAGGGCTGCCGATCAGCGTCAGGGACGATGCGGAGCTTGATCTGACGACGCCGGAGACGATCAATTTTTCTGTCACCCAGCAGATGAGTGATAACTTCAAGCTGATGCTGGGCGCATCCTGGTCGCGCTGGAGCCGCTTCGAGCGCATCCTGGTGACCGGCGAAGCGCGAGGAGAAGTGACCAACGAAGAGCAGAGTTATTCGAACGCCTGGGCTTACGCCGTGGGTGGTGAATATCAGCTCAATCCGGCGTGGGTATTACGCGCTGGACTGAGCATCGACCAGACACCGACCCAGGACGACACCCGCAGCGTGCGCATTCCTTCGGATGATCGGCGTATCTTCTCCCTGGGCGCCGGTTGGACACCCATTGCCGACCTGACTTTCGATGTCGCCTACTCCTATTTGACCGAGCGCGGCACCTCGATCGAACAGACCAAGACCGACAGCTTCGGCGGTTCTCCAGCCGTCACCTCCAACTATCGTGCAGATTACAAGAACGAAGCTCATGGCTTCGGCGCCCAGGCAACCTATCGCTTCTAACTAATCGCGGAAGCTCACCAATACCAAACCCGGCCACGCGCCGGGTTTTTCTTGATTGGCGATTTCAGGCCGCATCGCTCAAGAACGCTGCTCGCATTAGCTCCCGGGTGTAGGCTTCACGAGGGTTGTCGAACAACTCTCGGGTCGTACCCTGTTCGACGACCTGGCCCTCTTTCATCACCAACACGCTGTCCGCCAGGGCGCGTACCACCGCCAGATCATGGCTGATGAACAGATAGGTGAGATCGTGCTTGCGTTGCAGTTCTCGCAGCAGCTCTATCACCGTGGCCTGTACGGAGCGATCCAGCGCCGAGGTGGGTTCATCAAGCAGCAGGAATTCCGGCTTGAGCACTAGAGCACGGGCGATGGCGATGCGCTGACGCTGACCGCCGGAAAACTCATGGGGGTAGCGCTTGCGCATGGCTGGGTCCAGCGCCACTTCCTTGAGCGCCTCTTGCACCCGCCGGTCCCGCTCGGCGCGCTTGAGTTCCGGGTGATGCACCCGCAGGCCTTCGCCGACGATCTCGCCGACGGTCAGACGCGGCGACAATGAGCCGAAAGGGTCCTGAAATACCACCTGCATGCGCTTGCGCAGGGGGCGCATGGCCGCCGCCTCCAGGTGGGAAATATCGCTGTCGTCGAAGCGGATCTCGCCCTGGCTCTTGAGCAGGCGCAACAGAGCTCGCCCCAGGGTCGACTTGCCGGAACCGGATTCGCCGACGATGCCTAAAGTCTGGCCGCGCTTGAGTGTTATATCGATGCCGCGCACCGCTTCGAAGTAATCGTTGTGACCGAACCAGCGTCGCTTGGTGGTGAAGCGCACCTGCACATGATCGGCCTCGAGCAGCACCGGGCTATCCTCGGGCACTGGTGCCTTGCTGCCACTGGGTTCGGCATCGATCAAGGCGCGGGTGTAGGCATGTTGTGGATTGGCAAAAACCTCTTTTGTGGTGCCTTGTTCGAGCAGTTCGCCCTGGCGCATCACGCAGACCCGATCGGCAAAGTGGCGCACGATACCCAGGTCGTGGGTAATGAACAGGATCGCCATGCCATAGCGGCTTTGTAGCTCTTTAAGCAGACTGAGGATCTGCGCCTGCACGGTGACATCCAAGGCGGTGGTGGGCTCATCCGCGATCAGCAATTCCGGCTCGCAGGCCAGCGCCATGGCGATCATCACCCGCTGGCGTTGCCCCCCGGAAAGCTCGTAAGGATAGCTTTTCACCCGGCGGGCCGGCTCCGGGATGTCGACCTGTTCAAGCAGCTCGATTACCCGCGTTCTAGCGCGCTTGCCCCGCAGACCGCGATGCAGGCGCAGCACCTCCGCAACCTGATCGCCGATACGATGCAGCGGATTGAGAGAGGTCATGGGCTCCTGAAAGATCGTGGCAATACGGTCGCCGCGAAGTTCGCGCATGCATCGATTGGAGGCGTCGAGCAGGTTCTCGCCGTGAAAGCGGATCGCGCCGCGAATGCCGGCCAGTTCCGGCAGCAGGCGCAAAATTGCGGTACTGGTCACGGACTTGCCGGAGCCAGATTCGCCCACCAGGGCCAGGGTCTCGCCTTCCTTGATGCTTAGACTGACATGCTTGACCGCCGACACACTGCCATCCGGCAGATGAAAGTCGACGCACAGGTCGTCGATGTCGAGTAGTGAGGTATGCGTGGGCGCAGGCATTTTTCGCTCCTCTAGCGGGTCTTGGGATCGAGGGCATCTCTCAGCCCATCGCCAAGGAAGTTCAGGCAGAACAGCGTTAGCGCCAGGAATACCGCCGGCACCAGCAGCATCCAGGGCGCGCTTTGCATCATGTCGGTGCCTTCGCTGATCAGCACGCCCCAACTGGTCAAGGGTTCCTGAACGCCGAGACCGAGAAACGAGAGAAAACTTTCCAGCAGTATCACCTTGGGCACGGTGAGGGTGACGTAGATGATCACCGGGCCGATGGCATTGGGGATCATGTGGCGAGTGATGATGGCGCGGTTGCTGACCCCGAGTGCATGGGCGGCCTCGACGAACTCCCGGCGCTTGAGTCCCAGGGTCTGACCGCGCACGATGCGCGCCATGTCGAGCCACTCCACCGCGCCGATGGCGGCATAGATCAGGAAGATGTTGCGCCCGAACACCACCATCAACAGGATCACCAGAAACATGAAGGGCAGCGAATACATGATATCGACGAAGCGCATCATCAGATTGTCGGTACGACCGCCTTTATAGCCGGCAATGGCGCCGTAAAGCACGCCGATTACCAGGCTGACCAGGGTGGCAACCAGCGCCACCGAAAGCGACACGCGCCCGCCGTAGAGAGTGCGGGCAAGCAGGTCGCGACCGTTGGCATCGGTGCCGAGAAAATGGCTTCCTTCCAAGGTGGGCGCTACGTTGAAGGCGTTCCAGTCCACTTCTGCCAAGCCCCAGGGCAGCAGATAGGGACCGACGAGACAGGCAAGGGCGATCACGATCAGAAGCCACAGGCTTGCCATGGCCGCCTTGTTCTGTTTCAGGCGCCGCCAGGCCTCCCGGCCCAGGCTCTGACCTTTTTCGCCGGCCACGTTTGGGTCCGGTCGAGACGGGGGATTGGGGCTGCCCGCGGGTAGATTTTCGCCGCTGTAGGGGGTTGAGTTAGTGGTCATGGGCATCAGTCGTCATAGCGGATTTGCGGATCGAGCACCGAATAGAGCAGGTCCACAATCAGATTGAGCAGCACGATCAGGGCGCCGTAGAACACTACCGTGCCCATCACCAGGGTGTAGTCGCGATTCAGCGCCGCCTGCACGAAATAGCGCCCGATGCCAGGGATGCCGAAGATCTGCTCGATGACCACGGAGCCGGTGATGATGCCGGCGATGGCTGGCCCCAGATAGGAGAGCACCGGCAGAAGCGCTGGCTGCAGCGCATGGCGCAATATCACCTTGGACTCGGAGAGTCCCTTGGCCCGGGCGGTACGGATGAAGTGGCTGCCCAGTACCTCGATCATCGAGGCGCGCATCATGCGAGCAATGTAGGCGATCTGCTGAATCGACAGGGCGATCACCGGCAGCACCATGTTCTGCCAGGCACCCCCGTTCCAGCCCCCCACCGGCAACCAGGCAAGCGTCACGCCGAACACCAGCGCCAGGACGGGGGCGATGACGAAGTTGGGCACGGCGATACCCGCCAATGCCGTGCCCATCACTGCGTAGTCCAGGGCGGTATTGCGCTTCAAGGCGGCAATGATGCCGAGAGGCAGACCGATCACCAGCGCCAGCAGGATGGCCCAGAAACCCAGCTCCAGACTGACCGGAAAGCCTTGGGCGATCAGATCGGTGACGGAGAAATCCTTGTTCTTGAAGGAGGGGCCGAAGTCCCCTTGCAGCAGGTTGCCCATGTAGCGCAGGTACTGCATGGGCAGTGGTTCGTCGAGATGATAGGCGGCCATCAGGTTGGCCTCGATCTCCGGTGGCAATTGGCGCTCGCCGTCGAAAGGGCCGCCCGGGGCGATACGCATCAGGAAAAACGAGAGGGTGATGACGATCAACAGGGTCGGAATCGCCATCAGCAAACGCTTGAGAATATAGCTCAGCATGAAGTCCTGTTTTCCCGCGTCGCGTTGCGTGAGTTAGCGTAGGGAGAAAAAGAGATTACTCGGCGATACTGATCCAGCGAGATGGATGGTCGTCGGAGACATTGTTCTCCCAGCCAGACATCTTTGGATTCACCAGGTTGCGCGACACGTAGTAGAGCAGCGGCACCAGGGCGTAGTCGTCCATGGCGACCTGCTCCGCCTGCTCGAGGATCTTCTCGCGCTCCTCGGCGTCCAGGGTGGTGGCGGCCTTGTCCAACAGAGCATCAAAATCGGGATTGGAATAGGCGCCGTAGTTGTTGCCGACACCACTACGTAGCAGGGTCAGGAAGTTCTCGGCGTCGTTGTAGTCGGCGATCCAGCCGGCCCGGGCCACGTCGAAGTCGCCTTCCTGAATGGTCTGGTAGTGCACCGTGGCCTCTGAATTGACCATCTCGACGTTGATACCCAAGGGGCGCCACATGGCGGCCATGGCAATGGCGATCTTCTTGTGCTCATCCGAAGTGTTATAGCGCAGGCGCAGATGGAGGGGATTGCTCGGGCCGTAGCCGGCTTCTTCGAGCAATTTCTTGGCCTTCGCCATGCGCGCATCCATGTCCTCGCCCAGTTCCATGGTCTGGACATCGTAGTTGTCGGTACCCTTGGGCACGAAAGAGCGTGATGGCAGGAAGGTGCCGGCCATGATCTGCTTGGAGATCACGTCGCGCCGCGCCGCTAGATTCAGCGCCTCGCGCACCCGCTTGTCCGCGGTGGGACGCCCTTCGCGGTGATTGAGTACATAGTAGTAGGAGCCGAGATACGGCGCCATGTGGGTGGCGTCCGGCAGATTGTCCCTCAGCCACTGATAGCGGCTGGAGGGGTAGTCTCTAAGAATATCGAACTCCCCGGCGCGAAAACGCGAAATGCCAGCATTGCGGTCTTCCGTGGTGTGATAGTTGACCTGATCGAGGGCGACCTGATCAGCTTCGTAGTACTGCGGGTTCTTGACTGCGGTAATACGCGACTGGGACACCCACTCCGTGGGCTTGAAGGCACCGTTCGTGGCGATGTTGCCAAGCTTTACCCACTGCTTGCCGTACTTCTCGGCGGTGTGCTTGGGGGCCGGGTAGGCTGTGTAGTGGGTCAGCAGTTGAATGAAGTAGGGGGTCGGCGAGTTGAGGGTGACCTGGAAGGTCTTGCCATCGTCGAGGGACTTCACGCCCAGGGCATCAAGGGGTTTATCGCCGACGTTGACCGCCTTGGCATTGACCACTGGATAAAGCATGTAGGCGTACTTGGAAGCGTTTTCCGGGTCCAGCATGTTACGCCAGCCGAACACGAAGTCCTCGGCGGTGACCGGCTCGCCGTCGGACCACTTGGCGCCCTCACGCATCTGGAAGGTATAGGTCTTGCCATCCTCGGAGGCGTCCCAGGAGGTTGCCATGCCCGGCAGGATCCCGCCGTCTGGTGCCTTCTTGACCAGGCCTTCGTAGACGTCCATCAGCACTTGGGATTCCCAGACCCCGCCGGAAACCTGAGAGGCGTCGAAGGAGGCAAGCTCTCCCATGACGCCGATATCCAACGTCTGAGCCGGTAGTGTGGTGGCGAGCAGGCTGGTTGAGAGCGCTAGAGCGCTCAACAGGGAACGGCGAAAATTCGGCATCTTGTCATCCTTGTTCGTGTCGGCCAAAGAGTGGTCATCAACGGGCTTATACTGAAGAGAGAAGGTTTTTCTAATCTTCTCTTTTCGGAAACATGCTTGTCTAGGATGAATATGGCGTAGCGTATTCCACTATGGTAGTAGGTTTCTGACATTAAAAATCACTGCCACCGGTTGACGGTTGCCGGTGAGGCGGTAGGCAGGATGACGGTCAAGCCTCGGTTGGCTACAATGAACGGCTTTTTAATCCAACCGCAGGACGCCAAACAGGACGACCATGCAAGAGATCAATCCGATCACCAACCTCATCAAGGACCTGTCCGAACGGACGGATGTCCTGAGGGGGTATCTTTGACTATGCCGAGAAGAAAGACCGGCTAGAGGAAGTCACCCGGGAACTCGAGAATCCGAATGTCTGGAACGACCCGGACTACGCCCAGAAGCTGGGCAGGGAGCGCGCCAGCCTGGAGCAGATCGTCGCCACCATCGATGAGCTGGATCAAGGGCTCAAGGATAACGCGGAGCTGCTCGAGCTGGCGGTGATGGAGGAAGACGAAGGCACCGTCGAGGAGGTCAACAAGGAGCTTGGCCAGCTCGAGGCGGCCTTGGAGAAACTCGAGTTCCGCCGCATGTTCTCCGGCGAGATGGACGCCAACAACGCCTATCTCGACATACAGGCCGGCTCTGGCGGCACAGAGGCCCAGGACTGGGGCAACATGCTGCTGCGCATGTATCTGCGCTGGGCGGAGCATCACGGTTTCAAGGCGGAGATCGTCGAGCTCTCCGGCGGTGAAGTGGCGGGCATCAAGTCCGCGACGATCCATGTCCAGGGCGACTATGCCTTCGGCTGGCTGCGCACCGAGACCGGCGTGCACCGCCTGGTGCGCAAGAGTCCGTTTGATTCTGGTGGCCGTCGGCATACCTCCTTTGCCTCGGTGTTTCTGTCGCCGGAGATCGACGACAGTTTCGAGGTCGAGATCAACCCGGCGGATCTGCGTACCGACACCTATCGCTCCAGCGGCGCCGGTGGCCAGCACGTCAACACCACGGATTCTGCGGTACGGATCACCCATGAGCCCACCGGCATCGTGGTGGCCTGCCAGAGCCAGCGCAGCCAGCACGCCAACCGGGATTTCGCCATGAAGCAGCTCAAGGCGAGATTGTGGGAGCATGAGATGGAGAAGCGCAATGCCGCTAAGCAGCAGGCGGAGGACAGCAAGGCGGATATCGGCTGGGGCAGCCAGATTCGCTCCTACGTGCTGGACGATCAGCGCATCAAGGATCTGCGCACCGGCGTTCAGTCGAGCAACTGCGACAAGGTGCTCGACGGCGATCTGGATCAGTTCATCGTGGCCAGCTTGAAACAGGGGTTGTAGAACCTGTTGCGCTTGCCGAATATGGCGTTGGACCTCGCCTCAAAATGCTCATTGACACTCCAGTCAACTGCGCTTGCTCGCCGAGGTCCGCCTTGTCTCGGCGGCGCTCACGACGGTTCCGAGAGTTTGGATGGAACAGTTTTCGTATTTGAGACTTTTTACTCACAGGCAGAGCAATGGCGAATCAGGATTCCCCTCAACAGGATGAAAACCATCTGATCGCGGAGCGCCGGGCCAAGCTGGCCGCGCGTCGCGAGCAGGCAGCCGAGCAGGGCGAAAGCGCCTTTCCCAACGACTTCCGCCGCGACAGCCTGGCCGCCGAGCTACAGGCCGAACTGGGCGAGTTCGACAAGGCCGAGCTGGAAAGCCGCAGCCGCCAGGCCGCAGTGGCCGGACGCATCCTGCGCAAGCGCGGGCCGTTTCTGGTGATTCAGGACGTCTCGGGGCAGATTCAGCTCTATGTCGACAAGAAGGGCCTGCCTGATGAGGTGCTCGAAGACATCAAGAGCTGGGACATCGGCGATATCGTTGCCGCCCGCGGCCCGGTGCATAAATCCGGCAAGGGTGATTTGTACGTGATGATGGTCGAGGCGAAGCTGCTGACCAAGAGCCTGCGCCCGCTGCCGGACAAGTTTCATGGCCTCACCGACATGGAGGCGCGCTACCGCCAGCGTTACGTCGACCTGATCATGAATCCTGAGTCGCGCCGGGCGTTTGAGGTACGCGCCGGGGTGGTCTCGGCGATTCGCCGTTTCTTCGAGGCGCGAGGCTTCATGGAGGTCGAGACGCCGATGCTGCAGCCGATCCCCGGTGGCGCGGTGGCGCGCCCGTTCATCACTCACCACAATGCGCTGGACATGGACATGTACCTGCGCATCGCCCCGGAGCTGTATCTCAAGCGCCTGGTGGTGGGTGGCTTCGAGCGGGTCTTCGAAATCAATCGCAATTTCAGAAACGAAGGCCTGTCGACGCGGCATAACCCCGAGTTCACCATGCTGGAGTTCTACTGGGCCTATGCGGATTATCGTGACCTTCTCGATCTCACCGAGGAGATGGTGCGCCAGGTGGCGCAAGAGGTATTGAATACCAGCGTGCTGACCTATCAGGGCACTGAGTATGATCTCGGCCAGCCGTTCCGGCGCCTGACCCTGCGCCAGGCGATCCTCGAGCATGGTGGGCAACTGGAGCAACCCATCGGGGAAAGCGATATCGATCTTTTCGAGGCGGCCAAGGCTACCGCCGAGCGTCTGGGAATCTCGGTCAAGGAGGGCTGGGGGTTGGGTAAGCTGCAGACCGAAATCTTCGAGGAGGTCGCCGAGTCGAAGCTCGACCAGCCGACCTTCATCACCGAATACCCTGCGGAGGTCAGCCCGCTGGCGCGGCGCAACGACGCCAATCCTTTCGTCACGGATCGCTTCGAGTTTTTCGTCGGCGGGCGCGAGATTGCCAATGGCTTCTCGGAGCTCAACGACGCCGAGGATCAGGCGGAGCGCTTCAAGGCCCAGGTGGCGGAGAAGGATGCCGGTGATCTGGAGGCGATGTATTACGACGCGGACTACGTACGCGCGCTGGAATACGGGCTGCCGCCAACCGCAGGCGAGGGCATCGGCATCGACAGGCTGGTGATGCTGTTCACCGATAGTCCCTCGATTCGGGATGTTTTGCTGTTTCCGGCCATGCGCCCCGAGGTGGAGTAAAAGCTGCGCTCGCTTCTCTCATGTCGCGAGGCTGGCAAGATTGCTCCATTTCGACGATGGTAACCCGCCGCACTTGCGCCCATAATGGACGTCGTTTCGATGTCGAGGCGCGCATGTCGAGGAGAGTCCGATGAAACTGCTCAACCGCTCAGCCCTGAGCATCAAGCCCACACAAGAGTTTGTTGACTGGATCAACTCGCTGGAACCCACGGTTGGCGACGATGACCTGACCCTCGATGATATCGATCGTGAAAGCACCGTCTATCTGATTCCCGAGATGGATAGCCCGGAAGCGCTTTCCGCCTTTGTGCGGGAACGCCATAGGGAAATTCTCGAGAGCGAACTGCGGGCCTGGGAAGAGGATGAGCGCCAATGGCCGGAAACCCATGACTGGTCGTTGTTCCAGCGCTTCCTCCGGGTCGAGTACAGCTTCCTGTCCGTCGATCTTGATGATGAAACACCGCTGGAAATTGCCGAAATAGACGATGCGTTGCTGCTGGATGCGGATTAGGACTAGCGCGACCAGGTGGTCTGTTTTATAGACAACGATTTCCAAGCCCGGCTTTGCCGGGTTTTCTTGTGTCATGAGCCGACTTTTCAAAATCCGCGTGGGGGATGATGGTTTACCCGGACCACGGCGCCGAGTCGCCGTCATCGTGCTGATATTCTGTACCCTGATGGCGTTGCTCGTCGGTATTCGGGCGGTGGCGTGGTAAAGAGATCGCAGGCGGGTCATCGCCCGCAAGCGGATGAGGCGTTACAATGAGGCTTCTTAAAGCGCCAAGCATTGGATGACCAAGCGAATGGAGGTCGATTCCATGAGTGTTCAGGCACGTATCGAAGACAAGTTACAGACGCTCGACCCAGGCTATCTTGCCGTTGAGAACGAGAGCCACATGCACAGCGTGCCACCCAATTCCGAGACGCATTTCAAGGTGATCCTGGCCTCGTCACGCTTCGAAGGACTAATGCCGGTCAAGCGCCATCAGCAGGTCTATGCGGTGCTTGCCGACGAATTGGCGGGGCCGGTACATGCCCTGGCATTGCACTTGTATACTCCGCAGGAGTGGGCTGCCCGGAGCGGCGTCAGCCCCGACTCACCCAACTGCCGGGGCGGTGGTCGCTAGTGATCGAAGAGCCGCTGCGCTCCCACTATCTCGACGCCATGGGCTTGACCGCCTGGGTGAGTCGTTATCGGCTGCCCAATGCGGCGCCCACGCTTCAATGTGAATGGCTCGAGCCCGAGACCGTGCCGAGCCAACCTCCGGCCCAGCGCTTGCAGGCGTTGCTCGGGGAGGCCTCTCGCGAGGAGGGGTTGCCTGAAAACAATCAGAATCGTCCGCTTTCTTCGGCGGCATCGTCACCGAGCAATGCTCCATTCTCGTCTCCCTCTACAGCGACACCCTTGGGCCAGGCCCGGCGAGCTCGGGCGCTATTGGATGACAATGGCTTTGAGGGTCATGGCAACGAAGGTAATGACGAAAGCGCCAGCAACGAGATTCCGCCGCACGCTCCCGGGGCCGGACCAGAAGCATCTGCCCGAACTCCAGATTTGGATGCCCAGTCTGCCCAGGTTTCCCTGCGTTTTTCATTGCAGATTGCCGCTCTGGATGGGCGTTGGCTGATAATGCTGCCAGGGCGTGAGTCGGTAGATGTCCAGTCCAGGCAACTGCTGGCCAATCTGTTGCAAGCGGCGCATATCACGCCCGGTACGGCGCTCGACTTCCAGGCCTTCGATTGGCCGATGATGGAAGGCATGCCCGTTGAAGCTCCCCTGGAAGAGGCCCGGGATGGTCTGCGGGCCTTCATCGAAGGTCGTCGCCGGCGCGGCTGGCGTCCCGAGCGCCTGTTGCTCTTCGGGGAAGACACTGCATTGGACTCAGTGCTGAATCTGCAGGAGCGCCAGTGCCGTCTGCTGGCTATTCCGGGCTGGCAGGGGCCGTCATTGCAAGCACTTGCCCAGTCAGCGGAGGCCAAGCGAGGGTTATGGCCGATCCTTGGGGAGTGGCACAAGGCTTGGCATCAGGCGGCGCAGGGTGGACCGGATGTTGATGACGCCCCACCTTGAGCCGTTGACGTCACAGTGGTTGCCACGAGTGATCGCCATCGAGAATGCCGGGCAGCAGCATCCCTGGTCTTGCGCTCAGCTTCAGGATGCCTTCGAGGATGAGCGTGCAGCCCTGTGGGGAGCTTTCGAGGATAATGATCTGGTGGGCTACGCGGTAGTCTATCGATTGCCCTTCGAGGCGGAATTGCAGGCCATCACCGTCGATCCCAGGGTTCGTCGACGCGGTATCGCTCGGGCCTTGCTTGGAGTGGTGATCGCGGAAGCGGTGCGCTGGGGCAGTGAACGTTTGCTGCTCGAAGTCAGGGCAACGAATCAGGCGGCCCGTACGCTGTATGAGCAGCAAGGGTTCTCGGTGGATGCCCGACGTCGCGGGTATTACGCGTCGGGACAGGCTCTGAAAGCAGGACAGCGCGAGGATGCGCTATTGATGTCGCGCTGTCTTGCTACCGCTGATGGGTCATGACATCAGCGGCGAACCTGTTTCAGGAATCATGAAAAGCTGGTTTCGCTGTTCTCCGTGCTTTCCAGTTCGCGAAACTTCTCCAGCAAGCCATTCAGGCGCCGTTCCCACTCCTGGTGTTCCTGCTTGAGTCGGGCGTTTTCCTCGCGTAACTCGTCGCTTTCCATCTTCAGCATCTCGAGCGACTCCACCGCATTGGTGACCTTCTGCTCCAGCTGATTGAAAAGTTCGATGCTCATCCTGTTCTCCTGATGTCTTGCAGTTCTCTGAAGGGGTGTTGTTCGGTCTAAAGGATACTCTGGGGGCGTCCTGCAGCCGTTCAGCCTACGCTGCGCGAAGGGGCTCGGCAAGCGTCTCAAGGTGGCGACGCAACGCGACGGTAAAGCCGGCCATGGCTCTCTCCCGCCATCACTTCGCGGTGCAGTTTCCAGGTTGTCGGTGATTCTAGTGGCAACGCTGCTTCGGTCTCCACATAAATCCAGGCCTCGTCGTTCAGCCAACCCAGCCGTTCAAGCAAGCCACAGGCATTGCCGGCCAGTCCCTGACGAAAAGGGGGGTCAAGAAAGACGATGTCGAAAGGCTGAGGCGAGTCGTTCAAGAGTGCTAGCGCATCGCGAGTGACTACCTGGCCTGGAGCGTCCAGGGTCAGCAGATTCGTCCTGAGCGTATTGGCCACCTTGGCATTCCCCTCGACGAACAGAGCGTCCTGCGCGCCCCGGGAAAGCGCTTCCAGGCCTAGGGCGCCGGTGCCGGCGAACAGATCGAGTACGCGGCGACCCCCAAGCTCGAGGGCCAACCAGTTGAACAGCGTTTCCCGCACCCGGTCCGGGGTCGGGCGCAGCCCCGGATGCTCCGGTACCGGTAGCAAGCGACGCCGAAACTTGCCACCGATGATGCGCAGCTTACCGCCGCCCTTGCCACGGGAGCTGGCGGGAGTCATGCGGCTGGGGCGAGGGGTGGAAGAGCGACGGCGATTCATGATCGGCAGATTGTACGAGGGGGCCGATGAAAGTGATAGTCCTCGGCGCTAGTCTACAGCGATAGTGCACAGTGATAGGATATTGCCATTATTCATCTTTCAACTGACAGAATTCGCCCATGTTCGGTTTTTTGAAGCGTAAGAAGAAGCAGGACTCCGACCAGCAGGACGCACTGGAATCCCAGGCGATCGATGCCGAAGGGCAAAAGGTCGATGAGGAGGCTACTGCTAGAGAAGCGGTACGGGAGCATGATCCCGCTACCCAGCAGACCACCGCTTATCAGCCGGATGCGCTCGAGCGCGACGCTGCTCGGGAAGCGCTCGACGATGACAAGCTGATCCCGGGGGAGGCGCATAGCGCCCTGGATGAGATACCCGTCGAAACGCCACGGGAGAACCTGGCTTACGAAGCGCCTCGTCCCGATGAAGAGATTCGGCCGTTGGACGAAATTCGCGCCGAGGATGCCATTTCGCCCGAACCCGATAACGCTGGCGAGAACGAAGCAAAGGCGGCGGTATTGGCTCAGGCGGCTGCGGAAGCGCACCAGGAGCTGCGCGAGCAAGCCGACATCGATAACTCACCTGGGGTTTCGGCCACTGCCGAGCAGGACGCCAGCATCACCTCGTCATCAACTCAGGTGCCGCCGGCTCAGGACGGGGCGCGTGCAGAGAAGCAGGGCTGGTTCGCCCGCATCAAGTCAGGGCTGGGCAAGACCCGGGCCAATCTGACCGACGGCATCGCCGATCTATTCATGGGCAAGAAGCAGATCGATGATGAGCTCATGGAGGATCTCGAGACCCAACTGCTGATAGCGGATGTGGGCATCGAAGCCACCAGCGAGATCATCGACCGACTTTCCGCACGGGTATCCCGCAAGGAGCTCAAGGAGCCCCAGGCACTATACCGCGCGCTGCAGGAAGAGCTGACGGATTTGCTGGCGCCGGTGGCAACGCCACTGACCCTGCCGCCCAAGGGCGAGGGGCCGTTCGTCATTCTTATGGTGGGGGTCAACGGCGTGGGCAAGACCACCACCATCGGCAAGTTGACCAAGCGTTTTCAGGCGGAGGGGCGCAGCGTCATGCTGGCCGCCGGCGATACCTTTCGCGCCGCAGCGGTGGAGCAGTTGAAGGTCTGGGGCGAGCGCAACAAGGTGCCGGTAGTGGCTCAGCATACCGGCGCCGACAGCGCCTCGGTAATCTACGACGCTCTGGCGGCAGCCAAGGCGCGCAAGATCGATGTATTGATCGCCGACACCGCAGGACGACTGCATAACAAGGGCCATCTGATGGAGGAGCTCAAGAAGGTACGCCGAGTGATGGCGAAGCTGGATGAGTCCGCACCCCAGGAGGTGATGTTGGTACTGGATGCCGGCACCGGCCAGAATGCTCTTGCCCAGGTCAGCACTTTCGACGAAGCGATCCCGGTAACCGGTATCACCTTGACCAAGCTCGATGGCACCGCCAAGGGGGGCATCATCTTCGCCCTGGCCAAACAGAAAGCCATACCGATCCGCTTCATCGGCGTTGGTGAAACCGTGGATGATCTACGTCCTTTCGTGGCCCAGGATTTCGTGGCGGCGCTGTTTTCCCGTGAAGACGAGAATGCTGGATGATCCGTTTCGAGCATGTCGGCAAGCGTTACGGCGGGCGTTTCGATGCATTGGCCAACATCGATTTTCGCATCCGGCGGGGTGAGATGGTCTTTCTCACCGGCCATTCCGGCGCCGGAAAGAGTTCGCTTCTGCGCCTTCTCATGCGGCTCGAACGTCCCACTCGGGGAAGAATACTGGTTGCCGGGCACGATATCGACCGGCTGCATACCAGCCAGATTCCGTTCTATCGCCGTCAGATCGGTGTGGTCTTTCAGGATCACCAGCTGTTGTTCGATCGGAATGTCTTTGCCAACGTGGCACTCCCCCTGCAGATTCAGGGGGTGGAGCCTCAGGAGGCGGCCCGTCGTGTACGAGCGGCGCTGGACAAGGTGGGGCTGCTGCATCGTGAAAGGGCCTTGCCCATCGAGCTGTCCGGCGGCGAGCAGCAGCGTATCGGCATCGCCCGGGCGGTGGTCAACAAGCCGGCATTGCTACTTGCCGACGAGCCCACCGGCAACCTGGACCCGCAATTATCCGCCGACATCATGCGCCTGTTCGAGGATTTCAACCGCATCGGCACCACGATCATGATTGCCAGTCACGATCTGGCCCTGATTGCCCGGTTGCATCATCGGGTCCTGAAGCTTAGCGATGGCCGCCTGACCGGTGACGATGCCACCGTCGAGGAGGCTTCATGAGCGCCGCCAGAACGCCTCCATCGAACCAGCGTCAGCAAGGGCAAGGGTCACGGCAGACGAAACCGAGGCGAGGCGCCCGCAGCCAGCGCACCGGCGTGAACAGCCAGTTGCGGGCCTGGGCGCGTCATCACCGGGCCATGGCGCTGGATAGTATGCGGCGATTGGTGCGGCGCCCTCTGGGTAGCTTGATGACAATGCTGGCAATCGGTGTCGCCTTGATCTTGCCGTGTGCATTGTGGCTGACCCTGGACAGTGCCCGGTTGCTGGATGCGGGACTCGAGGAAAGCGCGAGCCTGACGGTGTATCTTGATACCACCATGCAAGAAAGCGAGGCCATGCAGATGGCCAGCACGTTGCGCGAACACACCGGCGTGGCGGCTGCGCGGCTTGTAACCGCAGCGGAAGGCATGGTCGAGTTCGAACAGGCGCTGGGGCTGGAAGATGCCTTGATGCGCCTCGGCACGAATCCGCTGCCGGCCAGTATCGTGGTTGCGCCACTCGATACGTCGCCCCAGGCGGTACATGGTTTGAGTGAACGCCTGGCAGAGATTCCAGGGATTGATGAAGTTCGTCTCGACCTGGCCTGGCTCGAACGATTACGTCGTCTGGCGGAGCTGGGTCAACGCTTGACCCTGGCGTTGGGCGTACTGTTCGGCTTCGGCGTGTTGTTGATCGTTGGCAATACCATTCGTCTGTCCGTCGAGAATCGTCGCCAGGAGATCGAAGTAGTCACGTTGATCGGAGCGACCCATGCGTTCGTACGCCGGCCATTTCTCTACAGTGGTGCCTGGTATGGCCTTGGCGGTGGCCTGCTGGCCTGGCTATTATTGGGGATAGGTGGCCAGTGGCTCTCGGCGCCGGTACAGGCATTGGCGCAAAGCTATGGTGCCCATTTCACGGTGCCAGGACTCGACTGGAAAGGCTCGGCAGCGCTGCTTGTTTCGAGTACACTATTGGGCTGGCTAGGCGGTTGGGTGGCGGTGAATCGTCATCTCAAGGAGATAAGACCACGTTGACGCGACTGGACTGCAGTGGTGCCGGCCGCACTCTTTTCAACGGGGAACTTCGGTTATCATTTGCGGTCTTAATGTCAGCGTACTATGTTAGGAGTCTAACGATTATTCCAGCAAATCAGTGTTGGTTTCCCTTTCTCAAGGCAACATGGAGACATTCTGCATGAGTACCAGTCTTCAGCCTATTGGCCAGCTTTCACCCGGCCAGGATCTGAATGGTTACATCCGCGCGGTCAATGGTATTGCCGTACTCAATGCGGATGAAGAACGTGAACTCGGCTTTCGGCTGTATGATCACAACGATCTGGAAGCTGCTCGGCGTTTGGTCATGTCGCACCTGCGTTTCGTGGTCCATATTGCCCGTAGCTATTCCGGGTATGGCCTGCCTCAAGCGGATTTGATTCAGGAAGGCAATGTCGGCCTCATGAAGGCGGTCAAGCGCTTTGATCCGCATCAGGGAGTGCGTCTGGTTTCCTTTGCAGTGCACTGGATCAAGGCCGAGATCCACGAGTTCGTGTTGCGCAACTGGCGTATTGTCAAGGTTGCCACCACCAAGGCTCAGCGCAAGCTGTTCTTCAACCTGCGCAGCGCAAAAAAACGTCTTGCCTGGCTCAATGTCGATGAAGTCGATGCGATCGCCAAGGATCTCAACGTCAAGCCCGAGACGGTGCGTGAAATGGAAGGGCGCTTGTCCGCCTTCGATGCCGGCTTCGATGCCTCTCCCTCTGAAGGAGAGGATCAAGGCTATCAAGCGCCAGCGCACTATCTTGACGATGAGCGTTTCGATCCAGCGGTACAGCTCGAAGACAACGACTGGGAAGAGGACTCCACCCGTCGTTTGCAAACTGCACTGGCGAGCCTGGATGAACGCTCCCAGGACATCTTGCGCAGCCGTTGGTTGACGGACAGCAAGGCCACTCTTCATGAACTGGCCGATA
Source organism: uncultured Halomonas sp. (assembly GCF_947493865.1). Lineage (GTDB taxonomy): Bacteria > Pseudomonadota > Gammaproteobacteria > Pseudomonadales > Halomonadaceae > Modicisalibacter. The sequence goes on from NZ_CANLTC010000006.1 coordinate 62,864, forward strand.
CCTATGGTGTTTCTGCCGAGCGTATCCGTCAGCTTGAAAAGAACGCCATGAAGAAGATTCGGCATCAGTTGGGCGACGCCTTGGTAGCCTGATACATTCGCGAACGTACCCATAATGCCTCTGGCCAACCTGCCAGGGGCATTTTTTTATGCCCTTGAAGGCACGGGCGCCCAGATTGTCAGGGTGAAGATGACGAAGGGGTAGTCGATATCAGCAGTTCTCTGGACATCAATTGCCATTGCTCGTCCCAGTTCGAGGTGGGAAGTCTCTTGAAGTCGCTGCGCACATACTGCCCGATTCGCCCTTCGACGAAGGCCAGCAGAAGATTGGCTGCGGAGGAGACTAGCAGTGTCGGACGCAAGCCCTCGCGTAGCTCGGCTTCGCGCAGGATCTGCTTCAACTGGGTTTCCAGGCGCTCGAACAGCTGATTCATGCGTGCCCGCAGTCGCGGGGTCTCACCGATCAGGGCGTCGCCGTTGAGCAGCCGGCACAGCCCCGGGTTCTTTTCCGCGAAGCCTAGCAGCAGCTTGAGAATGTGGTGGCAGCGTGGCAAGGCATCCAGGGTCTCGTCGAGAATGAGTCGAATGCGTTCGAACAGGCTCTCCTCGATGAACTCGATCAAGCCTTCGAACATGCGTGCCTTGCTGGGAAAATGCCGATACAGGGCGGCTTCGGAAACGCCTACCTGACGGGCCAGCGATGCGGTGGTGATGCGCTTGCCGCTATCTTCTTCCAGCATCAGTGCCAGCGCCTGAAGAATCTGGTCTCGCCGGCTTTGCTTGGAGTTGGTTGCCTGCGTCATGATTTTTTTCTAATGGTATTTTGGTTTGAATGGCTATGAAATTGACGGGTTGGCATCGTCCGTGATCAGGGTTCCCACCCCCGCGTTGGTGAATATTTCCAGCAACGTTGCATGCGGCACGCGGCCATCGATGATGTGAGAGCTGACCACGCCGCCCTTGACGGCATCCAGCGCGCAGCGGATCTTGGGCAGCATCCCGCCGTGGATGGTGCCATCGGCAATCAGGGCGTCCACTTGTTCCGTGGTCAAGCCGGTCAGTACCTTGCCATCGCGATCCATGAGCCCGGCGACATTGGTCAGCAGCATCAGTTTTTCCGCGCTCAGCGCCTCCGCCACCTTGCCCGCCACCAGGTCCGCATTGATGTTGTAACTGCGCCCCTGACCATCCACCCCGATTGGTGCGATCACCGGGATGAAATGCCGGGCGGTAAGCATCTCGATCAGTTCCGTGGAGACATGCTCCACTTCGCCGACATGACCGATGTCGATGATCTCCGGCACGGTCATTTCCGGACTTTGATGATGCACCTTCAGTTGCCGGGCGCGGATCAGACCGCTGTCCTTTCCGGTCAGGCCGATAGCCTTGCCACCGCACTGGTTGATCAGATTGACGATACCCTTGTTGACCAGGCCGCCCAGGACCATTTCCACCACATCCATGGTTTCCGCATCCGTCACCCGCATGCCGTTGACGAAACGCGACTCGATCTTGAGCTTGTTTAGCAGATCGCCGATCTGCGGGCCGCCGCCATGGACGACCACCGGATTGATGCCGACCTCCTTCATCAGCACCATGTCCCGGGCAAAGGAGTCCACCAGGGTCTGCTCGGTCATGGCGTTACCGCCATACTTGACCACGACGGTCTTGCCGGAAAAGCGCTGGATGTAGGGCAGGGCCTCGGACAGTATCTCGACAACCTGACGCGGATCACGGGACTGTTGAGTCATGGGGTTGCAGCCTTTTTTGCAGATGAACGTGCACAGCTGAAATGGTAACGATAATGAAAGAGGCCGGCATCAAAGCCGGCCTTTCAGGAGCAAGCGGCTGTCAGAAAGGAATATCGGCGTCCGGGGCAACCTGCTTGAGGGCATGACGGAAACTGTCTTGAATACGCTCCAGCGCTTCCTGGCTCTTGCCCTCGAAACGAAGCACCAGCATGGGGGTGGTGTTGGAGGCGCGGCACAACCCCCAGCCATCGGAATAGTCCACGCGAATGCCGTCCAGCGTCGTCTTGACGCCGTCGTCACCGAAGTCGCCCTCCTTGGCCAGACGCTCGACGATGTCGAACTTGTTGTCGTCGGTCACTTCGACATTGATTTCCGGTGTGCCCAGATCCTGCGGGTAGCGATCGAAGAAGGTATCGGCGTCGTCATCCTGCTTGGAGAGAATTTCCAGCAGTCGCGCGGCGCCGTAGAGGCCGTCGTCGAAGCCGTACCAGCGCTCCTGGAAGAAGATGTGGCCGCTCATTTCCCCGGCAAGCTGAGCGCCGGTCTCCTTCATGCGCGCCTTGATCAGTGAGTGACCGGTACGCCACATTTCCGGCGTGCCGCCGGCGTTCTCGATCACCTGGGCCAGATTGCCAGTGCACTTGACGTCGAAGATCACCTTGGCGCCCGGGTTACGGCTCAGCATGTCTTCGGAGAAGGCCATCATCAGACGGTCAGGATAGATCACCTCGCCCTTGGGAGTGACCACGCCCAGGCGATCGCCGTCACCGTCGAAGGCCAGGCCGATGTCGGCGCCGGTTTCCTTGACGCTGGCAATGACGTCCTGAAGGTTTTCCAGCTTGCCCGGGTCCGGATGGTGATTGGGGAAGGTGCCGTCGATGTCGTCGAACAGGCGAACCGTCTCGACACCGAGGCGCTCGATCAGCTTGGGCCCCAGCTCGCCGGCCACACCGTTGCCGCAGTCCACCACCGCCTTGAGTTTGCGCTCGAGAGTGACGTCACCGAGGATGCGATCGAGATAGGCGTCCCGCATGTCCTCTTCCCGAATCGTGCCCTGGCCGTTTTCCAGGTCGTCGTTCTTGATGCGCTCATACAGCGCGGTGATGGCATCGCCGGACAGGGTCACGCCGCCAAGCACGATCTTGAAACCGTTGTAGTCCGGCGGATTGTGGCTGCCGGTGACCATGACGCCGGAGGCGGTGCCGTCGAGTACATAGGTGGCGAAATAGAGCACCGGCGTCGGCACCATGCCGATATCGATCACATTCTGACCGGCAGCAGTCAGGCCGCGAGCCAGAGCGTCTTTCAGCTTGGGGCCGGAAAGACGTCCGTCCCGCGCCACCACCATCGTGGATTCGCCCCGGGCGGCGGCTTCGCTGCCGATGGCACGACCGATCAGCTCCACGCTCTCCTCGGTCAGGGTGTCATCGACGATGCCGCGAATATCGTAGGCACGAAAGATGGAGGCTGTTATCTGGGTCATGGCGTCTTCCTTGAGTAGGTTAGAGAGTTGAGTGAAGAAAGTGGGTCGGAACCTGTAGATCGAAAGCGAATAAGGAGGTGCAAGGCTAGGGCCTGTTGACGTTTCATCGCGAACCGCGTTGCTGCATCAAAAAGTGCCAGTCAAGGCGCGAAGCGCAGGGAAGGGTTATTCCCTTTTCACGTTTCGCAACGCAGAATGGTGCTTTTTGCTGCGCAACCCGAAGGGCTGGGCCAGTTTTTATCCGCTGCTGCGTTAGTCGTCGTTCATTTGGAATAACCAAATTTCTCTCCTCCTGCCTTGCCCCGAATAAAAACTGGCGCCAGCGCGGCCGTGAATGAAACGTCAACAGGCCCTAGTGGCGCCCGGAGTGGCCGAACCCACCCGCGCCCCGTTTGCTTGCCGCGAAATCCTCCACCACCTCGAGTTCGGCCTGGACGATGGGAACGAGCACATACTGCGCCAGGCGTTCACCGGGTTCGAGTACGAACGGCGTTTGGCCGCGATTCCACACCGAAATCATCAGCTCGCCCTGATAATCGGAGTCGATCAGCCCCACCAGATTGCCCAGCACGATGCCGTGCTTATGGCCAAGCCCGGAACGCGGCAGAATCATGCCGGCAAGCCCCGGGTCGGCGATATGAATAGCCAATCCCGTGCGCACCAGTTCACACTCCCCCGGGGCGAGTTCGAGAGGCGCGTCGAGCAGCGCCCGCAGATCCATGCCGGCACTGCCTTGGGTCGCATAATGGGGTAGCGGATAGTCGTGAACCCGGTCGTCGAGAATTCTTACGGCGAGTCTCGGGCTAGAGGTGGTCGGTGGTGCTTTTTCGCTCATCGAGTGACCTGTGAAGAGGTGCAAGAAGGGTGTTCGTCGGTAGCGCTCAGGCGCTTTATAGCCGTGTCGATGATCCTTGCGGCAAGTATCGTCTTGGGCTGAGGCGACAGTTCAAGACGTCCCGGCGCGGCTTCGCTTCCGTGCCATAGTAGCAGAGCGGCGTTTTTGTCGGCACCGAACCCCAGTCCTGGCTGACTGACATCGTTGGCCACGATCATGTCCAACTGCTTGCGGGTCAACTTGTCCAGGGCATACCGCTCGAGGTCTCGGGTTTCGGCGGCGAATCCGACGACGAAGGGCCGCGAATTGACAGCGTTTTCCGCAATCCTGGCGATGATATCTGGATTCTTGATAAGCCGCAGAGTCAGGGCGTCCTCATCCGAGGACTTCTTGATCTTGTGTTCGGCGACCTGTTCGGCGCGGTAATCCGCGACCGCCGCGCAGCCGATGAAGATGTCGCTATCGACGGCGGCTTTCTGGGCCGCCGCGAGCATCTCCTGGGCTGACTCGACATCGACACGCTCGACCCCAGGGGGTGTTTCGAGGGCCACCGGGCCACTGATCAGTCGCACCCGGGCGCCACGTTCGGCGGCGGCTTGCGCCAGGGCGAAGCCCATCTTGCCGGAGCTGTGATTGGAGAGATAGCGCACCGGATCCAGCGGCTCCCGAGTCGGCCCGGCGGTGATGGTGATGGTCAACTCAGCGGCATCCGTAGCCTGTTGTGCCGAGCCAGAGGGTTTTGATGCAGTGTCAGTTAGACGGTCCAGCAATTCATTCACAATCGCCTCGGGCTCCAGCATCCGCCCGGGCCCCACGTCGCCACAAGCCTGATCCCCCGCGTCAGGGCCCAGTAGATGCCAGCCGTAACCTTGTAGGCGACGAGCGTTTTCCAGCGTGGCCGGGTGACGCCACATGGCCTGATTCATGGCGGGGGCCATGAACCATTGGGCATCGTTTGCCAGGCACAGGGTTGTCAGAAGGTCGTCCGCCTGACCCTGGGCCAGACGCGCCATCAAATCCGCGGTGGCCGGAGCGATCAGGATCAGCTCCGCCCAACGTGCCAGCTCGATATGTCCCATGCCAGCTTCCGCCTCGGGATCGAGCAAGGAAGTGCGTACCGGCTCACCGGTCAGCGCCTGCAGGGTCAGCGGTGCGATGAACGCCTGGGCGCCTTCGGTCATGACGACGCGCACCTCGGCCCCGGCCTTTTTGAGCAGCCGTGCCAGATGCGCACTCTTGTAGGCCGCGATACCGCCACTGATGCCCAGCAGGATGCGCTTTCCCATCAACGATGCTTGCGTGTGCTGCGACATGCATGGTCACCCTTGGACAGCGAACGGCTATTTTACCATTGCATGATCAATGATGGTTACCAGGCAGCCAGCGGATAGCGTCATCTGCGACATTCCAGCATCGTCAGAGGTACCGCATGCACGAACCGATCCTGGCTGCCGACGAAGACCGTGCGATTGATGACCACCGGGCCGCCTGGCGCTAAGGCGACACTCTTGCCGCCGCTGGTCGAGCCGCCGACCTTGAGTTTGCCGGCACGCCGCCCGTTATCGCATACCGGTGTCCTGCCTTCCTCGGTATTCAGCAGATGCAGGAAACCGTCGGTGTCACCGAAGATGACCTTGTCATCGACGATGGCCGGCGCGCCCTTGATCTTGGCGCCCACTGGATACTCCCAGTGGCGCTCGCCACTTTTCAAGTCGTAGGAAAAGAATGACGAGGTGTAGGGGCTGCCCACATAGACACTATCCCCGGCGATGGCCGGTGCGCCGGAGGTATTGTTGTCTTGCTGGGGGCCGCTGCCGAGCAGGTCGCTCCAGAGCAGTTCCCCCGACTTCGCATCAAAGGCATGGATGAAATGAAAATAGCCGCGATGACTCGAATACTGCTGCTTCTGTTCTTCGGAAAGCCAGTCTGACGCCATCATGGCGGTGATGATCACGACGCCATCCTCCGAGACTGCGGGTGGCACATCGGTGAAGGTAGCCTTCTGTTCGAATTTCCAGAGAACCTCCTGACGCTGCAGATCGACCGCCACCACCGAATTGAGCGATCCCACATAGAGCACGCCGTCTTTTATTGCCGGGGAAGACATGCTTACCCAGCCAGGCAGGTCGAGAGACCACTGGCGTTCACCGCTGTCCGGTGCCAGGGCGATGAGTTTACCCCCACCGGTCACGATGTAGAGGGTGCCGTTCCAGAGTGCCGGCGTGGGCATGACTTCGCCTTCGGTTTCGTGCTTCCACAACGTCGTGCCGTCTTTCGGGTTCACCGCCATGACGCCGCTGTCGCCGGTGCCGCGCAAGTTCTCATTCTGGAAGGCGCGGTTACCGTAACCGACGAAAATGCGGCCATCGGACTGAATCATGTCCGAGTGAATCCAGTTGGGGGTATGCCGATACCAGGGGTAGTCATCGCTCCAGGCCACCTTGCCGCTGGGTAGGTCGAACCGAAACATGCCACCGGTGGCGTGGTTGCCGATGTACAAGGCATTGCCCACCACCACCGGCGTTGCCCGCACCTGGTCGCCGGTACGAAACGTCATGCGAGGCAGCGGCTCGCTACCGTTGTCGAAGACGGCGTTGTTGCTGGCGTTCAGCCGGTACTGGGTCCATTCGTCTGGGCCCAGGGTGCCTTTCTCTGCTGCCAGGCTCGGTATCGTCAATAAACAGCCGATGATGGTTGGCAAGAACAGGAATGCTCGCTTCATGATTTTTCTCTCACTCGGGTCGGGTTGATTCCAGCCCCTGCGTAGAAACCGAACAACCGCCAGTCTAGTTCAAAAAGCCGTTTAAAGAGCAACGTTCGCCATTCTTGACGAACCTTTATAATCACCACGATAGCAGTAGTTCACACAAGAAAAACGCAGGGAATATGAATGTCGATTCGTCATTGGCCCGAGGGTGAGCGCCCCCGGGAGAAATTGTTGTCGCTGGGTTCTACAGCGCTGTCGGATGCGGAGCTATTGGCGATCTTTCTGCGCGTCGGCGTGAAAGGGCGGTCCGCGGTGGATCTGGCGCGAGATCTATTGAACAGTTTTGGGGGGTTACGCCAATTATTGGAAGCGGACAAGACGCGCTTTTGTGCCGAGCACGGCCTGGGGGAAGCCAAGTTCGTGCAGTTGCAGGCGGTACTCGAGCTGTCTCGGCGGCATCTGGCCTGCCAGCTCGAGCGGGGCGGGGCCTTGACGTCGCCCGCCTTGGTGCGCGCCTATCTGGTGGCGCAGATGCGCCACCTCGGCCATGAGGAGTTTGCCGCCCTGTTCCTCGATACCCAGCACCGGGTGATTCGCTTCGAATCGCTGTTTCGCGGCACCCTGGACAGCGCCTCGGTCTATCCTCGCGAGGTGGCCAGGCGCGCGCTTGAGCTGGGCGCCGGCGCCATCATCTTTGCCCACAATCATCCGTCCGGGGTGGCGGAGCCCAGCGATGCGGACCGGCGTATCACCCGGCGGCTCGTCGAGGCGCTTGAATTGTTCGAGATTCGGGTGCTGGATCATTTCGTCGTCGGCGATGGGGAGGTGGTGTCCTTTGCCGAACGCGGCTGGCTGTAGCGCAGTCTCGAGGTTATGGAGATTGAGGACTGAGCGGGGGCCGGTGCAGGTCAGAGAGAAGGTCTTTTGCCATGGCCGGAAATAGCTCCATGCAATTCCGGCATTTCCGCCATCCATGGCGGTCAGATGGCAAAAGTAGCGCCCAAGGAAGGGTTCCAGCGCCTTCTCGGAGACCTGCACCGGGCACAACAGTATGCTGGCTGCGCTTGCCGTTTTTCGCGCCGTCTGGTATAAAGTGCACCCTTTGAATTCTTGGGTTGACTTGGGTTGAAGTAGGGGGCGCAAAGCGGTCGCTGCCATTCTCTCTTGCGGTTTGCCCGACAGGTTTTGAACAACTCGCCCAGCGGTTGGAGGCTCTCAATGTCCAAAGTATGTCAGGTTACCGGCAAGCGTCCGGTGACTGGAAATAACGTATCCCACTCTCAGCGCAAGACGCGTCGTCGTTTTGAGCCCAACTTGCATACCCACCGTTTCTGGGTGGAGTCCGAGAAGCGCTTCGTCAAGCTGCGCCTCTCCTCCAAGGGCATGCGCATCATCGACAAGAAAGGTATCGACGAGGTGCTCGGCGATCTTCGCAAGCGCGGCGAACGCTTCTAGTTCAAGAGTAATCCAGGAGAATACGGGTCATGCGTGACAAGATCAGAATGATATCAAGCGCCGGTACCGGCCATTTCTATACCACCGACAAGAACAAGCGCAACACGCCGGATAAGCTCGAATTCAAGAAGTTCGACCCGGTGGTTCGCAAGCACGTGATGTACAAGGAAGGCAAGATCAAGTAATCCGGTCCTGCTGCTTCCCCGAAAGACCCGGCATTGCCGGGTCTTTTCGTCTCCGGTCATTTTTCGTTTCTGATCGTTCGTCGAGACTCTTTCGTGCCCGAACTTCCCGAAGTCGAAACCACTCGTCGCGGCATCGCCCCTCACATCAAAGGGCGCGAGATTCGCGAGGTCATCCTGCGTGAGCGACGTTTGCGCACGCCGGTGCCGGATGATCTGGCCGATACCCTGATCGGCCAGCGTATCGGCGAGCCGGGGCGCCGGGCCAAGTATCTGCTGATCCCCCTGGTCGATCCTGAGGGCCAGGTGCGCACGCTGATCTGGCATCTGGGCATGTCCGGCAGTCTGCGTATCGCCCGTATCGGCGACCCACCGAAGAAACACGATCATATCGATGTGGTGGTCGAAGGCGGTGCTATCCTGCGTTACCACGATCCCAGGCGTTTCGGGTTCGTCGATTGGTTGCAAGGTAGTGTGCTCGAGGACCCTCGGCTGAAACGTCTTGGCCCGGAGCCGTTGTCTTTGGATTTTGACGACGATCGCTTGTACCGATTGTCCCGGGGTCGCAGGATGGCGGTGAAGCCATTTCTGATGGACAACGCGGTAGTAGTCGGGGTGGGCAACATCTATGCCAGCGAGGCGCTCTATCTCGCCGGTATCGATCCGCGCCGCGCCGCAGGACGCATCTCCAAAGAGCGCTACAGACGCTTGACCGGGGCGATCAGAGACGTGCTTGCCGCCGCCATTACTCAAGGAGGTACCACATTGAGGGATTTCGTCAGCGGGATCGGCGAACCCGGCTACTTCGCTCAGCGTCTCAATGTGTATGGCCGAGCGGGCCAGGCCTGCCGCCGCTGCGGTGACGAGCTCCGTCTGGTGACCCTGGGCCAGCGGGCAAGCGTTTTCTGCCCTGGCTGCCAAAAATAATTATTCGCTATTCATGAGGCGCTTTAAGTAAAGACAGCGCGTCTTGCCTATTCTCTTTTCATTTCCACTGTCATTCTCCGGGCAGGTTAGAATGCCCGCCCGACCCTCGTTTGCTGGAGCCTTTCATGTCCGAACGCCTGCGCCTGAAGAAGAATGCCGATCGTCGCCTGAAGGCCGGTCACCTATGGCTCTACTCCAACGAGATCGATATCGACGAGACGCCGCTGAAGGGCATCGAGCCTGGCGCCCAGGCGGTGGTGGAAGCCGCCAATGGCAAGGCGATGGGCATTGCCTACGTCAATCCTCATTCATTGATCTGTGCCCGCGTGGTTTCCCGGGATGCCAATGTGCGTCTGGATCGCTCCTTGCTGGTGCACCGCTTCAATCAGGCCTTGGCACTGCGCCAGCGCTTGTTCGATAAGCCTTTCTATCGGCTTGTGCACGGTGAGGGCGACCTGCTGCCGGGTCTGATCGTCGATCGTTTCGACGATGTGCTGGTGGTCCAGCTCAACACCCTGGGCATGGAACACTTGGGCGAAGAGGTCGTGGCGGCACTGAACAAAGTGCTTTCACCGCGTGCCATCGTGTTCAAGAACGACACCTCCGGGCGACGCCTCGAAAACCTCGAGCATCAGGTGGAAGTGGTGCAGGGCACCTTGCCGGAACAGGTGGTGATGGAAGAGAACGGTGTGCGTTTCGCCGTGCCGGTGATGGACGGACAAAAGACGGGCTGGTTCTTTGATCATCGTGCCAATCGAGCCTGGCTCAATAGCCTGGTCGCCGGCAAGCGGGTGCTGGATGTATTCAGCTACGTAGGAGGCTGGGGAGTGCAGGCAGCCGCCCATGGGGCCAGCGAGGTGCTGTGCGTGGACAGCTCCGCCGATGCCCTGGCCCAGGTCGCCGAGAATGCCGAACTCAATGGCCTTGGCGAGCAGGTGGCGGTGGCCGAAGCCGACGCTTTCGAGGCATTGGCGGCGCTGAAGGCCGAGGGTGAGCAGTTCGATGTGGTCGTTCTCGATCCTCCTGCCTTCATCAAGAAACGCAAGGATATTCCCAACGGTGAGCGGGCCTATTCACGTCTCAACCGCGAGGCGATACGCCTGCTTGGCCGGGATGGACTGCTGCTGAGCGCTTCCTGCTCCATGCACCTGGCGCAGGAGCGTTTGATCGAGTGCGTGCGCGGCGCGGTGCGCCATCAGGACCGTCACGGACAGGTGATTTATCAGGGCGGCCAGGGGCCGGATCATCCGGTGCACCCGGCTATTCCCGAAACGGCCTATTTGAAGGCGCTAGGCGTACGCGTCTTCCGCGATTGATCGAGGAAATGGCTGTGCTCGCCTATACGGCGTTAAACACCGATTCAAAATGCTCATTTACAACTACGTAAACTCCGCCTTTTTCGTCGATGTTTGCCTTGTCTAGGCTTCGCTCGCTCATTTCCTTACTTTGGAGGCAATGTGGTATCCCAGTACGTTCAGGTCTTTCGGCACAGCAACGCCTTGCTGGTCGGCCATGTACGTAATGTGCTGGAAAACGCCGGCCTGCCCTGTGAACTGCGCAACATGACGCTAGGGGGTGGTGCCGGTGAGTTGCCCCTCGGCGAGTGTGAGCCGGAGGTATGGGTGGCCCCGCACAATCGCGCGCGTGCCGAGACGCTGATCGAAGAGGCGTTGAACGGTCCGCGAGAACCGGCCCAGGTATGGCGCTGCCCCCGGTGCGATGAACTTCTGGAAGGCGTATTCGATACCTGCTGGCAGTGTGGCCGGGCAAAACCCGCTGGGAGTGGCTCGATTTTGTCGTGATTCCCTTCCTGTGCTGTACTGAATATCGGTATTGCTTTCAATTCTCGGGCAGGAGTTCCTATGAAGATCGCGGTTCCCAAGGAAATCAAGAATCACGAATATCGCGTCGCCCTGACCCCGACCGGGGTGCGGGAATTGACCGAGCGTGGCCATCAGGTGGCAGTGCAGACCTCCGCCGGTGATGGCTCGGGTTTTCCCGATGCGGACTACGAAGCAGCCGGCGCAACTCTCGAAGCCGATGTGGACACGCTTTGGCGCGACGCCGAGTTGATCCTCAAGGTGAAAGAGCCACAAAGCGAAGAAGTGGCGCGTCTTGGCGAAGGGCAAGCATTGTTCACCTATCTGCATCTGGCCGCCGAAGAGACGTTGACCAGGGAGCTGATGGCGACCGGGGCGACCTGTATCGCCTACGAGACCGTTACCGATGACCAGGGTGGGTTGCCCTTGCTGGCGCCCATGAGCCGTGTCGCCGGACGCATGGCCGTGCAGGCCGGGGCGCACAGCCTGGAAAAGGCCCAGGGCGGCTCGGGGATACTGCTGCCCGGTGTACCCGGAGTGGCGCCGGCCAAGGTGGCGGTCATCGGGGGCGGCGTGGTCGGTGAAAACGCCGCTCGCATGGCGCTGGGCCTGGGAGCGGACGTCACCGTACTCGATAAATCGTTGCCACGCCTCGAGGCCCTCGATCATCGTTACCAGGGGCGCCTGCACACCGTCTACTCCACCACCGATGCTCTGGAAAAAGCGACAAGGGAATCCGACCTGATCATCGGCGCGGTACTGGTGCCCGGTGCCGCGGCACCCAAGTTGATCACACGGGAGCAACTATCCGACATGCATCCCGGTAGCGTGCTGGTGGATGTTGCCATCGACCAGGGCGGCTGCTTCGAGACCAGCAAGCCGACCACTCATGATGAACCGACCTATATCATCGACGACGTGGTGCATTATTGCGTGGCCAACATGCCCGGTGCGGTGGCACGCACCTCGACCCAGGCATTGACCAACGCCACCATACCCTTCATCACGGCCTTGGCAGACAAGGGGTGGAAGCGAGCACTGGCAGAGGATGAGCATTTCCTGCCGGGACTCAACGTACACGCCGGTCAAGTCACTCATCCGGCGGTAGCGGAAGCCTTCGGGCTGGATAGCGTTGATCCTCATACGATCGTCAGCTAAGCCTGAGTTAAGTCTGAAAAGCGCTGCGACCTCGGCAGGCAGACCGAGGTCGGCAGTCGCGTTGAAAACCTCCCGCGTTGTACACTGGACGCATTTGCCACCGACCAAGCAGATACGCCATTCCCATGCAAAAGACCCGTGTTCTTACCGGTATCACTACCAGCGGTACGCCGCATCTCGGCAACTATGTCGGGGCCATCAAGCCAGCCATCGATGCAAGCCAGGATCCCAACGTCCAGTCCTATTATTTTCTCGCCGACCTGCATTCCCTGATCAAGTGCCAGGATCCCAAGCGCGTCCAGCAGTCGCGCCTCGAGATCGCCGCCACCTGGCTGGCGCTGGGGCTGGATACCGATAATGCCATTTTCTATCGTCAGTCGGACATTCCCGAGATTCCCGAGCTGACCTGGATGCTCTCCTGCGTCTGCGCCAAGGGCTTGATGAACCGTGCCCATGCCTACAAGGCGGCGGTGGCGGAGAATGAGTCCGCCGGTCAGCAGGATCCGGACAAGGGCGTGACCATGGGGTTGTTCGGATACCCTGTACTGATGGCCGCCGATATCCTGATGTTCAACGCAAACAAGGTGCCGGTGGGTCGTGATCAGATCCAGCACATCGAGATGGCGCGCGACATGGCCGGGCGCTTCAATCATCTCTACAAGGGGCAGTATTTCACGTTGCCCGAGGCGGTGGTGGACGAGCGCGTTCAGGTGCTCGGCGGGCTCGATGGGCGCAAGATGTCGAAGAGCTACAACAACACCATCCCCTTGTTCGTTTCCGAGAAGAAGCTTCTCAAGCTGGTGCGCAAGATCAAGACCAACTCCCTGGAGCCTGGCGAGCCCAAGGATCCCGAGGGCTGCACGCTGTTCCAGATCTACTCCGCCTTCGCCACGCAGGAGGAGAGTGCGGAAATGCGACGGCGCTATCATGAAGGTATCGGCTGGGGCGAGGCCAAGGATGCGCTCTTCGATTATCTCAATACCCATCTCCGCGAGCCCCGGGAACGCTATCTGGCGTTGATGGAGGACCCAGGGCATATCGAAGGCGTGTTGCAAAAAGGTGCCGAGCGCGCCCGGGCCGAGGCGGCGCCCTTGATGGATAGATTGCGTCATGCTGCAGGATTGGGGAAGTTCATCTGACTGGCCATTTATTCTTTTTTGGAATAGATAGGCAATTTTAAATAATTTTTGTAAAGGTGGTGAGTTCGTTAATCTAGGGTCATCGGCCAACGGGCCTAATGTCCTCAGGGGGCTCATCATGCGTGAACTTGTACTGACCGAGGAGCATCCTCACCAACTTTCCTTCCCAGCCTTGGCCGCCATCGCGGGGGCTGTCGCCATCCTGGCGATTGGCGCCACTTTTGGTGTGCGGCTGGCCGCGCTGATGCTGGTCGGCGGCGCTCTGGGAGCGGTGCTTTATCATGCCGCCTTTGGCTTTACCGGCGCCTGGCGGGTGTTCATCAGTGAACGCCGCGGCCGGGGGCTGCGGGCGCAGATGGTCATGCTGGCCATTGCCGTCGTGCTGTTCTTCCCCGCGCTCGGTGCTGGAACCCTATTCGGAACGCCGGTTTCGGGCTATGTGGCGCCCATCGGGGTCTCGGTATTGGTGGGTGCCTTCCTGTTCGGTCTGGGCATGCAGCTCGGCGGCGGCTGCGCCTCCGGTACGCTGTTCACCGTGGGCGGCGGCAATGCGCGCATGGTGATCACCCTGGCGTTCTTCATCGTGGGCTCGTTGATCGGCACGGCGCATTTCTCCTGGTGGACGGGCCTGCCGGCCTTCCAGCCGACCTCACTGGTCGATGTGTTCGGTGCTGGGGGTGGCATTACCATCAGCCTGCTGGCATTCGCGGCGATCGCGGCGGTTACCGTCATGATGGAGAAGCGTCGTCATGGTCAGCTCGAACAGGCGCCGCGGCCCGAGCCAGGTGCCTCGAAATGGTTACGCGGCCCTTGGCCACTGCTGTATGGCGCCGTGGCTCTGGCGCTGCTCAATTTCATCACGCTCGCATTGGCAGGGCGCCCCTGGGGGATTACCTCGGCCTTTGCGCTCTGGGGTGCCAAGGGATTCGAGGCGCTAGGTGGCGATGTCAGCGGTTGGGGCTATTGGCAGACACCGGGTAATGCCGCGGCGCTCAAGGCCAGCGTGTGGTCGGACGTCACCACGATAATGAATATCGGCATCATTCTCGGCGCCGGGACTGCGGCATCGCTGGCCGGCAAATTTGCGCCCAAGTTTCATATCCCTCTACGCTCTATCATTGCGGCGGTCATCGGTGGCCTGCTGCTCGGGTATGGGGCGCGGTTGGCGTTCGGTTGCAATATTGGCGCCTACTTCGGCGGTATCGCCTCTGGTAGCCTACATGGTTGGCTGTGGCTGGTGGCGGCTTTCGCCGGCAACATGCTGGGGGTGAAACTACGGCCCCTGTTCTTTGCGAGTCCGGCTCGACCCTGGGTGCGCAGTAATTAGTCGCCTCGCTATTATTGAAAAGATGCCTCGGTCTTTATGGTCGGGGCATTTTTGTTGCGGCAGTGAAAGAGGGTGTTATCCCTGACGCTTGGACACAGGCCGAAACCGGCAGGGCATGTTATCTTTAGGATATAAGACAGCTCTCAACTGCCAGGATCGAGATGCCTTGGCGGTCGCAAATCTGATCTCCCTGGTTGATGAACGTAATTAAAACTTAATTTAAAAGAGCCGAGCCATGAGCGAGCACGTCAAACGCCCCCTCTATATCCCCTATGCCGGTCCATCCTTGCTCGAGATGCCATTGCTCAACAAGGGCAGTGCGTTTTCTCCCGAGGAGCGTATCGACTTCAATCTGGTCGGCTTGCTACCTCATAACGTCGAGACGATCGAAGAACAGACCGAGCGCGCTTATCGTCAATACAAACAGTGCCAGAACGATCTTGATCGCCATGTTTACCTGCGTGCCATCCAGGACGACAACGAGACGATGTTCTTTCATCTGCTCGAGAGCCACCTCGAGGAGATGCTGCCGATCATCTATACGCCAACGGTCGGGGAGGCCTGCGAAGAGTTCTCCAATATCTATCGTAACCATCGGGGTATCTTCGTTTCCTATCCCGATCGTCATTACATGGACGACATTCTTCACAGCGCCACCAAGAACAAGGTCAAGGTCATCGTGGTAACCGATGGCGAGCGCATCCTCGGACTGGGGGATCAGGGCATCGGCGGCATGGGCATCCCCATCGGCAAGCTGGCGCTGTACACCGCCTGCGGTGGTATCAGTCCAGCCTATACCTTGCCGATCATGCTGGACGTGGGCACCAACAATCAGGCACTGCTGGATGACCCGATGTACATGGGTTGGCGTCATCCGCGAATCAGCAAGCAGGAATACGCCGAGTTCATCGAACTGTTCATCGCGGCGGTCAAGCGGCGCTGGCCGAATGTGCTGCTGCAGTTCGAGGACTTCGCCCAGGGCAATGCCATGCCATTGCTCGAGCACTATCGCGACAAGCTGTGCTGTTTCAACGACGACATCCAGGGAACCGCCTCGGTTTGCGTAGGTACGCTGCTGGCGGCCAGCAAGGCACGAGACGTAAACGTCAGCGATCAGCGCATTGCTTTCGTGGGCGCAGGCTCCGCGGGTTGCGGTATTGCCGAACAGATCATCGTTGCCATGATGGAAGAGGGCTTGAGCGACGCCGAGGCGCGCAAGCGTATCTTCATGGTCGATCGCTACGGCCTGTTGACGGATGACATGGATGGCCTGCACGGTTTCCAGAGGCGTTTGGCGCATCCCAAAAGCGAGGTGGCGGACTGGTCTGGCACCGGCTTGCTGGAGGTGGTCGAAAACGCGGGGCTTACGGTATTGATCGGCGTATCGGGGCAGAAGGGGCTGTTCACCGAGGCGATCATTCGTGCTCTGCATGCAAACTGCCCCAATCCGCTGGTAATGCCTCTGTCGAATCCGACCTCCCGGGTCGAGGCAACGCCTCAGGACATACTCGACTGGACCAACGGCGAGGCGCTGGTGGCCACCGGCAGCCCCTTCCCACCGGCGCAAGTAGGTGAAAGGCGCGTTCCCATCGCTCAGTGCAACAACGCCTACATCTTTCCCGGTGTTGGTCTCGGGGTCGTGGCCTCGGGAGCAAAGCGAGTGACGGACACCATGCTGATGGCCGCCTCCAATGCCCTGGCCAACAATGCCCCCATCGTCATAAAGGGCGAGGGCGCACTGCTGCCGTCCTTGGGGGACATTCGCGAAGTAAGTATGCTGATCGCTTTCGATGTGGCCAAGCAGGCCCAGGAAGAAGGCGTTGCGCTGCGTTCGAGCGACGAGGCGTTGCGCGAGGTCATCGAGCGCAACTTCTGGTATCCGCGCTATCGGGATTACCGTCGCAACGCGTTCTAAGTACGACGTGTGTGCTCGGCTATAACGGAAAACGGCCCATCGACAGTGTCGATGGGCCGTTTATTTTACTGTAAGGACAAGCGGGCGCCAGAGACGCCCGACGCATGGTTACAGCATATTGCGCAGCACGTAGTGCAGGATGCCGCCATGCTGGTAATAGGCCATCTCGTTGGCCGTGTCGATGCGACACTTGGCGTCCAGGGTCTTCTCGCCATTGTCGCTCTTGATCGTCACCTTGACGCTGGCGCCCGGTTCGAGATCGCCCAAGCCTTCGATGGAGAAGGTCTCGTCGCCGGTCAATCCCAGGGACTTGCGGTCCTCGCCCTCGGGGAACTGCAGTGGCAGCACGCCCATGCCGATCAGGTTGGAGCGGTGGATGCGCTCGTAGGATTCGGCGATGACCGCACGCACGCCGAGTAGCCGCGTGCCCTTGGCCGCCCAGTCCCGGGAAGAGCCGGTGCCGTACTCCTTGCCGGCAACTACCACGAGAGGCGTATCATCCTCGGCGTACTTCATGGCTGCATCATAGATCGCCATCTGTTCGCCGGAAGGTACATGACGGGTATAGCCGCCTTCCACGTCGTCGAGCATTTCGTTTCTGATACGCACGTTGGCGAAGGTGCCGCGCATCATGACTTCGTGGTTACCGCGCCGCGAGCCGTAGGAGTTGAAATCACTGATCTCGACGCCGTGCTCCTGCAGGTAGCGTCCTGCGGGGCTATCGGGCTTGATCGAACCCGCCGGCGAGATATGGTCCGTGGTCACCGAGTCGCCAAGCATGGCCAGCACCTTGGCGTCCTTGACGTCCTCGATGGGCTCGGGCTCCTTGCCCATGCCCTCGAAGAACGGCGGATGCTGAATGTAGGTGGAATCCTTGGACCATTCGTAGACCTTGCTCTCGGGCACCTTGATGGAGCGCCACTGCTCATCGCCGTCGAACACTTCGGCATATTCCTTGCGGAACATGTCGGTCTTGACCTGTTCCACCGCCTCGGCGATCTCGGCCTGTGAAGGCCAGATATCTTTCAGGTAAACCGGCTCGCCATCCTTGTCCTTGCCAAGCGGTTCCTTGGACAAGTCGAGACGCACATTGCCTGCCAGCGCATAGGCGACCACCAGGGGCGGTGACGCCAGCCAGTTGGTCTTGACCAGCGGGTGCACCCGGCCCTCGAAGTTCCGGTTACCCGAAAGCACCGACGCCACGGTCAGATCGCCATCGTTGACCGCTTTCTCGATCGCCTCGGGCAATGGGCCGGAGTTGCCGATACAGGTGGTGCAGCCATAGCCCACCAGATTGAAGCCAAGCTCGTTCAGATCTTCCTGGACACCGCCGGCGGCAAGATATTCGGTAACCACCTTGGAACCCGGTGCCAGGGATGTCTTGACCCAAGGCTTCGTGGTCAGACCCTTTTCCACTGCCTTGCGTGCCAGCAGGCCCGCAGCCAGCATCACGCTGGGATTCGAGGTGTTGGTACAGGAGGTGATGGCGGCGATGACCACGGCACCGGCGTTGAGCTTGAACTCTTCGTCACCGATCTTGCAAAGCTGGCTATCGCTACCTTCGTAGCAGCTGTGATAGTAATCGGTGACGGATTCCGATGCCGGCTGACCGCCACCTTCCGCCTGCCACTCGTCCTTCGCTTCCTGGGGGGCATCCGGCGCATCGCTTTCCATCAGCTTCTCGAAGGTCGCTTTCATATCGGAAAGCGCAACCCGGTCCTGGGGGCGCTTGGGGCCGGCCAGGCTGGCTTCCACCTCGCCCATGTCAAGCGAGAGGGTGTCGGTGTAGATGGGCTCATGGCCGGGTTCGCGCCACAGGCCCTGCTCCTTGGCGTAGGCTTCCACCAGGGCGATCTGAGAATCCTCACGGCCGGTCAGGCGCATGTAATTCAAGGTCTGGTCGTCTACCGGAAAGAAGCCGCAGGTAGCGCCGTATTCCGGCGCCATGTTGGCGATGGTGGCCCGGTCCGCTACCGGCATGTCCTTGAGGCCGTCGCCGTAGAATTCGACGAACTTGCCCACCACACCCTTTTTGCGCAGCATCTCTGTCACGGTCAAGACCAGATCTGTCGCGGTGATGCCTTCCCTGAGCTTGCCGGTGATCTTGAAGCCGATGACTTCGGGAATCACCATGGAGACCGGCTGGCCCAGCATGGCCGCTTCCGCTTCGATGCCGCCCACGCCCCAGCCGAGGATGCCCAGGCCGTTGATCATGGTGGTGTGGGAGTCGGTGCCGACCAGGGTGTCGGGGTAGGCGAAGGTCTTGCCGTCCTGTTCCTTCGTCCAGACCGTCCTGCCCAGATACTCCAGGTTGACCTGGTGGCAAATGCCCGTGCCCGGCGGGACTACGCGGAAATTATCGAAGGCCTGCTGGCCCCAGCGCAGAAACTCATAGCGTTCGTGGTTGCGCTCCATCTCGATGGCAACGTTGTCCTTGAACGCTGACGCATCGCCGAAGTGATCGACCATCACCGAGTGGTCGATGACCAGATCGACAGGGGAGAGCGGGTTGATGCGAGCCGGATCCTCCCCCAGGCGCTCCACGGCGTCGCGCATGGACGCCAGGTCGACAACGCCGGGTACGCCGGTGAAATCCTGCATCAGCACCCGGGCAGGGCGATAGCCGATCTCCCGGGTGGAGCGGGCGTCCTTCTGCCAGTCGACCAGGGCCTGCATGTCATCGCTGGACACGCTCTCGTCATCGGCGTAGCGCAGCTGGTTCTCGAGCAGCACCTTGAGCGTGAAGGGCAGCCGCTTGATATCGCCGAACGCCTCGGCGGCCTTGGGCAAGCTGTAATAGTGATAGGTGGAACCTGAAGCTTCGAGAGTGCTCAAGGTATCCGGTGTCTTGTCCGTGCTCATGGAACTCCTCCTTTATTGTCCTCGGTAGTCGTGTTGCCTACTGGCGTTAGGCTGGCGCTGGCAGATCGACATGCGAGAATGCGGGTCACTTGCTGATCCGAATCTTAAACGTCCGGTGCTTACTTGGCAGCTTAGCAGCATACTCTGCTGAAAAGGCCATTTGCTTTCCCTACTACTTTTTTACATGGGCATGATAAAGGGGGAATTCAAGCACCTGCCAGTGGCGCGAGGATGCAGTGCTGCGATGAGATGTGCCAATGATGGCTTGGGCGTCCGATGAAAACGCCTGGAGCATTTGTAACTGCGCCCCTTGAAAATGCGCCGGACAGACACCACCTTCAGGTACTGAACGCAACGCTGGAAGAGCTGGAGCGCTTGATGCTCGATCGCACTATCGACGCTTCCTAAGCATTTGTATTATCGGCACTCCGATAGGTTGCTGCTATGTGCACTATTGGGGGAATCAAATTGGCAAATGCCCGAATAGCCTCTAAGCTCGGCACCGAATTCGTTTGAAATGATCGGTTTGATCAAAAGGAGACATGCATGAGTGTATTGGTTGGACGCCAGGCCCCGGATTTCGAAGCCGCCGCTGTTCTAGGCAACGGTGAGATCGTCGAAAATTTCAAGCTGTCCGATAGCAACGGCAAGCTGCGCGTGCTGTTCTTCTGGCCGCTGGACTTCACCTTCGTGTGCCCTTCGGAAATCATCGCCCATGACAACCGTCTGGCGCAGTTCAAGGAACTTGGGGTCGAAGTCATCGGTGCATCCATCGATTCTCAGTTTTCCCACTATGCCTGGCGCAAGACCTCTCCGGACGCGGGGGGTATCGGTGAAGTCGGCTTCCCGATCGTCGCCGACGTCAAGCACGAGATCGTTCAGGCCTATGGCATCGAGCATCCTGAAGCCGGCGTGGCGCTGCGCGCCTCTTTCCTGATCGACGAAGAGGGTGTCGTTCAGCACCAGACCGTCAACAACCTGCCCCTGGGCCGTAACGTCGACGAGATGCTGCGCATGGTCAAGGCGCTGCAGCACCACCAGAAGCACGGTGAAGTCTGCCCCGCAGGCTGGGACGAAGGTCAGGAAGGCATGAAGGATAACGCGGAAGGTGTCGCCAAGTACCTGGGCACTCACTCCACGCAGCTATAAGCGTTCTTGCGTATCGGGGCGGCCTCAGGGCCGCCCTTTTTTCGTTAGCACTGTTTTTCCTTAGCACGGTGCTCTGGATGACGTGAGGCCTGGGCTTGTTGCATTGGGCGAACCCAGCCCTCAATTTAGTCCCTGACAATCACATGCAAACGCCGCTTTTGCGACGTTCGATGAGAAGCAAGAGGTCTTTACATGAGCGAGACGCGTCACGAACGTTTGATCATTCTGGGCTCCGGGCCTGCTGGGTATAGTGCTGCGGTCTATGCGGCGCGGGCCAACCTGCAGCCTCTGCTGATTACCGGTATCCAGGCCGGTGGCCAGTTGACCACCACCACCGATGTGGACAACTGGCCCGGCGATGATGCCGGGGTGCAGGGGCCTGAACTCATGGAGCGCATGCGTCGGCATGCGGAGCGGTTCAATACCGAAGTATTGTTCGATCATATTCATGAGGTCGAGCTGCGTAAGCCACCTTTCATGCTCAAGGGCGATAATGCCACCTATACCTGTGATGCCCTGATCATCGCTACCGGCGCCACCGCCCGCTACCTGGGCCTGCCCTCTGAGCAGCAGTTCATGGGTCAGGGTGTGTCCGCCTGCGCCACCTGCGATGGATTCTTCTATCGCAATCAGGAGGTCGTGGTCATCGGCGGCGGCAACACTGCCGTGGAAGAAGCGCTGTATCTGTCCAACATTGCCTCCAGGGTTACCCTGGTGCACCGTCGCGATAGCCTGCGTGGCGAAAAGATCCTCCAGGACAAGCTGTTCGAGAAGGTTGCCGAGGGCAATATCCATGTCGAGTGGAACCATACCCTCGACGAAGTGCTGGGCGATGGTTCCGGGGTCACCGGCGTGCGCCTCAAGTCCACCTTGGATGGCAGCATCAAGGAGCTGTCGGTTCCCGGGGTGTTCATTGCCATCGGGCATACGCCGAATACCGGCATCTTCGAAGGGCAACTGGATATGGCGAACGGCTATATCAAGGTCAAGTCCGGCCTGGAGGGCAACGCCACCGCCACTAGCGTGCCCGGGGTCTTCGCCGCTGGTGATGTCATGGACCACGTCTATCGGCAGGCGATCACCTCCGCCGGTAGCGGGTGTATGGCGGCACTGGATGTCGAGCGTTATCTGGACGGCATCGACTGAAGGAAATGGGCAACCATTACCCAGAGTGCGGCATGCTCCGCTTTCAATAATGGGGCGGCTTTTCCTGTTGTCCTGAATAGTCGCTTTCTTCCGGATCCATGCTTTTCAGCCACTGATGTTGATTGCGCAAATGTGTCTGCATCAGATCGCTGAGCCGCTCCAGTCGCGCGAGTCGTTGTTCCTGCGCCGACACTGCCTGATCGAGGGTATCCAGCCAGTATTCCTGGTGAGTTATTCGGCTCTCTAGTGCTTCAAAACGCCGTTCCAGGCGGGCAAGCGTAGTTTCGTCCGTCATGCTAGAATCCTTGCGCTGCGGGACGCTGGTCATCGCGTCCCCTTTGCATCTTTGCCCCATATGCGCATCCTGATGCCAATTGGGGCGGTCTTTGTTCATCACAACAAGAGAATCCGAGGTCCATGAATCGTAAGGTTGTAATTCGCTGTAGTCTCGTCAGTCTTCTACTTGCCGCCGTCACTCCTTTGTTGATCGCCTTGTTCATCTTATTGTTCGACGCCCCCGTTGCCGATGCGCTGATGGAGGTGCTGGCATCGAATGGCATGACATTGGCTTATATGGCGACCGCGTTGGCAATATTCATCGCCTTGGTGATCGCAACGCTTCTCGTGCATGCGTTGACCCCCCGGCTGGCCAACCTGGCGGACGTCGAGAATGACGATCGCGAGATCGGTGAGGTCAAGTGGTTCAACGTCAACAAGGGGTATGGCTTCATTACGCGAGAAGACGGTGGCGATGTCTTCGTGCATTTTCGCGCCATTCGCGGCAAGGGGCATCGTACTCTGGCCGAGGGGCAGAAAGTGCGCTATCACGTGGTACAAAACGAACGCGGTTTGCAGGCAGACGACGTCACCGTCATCACCTGACCTGAAAATGGCCGATGCTCGATCCTGCCAGCGCTCCGTCTCCAGGCGGAGCGTTGTCGTTTCTGGCTATCGCCCGGAGTCCGGCCAGTGAATGGCGCCTTCGTTACCGTCGGGACAGACCTGCAGGAAGCGGTCGGGCTCGTCGCCAGGCTGCCAGCCCCCCAGAGAGCAGCGTACTTCGCAGCCTAGCCTCTCGACCGCTTCCCGGGCGCAGTCCACGTCCCGCGGCCAAGGCGTCGCGGCGCTATCGAACCAGAGGCTTGCATAGCCGTCTGCGGCATTTTCGATCAGCAGGACAGGAATGCTTTCCCCAGCCTGAGAGCCGTGACTGCGCCATTTATGTTTTCCGGCCGGCGCAAGGGGAGGCGCGTTTAGTCGATCACCCAGCCAGGCATCGAGGCGCTTGATATCCGCCTGGGCCAGATAGATTTCGATATCGGGATAACGCTCCATGATGGACCTCAGATGAGCAGGCGCTTGATGATCGCTTCATAGACCCGGCTCAGGATGTCCAGGTCCGCGGCACGTACGCGTTCGTTGATTTTATGGATGGTCGCGTTGAGCGGCCCAAGCTCGACTATCTGACAACCGAGCGTCGCGATGAAGCGCCCATCCGAGGTGCCACCGGAGGTCGACAGTGCGGGTCTTGATCCGATGACCTCCTCGACGCCGCCGATGACCGCTTGGGTCAAGGCGCCTTCCTGGGTAAGAAAGGGCTCACCGTTGAGGGTCCAGTCGAGGCGGTAATCGAGGCCATGGGCCTCGAGAATCGATTCGGTGCGCTCCCGTAGCGTTTGATGCGTGACCTCGGTGGAGTAGCGAAAATTGAAGATCACTTCCAGTTCGCCAGGAACGACATTGGTAGCGCCTGTGCCGGCGCGAATGTTGGATATCTGAAAACTGGTGGCGGGAAAGAAGCCGTTGCCGCCGTCCCAATGCTCATTGCACAACGCATCCAGGGCGGGAACGGCTTCATGGATGGGATTGCGCGACAGATGCGGATAGGCGACATGCCCTTGAATGCCACGCACGTGCAGCACACCGCCCAAGGAGCCGCGACGGCCATTCTTGATGACATCGCCCAGCCGCTCGCTGGAGGAGGGTTCGCCAACGATGCAGTAATCCAGGCGCTCGTGAGTCTCGCGCAGATGCTCGATCACCGCCCGGGTGCCATCCTGGGCGGGGCCTTCCTCGTCGGAGGTAATCAGAAAGGCGATTTTACCCGGGTGATCCGGATGCGCGGTCACGAACCGCTCTACCGCGGTGATCATGGCCGCGAGGCTTCCCTTCATGTCCGCCGCGCCTCGGCCGCAAAGCATGCCGTCGTCATCGATGCAGGGTTCGAAAGGCGGATACTGCCAGTGAACCCCGGGGCCACTGGGAACCACATCCGTATGGCCGGCAAACGCCAATACCGGCCCATGATGGCCCCGCACCGCCCAGAGGTTCTCGACATCGCCGAAGGGCAGGCGCTCGATACGAAAACCCAAGCGTACCAGGCGTTCGATCATCACCTCCTGGCAGCCCGCATCATCCGGGGTGACCGAGGGGCGGCGCATCAGCTCGATGGCAAGAGCGAGAGTAGGTGAGAGGGCTGTAGCGGTCAGGGCAGTATCCGACGAGGGCATGTAGAGTCCTGAAAGGAAATGATACGACGCCCGCCAGGCGGGCGTCTTTGATCAGTTATGTGCGTGCAGCGCCTCGTTCAAGGCGATGGCGCTCTTGTTGGTCAGGCACTCGATGCGCCCGCTGACCGAGTTGCGGCGCAGCAACATGTCGTCCTGGTTTGCCAGGTCGCGAGCGCTGACGGTCTTTACCTCCTGACCCTGCTCGTCGAGCACGGCGATCTTGGCGCCGGAGGTAATATAAAGCCCCGCCTCGACGGTGCAGCGATCCCCCAGGGGAATACCGATACCGGCATTGGCGCCTATCAGGCAGCCTTCGCCGACCTTGATGACGATATTGCCGCCCCCGGAGAGGGTGCCCATGGTGGAACAGCCGCCACCCAAATCGGAACCCTTTCCTACCATTACGCCGGCAGAAATGCGTCCTTCGACCATCCCAGGCCCTTCGGCGCCGGCATTGAAGTTGACGAAACCTTCATGCATGACCGTGGTGCCTTCACCCAGATAGGCGCCCAGACGCACCCGGGCGGTATCCGCGATGCGCACGCCTGCCGGCACCACGTAATCCGTCATCTTGGGAAACTTGTCGACACAGTCCACGGAGAGCGGACGGCCTTCCAGACGCGCCCTGAGACGGCGTGCCGGCAGTTCCTCGATATCGATGGGGCCTTCGTTGGTCCAGGCAATGTTGCGCAGTACGCCGAACATGCCGCTGAGGTCGATAGCGTGGGGCTTGACCAGCCGATGAGAAAGCAGATGGAGCTTGAGATATACCTCCGGCACGCTTTCCGGCGCCTGATCGGCCTCGAGAAAGACGGCAACCAATGGGCGCTGGCTGGCGGCAAGCGCCTCGGCAAGCTCTGCCTGCTCAGATGCTCCCGCAGTCTCGAGTGCCTGGGCAAGCGCCGCGCAATGCTCCGGCAGAAAGCTGACCACGGCATTGCCGCCAGGGGCATCCAGCGCCTTGCGGGCAGCAGCGACGAGCGCATCCTCCGGCTCGAACAGCGGTGCCGGGTAGTAGATATCCAGCCAATCTCCTTGGGTGTTCTGGCTACCGATTCCGAGAGCGAAGCTCAACATATAAATCACCTGAATAAAAAGCGAATCAATGGGTTAGGTCAGTATACTCGTCGCGCTTGAAGCCGACGATCACCTGATCGCCGGTGTCGAGCAAAGGCCGTTTGAGCAAGGTCGGGTTCGCCAGCATCAATGAACGCGCGCTGTCGGCGTCGTCCTTGGCAGCCTGCTGCTCGCTGGGGGTGAGGCCGCGCCAGGTGGTGCTGCGGGTGTTCAGTAGCGTCGTCACCCCGATGCGATCGATGAAATGCTCGAGCAGCGTCTTGTCCAGCCCTTGTTCACGCAGGTCATGATAGCGATAGGGGGCATCCTGGGCATCGAGTGCCTTGCGTGCCTTGCGGCAGGTATCACAGGTCTTGATCCCGTAAAGCGTGATCATCTCGAGGGGCCTCTCCGGGGAAGTATGCAACGGCATCGTTCGGCGAAACGCAAACGCGCATGGGATTTTGTAAGGCACTCGATTATAGGGAAGCGGCGTGGACGCCACAAATCACGCAACCGAAGCTGGCGATTGCATCAAACGTCCAGCGTCTCGCACAGGCGCTCGCGTAGACGGGCCTGATGAGCCTGATCCGTGAGTGGCGCCCCATCGCGATCGGTAATGAAGAAGACGTCTTCCACCCGCTCGCCCAGGGTCGCAATCTTGGCCGCGGAAAGGGCGATTTCCTGTTCCATGAAGATACGTCCGACCCGGGCCAGCAAACCCGGGCGGTCCGGGGCGATCAGTTCGAGTACGGTGCGCTCGTTGGCCGGATCCTGTTCGATCAACACCCGGGTCGGCACCCGGAAATGCTTGAGCTGGCGCGGTGTATGGCGACTGACGATCTGGGGATAGTCATCCGGATCGTCGAGTTCTTCCACCAGATAATGTCGAATCTCCTCGAGCCTGGAAGCGTCGCGGATCGGCTCATCCTGATCGTCGAGCACGATAAAGGTATTGAGCGTCCAGTCGCTGCTCGAGGTGGCGATGCGCGCGTCATGGATCGACAGATCCAGTTGATCGATGGCCGCAGCGCTGGCGGCGAACAGGTCGTTCACGGAACGGGTGTGGATGAAGACCTTGGTGCCGCCCTCACTCGAGTCTTCCGCCGGCGCGCTGATCATGATCAAGGGCAGCGGGGAGTCGCCATGCTCGAGAATTCCTTGGGTCTGCCAGACGATTTCGCTTGCCTGATACTGCAGGAAGTAGTCATCCCCGAGAGTGTTCCATAGACGCTCGACACGCGCCTCATCGGTACCCAGGCTGCGCAGCAGCGCCAGCGCCTCTGTGCGAGTTTCGGCGATCCAGTCATCACGGTCGATGGGGTTTTCAAGCCCCCGGCGCAGCGCGCGCTTGGTCTCACCATAGAGCTGACGCAATAGCGAGGCGCGCCAACCGTTCCACAGGGTAGGGTTGGTCGCATTGATATCCGCCACGGTGAGCACATAGAGATAGTCGAGGCGCATTTCGTCGCTTACCTGTTCGGCAAATTCACGGATCACGTCCGGATCACTGATGTCGCGTT
Source organism: uncultured Halomonas sp. (assembly GCF_947493865.1). Taxonomy (GTDB): domain Bacteria; phylum Pseudomonadota; class Gammaproteobacteria; order Pseudomonadales; family Halomonadaceae; genus Modicisalibacter. The sequence goes on from NZ_CANLTC010000006.1 coordinate 89,808, forward strand.
TCTGCGCGGTCATCGACATCAACAGGTGCTGTTCGATCAGCCAGACGACCAGGCGGGTGTCCCGCGGGGACAGGTCATGACGCTGGCAGAACTCCTTGGCATCCTGGGCGCCGAGCAGGGAGTGGTTGCCGCCGCGCCCCTTGCCGATATCGTGATACAGGCCAGCGATCCAGAGGAGCTCCAGTTTGGGTAGCTGCTGAATCAGTGCGGCGGCGATCGGAAACGCCTCGCGGCTGTCGGGATCACGAAAATGCTGCACGAACTTCAACAGGCGCAGGGTGTGGGCGTCCACCGTATAGATGTGAAACAGGTCGTGCTGCATCAGCCCCACGGCCTGGCCGAACTCCGGCAGATACTTGCCGAGTACGCCGTAGCGGTTCATGCGTCTTAGTTGACGCGGCACATTGCCACCACTGCGCAACAGTTCCATGAACAGGCTCTGGTGGCGAACATCGTCTCGGAAGGTGTCGTCGATCTGGTGGCGATGATCGCGAATCAGACGAATGGTCTGGGCGCGCACGCCTTCGATGCCAGGATGCTGGGCCATCAACAGAAAGAGTTCGAGCAGGGCGGCGGGGCGCCGATGAAACACATGATCGTCCCGGGCCTGAATATAGCCCCCCTTGATGACAAAGCGGGCATTGAGGGGTTCGGTCTCGAGGGTTTCATCGGCTCGCAGGATGACCTCGTCGAAATGCTGCAACAGCATGTCATTGAGCCCCGCCAGTGCCGTGACATGGCGATAATAACGCTTCATGAACTGCTCCACGGCCAGGCGTTCGGGGGTATCCTGGAAGCCGAACAGTTCGGCGATGGCGCGCTGATGATCGAACAACAAGCGATCCTCGGCGCGGCCGGTGAGCATGTGCAGGGCATAGCGCACCTGCCACAGGAAAGCCTGCCCCTGGCTGAGGATGCGCAGCTCCGAGTCGTTCATGAACCCCTGGGCCACGACATCCTCGTAGCGCGGCAGGCCAAAATGCCGCTTGGCAACCCAGCCGATCATCTGGATGTCGCGCAAGCCCCCGGGGGAGCTCTTGATGTTGGGCTCGAGCTGGTACTCGGAATTGTTATGGCGGCGATGCCGTGCTATCTGCTCCTGCCATTTGGCTTCGAAAAAGCGATGAGAGGGCCACATGTTGCGAGGAGACAGCAGCTCGCGCATGGTCTCACGCAGCCGGTCCGGGCCAGCCAGGGTGCGCGTCTCGATCAGGTTGGTAATGACCGTGACGTCCGCTTCTGCCTCGCGTCTACAGTCCGCCAGTGAGCGCACGCTGTGACCGATCTCGAGTCCGATGTCCCATAGGAAGGTGATGAACGCGCTCAGGGGTTCCCGGTAGGGCGTATCGTCCTCCCGCTCCAGCAGCACCATGAGATCGATATCCGAGTGCGGGTGCAGCTCGCCCCGCCCGTAGCCACCGACGGCGAGCAGTGCGATACCGTCGTCGGGCCAGGCATGGCGTGCCCAGGCAAGCGTGAGTAGACGGTCGAGACACCAGGCGCGGCCATGCACCAGGTCCCGGATGTCGGCGCCGTCGTGAAACCGTGCATCGAGCCTACGTTGAATAAGGCTCAGCGCCTGCTTGAATAGCCCCACCGGCGAGGAGCCTGCCGCAAGCTCCCGGCGCAAGTCGTTGGTGTCGAAGAGCGTCTCGTCCGGCTCGAACCGGTAGTGGTGAAGGAGCATGTCAGCGCGCAAGGAAGCTCAGATCTTCCTCGCCCCGGGGCGTCAGTATGTCGACACCGGTGGCGGTGACCAGCAGGGTGTGCTCCCACTGGGCGGAAAGACTCTTGTCCCGGGTCACCGCGGTCCAGCCATCGCGTAGCACCTTGGTGCGATAGCCACCGGCGTTGATCATCGGCTCGATGGTGAAGCACATGCCTTCGGCCAGGGCGATATCCGCTTCCGGGGCATAGCCGTCATAGTGCAGCACCTGGGGCTCTTCGTGAAAGACGGCGCCGAGGCCGTGCCCGCAGAAGTCACGCACCACGGAGTAACCATTGGCTTCGGCGTGCTGTTGAATGGGCTTGGCAAGATCGGAAAGGCGTGCCCCGGGACGCACTTCGGCGATACTCCTGTAAAGGCATTCCTGAGTGATGCGACATAGCCGCTCACCCTGGGTATTCTCGCCGATGATGAACATCTTGCTGGTGTCGCCGTGGTAGCCATCCGCGGTTTTTACGGTGATGTCGATGTTCATGATATCGCCGTTCTTCAGCTTCTTGGCTTCGTCGGGGATGCCATGGCACACCACATGATTGATCGAGGTGCAGATCGATTTGGGAAAGCCATGATAGTTGAGCGGGGCCGGAGTCGATCCCAGTTCATTGACGATGTAGTCATGGCACAGACGATCCAGCTCGCCAGTGCTGACGCCAAGCTGGACATGGGGCGTGATCATTTCGAGAACGGAGGCTGCCTGACGACCAGCCTCACGCATTTTATCGATCTCGGAGGGCGTTTTGATAGGAATGTTCATGAGGTCTCGATTCGGGAAGTGGCAAGCCGGCCAGACACGATTGGCAGATGCTCGAAAGGCGGCAACGGCTTCATCTTGACACCATTGTATGGTATAAAGCCGCGCGCTTTCCTGCAATCCGATAGCATCTGCGTTCGCATTCGTAGAATTGGTTGGGGGCGAGCGTCAATGAGCTTAAATGCCTTAAAAACACACATGCACCGTCACATGGTCCCGGGTGCTGCGTAGTCGCTGACGTTGCCTTTCATTGCAGCAGTCCTCGATGCGCGGTCGGATCCATGGGGTGCGTGGAGGCCTAACCCGTCATATCAGGAGTCATCCATGGCACAAGTCAGCATGCGCGATCTGCTCAAGGCAGGCGCCCACTTCGGTCACCAGACCAAGTACTGGAATCCGAAGATGAGCAAGTACATCTTCGGTGCCCGCAACAAGATTCATATCATCAACCTCGAGCACACCCTGCCTGCCCTCAATGAGGCTGTGTCCGTGGTCGAGAAGATGGCCGCTTCCAACAACAAGATCATGTTCGTCGGCACAAAGCGCGCCGCCAGCAAGGTCATCAAGGAAGAAGCCAATCGGGTCGGTCAGCCCTTCGTCAATCACCGCTGGTTGGGCGGCATGTTGACCAACTACAAGACCATTCGTCAGTCGATCAAGCGTCTGCGCGAACTCGAGACCATGCGCGAAGACGGGACTTTCGAGAAACTGACCAAGAAAGAAGTGCTGATGGCGACCCGGGAGCAGGACAAGCTCGAGCGTTCCATCGGTGGCATCAAGAACATGGGCGGCTTGCCGGATGCGCTGTTCGTGATCGACGTCGACCACGAGCGTATTGCCATCAATGAAGCCAACAAGCTGGGCATTCCGGTCATCGGTACGGTGGATACCAACTCCGATCCGGACGGCGTCGATTACGTCATTCCCGGTAACGACGACTCCATTCGCGCGATCCAGATCTATGTCAAGGCCATCGCCGATGCCTGCGCCAAGTCGAAAGAAGGCCGCCCCGACGAATTCGTCGAAGTGACCGAAAACGACGACGCCGTCGCCGAGTAACGCAGCCCGCCGGTCCGGGATTTATCTTCCCGGACCGGGATTGCGATCGCTCGACAAGCGATGACAGGAAAGCATCCATTCATCGCGCATGTCGGATGCCAGCGCATGGCTGTATTCGACTATCCGATATCGAAATATTCAGAGGTTAATTACCATGGCAGCTATCAGTGCATCTATGGTCAAGGAACTGCGTGAGCGTACCGGTCTTGGCATGATGGAGTGCAAGAAGGCCCTTACGGAAGCCGATGGTGACATCGAAAGAGCCATCGAGGATCTGCGCAAGAACTCCGGTCTCAAGGCCGCCAAGAAAGCCGGTCGCACCGCCGCCGAAGGCGCTGTCGTGACCCGTGTGGCCGAGGACGGCAGTTTTGGGGTGATGGTCGAGATCAACTCCGAGACGGACTTCGTCGCACGGGATGACAACTTCAAGGACTTCGTCGAGAAAGTGCTGGCCAAGACCTTCGAAGCCAAGTCCGACGACGTCTCCGCCATCATGGATGGCGAGATGGAAGAAACCCGCCAGCGGCTGGTGCAGAAGATTGGCGAGAACATCTCCGTGCGGCGAGCCACGGTTGCCGATGCACCGGCAGACGGCGTGGTGGGGGAGTATGTCCACGGTGGGCGTATCGGCGTGTTGACCCTGCTCAAGGGTGGCAATGCCGAGACGGCCAAGGACGTCGCCATGCATGTGGCCGCAATCAACCCTGCGGTAGCGCGCCCGGAGCAGATGCCCCAGGAGCAGCTCGACAAGGAAAAGAGCATCATCCTGGCGCAGCCTGACATGGCGGGCAAGCCCGAGCAGATCGCCGAAAAAATGGTTCAGGGGCGTCTCAAGAAGTACCTGGCCGAGAACAGTCTGACCGAGCAGCCCTTCGTCAAGGACCCGAATACCACCGTGGCGGAGTACGCCAAGGCCAATGGTGGTGAGATCGTCGATTTCATCCGCTTCGAAGTGGGTGAGGGTATCGAGAAGGAAGAGGTCGACTTTGCCAAGGAAGTCATGGAACAGGCCCGTCGCAGCTGAGGCCTGATATCCAGTTGTTATGATGGCGTGCGCGCGAGCGCACGCCATGCTGTATCCAGCCGCCAGGTCGTCACCACATTACATCAGTCCGCCGTCTTCAGGAGACTCAATATGCCTGCCACTGCCTCGCGTAATGCCAAGTCGAAGTACAAGCGGATCTTGCTCAAGCTCTCGGGTGAAGCATTGACCGGTGATGCCGAGTTCGGGATCGATCCCAAGGTGCTGGATCGCATGGCGCTTGAGATCGGACAGTTGGTCGGCATCGGTGTTCAGATCGGTATCGTGATTGGTGGTGGCAACCTGTTTCGCGGCGCGGCGCTGCATGCCGCGGGCATGGAGCGAGTGACCGGCGATCACATGGGCATGCTGGCGACGGTGATGAATGCCCTGGCAATGCGTGATGCCCTCGAACGCTCGAATATCCGCTCCCGGGTCATGTCCGCCATTCCCATGAGTGGCGTGGTCGAGCATTATGATCGGCGTACCGGTATTCGCTACCTCACTTCCGGGGATGTGGTCATCTTCTCCGCCGGCACCGGGAACCCGTTCTTTACCACCGATTCCGCGGCCTGCCTGCGAGGCATCGAGATCGATGCGGATGTAGTGATCAAGGCCACCAAGGTCGATGGCGTCTATGATCGTGATCCGGTCAAGGACCCGGATGCGGTAAAATACGAGCACTTGGGTTACGACGAGGTACTCGATCAGAAGCTGGGGGTGATGGATTTGACCGCCATCTGCCTGGTACGGGACCATGACATGCCGGTTCGCGTGTTCGACATGACCAAGCCTGGCGCCCTGCTGAATCTAGTAGTTGGTGGCAAGGAAGGTACGCTGATAGACAGAGGGTGAAATCGTGATCAATGACATCAAGAAAGACGCTGAAAAGCGTATGCAAAAGAGCCTGGAATCGCTGCAGGCCAATTTCCACAAGATTCGTACCGGGCGCGCGCATCCCAGCATTCTGGATGCAGTGACCGTGGAATATTACGGCTCCCAGATGCCGCTCAACCAGGTGGCAAGCGTCAACGTCGAAGATGCCCGTACCCTGGCGGTAACCCCCTGGGAAAGGCCCATGGTCCCCAAGATCGAGAAGGCGATCATGACCTCCGATCTAGGGCTCAACCCGACGACGGCGGGTAACGTGATTCGGGTGCCGATGCCGGCGCTGACCGAGGAAACCCGCAAGAATTACATCAAGCAGGCGCGGGCCGAGGCAGAGAACGGGCGGGTTGCCGTACGCAACGTGCGTCGCGATGCCAATGGCGACATCAAGGCGCTGCTCAAGGACAAGGAAATTTCCGAGGATGACGAGCATCGTGCCGAAGATGCCATCCAGAAGCTGACCGACAAGTATGTCGCCGAGATCGACAAGCTTCTGGAATCCAAGGAACATGACCTGATGCAGGTCTGAGCGGTGGCGAACGGCTGAATCGTCGTTCGTGTTCATTTCTCCGTGCGAGCTATCATGACGTCACCGCAATCTTCTGAAGTGCCGAATCATGTCGCCATTATCATGGATGGCAACAACCGCTGGGCTCGGTCCCGGGGGTTGTCCGGCATACGTGGCCATAAAGCTGGCGTCGAGCCGGTGCGCGCCGTCATCCGCCGTGCCGCGCAGCGTGGCGTGAAAGTCTTGACCTTGTTTGCCTTCTCCAGTGAAAACTGGAAACGCCCGGCAGCCGAGGTCAATGCACTGATGGAGCTATTCCTGATGGTGCTCAAGCGTGAAGTCAAGAAGCTTCACGACAACGATATCCGCCTGACCGTCATTGGTGAGCGCGACGATTTTTCTCGGTCGATTCAGCAATATGTCGAGCGCGCCGAGGCCTTGACCCGGCATAACCAGGGGCTGCATCTAATCGTAGCCGCCAACTATGGCGGCCGTTGGGATGTGGCCAGCGCCGCCAAGCGCTTGGCGCAACGGGTCGAGAACGGCGAGCTGAGCGCTGCGGATATCGATGAACAGCGCCTGGATGCCGAAATCGCTTCAGGCGGTGCGCCAGCGGTGGATTTGTGCATCCGAACCAGTGGCGAGCAGCGTCTCTCCAATTTCCTGCTGTGGCAGCTAGCCTACTCTGAGCTTCATTTCTCGCCATTGATGTGGCCGGACTTCGGCGCCGATGCCTTCGATGAAGCAGTGGATGATTTTCTACGCCGCCAGCGGCGCTTCGGCATGACCCAAGAGCAAATAGGGGCCCAAGGTGCTTAGACAACGCGTGTTAACGGCGCTGGTACTCATTCCTTTGGCGCTACTAGGACTGTTCGGTCTCAGTGGGGTCGGATTTGCCCTGTTTACTGCAGTCGTGGTGCTGCTGGCTGCCTGGGAATGGGCCAACCTTTCCGGTTTCGAGCGTGTCGGGCCACGGCTGGGTTACATGCTGGTATTGGCGGTGGCGATGTTGGCTGCCTGGAACATGGAGGTGATGACAGCGACCTGGCCGCTATGGCTGGCACTGTTCGGATGGTTGGTGAGCTTCTACTGGATAGCGACCTATCCCGACAGTCTCAAGCAGTGGTCGCGCCCTTGGCTGCGCTTGCTGGCTGGCTTGTGGGTGCTGCTACCTTGCTGGATTGGATTCGTGCAGCTACGTGCCAGTGGCGCCGAATGGTTGCTCTATGTGCTGTTGATGGTTTGGTTGGCGGATATTGGCGCCTATTTCGCCGGGCGCCGTTTCGGTCGGCGTAAGCTGGCACCGCGCGTGAGTCCCGGCAAGTCCTGGGAAGGGGTCTACGGCGGCATGGTGGTCACTGCGGTATTGGCGATAGGGTTTGCCATTGCGCTCGAGCTTGGCATCGGCCGCGGCCTTGGCTTGATAGTCACGACCGTGGTTGTGACCCTGGCATCGGTGCTCGGAGACCTGCTCGAGAGCATGTTCAAGCGAGTGCGCGGCATCAAGGATTCCGGTGATCTGCTACCTGGCCATGGCGGCGTGCTCGACCGTATCGACAGCCTTACCGCAGCGGTGCCGCTGTTCGCGCTATTGCGCCTGTGGGGATGACGTGAGTGAGACTCGATGAACAGTGAAGCCTCCTCACGAGTGCAGACGGTGACCGTGCTCGGCGCCACCGGATCGATCGGCAAGAGCACTCTCGATGTGCTGGCGCGTCATCCGGATCTCTTCCGGGTGCATGCATTGACGGCCTCCACCAGTAGTGAAGCCCTGCGGGATCAGTGCCTGCTTCATCATCCGGCGGTGGCCGTGCTGGCGGAGGATCGTGACGAAGCTTGGCTGCGTGCCGAGTTGAAGAATGCCGGACTTGCGACGGAAGTGCGCTCCGGCGAAGCGTCTCTGGTGGAAGTGGCCGAAGCGGCTGAAGTGGACGTGGTGATGGCCGCCATCGTCGGCGCCGCCGGCTTGCTGCCTACCCTGGCAGCAGTACGCGCCGGTAAGCGTGTGCTGCTGGCCAACAAGGAGGCGTTGGTCATGTCCGGTGCGCTGTTCATGCAAGCGGTCGCGCATCATGACGCCGTACTTTTACCTATCGATTCCGAACATAATGCCATCTATCAGTGTCTACCCTCGAACCGCCGTGATGGGTTGGCCGAGATGGGGGTTACGCAGTTGCTGCTGACAGCCTCCGGTGGCCCGTTTCGTGGCTGGGACGCCGCCCAGTTGAGCGAGATCACCCCGGAGCAGGCCTGCGCTCATCCCAACTGGTCGATGGGGCGCAAGATCTCCGTGGACAGCGCCACCTTGATGAACAAGGGGCTAGAACTGATCGAAGCGTGCTGGTTATTCGAGGCGCGGCCGGAACAGATCGAAGTGGTCGTGCATCCACAAAGCGTGATTCATTCCATGGTGGCCTATAGCGACGGGTCGGTGATCGCCCAGTTGGGCAATCCGGACATGCGCACGCCGATCGCCTTTGGCCTGGCCTGGCCGGAACGTATCGCCGCGGGGGTGGAGCGTCTCGATCTGTTCAAGGTGGCTCGACTCGATTTCGAACCGGCGAATGAAGCGGCGTTTCCTTGTCTGCGCCTGGCCCGCAACGCGATGCTTGCCGGTGGCACGGCACCGGCGCTGCTCAACGCCGCCAACGAGGTGGCGGTCGCGGCTTTTCTCGAGCGGCGACTAGGGTTCACCGGTATTGCCGACGTTGTCGCGGCGGTACTCGACACCTGTGAAGTGGTCGCCGCGGATGAGTTGAATGTGATTCTCGATGAGGATGGACGGGCGCGGCGTGTCGCCGAACGATATCTGACACGCTGACCAAAGAGGAATGACTATGAGCGTGATACAGAATGTGCTGGCGGTCATCGTGGTGTTGGGATTACTGATCACCTTCCACGAGTTCGGTCACTTCTGGGTGGCACGCCGCTGTGGAGTCAAGGTATTACGCTTCTCCGTGGGGTTCGGCAAGCCGCTGTGGTCGCGATTCGATCGCCATGGCACCGAGTTTGCCGTTGCCGCCATTCCACTGGGCGGCTATGTCAAGATGCTGGATGAACGTGAAGCGCCGGTGGCTCCCGAGGAGCAGCACTTGGCCTTCAATCGCAAGAATGTCTGGGCACGTATCGCCATCGTGGTGGCCGGTCCTTTGGCCAATTTCATACTGGCAGTCGTGGCTTACTGGTTGTTGTTCGTCGTCGGCACCACCACGATCGCGCCGGTGATCGGCGAGGTGGCGCCGGATTCACCGGCGGGCCGGGCCGGTTTGAGTTCGGGTCAGGAAATCGTGGCGATCCAGGATGATCCGATCCGCTCCTGGGAGGACGTCAATCTCGAACTGATATCCCGCATCGGATTCAATGGCACCCTCGAGGTGACGACCCGAGAGGCCGGGAACGGCGCAGCGCGCAGTCATCGGGTACAGGTCACCGACTGGCTGGCCCGGCAGGACCCGCCGCAGCCCCTTGAAAGCCTGGGTATTGCGCCATGGCGACCGGATATTCCACCAGTGCTGGGTCAGATACTCGAGGGGGAGGCTGCCGCACAAGCCGGTCTCGAGCCCGGCGATCGCATCGTCGCACTCAATGACGAGGATGTGACCAGTTGGATGGATTTCGTCGAAACGGTGCGAGCGAGGCCCGGTGAAGCCTTGTCGCTTCGCATCGAGCGCGATGGAACGACCCAGATGCTCACCCTGACGCCGGGGCAGCGCGAGGTTCAGGGCGAAACGATGGGTTACATCGGCGCTGGGGTCGAAGCGGTCTCCTGGCCCGAAGAGTATCAGCGTGAAATTCGTTACGGCCCATTGGCCTCGGTTGGGCGCTCCTTGTCGCGTACCGCGGACATGACCGTCTTGACCCTGGATTCGATCCGCAAGATGCTCGTAGGGCTTATCTCCCCTTCCAATCTTTCCGGGCCGATCACCATTGCGCGTATCGCCGGCGACACCGCTCGCAGCGGTCTCGAGAGCTTCATCAGCTTCATGGCGTATCTGTCCATCAGCCTCGGTGTACTCAATTTGTTGCCGATACCGGTGCTCGATGGTGGGCACTTGCTCTATTACCTGATTGAGGCCGTACGTGGCCGGCCGGTCTCCGACGCGGCCCAGGCGGTCGGATTACGTATCGGCATGGCCATGGTCGGCACCTTGATGCTGATGGCGATCTATTTCGATCTAATGCGTCTGTGACGGACGTATCTACAACAGTGGCGCTCTTGGCGCCCCTCGTGCCGTGGCAATCTCCTGACGAGCAGTATGACGAGCTTGTCAGTTACCCCGGGAAATGTATAAGGTGCCTGTTCAGCGAGCCGGCGGAACAACTCGAGTGAAGCGATTGCATGAAACTTAAGACCATCGGATTGGCGATAGCACTGACATTAAGCACCCAAACGGCTTTGGCAGAAGAGTTCACCGTCTCCGACATTCGTGTCGAGGGACTTCAACGGGTTTCGGCGGCATCGGTATTCAACGCCTTCCCCGTGAGCGCCAACGAACGTGTAGACGAGCGGGAACTCGCGGCGGCCGCCAAGGAGCTGTTCGCCACCGGGTTATTCGATGACGTACAGCTGGCACGCGACGGTGACGTGCTGATCATTCAGGTAGAAGAGCGCCCGTCCATCTCCCGCATCGAGATCGACGGGAATTCCCAGGTTGCCGACGAGGACCTTCGCAAGGGCATGGCAGAGGCAGGGCTGGCGGAGGGTCAGGTGTTGCAGCGTGCCTCTCTGGATGAGGTACAGCGTCAACTCGAACAGCTCTATCACTCCCAGGGGCGTTACAGCGCCAGCATCGACACCTCCATCGAGCCGGTCGATCGAAATCGGGTTCAGGTCAATATCGAGGTCGATGAAGGCGCTGTCGCCAAGATTCGCCAGATCAACATCGTTGGCAATCAGGCGTTTTCCGATGAGACGTTGCGGGATTTGATCGAGCTCGAGGATAGCCCGGGCTGGTTCTTCGGCTGGTTCTCCGATGACGAATACTCCCGGGAAAAGCTCTCCGGCGACCTGGAAACCCTGCGCTCTTACTATCTCGATCGCGGTTTCGTCAATTTCGCCATCACCTCGACCCAGGTGGCGATCAGCCCCGATAATTCGAAAATCTTCGTGACCGTGAACGTGGATGAAGGGCAGCGCTATCGTATCGGCGATATCGACTTTGCCGGCGACTTGACGCTATCCGAACAGAAAGCGCGGTCACTGGTCACCACCGAAAGCGGCGAAATCTATTCTCGTAGTGCGCTGACTGCATCCGCCGAGGCATTGCGACAGAAACTGGGCGCCGAAGGCTATGCCTTTGCCAATGTCGAGGGTATTCCGGAGGTGTCGGAGAGCGGCGATACCGTCGATGTGACCTTCCTGGTGGAGCCGGGGCGGCGTGCCTATGTGCGGCGTATCAATTTCGAAGGCAATACCACGACCCAGGATGAGGTATTGCGCCGCGAGATGACCCAGATGGAGGGCGCGCCGGCGTCCACGGATCGCATAAGCCAGTCCAAGCAGCGCCTGGAGCGCCTTGGCTTCTTCCGCCAGGTCGATGTCGAGACACGCCCCGTTGCCGGCGAGTCGGATCAGGTCGATGTCACCTATAACGTCGAGGAGCAACCCTCGGGTTCGATATCGGCGAGTGTCGGTTATTCCCAAAGCGCAGGGATCATCTACGGCGCTTCTCTGGCCCAGAAGAACTTCCTGGGTACCGGTAACCGTGTCAATGTGGGGGCGCAGAAGAGTGATACCTTCACCAGCGTGAATTTCGGTTTCACCGATCCTTACTGGACGCTGGATGGGGTCTCGCGAGGCTACAACCTGTTCTATCGCGAGACCGATTACGAGGACTCCGACATCTCGACCTACTCCACCGACTCCTACGGTGGCAGCATCGACTTCGGTTATCCGATCAATGAATTCAGCCGTCTCAACTTCGGTGTCGGGCTCGAGGATCTTTCCATCGAGACCTATCGAGATACGCCGGCGGAAATCGTCCAGTACACCGATACACAGGGTGAGGACGCGACGAGCTACAAGCTCACCGCCAGCTGGACGCGCAACAAGCTCAATCGTGGCATCATGCCGACCGCAGGCAGCTATCAGCGGGTGTCTCTGGAAACGGCAGTACCAGGCTCCGATGCGGAGTACTACAAGATGCGCTATCGCGGTCAGAAGCTGTTCGAGCTGAATTCCGACTGGTCGCTCAAGTTCGGCACCGAGCTGGGCTATGCCGACAGTATCGACAACGATCCTTACCCGTTCTACGAGAACTTCTATTCCGGGGGGCTGGGGTCGGTTCGCGGATTCACGGCCAATACGCTGGGTCCCAAGACCACCGCCAGCAATCTGGGCGACGATGACACCCTCGGCGGTAACGTGCTTATCGAAGGCACGATCGATCTGATCTACCCTTTCCCCTGGGTGGAGGATCGCCGTTCGTTGCAAACCAGCGTATTCTTCGATGCGGGTAATACGTTCCTGACCGATTGCTACGCCGTGCCGGAAGGTGTGACATCGAACTGTGAAAGCGGGGTGGATATTGGCGACCTGCGCTACAGCGTCGGGCTGGGGCTTAGCTGGTTGACGCCGGTAGGGCCGCTTACCTTCAGCGTGGCCCAACCGCTAAATGATGAAAGCGAGGACGACACCCAAACCTTCCAGTTCTCCCTCGGCCAGACGTTCTAGGCTGGGGCGGGATCGAGGAAGGTAAAAAAACAAGCATTTCGAGAACGGCGATAGGTCATGACGATATATCCCCGTTCTCGCTTCGAGAAGACGATGACCCTGCCTCGTGTCGGCGAATCTACCAGGAACAAATCGTCCACTGACAACGGGCGTCGCAGGACTAGCATGCAACCATGAATAAAACCAACGGCCTTTCATTTCCACTGGCTGATCTGGCTGAACGTCTCGGAGCGACCCTTGTCGGCGATGGCGAGCAGTGCATCAGTGGACTCGCCACCCTAAGCGATGCGGGGGCTTCCGACATCAGCTTTCTGGCCAACAAGGGGTATCTCAAGTACCTCGTGAATACCCAGGCTGCAGCAGTTCTGCTAAATCCGGCGCATGCCGCTGAGTGTCCTGCCACGACAGCACGTCTGGAACTCGATAATCCCTATCTTGCCTATGCCGAGCTCTCACGGCTCTTCGATCCCTTGGCGATGCAGGCCTCCTCCGGCATTCATGCCACGGCTTTTGTCGCCGACGATGTGACCCTGGGTCGTGATGTCGAAGTCGGACCCCATGCGGTGATAGAGGCAGGCGCCCGATTGGACGATAATGTCGTCGTCGGCGCCGGCAGTGTCGTCGGTCAGCAATCCATCATTGGTGCCGGTTCGCGACTGCACGCCAATGTGACGGTCTGCCACGGAGTAGTGATCGGTGAACGGGCGATTCTGCACAGCGGGTGCGTCATCGGCGGCGATGGCTTCGGCTTCGCTCATGATGGTGGTCGCTGGCACAAGATCGCCCAGTTGGGTGGCGTCGTGCTGGGCGATGACGTCGAGGTGGGGAGCTGTTCGAGCATCGATCGTGGAGCGCTGGATGACACTTTCATCGGCAACGGTGTCAAGATCGATAGTCAGGTGCAGATCGCGCACAACGTGCACATCGGTGATCACAGCGCCTTGGCAGGTTGCGTCGGGATTGCAGGTTCGACCAGGGTAGGGCGCCACTGCATGCTCGGCGGGGGCGTCGGGCTGGCTGGGCACCTCACGATCTGCGATGGCGTGCAGGTCACCGGCATGAGTCTGGTGACCAACTCCATTATCGAGCCAGGCATCTACTCCTCCGGGACTGGCGCCATGAGCAATGGCTTGTGGCGCAAGAACGCGGTGCGTTTCAAGCAACTCGATGACATCGCCAAGCGGGTGACACGACTTGAACGTCAAGGTCGGAGCGAGTAATCGGCTGCTTGATATCACAAATGCCGCTATAATCCACCGCCAGGCAAGGCTGTTCCTGGATCGCCAAAAGATGCCTGCCCCTCATGAGCAGGCATTACGTACTTTTAGAGGTTGCATCGATGGTAATGGACATCAACGAGATCCGAGAATACTTGCCCCACCGCTATCCCTTTTTGCTGGTGGATCGGGTCGTAGAGTTGGGAGTGGGCAAAATAATCGTCGCCTACAAGAATGTCAGTATCAATGAGCCGTTCTTCAATGGTCATTTTCCGCATCATCCGATCATGCCCGGCGTGTTGATCATCGAGGCGATGGCCCAGGCTTGCGGTATTCTCGGCTTCAAGACGGTCAACAAGCTGCCTGCGGATGGTTACGTCTATTATCTGGTAGGTAGCGACAATGCCCGCTTCAAGCGTCCTGTCATGCCTGGCGACCAGCTGCGCCTGGAGGCACGGGTAATCCGTGGCAAACGGGGTATCTGGAAGTTTGCCTGTCGCGCTACCGTCGATGGCGAACTGGCCTGCGAGGCAGACATCATCTGTGCCGAGAGGAAGGTCGCTTGATTCATCCCAGTGCCATCGTCGATCCCGCCGCGCGACTCGCCGACGACGTCGAAGTAGGTCCGTTCACCGTGATTGGTGCGGATGTCGAAATCGGTGCCGGTAGCCGAATTGGACCCCATGTCGTGATCAAGGGGCCGACTCGGTTGGGGCAGCGCACCCGCATCTTCCAATTCGCTTCGGTGGGGGAAGATTGTCAGGACAAGAAATACGCCGGTGAGCCGACGCGTCTGGAGATGGGTGACGACAATGTCATTCGCGAAGGGGCGACCCTGCATCGCGGTACCGTTCAGGATCGCGGCGTGACCACCATCGGCAGTCGTAACCTGTTCATGGCCTACACCCACGTCGGGCATGACTGCGTGATCGGTGACGATTGTATCCTCGCCAATCAGGTTACCCTCGGTGGCCATGTCAAGATCGGCAACTTCGTCATTCTCGGTGGATTGGTCGCAGTGCATCAATTCTGTTATGTGGGGGAGCATGCCATGTGTGGCGGTGGCTCCATCGTCACCAAGGACGTGCCTGCCTACCTGATGGTCAACGGCCACCCGGCCCAGGCCCATGGCCTGAATCTGGTGGGGCTGAAGCGCCGCGGATTTTCACGGGAAACATTGCACGCGCTGACCGACGCTTACCGGATCGTCTATCGTCAAGGGCTGACCCTGGAGCAAGCACTCGATCAACTCGATGAGAGGGAGAGCAGGCCTCCGGAGGTCGATACCTTCATGGCGTCCCTGAAAGCCTCCACCCGAGGAATCACGCGCTAAGAGGATGTCTACAAAATGCCTGCACTCGGCAATACGGCGTTGAAATTGATCTCAAAATGCTCATTTACTCCATGTAAACTCGTACGCGAGCCCGGTGCTTTTTTCGTTCAATTTCGCCTTGTCTTACCTTCGTTCGCCTGTTTTGTAGACACCCTCTAAGAATGCGGGTCTATCTGGTAGCCGGCGAGCTGTCCGGTGACATTCTCGGCGCCGGCTTGATGCGGGCCCTCAAGGCTCGCCAGAAGGATATCGAGTTTCGTGGTATCGGCGGCCCGCGCATGATCGCCGAGGGCCTCGAAAGCCTCTACCCGCTGGAAACCCTGTCGGTGATGGGGCTGGTCGAGGTGTTCAAGCATTTGCCTGAACTCATCAAGGTACGGCGCCATCTCAGGCGCGACGCCCTGGCCTGGCGACCGGATGTGATGATCGGCATCGACGCGCCGGATTTCAATCTGGGGCTCGAGCGCCAGTTGCGCGAGGCCGGCATTCCCACCGTGCATTACGTCAGCCCCTCGGTATGGGCCTGGCGCCAAGGACGAGTCAAGAAGATCGCCCGGTCGGTGGATGCCATCCTGACCTTCCTGCCCTTTGAAGCAGCGTTCTACGAACGCCATCAGGTACCGGTCGCCTTCGTCGGGCATCCATTGGCTGACGACATGCCGCTGGTCAACGAGCGCGACGCGACACGCCGCGCGCTGGGGTTGAGCCTGGAGGCGCCGCTGCTGGTCATTCTTCCCGGCTCCCGAGCCAACGAGATTCGCTTTCTGGGGGCGACCTTTTGTGATGCCGCTGAACGCCTGTGCCAGCGTGTCGAGGAGTTGCAACTGGTGATTCCGGCGGCCTCCGCCCAGCGCCGCGAGGAGCTGGAAACGCTGCTGAACGACTACCCGCAGTTGAGTCACCGCACCCATTTATTGGATGGCCAATCCCGGGAGGCCATGATCGCAAGCGACGCCGTGCTGCTGGCCTCCGGCACGGCGGCCCTGGAGGCGATGCTGTGCCATCGGCCCATGGTGGTGGCCTACAAGATGGCTCCAATGACTCACTGGCTGGCGCAATATCTGGTCAAGACCGAGTGGATCTCGCTGCCCAATCTGATCGCCCGGGAAACCCTGGTACCCGAGCTGATTCAACAGGCAGCGACACCGGAGGCGATTGCCGATCACCTGGCCGTATGGTTCAAGGACGCGGAGGCTCGTGAGGCATTGGAAAAACGCTTCGCGACGATGCATGCTTCCCTTCAGCGTGGCGCCAGCCAACGGGCTGCGGAGGCGGTGATTGCGGTGGCCGATAGACGCCCCCTCCCTGCGCAGGTGCTGCCCCAGGCGTTAGAGAACAACTCATGACCACCGAGACGAATCGAACGGCCATGAATGCATCGGTCAAGCAGAAACGCAGCGCTGCCAAGACGTATCCTCCCCTGGTCATCGACTATAGAGGCGAACGCCTGGCCGGCGTCGATGAGGTCGGTCGCGGTCCCCTGGTGGGGGCAGTCGTCGCCGCGGCAGTGATTCTCGACCCGCGGCGACCCATCACGGGGCTCGGTGACTCCAAGGCGCTCACCGAAAAACGCCGCCTGGCCCTGGACGCAGAGATCCGCAGCCAGGCGTTGGCCTTTGCGGTAGCAGAGGCATCTCCCGCGGAAATCGATGAGCTCAATATCTACCATGCGACGCATCTGGCCATGCGCCGAGCCATCGACGCCTTGGGAGTGGCTGCCGAGTACCTGCTGGTGGACGGCAATCGCCTGCCCGGGCATCATGTTCCGGGGCAGGCAGTGGTCAAGGGCGATGCCCGCCATCCGGCAATCGGCGCCGCGTCGATTCTGGCCAAGGTGGCTCGGGATGCGCAGATGGTTGCACTCGATGAACGCTTTCCTGAGTATGGGTTTGCACGCCACAAGGGTTATCCGACGCCTGAACACCTGACGGCCCTGGCCCGGCTTGGGCCACTGCCGGAACATCGTCGTTCCTTTGCGCCGGTGAGAAGGCTGCTCGATATTCTTTAGGCGCAGCGATAAATAGACCGCGTCGATTTCATGCTTTGCAACGAGTCCGATTTATGACTACCCCCTTCGTCCATCTTCGCGTGCACAGCGAATACTCCCTTGTCGATGGCCTGGTGCGCCTGAAACCCCTGGTCAAGGCGACCGCCGAAACCGGCATGCCGGCAGTCACCGTCACCGACGAGGCCAACCTGTTCGGCTTGGTCAAGGTCTACAAGGCGGCTCAGGGGGCCGGTCTCAAGCCGATCATCGGCGCCGATCTGTGGCTCGAGAACCCTCACGATGCGGATCATCCTTACCGGCTGACCCTGCTGGCGATGGATGACGAAGGCTATCGCAACCTCACCGAACTGATCTCGCGCGGCTGGATGGAAGGCCAGCGCCAGGGGTTGGCGATCTTGAAGAAGGCCTGGGTGTTCGAGCAAAGCGCAGGGCTTATCGTGCTTTCCGGTGCCCGGGAAGGCGAGATCGGCCGTTTTCTGCTGGCCGGTCACGAACAGGACGCCGAAACACTGCTCGGTGAATGGCAAGCGCATTTCCCGGAGCGTTTCTATCTGGAGCTGCAGCGCACCGGCCGCCAGTATGACGAAGAGTGCGTGCATCTGTCGGTAGCCCTGGCGGCTCGCACCGATACGCCGGTGGTGGCCACCAACGATGTGCGCTTTATTTCGCGGGAAGACTACTGGGCCCATGAGACCCGGGTCGCCATCGGGGAAGGCAAGGCCCTGGACGATCCACGCCGGGAGAAGCGTTACAGCGAGGAGCAGTATCTCAAGAGCCCGGCGGAGATGGCGGAGCTTTTCGCCGATATTCCCGAGGCCCTGGAAAACAGCGTGATGATCGCGGCGCGCTGCAATGTCGAGGTGCGCCTGGGCGAGATATTCCTGCCGGAGTTCCCTATTCCGGGCGGCATGTCCCTGGATGAATACTTTCGCAAGGTATCCCATGACGGCTTGACCGAACGCCTCGATCAGCTCTTCGAAGGGCCCAATGCCATCTACGCCGGTCGCAATCGCGCCGAACACGAACCTGCCTACCGCGAGCGTCTGGATTTCGAGCTCGACATCATCATCAAGATGGGCTTTCCGGGGTACTTCCTGATCGTCATGGATTTCATCCAGTGGGCCAAGGACAACGACGTACCGGTGGGGCCGGGCCGGGGCTCCGGTGCCGGTTCGCTGGTGGCCTACGCTCAGAAGATCACCGATCTCGACCCCCTGGAATACGACCTGCTGTTCGAGCGTTTCCTGAATCCGGAGCGGGTCTCGATGCCGGATTTTGACGTCGACTTCTGCATGGAGAAGCGCGACAGCGTCATCGACTACGTCGCCGAGCGCTATGGCCGCGACGCGGTCTCCCAGATCGTCACCTTCGGCACCATGGCCGCCAAGGCGGTGGTGCGGGATGTGGCCCGCGCCCAGGGCAAGCCCTATTCGCTGGGGGACAAGCTTTCCAAGCTGATCCCCTTCGAGGTCGGCATGACCCTGGCCAAGGCCCATGAGCAGGAAGAGGCCTTGCGGGATTACCTGACCGGCGACGAGGAAGCCCAGGAAATCTGGGACATGGCGCTCAAGCTCGAAGGTATCACCCGGGGTACCGGCAAGCACGCCGGGGGCGTGGTCATCGCCCCGACCAAGCTCACCGACTTTTCGCCGCTTTTATGCGACGAGGAGGGCAACGGTCTGGTGGTGCAGTTCGACAAGAACGACGTCGAGGAGGCAGGGCTGGTCAAGTTCGACTTCCTCGGCCTGCGCACCCTGACCATCATCGACTGGGCCCTGGAGATGGTCGATACGGCGCGGGCTCGGGACGGCGTGGGGCCGCTGGATATCACCAGCATCCCGCTGGACGATGCACCGACCTTCGCCATGCTCAAGAAGGCCGAGACCACCGCGGTCTTCCAGCTCGAATCCCGCGGTATGAAGGAGCTGATCAAGCGCCTGCTGCCGGACTCCCTGGAGGACATGATCGCCCTGGTGGCGCTGTTCCGCCCGGGGCCGCTGCAGTCCGGCATGGTCGATGACTTCATCAACCGCAAGCACGGTCGCGCCGAGCTGTCCTATCCGCACCCGGACTACCAGCACGACTGGCTCAAGCCGGTGCTCGAGCCCACCTACGGCGTCATCCTCTATCAAGAGCAGGTGATGCAGATCGCCCAGGTGCTGGCGGGCTACAGCCTGGGCCAGGCGGACATGCTGCGCCGGGCGATGGGCAAGAAGAAGTCCGAGGAGATGGCCAAGCAGCGTGCCGGCTTCCTGGAAGGCTGCGCCGCCAACGGCATCGAGGAGAATCTCGCCGGCAATATCTTCGACCTGGTGGAGAAGTTCGCCGGTTACGGTTTCAACAAGTCCCACTCCGCGGCTTACGGACTGGTCTCCTACCAGACCGCCTGGCTCAAGACGCATTACCCGGGGCCCTTCATGGCAGCGGTGTTGTCCACGGAAATGGACAACCTGGACAAGGTGGTGCCGCTGATCGAGGAGTGCCGCAATCTGGGTCTGACGGTGACACCGCCGGACGTCAACATGGGCAGCTACAAGTTCACCGTCGATACCGAGGGCCGGGTGGTCTATGGGCTGGGTGCGATTCGTGGGGTCGGCGAAGGGCCGATTGGCGCCATCGTCGAGACTCGCAGCCAAGGCGGCGAGTTCGCCGACCTGTTCGATTTCTGTCGCCGCGTCGATGCCAAGCGTTTGAACAAGCGAACGCTGGAAGCACTGATTCGCTCCGGAGCCTTGGATAATCTGGGGCCATCCCGGGCAGTGCTGACCGCAGCCCAGGAAGATGCGCTCAAGGCCGCTGCGCAAAGCTCGACCAATGCGAGCCTGGGGATGGTCGACATGTTCGGCGAGGCCTTCGCCGAACCCGAGGTTGGTGATGGCTATCAGGCCTATCGCAATGCCCGCGAGTGGAGCGACAAGCAGCGCCTGGCCGGCGAGAAGGACACGCTTGGGCTCTATTTGACCGGGCATCCCATCGATGAATACGAAGCCGAGCTTGCCCGCTTCGTCTCGACCCGTATCCGCGATCTCAAGCCGTCCCGTGAGCCGCAGCGCGTCGCCGGGCTGGTGGTGGCGATGCGCACCATGAAGTCCAAGCGCGGCGACACCATGGCCTTCGTTACTCTGGATGATCGTACCGGGCGCATCGAGGCCTCGCTGTTCGGTGAGATGTTCGATCAGGTACGCGGCTCCCTGGCGCCGGATCAGGTATTGATCGTCGAGGGTGAGGTGCAAAGTGATGATTTTTCCGGCGGGCTTCGCCTGCGGGGCAAGGATATTACCTTGATGGTGGATGCCCGGGCCCGTTATGGGGAGGCGCTGGAGCTCTCCGTGGATGGGCGACGTCTCAACGGGCGTTTCATTTCCAGTCTGCGGGGCAGCCTCGACCCTTGGCGAAACGATGCTGGGCTGCCGGTACGGGTTCGGTATTGCAACGCCGAGGCCAGCGGCTGGCTGGAATTGGGAAGCGACTGGAAAGTATCGCCCGCGGACGAGCTGATGATCGCGCTACGGGAGGTCGAAGGGCAAGACGGAGTACGTCTGAAATACCGGGGATGATTCTTGGGTCATGCCTGTGTCTTGCGTGATCGAATCAAGGTGCGATAATGCGCACCTACAGCGAGTCATATAACTGTATAACTCTATAAGCAGCTAGTCATATGTATAGGTGTATGAGTTTACGTTTATATGACTCACAGCCAATGATACCGGCTGCCTATTTCAACAAGCAGATGTGCCATGAATCCCAACTATCTGGATTTCGAACAGCCGATCGCCGAATTGCAGGCCAAGATTGAAGAGCTGCGGCTGGTCGGTAATGACAGCAAGATCAATATCAGCGACGAGATTTCACGGCTCGAAGAGAAGAGCAAGAAACTCACCGAGTCGATTTTTCGCGACCTGACCGCCTGGCAGGTATCACAACTGTCGCGACATCCGCAGCGTCCTTATACCCTCGATTACCTCGAGACCATCTTCAGCGATTTCGACGAGCTGCATGGTGATCGTCATTTCGCCGATGACGCCGCCATCGTGGGCGGGGTCGCGCGGCTGGATGACAGGCCGGTGATGGTCATCGGCCATCAGAAAGGTCGTACTGTGCGCGACAAGGTGAGTCGCAACTTCGGCATGCCGCGGCCAGAGGGTTATCGCAAGGCCTGCCGCCTGATGGAAATGGCCGAACGTTTCAGGATGCCGGTGCTGACCTTCATCGATACACCCGGGGCCTATCCCGGTATCGGCGCCGAAGAGCGCGGCCAGTCCGAAGCAATCGCCTATAACCTGGCCGTCATGTCACGGCTGAAGACGCCCATCGTCTCAACCGTCGTCGGCGAGGGGGGCTCTGGTGGTGCCTTGGCCATCGGTGTGTGCGATGAACTCATGATGCTGCAATATTCGACCTACTCGGTTATCTCCCCGGAGGGGTGTGCCTCGATTCTGTGGAAGAGTGCCGAAAAGGCTTCCGATGCGGCTCAGGCCATGGGTATCACCGCCGAACGCCTCAAGGAGCTGGGCTTTGTCGATACATTGATCGACGAGCCGCTGGGAGGCGCCCATCGCTATCCACAGGTCATTGCGGAACGAGTGAAAGAAGGGCTTCTGGCAAGCCTGGAGCGATTGCAGGGAATGGAGACAGAGGCATTGCTCGAGCGCCGGTATGAGCGTCTGATGAGCTACGGCGCACCAGGCTAACGACCCTTTCTGCGCTCGCCTTTCTGTACTCAATCGTGCAGTGTTAAAAACCGGCTGGTGCGCCAGCCCGGTCGAAATGCTCATTTACTAAAGTAAACTCCGCCTTCTCACCGGTTTTTGCCTTGCCTGACCATCGCTCGAAGCGGGTCCGATCGCTTATCAGCAAGGTTTGCAATTGCTTGCGACACCGCTATCTCGATCAGGTTGTTTTTGTTGAACCGCTCGAAGCCTGTCCTGGGCTTGGAGAACTGCCTTTCCCATGACCCCTGATTCCTTGATCGCCAATGCGCTTGTGCAGTCACCTCCAGGCAAGCCCGTCTGGGTGGCGCTTTCTGGCGGGCTGGATTCCTGCCTGCTGCTGACATTGGCGGCGCGTGCCGCCCATCGGTTTCCTCGTCCCCTTTACGCCGTACACGTCAATCATGGCCTGCAGCCCGCGGCCATCGAGTTCGAGCGGCATTGTCGCAGGCTGTGCGGGCGTCTAAGCGTACCGCTATTCGTTGAAAAAGTGCTGGTTGAAGCGAGAGGCCAGGGTGTTGAGGCGGCGGCGCGAGAAGCACGCTACCGGGCGTTTGCCCGGCGAGTCAGGGCAGGTGAGTGGCTGTGGCTGGCCCAGCACGCGGACGACCAGGCTGAAACGCTGCTGCTTGCCGCGCTGCGAGGCAGCGGTATTAGAGGCCTTGCCGGCATGCCGGAAAGACGTGAGTGGGAGGATAGGACGGTGCTGCGACCCTTGCTGGACTGCCCCCGCGATGTTCTCGAAGAACAGGCACGGGCACTGGGGGTCGAGTGGATCGAAGATCCCACCAATGCAGACATCACCTTTGATCGTAACTATCTGCGTCGCCAGGTCATGCCGGCACTGGCATCCCGTTGGCCCGGGGCTTCCCGTCAGCTATCTCAGAGCGCGCGCTTGAGCGGCGAGGCCGATTCGCTGCTCGATGATCTGGCGGCGCTGGATCTGCATGCGGTAGGCGACACGCCTCACTGTCTCCAGATCAAACCGCTGCGTGAGCTGTCCGAACCGCGACAGCGATTGCTGATTCGCCATGCTTGTCAACGCCTCGGCCTACCGACGCCTCCGCTGGCGCGTTTACAGACGTTGCTTGCCCAGCTCAATGCCCGCCAGGATGCACAAATGAAGGTCGAATGGCCCGGCGCAGAAGCGCGCCGCTGGCGCGACAAGCTCTATCTCCAGATACCGATGGGGGCGTTGCCGCCGATGGATTGGCAGTGTGAATGGGACGGTCGTGCCGGATTGATGACGCCGGTCGGGCGCGTCGAGCAGACCCTTGGGCGCGGTGATGAGGCATTCGATGGCCTGCTGACATTGACCTTGCGTAGAGGCGGAGAGGCGTTGACGATTGCCGGGCGGGGTCGACGAGACGTCAAGCGACTGCTTCAGGAAGCAGCCATTCCTCCCTGGCAACGCCCGCAGCGGTTACTGGCCTGGCACGATGGCACGCTGGTGGCGGTGCTGGGTATTGCCACTGCGCCAGGCTGGCAACAAACCGATCACACCGCTTCGGTGAGTTGACCGACTTCCAGCACGAAGCCTGCAGTCTTTTGATAGCGGCTTTCCTGGCGGAGGTCGTCGAGAAGCAGCGTGCGCTCCATCAACGCATCGGATAATGAAAGATGCAGGGCTTCTCCTTCGGCGTGCAAGGTGAAGCCCTGGAAGGGATGTTCTGGACGTGAGTGATTGAGAATTACCGCCAGGCGCAACAGACGCGACAGCCTGGCGTAGCGCAAGCGGATCGAGGCAGGCTGGGCCGCAAGTTCCTTGTGCGGAAATTTACGCCGATGGGCGAGAACCAGGAAAGCCAGCGCCCGCTGCTCTGGGCGCGAGAAGCCGGGCAGATCCGAGTTTTCGATCAGGTAGGCGCCGTGGCGATGAAACTTGCTGTGAGACACGGCTAACCCCAGCTCATGTAGCCAGGCGCCCCAGGTCAGGAATTGATGTTGCACGTCTCCAAGCTGCCAAGTCTCGCGTACCTGATCGAAGGCGGTCGTGGCGCTGCTTGCTACGTTGGCTGCTTGGCGGGTGTCGACGGAATAACGCCGCTGTAGTCCGTGTAGCGTCTTGAGACGGGAGTCTTCAGGGGTATTGCGGCCCACCACGTCGTAGAGCACGCCTTCCCGCAAGGCACCATCCGCATAGCGCATGCAGGTCAGATCGAAGGCTTCGAAAATCGCGCACAAGATGGCCAGGCCCGCCGGAAAGACCTTGGCACGATCTTCTTTCAATCCTTCCATGGCGACCTTGTCGAGCCGCTTTTGCTTGATGACCTTGTCACGCAAGGCGCGCAGTCCCTCCACGCGAATCAACCCTTCCGGACTATCGCCGCTGGCATTGAGAATCGATGCGATTGCCTTGATCGTACCGCTCGAGCCAACCGGGTCGGACCAGCCGAGCTCAAGATAGGGGCGACGAATATTGGCCAATTCGGAGAGGGCGGCCAGCTCGGCCTGGCGAAAATGCCTCTCGGTGATATCACCCTCGCTGAAAAAGCGACGCGTATAGGTGACACAGCCCATATGCAGGCTTTCCAATGCCAGGGGATCGAAACGCTCACCGATGATGAGTTCCGTCGAGCCCCCCCCGATATCCACGATCAACCGCTTGCCGTAGACATCCGCCAGGGCGTGAGCCGCACCGAGATAGATCAAGCGGGCTTCCTCACGTCCCGCAATGATCTCGATCTCGTGCCCGAGCAATGCTTCGGCCTGCTCGATCAAGACATGGCTATTATGAGCGGAACGCAGGGCATTGGTGCCGACGATGCGCAAGTCGGGCGAGGCAATATCTTCGATATAGGAGACGAAACGGGTCAGGCAATCAAGCGCACGCTGTATGGCGGCTTCACTGAGATTACCGTTATCATCGATACCGGCGGCCAGTTGTACCTTCTCGCCCAGCTTGGCGACGACTTGCAATTGATCATTCTGATAATTGGCAACTAACAGATGAAAGCTATTGGAGCCTAGATCGATGGCTGCCAGACGTCGTAGCTGCCTTGCGTCGGCCTGGGGCGTCCTGCTCATGAGTTGTCCCTATGTGATGATGGTGTCAGGTTGCTGGGCTGCATGGAGCTTGTCAATTATGCACGAGCATCGTTCAATGACACTGCGCAATAAAAAAGGCAATACCGAGTATGGAAAAGACGAGCAATGCTCTGGAATGGCTTTCCGAGACGGCTCTGGATGATGTACTGACGCTCCCTGGCGCTACTCTCGTGGTGTTTACGGCCGATTGGTGCGCGCCTTGCCAGGCCTTGATGCCACGTCTGGATAGAGTGGTCGGACGGCAGGTGGCACAATGTCGTTGTTATCTCGTCGATATCGATCGCTACCCGGAAGCGACACTCAAATACAATGTACGCGGCATGCCTACGCTGCTACTGTTCGTCGATGGCGACCTGGAAGCATCCAGGGTGGGGGCCATAAGCGAAGAACAGCTCGAGGCCTTGATCGCTTCAATACATTGATGACAGGGCTTGCGTTTGACGCCGAGCTTAACTACCATCGAAGCATTCGCCTGTTCCGAATATTTTTCGATCGCAAAACGCGATCAATTTCCAAGTCGTCAGTAGCCCACTGATTTCAATCTTCGCACTCCGACGTGTCGGTCGAACTTGAATGATATCAGGCGACAAGAACAGCGCCTTTCTCGATACCGATAGCATTCATGAACTCCTCTTTGGAGTCTCTATTCCATGAGCCTATTGGCGAGCGAAAACCCTCAGGGCTCTGAACGCATTGTGCGGCGTATAACTCCGCCTCCTGTCCTATTCCGGCGCACGCCGCCACGCTGACAAGAGCAATTTCTGAACAAACCGATGAATCTTACCGAACTCAAGCAAAAGACCGTGCCGGAACTGCTGGAAATCACTCAGCAGATGGGTATCGATAATCTGGCCCGCTCCCGCAAGCAAGATATCATTTTTGCCATTTTGAAGAAGCATGCCAAGAGCGGTGAAGACATCTATGGCGATGGCGTGCTGGAAATTCTCCAGGATGGTTTCGGCTTTCTGCGCAGCGCCGATAGCTCCTATCTTGCAGGGCCGGACGACATCTATGTCTCGCCTTCACAGATACGTCGCTTCAACTTGCGCAAGGGCGACTCCATCGCTGGCAAGATTCGCCCTCCCAAGGAGGGCGAGCGTTATTTCGCGCTGTTGAAAGTCAGTGAGATCAATTTCGACAAGCCCGAGAACGCCAAGCACAAGATACTGTTCGAGAACCTCACGCCGCTGTTTCCTCAGGAACGCATGTTCATGGAGATCGGCAACGGCTCCACCGAGGATCTGACGTCTCGTATCATCGATCTCACCGCCCCCATCGGCAAGGGCCAGCGTGGCCTGATCGTGTCACCGCCCAAGGCGGGCAAGACGTTGATGTTGCAGAACATCGCCACCTCGATCACCCGCAACAACCCCGAGTGCCATCTGATCGTGCTCCTGATCGACGAGCGCCCGGAAGAAGTGACCGAGATGTCCCGGACCGTGCGCGGCGAGGTGGTCGCCTCGACCTTCGACGAGCCGCCGGCACGTCACGTGCAGGTCGCCGAGATGGTCATCGAGAAGGCCAAGCGTCTGGTGGAACACAAGAAGGACGTGGTCATCCTGCTCGATTCCATCACACGTCTGGCCCGGGCCTACAACACCGTGGTGCCGTCTTCCGGCAAGGTGCTCACCGGCGGCGTCGATGCCCACGCCCTGGAGAAGCCCAAGCGTTTCTTCGGCGCCGCGCGTAATATCGAGGAGGGTGGCAGTCTCACCATCCTCGCCACCGCGCTGGTCGATACCGGTTCGAAGATGGACGAGGTGATCTTCGAGGAGTTCAAGGGCACCGGCAACATGGAAGCCCATCTCGACCGCAAACTGGCCGAGAAGCGCGTCTATCCGGCACTCAATATTCGTCGTTCCGGTACCCGCCGCGAGGATCTGATCGCCTCGGAAGACGAGATGCAGCGCATGTGGATTCTGCGTAAATTGCTGCATCCCATGGACGATACCGGGGCCACGGAATTTCTGATCGACCGTCTCAAGGATACCAAGACGAATCTGGAGTTCTTCGAGGCCATGAAGCGGCGTTGATTCTGGCCTGCTGCGCTTGACGATACGGCGTTGAATCTGTTTTCGGCATGCTCATGTACACCCCCGTACACTCCGCTGCCTCAAACAGAGTCGCCTTGTCTTCGTATCGTTCATGACGCGCTTGGCGTGGCGTTAGGTGGCGGTTTCTAGCCATTCCAGGTCTATAGCCGAAGAAGAAAGAAGGGGCGGCATGCTATGCTGCCCCTTCTGTCGTTCGGGAGATGGTAATCGCATGAAATACAAGGATCTGCGTGAATTCATCGCGGCGCTGGAAAAGACCGGCGAGCTCCAGCGCGTCTCCGCCGAGGTCGACCCCTACCTGGAAATCACCGAGATCTGCGATCGTACCCTGCGTGCCGGCGGTCCGGCGTTGTTGTTCGAGAACGTCAAGGGGCACGACATGCCGGTGTTGGGCAATCTTTTCGGTACGCCGAAGCGAGTGGCGCTGGGCATGGGCCAGGACTCGGTAGCCGCCTTGCGCGAAGTGGGGGATCTGCTGGCGTTTCTCAAGGAGCCGGAGCCGCCCAAGGGCTTTCGCGATGCCCTGGACAAGCTGCCGGTCTTTCGCCAGGTGATGAGCATGGGGCCGAAGACTGTCAGGCGCGCCCCGGTCCAGGAGGTGGTGCTCGAGGGTGACGAGGTCGATCTCGATCGCATTCCCATTCAGCACTGCTGGCCCGGCGATGTAGCGCCACTGGTGACCTGGGCGCTGGTGGTGACCAAGGGGCCGCACAAGGAGCGTCAGAACCTGGGGATCTATCGTCAGCAGAAGCTTTCCAGAAACCGCCTGATCATGCGCTGGCTATCCCATCGCGGCGGAGCGCTCGATTTCAAGGAGTGGTGCGCGGCGCACCCCGGGGAGCCTTTTCCCGTGGCGGTAGCCTTGGGTGCCGATCCGGCGACCATCCTCGGCGCGGTCACGCCGGTGCCGGATACGCTATCGGAATATGCCTTCGCCGGATTGCTGCGCGGCTCGCGCACCGAGCTGGTCAAGTGCGGGCATGCGGATCTTCAGGTGCCGGCATCCAGCGAGATCGTGCTGGAGGGCTTCATTTACCCTGACGACACCGCGCCGGAAGGCCCTTATGGAGATCACACCGGCTACTACAACGAAGTCGAGACGTTTCCGGTGTTCACCGTCGAGCGCATCACCCATCGTCGCGATCCGATCTATCATTCTACCTATACCGGTCGCCCGCCGGACGAACCGGCGATTCTCGGCCTGGCATTGAACGAGGTCTTCGTACCGATCCTGCGCAAGCAGTTTCCCGAAATCGTCGACTTTTATCTCCCCCCGGAAGGCTGCTCCTATCGCATGGCGGTAGTGACCATGAAGAAACAGTATCCGGGCCATGCCAAGCGGGTGATGATGGGGGTTTGGAGCTTCCTGCGCCAGTTCATGTACACCAAGTTCGTGATCGTGCTCGACGACGACGTGGATGCACGGCGCTGGGAGGACGTGATCTGGGCCATCACCACCCGCATGGACCCAGCGCGGGATACGGTGCTGGTCGAGAACACGCCGATCGATTATCTTGATTTTGCCTCCCCGGTGGCGGGTCTAGGCTCGAAGATGGGAATGGATGCAACCGACAAATGGCCCGGCGAGACCGATCGTGAATGGGGCGT
Organism: uncultured Halomonas sp.; assembly: GCF_947493865.1. Lineage (GTDB taxonomy): Bacteria > Pseudomonadota > Gammaproteobacteria > Pseudomonadales > Halomonadaceae > Modicisalibacter. The sequence continues at coordinate 118,411 of NZ_CANLTC010000006.1, forward strand.
GCCGATTACCATGGATGCCGCGATCAAGGCGCAGGTCGAGGCTCGTTGGGAAGAGCTGGGCATTGTCTTGCCCTTGGCAGCGCAACCATGAATCGCTTCGATAATCATATGAGGACAGCATGACGGCAAGGACTCTGACCTGCTACGTGAGTTCGGTGGAAGACCTGACACCCGATGTCTTTCGCGTACATCTTGAAGGCCGCGGCGAAGCGATGGCTCACGCGCCAGGCCAGTATCTCGAACTCAATCTAGAGGACGATATCTGGGTGCCTTTCTCCATTGCCAATGCCCATCGTGGCGATGGCACCATCGAGTTGCACATTCAGCACTGGCCGGAGCACGACAATTCCCAACGGCTGAGGGAACTGGTCTTGAAGGCTGGCGTGTTGAAGGTGCGCCTGCCGGGCGGCGAGTGCCGCCTGGACCCGAATAGTTCGCGTCCGCTATTGTTGATCGCTGCCGGCACCGGTTTCGCCCAGATGAAGGCTCTGCTTGAAGCCGCTTTCGTCGCAGACCAGGCATTGCCGGTATCGTTCTGGTGGGCGGTACGGGAGCGCCGGGATTTCTACCTCGAAAGCCTGGCCCGGGAATGGGCCGAAACCCATTCCAGTTTCTGTTTCCATGCAGTGTCGGAAACGCCTATTGAGGCAGGGTTCGACGATGAACGCGTATATGGTCACCAGGGGCGTATCGATGAGGTGCTGGCGGCGAATCTGGAGGACATCTCGGAATACGATGTCTATCTGTCCGGCTCCCCGGGTATGGTCTATGCTTGCATCGACACCTTGAAACCTCTGGGACTCAAGCTCGAGCGCGTGTTTTCGGATGTCTTTTCCTATGCGCCGCGGGAATCGTCGAATCCTCGGTGATGAGTTAAAATATCTCTCCCCTGATATTCTTAACCGATGAAGGTATGCACATGGCTGAGTACGATCCCAACTTCAAGGATAAAAGCGGTTTCTTGTCTCTCTTTCTTGGTCTGGTGGTGCTGGTCGGCATGAGTGCCTTGCCTGCAACCATTGTTTGGGTCCAGTATTTCGAATGACGGTTGCCAACCCGGGCAAGCCGTGTAGGATAGAAGAGAAATTTAGGAGCTGACCATGTTATCTGCCCCAAGTAGCTACACCGCAATTAGTGTCCAGCCGTTGCTGGCGTTTGCGAGTGCATGTTATCGGGCAGGCTATTGGCGCTGGTTTACTCACGATGCGCTCAGCGGTCAGGTCCCGATGAACCACGTCGGATGATCTAAACCCAGGGGCGCATCCTGAATCAGCAGGGTTGCCTCCATTGCATGCATGAACCCCCCGGTGGCAACTCCACCGGGGGGTTTTTGTTGGCAATAAGCCGGCCAGGTAAACATGACGATGAACGCACAAATGCCTAATATCGAAACCGCTATCGAATCACATCAAGCGTTGAGTAGCGAACGCGTAATGCCAACCCCTGCCGAGCTGCGCCGCGAGCTACCGGTCGATAGTGAGCTACGCGCTCGGATCACCGCTCAACGCCAGGCCGTGCGCGGGATTCTCGATGGCCGTGACGATCGCTTGCTGGTGGTGGTCGGCCCCTGCTCGATTCATGATCCTAAGGCGGCAATGGAATATGCCCACCGGCTTGTCGAACTGAGCGCGCATATCGCTGATCGGGTGCAACTTGTCATGCGGGTTTATATCGAGAAGCCGCGTACCACGGTGGGCTGGAAAGGACTTGCCTACGACCCGTACCTTGATGGCAGCGACGACATGGCGCATGGACTTTTGCTCTCGCGGCAATTGATGCGCGATATTGCTGGCTTGGGATTGCCGGTCGCCACCGAACTCTTGCAACCCATGGTGGCGCCCTATTTCACGGATCTGTTGAGCTGGGCAGCCATTGGCGCACGCACCACCGAGTCTCAAGTGCATCGCGAATTGACCAGTGGGCTGGAAGCGGCGGTGGGATTCAAGAACGCCACTGATGGCGGCGTAAGGGTAGCCATTGACGCCATTCGTGCCGCTGCTCATCCTCAATGCCATTTTGCCATGGACGTTCAGGGGCGACCGGTCATGCGCGAAACCCAGGGCAATCCTCATACCCACCTGGTGTTACGCGGTGGTCATGGCCAACCCAATTACGAAAGCGCCAGTGTTGCAGCCAGTCGGCGGGCGATGTTGGAGGCGGGTCTCGTACCTCGCATCATGGTGGATTGCAGTCACGCAAATTCCCATAAGGATCATCGGCGTCAGAGTGAGGTGTTGCTCGATGTGCTGGCGCAGCGCCTGGCCGGCGATACCAGCCTGGTAGGGGTAATGCTGGAAGGGCATCTACATGAAGGCAAACAGCCGCTCAATCCGGATGCCCTGCGCTATGGCGTGTCGGTCACCGATGCTTGTCTTGGATGGGACACCACTGCCGATCTGCTTTTACGTGCCGCCGAGCGGCTGCGTAATGATACAAGGGATAACGCACGCGCATGAGTTTTCGCTTCGAACATCATGACCCTGAGCAGTTCCGTCGTAAATCGCGTTTCATGGCGATCATGGTGACGGCGCAGTTCGCCGTGCTTGGATTAGTGTTCTCCCAGCTGTTGACGGCTCGTTTCGGTTCCAGCCTGGCCATGAATGCAGTGGGAGTGCTGCTAGGACTGCTAGCGACCAGCGCCATGGTGGCGATATTGCGTCAAAAACCCTGGTTGCAGGATCAGCGCTATGCCTGGGAACTCAAGCACCATCTGGCGCGGGTAAGTGCGCATCTGTCGACGCTCAGAACGGCGGGGCTGGAAGGTCATGATCCGCGCGCTCTGGATCTACTGGCGTTCTATCATCAGGGTATGCAGCAACTGTCCGAGCTCAATGGTCGCACTACGGATGACGACAGCGAGCGCCTTGCCGAGCGCTTGCGGGTACGAAAAATCCGGGAATCGTTGAACATGCCTGCCGAAGTCGCGGGTCTCGATCCTCAAGCGTTAAAGAGGTTTCGCGACGCCCATTAGCTGCTGTACAGGCTGAGGCTTTGTAGGTCAGGGCTTGGCGGCGTAGGCATACAGCAACGTTTCTTGAGCGCTGATCGGCAAGGTGTCGCCGGGTTCCTGCCTTTGGTAGCTGCCATCCTCGCGTAGCAGCCAGCTCTGACAATTGTCCACCAGATAGGTCTCCAGGTCCTTGCGCACCCGTTGCGCAAGTTTCTTTTCGAGGATAGGGAAGCAGGTTTCCACGCGGTGGAACATGTTGCGTTCCATGAAATCCGCGCTGGAAGCCCACACTTCGGGCTTGCCGTTGTTGTGAAAGTAGAATACCCGCGTGTGTTCGAGAAAGCGGCCAATGATCGAACGCACCAGGATGTTCTCGGAGATACCCTTTACGCCCGGGCGCAGGCAGCAGATGCCGCGAATGATCAGATCACACTTCACTCCGGCTTGGGAGGCACGGTAAAGCGCGCGAATCAATCGAGGTTCGGTAAGCGAGTTGCACTTGATGATGAGATGGGCCTTCTTGCCTTTCTTCGCCAGTTGGGCCTCACGCTCGATCATCTCGATCAGGCGTTCGTGCAGGACGAAAGGGGCATGTAGCAGCAGGTTGATGTTGCGCTGCCTGCCCATGCCGGAAAGCTGCTGAAAGACCTTGTGCACGTCCTCGCACAGGGTCTCGTGAGCGGTGAGCAGGCTGTAGTCCGTATACAGCTTGGCGGTCCTGGAGTGGTAGTTCCCGGTGCCCAGATGCGCGTAATAGCGTAGTTCGCCTTTCTCCCGGCGCACGATGTGCAGCATCTTGGCATGGGTCTTGTAGGCGACCACCCCATAGATGACGATGGCGCCGGCTTCTTGTAGCCGCGAGGCCAGGGAGAGATTGTCCGCCTCATCGAAACGTGCCCGAAGTTCGATGACCACGGTCACTTCCTTGCCTCTGCGTGCTGCATCCATCAGGGCGCTGACGATGGGGGAGTCGGCGCCGGTACGATATAGCGTCTGCTTGATGGCCAGCACGTCGTGGTCTCGAGCGGCTTCGCGCAATAGATCCTCGATGGGGGAGAACGAGTGAAAAGGGTGATGCAGCAGAATGTCGCCCTGGCGAATGGCATCGAACAGGCTGCCTTCGGTCTTGAGCCTCTTGGGTACCCCAGCGGTGAACGGGCGGTAAAGCAGGTCGGGTCGATCCATGTCGCCGATCAAGGCCATCATACGGGTCAGATTGACCGGGCCATGGACGCGATAAAGGTCCTGTGCCTCGAGTTCGAACTGTTCAAGCAGGAAGGCCGCCAGCTCGTCAGGGCAGTTATCCGCCACTTCCAGGCGCACACCATCGCCGTAGCGCCGTGCCAGCAATTCGCCCCGTAGTGCCGAGGCCAGATCCGACACCTCGTCCGGGTCCACGCTGAGATCCGCGTTACGGGTCAGGCGAAACTGATAACAGCCATTCACCTTCATGCCCGGGAAAACCGCCTGGGCATGAGCATGAATCATCGACGACAGAAAGACATGATCCGCATGGCCTTTTTCAGCCAGTGCTTCAGGCACGCGTATCAAGCGGGGAAGCGAGCGCGGGGCAGGCAGGATCGCCAGCCCTCCCTCGCGGCCAAAGGCATCCTTGCCTTCGAGTTCAACGATGAAGTTGAGGCTCTTGTTGACCAGCCGGGGGAAGGGATGGGACGGGTCGAGGCCGATGGGACTGATCACCGGCATGATCTCTTTCTCGAAGTACTCGCCGACCCACTTGCGCTGGGCCTCCGTCCATTGCGAGCGGCGCCGGAAGCGGATGTGGTGCTCTTCCAGCGCCGGTATCAGCACGTCATTGAGTATCCGGTACTGACGCTCGATCTGCTCGTGGGTGATGCGCGCAATCTCATCGAGCACCTGTTTCGGTGTCAGACCGTCGTCACCGATGTCATCACGCCCCAAGGCCAGGCGGTGCTTGAGCCCCGCTACCCGAATCTCGAAGAATTCATCGAGATTCGAGGAGAAGATCAACAGAAACATCAGGCGATTGAGCAGTGGATGAGAGGCGTCCAGCGCCTGTTCGAGCACCCGGATGTTGAACTGTAGATGCGACAGTTCGCGATTGAAGTAGAGAACCGCGTCGTCCAGCTCCGCCTCCGGCGAGGGTGTCGGCTTGGCATGAATGCCCGGGCGGGTGCGATTGACCCTCAGTGCCGGCGTACTGGCTACCTGTGCTGGCGAGGTTTTCTGTCCCTTGCTTGCATCGGCTGCTGTCTTCTTGCGATCGCGCGGCTTGTCCATTCCATGACATCCCGGTTCGGCGAGGCGCAACCTCGCCTATTGTTTGATCAGCTCGGCGGCGCGCTTGGCGAAATAGGTCAGAATGCCGTCCGCCCCCGCGCGCTTGAAACACATCAGGGACTCGAGGATCACGCTGTCGGCGTCGAGCCAGCCATTCTCGAAGGCGGCCATGTGCATGGCGTATTCACCGCTGACCTGATAGGCAAAGGTCGGTACCGCCAGCTCCTGCTTGACGCGCCGCACTACATCCAGATAAGGCATTCCGGGCTTGACCATCACCATGTCGGCACCTTCGGCCAGGTCCAGAGCAACTTCGTGCACGGCCTCGTCACTGTTGGCTGGATCCATCTGGTAGGAGCTCTTGTCCGCCTTGCCCAGGTTGCCTGCGGAGCCCACCGCATCCCGGAAAGGACCATAGTAGCGTGAGGCATACTTGGCGGAGTAGGACATGATGCGGGTGTTATGCAGCCGTTCCTGTTCGAGCACGCTGCGGATGGCGCCGATGCGACCATCCATCATGTCCGAGGGCGCTACAATGTCGGCGCCGGCTTCGGCATGAGATAGCGCCTGCTTGAGCAAGGTCTCGACGGTGCGATCGTTTAGCACGTAGCCCTGCTCGTCGAGGATGCCGTCCTGACCGTGCACGGTGTAAGGATCCAGCGCCACGTCGGTGATCACCCCGAGCTCCGGGTAGGCTTGTTTCAGTGCCCGCACGGTGCGTTGTACGAGACCGCCGGCGTTGAACGCCTCCTCGGCATATTCACTCTTGTGCTGGGCATCGATGACCGGGAAAAGCGCCAGGGCAGGAATGCCGAGCGCGGCCACTTCGCCGGCTTCCTCGAGAAGCAGGTCCAAGGACAAGCGCTCGACACCGGGCATCGAAGGAACCGCTTCACGGCGCTGATCGCCTTCGAGAACGAAAACCGGCAGGATCAGATCCGAAGGGGTCAACGTTGATTCGCGCATCATGCGGCGGGAGAAATCATCCTTGCGCATCCGGCGCAGGCGAGTGGCGGGATACTGGCGTGAGATCGAAAAACTCAAAATTGCTTCTCCAGTCAAGGGATCGCGGACGCATATTCGAACAGTCGGCTCGAATGATGTGACGATAGTGCGTCAACCACGTAGTACCGTCCATTATATCAAGCATGGACAACACGGGAATGCCGGCGCCTTGTCGCACCGAGCAAGACCTCTTAGAGTAAAGCGTTAGTGAGGTGCGGATCCCGGCATCGACTTCAAGGAGCAAGGCATGAGCAAACAGGTGGCGGTCATCCTGTCAGGCTGTGGTTTTCGCGACGGTTCGGAAATTTACGAAACGACGCTCACGTTGCTGCGTCTCGATCAGTTGGGCATTGCGTATCGCTGCTTCGCCCCGGATCAGGATCAACCTCAAGTGATCGATCATGCCAGCGGCGAGCAATGTGAAGAGGTGCGCAACATGCTGGTCGAATCCGCACGGCTGGCCCGCGGCGAGATCGACTCCCTCGAGGCGCTGAACCCCGAGGACTTCGATGCCGTCATATTGCCCGGCGGCCAGGGTGTGGCGAAGAATCTTTCGAATTTTGCCGAAGCCGGGGCCGACATGACGGTAATGCCCTTGTTGCGCGACAAGGTAGTGGCATTCTATGAGGCTGAAAAACCGATCGGCCTGATGTGTTACTCATCCTTGCTGGCGCCGCGGCTGCTGGACGTCACCATTCCAGTGACCGTGGGTCACAATGCCAAGATTGCTGGCGCCATCAGCAGCATGGGCGGGCTGCACAAGACCTGTAGCGCCGATGATGTCGTACTGGATCGCGAGCATCGTATCGTGACGACACCCGCCTTCATGACGGCCAAGGGGATTGCCGAAGCAGCCCTGGGTATTTCCAAGCTGGTGGACAGGATCGATGAAATGATGCGCTGAACGTTCGGCCTGCAGGAGCCAGGCTATTCGGGTTCGTCGGTCTCTTCTTGCTTGCGTCGGCGTCCACGAAGAACCCGTCCGGCTAGAATGCCGATCTCGTAAAGCAGCCACATGGGAACGGCCAGCAGGCTTTGCGAGATGATATCCGGTGGTGTCATTAGCATGCCCACCACAAAGCAACCCAGCACGATATAGGGGCGCTTTTTCGACAGGCTCTCGACGGTGGTAGCGCCGGTCCAGATCAACAGAAAGGTGGCAATGGGAATCTCGAAGGCGACACCGAAAGCAAAGAACAGCTTGAGAACGAAGTTGAGATACTGGTTGATATCCGTCATTACCGCGACGTTCTCGGGGCCGGTGTGCACGAAGAAATCGAACAGCAGCGGAAAGACTACGTAGTAGGCGAAGGCAGCGCCACCATAGAACAGCAGGACGCTGGACGCTAGCAAGGGGATGGCCAGCACTTTCTCGCTTTCGTAAAGCCCCGGCGCGATGAAGGCCCAGAGTTGATGCAGTACGAAAGGGATGGCAATGAATACCGCCACCACCAGGGTCAACTTGAAAGGGGCAAGAAAGGGCGAGGCAACCTCGGTGGCGATCATCTGCGACCCTGGCGGCAGCAGCGCCATGAGGGGGTCGGCCACGAAGGTATAGATGTTGTTGGAGAACGCATACAGCGCCAAAAAGATCAGCAAGATCGCAACTACTGCCCGCATCAAGCGCGAACGTAGCTCGATGAGGTGTTCGATCAGCGGTGCCTGGGGTGGTTCTTCCGGAGTCTCTTTTCGCGGAGAGGGTGTGTCACTCATCGCGACTTGGCATCCTTGTCGTTGGCGTTGGCAATATCGGGGGACGAGGAGGCGCTAGGCTCATGCGATACCTGATCGCGTTCTTCCTGGTCCATGCGCTGGTCGAGAGGGGCGTCGATATTCTTGGGCGCGTTCGTATTCCTGTCAGAGGCTGGTTGCGGCGAGGCCTTGTTGGCATCGCTCGAGCCAGAACCACCGATAAAATTTTCGACGTCCTTGCGCGTCTTGTCGAAACCGCTGTCGAGTTTCTTCTGGTGCTCCTCGAGTTTCTGGCGCAACTCCTCCGCCTCCAGCTGAGAGTTGATCTCGCGCTGCATGTTCGAAACGGTACGCTTGATCTTGCCGATCCATAAGCCCGCTGTACGAGCAGCCTTGGGTAGCCGCTCCGGGCCCAACACCAATAGACCGACCACGCCAATGATCAGTAGTTCGAGAAAGCCGATATCGAACATGCAGGCCTATTTCCGCTCATGCTTGTCTTCGACGTGGTCGCTATTGCGTTGTTCGGGTTTGACCTCATAGGTTTCACCCTCTTCGTCATGCCGAACCTGGCGCTGAACGCTATCGTCCTTTTCCTTGTCATCCTTGTCGTCTTCGCTCATGGCTTTCTTGAAGCCCTTGACCGCACCACCGAGATCTCCGCCGACATTGCGCAGTTTCTTGGTGCCAAAAATCAAGATGATGATGCCGAGTACGATCAGCAACTGCCAAATACTGATACCACCTAACATTGAGGTTCTCCTCTAAGGGGCAATGACCCCGTTCATTCAGCTCTACGAGCGGCTTTTTCATCCAGTCCCGAAATACCGAAACGACGTGCCAGCTCGTCGAGCACCGCTCGATGATCGATATCGAGATGTGACAGCATCACCAGGCTATGAAACCACAGGTCAGCGGTTTCGGCGACCACTGCCTGATGATTCTGGTCAAGATTGTGACCACTATCCTTGGCAGCGAGAATAGTCTCGGTTGCCTCTTCGCCGATCTTTTCGAGAATCTTGTTGAGCCCCTTGGCATGCAGCGATGCCACGTAGGAAGATTCCGGGTCGCCGTGACGTCGTTGTTGGAGCACGTCACCAAGCTGATCGAGTATATCGCTCATCGCAAGCTCCTTCTCGAAATCAAATGTAGGGCTAGCGCCATAGGAGTAGCAGAATACCGATGGCCGCTGCAGTCAGCACCGGCCAGGGCTGCTGGTCTGCCCATTCGGTCAGCGGTCGCCAGGCAAGTGCCGCGGCGATCAGCAATAGCCCCAGGCGCAAGCGCCACCTTTGGCGTGAGGTGTGAGACAGCTGTCGACGCATGTCAGTCACGCCCTTGGCCATACGCGACTGCTCCTTCTGGATGTGGCTTGCCCGGCTCAAGGCATTGTGGGCCAGCCCCGGCAGTTCTGGCAGCTGGCGGCTAAGTTCCGGCGCCTGCTTCTTGAAGGATTCCCATAGCCCCTGGGGGCCGACACGCTCTTTCATCCAGCGTTCCAGATAGGGGCGGGCCGTCGTCCATAGATCGAGATCCGGATAAAGCTGACGCCCCAGGCCCTCGATGTTGAGTAGCGTCTTTTGCAGCAGCACTAGCTGCGGCTGTACTTCCATGTTGAAACGCCGCGCCGTCTGAAAAAGTCCTAGCAGCACCTGCCCGAAAGATATCTCTTTGAGCGGACGTTCGAGAATAGGTTCGCAAACCGTACGAATAGCCGCAGCAAACTCGTTGGCTCGGGTACCTTCGCCCACCCAGCCGGACTCGATATGCAAGGCGGCGACTTCGTAGTAATCCTGATTGAAAAAAGCGAGCAGGTTGCGCGCCAGATAATCCTGATCCTCCCGGGTCAAGCTGCCGACGATGCCGCAATCGATGGCAATATATTGGGGGTCCTCGGGGTGTTCGCGATTGATGAAGATATTGCCCGGATGCATGTCCGCATGAAAGAAATTGTCCCGAAACACCTGAGTGAAGAAGATTTCCACCCCGCGCTCGGCGAGTCTGCGCAGATCGAAACCTTGCTCTTCCAGTACCTGCATATCCGCCACGGGTATGCCGTAGATTCGCTCCATTACCATGATGCGCTGACGCGTCAGCTGCCAATAGATAGTAGGAACATAGAGCAAGGGAGAGTATTTGAAATTGCGCTTGAGCTGGGACGTGTTGGCGGCTTCCTTGCGCAGATCGAGCTCATCCAGGAGCGTTGATTCATAATCCTTGACTACCTCCACGGGGCGCAACCTGCGTGCCTCGGGAATACGGCGAATCAGGCGGGCGAAGGTGTACAGCAGGCCGATGTCCTTGCGCATGATTTCATCGATGCGCGGACGAATCACCTTTATCACCACCTCTTCACCGGTATGCAGGCGGGCCGCGTGTACCTGAGCGATGGACGCCGATGCCATGGGGACAGTATCGAACTGGGCAAAGCTTGTCTCGATGGTGCATTCGAGTTCGGCCTCAATGAGCGCGCGGGCCTGCTCTCCCGGGAAAGGGGGAACCTGATCCTGCAAGCGTCTTAGCTCATCGGCAATCTCCGGCGGCAATAGATCGCGGCGCGTGGACAGCATCTGACCGAACTTGATGAATACCGGCCCCAGTGCTTCCAGGGCCAGGCGCAAACGCTTGCCCTGGGAATGCGGGCCGGTTGGAACAAGACGTAAAGGAGAAAGGCGAAACAGCAGGCGCAGTACTCCAGGCAGGCGCTCCAGAGGAATCAGCGTATCCAGGCGAAATCGGGTTATTACCCAAAAAATGCGCAGCAATCGCAGGTTCACGCAATATCCTTCTGATGGGCAAGCTTCTTCTGGAGCCGGGCAATCCGGGCCTCGAGGCGATCGGTGGCAATTTCAAGCTCGGTCAAATAATCCCTCAGCACCTCGCGTTGAGGATGGCCGGGCAGCAGGCGCGCTTCCTCGAACACGAAATCGGCGAGATCGGCGCGAAGCTCACGCTGACTGCGCAGGCCAAAGCGTCCGAAGCGGCGCAAGCCTTCCGCCAGGCTATGGCTGGGCCGATCGCCGAACCATTCTGCCAGTGCACCTTCCCAATCGAGATCGATGTCCATCAAGAGGGTGCGTGCGCCTTCCAGAATGGCGACTTGGCCACGCACGGCCAGGCGGCCGGAAAACATCAGGCGTTCCAACGGCTCGCCACCCAGCAAGGCGCCCAAGGTATCACTGTCGATTTCAACGACCGCATCGGCGTCGTTTTCATCGGCCTGGGGGCGATGCAGTAGATTGAGCCCATGCTCAGCGAAGACGATCAGCAGGTCGACATGAGGCCTTTCCAGTCTCAGGAGCAACCGTTTGCCGGCAAGCGTTTTTAGCCGTGAGGGGGCGGCTGGATCGCGGCGGAGCATTGCATTGAGCGTTCTTTCGGCGCCACCGAACAGTAAGGTGTAGATCAACGAAAAAGGGTCCTCATAGCTTGATGCCACGATGCAGAGCAACGATGCCCCCGGTCATGTTGGTGTACTCCACCCGCTCGAGGCCGGCAATCTCCATCATGGCCTTGAGCGTTTCCTGATCCGGATGCATGCGGATGGACTCCGCCAGATAACGATAGCTCTCTGCATCGTTGGCAACCCATTCACCCATTCGAGGCAGTACATTGAAGGAGTAATTGTCGTAGACCTTCGACAGCAAGGCATTGGGCGGCTTGGAAAATTCCAGTATCAGCAGGCGTCCACCGGGCTTGAGCACCCGGGTCATGGAACGCAGGGCCGCGTCCTTGTCGGTGACGTTGCGCAGACCGAAGGCGATGGTAATGCAGTCGAAGCTGTTGTCCGGGAAAGGCAGGCATTCCGCATTGGCCTGAAAGTATTCGACGTTATCGCCCACGCCGTTGTCGATGAGCTTGTCGCGACCCACCTTGAGCATCGATTGATTGATGTCCGCCAGCACCACGCGTCCGCCAGGGCCGACCAGCCGCGAGAACTTGAGGGTCAGGTCGCCGGTGCCACCGGCAATGTCGAGCACCTGGTGGCCTCGGCGCACCCCGGCGCGCTCCAGGGCCACGCGTTTCCACAGGCGGTGAATGCCCAGCGACATGAGATCGTTCATGACGTCATAGCGGGCCGCTACCGAATGAAAGACATCCGCTACTCGGGAAGCTTTTTCCTCGAGCGCCACCTCCTGATAACCGAAATGAGTCGTACGCTTGTCCATGTCCATCCTTGTGACTCGAATCAAAAAATGGGTATGTCGCCATTGTAGACGTGGGGGATGGGGTTTGTCTTTCAATGTGACTGGGCGTCAACGCAGGATGCGCTTTTGTCACAGTTGCTTGAGAGGAATGCCCAGCGGCTCCCGGGAAGCGTTGGCTTCATCGAGACGGCGCAGATAGTCGGCCCAGTTGGCTTCTTGATTGATAGCCAGGTCGTAGAGGTAGTCCCAGCTGTAAAGGCCCGTATCGTGGCCGTCGTCAAAATGCAGCTTGAGCGCATAGCGCCCGGTCTGGGTGATGTTCTTCAGGCCCACGTATTTCATGCCCGTCTGCAGGGTTGCGGACTCCGGGCCATGGCCACGTACCTCGGCGGAAGGGGAGAATACCCGCAGATACTCGGCGCTCAGGCGGTAGCTCTCGCCTTCGTCCTTATCTTCGCCATAGCCAAGCTCGAGTTCGCGGTCCTGCCTGTGGTAGTGCACGCGGGTAGGTATCGGGGTGGTCATGGGGTCACCTTTGTGAACTTGAAGCCGGAAGCTATAAGCTGACCCCGAGGCTAGCTCGGGGTTTCTCGCCTTCGCCGCGAAGCGGCGCTCTCCCAGCTTATGACTCTACAGAATATACCGCGACAGATCCTCGTCCATTGCCAGTTCGCCAAGCTGGGAATCGACGTAATCCGCGTCGATGACCAGCGGGTCCGGCATGTCGCTACTCTGGAATGACGCTTCCTCGAGTAGACGCTCCATCACCGTATGCAGACGCCGGGCGCCGATATTCTCGGTACCTTCATTGACCTGATAGGCGATTTCCGCAATACGCGCAATACCGTCATCGGTGAACTCGATGGTCAGGCCTTCCGTGGCCAGCAAGGCCTGATACTGCTTGGTCAGTGCCGCGGAGGGCTCGGTGAGGATACGGCGGAAGTCTTCCGGTGTCAGGGCATTGAGCTCGACACGAATCGGCAGGCGCCCCTGCAGCTCCGGGATCAGGTCCGAAGGCTTGGAAAGGTGGAAAGCCCCGGAGGCGATGAACAAGATATGATCGGTCTTGATCATGCCATGCTTGGTGGACACCGTGGAGCCTTCGATCAGAGGCAGCAGATCGCGCTGCACGCCTTCTCGGGAGACTTCCGCACCGCCGCCGGAATCACCGCGCTTGGCAACCTTGTCGAGCTCATCGAGGAAGACGATGCCGTTCTCTTCCACCGCTTCCACGGCACGCCGCTTGATGTCTTCGTCGTTGACCAGCTTGGCGGCTTCCTCGTCTCGCAGCAGGGGCCAGGCTTCCTTGACCGTCACCCGCTTGGTTTCCGGTTTTTGCTTGCCCATGCTGGAGAACATGCTCTGCAGCTGGCTGGTCATCTCCTCCATGCCGGGAGGGCCGGCGAGATCGAAACCCGCGCCTTGCGGGGTGATCTGGATATCGATCTCCTTGTCGTCGAGCTGGCCCTCGCGCAGTTTCTTGCGAAACGTCTGGCGGGTCGAGGAGTCGTCGCGAGCACTGTCGTACTCGCTGCCTCGAGGGCGCGGCAGCAGCGCATCGAGAATGCGATCCTCCGCCGCATCTTCGGCCCGATGGCCCACCTCTTCCTTGGCTTGCTCACGCACCATCTTGATCGCCATTTCGATCAGATCGCGAATGATGGATTCCACATCGCGGCCCACATAGCCGACCTCGGTGAACTTGGTCGCCTCGATCTTGATGAAGGGCGCTCGCGCGAGCTTCGCCAGGCGACGGGCGATCTCGGTCTTGCCCACCCCGGTGGGGCCGATCATCAGGATGTTCTTGGGGGTGACTTCCGGGCGCAGCTCGTCGTCGAGCTGCATGCGCCGCCAGCGATTGCGCAGGGCGATGGCCACGGCGCGCTTGGCATCGTGCTGGCCGATGATGTACTGGTCCAGGGCGTGGACGATTTCACGGGGCGTCATCTGGGATTGATTCATGAGGCTCACAGCTCTTCGAGCTTGATCTGGTGGTTGGTATAGACACAGATGTCGGCGGCGATGTTCAGCGCCTTTTCGGTGATCTCCCGGGCGTCAAGCTCGGTGTTGTCGAGCATCGCCCGGGCGGCGGCCAGGGCGTAGTTGCCACCGGAGCCGATGGCGATGACGCCGTGCTCGGGCTCGAGCACATCGCCGGTGCCGCTCAGTACCAGCGAGGCATTCTTGTCCGCCACCACCAGCATCGCTTCGAGTCGGCGCAATGCGCGGTCGGTACGCCATTCCTTGGCCATTTCCACGGCGGCCTTGACCAGATGCCCCTGGTACTTTTCCAGTTGGGCTTCAAAGCGCTCGAACAGCGTAAAGGCGTCGGCGGTACCGCCGGCGAACCCTGCCAATACCTGGTTGTGATAAAGGCGGCGAACCTTGCTGGCGTTGCCTTTCATTACCGTGTCGCCAAGAGATACCTGGCCATCGCCGGCAAGCGCCACTTGATCGCCGCGACGCACGGATACGATCGTCGTCATGAATAGAAAACTCCCTGAAGGCAGGCCTGTCTGAAATTATCCGGCCTGCCCGGTGGCTTTGGGCGTGCGCTCTCGAAAGCAAGAAGAACGCCCGGTGCAATCACTCTAGGAAGTGTGGGCAGAGCGCGCAGAAATCAAGCGGCAAGTTCGTGCCGGATGTCGTAGAGCGCCGAGTTGACTCAGTCCTGCAGCTTGATCATCAGCGGCTCAATACCCTGGGTCACCATCAAATCCTGGGCGCGATTGAGTTCCCGCGTGTCTTGATAGGGGCCCACCTGTACCCGATGCCAGGTCTGATTGCCCTGGGCCTTGACCTCGGTGATCTTGGCCAGCAGGCCAAAGTCCTTGAGCCGCCCGGACAGGCGCTGGGCATCGGCGATATTCTTGAACGATGCGGCCTGCAGCATGTAGCTGCCACCGTTCTTGGGGGCCGCCTGGGATTTCTTGACCGCCGTGTCGCTTTCAACCACGTCCGCCACCGCCGCCGTCTCAGGCGTGGTGGTCGACTCATCGACCTTGGGGGCGATGACCTCGGACTCCGGCAACAGCGTATAGAATTCGAAGGTCGGCATGCGCGCCTCTTCCTTCTCGGCAGGTTTGCCGGTATTCGAGGAGCCCTTGGATGAAGCGCTCTGGGTGCTGGCAGGCTTGGGGACCACCGTGGCCATGGGGGGCGCGGTTTCCTGAAAATACTGGGACAGGGCGAAGCCGGCGATGAGGCCGCCAAGACCCCATAGCCAGCCGGGTATGTTGAAACCACCGCGCTGCTTTTGACGCGACGAACGACGTGCGGTGGCCCCTTTCCTGCGAGAGGATTGGCTCGATTTTTGATTCGTACTGCGGGTGGCCATGATTTACATCTCCTCCGGGGCGCCAACCCCCAGCAAGTTCAAACCGTTGCGGATGACCTGACGGGTCGCCAGCCCCAGCGCCAGGCGCGCATTACGCAGCGCGGCGTCATCGACCATGACCTTGACGGCGTTGTAGCAGGTATGGAAATCCGCGGCGAGATCCTGCAGATACTGGGCGATCTGCTGGGGTTCGCGGCTGGCGGCGGCATGGGAAACCACTTCCGGGAAGCGAGCAAGCCGGTTCATGAGGGCCTTTTCCTGATCTTCCACCAGCAGGGACAGATTGTCGCTTGCAAGGGCCAGGTCGAAGGGGCGGGCGTCCGCCTCGGCTCGGCGCATCACGCTGCTGATGCGGGCATGGGCATACTGGATGTAATAAACCGGGTTGTCGTTGGACTTGGAGCGGGCCAGGTCGATGTCGAAGGTCAACTGAGAATCGGCGCGGCGTGCGGCCAAGAAATAGCGGGTGGCGTCCCGGCCGACCTCATCGATCAGATCCCGCAGGGTGACGTAGCTGCCGGCGCGCTTGGAGAGCTTCACCTCCACCCCGGAGCGGGTCACCAGCACCATCTGGTGCAGCACGTAGTCCGGCCAGCCGTTGGGAATGCCGACCTCCAGCGCCTGCAGGCCGGCGCGGACACGCGTCACCGTGGAGTGGTGATCGGCGCCCTGCTCATCGATGACGTAAGTGAAGCCGCGTTGCCATTTACCGAGGTGATAGGCCACATCGGGAACGAAGTAGGTGTAGTCGCCGTCGCGCTTGCGCATGACGCGATCCTTGTCGTCACCGAAGCTGGTGGTGCGCAGCCACAGGGCACCGTCCTCCTCGTAGGTGTGGCCGCAGTCGATGAGCCGCTTCACCGTTTCTTCGACCTTGCCTTCGTTGTACAGCGAGGACTCTAGAAAATAGACATCGAAGGCGACGCCAAAGGCCTTTAGATCCAGATCCTGTTCTCGGCGTAGATAGGCCACCGCAAAACGGCGAATTGAATCAAGGTCCTCCGGGTCTGCCGCGGCGGTAACGTGTTGATCGTCCGCATCGACGGTTTCGCCGGCAAGATAGCTCCTGGCGATATCGCTGATGTAATCACCGCGATAACCATCCTTGGGCCAGGCCGGGTCTTCGGGCGTCAGGCCGTCGATGCGCGCCTTTACCGACAGCGCCAGGTTGGTGATCTGGGCACCGGCATCGTTGTAATAGAATTCCCGGGTAACATCGTAGCCGGTCGCCTCCAGCAGGCGGCACAGGCAATCGCCGATCGCCGCGCCGCGCCCATGACCGACATGCAAGGGGCCGGTCGGATTGGCGGAAACGAACTCTACCTGCACCTTCTGACCCATGCCTTCCAGGCTGCGCCCGAAGCTGTCGCCGGCATCGAGTACCGTCGGTACGATGCGGGCGATTGCATCCGTGGCGGCAAAGAAATTGATGAATCCCGGGCCTGCAATCTCGACACGCTCCACGCTGTCATTGGCCGGCAGTGCCTCGATCAGTGCCGTCGCGATTTCCCGGGGGTTACGGCGTGCCGGCTTGGCCAGCAGCATGGCCAGATTGCTTGCGTAATCGCCGTGAGCCTTGTCTCGGGTTGCCTCGATCTTGATCGTCGGGCGGGTGTCGTCGGGTACGAGGCCTTGAGTCTTGAGCGCGGCCAGTGCCTGGTCGAGCAGTGAAGCAATGGTGTCTTTCATGAGGATACGTGGGGTGTCCTGTGGCGCTAGCGAGTATTCATCGGCACGACGCAGATATCGTTTGGAGGCGTCGCCCACGAGTCAATGTAATCAACCATTATCGGCAATTGCGGCCCGGCTTTAAACCTCTCAGAGCTTTGTCGATCGTGAACGTATTCTCAACTGAGCGTTTGTGGGTCGATATCGATGGACCAGCGCACCCGACGCGCCTCGGGCGAGCGTTCCAGCCAGTCGACGAGAAAGGCGCTGGCCTCGTGCAGTGCGCTGCGCTTGGCCGCGGAGAGCATCAGGTGCACATGATAGCGATTCTGACGTCGCTCCATGGGAGCTGGCGCCGGGCCCAGGCAGTATACGTCCAGTCCGCGTTGATCCAGCCAGCTTCGCAGGGAGATCGCCGCTGCGCTTGCAAGGGCGGTAGCCTCCGCTTCCCGGGGACTCTCGAAGCGCAGCAATGCCATGTGGCGATAGGGCGGCAGGCCGGCGAGCCGGCGCTCTTCGAGGAGCGTGCTTGCCAGCGCGTCATAACCGCTATCCGCCAGCAGGCGCAAATGCGGGTCGTCCGGGTGCAGGGTCTGCACCAGAACGCGGCCCAGGCGCTCGGCGCGACCGGCCCGGCCGGCGACCTGAACCAGCAATTGGGTGCTGTGCTCGAGGGCACGAAAATCACTGGCATAAAGGCCCGCGTCCGCATTGACCACCACGACCAGGATGACATGGGGCAAGTGATGCCCTTTCGCCAGCATCTGCGTGCCAACCAGCAGACAGGGTTCGCCGCGCCGCACCTCGGTAAGGGCGTGTTCCAAGGCATCCTTGCGTCGGGTGCTATCCCGGTCGATGCGATATATCGGGGTCTTGGGAAAAAGAGCGGATAGCGTTTCTTCACTGCGTTCGGTGCCGGTGCCCAAAGGGCGCAGATCGGCGCTGCCACAGTCCGGACAGAGGTCGGGGAGCTGCTCCTGACGTTCGCAGTGGTGGCAGATCAAGCAGGGGGGGTGGCGATGTAGCGTCATGCGGGCATCGCAGTGACGGCACTGGGCCAGCCAGCCGCAGCCGTGGCAGGCAAGGGTTGGCGCAAATCCGCGCCGATTGATGAAGATCAGCACCTGACCACCTCCAGCAAGGGCTGCGCTGATGGCATCGATACTGGGCGGAATCAGTCCCCCTTGAGTCGGGCGGCCCCGCAAATCGGCGAGTTCGAGTCTGGCCGGGGCGTGATGGCTGGCACGCCGAGTCAGATGCAAGTGGCTGTAATGGCCGCTGCGCGCCTTGACCAGGCTTTCGAGAGAGGGCGTGGCGCTGCCCAGCAGAATGGGGATGTCATGATGATGGGCGCGCACGATGGCCAAGTCCCGGGCATGGTAACGCAGCCCTTCCTGTTGCTTGAAGGAGCTGTCGTGCTCTTCATCGACGACGATGACGCCGGGCTTTGCCAAGGGCGTGAACACCGCGGAGCGGGTGCCAATGATGATGGGCGCGCGTCCCGAGCGAGCCGCTTCCCAGGCATCCAGCCGCTCTGCATCCGTCAAGCTGGAGTGTAGGGCTACCACCGTCACGCGAAAACGCTGGCGAAAACGCATCAGGGTCTGAGGCGTCAGGCCGATTTCGGGTACCAGTATCAGGGCCTGGCGCCCCTTGGTGATGACCGATTCGATCAGCTGGAGATACACTTCGGTCTTGCCGCTACCGGTGACTCCCTGCAGCAGACTCGCGTGATAACCATCGAGTCGTTGGTGCAGTTCCGCCAGTACGCTGGTCTGCTCGCGATTGAGTACCAGGGCAGGTTCTGCAAGCAGATTGCCCCCTGGCGAGGGCGGAGAGCCGGTCAGGGGTTCTTCCTGATATGCCGCCAGCCCCTTGTCCGCCAGTCCCTTGAGCTGGGTGCGATTGAACCCTTGGGCGCTGATGACCGAGCCCACCACGCCGCGCGGGTGCTGGCGCAGTAGCTCGAGCAGTTCCGCCTGGCGACGGGCGCGGCCCAGCTGGGAGGCATCGGCGTTCTGGCCGGCTTCTGTCAACCGCCAGCGTTCCCGCGTGCGGGCCTCCAGTGGACGACCCTGGCGCAGCAATACCGGCAAGGCCTGATGCAGGGTGTCTCCCAGGGCGTGCTGGTAATAGCGCGCGGTGAAATGGCACAGCCACAGCCAGTCCGCGGGCAGCGGTTCGCTGTCCAGGCAGGCGCTGATCGGTTTCAGAGCGCCCAGTTCGAAATCGCTGGTATCGCGACACTCGACGACGATGCCGATGACCTCGCGCCGCCCCAATGGTACGCGCACCCGCAACCCGGGTTGCCACCCCTCCCTGGGGGCTGGATGACAAGGCCGATAGTCAAACAGTTTGCGTAGCGGTGTGGGTACGGCGACGCCGAGCACCCTGGGTGAAGACGTTGCAGATGATGGAAGTGGCAATTGGTCTCCGGTGGTAGCTCTGCTATAATGTGCGCCCCTTGGCGAGTTGTGTATTGTGCGATAGCGCAGCCTCAGGGGAAACCGGTTATCTCGCACCCGTGTACGGTGCTCGGCGTGGACCGAGTGGCGGTACACATACCAATGAGGCTTCAAGATGAAACAAGGCATCCATCCAGATTACAAGAAAGTCACCGCGACCTGCTCCTGTGGTGCCACTCATTCAATCGGCACTACCTCTGGCGAGGACTTTTTCGTGGACGTTTGCTCCAACTGCCACCCCTTCTACACGGGTAAGCAGAAGCAGGCGACTACCGGCGGCCGCGTCGAGCGTTTCAACAAGCGTTTCGGTGCTGCTGTCAAACGCAACTGAGCGTGAGCCTGTCCCAGATAAAAACCCGCCTGGCATGGCGGGTTTTTTGTACCTGACGGTCAGTGCACTATTCTTGAATGGAGGGCAGTGCTCATTAGTGCTTTGTTTTTCTGTGGAAAATGTTTCCTTGTTTTATATAAAACACTTTGTAAACATGTAGTTGTGAATAATTGTGAAGTAGTTGATTTTTCTATATCCTGAAAGAATCCTCGAGAGACTGGACAAACGCCATGACGGACGTGAAGAAGCAAGCGGCACTGGATTATCACTCCCAACCGATCCCTGGAAAACTGTCGGTCGAAATTACCAAGCCGACCTCTTCCGCCAAGGATCTGTCGATGGCTTACAGTCCAGGTGTCGCCGAACCGGTACGGGAAATCGCCAAGGATCCGGAAAACGCCTATCTCTATACCGGCAAAGGCAATCTGGTAGCGGTCATTTCCGATGGTACCGCCATCCTTGGGCTGGGTAATCTGGGGGCGCTTGCCAGCAAGCCTGTCATGGAGGGCAAGGGGGTATTGTTCAAACGGTTTGCCGGAATCAACTCGGTGGATATCGAAATCAACGCCGAGAGCCCTCAGGCATTCATCGATACCGTGGCCCGCATTGCCGATACCTGGGGAGGCATCAATCTCGAGGACATCAAGGCGCCGGAGTGCTTCGAGATCGAGCGAATTCTCATCGAGCGTTGCAATATCCCGGTCTTTCATGACGATCAGCACGGTACCGCCATTGTCACCGCTGCGGGAATGCTCAATGCATTGGATATCGCCGGCAAGAAGATCGCCGATGCACGCGTCGTGTGTCTGGGGGCCGGCTCCGCTGCCATTGCCTGCATGAAGCTGCTGGTGTCCTGTGGCGCCAAGGCAGAACATATCTACATGATCGATCGCAAGGGGGTGATCCACAGCGATCGCGACGATCTCAATCAGTACAAGGCGATGTTCGCCACACAGACGTCGCTACGCACCCTTGATGAGGCGATCGAAGGCGCGGATGTGTTCGTCGGCTTGTCCGGCCCCAACCTGTTGTCTGCAGATCAGCTCAAGAAAATGGCTGCCAACCCGGTGGTGTTTGCCTGTTCCAATCCAGACCCTGAAATCGATCCTCAGGTGGCCAACGAGGCCCGAGAGGATGTGATCATGGCTACCGGACGCTCGGATTACCCCAATCAGGTCAACAATGTACTGGGTTTCCCGTTCATCTTCCGCGGGGCGCTGGACGTGCGTGCAACCCGTATCAACGAAGAGATGATGATCGCGGCGGTTCATGCCATCAAGGATCTGGCCCGGGAGCCGGTGCCCCAGGAAGTTCTCGACGCCTACGAGGTCGATGCGCTGGAGTTTGGCAGCGGCTATATCATTCCCACGCCGCTGGATGAGCGTTTGCTCGACCGGGTCTCTTCTGCCGTGGCTCAGGCCGCCGTGGACTCCGGGGTGGCGCGACGCCCTTATCCTTCACACTACCCTTTGCGCAGCGTCAAAGATGTCTATGGTGGCTGATGCGCATATCGGTCACCAATGGTAGAGCAGTGATGCTGCCGTAGTGGTGTCCGTATTCACCTTTTCGTCCTCGACGTCGGGAGGGTTGGAGTTGTGCTTGACCTCGTGAGATATGCGTAGAGCGAGACTGGCATTGAGTTGAGTCGTGATAGCGGAAAAGGTACGCGTGGTGACATTGTCCCGCGTACCTTCCAGCGAAAGCTCCTGCTGGAAGCTCGTGCCCTCGGAAATCTGCCACTCGTAGTCCACCGCACCATACCCCACCGCTAGATCCTTGATTTCCCCATTCTCCAGCGCATCGCGCCGATAGCCGGGGCCGGTTTCCAGAGACAGCGTGTGCTTGGGTCCGGTCAATACCTGGCGCCCATAGCCACCAATGAAGGTCAGCTGATAGCGATACCCGCTGAAGCGCTCCTTTTCCCAGCGTGCAAAGCCGAATAGGTAGTGGGGCCCTTTCAGATCATAGCGCTCGCGCCCCGCTACCAGATATTGCTCATCACTGCTTTCGCCATCTTTCTCGATCTTGCGCGTCTCACCGCGTAGGCTGTGGGTCAAGCGTCCCGTCAGCCAGGTCAGCCGTCCCTTGGCGATCAGCGTCTCGCTATCGGTGTTGCCGGACAATCTTGTGTAGCCAAGCTCTGCCTGGCCGCTGAAAACAGGCGATTCATCATTGGGCGCAGGAGGGGCGTAGAACGAAGCGGCAGTTGCCTGCCGGTCAGCAAGCGAAATGGCGAGCGTCAACAGAAGTGTTGGCGTAAGCCATGTGCGTGGCATGTCAAAAGCTCCTGATGCTTTCGTATCGGCGCGGGTAGTCGGCGCCATCTACGCAGAGAGACGAAGAAGGCAGGTTGGCCGGGCGAATCGTTGCAATTCGCCCGCCAAATGGTGCTGAACGTGGACGGGTACTCAGAAGATTGCTTCGTAAGTACCGGTACCCTGGGACCCGCTGCGGTTTTCCAGCTCACGCTGGATACGCCGTGGTTCGAAGTCGGGCAGGTTGTCTTCCCGGAACAACTCTTCGATACCGCCGGGTTGGTCGTCGTGCAACAGTAGCCCGCTGTTCTCATCGATACGCTTGGTAACGATATCGTCAGGGCGTTCGGGAACGCTTTCCGACGTGCCTTTCAAGGCTTCCCGCATGAAATCCATCCAGATGGGTAGCGCCGCTTGAGCACCATATTCTCCGGTACTCTCATTGCTATCCTTGCCCACCCATACCGTTGTCACCAGATTGCCGTTGAAGCCGGAGAACCAGGCGTCACGCTGTTCGTTGGTGGTGCCGGTCTTGCCGACGATATCGCCACGATTCAACTCCAGCGCTCCGCGCCCGGTGCCACGTTCGATCACGTCGCGCATCATGTCCCGCAGGATGTACAGCGCCTGGGGGTCGACGACGCGCTCGGCGACGGGATAGGTCTTGCCATCGATACGGGTCTGGGTGGCGCCTTCCGGGCAGGAAGGGCAGGCGACATTCGGCGTTGACTCGGCAAGCGGCTCCTGCTCGCCGGTATGCATCACCCGCTCGATATACCAGGGCGTGACCTTGAAGCCGCCATTGGCCAGCACGGCGTAGGCATTGGCCATTTCCAGCGGCGTCAGGGAGGCGCTACCCAGCGCAAGAGAAAGCCCATGGGGCAGACGCCCCTCGGCGAAACCGAATCGCTCCAGGAAGGCAAGCGCATTGTCCAGGCCAAGCGCCTGTAGCACGCGAATGGTGACCAGGTTGCGCGAGCGATAGAGGCCTACTCTGAGCCGGGTTGGACCACGGAATTCGCCTTCCGAGTTGCCCGGACGCCAATCGCCGCCCATGTCGCTCATCACCACCGGCGCATCGTTGACGACGGTGGCGGCCGTCATGTTGCCTTGCTGCAACGCCGCCAGATAGATGAATGGCTTGAAGATAGAACCGGCCTGACGATTGGCCTGGGTCGCCCGGTTGAACTTGCTGTGGGCAAAGCTGAAACCACCTTGTAGTGCTCGAATGGCACCGGTGCGAGGTTCCAGGACGACAATCGCGCCTTCGATGCCCGGGCGCTGGGAAAGCCGCCAATTGCCTTCCTTGTCTTGCAGGATGCGTACCAGGGAGCCACGCTGAGCGATCTGCTCGGCACGCTTGGGTGCTTCGCCGCGCCATTTGGGGCTGCGATATTCACGTGCCCACTCAAGCCCCTTCCAGTCCAGGGTGACGAGCTCGGCATCGCTTGTCAGTACCTGCATCTGCTGATCTTGCGTCGAGACGACGATTGCCGGCTGCAGGGGGCCAGTGACGACGGTACGATCGAGCACTTTTAACCAGTTGCTGACATCGCCTTCGATACCGCTGACCTGGGCTTCACTGCTCTGGGCCGCCTTGCGGGCGGTCTGTATGACCTCCGGCGAGGCAGACAGCTCTTCCTCCAGTCCTTCACGCTGGGTCTTGTCCTGGGCTTCGACCAGGCTCGGCGGAATCTCGGTATCTTCCGCGCCTCGCCATCCGTGGCGCGTATCATAGTCGATCAGCCCTTGGACGAGGGCTTCCCGCGCCTGGCCTTGCAGCTGGCTGTCGAGAGTGGTGTAGAGCCTGTAGCCGCCGGTATAGGCATCGTCACCGAACCGCTCGATGGCGAACTGGCGCGCCATCTCGGCAATATAGGAAGCCTCGACCTCCACCTGAGCCGAGTGACGGCGCGCCGTCAGCGGTGCCTGTACCGCTTCGTTATAGCGCGCGGCATCGATATAGCCCAGCTCGCGCATGCGATACAGGATCCAGTTGCGCCGGATCAGCGAGCGCTCAGGGTTGGCCAGAGGGTTGAATGTGGAGGGCGCCTTGGGAAGACCGGCGATCATGGCCTTTTCCGCCAGAGTCAGTTCCGCCAGGGGCTTGTCATAATACGTCTTCGCGGCGGCGGCGATGCCATAGGCGCGGTGGCCAAGGAATATCTTGTTGACGTAGAGCTCGAATATCTCTTCCTTGTCGAGAATCTGCTCCATCTGCAGGGCCAGCAATATCTCGCGAATCTTGCGGGTAAAGGTTCTATCCAGGGTCAATAGATAGTTGCGTGCCACCTGCATGGTGATGGTGCTGCCCCCGGTCTGGATGCCACCGCTTGCGGCCAGTTCGAATGCTGCCCGGGCAAGGCTCTTGGGATCGACGCCGGGGTGATCGAAATAGCCATCGTCCTCTGCTGCCAGAAAGGCCTGCACCATGTCCCTGGGAATGGCGTCGTAGGCGACGGGCGTACGACGCTCCTCGCCAAACTCGCCAATCAGTTTTTCATCCCGGGTATAGATACGCAGCGGGGACTGCAGTTCGTACCCTTGCAGCTGACGCACGTCGGGTAGCCCGGGGGCGAAGTACAGGGCAGCGCCTATCACGGCCAGTACACAAGCGGCGCTCAGTGAGAGAAAGAGCCATAGGGCCGAGCCGAGCAGACGTCTGAAAAACTTCATGCAGTATCAATGTCCGTGGTAATCGAGTGACGAGCGAACGGTGGAGTGCCGCACGGTCTCAGACTGGGCATTATATAGAAAGCGCGCCATGCGAAAACCAGTAATGACATTTCCTTGTGAGGAATAAGTGTGAAAGCGTTGCCCTGACAGGCGTCTTTGCGCCTCAAGAGCATTAATGATTTTTTCGTAGTAGCCGATAAAACCCTATACGAATGATCGCAGGTGCAAAGGGGTCACACCGTGTTAGGGCTAAAAGCGTCCCCCAGAGGACTCGTCGGTGTCGATATCACCTCGGCAACGGTCAAACTCATCGAATTGAAAGGCCGTGGCCTACAGCGTCGAGTCGAGAGCTACGCGGTGCGGCCGCTGCGGGAAGGCGCGGTGGTGGAGCGTCGTATCCGCAACATGGATGACGTCGTCGATGCCATCGGTCGCGCCGTGGAACAGGCCCAGCCGCGCAGCCGACAGGCAGCCGTGGCGATTTCCCCCAATGCGGCGATTACCAAGATGCTGACGCTACCCGCGTCATTGAGCGATGAAGAGATAGAAGCTCACATCCAGTTCGAATCCGACAAGCATATTCCCTTTCCGTTCAACGAAGTCGCCTTCGATTTCCAGCGACTGGGAGCGAATGCCCGCTATCCAGACCAGCAGAATGTACTGCTGGTCGCCTGCCGGCAACAAGAGCTGGAGCAGCTCACGGAGGCTGTTCTACAGGTAGGGCTCGAGCCGATTGCAGTGGATATCGAAACCTTTGCACTGGAGCGAGTCTGCAGTGAGTTGCATCGTCAGGTTGAGCAAGACGTGGATGAAAGTGGATGCATCGCCCTGGTCGATCTAGGGGCCAACATGAATGCCTTCCATGTGCTGCAGCACGGTCGCACGCTCTACAGCCGCGATACGGTCTTCGGCGGCCGCAAGCTGACGGATCATATTCGCCAGCGCTATGGATTGAGCCTGGAAGAGGCTGGATTCGCCAAGAAACATGGCGGGCTACCCGAGGATTATGCGGACCAGGTCCTGAATCCCTTCGTCGATGCCGTCATTCAGCAGGTCGGCCGTTCGTTGCAGCTTTACTACAGTACCGGGCGTAACCCCAAGGTCAAACACTTGATTCTGGCCGGCGGTTCCAGCGCGATCCCTGGCTTGCGTGAGAAGCTTGCCGCCAGCAGTGACATGCGGGTGGAACTGGCCAACCCCTTCACGAACATGACCATCAGTTCGCGCGTGGATGGGGCGGCTCTGAACAGCGATGCCCCGGCCCTGTTGACTGCCTGCGGGCTGGCCATGAGGTCGCGCCCATGAGCATTGAAATCAATCTCTTGCCCTGGCGTGAGGCGCAACGCGAAGCGCGTAGCCGGCGCTTCGTGCTGGGAATCGTGCTTATGGCACTACTGGGCATCGGCGGCGGTTGGGGAGTGACGCAGTTTTATCAGCTGGCGCTGGAGGCGCAGCAGCAGCGCAATCGATTCATCGAAGCCCGAGTGCAGCGTCTGGATCAGGACATCGTCGCAATTCGTGACTATCAGATGCTGCGGGAGCGCATGCTGGCACAGATCGAGCTGATCCGTGGCTTGCAGTTCAGCCGCCCTCAGACGGTTCGTGTATTCAATCAATTGGTGACGAGTCTGCAGGAGGGCGTGTACTACAGCGCGCTGTCTCGAGACGATGATCGGTTGCGCTTTACCGGTCGTGCCGACACCAACCGGCAGGTATCCGATCAATTGCGTGCGATCGCGGCCAGCGAGGTGTTTGGAATCCCCCAGTTGGCCGAGGTACAGACAGAGGAAGGCGGGACAGGAAGGCGGTTTGATCTGAGTGTCGAAGAGATCCTGCCCGGCCCGGTCTCAGAGCAATTCGCCAAGGAGGACATGCCATGAACTCCTTGAGCACGAGCCTCAAGCTAGAGTGGCAGCGTTTACGTGAACTCGAGTGGCGTGAGCTGGATGTGAGCGAGGCCGCCAACTGGCCCGTGTCATTGAAGGTGATCTGCCACGGGCTGGTACTGGCAGGCACATTCGCCGTCATGAGCTGGTACCTGGCGGCACCTCGCGCCGAGCAGCTAGAAAGTGCCCGGGCTCAGGAGAGCGAATGGATCCAGCGCTATGAAAGCAAGGCCTTCCAGGCGGCTAGCCTGCCGCTGATGCGCGAGCAGATGGGCGAGCTGGAAGAGCGCATGGGGTTACTGCTTGAGATGTTGCCGACAGGGGCCGAGGTGCCGGCATTGATCGACAGTATCAGCGATACAGCCCATGACAATCAGCTGACCATCGACTTCATCCGCCTGCGTAGTCCGGTGCTCAAGGAGTTCTACATCGAGCAACCCTTCGATATTCAAGTACAGGGCGACTATCACCGCATTGCCGCTTTCTTGTCTGGCGTTGCTGGGCTATCGCGTATCGTCACCTTGCACGATTTCAGTCTCGTTCCGGTAGAGAAAACGAGCATGTTGCGGTTGTCGATGCTGGCCAAGACCTACAACCATCGACCGGAGAGCAAGCCATGAACGGCAGAATTCTCGGGTCGCTGCTGATACTGGCGCTGACAGGCTGCAGCGACGGTGATCTTGCCGGTCTGGAGCGACAACTGGACGAGGTGCAGAGTCGCTCTACCGGTCAGGTCGTACCACTTCCCCAGACGCCGATATACCAACCGGTAACCTATGGCCAGGTTGCTGGTCGCAGCCCGTTCATGGTGCAGCGTGCGGACGTCGAGCAGGATCGCGATGTAAACACCGAACTGGCGCCTAACGTGCAACGCCCAAGAGAAGCGCTTGAGGCCTACGCCCTGGAATCCCTCATCCTGGTGGGTACCTTGCGCACAGACGAGCGAAACTCGGCATTGATTCGCGACCCGGATGGGGGAGTGCATCGCCTATATGTCGGTGAGCATCTAGGCAAGGATTTCGGCCGTATTACCCACATCGGTGAACGCGCCTTACAGATTCTGGAGATCGTGCCGAACGGACAAGGGGGCTGGGTCGAGCGCCGCAGCACTCTCGCGTTGAGCGATGACAACGAACACAAGCGCCAAGGCTGAAGAAAAAGAAGGGCCGAGGCTTAGGCTTTGTCTGAAAAGTCGACGAGCGATGATCAGACAAGGCAAAAATCGACGAAAAGGCGGAGTTTACGCGGTGTAAATGAGTACTTTGAGTCGATTTTTAACGCTGTATGGGCGAGCGCAGGCACTTTTCAGACATAGCCGAGGAAGGCAGGTTCAGAGGAACAAACATGACAACATTCATTCGCACGCTGCTAGCCGCGGCGTTGTTCAGCGCTGCCGGGCCGGTTCTGGCCCAGTCCGCGTTGATAGATGTGGGTTTCGAACAGTCCAGGGACAATCAGCTCGAGGTTTCGCTGCGCTTCTCCGGTGGGGTGCCCGAGGTACGCAGCTACCGCATCGACTCTCCATCCCGGTTGACCATCGACCTGTTGGAGACCGCCAGCCAATTGGAGCAGCGCCGCTTTGATCTGGCACTGGCCGGCGTGCGCGGGCTAGTGGCCCTGGAGTCCGGCAAGCGTACCCGGCTGGTATTCGATCTCGAACGCCCGCTGCCCTATACCCTGCGTGAGCAGAACAATGTATTGGTGCTCCAGCTCGGTGAGAGTGCTGCACCGGCGCCGACGCTTTCCGACCTGATCGCAACTGGTGCCGTCATCGATAAGCCAGACGCCGAATCAGCCAGGGAAGGCGTCTATTTGCCCAAAGGCCCCTCTAAAGCCCCTTCTGACGACTCGGCCGATGTTGAAGCCAAGGCCGAAACTGCAGCCAGAGCCTTGCCACTTGTATATGGGCCCCGGGTCGAAGACATCGACTTTCGCCGCGGTGAAAATGGCGCCAGCCGGCTGACGCTGACCTTCGATCGCAGTGGCGTCGATGCTCGGGTTCGTGAGCGGGGAGATCGGCGTATCGTTGCGAACATCGAGAACGTGACCCTGCCGGCATCGCTGTTCAGGATTCTGGATGTCAGCGATTTCGACACCCCGATGCAGCGTATCGTGCCGCAACTCGAGGGTCAGAACGTACAGTTGAACATCGAGACCAAGGGGGAGTATGCGCTGCATACGACCTTGAATGGACGCGAACTTGTCATCGAAGCCGAGCCTCTGGCTCGGACCGAGCGCCCGGATGAACAGCGCCAACGCGCCGCCTATACCGGCAAGCGCATCACGCTCAACTTTCAGGACATCGAGGTACGTGAAGTGCTGGCGATCATCGCCGATTTCACCGGCCTCAACCTCGTGGCTCGGGATAGCGTTCAGGGCAGCGTAACCTTGAATCTACAGAACGTGCCCTGGGATCAGGCGCTGGACCTGGTGCTCAAGAGTCATGGCCTGGCCAGTCGTCAGACCGGCAATGTGCTGGTCGTGGCGCCGGCGGAGGAGATGGCCGCCATGGAGCGTCGAGAGTTCGAAGCCCAGGCGCAAATGCAGGAGCTGGCGCCATTGACCACGGAATATCTTCAGGTGCGCTACGCCAAGGCGGATGAATTGGCTTCTCTTCTAAGAGGGGGTGAAGGGTTTGGTCTGCTCTCCGATCGTGGCAAGGTCAGTGTCGACGCTCGCACCAACACCTTGCTGATTCAGGAAACCCCGGAACAGCTCAAGGCAATCATGTTCACTCTGGATCAACTGGACATACCCGTGCGCCAGGTGCAGATCGAGGCACGCATCGTTATCGCCCGGGACAGCGCCGCGCGCGAGCTGGGGGTCAACTGGGGAATGTCCTCGGCCAAGCCGGTCAATGGGGCCTTGGGTAATGGCAGTAGCATGAATCTCAGTGGCGCCTCGAACGGCCAGGCGCCGAACGGCGGTCTGGCGGTGGATCTGGGGGATGATATAAACCCCAGCAGCGTATTCAGCTTCGGCTATCTCTCCGGCGACATTCTGCTCGATCTCGAACTGCGGGCTCTGGAAAGCGAAGGCAAGAGCCAGACCATTTCCCAGCCCAAGGTGATCACAGCCAACCAGAAGCGTGCCGTGATCAAGCAGGGCCAGGAAATACCCTATCAGGAAGCCACCTCCAGCGGTGCCACCAACATCGAGTTCAAGGAGGCGGTGCTGTCACTCGAGGTTACGCCTCAGATCACCCCGGACGATCGCATCATCATGGATCTGATCATCAACAACGACGATGTGGCCGACAATAGCTTTGCCGGTGCGCCGGCCATCGACACCAACGAAATCCAGACTCAAGTGCTGGTCAACAATGGTGAAACCGTGGTGCTGGGCGGCATTCTGACCACCGAGCAACTGGAAAATCTGTTCAAGACACCGTTCCTGGGCGACTTGCCGCTGCTGGGTCATCTATTTCGCTATACCGAACAGAGCAATCAGAAGGTAGAATTGTTAGTCTTCATCACTCCGAAGATCATCGAGGATAGACTGGCGATTCGCTGATGCAGGGTTTTCCCAATCTCTTTCTGATCGGCCCCATGGGGGCCGGTAAAAGCACCATCGGCCGCCTTCTGGCGGCCGAGTTGCAGCGCGATTTCGTCGATAGCGATCACGAAATCCAGAGGCGCTGCGGTGCCGATATTCCCTGGATCTTCGACGTCGAGGGCGAGGCCGGCTTTCGCCTGCGCGAACGGTTGATCATCGACGAGCTTAGCCAGCGGGGTGACATCGTCCTTGCCACCGGCGGTGGCGCGGTGATGCACGAAGAGAATCGTCAGCTGCTGCGTGAGCGCGGCACCGTGATCTATCTCTATGCCACCGTCGAACAGCAACTGCGCCGCACCGCCAAGGATCGCAACCGTCCCCTGTTGCGCAGTCATGACCCCGAGGCAGTGCTGCGGGGGCTGTTCGAGATACGCGATCCGCTGTACCGTGCCACCGCCGACTTGCTGATACGCACCGATCGACGTGGCACACGTTCGGTGGTCAACGACATACTGAGGCGCGTATCACGGCTCACCGATCCTTTGCAGACCAAGGCTTGAAACCCATGAAGACATCCCTTGTTCCGCCGCGCACCCTTGAGGTTGCACTCGGCGAGCGTTGCTATCCCATTCATGTCGGTGCGGGACTCTTGCATGATCCGACGCTGCTGCGCTCCCATCTGGCCGGACGCCAGGTGCTCATCGTGACCAATGAGGCGGTGGCGCCGCTCTATCTGGAGTCGCTCAAGCAAGGGCTCGGTGACGACCTCGAGGTGCGGGAGTTGATCCTGCCGGACGGCGAGCGGACCAAGACCCTGGCCACGGTGTCGCGTATCTGGGATGCCCTGTTGGAAGCCGGCTTCAATCGCCGCTGCACTCTCATCGCCCTGGGCGGCGGCGTGATCGGCGACATGACAGGCTACGCTGCCGCCTGCTATCAGCGCGGGGTAGCCTTCATTCAGGTGCCCACTACGCTGCTTTCCCAGGTGGATTCCTCGGTAGGCGGCAAGACCGGCGTCAATCACCCTTTGGGCAAGAACATGATCGGCGCCTTCTGGCAGCCCCGGGCGGTGATCATCGATACGAGGACCCTCGAAAGCCTGCCGGAACGAGAACTCTCCGCGGGGCTTGCGGAGGTGATCAAGTATGGTCTGATCGGCGATCTTCCCTTCCTCGCCTGGCTCGAGGAACACATGGCGGGGCTGCGTGGACTCGATAGCGAGCTGCTCATTGAAGCCATTCTGCGCAGTTGCAGGATCAAGGCGGACATCGTCGCCGAAGACGAGACCGAACAGGGCGTGCGGGCATTGCTCAACCTGGGGCATACCTTCGGTCATGCCATCGAGGCCCACCAGGGTTATGGCAACTGGCTGCACGGCGAAGCGGTAGGCGCGGGGATGTATCTGGCGGCGCTGCTTTCCCAGCGCTTGAATTGGCTGGCCCAGGTCGAGATTGAGCGCGTAGGCGCCGTGTTGACGGCGGCGGGCCTTCCATTGAAGACACCGGCCGACATGGACGCGGCGGCTTTTCTCGAGCACATGCGCCGGGACAAGAAGAATCTGGATGCGCGCATTCGCCTGGTGCTGCTGCGTGGCCTGGGGGACGCCTGTATTTACGATGAAACCCCACCTGCATTGCTCGAGCAGTTTTTGCAGGAGTGCCCTAAAGAGTAATCCCTTCTTCATTCACAGAATATTGAATGAATTCATAGCCCGCGCCTGGTCGCGGGCTTTTGCATTTGCGTGCCAGTTTGAAGTAGTCTTGCTGTCTTGCTGATTCTGCATGGCTTATGCATGAATCGCATAATATAAGTCTGCAATCCTGAATGCAGCGTCTGATTTGCCCCCTGTTTCACTCGGTTTTTGGCTATTCACGTTTTTAGAGGCACGCCCCATGAGAAAAGGTCTTCATCAGCCCGGCGAATTTCGCGACAACTGTGGCTTTGGCTTGATCGCTCATATGCAAGGGCAGGCCAGTCACGATCTACTGCAGACGGCCATCGAATCCCTGACCTGCATGACCCACCGGGGCGGCATCGCCGCGGACGGCAAGACCGGCGACGGCTGTGGGCTGCTGTTCACCATGCCCACCGATTTCATGCGCACGCTCGCAAAGGAAGAGATGAACGTCGAGTTAGGCGCGCGCTTTGCCGTCGGCGTGGTGTTCTTCCCGGATGACGACGCCCGGGAAACCCGTGCCCGCGAGGTGCTGGAAGCCGAGCTCGTGGAGCGCGGCCTGGTCGTGCACGGTTGGCGCGACGTACCCACGGATGCCAGTGTTTGCGGCCCGATGGCGCTGGAGTGCCTGCCCCGCATTCGCCAGATCTTCGTCGAAGCCAATGACGATCGGCCCGACCCGGTGTTCAACGTCGATCTGTTCATGGCGCGACGTCTTGCCGAGCAGAAGCTCAAGCAGGAAGAAGATTTCTACGTCTGTTCCTTGTCGTCCCGGGTGCTGTCCTACAAGGGACTGATGATGCCCGCGGACCTGCCGACGTTCTATCACGATCTGGGTGATGCGCGTCTGACGACATCGACCTGCGTATTTCATCAGCGCTTCTCGACCAATACAGCGCCCCGCTGGCCGCTGGCCCAACCGTTTCGCTTTCTCGCCCACAACGGCGAGATCAACACCATCGAGGCCAATCGCGGCTGGGCCAACTCGCGCAAGGAGAACTTCGTCAGCGAGTTGCTGCCGGACGTCACCCAGCTCGATGAGATCGTCAACACCGTCGGCTCCGATTCCTCCAGCATGGACAACATGCTCGAGGTGCTATTGACCGGCGGCATGGATCTGTACAACGCCATCCGCATGATGGTGCCCCCGGCCTGGCAGAACGTCGAAACCATGCCGGGGGATCTGCGCGCCTTCTACGAATACAACTCCATGCACATGGAGGCCTGGGACGGGCCGGCAGGCCTGGTCATGACCGATGGTCGTAACGCCGTGTGCATGCTGGATCGCAACGGCCTGCGTCCGGCGCGCTGGGTGATCACCAACAATGGCTATATCACTCTGGCCTCGGAGATTGGTACCTATGGCTACAAGCCGGAAGACGTGGTGGCCAAGGGGCGGGTCGGGCCGGGCCAGATTCTTGGCGTGGATACCCACACAGGCGAAGTGCTGCATACCCAGGATATCGACAACCGGCTCAAGTCCGCCTTTCCCTACAAGCGCTGGCTGAAGGATCGCGCCCACTACCTGGAATCGGCGTTGACGGAGCTGGCGCGCTTTCATCCCTTCGATGCCCAGGAACTCGCCGTCTATCAGAAGATGTTCCAGGTGACGTTTGAAGAGCGCGACCAGCTGCTGCGCCCGTTGGCGGAAAGCGGTCAGGAAGCGGTGGGGTCCATGGGGGACGATACCCCCATGGCGGTATTGTCCCGCCAGAGTCGGGTGCTTACCGACTACTTCCGCCAGAAGTTCGCACAGGTCACCAATCCGCCCATCGACCCGCTGCGCGAAGCGATCGTGATGTCGCTGGAGACCTGCTGCGGTGCCGAGCTCAATGTGTTCGAGACCACCGAGGACCATGCCCATCGCTTGATTCTCACCGCCCCGATACTGTCGCCGCGCAAGTTCACCGCCCTGGTCACCCAGGAAGACCCCGCATTTCGCAGCCAGACCCTGAGCCTGAGTTACGACCCGGAGAAAAGCAGTCTCAAGCAGGCATTGCAGCTCTTGTGTCAGGAAGCGGAGCAGGCCGCCAAAAAGGGCGTGGTCATTCTGGCACTGTCCGACGCCGATCTGCACAAGGGGTGGCTGCCGGTTCATGCCGCGCTTGCCACCGGCGCGATCCATCATCACCTGGGGCGGCTGGCGCTCCGCCCCCGGGTCAATCTGATCGTGGAAACCGGCTATGCCCGGGATGCCCATCAGATGGCGGTGCTGTTCGGCGTCGGCGCCACGGCGATCTATCCATACCTGGCCTATCAGGTTATGGCGGACATGCATCGCAGCGGCGAGCTGGTCGGCAACCCGGCGGATTCCCGGGAGAACTACCGCAAGGGGCTACAGAAAGGGCTCTACAAGATCCTCTCCAAGATGGGGATCTCGACCCTGGCCTCCTACCGCGGCTCCCAGTTGTTCGAGGCGGTAGGGCTCTCCTCGGAGGTCATGGACCTATGTTTTCGAGGCATGAGGTCGCGCATCGAGGGAACTGGCTTCGCCGAATTGCAGCTTCAGCAGGAATTGCTGGCGCGGGACGCCTGGTTGCCGCGTAAGACTCTGGTGCAGGGCGGCCTGCTCAAGTACGTGCACGATCACGAATACCATGCCTACAACCCGGATGTGGTGATGACCCTGCAGCGGGCGGTGCAGCAGGGCGATTACGCCCAGTGGAAGAAGTTCGCCGGGTTGGTCAACGAACGGCCGGTGGCGACCATCCGCGATCTGCTCAGGCTCAGGCCGGCCCCGGAGCCGCTGCCACTCGATGAGGTGGAGCCGGTGGAAGATCTGATTCCGCGTTTCGACAGTGCCGGCATGTCCCTGGGGGCGCTGTCGCCGGAGGCCCACGAAGCGCTGGCCCAGGCAATGAACGAGACCGGTGGGCGTTCCAATTCCGGCGAGGGCGGCGAGGATCCGGCGCGTTACGGCACCATCAGGAGTTCGAAGATCAAGCAGATCGCTTCGGGCCGCTTCGGCGTGACCCCGGCCTATCTGGTCAATGCGGAAGTGCTGCAGATCAAGGTGGCCCAGGGCGCCAAGCCCGGCGAGGGCGGCCAGCTACCTGGCAGCAAGGTCAACGAACTGATCGCCCGGCTGCGTTACGCGGTGCCCGGGGTGACGCTGATCTCGCCACCGCCGCACCACGACATCTACTCCATCGAGGACCTGGCCCAGCTGATCTTCGATCTGAAGCAGATCAACCCGGAGGCCCAGGTGTCCGTCAAGCTGGTCTCGGAGCCGGGCATCGGCACCATCGCCACCGGCGTGGCCAAGGCCTACGCGGACCTGATTACCGTCTCCGGCTACGACGGCGGCACTGCGGCAAGCCCCATGACTTCCATCAAGCACGCCGGCAGCCCCTGGGAGCTGGGACTGCCGGAGGTGCATCAGGCGCTGCGCATCAACGGGCTGCGGGACAAGATTCGCCTGCAGACCGACGGCGGCCTGAAGACCGGGCTTGACGTGGTCAAGGCAGCCATTCTCGGCGCCGAGAGCTTCGGCTTCGGCACCGCTCCCATGGTGGCGCTGGGCTGCAAGTACCTGCGCATCTGCCATCTCAACAACTGCGCCACCGGTGTCGCCACCCAGCACAAGTATCTGCGGGACGAGCACTTTCGCGGCACCGTGGACATGGTCAAGCATTACTTTCGCTTCATCGCCGAGGAAGTACGCGAGCTGATGGCCATGCTCGGGGCGCGCAAGCTCACGGACCTGATTGGTCGCACCGACCTGCTCGAGGTGCTGGAAGGCGAGACCGCTTCCCAGCGCAAGCTCGATCTGACTCCGCTGCTCGAGAACGACCATGTGCCGGCGGACGCGCCGCAGTTCTGCAAGGTAAGTCGCAACGAGCCCCACGATTCAGGCGCCAAGAACCGGGAGGTGCTTGAGGCGCTGATGGAGGCGATCGAGGAAAAGTCCGGCGGCGAGTTCAAGTTCAGTATCACCAACTGCGATCGCAGCGTGGGGGCACGGGCCTCCGGGGAGATTGCCAAGCGCTATGGCGAGGCGGGGCTCGAGGAGTCGCCGATCGTGGCGCGTTTCACCGGTGTGGCGGGCCAGAGCTTCGGCGTGTGGAACGCCCGCGGCCTGCATCTGTATCTCGAGGGCGATGCCAACGACTACGTCGGCAAGGGCATGAACGGCGGCAAGGTGGTCATCGTGCCGCCGAAAAACAGCCAGTTCGAAAGCCACAAGACGGCGATCATCGGCAATACCTGCCTGTACGGCGCCACCGGCGGCAAGCTGTTTGCGGCGGGGACCGCCGGCGAGCGCTTCGGTGTGCGTAATTCCGGGGTGCATGCGGTCATCGAAGGGGCGGGCGATCACTGCTGTGAATACATGACTGGCGGGGTGGTCTGCGTGCTCGGCGAGACCGGGGTCAACTTTGGCGCCGGCATGACGGGTGGCTTTGCCTACGTGATCGACGAGGATCGTACCTTCGTCGACAAGTACAACCACGAGCTGGTGGAGATTCATCGCGTCAATACCGAAGCCATGGAAGCCTATCGTCGCCATCTGCGGGAAATGATCCAGGAGTATGTTGCCGAAACCGACTCGGCCCGGGGCCACGAGATCCTGGAAGACTTCTCCGACTTCATTCGTCACTTCTGGCTGGTGAAGCCCAAGGCCGCGAATCTTCGGGAATTGCTTGCCCAATCCCAGCGCCAGCCGGAATAAGCGTCGGCGCCAGCCGGAACAAGAGGATTTACTTAATGGCAAACCGTCTGAACAACGATTTCCAGTTCATCGATGTCGGCCGTCAGGACCCGCGCAAGAAGGAGGCGCGGACCCGAGCGCGGGAGTTCACCGAGATCTATGAACCCTACAAACCCAATGAGGCAGCCAGCCAGGCGCATCGCTGCCTGCACTGCGGCAACCCGTATTGCGAGTGGAAATGCCCGGTACACAACTACATCCCCAACTGGCTCAAGCTGGTCAGCGAGGGCAACATTCTCGAAGCCGCCGAGCTATCGCATCGCACCAATACCCTCCCCGAGGTGTGCGGCCGCGTGTGCCCCCAGGATCGCCTCTGCGAGGGGGACTGTACCCTCAACGACGGCTTCGGCGCGGTGACCATCGGCTCCGTGGAGAAGTACATCACCGACACCGCCTTCGCCATGGGCTGGCGGCCGGACATGTCCAAGGTGACCTGGACCGACAAGCGGGTGGCGGTGATCGGTGCCGGCCCGGCGGGGCTGGGCTGTGCCGATATCCTGGTGCGCAACGGTGTCAGGCCCGTGGTCTTCGATCGCCACCCGGAGATCGGCGGGCTTTTGACCTTCGGCATCCCCGAGTTCAAGCTCGAGAAGAACGTCATGGAGCGCCGTCGGGCGGTGTTCGAGGAGATGGGCATCGAGTTTCGTCTCAATACCGAGATCGGCAAGGACGTGACCATCGACGACCTGCTCGCCGAGTTTGATGCGGTGTTCATGGGCATGGGCACCTACAAGTACATGGAGGGTGGCTTTCCCGGGGAGGACTTGCCTGGGGTACACAAGGCGCTGGATTTCCTGGTCGCCAACGTCAATCACTGCCTGGGCTTCGAGAAGGACCCGACAGATTATATTTCCCTCAAGGGTCAGCGGGTGGTGGTGCTGGGTGGCGGCGACACCGCCATGGATTGCAACCGTACCTCGATCCGCCAGGGCGCCACCAGCGTGACCTGCGCCTATCGCCGAGACGAAGGCAACATGCCCGGTTCCAAGCGCGAGGTAGCCAACGCCCGGGAGGAGGGCGTGGAGTTTCTGTTCAATCGTCAGCCGGTGGCGGTCATCGGCGAGGAGAAGGTCGAAGGGGTCAAGCTGGTGCGCACCCGCCTGGGTGAGCCGGACGAGAACGGGCGTCAGCGCCCCGAAGTGGTGCCCGGCTCCGAGGAGGTGCTGGAGGCGGACGCGGTGATCATCGCCTTCGGCTTTCAGCCCAGCGATATCGAGTGGTTCGAGCCCAACGACATCAGCATCGACGAACGGGGCCGGGTCACCGCGCCGGAGCACGGCAACTTCGCCTTCCAGACCAGCAACGAGAAGATCTTCGCCGGCGGCGACA
Organism: uncultured Halomonas sp.; assembly: GCF_947493865.1. Taxonomy (GTDB): domain Bacteria; phylum Pseudomonadota; class Gammaproteobacteria; order Pseudomonadales; family Halomonadaceae; genus Modicisalibacter. The sequence continues at coordinate 156,293 of NZ_CANLTC010000006.1, forward strand.
TGGTGCGCGGCTCCGATCTGGTGGTCACCGCGATTCATGAAGGGCGTCAGGCGGCGGAGGGGATTCTCGATTATCTGGAGGTGTGATTGGTAAAGGTTCAGGAAAGCGGGTTAGCAAGAACTCGCGACGCACAAGGGCGAACCCCTGGGGCCGCGTTTGCGGCTTGCGTGTCGCCGTGCAACTTCTTCCCTGAAGAGCACGGCTCGATCGACATCCATGTCGCTCGCCACGCGCCGCTGCACTTGCCCCAGCGCCCTTGCGAAGTCGCTTGGCTTTGCTAACCCGCTCTGAAGCCTGTCTTCGCCGTCGCTCGTCTGTGCTACCTGAATACTCGAAATTGAGCCCCCACCCCGAGTCTGCTATTCTGGCGTCCCATCCGGGCCCGATTCTCCTTGCGGCCCTTTTTAGAGCTTCTGCTCACGATTCGACAGGTTTTCCATGACACGATATATCTTCGTGACCGGCGGCGTTGTGTCCTCTCTCGGCAAGGGCATCGCCTCAGCCTCCCTCGCAGCGATTCTCGAGGCGCGCGGCCTCAAGGTCACCATGCTCAAGCTGGACCCGTACATCAACGTCGATCCGGGCACCATGAGCCCGTTCCAGCATGGCGAGGTATTCGTCACCGAAGATGGCGCGGAGACCGATCTCGACCTGGGTCATTACGAGCGCTTCATTCGCACCAAGATGACCCAGGCCAACAACTTCACCACCGGCCGCGTCTACGAGCATGTGCTGCGTAAAGAGCGTCGCGGCGACTATCTCGGCGGCACCGTGCAGGTGATTCCGCACATCACCGATGAGATCAAGCGTCGGGTCTATGCCGGTGGCGAAGGCTTCGACGTGGCCCTGGTGGAAATCGGTGGCACCGTGGGGGATATCGAATCGCTGCCGTTTCTCGAGTCGATTCGCCAACTGCGCAGCGAAGTTGGCGCCCAGCGCGCGCTGTTCATGCACCTGACCCTGGTGCCCTACATCAAGACCGCCGGCGAGACCAAGACCAAGCCGACCCAGCACAGCGTCAAGGAACTGCGTTCCATCGGTATCCAGCCGGATATCCTGATCTGCCGTAGCGAAGTGGAGCTGGAAGAGGTCGAACGTCGCAAGATCGCGCTGTTCACCAACGTCGAAGAACGGGCCGTGGTGCCGCTGCAGGATGCGGACACCATCTATCGCATTCCATTGATGCTGCATGAATTTGGCCTCGACGAGATCGTCTGCGACAAGCTGCGCCTTGAAGCCCCGGAAGCGGATCTGACCGAATGGATCCATGTGCTGGATGCCAAGCTCAATCCCTTGAAGTCGATCAACATCGCCATGGTCGGCAAGTACATGGAACTGCTCGATGCCTACAAGTCGCTCAACGAAGCCCTGATTCATGCGGGCATCCAGTCCCGGGTCAAGATCAACATCGATTATGTCGATGCGGAAGTGATCGAGCGTCACGGCACCGAGCGCCTGGCGGGCAAGGATGCGATTCTGGTGCCCGGTGGCTTCGGTGAGCGCGGTGTGGAAGGCAAGATATTGGCTGCCCGCTATGCCCGTGAGCAGAGCGTGCCCTATCTGGGCATCTGCCTGGGCATGCAGGTGGCGGTCATCGAGTTCGCGCGCCATGTCGCCGGCTGGGAGGATGCCAATTCCACGGAGTTCAGCCGCGATACCCAACATCCGGTGATCTCGCTCATCGCCGAATGGATCACCCCGGAAGGCAAGATCGAATTGCGTGATGAGGCCTCCGACCTGGGCGGTACCATGCGCCTTGGCGGGCAGGTCTGTCAGCTCAAGCCCGGTTCCAGGGCGCATCAGGCCTATGGCCTGGACGCCATCACCGAGCGGCATCGTCACCGGTACGAGGTCAACAACCAATTCGTTGAAGCGCTGGAAGCGGCGGGGCTGGTAGTCTCGGGCAAGAGCGTCGACAATTCGCTGGTGGAAATGATCGAGCTACCGGATCACCCCTGGTTCGTGGCTTGTCAGTTCCACCCCGAATTCACTTCCACGCCCCGGGACGGGCATCCGTTGTTTTCCGGTTTCGTCCAGGCGGCGCTGGAACACAAGGCGGTGCGCTCCCGTGGCCAGGGTTGATAAATGATGACCGACAAGATCGTTGAGTTCGCCGGCCTGCAGGCCGGTAATGCGTTGCCGTTCATGCTGTTTGGCGGTGTGAACGTGCTGGAATCCCGGGACATGGCGCTGGACGTCGCGGCGACCTACGTCGATGTCTGTTCTCGCTTGGGCATTCCCTATGTATTCAAGGCCAGTTTCGACAAGGCCAATCGCAGCTCGATCCACTCCTATCGGGGTCCCGGGCTGGAAAAAGGCATCGAGATTCTCGCCGAGGTCAAGCAGCGCTTCGATGTGCCGGTGATCACCGACGTGCACGAGCCCTGGCAGGCGGCGCCGGTGGCCGAGGTGGCGGATGTCATCCAACTGCCGGCGTTTCTGGCGCGCCAGACCGATCTGGTGGTGGCCATGGCAAAGACCAATGCGGTGATCAACATCAAGAAGCCCCAGTTCGTCGCCCCTCACGAGATGCGCCATATCATCAAGAAGTGCCAGGAAGCGGGTAACGAGCGCCTGATTCTCTGCGAGCGCGGTTCGAGCTTCGGCTACAACAACCTGGTGGTCGACATGCTCGGTTTCGGCGAGATGAAGCAGACCGGCTTTCCGGTCATTTTCGACGTGACCCATTCGCTGCAGCGCCCTGGTGGCCGTTCGGACAGCGCCGACGGGCGTCGCGCCCAGGTGTTCGAGCTGGCCCGGGCTGGGGTCGCCGTGGGGCTGGCAGGACTCTTCCTCGAGGCCCATCCCGATCCGGACAATGCACTATGTGACGGCCCCTGTGCGCTGCCACTGGACAAGCTCGAGCCGTTCTTGAGCCAGCTCAAGCAGCTTGATGATTTGATCAAAGGGTTTCCCGACATTCAGGTTCGGTAACCACGGTTTTCGATAACGCTTAACGACATAGAAGGACGACACGACATGGCAGAGATCGCCGATATTCGCGCGCTGGAAGTACTCGATTCTCGCGGCAACCCGACCGTACAGGCCGAGGTCATTCTCAAGAGCGGCATTCGCGCCAGTGCGTGTGCCCCTTCCGGCGCTTCAACCGGTTCCCGGGAAGCGCTGGAGCTGCGCGATGGCGACAAATCCCGCTATCTGGGCAAGGGCGTGCTCAAGGCCGTCGAGGCGGTGAATGGCAAGATTCGTGAGCGCTTGGTCGGCATGGATGCCCGCGATCAGCGGGGGCTGGACAACGCTATGCTGGAACTCGACGGCACCGACAACAAGGCCAACCTCGGCGCCAACGCCATCCTCGCGGTCTCTCTCGCTGCCGCCAAGGCCGCCGCTGCCGAGCAGGGCGTGCCGCTCTATGCGCATATTGCCGATCTCTACGGTCAGCCCGGCCAGTACAGCATGCCGGTGCCGATGATGAACATCATCAACGGTGGCGAGCATGCGGACAACAACGTCGACATGCAGGAATTCATGATCCAGCCGGTGGGGGCGCCCAATTTCCGCGAGGCGCTGCGCATGGGCGCGGAAATCTTCCATGCCTTGAAGAAAGTGCTTTCGGCGCGTGGCCTGGCCACGGCGGTGGGCGACGAAGGCGGCTTCGCGCCGAATCTGGACTCCAACGCCGAGGCGCTGGCGGTAATCAAGCAGGCGGTGGCGGATGCCGGCTACGAGCTGGGCAAGGACATCACCCTGGCGCTCGACTGCGCTTCCTCGGAGTTCTACAAGGACGGGCAGTACGACCTGGCCGGCGAGGGTAAGCGCTATGACGCCGCAGGTTTTGTCGACTACCTGGCGGAGCTGGTCGAGCAGTACCCGATCGTCTCCATCGAGGACGGCATGGACGAGTCGGACTGGGATGGCTGGAAGCTGCTCACCGAGAAGCTCGGCGACCGCGTGCAGCTGGTCGGCGACGATCTGTTCGTCACCAACACCAGGATACTCAAGCGCGGCATCGACGAGTCCATCGGCAACTCGATCCTGATCAAGTTCAACCAGATCGGTTCGCTCTCCGAGACCCTGGACGCGATCAAGATGGCCCAGGATGCCGGCTTCACCGCGGTGATCTCGCATCGCAGCGGCGAGACCGAGGACACCACCATCGCCGATCTGGCAGTGGCAACCTCCGCAGGGCAGATCAAGACCGGCTCGCTGAGTCGCTCGGATCGTATCGCCAAGTACAACCGTCTGCTGGTGATCGAGCAGGAACTTGGCGACAAGGCCCGCTATCCGGGACTCAAGGCCATCAAAGGCCAAGGCTGAAGTTCTTTTAAAGATCGGTGCGATCGCACCGGGTTATTTTAGAAACGTCTATTTCAGAACCATCTATTGCAGAACCGGCTGTTTAAGAACAGTTTGTCGGCGGCATCGAAGCCATTCGATGCCGCCGGCTCGTTCAAGGGGCATGTGGTTCTATCGCTGGCTTCAACCTTTCTTGATTGTCGTCAATATCTCCAGTTCTTGTAAGATATTTCCTACAAAGACGCGACGTATTTATGGACAAAACGACATAAAATCAGCTTTATCTAATTATGATTAGGAATAAACCGTTGTTTGCCAATGAGTTTTAAAAAATGCTCAAGTTTGGCCTATATCCGCCGATATTGCCCCCCTTTGCGTGCTTTTCCCGAGCTGCCAAGATATACCCAGGATATCGTTAGCCAAGCGCTAACAGCAGGGAAGCAGTAGTCGTTGGCTCGTCCGGCAGAACAGGATGTTGTGACCGGACAAGGAAGAGGCCAAAGGAAGCGGGTATAAGGAATTACCCTCAAGGAACGGCTGGGAGCGGGCGACCTTCGGGTCGCCTTTTCCATGTCTGATGCGCTGAAATTACTGTCCTGTAGGGACGAAAAAGCCCGGCCTTCCTGGCCGGGCTTTTTGGACGCTGTTTCCTTACATTGCAACGGAACTTCCTTATTCCACCTTCCGTGGCGCTGAGGGCAGATCCATCTGCCCAACAAATCCCTGAATAGGGCTCCCTGCCATATAATCGAGCTTCCTTGTTCAACCTTCCCTGGTGCCAAGAGTAGATCCTTTTACTCTTTGTTCAGCGCCTGGTTGACTCTTCCTTACTCGATGCATGCAGTCTATATAAATTAACCTGGTTATATAAATAACCTGGGTTAATTATTAACATTTGGTAACTATTACCATGATTTGTGCTTATTTGCTTATTCTTTACCAGACTTGCAGCAAGGGGTTGAGTTCATCATTGAAACGTTCCGGAGTGAAGCGCGCCAGCTCGGATAGACGATCGATATCAAGCACTTGAAGCTTTTTACGGGTCTTGCGTAGCAGGTTCATTTCTTCGAGTTCACTTATGCTACGGCTAAGATGCACCTCACTGATGCCCAGCAACATGCTGATCTGCTTTTGCGTAATCGGGAGGCTGTAGCCATTTTCCACATCGGCGCCAATGCGCTTCAAGCGGTAATATATTTCCAATGTGAAATGCGCGATGCGCGCCTTGGCGTTATGACTTAGCACGTTGACCAGCCGGTCCATGATGACCATCTGCTGCCATGCGGCGGCGGCATGCAGCCCCATGGCCAGCTTGGGCGAGCGGCCGAAGATGTGGTGCAATCGCTCTGTGGGAAACGGGCAGATCACGCCGTCGGTCAGCATGCGGGCGCTAGTGTAATGATGCTCGAAGGTGACATCGCGAATACCCAAGAGGTCGCCGGGAACGTAGATATCCAGTATCTGCTGCTGGCCGTCTTCGGTGCAGTGAAAGGCAAAGGCCCAGCCGCTGCGCAGGGTATAGAGCTTCTCCGCCGGCTTGCCGGCCTCCCAGAGGTCGGTGTGCTTCTTGACGTTGGTGGGGCCTTCTTCGAGTTCAGCTAAAAGTCGCACATCCTCTTCATTCAACTCGATGTGGTGACTGAGGCTCTGGGTAACGCAAACTTTATAATGATCCATATTACTGCCATCCTTTTGGAGCAAGGCGTAGCCGTTCCCGAAGCGGCGCTTTTCCTAGCGTTCGAGTAGTTCGAGCTTGCCGGGTTTGCCGTCCCACTCCTCGGCGTCTTCCGGCGGGTCCTGCTTCTCGGTAATGTTCGGCCATACCTCGGCAAGCTCGGCGTTGATCTCAATGAATCCCTTCTGCTCGTTCGGAAGTTCATCCTCGGAAAATATCGCTTCCGCGGGGCATTCGGGTTCGCACAGCGCACAGTCGATGCACTCGTCGGGATGGATCACCAGGAAGTTGGGCCCTTCGTAAAAGCAGTCGACCGGACACACCTCGACGCAGTCGGTGTACTTGCAGCGGATGCAGTTTTCGGTGACGACGAATGTCATGGTTCTTCCTCATTTTCGGCAAAGCCCGGTAGCAGGCTATATCATCGACATCACGCCGAAAATTAATAAAAGTTAATTTTCGGCGCCATTTTAATGGGTGTATTCAACGCGGACAAGATGATTAACGGGCGTTTTCCTGCCATTTGTAGAGCTGTAATAGCGCCTGGCGAGGTGTCAGTGCATCCAGATCCAGCTCGCCGATTTCCTCGACCATCGGGTGAGCCGGGCTGGCGAATAGATCCGCTTGCTGGGGCGCTGCGCCTGTCGTCTTGTCGTATCGCGAAGGGTGACGCTGTCCTTGATCGACTTCCTGCTGTTCGAGAAGGGCCAGCTTGTCCCGTGCCCTGGCAATCACGGATTGCGGCACGCCGGCGAGCTGGGCGACTTGCAGGCCGTAACTCTGACTGGCCGGGCCATCCTCGACGCGATGCATGAACACGATGCCATCCTTGTGTTCCGCCGCAGTCAGATGCACGTTGGCGACCCCTTCGAGCTGCTCCGGAAGGGCGGTCATCTCGAAGTAGTGGGTAGCGAACAGGGTAAAGGCTTTTACCCGTACCAGATGTTCGGCGCTGGCCCAGGCCAGGGACAGGCCATCGAAGGTGCTGGTGCCGCGACCGATCTCGTCCATCAGCACCAGGCTTGCCTCGGTGGCGTTATGCAGAATGCTGGCGGTTTCGGTCATTTCCACCATGAAAGTGGAGCGGCCGCCGGCAAGATCGTCGCTCGAGCCGATACGGGTGAAGATGCGATCCAGCATGCCGATCTCGACCTCATCCGCAGGCACGAAGCTACCGCAGTGGGCGAGTAGCGCAATCAACGCCGCCTGACGCATATAGGTTGATTTACCGCCCATGTTGGGGCCGGTGATTATCAGCATGTGCCGCGCGGCATTCAGGCGCAGATCATTGGGAACGAAGGGCGTTTCGCTGACATGTTCCACCACGGGATGACGCCCGCCGACAATATGGATGCCTGGCGTATCGAGCAGCCGGGGGCGGACGAAATCCAGTGCCAGGGCGCGTTCGGCGAAACTGCTCAGCACGTCCAGGGTGGAAAGTGCCTGGCCTGTTGCTTGCAAAGGAACAAGCTCGGCCGCCAAGGCATCGATCAGGCCCTCGTAAAGCAGCTTCTCCCGGGCCAGGGCCTTGGATTTCGCCGATAGCGCCTTGTCCTCGAACTCCTTCAATTCGGGAATGATGAAGCGTTCCGCGTTCTTCAGCGTCTGGCGACGAATGTAGTCCGCTGGCACGTCCCGGGCCTGGGCACGAGGGATCTCTATGTAGTAGCCATGCACCCGGTTATAACCGACCTTCAGTCCGGCCAGTCCGGTGCGCTCCCGCTCCCGGGTCTCGAGCTTGATCAGATAGTCGCCGGCGTGCTCCGCCAGGCCGCGAAACTCATCGAGTTCCTCATCGAAGCCCGGGGCGATCACGCCTCCATCGCGAATCACCACCGGCGGATTGTCGATCAGCGCGCGGGACAAAAGATCCGCCAGTTCTGGGTAGGGGTGGATGTACTGACGCAGGTCATCCAGAGCGCTTCCCGTATCCAGCGTGGCCATATCCTGCTGTAACTCCGGCAGCGCATTGAGGGCGTCTCTCAGCCGTGCCAGATCCCGAGGGCGGGCGCTACGTAGCGCGATCCGGGCCAGAATGCGCTCCACGTCGCCGATTCGCTTGAGGCTCTCATGAAGCGGCGCGTGGATCTCGTTGCCCTGCAACAGCTGCACCGCCCCCTGGCGCGCGGTGATCTGTTCGCGACTGCGCAGTGGCCGATTGAGCCAGCGTTTGAGCAGGCGTGAACCCATCGCCGTGGCGGTGGTATCGAGTACGCTGGCCAGGGTGTTGTCGCCGGTGCCATTCAGATTGGTGTCGATCTCGAGATTGCGTCGGCTGGCCGCATCGATGATGACCGTGTCGTCGCGGTTTTCCACGCTTAGCGCCGTCACATGGGGCAGGGAGGTGCGCTGGGTGTCCCGGGCGTAATCGATCAGCACGCCCGCCGCGGTGATGCCATGATGCAGATGCGCGCAGCCGAAGCCGCGCAGATCGTTGACGCCGAACTGATCGCACAGCAGCCGTGTCGCGGATTCCAGGTCGAACAGCCATTCGCTCTGGCGCTTGAGGCCGCTACGCCCGGTCAGGCTCGAGGGCAGCTCGAGCCCCTCGGCAACCAGTAACTCTGCGGGATCGAGACGATGGATCTCCGCCAGCAGGTCAGCGTCGCTTGCCACCTCGAGCAGGCTGAAACGACCGCTTGCGAGTTCCAGCCAGGCGATTCCCCAGCCCGCGGAATGTCGATGCAGGGCAAGCAGCAGGTTGTCGCGTCTGGCGTCGAGCAGTGCCTCGTCGTGCAGCGTACCCGGGGTGACGATGCGAACGACCTTTCGCTCCACCGGGCCCTTGCTGGTGGCGGGATCGCCAATCTGTTCGCAGATGGCCACGGACTCACCGCCTCTGACCAGCCGCGCCAGATACCCCTCGGCGCTGTGATAGGGCACGCCGGCCATGGGAATCGGCTTGCCCGCGGACTGTCCGCGCTGGGTGAGGGTGATGTCGAGCAGTTGAGCGGCGCGTCGGGCATCGTCGAAGAACAATTCGTAGAAGTCGCCCATACGATAGAACAGCAGCACGCCGGGATGCTCCCGCTTGATCTTGAGATATTGCGCCATCATGGGCGTATGGCCGGGAGTCGTCTCGCGCGCGTCGGGCATGATGTCTGCGAATCTCCTGAGTCGATGGGCGGCCATTCTATCCTAGGAATGCGCGCTTTCGACAGACTGGCCCCAACCCAGGTAAACGGTAGGATTGAACGGCGCACCGCACGAACTCTGCGCCAGACGGTCGATAATGGCTATGCTGAGATGATAGGACGCCCACAAGGCAAAAGGACATGGAGGCCGCATGGGAAGGGTTGCCCGATGGAGTCTTGTGGGTTTGCTTGGCCTGATCGCGATGATCATTGCGATCATGTGGCTGGCGGAATCCCGCTGGGCCCGGGAGTTGCTCGAGGATCAGATCAGCCAGCGCCTCAATGGGCGAGAGGTGGAGATCGCCGCTCACGACATCGACTGGGGCTGGCCGCTATCATTTCGACTCGAGAATATCCGTATCGCCAACCCGGACTGGGCGCCCAGGGAGCATATGCTCGATCTCGGGGCTCTCGAGATCGATGTGTCTCTTTCAGCGCTGTTTCAGGGCGACCTCCTCCTGGAGCGGTTATATCTGCAGCGGCCACGGATGCATCTGTACCGGCGCGAGGACGGTCGTGCCAGCTGGTCAAATCTATTGCCCGAGGACAAGGAAAAAGACCAGAGCAGCAGCGGTGAGTTGCCCTTCGATTTAAAAGCGGTCGACATCGAACAGGGCAGACTCACCTACCAGGATGAAAGCGTCGATGCGGATATTGGCGTCGATTTCAGCACTCAGCAATCGAGTGAAGGATCGCGACGCGTGATCGTCGATGGGAGGGGAACCTATCACGATGAGCCCGTGACGTTGCGCGCGCGCAGCGGTGCGCCCGCGAAAGCGCTGGCGGGTGGCGCTTATCCGCTTGAGTTTCAGGGGACGCTTGGCGAGCTGCAAGCGAGCTTCGAGGGACGACTGAAGGATGTCGCCAAGCCGCTATCGGTGAATGGCAAGATCGATGTCAGCGCACCCAAACAGGCCAATCTGGCGGCCTTGCTCGACAAGCCGACCCTGAATCTGCCGCGCATTGCATTGCAGGCCACCTTGGATCATGAAGAAAAGCGCTGGTTGCTTGAGAATGTCGAGGCCCAGGTGGGGGAAAGCGCGCTGACCGGCTCCCTGGCGGTGGCATTGACCGAGCGCCCACGAATCGATATCCAGCTCAGTGCGGATAAGCTGAAGCTCGAACAATGGGGCGTCACCGATCTCGATAGCCCGGCGGAGCAGGAAAAGGCTGAACGGGAAACCGAGAAAAAAGCCAAGCAGGTCGCCGAAGAGCTTCCCTTGGATCAGCGTCTGGCCCAGCGCCTCGCGCCTCTGAATGATTTTGATGCTCGCATTGACCTATCCGTCGCGGCTGTCGGCTATGGCGATACGCGTCTCGAGGAGGTGGTGGTGAAAGGCAGCCTCGAGCAGGGACGTTTGACTCTCGAGCGTCTGCATGCGGCGCAAGAGGCGTCAGAAGTGACGGTTCAAGGATGGCTCGAAAGCGACTCCAGCACGATCGATGCCGATCTCGATGCCCGTATGGAGACGCTGGATCTGGGTCAGGCACTGGCACCGCTGGGCTACTCCGAGCTGGGTGTTGTGGATGGGCGCCTTCACGCGGGATTCGAGCAGGGCAAGCTTAAACTGGACGATACGTCCGTTGCCTATCGCGCGCCGGATCAGAACCTGATGCTGCAGGTGAAGGCTGAAAGCACGACATTCGATGCAACCGGTCAGGAGGGCGTGCGCCTATGGGGAGAGGGCCGGCGCGAAGGCATTCTCTTTGCCTACGATGTCAAGGTCGGGCCGCTGCTTACCTTGAATTCTCCGGACAAGCGCTATCCCATCAAGGGTTGGGCGAGCTCGCGAAAATCACGGCTCGCCGTCGATGGCTCGATCGTGCAACCTCTCAAACTTTCCCAGGTACAGGGTGCCTTCGAGATTTCCGGGCCCAACCCGGCCCGGCTCAATCGACTGCTCGATCTGAATCTGCCGGCGCTTCCGCCCTATCGGGTGGCCGGCGAGCTGCGCATGAAGGAAGACCTGGTACGGCTGCTCGGTCTGGACGGGCATTTTGGTGACAGCGATGTGAGTGGCGACGTTCGCCTTCGTATTGGCGAGCGCAGCATGCTCTGGGCGACCCTCAACTCCCAACGCCTGGACCTGGATGATCTGGCCCCTCTGTTCGGGGGCACGCCGCAAACCGGTGCTGGAGAGGTGGCTTCTGCCCGGCAGCAGCGTCGTGCCGCACAACAGGCTCGGCAATCCGGCATCTTTCCCGAGGCGAAGTGGAACCTTGAAGGGTTACGACGCATGGATGCGGAGGTGATCTACCAGGCCAACAACGTCCAGGTCGAGAACATTCCCATGAGCTCTCTGAATCTCAATCTCACCCTGGATGAAGGTGTCTTGACGCTCGAACCTTTGGAAGCCGGAGTAGGCGGTGGACGAATCACCTCCCGGGTGCGCATGGATGCGCGCAGTGCGCCCTTGAACGGTAGCCTTGAGTTTTCCCTGCGCAACGTCAACTTGAAGCCTTTACTGCGCAGTGCCGAGCTTGGCGACATTGCCCAGGACTCCGCCGGCACGCTAGGGGGCGAAGGGCAGCTACGCTTTCGCGGCAACTCCTTCGCCGAGACCATGGCAAATCTTGATGGCACGCTCGAACTCGCCATGTCCGGCGGACACATGGACATGATCGTCATCGAAGCTCTCGGGCTCGACGTGGCTGAAGCACTGATCGGGGCCCTGGCGGATTCGGACGAGGTGCCCATGCAGTGCGCCTACACGCGTCTCGATGCGACTAGCGGTCTGGTAAAGGTGGAGCAGTTCTTTGTCAGCACCAGTGACAGCAATATGACCGGAGGCGGCTCGATCGATCTGGGCCGGGAATACATGAATCTGGTGTTCGAGGCACACTCCAAGGATGCTAGCCTGTTGGCATCCGACTCGCCGATACGCCTGCAGGGCCCCCTGAATGCGCCCGGGGTCGATGTGGTGAGTCGCGAACTCGTGGCGCGGGGCGTACTTTCGGCACTAGGTGCGCTGGTGGCACCGCCGCTGGCAATTCTGCCCTGGATCGATCTGGGAACGGGTGAAGGCGTGGGGCCGGGATGTGAAAAGGTCATGCGAGCGTATCGTCAAGGTTGACGCCTGAGATGGCGCTCCGGCGCGGGCGCCGATCGAGAATACGTTGAACGAACTACAAAGCCACTGTTCTATGTCATTCATACATATGGACGAGTCGAGGTAGCACCATGGAGAATGAAAGTGAATTAAGAGCGCTGAGTGAACGTTTGGGAGACGCTTGTCGTCGCCAGTCAGCGAAGGTGACCACCGCCGAATCCTGCACCGGCGGCGGGGTTGCCGCTGCCATCACGGACATCGCCGGCAGCTCGGACTATTTCGAGACGGGTTACATTACCTATGCCAATGCGTCCAAGACTCGGCTGCTGAACGTATCCGAATCCCTGCTCGAAGGCTACGGCGCCGTCAGCCAGGAAACCGTGGAGGCCATGGTGAAAGGGGCCTGTCTTGAAAGCGGCGCGGACCTTGGCGTTGCAGTCAGCGGGGTCGCAGGCCCCGACGGGGGCAGCGACGACAAGCCCGTGGGGACCGTTTGGTTTGCCTGGGGAGACGCCTCGCGTCAGCAGTCCACTCGTCATGTGTTCGAAGGGGATCGCGCCGCGGTAAGGCATCAAGCGGTACGGGTAGCCCTTGAAGGGCTCATCCACTGGCTCGAGAAATAGCGTCGCTTTCAACGAAAAAATAGCGGTTATACTTGCCTGCAAGAGTAGGCGCGACGCATTTTTTTCGGCATAATACTGGTCAATCATACAGTGATTTTCAGGAGATCTTCATGGCACAGGACGACAATCGTTCAAAGGCCTTAACTGCGGCACTTTCCCAGATCGAGCGCCAGTTCGGCAAGGGTGCCGTGATGCGCCTGGGGGATACCCCCCGGGTTACCATGCCTTCCATATCCACCGGCTCCCTGGGGCTGGATATCGCCTTGGGCATCGGCGGGTTACCGCTGGGCCGGGTGGTGGAAATCTTCGGACCGGAGTCCTCCGGCAAGACCACGCTGACGCTCTCGGTCATCGCTCAGGCGCAAAAGCAGGGCAAGACCTGTGCCTTCATCGATGCAGAGCACGCGCTCGACCCGAGCTATGCCGAGAAGCTCGGCGTCAATCTCGACGATCTGCTGGTATCCCAGCCAGACACCGGCGAACAGGCGCTGGAGATCTGCGACATGCTGGTGCGCTCCGGCGGCGTCGACGTGATCATCATCGACTCCGTGGCAGCCCTCACGCCGCGCGCGGAGATCGAAGGCGAAATGGGTGACTCCCACGTCGGCCTGCAGGCGCGCCTGATGTCCCAGGCGCTGCGCAAGATCACCGGCAACATCAAGAATGCCAACTGCATGGTGATGTTCGTCAACCAGATTCGCATGAAGATCGGTGTCATGTTCGGTAGCCCCGAAACCACCACCGGCGGCAATGCGCTCAAGTTCTATTCCAGCGTGCGCCTGGATATTCGCCGCACCGGCTCCGTCAAGGTCGGCGACGAAGTCACCGGTAACGAGACCCGGGTGAAAGTGGTCAAGAACAAGGTGGCGCCACCGTTTCGTCAAGCCGAGTTCCAGATCCTCTACGGCAAGGGTATCTACCATGCCGGCGAAGTCGTCGATCTGGGCGTGCAGTGCAAGCTGGTGGACAAGGCGGGCGCCTGGTACAGCTACCAGGGCAACAAGATAGGCCAGGGCAAAGCCAACGCGGCGCAGTTCCTGCAGGACAATCCGGCCATCATGGATGAGATTGAAAGCGGCATTCGTGGCCAGTTGTTGAGCGCTCCGGAACCCAAGCCCGAGGACAAGGCCGAAGCCAAGGAAGGTAAGGAAGCCGAACCCCAAGCCGCATCCCTGGGTGACGACGGCGAAGATCGCCTGATCTAAGCATGTCCGGTTTCTCGACAAACGCGACAGACAGCGTGAGCAAGGCAGGCAGTGGCGCTTCCTCTCGGGACGACGCCATTGCCTTGCTTGCGCGCCGCGAATACTCCCGCCTCGAACTGGAAAGGCGGTTGGCTGGCAAGGGTCATGACGACGAGACCATTGCGGAATGCCTGGATGGCCTTGCTCAGGAAGGGCTACAGTCCGATGCGCGTTTTGCAGAGGTGTTTGTCCGCTCCTACATCGCCCGCGGGCAAGGGCCGCTCAAGATTCGCGCCAAACTGGGCGAGCGTGGTATCGAGGGTGCGCTTGTCCGCAGCGCTCTCGAAGAAGCGGACGTAGACTGGTCGTTTCTTGCCTGTGACGTTCTTGCCAGGCGTTTTGACGATGCCGGTGAAACACCTCGAGAGCGGGCTCGCCGGGAGCGTTTCCTGGCCGGACGGGGCTTTGATTTCGACCAGACCCGCCATGCCCTTTCCCATGCCTGGGACAACCACTAATCTGCCGTAACCCTCACCTGCCCCTTTAGTCGTTTAAAGACTGCGTTATACTAGTTCGCCACGCGACGGCCCCGGGTGGCGTCCACTTCGTGATATGCCAAGTCATCGTTGCCATTGTTTGAACGGCAACGACCGCCTGCCCTCAGCGCCTAAACGTTTATTACCACGGGTTTTCTATGAAAAGCGCAGACATCAGACAGGCCTTTTTGAGCTTTTTCGAGGAGCAGGGGCACAGCATCGTGCCGTCGAGCTCTCTGGTGCCGGGCAATGACCCGACCCTGCTGTTCACCAATGCGGGCATGGTGCCCTTCAAGGATGTATTCCTGGGTCGCGACCCACGTCCTTACGTTCGGGCAACCTCGTCGCAGCGCTGCGTGCGCGCCGGCGGCAAGCACAACGACCTGGACAACGTCGGCTATACCGCTCGCCATCACACCTTCTTCGAGATGCTGGGCAATTTCAGCTTCGGCGACTATTTCAAGCAGGACGCCATCCGCTTTGCCTGGACCTTTCTCACCGACACCCTGGGCTTGCCCAAGGAAAAACTGTGGGTCACGGTGCACGTCAGCGACGACGAAGCCGAGCACATCTGGAAAGACGAGATCGGCATCGATCCGGAGCGGTTCTCGAAACTGGATGAGGACAACTTCTGGCAGATGGGCGACACCGGCCCCTGTGGGCCCAGCTCGGAAATCTTTTATGACCACGGCCCTGAGGTCTGGGGCGGCCCTCCTGGCAGCCCCGAAGAAGACGGCGACCGCTACATCGAGATATGGAACCTGGTGTTCATGCAGTTCGATCGCGATGCGGCGGGCAACATGAACCCCCTGCCCAAGCCGTCGATCGATACCGGCATGGGCCTAGAGCGTATCGCTGCGGTGATGCAGGGGGTGCACTCCAACTACGAGATCGACCTGTTCCAGAACTTGCTCAAGGCTGCTGCCGAGGCCACCGGCCACGACGATAACTCCGCGCCCTCGTTGCGGGTGATCGCGGATCATATTCGCTCCTGTGCCTTCTTGATCGTCGACGGCGTGCTGCCCTCCAATGAAGGCCGTGGCTATGTGCTGCGCCGGATCATTCGCCGCGCAATCCGCCATGGCCATAAGCTGGGTGCCCGAGAGCCGTTCTTTCACAAGCTGGTAGCGGCTCTGGATGCGGAAATGGGCGATGCCTACCCGGAGTTACACAAGGCCCGCCCGCAGATCGAGAGAATCCTGCTCAAGGAAGAGGAGCAGTTCGCCCGTACCCTGGAGCACGGCATGGGGCTTCTGGAGGCGGCACTAAGTGAGCTGAACGGCGATGTGCTGGCCGGCGAGACAGTGTTCAAGCTTTACGACACCTACGGCTTCCCCTTCGATTTGACCGCGGATATCTGTCGCGAGCGCGGCGTGACCCTGGATGAAGTGGGGTTTCAGCGCGAGCTTGAAGCCCAGCGCGAGCGGGCTCGGGCCGCCAGCCAGTTCGGTGCGGATTACACCGCGGGCCTCGAACTCGAAGGCGAAACGACGTTTAGCGGCTACGAACGCCTTGAAGACGAGTCTCGGGTCACCGCGTTGATCGACGAAGCCGGCAATGCGCTTGTCGAACTCGGGGAGGGCGACAAGGGCGTGGTAGTGCTCGATCGCACGCCGTTTTATGGAGAGTCCGGGGGCCAGATAGGCGATACCGGCTATCTCGAAGGCCCGAATCTACGCTTTCAGGTAACCGATACCCAGAAGCAGGGCGGGCATCATCTGCATCATGGCGTGATGATCGAAGGACGACTGCAGACAGGCACTTCGGTAACGCCTCGGGTGGATGCCAGCCTTCGTGCGGCGACGGTACGCAACCATTCGGCTACCCACTTGATGCATGAGGCGCTCAAGCGGGTGCTTGGCGATCATGTGCAGCAGAAGGGCTCCTTGGTGACCGCCGAGCGGCTGCGCTTCGATTTCAGTCATTTCGAGGCGATGAGCTCTGAACAGCTCGCTCAGGTGGAGACCATCGTCAACCAGCAGGTGCTGGCCAATGCGGACACGCGCATTCAGCAGATGACGCTGGATGAGGCCAAGGCCAAGGGGGCGGCGGCGCTGTTCGAGGCCAAGTACAGCGACAGCGTGCGGGTGCTGACCATCGGTGCCGATGACTTTTCCATCGAGCTCTGCGGCGGCACTCATGTCGCCCGCAGCGGTGATATCGGCTGTTTCCATATCCTCTCGGAGACTGGCATAGCCGCAGGAGTTCGCCGCATCGAAGCCATTACCGGCGACGCTGCGCTGGATTACTTCCGCGATCAGGAAGCCCGGGTTGCGCATATCGCCGAACGTCTCAAGGCCAAGCCGGAGCAGGTCGAGCAGCGGCTCGACGCGCTGCTCGAGCGTAATCGCGAGATGGAGAAAGAGCTCGAGCGTCTCAAGGCCAAGCTCACCAGCGCCGCCGGAAGCGACATGCTCAGCGAGGCTCGGGAAGTCGCCGGCATCAAGGTGCTGGCCAAGCAGGTCGAGGGTGTTTCCGGCAAGGAACTGCGTGGCTTGCTTGATCAGCTCAAGAACAAGCTGGGCTCCGGGGTGTTGGTGTTGGGGACGACCTCCGGCGATAAGGTAAGCCTGATTGCGGGGGTCACCAACGATCTTACCGCCAAGGTGAAGGCCGGCGATCTGGTCAATCACGTTGCCGCCCAGGTCGGTGGCAAGGGTGGTGGGCGCGCCGATATGGCTCAGGCAGGAGGAAGTGATGCCGCGGCCCTGCCAGGGGCGTTGAAAAGCGTACCCGCGTGGCTTGAGACACAGCTGGGCTAACTACCCCTCCATGAATTCACGACCTCAAGGAAAAATAATCTATGGCGCTATACGTACAAAAATTCGGCGGTACCTCGGTCGGCACTGTCGAGCGCATCAAGGCCGTCGCGGAAAAGGTCAAGCGGTTTCGCGACGAAGGCCATCAGATCGTAGTGGTGGTCTCTGCCATGAGCGGTGAAACAAATCGCCTGATCGAGCTGGCCGGCCAGATCAACGATGAGCCAACGCCTCGTGAAATGGACATGCTGGTTTCCACCGGGGAGCAGGTGACCATTTCGCTGCTGGCCATGGCGTTGCAGAAGACGGGCGTGCCCGCCACGTCCTACACCGGTGCCCAGGTCGGGATTCGTACCGACAGCGCTCATACCAAGGCGCGCATTCAACACATCGACACCGAGGATTTGCGCCAGGATCTCGAGGAGGGCCGAGTAGTGGTGGTTGCAGGCTTCCAGGGGGTCGATGAAGAAGGCAACATCACGACCCTGGGCCGCGGCGGCTCGGATACTACCGGCGTAGCCCTGGCGGCGGCGCTCAAGGCGGACGAATGCCAGATCTATACCGATGTCGATGGTGTCTATACCACGGATCCCCGGGTATGTTCCAAGGCCCAGCGTCTTGAAACCATTACCGTGGAAGAGATGCTCGAACTGGCGAGTCTGGGCTCCAAGGTGTTGCAGATTCGCGCCGTCGAATTCGCCGGCAAGTACAATGTTCCCCTGCGAGTGCTATCCAGTTTCGAGGATGGCCCGGGTACCCTTATCATCGCCGACCAACACGAAGAGGATTCCATGGAAGAGCCGCTCATTTCCGGTATTGCCTTTACCGCCAACGAAGCCAAGCTGACATTGCTCAATACACCGGACGTTCCCGGCGTTGCCTGGCGCATTCTCGGCCCCATTGCCGATGCCAATATTGAAGTCGACATGATCGTGCAGAACGTGGCGCCGACAGGCAATTACACCGATTTCACCTTCACCGTGGCCAAGGGCGATTACAAGCAGACCATGAAGATTCTCAAGGAGCAGGTGCTGCCGGACCTGGGCGAGGGAGAATTGCGTGGCGACGATAACATAGCTAAAGTTTCACTTGTGGGTGTGGGCATGCGCTCTCATGCGGGGGTGGCCTCCAGGATGTTCCGGACACTGGCTGAAGAGAACATCAATATTCGGATGGTATCCACCTCGGAAATCAAGATCTCCGTGGTGATCGACGAGAAGCAGATGGAGCTGGCGGTTCGCATGCTTCACCAGGCCTTTGGCCTGGACAAGAAAGACGTAGAAAGTAAATGAAAACTCTGAAAGAGTGACGCACTGGGATTTAAGCCCAGTGTCAACCGGTGATACATTGGGTTTAGTTTTTTCATTAAACGAGACTGTCGGGTGTAATATGCCTCTGAGAGTCAGCCTCACGGTGGCATATATCGCATGTAAGCGTTGCGCTGCGGGGCTTGTTCGTAACGCAGCTAACCTTAGGAAGAAGTTCGAAAGGAGATCAGCATGCTCATCCTGACTCGCCGGGTAGGCGAAACGTTGATGATAGGTGACGAAATAACCGTCACCGTGTTAGGTGTAAAAGGTAATCAGGTGCGCATCGGCGTCAACGCCCCTCGGGACGTTGCCGTTCATCGAGAAGAGATCTATCAGCGCATCCAGCGCGAAAAGACCGGCGACGAAGGTGACGACTCAGAGGTGTGATGGTTTGTCCGCCCAGAAAATCCTATTCAAGGGTGGACAGCCAAGGCCTTAATCGATAATCTACGCGCCGTGTTGATGAGGGAGAGATGGCCGAGTGGCTGAAGGCGCTCCCCTGCTAAGGGAGTATAGGGTTTATAGCCCTATCGAGGGTTCGAATCCCTCTCTCTCCGCCACCTCATTGGTTGATTCTGCTAGACCAGTGCACCGTCATCTTCACATTGTCGTCAAAGGTTGACGACTACCATGAGCAGCATGAAGTCCAAGCGCCCGTAGCTCAGCTGGATAGAGTACCTGACTACGAATCAGGGGGTCGGAGGTTCGAATCCTCCCGGGCGCGCCACTGCATTGTGTACTGTTTGAATATTGTTTGCGCCCGTAGCTCAGCTGGATAGAGTACCTGACTACGAATCAGGGGGTCAGAGGTTCGAATCCTCTCGGGCGCGCCAGTTTTCGTCACCCGCCTTCATCAGAGGCGGGTGATTGCGTTTTAGCCCGCCTTTCTTATCGCCCCTTTCTCTTGCCGATAGCTAAGCACTTATCGATAACTAAGCATTTACCGATAACTAGGCATTTACCGATAGCTAAGCCGTGTCGAGGGTAGCCGTCAATCCTTCCAGAAATGCGTCCAGCGCTGTCACACGACGCAGTAGCGTGAAGCGCTGCGCTGCCTGCTCGTCCCGTGTACGCATATGATTCAACCATTGTTTGAGTAGTGAAACCACGACACGCTCTGGAAGTGTGATACGCTGCAACGCAGCATAGGCGGTGAGGATGCCCGCGCGTATCTGCCAGGAGGTATCAGGCAAGCGCTCGCCTGTGCCTTGCCAATGGCGGATACGATAGGCGAGAAGCGGGTCTGCCAGTGCGCCGCGACCGAGCATGGCGTCCATGCAACCCGAGAGGCTACGGGCACGCCAGTAATCCTCGAGGGACCAGATGTCGCCATTGACGATTACCGGGATGCGCAGTGCCTGGCGTATTCGCGCGATCCACTCCCAGTGGGCTGGAGGGCGGTAGCCTTCATCGCGAGTGCGGCCATGTACCACCAGGTGAGAAGCGCCGCCGGCTTCTGCGGCCTTGGCACAGTCCAGAGCCAAGCGGCGATCGGAAAACCCGAGCCGGATTTTGGCAGAGACGGGAATGGCACCGGCGAGAGCGTTATGGACGGCGGACACAGCGCCTTCGACCCGGCGAGGATCGCGCAGCAAGGACGCGCCGCCATCGCTACGATTGACGGTCTTGGCAGGACAGCCAAAATTGAGATCGAGGCAGGTCGCGCCTAATGCAAGCGCTTGTCGCGCATTGGCGGCAAGCGCTTCAGGGTTGGAGCCGAGCAGTTGCAGGTGTACCGGCGTACCGTTCGGGGTCGTGGCAGGGGCGTTAATGAGTTCGGGGCAGTGCTTGTAGAATACGCGGGACGGTAGTCTTGCATCGACGACTCGCACAAACTCAGTCACCGCCCAATCGAAACCTGAGCGTTCGGTGAGCAAGGCGCGGGCATGAGCATCGATGACGCCCTCCATGGGTGCCAGGCCAAGACGCCCAGGATGCAGTAAGTCGACCACAGGAATTTCCGCCGATGAATTTGCTAGCGCACATAAAAGCCGGCAAGTATAACAGCAACGATCGCAACGGCATGAACGCCGTAGGCATCATCGACAATCAGCCAAGGGAATGCTGCCCATGGATAACGCATCACTGATGCAGGAAGGCTTGAGTCTCGTCGCGTTCGGCATGGGATTCGTGTTCGTTTTCCTGACACTGCTGGTATTTGCCACGGCATTGATGTCGCGGCTGGTGATGACCTTCGTGCCAGTGAAGCAGGACGAGCCGTTCCGATCGCCGCCTGATGGCGGCAAGAGCGCCAACAAGAGCCTCGAGAACGATGAGGTGATCGCGGTCATCGGTGCCGCGGTAAAACGCTATCGTCAGCGCCATCGTCGCTGAACAAGCAGCCTTGAGCGTACCTCCAGAACGCCAGGGTATTTCAAAGAACAACGGAAACAAGGATTCCTTTATCATGACGGAGACTCGACGCCCGCTGGGTATCACCGATGTCGTACTGCGCGACGCTCATCAATCCCTGTTCGCCACCAGAATGCGGCTTGAAGACATGCTACCGATCGCCGAGAAACTCGATCGTGTGGGGTTCTGGTCCGTGGAATCCTGGGGCGGGGCGACCTTCGATGCCTGCATTCGCTATCTGGGGGAAGATCCTTGGGCGCGCATCCGGGCGCTAAAGGAAGCCATGCCCAATACTCGCCAGCAGATGCTGCTGCGGGCACAGAATCTGCTCGGTTACCGGCACTACGCCGACGATGTGGTGGATGCCTTCGTCGAGCGGGCTCGGGTCAACGGCGTCGATGTTTTTCGCGTCTTCGATGCGATGAACGATCCGCGCAACTTCGAACGCCCCCTCAAGGCGGTGATCGACAACGACGGCCATGCCCAGGGCGCCATCTCCTATACCGTCAGCCCAGTGCATACCCTGGAGGGCTGGGTCGACCTGGCCAAGCGCCTCGAGGACATGGGCGCTCACTCCGTGATGATCAAGGACATGGCCGGGCTGCTGACGCCCTATACCGCTTTCGATCTGGTCTCGCGGCTCAAGAAGAGTCTGTCGGTGCCAATTCACATGCAGTGCCACGCCACCACCGGACTTTCCACCGCCACCATTCTCAAGGCGGTGGAAGCCGGCATCGATAACGTCGATACCGCGATCTCCTCGATGTCGATGACCTACGGTCACAGTCCTACCGAGTCCGTGGTCGCCATCATGCAGGAAACCGAGCGCGATACCGGCCTGGATCTGGCGCTGCTCGAGGACATTGCTGCCTATTTCCGCGAGGTACGCAAGAAGTACGCCGCCTTCGAGGGCTCTCTCAAGGGTATCGACTCCCGCATCCTGCTGGCTCAGGTGCCCGGGGGCATGCTCACCAACATGGAAGGCCAGCTCAAGGAGCAGGGTGCCGGCGACAAGCTTGACGATGTGCTCAATGAGATTCCCAAGGTGCGCGAAGACCTGGGTTATATTCCCCTGGTCACCCCGACCTCCCAGATCGTCGGCACCCAGGCGGTGATGAACGTGATGATGGGCAGCCGCTACAAGTCGATCTCCAAGGAGGTGCAGGCGCTGCTCAAGGGTGAGTACGGCGCTGCGCCGGCCCCGCTCAACAAGGAGCTTCAGGCGCGAGTGCTGGAGGGCGGCGAGCCGATCACCTGCCGTCCAGCGGACAATCTCGATCCCGAGATGGATAGGCTACGTGATGAGCTGCGTAGCAAGGCCAAGGAGGAGAACATTCGCCTGGAAGAGGGTGAGCGCGAGATCGATGACGTCCTGACCTATGCCCTGTTTCCCCAGATAGGCCTCAAGTTTCTCAAGCATCGGGACGACCCGAGTGCGTTTGAGCCAGCGCCTCAGATCGCGGATAGCCAGACGGCTCGCGACGATGGCCGCACGGCTTCGAGCCAGGCCGAAAAGACGCCAGCAAGCGGACCCGAAACCTACACCATCAGCGTCAATGGCAAGCAGTATGTGGTGGAAGTTGCCGAGGGCGGTGATATCAGCCAGGTCCAGGCTGCAAGCGAAGAAGACGACGCCACGCCGACCAGAAAAGAGGCGCCGGCAGCCGGTAGCGGTGCCAGCATCCGCGCACCTCTGGCGGGCAATATATTCAAGGTCAATGTCGCCCCCGGTGATCGCGTGGAAGACGGTGACGTGGTGATCATTCTCGAAGCCATGAAGATGGAAACCGAGGTGCGCGCGAGCGAGGCCGGCACGGTATCCGAGATCAAGGTCAAGGAAGGCGACAGCGTGTCCGTGGGCGACACGCTGATCGTGCTCTAAGGAGTCTCATGGATAAATTGCTTAGCCTCTGGCAGGGTTCCGGGCTCTACAACATGAGCCCGGGTCAGGCGTTGATGATCCTGGTCGGCTTGCTGCTGCTTTATCTGGCCATCAACAAGAAGTTCGAACCTCTGCTGCTGGTGCCGATCGGCTTCGGCGGCATTCTCGCCAATATCCCGGAGGCGGGGCTGGCGCTATCCGCGGCGGAGCAGGCAGCACACCTGGCCAAACCCGCTGTGCTCGAGCAGCTCTCGGCGGTGCTTGAGCTGGGGCGCCAGACGCCGTCCGATATCGATGCTTGGCGGGAAACGATTGCCAATGCCCTGCATGGCGATATCTCTCCGGCAATGGTGCGTGCAGCCTACGACGTGGCGATGGATGCCGGCTTCAATCATGGCATGCTGTATCAATTTTACAGCATCGCCATCGCCTCCGGTGTCGCGCCCCTGGTGATCTTCATGGGCGTCGGTGCGATGACCGACTTCGGTCCGCTGCTGGCCAACCCGCGCACCCTGTTTCTGGGGGCAGCAGCCCAGTTCGGCATCTTTGCCACGCTGCTCGGCGCGGTGGGTTTCACGACGCTTGGCTGGATGGACTTCTCTCTCAAGCAGGCGGCGGCCATCGGCATCATCGGCGGGGCGGACGGGCCGACCTCGATCTATGTCTCGAGCCTGCTGGCACCAGAATTGCTGGGGGCTATCGCCGTGGCCTCCTACTCCTACATGGCGCTGGTGCCGTTGATCCAGCCGCCGATCATGCGGGCGCTGACCACTGTCAAGGAGCGCCGGATCGTCATGACCCAGTTGCGTCCGGTTTCCAAGGTGGAAAAGATCCTCTTCCCCTTGGTGCTGCTGATTCTGGTAGTGCTGTTCCTGCCGGACGCGGCGCCACTGCTGGGCATGTTCTGCTTCGGCAATCTGATGCGCGAATGCGGCGTGGTGGAGCGCTTGTCCGACACGTCTCAGAATGCGCTGATCAATATCGTCACCATCTTTCTGGGCCTGTCCGTGGGCTCAAAGCTGGTGGCGGACCGCTTCCTGTCCGTGGAAACCCTGGGGATTCTTGGGCTGGGTATCGTTGCCTTTGCCATCGGCACCGCCTGTGGCGTGCTCATGGCCAAGCTGATGAATCTGGTCAGCAAGACACCGATCAATCCCTTGATCGGCTCCGCCGGGGTGTCGGCGGTGCCCATGGCGGCGCGAGTCTCGAACAAGGTAGGACTGGACTACAACCCGCACAATTTCCTGCTGATGCATGCCATGGGGCCGAACGTAGCGGGAGTGATTGGGTCAGCGGTGGCAGCAGGTGTCATGATCAAATATTTGGGATGAAAAGTCGCTCGTGACGACCGCGCAAGCTCAGCGGTAACCTAATCGAGTAGGGCGATGTTGCCTTTTAGCCGAGCTTCGAGGGGAGCAAGGTCGATCGCGGTGTCGCTGGGCCAGCCGATGGTGAGGGTTACGCCGTCGCTGGCGTAATCGACGTTCTCGATGGGAGCGTCCTGTCCGGCAAACCAGGTCCGGGCCTCGGCTTCGCCGGCGAAACCGACCTTGATGCGTAACGTGCTGCGTTCGACGAAGTCCGTACTGGGCACTGTTTCAAGCGCTTTTTGAACCGCCTGGGAATAGGCGCGGGCGAGGCCGCCGGTGCCAAGCTTCGTGCCACCGAAATAGCGCGTTACCACGCAGCCGATCTGGCCGAATCCCGACCCTTCAAGCACTTGAAACATCGGCCGTCCGGCGGTGCCCCCGGGTTCGCCGTCATCGGAAAAACCGATGGCGTTCTGTTCCCCGGGCGGGCCGGCAATGAAGGCGCTGCAGTGATGGCTGGCATCCGGGTAGGCGGCCCGAGCCCGAGCAAGCAGCGCATCGAATCCGGCAACATCGGGTGTGTGGGCTATCCAGGCGATGAAACGACTGCGCTCGACTTCGATCTCGGCGATGTGAATGTCCGTCTCGGCAATATCGGGGATCGAATAACGCATTAAGCATGCTCCAGAAGTGCGTGATGGTGATACTGCGACCTGCTGACGCAACCACTTGGCTGGCCGCAAAATGGCTTTCCCTGTAAAGTCCTCGCTAATTATACGGGGTGGGGGCTTTAGTGGCATTTCGTCTTGAAGCACGTGGGTTGACCTGTGAACGCGATGATCGACGTCTGTTTCAGGCGCTGGATCTGGACGTAGGGCCTGGCGAGGTGCTGCGTGTCGAAGGCCCCAACGGCAGCGGCAAGACGACACTGCTCAAGATACTTTCCGGCCAGCTTACGGATCATGAAGGTGAGCTGCGCTGGTGCGGCCAGCCGATGCGCAAGGTTCGCACCGCCTTTCTCGCCAACCTTCTTTATCTGGGGCACTCTCCTGGCATCAAGGCAGCGCTGACAGCCGTGGAAAATCTGGCCTGGTATCAAGCGCTTAGTGGCGAGCATGGCGATGAGGCCGAGCGTCTGGCAGTATTGGAAGAGATAGGGCTTTACGGTTTCGAGGATGTGCCGGTGGCGCAACTCTCCGCGGGCCAGCAGCGCCGGGTAGCGCTAGCCCGACTGTCCTTGACCCAGCGTCCGCTATGGGTGCTCGACGAGCCCTTTACCGCCATCGACAAGCAGGGCGTCGCACGGCTGGAACAGCGTCTCCTGGCCCATGCCCGCGCCGGGGGCAGTGTGATTCTGACCACCCATCATGAGCTTGCCCCGCTTGGAGAGTTGCGTCGCATAACCCTGGGGCAGGCAGTGTGCAACAGGTCAGGAGAATGAATGCAGGTCATTGAACCCAAAGCGGAACTCGGGATCGCCGTTCGCGCGACCATCAAGCGGGACATGACCCTGGTGCTGCGTCGGCGCAGCGAGGTGATCAATCCGCTGGTGTTCTTTGCCCTGGTCATCACGCTGTTTCCGCTGGGTATTTCGCCGGACCCTCAGATGCTGGCCGCCATCGCGCCAGGACTTTTATGGGTCGCGGCACTGCTTGCTACCCAGTTGTCACTGGATACACTGTTTCGCAGCGATTACGACGATGGCAGCCTCGAGCAATTGCTGCTTTCACCCCAGCCGCTGCCGGCGCTGGTGTTGTCGAAGACGCTGGTACACTGGCTGTTGACCGGCTTGCCTCTGGCTCTGATGGCGCCGCTGCTTGGATTGATGCTGGCGCTGCCCGGTCAAAGCTATGCAGTGCTGGCGTTTTCCCTGGCGCTAGGCAGCGCCAGCCTGAGTCTGATCGGTGCCATCGGCGCGGCATTGACGGTGGGGCTATCAAGAGGTGGCGTGCTGCTGTCGCTGCTGGTCTTGCCCCTTTATATTCCGGTGCTGATCTTCGGTGCTGGCGCGGTACAGGTCGTGATTCTTGGCGGTAACGCTGCCCCGTATCTGGCGATTCTCGGCGCTCAGTTATGCCTGGCACTGATGCTGGCACCCTGGGCCATCGCGGCAGCACTTCGCATCAGTATCAACGGTTGAGGAAGTAACGGCATGTGGGCCTTCATACACAAGCTGGGTTCGCCCAAATGGTTCTACACCATCAGCAGCAGGCTTCAGCCCTGGTTCTGGGGATTGGCGATCCTGCTGCTATTGGTAGGCAGTGTCTGGGGCCTCGCCTTTGCGCCCTCGGACTATCAGCAGGGCAATAGTTTTCGCATCATCTACGTGCATGTGCCGGCGGCCATTCTCGCCCAATCCTGCTTTGTCGCCATGGCGGTCTCCGGGGTCATATTTCTGGTCTGGAAGATCAAGATTGCGGATATGGCGGCCACGGTCATCGCGCCCTTCGGCGCGGCCATGACGTTTGTCGCGCTGTTTTCCGGGGCGGTCTGGGGCATGCCGACCTGGGGTACCTGGTGGGTGTGGGATGCGCGCCTGACCTCGATGCTGATTCAGCTGTTCCTGTACCTGGGGGTGATTGCGCTGCGCGGGGCCTTCGCCAGCCGGGATAGCGGTGCCCGGGCGGCATCGGTGCTGGCGCTGGTAGGCGTGGTCAACATTCCCATCATCAAATACTCCGTGAACTGGTGGAACACCCTGCATCAGCCTGCGACTTTCACCCTGACCGAACGCCCGGCGATGCCGATGGACATGTGGTTGCCGCTGTTGATCATGGTGCTGGGTTTCTACTGCTTCTTCATCGCGCTGACCCTGACCCGTACTCGCAACGAGATACTGCGTCGGGAGTCCGCAAAACGCTGGGTGCGCGAGCTTGTCGCTGACACCGGCAGGAGAGGATAATATTGGCCTTCGATTCATTTTCGGCGCTGCTGGCGATGGATGGCCATGCAGCCTATGTATGGTCCGCCTGGGGGCTGACCGCCCTGTTGTTGATTGCAAGCGCGCTCCATGCGCGCACGGAGCGACGTCATCTGATGCAGAATCTCAAACGGCGTCAGCGCCGGGAACATCACGCCGATCGGGGGAAGGCTCATGAATCCTAAGCGCAAACAGCGCCTGATGGTACTGCTTGGACTGGCCACGCTGGCAGCGATCGCAGTGGGACTGGTGCTGTATTCCTTGAGCAGCAACATCAACCTGTTCTTCAGCCCGGAACAGATCGTCAAGGGTGAAGCACCGCTCGAGCAACAGATTCGCGCCGGTGGCATGGTCAAGGAAGGCAGCGTACAGCGAGACAAGGAGAGCCTGGATGTCTCCTTCGTGGTGACGGACTACGCAAGCGATGTGGAGGTGCGCTATAGCGGCATCCTGCCGGATCTCTTTCGCGAAGGGCAAGGCGTTGTCGTGGTCGGCAAGCTCGAAAACAACAAGATACTGCGTGCCGGCCAGGTACTGGCCAAACACGATGAGAACTACATGCCACCGGAAGTGGCCGAAGCCATGCAGGGCAAGATGCCGACAGAAACGCTTGAATAGATCCGTTCGAGGATCCTGGAGCAGTCATGTTAAGCAAGATCATTCCCGAACTCGGCCATTTTGCGCTGATCCTGGCGCTACTCATGGCCCTGGTTCAGGCCGTGGTACCCATGGCCGGCACACTGACCCGTCGCCCGCTTTGGATGGCCTTCGCCAAGCCCCTGGCGAGTGGCCAGTTTCTGTTCCTGGCGATTGCTTATCTCTGCCTGACCACGAGCTTTCTGCTGGATGATTTCAGTGTCGCCTATGTCGCCAACAACTCCAACTCGATGCTGCCCTGGTATTACAAGACGACCGCGGTGTGGGGTAGTCACGAGGGTTCGGTGTTGCTATGGAGCCTGATGCTGGGGGGTTGGGGGTTTGCGGTCAGCCAGTGTTCAAGTCAACTGCCCCGGGACATGGTGGCCCGGGTATTGTCGGTGATGGGCATGGTGTGTGTCGGTTTCCTGCTGTTCGTGCTGATCACCTCCAATCCCTTCGAGCGCTTGCTGCCGAACATGCCGCAGGACGGCGCCGACCTCAATCCGCTGCTGCAGGACTTTGGCCTGGTCATTCATCCTCCCATGCTCTACATGGGCTACGTGGGCTTCTCCGTGGTCTTTGCCTTTGCCATCGCCGGACTGATCGGCGGACGCCTCGATGCGGCCTGGACCCGCTGGGCACGGCCCTGGACCAACCTCGCCTGGGCCTTTCTCACCGTGGGCATCGCCCTGGGTAGCTGGTGGGCCTACTACGAGCTTGGCTGGGGCGGCTGGTGGTTCTGGGACCCGGTTGAAAATGCCTCCTTGCTGCCCTGGCTGGCAGGCACCGCCTTGATCCATTCCCTGGCGGTGACGGAAAAGCGCGGCAGTTTCAAGAGCTGGACGCTGCTGCTGGCCATCACCACCTTCTCGCTATCCCTGCTGGGCACCTTCCTGGTGCGCTCCGGGGTGTTGACCTCGGTACATGCCTTCGCCAACGATCCGGCCCGGGGCACCTTCATTCTGGTGTTGCTCGGGTTGACGGTCGGGCTTTCGCTGCTGGTATTCGCACTGCGCGCCCCCCGGGTCAGCCATAGCATCGGCTTTACCTGGCTCTCTCGGGATGCGCTGCTGCTGGTCAACAACATCCTGCTGGTGATCATGACCGTGACCGTGCTATTGGGCACGGTCTATCCGCTGCTGCTGGATGCCCTGGGGCTGGGCAAGATCAGCGTGGGCCCGCCGTACTTCAATGCGCTGTTCGTGCCATTGACCGGCCTGCTGTGCGTCTTCATGGGACTCGGCCCGTCCTCGCGCTGGAAGCAGATGAGCGGCCGCGAGCTTTTCAAGCGTCTGCTGGGGGCCGGTATCGCTTCTGTCGTCATCGCCGCAGTGGCCCCGCTTGTCTATGGCGGGCAGTGGAATCTATGGGTGTCTCTGGGGCTGGTGATGGCGCTGTGGATCGTGCTTTCCCTGGGCCGGGATCTGTTCGACAAGGTGCGCAACGCCTCGAGTCTTGGCATTGGCCTGAGGCGACTGTCTCCCGCCTATTGGGGCATGGTAGTGGGCCACCTGGGGCTGGCGGTGACCATTGTCGGCGTGACCATGGTGTCGAACTACAATATCGAGCGTAACGTGCGTCTGGCGCCGGGCGAGAGCGTCGAGGTCGCGGGCTATACCTTTGCCATGCAGGGCTTGCGGGAGCGTCGCGGCCCCAACTTCATCGCCGATACCGCCACCATCGACGTCAGCCGCAACGGCGAGCACCGCTTCACCATGCAACCCGAGAAGCGCCTCTATCTGGCCCGGGGTATGCCAATGACCGACGTGGCGCTAAGACCCGGTCTGCTGCGGGATCTGTATGTTGCCTTGGGCGAGGATCTGGGGGATGGGTCCTGGGCGCTGCGGATTCAGTTCAAGCCCTTCGTACGCTGGCTGTGGCTCGGCGCTCTGCTCATGGCCGCAGGGGGCATGCTGGCGGTGGTGGATAAGCGCTATCGGCGCGTGAAGCGCCGTGCTCAGCAGCCCGTGACCTCGGATACATCGGGTTTCAAGGAGGCTCAGGCATGAAGCGCCGTCTGTTTCTGTTGATTCCTCTGGTGTTGTTCGTCGTGCTGGCGGTATTTCTGTATCGCGGACTGGCACTGGATCCCAGCGCGCGCGACTCGTCATTGCTGGGTCAATCATTTCCGAGCTTTACGCTATCGACC
The DNA here is from genome assembly GCF_947493865.1 of uncultured Halomonas sp. Taxonomy (GTDB): domain Bacteria; phylum Pseudomonadota; class Gammaproteobacteria; order Pseudomonadales; family Halomonadaceae; genus Modicisalibacter. Next base: position 186,070 of record NZ_CANLTC010000006.1, read on the forward strand.
CTGGAAGACCCCGAACGCCAGGTCGATGAATCCTTGCTCGAGGGCGAAGTGACCCTGGTCAATGTGTGGGGGGAGTGGTGCCCCACCTGCAAGCAGGAAATGCCGCAGCTGCTGGCGCTGGAAAAGCGAGGCATTCGCCTGGTAGGGGTCGACTACAAGGACACGCGGGAAAAGGGGCACGAATTTCTCGAGAAATTCGGCAACCCCTTCGAGATCAACGTCTTCGATCCGGAAGGAACGCTGGGCTTCGATCTTGGCGTCTACGGCGCTCCGGAAACGTTCCTTGTCGACGCGGAGGGTATCATCCGCTATCACCATACCGGGTACATCACACCCGAAGATATCGAGCAGACGATCATGCCGGAGGTGGAAAAATGGCGTGCCGACTGATCCAGGCCCTGGCGCTGTTGCTTTGTCTGTCCTGGTCCGCCACGACCCTGGCTGCCATCGAGGTGCGCGAATTCGACAGCGCCCTGCAAAAGCAGCGCTACGACTCCCTCAACGGCTCCCTGCGCTGTCCCAAATGCGAGAATCAGGCGATTGGCGACTCCGAGTCGCCCATCGCCGGAGACATGCGCGAGCGTGTCTATCAACTGCTGCAGGACGGTCGTTCCGACATCGAAATCCAGAACTACATGACCGAACGCTTCGGTGACTTCGTGCTCTATAACCCTCGGCTCACCGGGCGGACCTGGCTACTCTGGGGCTTGCCTGCTGGGCTTGTCCTGCTTGGCGCCATCGTCATCGGCTTCATCGTAAGGGTACGCCGGCGTGCTTCCAATCATGCGCTCAGCGCCGCGGAGCGAGAACGTCTCGACGCGCTGGTCAATCGCGAGAGGACGCAATGAACCTGTTGTGGATAGCTATTTCCCTGTTGCTGCTGCCTGCCCTGTGGATCGTCGCCTGGCCCCTGCGGCGTGCCCAGGCAGTGCACGATGCACAGCACGCCTATGAAGTCGAAGAGAGCAATGATGCTCAGAACGTTGCGATCTACCGCCGCCGTCTGGCCTCCCTGGAACAAGCCCTTGCCCAGGGCGAGATCGATGCCAAGCGCTTCGAGGAGAGCCGTCTGGAGCTGGATCGCAGCCTGCTGGAGGACACCGAGGCGCAGCGTCGTTCACCCCTAAAGGCTGCGAAAGCGGGCCGGTGGGTGGTATTGGTGACGATGATTGCGCTGGTGGTCGCGAGTCTGCTCTGGTATCAGCGGGAAGGTGCCCAGGACGATCTGGCCCTGTATGCCATCCAGCATGAGGTGATGAATGCCCCGAATGGCTCCATGACAATGCTGGTCGAGCGCCTGGAGGGCCAGATCGCTCAGCAGCCGGACAACCCCAAGCTGTGGATGGCGCTGTTTCCGCTCTATCGCGACAGCGGTCGATTCGACGCGGCGATCGATGCCCTCCAGCGGCTAATCGCGCTGGAAGGACGTCAGACAGAGTTGCTGGCGCAGTTGGCGCAGATGAAGTTCTTCGCCGCGGATAGAAAATTGACCAGCGAAGTAAAGGCGTTGGCCGACGAAGTGCTTGCCAAGGCGCCGCGTCAGCCGACGGTGCTGGGGTTGTTGGGTATCGAAGCTTTCGAGGGCGGTCGCTACGAGCAGGCTATCGCCCACTGGCGCGAAGCCATTGCCGGTTTCGACGACGAAGCCGCGGCCGAGGTGTTGCGCAACGGCATCGCCATTGCCCAACAGCGTCTGGGCATTGCCCCGGAACGTGCCAGCGTCGCATCCAGCGCCGGGGACGGGCCATCGCTTGCAGTCAAGGTCAGCCTGGAAAAGGGGCTCGAGGAACGGGTGGCCCCCGAGGATACGGTGTTCGTGGTAGCGAGGGATACCGCCGGCGAACTACCGCCTCTGGCACTGGAACGGGCCACCGTTGCCGACCTGCCTCTCGAAGTGATCCTGGACGACAGCGATGCCATGGCCCCCAGCGCGCGGCTTTCCCAGGTCGATGAGGTGCAGCTGACGGTGCGTGTTTCATCCTCCGGTCAGGCCATGGCGCAACCCGGCGATCTGATCGGTCAGGCCGGCCCGATAAAGCTGGACGACCAGAATGGCCCGGTCGACATCATCATCGACCGGGTCGTAGATTGATTCAATGCGCCTGACATCCATTCGCCTTGCGGGTTTCAAGTCCTTTGTCGATCCGGTGACGGTGCCCTTCGATGGCAACATGACCGCCATCGTCGGCCCCAACGGCTGCGGCAAGTCCAATGTCATCGATGCGGTGCGCTGGGTGATGGGGGAGTCCTCCGCCAAGACCCTGCGCGGCGAATCCATGACGGATGTCATCTTCAATGGTTCCACCGGACGCAAGCCCGTGGGCCAGGCCTCCATCGAACTGCACTTCGACAATCGCGACGGCAGCATGGGCGGCCTCTACGCCCAGTACGCCGAGATCGTGGTCAAGCGGGTGGTTACCCGGGACAGCCAATCGAGCTACTTCTTCAACAATCAGAAATGCCGGCGTCGCGACATCGCCGATCTGTTCATGGGCACCGGCCTGGGGCCGCGCTCCTATGCCATCATCGGCCAGGGCATGATCTCGCGCCTGATCGAGGCGCGTCCCGAAGAGTTGCGTTCGACCCTCGAGGAAGCCGCCGGCATCTCCAAGTACAAGGAGCGCCGCCGCGAAACCGAAAACCGCATGCGCCGCACCCAGGAGAACCTTGAACGCCTCGACGACATTCGCGAAGAGCTCGACAAGCAGCTCGAACGCTTGAAACGCCAGGCGGAAGCCGCGCGCCGTTACCAAACCCTGAAGAACGAGGAACACCGGCTCAAGGGCGAGCTTGCGGTACTGCGTGGCCGATCGCTGCGGACCCAGCAAGGTGAGCAGGAAAGCCGTGTGCGGGAGTTGGAGACCCAGGTCGAGCGGGAGATTCTGGGAAGCCGTCAGTGTGAGCGCCAGCTCGAGGAATCGCGGCTGGAACATGACCGGCTGGCGGAACAGCTCGATGCCCATCAGGCGCGTTTCTACGAGACTGGCGCGGCCATCGCGCGTCTCGAACAGCACCTTGAACATGCCCGAAGCCAGGAGCAGCGTCTTGCCCGGGAGCTGGAATCCGCACGGCGCGAGCTGGGTGAACTCGATCGCCTTGGAGGCGAGGACGACAACCGGCTTGCCAGCCTCGACGAACGCCTTGAAACCCTTGGGCCAGAACAGGAAGAAACCGCGGAAGCCCTAGCGGAACTCGACGCGGCGCTGGAAGAGGCGGAGCAGGCGTTCGAGCAGGCCCGGGAGCGTTGGGAAACCTTCAGCGAGCAGGATCGCGAAACCAGTCGTGAAGCGGAGCGTTCCCAGGATGGCGTGCGCCATCTGGAGCGTCAGCTGCAGACGCTGACGGAAGATGCCCAGCGCCGTCGGCAGCAGTGCAGTGAGCTGCCGGAGCTTGGTGAGCTGCGCGAGCGACGAGAAGAGCTTGGGGAACAGCTAGCCGAGATCGATCTACAGCTCGAGGAGCTGGAGACCCAGCGTGACACCTTGCAGATCGAACGCACCCGCACCCGAGACACGCTTGGCGAGATCGAAAACGCGCGAGAAGATGCCCGCCAGCAGCGCAGCCAGTTGCAGGGCGAGCTGGCTTCCCTGGAGGCGCTCCTGGCGGCGGGTTTGAACGATGGCGGCCAGGCCCTAGATGCGTTGCTGGAACGACACGGCTTGGCCTCGGCGCCACGGCTGGCGGAACACATGCGGGTCGAGCCCGAGTGGGAGCAGGTGGTGTCCTGGGTGCTGGCACCTTGGCTCAACGCGCGTCTGGTACCAAAGATGCAGCGTCAGATGCTCGCGGACTCCCTCGGCGATAGTGAACTGGCGCTGCTCACGGAGTCACCCCATCCTGCGCCCGGTCATAGCCTCGCTGCCCAGGTTGAAGGTGCCGGCGCTGCCGACCAACTACTGGCCAGCATCCATTGCGCCGAGGATCATGCCGATGCCTGGGCACGTCTCGAGACGCTGACCCCGAGCGAGAGCGTAGTGACCGCGGATGGCCTCTGGCTGGGGCACGGTTGGGCTCGTCGTCACGGTTCTGGTGACGCCGCCGACAGCATCATGACCCAGCAGCGGCGTCGCGATACGGTCAAGGAGGCTCTCGACGATGTCGCGGGTCAGCTCGACGAACAGGAAGCGCGGCTGGGAGACGCACAGGTCCGGGAAACGCAGATCGAGGCGTCCCTGGAACAGTGCCGGAGCAGCGAGCGGGATCAGCAGCAGCGCCGTCAACAATTGGCGCTGCAGGAAGCCAATCTTGCATCGCGACTGGAACATGTCGATGCGCGTCGTCGCGATCTCGAGGTCGAGCTTCAGGATATCGATAAGCGCCGTGAAGCCTGCGCTCTTGAGCTGGAGCAGGCACGAGAGCGCTGGCAGCTGGCGATGACCGTCCTCGAACAGAGTAGCCAAGGACGTGAAGAGCTCGAGCGGGCGCGTCGCGACACTCAGGAAGCCCTTGCTGGCCTGCGCAGTCGTCAGCGCCCCTTGCAGGAACGAGGCCAGCAACTGGCGCTGGAGTATCAGCGTCTGACCACGGAGCGTAGTGGCCTCGATCAGCAGCGAATGCGCAGCAGCGAGACGCGTACCCGCCTCGAGGAGAAGTGCGCCGAACTCGAAGAGCAGCGGGAAGTGCTGCGTGAGCCCGAAGAGGAAAGCCGCGAGCAACTGGATGAGCTTTTGCACCAGCGCTCAAAAGAGGAGCAGGCGCTCACCGCCTGTCGCGACGAGGCACAACAGCTCGCCGAGCGTCTGCGCGAAACCGAGATTGCCCGCCAACAGCACGAACGCAACCTTGAAGGCATCCGCAGCCGGCTCGAGGAAGCGCGCATGCAGGTTCAGGCGCTCAGGTTGAAGGCGGATGGTCAGGATGAGGCGTTAGGGGAGCTGGGTCTCGATGGCAAGGAGCTCGAGGCGTCTCTTGATCCCAACGCCACCGAGTCTGCCTGGCAGACGCGTCTTGAAAATACCGGCGACAAGCTACGGCGCCTGGGCGCCATCAATCTTGCAGCAATTGAGGAATATGATCAGCAGGCGGAGCGGCGAAATTACCTCGAGGCTCAGCATGCCGAACTGAGCGAGGCGCTCGAAACGCTTGATCGGGCAATTCGCAAGATCGACCAGGAAACGCGGACACGTTTCAAGCAGACATTCGATCAGGTCAACCAGGGATTCTCGCATCTTTTCCCCAAGGTCTTCGGTGGTGGCAGCGCATGGTTGACGCTGACCGGAGAGGATTTGCTGGAGACCGGTGTCGCCATAATGGCGCGTCCTCCCGGAAAGAAGAACAGCACCATTCATCTGCTCTCCGGCGGGGAGAAGGCGCTGACTGCCCTGGCGCTGGTTTTCGCGATATTTCAGCTCAACCCGGCACCGTTCTGCATGCTCGATGAGGTGGATGCACCTCTGGATGATGCCAACGTCGGTCGTTATGCGGCACTGGTGAAGGACATGTCAGACTCGGTACAATTCATCTATATCACCCACAACAAGATCGCCATGGAAGCCGCGGATCGATTGATGGGAGTGACCATGCAAGAACCGGGTGTTTCGCGTCTTGTATCCGTGGGAGTCGAAGCAGCGGTAGCACTGGCCGAAGCATAGAAAACTTGCACAAAGAGTCTAAAAGAGTTAACAACGCTCTTATTAGTGGGGTTGGGGACAAATGAAGGGCGATTGCGCAGGGCTAAAGTAAAACTTGACATTCAAAAAAACTAGCCCATTTTCTCGGCAATCGCGTTATGCTATCGAATACACACGTCATAGGCATGGCGCCTTAGCAAACAGGCAAGACGATCCATGGAATTAAGAGAGTGGTTGATCATACTGGGGTTGGTACTGGTGACCATCATCGTCGTCGATGGTGTACGTCGCTTGCAGCGTCAACGTAAAGTTCCCCGGCTAGATCGTGGGCAGGGACATGAACAGCACGATGATGGTGGCATAAGTGTAGATAGCCCAGCTGTTGCCCCTGGTCCTGACGCCGGCGCGCGAGAAGCCGAGGCCAACTGGGAGTTGCCCAATGGGGGCGCTCGGGTGATCAAGCCTGCGGTTCAGCCAACGGTTGCACCCAAGCCCAAGCTCCAGCGTCAAGAGCATCCAGGGCCTTCGAAGGTCTTTTCCCGCATGGCCCAGGAACAGGATGCGCCTACTGCTGCATCGACGCGTGTCTCTGATAAAGGCGCACCTATCAAGAATCCGTCTGCCACAAGCACGACTTTCAAGGACCCGACTTTCAAAGAAGAACGCCGTTCGGCGCCGGAACCTACCACTCCATCGCATTCCGCGTCTCGTGCCGAGTTTGAATCAAGTGCCGAAAATGAAGGACCTCTGTCCTTGAAAGATCACGATGATGTTCGGCGGCCTCGGCAAACCCCCGTATCATCGAGCTCTCCCACGTACAAGTCGCTTTCACCCGTCGAGAAAGAAGGCGATCACAGCGCCTTCAGTCGCACTGGCATGGCCGCTGCACTGCGTAGTGGCAGTCAGCGTGTCTCACAGTCGATGCAGCGAATGTCCTCCGCGTTTCAGCGCCAGGACGAATCCTCGTCGCCTCATCGCGAACCCTCGTTGGGCAAGACCGAGGGGTTGTCGGAGGAGGCTGCTGCACGCTTCGAGGAAGAGCGTCGTGACACACCACAGACCCAGCACGATGCCCATCAGGACAATATCGACAGCGCGCCAGTCACCGCCGAGGTGGCACAGGGTCACGCGGTCGATGCACAGTCTGAGGATGCGCCCCCACTTTCCTTGCAGGAAGAAGAGCGCACCGCTTCTCACCCGGTAGTCGAAAAGGCGCGGCGTCATCACGTCAGCGCCGAACGTGCGAGGGAAACACTGGCTCACGCGGAAGAAATCATCGTCATCAGCGTAATGGCGCGCACCGAGGAAGGTTTCGCGGGGGCGAATCTGCTCAACCTGATGCTTGCCTGCGGCCTGCGTTACAGTGAAATGGGCATCTTCCTGCGTTACGAGACAGAAGAGGCGGAAAGTGAATTGCAGTTCGCCATGGTGGATGTGGTCAAGCCGGGGACCTTCGATCTTGAAAACATGGATGAATTCTCTACCCCCGGTGTGACCTTCCTGATGCCGTTACCAGGGGCCACGGATGCCAGCGCCGCCTTTGAGGCGATGGTGGAAACTGCCATGGTGCTGGTGCGCAACCTGGGTGGTGAACTCAAGGACGAGAACCGCAGTGTCATGACCGCACAGACCGTCGAGTTCGCGCGTCAGCGCGTGCAGGAGTTTGGGCGGCGGCATCGGCTGCATCGCTACCAGGCCAATTGATTCGTTTGCTTTCTTGCATGCCGTATCTACGCGGGGCTTTCAAGCCCCGCGTATGATTACTGAAGAAATCCAGCGCTTCGATGTCCAGACGCAGTGCGTAATCACTGCCAATATTGACGGCGAGCCCAGCAATATGACCTATAACGGTTGCATTCAGATAGAGCGAAGAGCGATCAGCCTACAACCGACTGAAGGGGGATTGGGCTTCAATCCCTGCTGTTATTCGTCGTCAGTGTGTCGAAATAGCAACTCTCAGCGGACCAGATAGCTACTGCTCACTGGATACGCGCCTCGATATCAGGCGCAGGCGGCAAGCAATAAAAAGTCGTTCAGCTTCGAGTGAGGCTAGCAAACTATGAGCCAGACAGAAATCGAATTGATGGGGCCTGAGACCATTTGCAGCTTCCGCGGGCGCACTGGCGATGGTGCCATGGCGGAGACCCAGCGATGCGATATCGTCTGGAACGATGGCGAGCGCACTCGGGGGTTTTTGAAGTGCTTTTCGGCAGATCATCACTTGGGGGTAGTCAATGAGATCACCGGGTATATTCTCTCTCGCGCTTGTGGTCTGCCTGTACCAAGGCGCGCGGGGATCGTCGCGTTAAGCCAGACTCTGGTGGATGGGCTGGACATCCGGGGCTGCCAGGCAGGAATCTATCGTTACGCCTTTGCCATCAGCGAGGCACCAGGCAAGACACCAAACACCCTGTTCGATGGGTTGAATGATTACGCCAAGGCGATTCTGACCCGTGAGCTACTCGACGGATGGCATGGACTTTCCCCGCTTCTCGCTTTTGATGACTGGTCAGCTAATCAGGACCGTAACCTGGGGAATTTCCTGATCGATGACAAGAAGAGCGTCTACATCATCGATCACAGTAATTACCTGTCGATATCATCTGGACGGCTGACATGCTGCAAGCCGGTCGAAGTGATTATGCCAACAAGCTGCACCTCATCATGACGCTGGACGGCCAGATACCGCTTGAAGGGAGTTTCATAGTACGGGCAGCTGAAAAGCATGCGAGCGTGCTAAGCTCAGTTCGGGAAGAGTTGTTGAGGTGGTGGCACGCCTTCCTGGGTAAGGATCCTTCGCGCCTTGCGGCGCTTGAGCCTTTCTTTCAGCGCCGCGCCGACCACGGGCCGGATCGCATCAGCCGCGCGCTCTCGGTAATGACGGTGTGAACATGTTACACATAGACGAGCTTTTCGACAGACGTCAGGTATGTACCACGAGCCTTGTTCAAGGCAAGTGGTTCCGCGTCCAGTGGACGCCTGATACCGCCGCCGGCGAGCGTTTGAATATCGGGATCGCTTTCATGCCTAAAGGCGGTCGCCCAGTGATTCAAACCATTGATGAGTTCTCCCGGCTGCGATGCTTCTATGATCATCCCGAGCGTGCCGAATATCACGCCAAGGTTGCCTGTCGTGTTGCCGAGGTCATGGTGGATTCAGAACCTGACCCTTTGAAATGGGTGTCTCCACAACTTCAGATACTGGAAGGCGGTGTCGCGCAAGGGGAGAGTGTCTCCGAGGTGATTGATCGCCTCATGGTCGATCTGGTACCACTGAGCACACCTAAGGTCTTGCGCTCTGGGCGACATCGACCGATCTCCAAGAAACGGGCCTATCAGAATATCGACGTGGATCTGGTGTTCCGTCTTGGAGCCAAGTATCGAGATCACGTGCCAAAGGATCCAAAAATCAAGACGGATCTTGGGATTGATATCTTTCTACCGTTTCGGCGCGAGGATAACGGCCTTGAAGCGGCGACACTGGTTTCCGCCGATTACGTCACCGTGGACCGAGTGCAGAGCGAGTTGTTTCAGGGGCACCGAGATATCTCTCTTGCCACCGAGCGTGAGAAATTCCATAAAGGTACCGTTTTTATCCTCAGACCCAGTAGCGACATGCAGTCCAAGCCACTGAAAGTCGCTGAGGAAAAATTAACGGAATTTACCCGATACCTGACGAGCTATGGCATTCCATATCAAATAGGTGAAACGACTGGCGAGCTGACCGAAAAAGTCAGTAAGTGGTGCCAGCAAGTCGCTTGAGTTAATCCATGAACGATAATGCCAGCCTTCGGACTATCATCAGACTGCTGTAGGGGCCGCCAGGCCCCGTCTTCTTTTGTAGGGCGCTACATGCTTTGCGAGGAGTATCCGGCCCGCCTTACAATACGGTTTTGCCGCTTCGAGACCTGCGACTCGCATGAGCCAGAATATCCCTACGACCGCTGAGCTTCACGACGAGGTTAAGCGCCTGCGCGCCGAACTCGATGAGGCCAACTATCGCTACTATGTGCACGATGATCCTATTCTGACCGATGCGGATTACGATCGGCGTCTGCGCCGTCTGCAGGAACTCGAGTCCCGGCATCCTGACCTGATCACGCCGGATTCTCCCACCCAGCGGGTTGGTGCCGCCCCTGCCGAGGGCTTTCCTGAAGTTAAGCACGCCGTGCCGATGCTTTCCCTGGACAATGCCTTCAATGAAGAAGAAATCATGGCCTTCGTCAAACGGGTCAATGAACGCCTTGAGCGGGACAGCGATGATTTGACCTTCTGCTGTGAACCCAAGCTCGACGGGCTGGCGGTGTCTCTGGTGTATGAAAATGGCGCGCTGGTCAGTGGCGCGACCCGGGGAGACGGGCGTACCGGGGAGGGGATTACCTCGAACCTGCGTACCCTGCGTTCGATTCCGCTCAAGCTGCGCGGTGAATCGATCCCCCGTCTGCTCGAGGTACGGGGCGAAGTCTACATAAGTCATTCGGGGTTCGAGGCGCTCAATGAGCGCGCTCGAAAGGAGGGCAGCAAGGTATTCGCCAACCCTCGCAATGCCGCTGCCGGCAGCCTGCGTCAGCTTGACCCCCAGGTCACCGCGCAGCGACCCCTGGAGTTCTGCGCCTATCAGGTGGCCCGTACCGATGACGATGATGCGTCAACGACGCACGCGGCGCTCATGGCGCGTTTGCAGGAGTTTGGTTTCCGTACCAATCCCGAGTTTGATCGGGTACAAGGCAGCGCTGCGCTGCTTGCCTATTGCCAGCGTCTGGGGGAGAAACGTGAGCATCTTGATTACGATATCGATGGGGCGGTCATCAAGGTGGATGAACTGCGTCTGCAGCGTGAGCTGGGCTTTGTTGCCCGGGCGCCACGCTGGGCGATTGCCTACAAATTTCCAGCTCAGGAGCAGACCACCTGGCTCAAGGCGGTGGAGTTTCAAGTCGGACGCACCGGTGCGATCACGCCGGTGGCGCGGCTCGACCCGGTCACCGTGGCCGGTGCCCTGGTCTCCAATGCCACGCTGCACAATCAGGACGAGATCGCGCGTCTTGGAGCGATGATCGGCGACCGAGTGATCATCCGCCGGGCTGGGGATGTGATCCCCCAGGTGGTGAGAGTCATCGAGGATGAGCGCCCGGAAGGCGTCTTGCCGATCGAGTTTCCCAGTCACTGCCCAGTCTGCGGCTCCGAGGTTGAGCGTATTGACGGCGAGGCGGTGGTGCGCTGCCCGGCGGGGCTTTTCTGCGCCGCCCAGCGCAAGGAGGCCCTCAAGCATTTTGCCAGCCGCCGTGCCCTGGATATCGACGGCCTGGGAACCAAGATCATCGATCAGCTCATCGAACGAGAATGGGTCAAGACCCCTGCGGATCTGTTTCATTTGAAAGCGGAAACGCTAGCGGAACTGCCGCGTCTGGCGGAGAAATCCGCACAGAATCTGATCGATGCCCTGGAGAAAGCTCGCCATACGACATTGCCGCGCTTCATCTATGCCTTGGGTATTCGCGAAGTGGGCGAGGCAACGGCGGGTAATCTGGCCCGACATTTCGGTACCCTGGAAGCACTGATGCAGGCCGAACTCGCTGATCTCGAAGCCGTCGAGGATGTGGGGCCGGTGGTGGCCGCCCATGTGCACGCCTTCTTCGATGAGCCTCACAATCGCGAAACCGTGGCGCAATTGATCGACGCCGGCATCAAGTGGGAAGAAGCGGAAGTGAGTGCGCGGCCTCAGCCCTTGATTGGGCAGACCTGGGTGCTCACCGGCAGCCTGGAGAGCATGACACGGGACGAGGGCAAGGCGCGGCTTCAGGCGCTGGGAGCCAAGGTTTCCGGTAGTGTCTCGAAAAAGACCGCCGGGGTGGTTGCCGGGCCCGGTGCCGGCAGCAAGCTGGCCAGGGCGGAAGAGCTGAACGTTGAGGTGCTTGACGAAGCATCTTTTCTGGCCCGGCTTGCCGATTGGGAAAGTGGGGAAAGCGAACAGCCCGGTGACGAGGAAACAGCATGAGCCGTTTTTTGGAAGTGCCCTATCGCATGCTGCCTGGTGAGACGCTGGATGCGCTGCTCGAAACCTTCGTCACCCGACAGGGCTATGACACCACCGATACCGGGGAGGGCATGTCCGGCTGGGTGGCGGAACTCAAGCGTCAGCTCGAACGCAGTGAACTCCTCGTCGTTCATGATCTTCAGACCGAGACCACCGAGATCATGACCCTGGCCCAGTGGCGGGCCTTTGGAAGGGAACTGGCCGACGATGAGGAAGATTAGAGGTAAAATATATATACGCTAAACGCGTAATTTTATGCTGCCGGCTATATGTCGTTGAAAAATCATATTGTCTTTTTTATAAGGCGGCCCTGATGTAGTCCTGTGTTTAAAATTATAACTTGTATTTACGCAGGGTTGCAGGAATTCTTGCAGCTGAAACCCGAGCTTGTGAGTCTCTTTTGTGAAAATTTTTTAAAACTAATAAATGGATTATTTTTTGACCCACCACAAAAGTTACTTATTTCATATGCAAATGACGGATAAATATATATTTTCCATGAATTGCATGCGGTTTGGGTGAAATTTTATGTATGCTGTTGAATGCAGCTTTCAACCATCGCGCCAAAAACATAATTAAAAATAAAGGTTTAAGATATAATATCCGCCTATCGCAACGAATACGGCGCCCGGAATAAAAGTCCAGAATCGGCTCTGTGATAGAACTGAATATGATGATAAGTAGCTAAACAGTAAAGCCATTAGTATAAAGATACTCAAGCTGACCAGAAGCAGCAAGAAAAGCATTGTAATTCTGTTTATGCCTCCACCGTATTGGGCCATCATGGGCATGAAAAAAGCAGTAAAAAATATAAGCGCTTTCGGGTTCGATATATTTGTTACAAGGCCATAACAAAATCCATTGCGTGAAACGGCTACTTTTTTGAAGGATCCTTCTCGATCCGGAGAAGTTGTACGGATATCCTTGACTGCATAGAAGAGACTAGTCGCACCCATGCTGATCAGTACCAATGCGCCAGTGACAGGTAAGGCAGCCTCTAGAAAGGGACTCGCACTTAGAAGTGTTGTAACCCCAGCCAAGGACATGACGGACCAAATCCCGACCCCTGTCGTAACGCCGGTAGCCACCTGAATACCGGCCACGAATCCATACCGGGCGGATCGTGAGGCTATGGCGACAAGGTCGGGCCCAGGCAGGACCATTACTAATGCCCAGCCAATAACGGTCGCAACAATGTGAACTTCCATGAGTGTTCTATTTCCTAATGATCCAGGTAAAAACAAGCCGTATTATGCCCAGCTTACAACCATGCCCGCTGATTCGCTGGCTACGAATTAAGGTGACACGCCCGCACATCAGGTTGGCGAGGTATCGGCAATGATCGTGGCTTGCGATCACCACAACCAATTTGGAAGAAACACGGATCAACTCCATACCAGCAATGGATGATCCGTGCCTTGATAACCGATAAAGCAGCTTTGCGTAACCCGACGCCCTTTTCCGGCGTCGACGACTTGATGCAGCTCTCGCGGTCGGAATAACCACAGGTGCCTTGGGCTGGTGTATAGACAACGTCCGGAGGACCCACTTCGGAGGGTTTTACGCCATAACTCCCAGGGTTACGTATTTTCTCATAACGTTCCTTTGAGATGTGACCAGCCCAAAGGTTTACGTGGCCACCGTCCTGTGGCATATCGAGGTATATATTCGCGGTGAGTTGCGTGTCAAGTGAAGTCGATTGACAGTCAATCTCAGTCGCATCCCACTCAAGATGGTCATTATGAATTTCCGTGCCACTTCCCTCGCTGAATACGCGAAGTAGGCCTGCAAAAGTCGTTAGTCCACCTAGAACCAGGAGCATGGAGCCGCCGGACCATATTTCGTCCAGTTCAAGCCGAAGCCTATCTACCGGTAGCATTCTCGGCCAGCAACATTCGCGAAGTTGCGTGTTCCACAGAGTCGAGTTCCGCCTATATCGCTCGGCAGCCGTTTCAGATGCCAACCCCTCAAAATACGCTTGGCCTACTCTCCCAATTTTCGGGGCGTTTTCGTAGTAACCAAACATGGAACTCTTACATACTGCATCTGCAATAGCCGTAGCATCAGATTGAGAATAATACTCAGGAATACGGACGGCGTTACAGCGACCCTCCGCGAGATCCTTGATTACGTTCTCGGAAAGACTATCAACAGTCGTAATAGCTTGGTGCATATCTGTGGTCTCCCGGTCATGTGCAAAATTCTATCTAATTATATTTATATGTTTTGCGCGCCATGTCGCTTCCGGGACTCTGACTTATCTGTGATCATTCGGGGAAAATTCTGGAAAAAACCAGGAAGACACTATTCAGGCCCCCGGGACTATACTGGTACGTGTCGGGGCCCGTGTGATTAATTACACGTTTCCAAAATAAATCGGGGCGCTCTTGCTGCCACTGCTTCATGGCCTC
>NZ_CANLTC010000007.1 GCF_947493865.1 uncultured Halomonas sp.
CTCGGATTTACCGCCGTTTCTCTATTCTACCCGCGCCGCAAGCCCTGCCTGGTTCACGCTGATCTGCGATGAACCTTTTTTATAGCCTTGAAAGCAAAGCCCTGCGACCAAAGCTCTACTTTACGTAAACGTCAACCCTATCTATTCTGCCATTATTATTTTGATGCCGAGCCTTAGCATGTTCGGTGTACTCCTATAAACGCCCAGATACGTTCAGGAGCAGCGCTATGCATTCTCCCTACACGCCCCTCGACTTCGGCCTAGACGACACCCAGACCATGCTGCGCGACCAGGTCAACGCCTTTGCCCGGGACGAAATCGCCCCACGCGCGGCGGACATCGACGCCGAGAACGTATTCCCGGAAGACTTGTGGCAAAAATTCGGCGACATGGGCCTGCTCGGCATTACCGTGCCCGAGGAGGATGGTGGCAGCGGCATGGGCTATCTCGCCCACTGCATCGCCATGGAAGAAATCTCTCGGGCGAGTGCCTCGGTGGGCCTTTCCTACGGCGCCCACTCGAATCTGTGCGTCAACCAGTTGAAGCTCAATGGCAACTCGGAACAGAAAGCCAGGTACCTGCCCAAGCTGATCAGCGGCGAGCACGTCGGCGCCCTGGCCATGTCCGAGCCCGGTGCGGGTTCCGATGTGGTCTCGATGAAGCTACGCGCCGAGAAGAAAGGCGACAAATACGTCCTCAACGGCAACAAGATGTGGATCACCAATGGTCCTGAGGCCAGTGTGCTGGTGGTCTATGCAAAGACCGATCCCGAGGCCGGTTCCAAGGGCATCACCGCTTTCATCATCGAACGAGACTTCCCCGGCTTCTCCACCGCCCAGAAGCTCGACAAGCTGGGCATGCGCGGTTCCAACACCTGCGAGCTGGTATTCGAGGATTGCGAGGTGCCGGCGGAAAACGTACTGGGCGAGGAAAACCGTGGCGCCAAGGTACTGATGAGCGGGTTGGACTTCGAGCGCACCGTACTCGCCGCCGGCCCCATCGGCATCATGCAGGCGGCACTCGACGTAGTGCTGCCCTATATTCATGAGCGTAAGCAGTTCGACCAATCCATCGGCGAATTCCAGTTGGTGCAAGGCAAGGTGGCGGACATGTACACCACCCTGAATGCCTGCCGGGCCTATCTGTATGCCGTGGCGGCAGCCTGCGATCGCGGCCAGACCTCCAGAAAGGATGCCGCCGGGGTGATCCTGTATTGCGCCGAAAAGGCGACCCAGGTGGCACTGGATGCCATCCAGTTGCTCGGCGGCAACGGCTATATCAATGAGTACCCCCCAGGGCGTTTGCTGCGCGATGCCAAGCTGTATGAGATTGGTGCGGGGACGAGTGAGATCCGGCGGATGCTTATCGGTCGCGAACTGTTCAATGAATCGACTTAAAGATAGAAGATTGAAGAAATAAGAGAGAAGATAAAGGCAACACTGCCTTGGATAGGCGTTATCTCCTTCTTCCCTCTTACGTCTTCGTTCTTGCCAAATCCCCGCACATCGCGTGCTGAGCCACACGAGTCAGATCAGGAACCGAGACATGTCCATCCTGCACACCCAGATCAACCCACGCAGCGAGACGTTCCAGGCGAACGCCGATGCTCTGCGTGCCGAGGTCGACAAGCTGCACACCCTGACCGCTTCGATCTGCCGGGGCGGCGGCGAGAAAGCGCGCGAGCGTCATGAATCCCGGGGCAAGCTGTTCGTGCGCGATCGCATCGATCATCTGCTCGATGAGGGCGCGCCCTTTCTCGAGATCGGTGCCCTGGCGGCCCATGAGGTGTATGAATCGCCGGTGCCCGCCGCCGGGGTGGTCGCGGGTATCGGACGGGTTTCCGGCATCGAATGCGTGATCGTCGCCAACGACGCCACGGTCAAGGGTGGCACCTACTATCCGCTGACGGTGAAAAAGCACCTGCGTGCCCAGGAAATCGCCCGCAAGCATCGCCTGCCCTGCATCTACCTGGTGGATTCCGGTGGCGCCTTCTTGCCGCTTCAGGATGAGGTGTTTCCCGATCGCGACCATTTCGGACGCATCTTCTACAACCAGGCCACCCTTTCCGCCGAGGGCATTCCGCAGATCGCCGTGGTGATGGGCTCCTGTACCGCCGGCGGCGCCTATGTGCCGGCCATGGCGGATGAAGCGATCATCGTGCGGCAACAAGGCACCATCTTCCTGGGTGGCCCGCCGTTGGTGAAGGCCGCCACCGGCGAGACCATCAGCGCCGAGGATCTGGGCGGCGCCGACGTACATGCCAAGATCAGCGGCGTCGCGGATCATTACGCCGACAACGACGCCCATGCCCTGCAACTGGCGCGGCGTGCGGTGTCGCGGCTCAACTGGCAAAAGCGCGGCCAGTTGGCGATGAAGGAACCCAGGCCGCCGCGCCTGGACCCGGACGAGATTTACGGCATCGTGGGTACCGACCTGCGCAAGCCCTATGACGTGCGTGAAGTCATCGCCCGCCTGGTCGACGACTCGGACTTCGATGAATTCAAGCGCTATTACGGCGATACCCTGGTGACCGGCTTCGCCCATCTGCAGGGCCATCCGGTGGGCATCGTCGCCAACAACGGCGTGCTGTTCTCGGAGTCGGCGGTCAAGGGCGCGCACTTCATCGAACTCTGCGCCCAGCGCAAGATTCCCCTAGTCTTCCTGCAGAACATCACCGGCTTCATGGTCGGCTCCAAGTACGAGCAGGAAGGCATCGCCAAGCACGGCGCCAAGCTGGTCACCGCCGTGGCCTGCGCGAAGGTGCCCAAGTTCACGGTGCTGATCGGCGGCAGCTTCGGTGCCGGCAACTACGGCATGTGCGGTCGCGCCTATGAACCCAACCTACTGTTCATGTGGCCCAACGCGCGAATCTCGGTGATGGGCGGCGAGCAGGCCGCCAACGTGCTGGCTCAGGTCAAGAGAGAACAGCACGAGCGCCACGGCACGCAGTGGAGCAACGAAGACGAGGCGGCATTCAAGTCACCGATCCATGAACAGTACGAACACCAGGGCCACCCTTATTACGCCAGCGCACGGCTCTGGGATGACGGCGTGATCGATCCCGTTCAGACCCGCGACATTCTTGGTCTAGCACTTTCGGCGGCAATGAATGCGGAGGTCGAGGAGACACGCTTCGGCGTGTTCAGGATGTAGACCCACGCTCTGCGTGGAGAAGGAAGAAGGAAGAAGGAAGAAAAGTACGAGGATAGCGATGCACTCGGACAAGGTTTTTCCTCTTCCAGGCGCGAAGCGCCGCTCTTCCAGCTTCAAACTGTATATCGAGGTCTGAGATGTCAGATAACACCACTTATACAAGATTGGCGATCGACGAACGCGGTATCGCCTGGCTGACCCTGGATCGCCCCGAGGTACATAACGCCTTCGACGACGCGCTGATCCGCGAGCTCAACGCTCATCTCGATCGCCTGCACGAGGCCACCGAGCGTGACGAGGTGCGTGTGGTGGTGCTCGCTTCCGAAGGCAAGCACTTCTCCGCCGGGGCGGATCTCAACTGGATGAAGCGCATGGTCGACTACAGCGTCGAGGACAACCTGAGCGACTCGCGGGAACTGTCGCGGTTGATGCACCGGCTCGATACGCTGCCCTGCCCCACGCTTTGCCGGGTGCAAGGGGCCGCCTACGGCGGTGCGGTGGGGCTTGCCGCCTGCTGCGATATCGTCGTCGCCTCCGAGGCGGCGCGTTTCTGTCTTTCAGAAGTGAGAATCGGCCTATCGCCGGCGGTGATCAGCCCCTACGTGCAGCGTGCCATCGGCGAGCGCCAGTTGCGCCGCTATGCGCTTACCGCCGAGGTCATCGACGTCAGCACCGCCCAGATGCTGGGGCTCGTCCACGAGGTGACCGCCAAAGACAAGCTGGACGCGCGCATCGAATCACTCATCGATACGCTACTCGCCACCTCGCCCCAGGCCAGCCGCGCTACCAAGGCACTGCTCGCCGAGGTCGCTCGGGAAAGCGATTCCGACACCACTCGGGAGCGTTGTTGTCAGGTCATCAGCGAACTGCGGGTCAGCCAGGAAGGCCAGGAAGGCCTGGCGGCGTTCTTCGACAAGCGCTCGCCGCGCTGGAAACCGGTCCAGAATACGAACCAGGAGCCGCGCTGATGAGCCTCGCCAACGCGCCGATACCGCTCACCACGATACTGATCGCCAATCGGGGCGAAATCGCCTGCCGGGTGATTCGCACCGCCCGACGCCTGGGCCTTAAGAGCGTGGCGGTCTACTCGGATGCGGATGCCCAGGCCTATCACGTCCGTGAAGCCGACGAAGCCGTGCGCCTCGGCCCTGCCGCCGCCCGCGAAAGCTATCTCAACGTCGAGGCCGTCATTGGCGCCGCTCGGCGTACCGGCGCCTCGGCCATTCACCCCGGCTATGGCTTCCTCTCCGAAAACGCGGCCTTCGTGGCGGCCTGCGAACAGGCCGGTATCGTCTTCGTCGGCCCCCCGGCCAGCGCCATCGCCGCCATGGGCGACAAGTCCGCCGCCAAGGCACGCATGGACACCGCCAGTGTGCCCCTGGTGCCTGGCTACCATGGTGACGCTCAGGACGACGCCACCCTCAAGGCCGAGGCGGGTCAGATCGGCTATCCGGTGCTGCTCAAGGCCAGCGCCGGCGGAGGCGGCAAGGGCATGCGGGTTGTCGAACGAGCCGAGGATTTCCAGGCTGCCCTCGAAGGCTGCCGGCGCGAATCTCAGGCTGCCTTCAATGACCAGCGCATGCTGATCGAAAAATATCTGACCCAGCCGCGCCATGTCGAGGTCCAGGTGTTCTGCGACAGCCACGGCAACGGCGTCTACCTGTTCGAGCGCGACTGCTCGGTGCAGCGCCGCCACCAGAAGGTGCTCGAGGAAGCCCCGGCACCGTGCATGACCGAGGAACTGCGGCGCGAAATGGGGGAAGCTGCGGTGCGTGCCGCCAAAGAGATCGGCTATGTCGGTGCCGGCACCGTCGAGTTTTTATTAAACGTGGACGGCAGCTTCTATTTCATGGAGATGAACACCCGACTCCAGGTGGAGCATCCGGTCACCGAGATGATCACCGGCGAGGATCTGGTCGAATGGCAGTTACGCGTGGCCGCCGGCCTGCCACTGCCCAAGAATCAGGACGAACTGACGATCCAGGGGCACGCCTTCGAGGCCCGGATCTACGCAGAGGACCCGGAACAGGACTTCCTGCCCGCCACCGGGCGTCTCGAACGTTTCGGTCTCGATCTCGCCGGAGCGGGCCTGACGGATTCTCGGGTTCGCCTGGATAGCGGCGTCGAAGCCGGCGACGAGGTCTCGATGCACTACGATCCGATGCTCGCCAAGCTGATCACTCATGGCGACGACCGCGATCAGGCCCTGGCGACCCTCAACCGTGCCCTGGCGGCACTGGATGTTTCCGGCATCACCACCAACCGCGCCTTTCTGCAACGTCTGGCCAGTCATCCGGCCTTCAAGAAGGCCGAGTTGACGACGCGCTTCATCGAGCACCACGACGAGGATCTGTTCTCAGCGCCTGGGCTCGACGACGAGGCCTATGCCAGCGCCGCCCTGGTCGCCCTCGATCTATTACGGCGTGAATCCCAAGCCGACGACCCTTGGGAGCGTCGCGATGGCTGGCGATTGAACGCCCCGGCCCAGGTCCGCATCGCCCTGACGGATTCGGCCCACGCCAACGATGAGTCCGGTAGTTCGGCCATCGTCAACGTGCTGGCCGAGCGCCATCCCGGCGGTGCCTGGCAGCTGCACCTGAACGGCCGTGCACTCGAAGGCCGGCTGCAGCCTCTGGAAGGCGATGGTGTCGCCATTACGCTCGATGGTCATCGTCGCCGCTGGCTCGCCCGCCGTGATCGCGCCGCTCACGGTGATGTACTGGTACTGGGCGATGCCGAGAAGGAAATACGCCTGTTCTGGCAGCGTCTGGACGCCGTCGATCACGGCCATCACGAAATCGACGCCACCCTGACCGCGCCGATGCACGGCACCGTGGTAGCGCTACTGGTCGAACCGGGTCAGCAAGTGGAAAAAGGTACGCCACTGATGATCATGGAAGCGATGAAGATGGAACACAGCCTGAATGCCCCCGCGAATGGCGTCGTTGACACCTTCCATTTCGCCGCCGGCGATACCGTGGGGCAAGGTGATGAGTTGCTGACGTTCAATGCCGAAGAATGACATGCCACCACGCCAGGCACAGGTTGAAGCGGAGGTCATTTGCCAGGGCCGGAAAGCGTTCCTTTCCATTCCGGCATTTCCGCCATCCATGGCGGTCAGATAGCAAATGTAGCGCCCAGGGAAGGGTTTACAGCGCCTCCGCGAAGACCTGTACCTGGGATAGCCGCCAAGCAGGTCCGACATGATTGGAGATGAACAATGAATTTCCCCCAATCCGTACGGCTGGTCGAAGTCAGCCCGCGGGACGGTCTACAGAACGAGTCCGAACCGATCGATACCGCCACCAAGCTCGAACTGATCGATCGGCTGGGCGCCGCCGGCATTCGCCATATCGAGGCGGCCAGCTTCGTCTCGCCCAAGTGGGTCCCGCAGATGGCGGATCATCGCGAGGTGATAACCGGCCTGTCACGCCGTAGTGGCGTCACCTACTCCGCATTGACCCCCAATCTCAAGGGGCTGGAAGCAGCCCTGGAATGCGGCGTCGAGGAAGTCGCGGTGTTCGGTGCCGCAAGCGAAACCTTCTCGCAGAAGAACATCAACTGCTCCGTGGCCGAGTCGCTCGAACGCTTCGCGCCGGTGCTGGAACGCGCCAGAGAGGCCGGCGTGCGCGTACGGGGTTACGTCTCCTGCGTGCTGGGCTGCCCCTACGAGGGCGAGATCGCGCCCAGCAAGGTCGCCGAGGTATCCAGGGCGCTGTTCGAGATGGGCTGCTATGAGGTATCCCTGGGCGACACCATCGGCACCGGTACACCACTGAAAGCCAAGCGAATGCTCGAGGCCGTGGCCAAAGAGATTCCCATCCCTAAGCTGGCGGCCCACTTCCACGACACCTACGGCCAGGCGCTCGCCAACCTCTACGCGGTACTGGAAGAAGGCGTCGCGGTCATCGACAGCTCCGTCGCCGGGCTCGGCGGCTGCCCCTATGCCAAGGGCGCATCCGGCAATGTCGCCAGCGAAGATGTGGTCTATCTTATCAATGGACTCGGAATCGAAAGCGGCATCGATCTGGATACACTGGCGGCCACCGGGCACTGGATCACCCAGACCATTGGCCGCCCCAATCGCTCGAAGGCAGGTGTGGCGCTTTTCAAAAAGTGAATGTCGCAAAGGAAATGGCCAAGAAGCAAACGGTCAGAAACAAGTTCAGTCTCAGGGAAGTGACTCGTCATGAAACGTCGGCGCATTGGCATCATCATTCTTGTCGCATTCGTGTTTCTTGGTATTGCAGCCTTTGCCTTGACCTGGCGCCCGGAAATACCTGCGGTGGCCAAGGACGATCAGCCAGACATGGATCGCGCCCTGGCATGGCGGGGTTACGTGCTGGCAGAGCTTGGCAACTGTGCCAGCTGCCACACCGCAAAGAACGGTCAGCCTTACGCGGGTGGGCGGGCCATGCCGACGCCCTTTGGTACGATTCATGCCACCAACATTACACCGGATCGTGAAACCGGCATTGGCTCCTGGTCGATCGATGCTTTCACTCGAGCCATGCAAAAGGGCATCGATCGCGAGGGCACGCATCTCTATCCGGCATTTCCCTACACTCATTTCACCAAGGCAAGTGATGAGGACATTCGCGCCCTCTATGCCTTCCTGCGCTCGCTTCCCGCAATAAAACACGACGTGGCCGCAAACGATCTTACGTTTCCGTTCAATATTCGCGCCCTGGTGGCAGGATGGAATCTGCTGTTTCTCGATACCGGTGAGTTCGAGCCCGTGTCGGATCAAAGTGAACAGTGGAATCGCGGACGCTATCTAGTGGAAGGATTGTCTCACTGCGGCGCGTGCCACACGCCTCGCAACATCATGGGCGCCGAAAAGTCCTCGGAGAAATATCAGGGTGCGATGATCGACGGCTGGTACGCCCCGCCCTTGAGCGGCGATGGTGCACGCCCCTGGGGCGTGGATCAGTTAGGCAATTATCTTGCCACCGGCTTTCAGCGGGATCACGGTGCCGCCGCCGGCCCAATGGCAGAAACGGCGCTCAACCTGCGCCAGGCGTCGCCCTCCGACGTGGAGGCCATCGCCGTCTATACCGCCAGCCTGAGCGACGGCAACGAGCAGGAAATGACGCCTATTGACCATCAGGACATCGACGTCTCCGCTCCGACGCAGAATCTCTGGGTTGGCGCCTGTGCGAACTGTCATGAACAAGGTGCCGGCGTCGGCCCCTCGAAGGCGCTGCCCTTGTCCATCAGTGCATCCGTTCGTCAGCCAAGCCCGGTAAACACGGTACGTACCATTCTGGAGGGCATAGAGGCCTACCGTGACGAGGATGGACCCTATATGCCGGCGTTCAGCGACATCCTGACGGACGATGAGATAGCAAAACTGAGCCAGTACCTGCGTCGTCGTTACTCTGACCAGGCGCAGTGGAGCGGACTTGAGGATGCCATTTCAAAGGCGCGAGCCAACGCGGATGGAAAGGAATAAAAGCATGAGCGTCAAGATCAAGGTCAACGGTACCGTTCACGACATCGATGGCGACCCCTCGATGCCGCTTCTTTATGCACTGCGGAACAATATCGGCCTGCGCGGCGCCAAGTTCGGCTGCGGGCTGGGGCAGTGCGGTTCTTGCACGGTGCATGTGGACGGGCGCGCCGTGTTTTCCTGTATCACGCCAATCGCTGCGCTCGAAGGCCGGTCCGTCACGACCACGGAAGGGCTGCTAAAGGATGGCAAACCCAATAAGCTGCAGCAGGCTTTTATCGATGAGCAGGCGGCCCAGTGCGGTTACTGCATCGCTGGCATGGTAATGCGTGCCCAGCACCTGCTGGATCACAATCCTGACCCATCGGATGAAGAGATTCTTGCCGGGCTGCAGCCGAACCTGTGCCGCTGTGGTACCCACGCCGCCATTCTGCGCGCCGTCAAGCGCGCTGCCAGAACCTAGGGAGTACACCGCCATGACCCAACCTCCCGCATTCTCGCGACGCACGTTCCTGAAAGGCGCCGGTGGACTGATCGTGACCTTTTCACTGCTGGGCAAGGTCGTGTCCGCTCAGGAAGCCGAGCGCGATCTCCAGACTGGCGCCCTGAAATCCGTCGAGGACGGCGTTGTCGAGTCCTATCTCACTATCGACAAGGACGGCAAGGTCACCGTCTACAGCGGCAAGATCGATTTCGGCACTGGCGTGCGCACCGGCATGGCTCAGATCGCTGCGGAAGAACTGTCCGTGCCCCTGGACGACGTCGCGGTAATCGAAGGGGACACGGCGCTGACGCCGGATCAGGGGCCAACCTACGGCTCGCTTTCCATTCAAGAGGCGGGGCTAAATCTGCGCCTTGCCGCCGCCACGGCCCGAGAAGCGCTGCTGGACGCGGCGGCAAAGCGCCTGAGCGTCAACAAGGACGAGCTGACGATCAGCGATGGCGTCATTCAAGGCCAGAACAGTCGCCTAGGCTATGGCGAACTGGTCGGTGACGAGCGCTTTTCCCTCAAGGTAGACGAGAACGTTCCGCTGAAGAACCCGGCAAGCTACACCATTGTTGGCCAATCCATCATTCGTCGCGGATTACCAGGCAAGATCACCGGCGAATTCGTCTACATGCAGGATCTGCGCGTGCCCAACATGGCCTATGGCATCGTCGTGCGTCCGCCGGCGGTCCAGGCGACCCTGGAGTCCGTGGATGAAGACTCCCTCGCCCATCTATCTGACGTGGTCCAGATCGTGCGCAAGGGCAACTTTCTCGGCGTCGTTACCGAAAGCGAATGGTCCGCGGTGCGGGCCGGCCGTGAGATCAAGGCGACCTGGTCGACGACAGAGTCTCTTCCCGAACAGAACAGTCTCTGGGAGCATGTGAGAAACACCAAGATCGTCAAGAACGACGTGACCAGCGATATCGGCAACGTCGATGAGGCACTCGAGGGTTCCGGCCGTACTGTAAAGGCAACCTACGACTTTGCCATGCATACCCACGGCTCCATCGGTCCTTCCTGTTCCATCGCGGACTTCAGCGACGGCAAGCTCGTGAGCTGGTCCTCTTCCCAGGCAACCCATCGGCTACGCCGCGAGCTGTCGGAGATGTTTTCGATTCCTGAAGCGGACGTACGCTGCCTCTATCTCGAGGGGGCGGGTTGCTACGGGCGCAACGGCCACGAGGACGCAGCGGCGGATGCAGCACTGCTTTCAAGAGAAGTCGGCCGCCCGGTACGGGTTCAGTGGATGCGCCATGATGAACATGGCTGGGACCCCAAGGGCCCGCCCACCCTGATCGACCTGCAGGCCAGGATCGATGAACAGAATCGAGTCAGTGCCTGGCAGTCTGACTTCTTCATCCCGCAAGGTGCCGGCGGGCGCGTGGGTTTGCTGCCGGCAACCCTGGCGGACCTGCCCACCACCACGGAGCTAAATCCCGGCGGTATCACCAACGACTCCGCGATCCCCTACGGGTTCCCCAACGTGCGCACTGTTTGTCATCGGCTCGAGTCCACGCCGCTGCGCCCTTCCTGGATTCGCGCGCCGGGCCGCATGCAGAACACCTTTGCCAACGAATCGTTCTTCGACGAAGTGGCCGCAGCGCTCGAGGTCGACCCCATCGAATTTCGCCGTCGGCAAATCGATCCAAACGACCGACGCGGCCATGAGATTCTGGATCGTTTGGAAAAATTGACGGAATGGGAAAAACGGGCATCTTCCAAACAGGATGCCGGCGACAGAATACTTTCCGGTAGAGGCGCTGCCTATGTGAAATACGAGCTGAAACGCACCTATGTCGGCGCGGTGGCCGACGTCGAGGTGGATCGCTTTTCTGGCAAGATACACGTCAAACGTTTTTATGTGGTGCATGACTGCGGCCAGATCATCAACCCGGCTTCCGTGCGCGCCCAGATAGAAGGCAATGTCATCCAGACGACGAGCCGCACCCTTAAAGAGGAGCTGACCTTCGATCGCAAGATGGTCACAAGTCTCGACTGGGCGACCTACCCGATCCTGCGATTCAAGGAGGTGCCTGAGGTTATCATCGAGTTGGTCGACCGTCCTGAGGAGGTGCCCTGGGGCGTGGGTGAACCCTCCTCAGCCATCGTGTCCGCCTGTATTTCCAATGCGGTATTCGATGCAACCGGCGCAAGGATACGCTCCGTGCCATTCAAGCCGGAAAAGGTGCGCGCAGCGCTTTCTTGAATATAAAGACCGCTCCAATGACAGCCGTAGCCATAATGGTACCGAGAGCATTTGCAGGAGAATGCGCCTCTTCTACCTTCTTGCCACGGCCAGACACGACGCTCGGTTGCCATGATGAGACAGGAAGACGAACTCCTCCAGTGCCAGGCCGGCGGCGCGAAGCTGTGCCTTGAACGCCTCTTCGTAGGTCACGCGTCCGAAATCGATGCTCGTCACTCGCTTGAGTACGGGCTTTAAACGCTCCATCCAGCGAGAAGGCCTCTTCTGAATGGTTTGGGTGAAGAATATCCGCCCACCCGGGCGCAAGAGCTTAAGGCAATGGCGCAACGCCCGATCGGGTTCGGGCAGCAGCATGAAGCTCGCCGAGAAGTAAACGGCATCATACGGCCCGCCTTGATGATCGTAGACCGACTCGAGTCGCACTTCCGTATAGTCAGCCAGTGAGGAGGCTTCCAGCCTTCGCCTGGCGCTATCCATGTAGTCGGCATCTATATCGATGCCCGTCACATGCAGGCGTTTACGCTTGACCACCTCGGCATTGGCCACCAGCGCGCCAGCCGTGCCGATACCCACATCCAGCACGGCGGCGCCCTCGGGTACGCGCTCTAGTACCTGCGCGTACCAGCGGGAGGTGAGCTTGAGGATAAGGGTGTCGTATATGAAGCTGCGCATTATGGCTCCCTGCACTGTTATTCCCCCGAAATGATCCAGCGCGCGGCCTTTTCCGCGATCATCAGGGTGGGCGAGTTCGTGTTGCCGCTGGTGATCGTCGGCATGATGCTGGCATCGACTACCCGAAGACCTTGAATGCCCCGCACCTTGAGCCGCGAATCGAGTACCGCGAAAGGATCATCGTCACGGCCCATCTTCACCGTGCCCACCGGATGAAAGATGGTGCTGGCGATATCGCCGGCAAGCCGGGTCAGTTCCTCGTCGGTTTGATACTGAACGCCTGGGCGCCACTCCTCGGGCTGGTACTTCGCCAAGGCCGGCTGAGCCACGATCTCACGCACCTGCCGCAAGCTGGCCGCCGCTACCTGGCGATCCTCGTCGGTGCTCAGATAATTCGGCGCGATCAGTGGCGGATCGTCGCAGCGGTTCGAGCGAATCCGCACCGTGCCGCGGCTGGTGGGATTGAGGTTGCATACGCTGGCGGTAAAGGCGGGGAACTTGTGCAGCCCCTCGCCGAAGGCGTCCAGGCTGAGGGGCTGAACGTGATACTCCAGATTGGCATGGGGAAGATTTGGGTCCGAGCGGGTAAAGGCGCCAAGCTGGCTTGGGGCCATGCTCATTGGCCCGGATCGGCGCAGCAGGTATTCAAGGCCGATCCTGGCCTTGCCGAACAAACTGCTGGTGAGCACATTGAGCGTCTTTACACCCCGTACCTTGAACACGGTGCGGATCTGTAGATGATCCTGCAGGTTCTCGCCCACCCCCGGGGCGTCCTGCACCACCTCGATGCCCTGGGCCTTGAGCAGCGCTGCCGGACCGATACCGGAAAGCTGCAGAATCTGCGGCGAACCGATGGCGCCAGCGGAAAGAATGACTTCACGGTTGGCGCGAACGGTTGTCGTCTCGTCGCTCTTGCCACGCTCGCTGCTCTTGCCACGCTCGCCGTTCTTGCCACCCCGACGCAGGATGGCACCCACGCAGCGCGTACCGCCCTCTTCCGTCGACTCGAACACCAGGCGCTCGACCTGGGCACCGGTCCAGACGGTCAGATTCGACCTGTCTCTGATCGGACGCAGGAATGCCTTCGAGGTGTTCCAGCGCCAGCCCGAGCGCTGGTTGACCTCGAAATAGCCTACACCGGCATTGTCCCCCGTGTTGAAATCCTCGGTGCGTTCGAACCCAGCCTGGCCGGCGGCTTCGGCAAAGGCTTCGAGAATTTCCCAGCTCAGCCGCTGCTTCTCGACCCGCCACTCGCCGCCGTTGCCATGCCACTCCGCGAAGCGATCGCCGTTCCTGGCCGTCGGATCGGCGCTGTCATCCAGGCGGTAATGGTCTTCATGAGCCATGAAATCGGGCAGTGAGTTTTGCCAATTCCAGGCATCATCCCCGGTCAGTTCGGCCCACTGATCATAGTCCCGCGCCTGGCCGCGCATGTAGATCATGCCGTTGATCGAGGAGCAACCGCCCAGGATCTTGCCACGCGGATAGCGCAATGAGCGTCCATTGAGCCCCGCATCCGGCTCGGTCTGATAAAGCCAGTCGGTGCGCGGGTTGCCGATGCAATAGAGATACCCGACGGGAATGTGAATCCAGTGGTAGCTGTCCTTGTTGCCCGCCTCGAGCAACAGCACCCGTTTCGAGGAGTCCTTGCTCAGGCGGTTGGCCAGCAGGCAACCGGCGGAACCGGCCCCCACGATGATGTAATCGAAAGCGCCCTGGGGCATAACATTACCCTCTCTCGACGATACCGTTTGTTGTTGTTAAGCATTGGGGGCTGTTGGCTTACTGCTTTGCAGCCCAGGCAGCCCGAGCCGCGTGCAGCTTTTTGTAGCTTTCGATCAGCCGCTGGTGCCTTTCCACCCCTTCCAGCTTCATGCTGGTAGGGGTCAGGCCAGAAAAGCGCACCTCGCCATTCACCGAACCCACCACGGCGTCCATGGTCTCGTTGCCGAACATGCGCCTCAGGTTGTAAAGGTAGTCGTCCAGCGCCAGCTCGTCGTCCAGGGTGATTTCCAGCACCGCCTGCATCGCCTGATAGAAAAGCCCCCGCGCCACGGTGTTGTCGTTGAACTGCAGGAACATCTCGACCCGTTCCAGCGCTTCTTCAAACTGCTGCAGTGCCAGATCGATCAGCAGCTTCAGCTCCAGGATGGTGAGCTCGGACCAGACGGTGTTGTCGTCGAACTCGATGCCGATCAGGGTGACGATCTTCATCTGCTCATCGAGCTCGCTCTCCTCCAGACGCTCGAGCAACGCGGTCAACTGCGCATCATCAAGTGAATGCAGATTGAGAATATCCTCGCGGAAATTCAGCGCCATGTTGGTGTTGTCCCAGACCAGATCTTCCACGGGATACACCTCGGAATACCCCGGCACCAGGATACGGCACACCGGCGCGCCCAGGTCTTCATGGACGGCCATGTAGGCTTCCAGGCCCAGCTCCTCGAGAATGCCGAACAGGGCAGCGGCTTCTTCCTCGTTGGTGCCCGTGAAATCCCACTCGCAGAACTCGACGTCATTCTTGGCACTGAAGAAGCGCCAGGAAATCACCCCGGAGGAGTCGATGAAGTGTTCGACGTAGTTGTTGGGCTCGGATACCGCCTGGGAGTTGAAGGTAGGCGGCGGCAGATCGTTCAGGCCCTCGAAGCTGCGGCCCTGCAACAGCTCGGTGAGACTGCGCTCGATCGCTACCTGAAAGCTCGGGTGCGCGCCGAAACAGGCGAAGACGCCGCCGGTCTTCGGGTTCATCACGGTGACGGAGGCCACCGGGAACCGGCCGCCGAGGGAGGCATCCTTGACCAGCACCGGGAAACCCTGGGCTTCCAGCGCCTCGATCCCCTCGACAATCTCGGGATATTTCGCCAGCACCGCCGGCGGCACGTCGGGTAGCGTGATCTCTTCTTCGATGATCTGCTTCTTCACCGCCCGCTCGAAAATCTCCGACAGGCACTGCACCTGGGCCTCGGCAAGGGTATTGCCGGCACTCATGCCGTTGCTGAGATAGAGGTTCTCGATCAGGTTGGAGGGGAAGTACACCGTCTCGCCGTCGGACTGGCGCACAAACGGCAAGGAGACGATGCCGCGGGCCACCTTGCCGGAATTGGTATCAAAAAGATGCGAGCCGCGCAGCTCCCCGTCCGGGTCAAAAATCGCCCGGCAATGGTCATCCAATATGCCCGCCGGCAGTTCATCCTTCGGCCCGGGCTGGAACCACTCCTCGTTGGGGTAGTGAACGAAGGCGCTGTTGGCGATCTCCTCGCCGAAGAACTGATCGTTGTAGAAGAAGTTGCAGCTCAAGCGCTCGAGGAACTCGCCCAGCGCCGAGCACAGCGCGGCTTCCTTGGTGGCGCCCTTGCCGTTGGTGAAGCACAGCGGCGATGCGGCATCGCGAATATGCAGCGACCACACGTGGGGCACGATGTTGCGCCAGGAAGCGATCTCGATCTTGATACCGAGCGCCTCGAGCATCGCCGTCATGTTGGCGATGGTCTGCTCCAGCGGCAGGTCCTTGCCCTCGATCCAGGTGTTTTCGCCTTCCACGGTGCCACTCATCAGCAGCGCCTGGGCATCCTCGTCGATGTTATCGACCACCTCGATCTGAAACTCAGGGTTGTTCTGGATCACCCGCTTCACCGAACAGCGCTCGATGGAACGCAGAATGCCGGTGCGATCCTTGTCGGAAAGGTCCGCCGGCAGCTCGATCTGAATCCTGAAGATCTGGTTGTAGCGGTTCTCCGGGTCGACGATGTTGTTCTGGGACAGCCGGATGTTCTCGGTAGGAATGTCCCGGGCGTTGCAATAGACCCGCACGAAGTAGGCGGCACACAGCGCCGAGGAGGCCAGGAAGTAGTCGAACGGCCCCGGCGCGGAGCCGTCGCCCTTGTAGCGGATCGGTTGATCGGTGATGACGGTGAAGTCGTCGAACCTGGCTTCCTGGCGCAGGTTGTCGAGATAGTTGACCTTGATTTCCATGGAGAAGGGCCGGGTTGGTGACTGTCGGCGCGCCGTAGGCGAGTGGCCAATCATTATCCCGGTTTTGTCGCCCGGCGTCTTGGGTGGCGGGCGAAAAATCGATATGGACGCCTTGGCTGCTCACACGATGGTCTAGAACCACAAAGCAGCGAAAAATACGTTGCTATGCAGCCGATGGTTATGTTCTCCGCGACATGCTAGATTGTGTATAGAAATACTCAATTATACACACAGGTGCATTGTGCGAACGAATATCGTCATCGACGACCGGCTGATGGCCGAGGCATTGAAGGCTTCCGGCTGCGAAACCAAAAAAGAGGCCGTTGAGCAAGGCCTCAAACTTCTGGTTCAGCTTAGCAAGCAGCAGGAAATTCGAAAGCTGCGTGGCAAGGTCCAGTGGGAAGGCGACTTGGATGAAATGCGGAGTGCCAGATGATTCTGGTGGATACCAGCGTCTGGATCGACTATTTCAACGGCGTCGAGAGCCCACAGACCAATCTATTGGATGCCTCGATAGTCGAGGGAGCTGTCGCCCTCGGCGATCTCATATTTCTGGAGATTCTGCAGGGTATACGCGACGACAAACAGTACCACCAGACCAAACAAAGCCTGCTCGCTCTAGATCAGTACGAAATGTTTGGCAAGGATATGGCGCTCAAGTGCGCCGAAAATTACCGGGCACTGTGCAAAAGAGGCATCACGATCAGGAAAACCGCTGATGTGATCATCGCGACGTTCTGCATAGAAAAACAATTCTCCCTGCTGTTTCTAGATCGCGACTTTATTCCCTTTATTGCACACCTTAGCCTCGAACCAGCATTCAGAGAGTGATAACGCCTTGGTCAGCCGTCGGGACGGAGCGCAGCTTAGAAGCGTTTGCCAAAAGCCACTAATGATCCGCAATATTAACGGTTGCAAATATTCAAGCCCCCTCTTCCATAACCTTCTTGAACGCCTCGGCGTCCTTGTCGCTGAAGAAGCACAGGGTCACGTCCAATTCGTGGTACGGTAATTCCTCGGTCAGCACGCCAAGCACCACCTTCGCCGCTTCGTCGAAGGGATAGCCATAAATGCCGGTGGAGATCGCCGGGAAGGCGATGCTGCGACAGTCATGTTCGTCGGCCAGCGCCAGGGCGTTGCGGTAGCAGTTGGCGAGCAGGTGCGACTTGTCCTTGGTCTTGGCGTAAACCGGGCCCACGGTATGGATCACATAGCGCGCCGGCAACTTGAAGCCGTCGGTCAGGGCGACCTCGCCGTCCGGCAGGCCGTCGGGCCAGTCGGTGTTGCGCAAATGCTGGCAGGCCTTCTTGAGTTCGGGGCCGGCGGCACGGTGAATGGCGCCATCCACGCCCCCGCCACCCATCAGCGAATGGTTGGCGGCATTGACGATGGCGTCCACCTCGAGCTGGGTGATGTCGCCAACGATCACGCTGACCCGGCGCGTGAGCAGATCCTTATCCATCGTTCCTCCTGATATTGCCCGAATCATGTTTACTTACCATCGAGCGTAGCAGCTGCGACGCGCGGTGGTTGCTTGATAATCGACGACCCGGCCCGACGCGTCCAGTGGATCAACAACCTTCGGGACGCTGGTGAACCCGGATCGGCTGACCTATGATCGTCGGTTTCGATTAACCTCTGGACCGGCCATGCAAGCCCATCTCGAACAACGCGCCCTGAAGATTTCCATCGCCATGACCCTGGTCGTGGCCGGCCTGGGTATCACTCTCGGCTTGCTGGCGGGCTCACAGTCCATCTTGTTCGACGGCGTGTTTTCCAGTATCGATGCCACCATGTCGATGCTGGCGCTTTGGGTCTCGCGACTTGCCCAGCGCGAAGTCAACCAGCGTTTCCAGCTTGGCTACTGGCATTTCGAACCGATGGCAGCCGCATTCAATGGCGCCATCCTGATGCTGCTGTGCTTCTATGCCTTTCTCAATGCGGTGCAAGGGCTGATGGAAGGCGGACGCGAACTTGCCTTTGGCATGGCGATTGCCTATGCGGTGCTGGTGGCAACGGCCTGTTTCTCCATGTATGTGTTCGAGAGTCGCCTCAATCGAGAGGCGGATTCCGAGTTCGTGCGTATCGATATCCAGGGCTGGCTGATGGCCGCGTTGATCACCTCTGCCCTTTTGGTGGCTTTCGCCATTGCCTGGCTGCTGGAGGGTACCGCTCTCTCGCATTGGACTCCCTATGTGGATTCGCTGCTCTTGGCGGTGCTGACGCTATGCTTCATGCCGGTCCCCATTGGCATCGTGCGCCGCGCCCTGAAGGAAGTTTTCCTGATTGCGCCGAGTCACCTGGACCGGGAAGTTCACGACGCCATGCAGCAGGTGATGCAACGCGACGGCTTACTTGACTACTACAGCCATGTCGCCAAGACCGGCCGTGGCTACTTCATCGAGATTCACATCGTCACCCAACCGGACTTTGCCAGTGGGCGCGGAATGAGCATGCTCGACGACATCCGTGAGGAAATCGCCCTGCAATTGAGCGTCCCTCCGGCACGGCGCTGGTTTACCGTGGCCTTCACCGCCGATGCACGCTGGACCTGAGAATGCTCTTTTGCGCAGGCACTGTTAAGGTCTTATACCCGACATGCCTTTTCTTGTTTTGAGAACCACCGATGACACCTCGGCCCAATCCGCGCGTCTTATTACGCTTACTCTCGCTGCTCAGCCCCTACCGCTGGCGGCTGGTCGGCGCCGGCATCGCCCTGCTGGTAGCGTCGGGCAGCGTGCTGTTGCTGGGTCAGGGGCTACGCCTGATCATCGACCGGGGCTTCATGGCGGAAGATGTCACCAGCCTCAATCAGGCTCTGAGCGGGTTACTGGGGGTGGTTGGCGTACTGGCGATCGCCTCGGCGGCGCGCTACTACCTGGTGACCTGGATCGGTGAGCGGTTGGCGGCGGACTTGCGCCGGCAGGTCTTCGATCACTTGTTGACCCTGGAGCCGGATTTCTTCGAAAACGGCCTGCACGACAACGGCGGTGCCGGCGAGATTCAGTCGCGTTTGACTGCGGATACCAGCGTGTTGCAGAGCCTGTTCGGTTCTTCCTTGTCAGTGGCCCTGCGCAATCTGTTGATGCTGATCGGGGCAGTTATCTTGATGCTGATCACCCAGCCCTGGCTCAGTGCGCTGGTGTTGCTGGGCATTCCCGCGACGGTGCTGCCGATCCTGTGGTTTGGCCGACGGGTGCGGCGACTATCGCGCCATAGCCAGGACCGCATCGCCGAACTGGGGCGTTATGCCGGTGAGGCGTTGGGTGGCATTCGCACCCTACAGGCCTTCGGTCACGAAGATGAGGACAGACGTGTCTACGGTGGGCACGTGGAATCGGCCTTCGCGGTGGCCGTGGCGCGTACGCGCCAGCGCGCCTGGCTGACCGGCATCGCCATGCTAGTGGTTTTCACCGCCGTCGCCTTCATGCTATGGCAAGGCGGCCACGCGGTGTTGGCAGGCGAGATGAGCGCCGGCGAGCTGTCCGCCTTCGTTTTCTATGCGGTACTAGCGGCCGGCGCCGTGGCGGCGCTCGCGGAAGTTGCCGGTGACGTTCAGCGAGCCTCCGGCGCCGCCGAGCGTCTGCTCGAACTGCTGGATACGACGGCGAATATCCAGGCGCCCCCTGCCCCGCGCACGCTCGCGTACCCGCTACGCGGCGAGATCGTCGCCCAGCGCCTGTGTTTCGCCTACCCCAGCCGTCCGGATACACCGGTTCTTGCAGACATCGACATTCATATTCGCCCCGGTGAACGCATCGCGCTGGTCGGTCCCTCTGGTGCCGGCAAGAGCACGCTATTGCAATTACTGCTGCGTTTCTACGATCCCGACCAGGGACAGTTATTTCTCGATGGGGTGAATCTGCGCGATCTCGACCCCGCGGAGTTGCGTCACGCCATCGGCATGGTCGCCCAGGAGCCAGTGCTGTTCAGCGGCAGCGCGGCGGACAATATTCGCTACGGCACCCCCAATGCCAGTGGTGAAGAAGTGCATCAAGCCGCCCGGGATGCCAATGCCCTGGCATTCATCGAAGCCTTGCCCAATGGCTTCGACAGTTATCTGGGGCCGGGCGGCGTTCAGCTCTCCGGGGGGCAACGACAGCGTCTTGCGATCGCTCGGGCGCTATTACGAAACCCCACCGTCTTGCTGCTCGACGAGGCCACCAGTGCCCTGGACGCGGAAAGCGAACGGCTGGTACAAGAGGCGCTGGACCGGCTGATGGTGGGTCGTACCAGCCTGGTGGTGGCCCATCGCCTGGCCACGGTGGTGGCCGCGGATCGCCTGCTGGTCTTCGATCATGGTCGACTGGTCGGCGTCGGCACGCATGCTCAACTGCTCGAGAGCAATTCGCTCTATCGTCATCTGGCCAGCCTGCAATTCGACCTCGACGTACAGAACACGGATAGCTCCCCAAACCTGGAGACACACTCATGACCTTACCTCGCCTCGGTTTCATCGGTATCGGCCTGATGGGCGAACCCATGACGCATCGCCTGCTGGAAGCCGGCTTCAGCGTCACGGTGTTCAACCGCAGCCCCGACAAGACGCACGGGGTCGCGGCCGCCGGCGCACGCGTCGCGACCTCGATCGTCGAGTTGGTCGGCGAGGTGGACGTCATCCTGCTGTGCCTGGCCAATACCGCAGCGGTCGAGGAAGTGGTATTTGGAAACGAGAGCGTCGCCGCTCATGCTCGCTCCGGCCAACGGCTGGTGGATTTTTCCAGCAGCGATCCCGCCGCGACCCGGGATTTCGCCTCACGCCTGCACGCCGAATGCGGCATACCCTGGATCGATGCCCCGGTGTCCGGGGGCGTGGCCGGCGCCGAGTCGGGAAGCCTTGCGATAATGTGCGGCGGCGATGCGGGCGACATCGAGGCGCTGCGTTCACTTCTCGCTCCCCTGGCGTCTCGTATTACTCATATGGGGCCGGTGGGCAGCGGCCAGGTGACCAAGGTGTGCAATCAGATGATCGTTGGCTGCAACGCCCTGGTCATCGCCGAGATGATGGCCCTGGCGGAGGCCAGCGGTGTCGATGCCACGCGAATTCCCGAGGCGCTTGCCGGTGGTTTCGCGGATTCCAAACCGTTTCAGCTTCTGGCACCCCGCATGGCGGCCGATGATTTCGAGAACCCTGCCTGGCATGTGCGTACCCTGCTCAAGGATCTCGACATGGCGGTGGCCCAAAGCCAACGTAGCGCAAGCGCCATTCCCATGAGTGGCCTTGCGGCGCAGCTTTTTCGACAGCACGCTAGCCTGGGTAATGCAGAGCGCGATCCGGCAACCTTGATCGAGCGTTATCGTCACCTGCCACTGAAATCGTGTGAATGATCGATACGACTTTCATGATTTTTTTGCACTGCGAGTATTCAATATAGCTAAATAGAGGCCGATAATAGCTTTGAAAATAACGACAACAATGGTTGTCCATTCCCTTCGATAGCGATGGCTCATGCGGCTCCTACCACTCAGAATTCTCTTTCATCGATACATACTTTCGATCATGGCAGCTCTGCTGTTCCTGGCAGGCCTCGTGCTTTGGTACCAGATGAGCGCTTTCCTCGCCAAGCAGAGCATCCCCGCATCAAGCCCCGAGTTTCTGAGCCTCACCGTTCTGATCGCGGTGATCGTTCTGCTGCTGCTCACCACCGTGGTCATCTTGACGCAGCGTTACTTGCTGCACCGAGTGCATCTACTCGTGGATTACGTAAAGGGCCAACAGCAAGGCCTTGTCAGGCAACCGCCCCTGACACTGCTGAAAAATCGCGACGACATCGCTCTGCTTACCGGTGAGATTCACTCACTGCTGGAAGCCCTCAAGCAACACAACGAGACATTGCGCGAGCAGTCCCTCATCGATCCCTTGACCGGGCTTGGCAATCGGCGCCTGCTGGAACAACGCCTGGAGATCGCACTGCCCATGACACGCCGGCGCATGGTGCCCTTGTCGATCCTCATGATCGATGTCGATCACTTCAAGGCTTACAACGATCATTATGGTCACCCCGCCGGCGATACCTGCCTGGTCGAGATTGCCAATGTCCTGCGCGACACCTTCCGACGCGAAACGGATATTCTCATTCGCCTGGGTGGCGAAGAATTCCTGGTCGTGCTTCTCGATAGTGACGAAGGCCCGGCCCTGGCCCTTGCCGAGGCCATGCGCAGCATGTTGCAGGCGTTAGGCATCCCCCATGCCTCGTCACCCTCGCACTCGATCGTGACCGTGAGCATCGGGGTCGCTACTGCCAAGCCCGGCACGCGAATCGATGCGGACAGCCTGATCGCCTGTGCCGACGCCGCGCTTTATCAGTGCAAGGCTCAAGGGCGCAATCGTATCCTGGGCCGTACCGTGGAAGGCGATCTGCTGGCTCGATAGCCCCTGGTCCCGCTTTGAATCGAGACACCCTCGGGATGCCATGAATTGAGCTGCGATGGCCACTCTCGTACACTCGATCGACGTCTTTCAACAGGAAAACATCATGGCTTTCGCAGGAACGTCGAGCTATATCGCCACGGATGCGCTGCGCCTGGCCGTCGATGCCGCGGTGATGCTGGAACGGCCGCTGCTGATCAAGGGCGAACCCGGCACCGGCAAAACGCTGCTTGCCGAGGAGCTGGCCCAGTCGCTGGATACCCGCCTCATCACCTGGCACATCAAGTCCACCACCAAGGCCCAGCAGGGGCTTTATGAATACGACGCGGTCAGTCGTCTGCGGGATTCCCAACTGGGTGTGGAAGGGGTGGAGAACGTTGCCAACTACATCCGCCCCGGCAAATTATGGGAGGCCTTCGAGGCGGATCAGCGCGTTGTCTTGCTGATCGACGAGATCGACAAGGCGGATATCGAGTTCCCCAACGATCTGCTCCAGGAACTCGATCGCATGGAGTTCTACGTCTACGAGACCGATCGAACCATCCGTGCTCGCCATCGCCCGATCATCGTCATCACCTCGAACAACGAAAAGGAGCTGCCGGATGCCTTCCTGCGTCGCTGCTTCTTTCACTACATCGAGTTCCCGGACCGTCAGACGCTGAAACAGATCGTCGATGTACACTTTCCCGAGATCGAATCGCGGCTGGTGGCCCAGGCGCTGGAGGTGTTCTTCGATCTGCGCGAGGCACCGGGACTGAAGAAGAAGCCCTCCACTTCGGAGCTTATCGACTGGCTCAAGTTGCTGATGGCGGACGAGCTCTCCCGGGAAGCGCTGTATCAAAGCGACCCGAGCCAGGCACTACCCCCGCTGGCCGGCGCCCTGGTCAAGAACGAGCAGGACAGCACCCTGTTGCATCGACTGGCCTTCATGATGCGCCGCCAGCGTTCCAGCCAAGGCCGCTGAGTCATGTTTCTCGGCCTGTTCGATACGCTAAAGCGCGCCGGTGTGCCGGTATCGCTACGCGAGCTGCTTGATCTGCATGCCGCCCTCGAGCGCGGCGTGGTGTTTGCCGACAGCGAGGCCTTCTACCGCCTGGCCCGGCTGATCCTGATCAAGGACGAACGCTATTTCGACCGTTTCGATCGCGCTTTCGGCGCCTGGTTCAAGGGCATCGAGGATCTGGATTCCGCCATCGAGGCGTTGATCCCGGAAGAGTGGCTGCGGCGCGAGTTCGAGAAATCTTTGACCGAGGAGGAGAAGGCGGAGATTCACTCCCTGGGTGGGCTTGAGAAGTTGATCGAGACTTTCAAGCAGCGCCTAGAGGAACAGAAGGAACGCCACGCCGGGGGCAACAAATGGATCGGCACCGGCGGCACCAGCCCCTTCGGCGCCTATGGCTACAACCCGGAAGGGGTTCGTATTGGCCAGGACGGCTCTCGCCATCGGCGTGCGGTGAAGGTGTGGGACGAGCGCCATTTTCGCGACTACGACGACTCCCTCGAACTCGGCACCCGCAACCTGCAGATGGCGCTGCGTCGCTTGCGGCGTTTTGCCCGCACCGGCGCCGGGGAAGAGTTCGATATCGACGCCACCATCGAGGCCACGGCTCGAGATAACGGCCTGCTCAATATTCGCCTGCGACCGGAACGCCACAATGCGATAAAGCTGCTGCTGTTGCTCGATGTAGGCGGCTCCATGGACGATCACATCCGTGTCTGCGAGGAGCTGTTCTCCGCCTGTCGCAGCGAATTCAAGCATCTCGAGCACTTCTACTTCCATAACTGTATTTATGAAGGCCTGTGGCGGGACAATCGGCGCCGGGACAAGCGCATCAGCACCCAGGAAGTGCTGCGCACCTTCGGCACCGACTATAAAGTGGTGATCGTCGGCGATGCAGCGATGTCGCCCTATGAAATCACCCATCCCGGCGGCAGCGTCGAGCATTTCAACCAGGAAGCCGGTGCCACCTGGCTAAAACGGCTTACCGCCAAGTTCGACAAGCTGGTCTGGTTGAACCCGATGCCGCTCCGTGCCTGGGAGTACACCCATTCCACCCAGCTGATTCGCCATCTGATCGACGAGCGAATGTATCCCACAACCATCGAAGGACTGGAGGCCTCGATCCGCGAGTTGCTTCGCTGACTACTTTGTTACAGGACGATACAACAAAGTGGGATGAGTATTTGCCTACGTCAAAACACTGTATATAATTACAGTTATGATTCTCGCGGGGTTGAACTCAATAGCTATATAGCACTATTATTCTAAATAATAGCCCTATTTAGCTATAAACTTTATAGTCATCGATCGTTCATAATAGCTTTAAAAGGCTATAAATCATGATTATAGCGGTTCATCACTATCGTGGATTAACCAAAGATGGCGACCAATATTGGTGTACTGACCGGTGATGTGGTGGGGTCTCAACGAATCAAGGACAAGGATCGCTTCAATCGCACGCTGGATACGGTATTGAGCCTCATCGAAGCGCGCTTCGATGCCCGCTGCGATCGCTATCGCGGTGATGGTTTCCAGGTGGTCGTTCCCGATCCGGGCGACAGCACGACGGCTGCGATACTGATTCGCGCGGCGCTGATTCAGCAGTCGCCCTCCCGGCAGGATATGTGGGATGCGCGCATCGTCATCGGCGTTGGATCAGGCGAGGTTCCCGAAGTCGGGCATTTTGGCCAGGCCGATGGCCAGGCATTCGTGCTGTCCGGCCAGGGTCTTGATGACTTGAGTGACAAGACGGATCGCCTGGCTATCGTCACCTTGACACCCGAACTCGACGAAACATTGTCGCTGATGACCCGTTTCGCCGACGACATCATAAGCCACTGGTCGCGTTTTTCGGCGGAGGTCGTGACATTGAGCCTACTGCACGAAGAGTCTCAACAGGCGCTGGCCCAACGGCTCGGACGCGCTCAACCGACCATCAATCGTCGTCTGGCCGTGGCCCGCTGGCCGTTGATCCGGGATTATCTGGCCTATACCGCGGCGAGGCTGGCCGAGGCTGGTTAAAAAGGTACTGTTATGCAACCGACGGCCCTCTCGTTATTGCTACTACTGCTGCTTGCCCATCTTGCCGGCGACTTCCTGTTGCAGTGCAAGGCCTGGGTGCACAGCAAGCAGCGTCTTGGGTACCGCTCCCCGGCGGTCTATTGGCATGCCGGTGTACACGGGTTGTTGGCACTGAGCGCTCTGCTGATCGGTCAATTGGCGTTTGCCACCGCTGTGCTGGCAGCGTTGATGATCGCCCTGAGCCACTTGATGATCGACATCCTCAAGAGCTACACCCCGGAGCAGGTGCGTTATTTTCTGATCGATCAGGCCCTGCATCTAACTGTGATACTGCTGGTCTGGAACTGGCTGGTACACCCCTGGCCGCTTCCGCTGTTAGGCAGCTGGCTGCTGGATCCTGGACTGCTGGCAATACTGGTGGCCTATGTGCTGATCACACGGCCACTGTCGATACTCATCGCCCTGGTGATGCAGCGCTGGAGTGCCCAGGTCGACAACAGCGGCACCCTGGCGGATGCGGGAGCAAGAATTGGCATCCTCGAACGCTTTCTGGTGCTGACCTTCGTGTTGAGCGGCGAATTCACCCCCATCGGCTTTCTGCTGGCAGCCAAGTCGGTCTTGCGCTTCGGCGATCTGCGCGAGGACAGGGACCGCAAACTCACCGAGTACGTACTGCTCGGCACCATGCTCAGCTTCGCCCTGACGCTACTGCTGGGGCTCGCCCTGCGCCATCTCCTTCAGACACTATGAACGTGACTGCATGAACGTGACTGCCTATTTTTCACGAAGACGACTCCCGAGGTGCAGGGTATGCCCACCACTGCTGCTGATCATGGTGATCACCCTCGTCATGGCGAGCTGCAGCGGTCTGGAGCAACGCCCCGGCTATATCGTCGATCAGCGGCAGGTATCGCCGTCGCATTCGAGCCGCATACGTCATCTGGTGATTCACTACACCGATGGTAACGAGTCACGTTCGCTAGCGACGCTAACCGGCCCTCGGGTCAGCGCCCATTATGTGCTGCCGCTACCGGCCCGGCGCTCCCGGGGCCAGCCCCTGGTCTATCAGCTGGTGGACGAGTCCCGTCGCGCCTGGCATGCCGGTGAAAGTGCCTGGAAAAAGCGCAGCAATATCAATGATACGTCGATCGGCATCGAGATCGTCAACGAGGGGCCAAACCGACCCTACGGAGAGATCGAGCGGCTTCTCGAGACCCAGCCTTCATATCCGAATGTCATTGACTGGGCGCCCTATCCGGATGCGCAAATGGACACCTTGATACGACTCGCCCGGGACATCGTCGCCCACTACGACATCGACCCCACCAATGTCGTGGGGCACGCGGACATAGCGCCCTCACGCAAGATCGATCCCGGGCCGCTCTTCCCCTGGTACCGGCTGCATCAGGCCGGCATCGGTGCCTGGCCCGATGCGGACAGGGTAGCCGATTACCTCACTCGCTTTAGCCAGCAACCGCCATCGCTGACGGAGCTGCAGACGACGCTTGCGGATTACGGTTACCCGATAGAGGTGACCGGCCGGCTCGACCCCCAGACCCGCCATGTGCTGCGAGCCTTCCAGATGCATTTTCGCCCCAGGGACTATCGCGGCCTCCCGGATGCGGAAACCGCCGCAATCGCCTGGGCGCTGCGAGAGCGCTATCAACCGGACGAGAATGCGATCGACGAATAGGGATGCGGCCATTCTGACTCCTTGCCTGTCCCGCGCCTTTTGCCGCAGCCCCAGGCTTGACCGTACAATGCTCCGAACCTCTCATTTCAATGTCGAGCGAGCTGTCGACTAGATTTCAAGGAACCACCGGACCCATGCGCGCCAGTCAATTATTGATCGCCACCCTCAAGGAAACGCCGGCGGACGCCGACGTCATCAGCCACCAACTGATGCTGCGCGCCGGCATGATCCGCCGCCTGACCTCCGGGCTCTACACCTGGTTACCCATCGGGCTGCGCACCCTGCGCAAGGTCGAGCGTATCGTGCGGGAGGAAATGGACCGCGCCGGAGCCCAGGAGATGCTGATGCCCGCCGTACAGCCCGCGGAGCTGTGGCAGGAATCCGGGCGCTGGGAACAGTACGGCCCGGAGCTGCTGCGGGTGATCGACCGCCATCAGCGTGACTACTGCGTCGGCCCTACCCATGAAGAAGTGATCACCGACCTGATGCGTCGCGAGATCGGCAGCTACAAGCAGCTACCGGCCAACTTCTATCAGATTCAGACCAAGTTCCGCGATGAAATCCGCCCGCGCTTCGGGGTGATGCGCTCTCGAGAGTTCATCATGAAGGATGCCTACTCCTTCCACATCTCGGAAGACTCCCTCAAGCAGACCTACCAGGTGATGTACGACACCTATGTGCGCATCTTCACCCGGCTGGGGCTCGATTTCCGCCCGGTGCTCGCTGACAACGGCGCGATCGGGGGCACCGGCTCCCATGAGTTTCACGTGCTGGCGGATTCCGGCGAGGACGATATCGCCTTCTCCAGCGACTCCGACTACGCCGCCAATATCGAGATGGCGGAGGCGCTACCCGCGCCCCGGGACGAAGAGCCGCAGCGCTTGGCTCCGACCGAAGAGCTGCGACTGGTCGACACTCCCAACGCCAAGACCATCGCCACCCTGGTCGAGCAGCACGGCCTGCCCATCGAGAAGACCATCAAGACGCTGATGGTGCGTGCCGCCGAAGGGGGCCTGATTGCCTTGCTGGTGCGCGGCGATCATGAGCTCAACGAGATCAAGGCCGAGCATCTACCCGAAGTCGCCGCCCCGCTGACCATGGCCACGGAAGAGGAAATTCGTGCGGTGGTGGGTGCCGGCCCGGGCTCACTGGGGCCGGTCGACCTCGACATGCCGATCGTCATCGATCGCAGCGTGGCGCTGATGAGCGACTTCGGTGCCGGGGCCAATATCGATGGCAAGCACTATTTCGGCATCAACTGGGAGCGCGACGTGGCCCTGCCCAAGGTGGCCGACCTGCGTAACGTGATGGCCGGCGATCCGTCCCCGGATGGCAAGGGAACGCTCTCGATCAAGCGCGGCATCGAGGTTGGGCATGTCTTTCAACTGGGTACCAAGTACAGCACGGCAATGAACGCCACGGCGCTCGATGAAACCGGGAAGGCCGCTCAGCTGTGGATGGGCTGCTATGGCATCGGTATCACCCGGGTCGTGGCCGCCGCCATCGAGCAGAACCACGACGACAACGGCATCATCTGGCCCAATGCCATCGCACCCTTTGAAGTGGTGCTGGTGCCGATGAACGCCCACAAGTCCGAACGCGTGCGCGAGACCGCCGAACGCCTCTACGGCGAACTCAAGGCCCAGGGCATCGACGTGCTGCTCGACGATCGCGATACCCGCCCGGGGGTCAAGTTTGCCGACCAGGAATTGATCGGCATTCCGCATCGCGTGGTGATCGGCGATCGTGGCCTCGACAACGGCGAACTGGAATACAAGGGTCGGCGTGACGCTGACAACACCATGATCCCCGCAGACGAGCTGATCGATTTCTTGCGTGAACGCTTGCAAGTCTAGCCCAGGCATCCTCGCAGTGCCTGTTGCTCTCATCGCGACAGGCGCTGCGATACATGCCAGCAACTGCCACCACGCCGACCCCAAACTATCGGGTGCAAGCGTTCACCGTTTACTAGTTTGATTGGCACCAACGCAGCCGATTAGTGTCAGATACGGCATGTTCGTTTCATTGAAGCCGGCCAGTGATATCCAGTATTACTGGGTAATCATCCACATCAACTAGGCTTTGTCCGAAAAGTACCTACGCTTATCTAAACGGCGTTAAAAATTGGCTTAAAATACTCATTCACACCACGTAAACCCTATTCTTTCGCCAATTTTTACTTTATGACCCACGTGGATGTGGGAAATGCGCTAGCCCGCAGGAGCAGGCTTAGCGCTAGACGCCTCTCGCTGACTTTTCAGACGAAACCTAGGCATTATAGAGAGCGATTGGAATGCGTTTGGTCATTTTCTCGTTTGATATTCGCGATATGCTGACGTGATTGTCACGGTGCTAATTCGCCTTATCGGGATTTTTCTTCTATTCCTGGCCTTATGGGTCAGTCGTGGTGCCGAGAGACTATTACGCTCGGCGTGGCACCATCCACATCATGAAAAACAGGCAGGCAGACTGCGAACTCGCTTTTTCACGTTGCTTACTCATCTGCAGCATCGCCAAACCGATCCCCTGACGGGTATCGGCACTCATGACCTCGCTCAAGGTGAAATACGAAAACTGATCGCCGCGGAGCGAGCCTTTCTCGTCATTCGTCTAAGCATCGACAATATCAACCGTATCAACAAGACGCTGGGTCACGATATTGGCGATCAACTGCTGGTAGCGCTGACCCATCGTCTCGTCCGCCTGCACTATCATCATGGGCGCCTCTATCGCCTGGGCGGTAATGAATTCTTGCTATTGGTAGCACCGCCTTTCGTGAACAATACATTGCTCGAACGCCTGCAAGAGCAATTGAGCCAGCCATTGAAGCTCTCAGGCACATCGCTGATTCCCACCATCGCCATGGCAGTACTACAAAGCCCGGACAATGGCAGGGACGCGCAACAACTGTTGCATCGCTCTTCTATCGCGTTAATTCAGGCACGCCATTCCCGCAAGGGCTTTC
This sequence comes from uncultured Halomonas sp., assembly GCF_947493865.1. GTDB lineage: Bacteria > Pseudomonadota > Gammaproteobacteria > Pseudomonadales > Halomonadaceae > Modicisalibacter. The sequence goes on from NZ_CANLTC010000007.1 coordinate 29,996, forward strand.
ATATCTATCAAAGTGACCTCGACCATCGCCATGCCCGGGAAAAGCAGCTATTGGGGGACTTGGTTGGGGCCGTACAGGACCAGCAACTCAGGGTGGTGTACCAACCCAAGATTCGGCTCAGTTGTGGCAGTGTCACGGGCTTTGAAGCCTTGCTTCAGTGGCAACATCCGACGCTGGGGCTGCTGTACCCGGATGAATTCCTGCCGCTTGCGGTACATTCGGGTCACATGGCTCTTATCGGTCAATGGCTGATCGAGCAAGTGCTGGATCACATGGCCGCCTGGCAGACAAGCGGCCATGCCCTGCAAATCGCCATCAACCTTTCTGCCATTGATCTTGACGATCCGCAACTCGCGCGAAAACTACTCGCCGGCCTGCATCGTAGACGCCTTGCTCCAAAACTATTGATGCTTGAGATCACCGAGCAAACAATGATGCTCGATCCGGCATCCGTTGCGTTGTTACTCGAGAAGCTGCGTAAGGAAGGCGTCACGATCGCCATCGACGATTTCGGTACCGGTTATTCGTCCCTGACACAGTTGCGGCGCTTGCCCCTCGATGTTCTCAAGATCGATAAATCCTTCGTGATGAATCTAACGAAACAGCGTGAAGATGCCACGATCGTGCACTCGAGTATTACTCTGGCACACGATTTCGGACTTGAGGTAGTCGCCGAAGGTGTGGAAACCCTTGAACAACTCACCTTGTTGACCAAAGCCGGCTGCGATCAGGCACAAGGCTACTTGATCGCGCGCCCCATGGCTGTGGGCAACGTTCTTGACTGGCTCAGGCACTACCGGGAAACAACACTCCCGAGCTTCACATCGACCCGATGACGGCGTGACGTCAGGTAAATTCCGCGCATAAAAAAGCCGACCCGAAGGCCGGCTACAAAGGGGCATATGCCCCTCCCCTGACGACAAACTTGCACTACCGTATAAGCTGCGTAAGCGTGATCACTGCTTACCCTTACGCTTTTGATCCTGAATGATGAAAGTGACGAACCCGCCCATGAAAACGAACATCATCGCTACAGTCACCAGCCCGAAAATGACGGCATCATCCCAGTACATGGCGTGCTCCCCTTCCCCTTGATCGATGAATTCACCTTAGGGCAGGAACAGCTCACTGAACTTGACTTGAGTCAATTTTTTTACCGAGCCTGAACGATTGCGTAACAATAATTGACCGAAGTCATGTTTCAGGGAATTTTTCGATCCTCGACTTGTGCAGGTTCAATGTCTTCGCTGAGTGGATGCCCCTTTGCCAGCTCTGCACGCGTCGCCTTGCGCACATCCAGTATCTCGACACTATAGCGCAGGGTTTCTCCGGCCAGAGGGTGGTTGGTATCCACGGTCACGATATCATCGTCAATGGCAATCACGGTGACGATTCGAGGTCCGTCAGGCCCTTGAGCCTGAAAACGCTTGCCCGGCATCAACTCATCCACCCCTTCGAAGGCGCTTCGCGACACTGTCTGCACCAAGGCTTCATCACGAATGCCATAGGCCTGGGCCGGGGCCAATGTAATTGTCGTAAGGGCGCCATTGGCAAGGCCATCCAGCGACCGCTCTAGCCCGGGCACGATATTGTCGTGTCCATGCAGATACTGCAGGGGCGCATTGCGCTGATATGAGTCGTCTAGTACGCTGCCGTCGGAGTCACGTAAGGTATAGTGCAGCGTTACAATGTGCTGAGGAGCAATGATCATAGAGGCTTCCTTGCAGGGATTACTCGGAACGGCGTAGATGGCGAACGGGTACTTCCAGACGCTGCTGGCCATGCAGCATGTTGAGCAGTACGATCGCACGCTCTTCGCCTTTCTGGCTTTCGAAGACCGCCTGTAGTGCACGAAAAGGCCCTTCGGTAATCTCGATGGCCTCACCGGCGCGAAAGTAGACGTTGCCATTCACTGGGGACGTCTTTTGCGCATTGGCATGCAAGGTGGCGACGAGTTCGTCATCGACAGGGATGGGTTCGTTGCCGAAGCTGACCAGCTTGAGCACGCCGCGGGTCGAGCGAATGGGTCGCCAGTTGCTGGCCAGGCGATCGAGGCGAATGAACAGATAGTAAGGAAACAACGGCTCATCGATCCATCGCAGTTTGCCGTTACGTTTCTTTTGTACCTGCAACACCGGATGAAATACCTCGTAGTCCTGGTTGTTCAGGTGCTCCGCGGCGCGAAAGGATTCACCACCCTTGCATTGAATCAAGTACCAGCGCGGAATGGCATCGCTCTCTGGTTGATCGAGATCGGTAAGCTGATCGCTCATAAGGCTCCATTATTCGAGGTAGACTCCAGTGCGAGGCTGTAACGCTGATTTGGCCAGCACGGGAATATGCGTTGTTATCAGTCTACCATCGATGCCAAGCATATCGATTCAGGATGCCGTTCACGCTTCAAGGAGTTCTCTTATGGCAGGAAACCCACGATGACTCGCCCAGCACGCCGTTCCTGGCGGGATGCCTTGGCGGTCTATGCCCAGGCGCCGGTGATTACCATGTTGTTTCTGGGCTTCTCTGCAGGCCTCCCGTTTTTACTGGTATTTTCGACGCTCACTGCCTGGCTGAGGGACGTCGAGGTCGAGGTCGCGGCCATCGGTTTCTTTTCCTGGATCGGCATTCTCTATTCGATCAAGTTCTTCTGGGCGCCGGTGGTAGACCGTTTGCCCCTGCCCGGTTTGACTCGCCTGTTCGGTCAACGCCGAGGCTGGATGCTGCTGGCTCAAGTAACGATTGCGCTGGGATTGGTGGGCCTTGCCTATACCGATCCTCGCGCAAGTCTCGTCAGCGTGGCGGGTTTCGCGCTGCTGGTCGCTTTCGGCTCGGCTACCCAGGATATCGTCATCGACGCGTTTCGTATCGAATCCGCCGTGGAAGAGGTACAGGCCGCCATGGCCTCGACCTACATCATCGGCTACCGGGGCGGACTGCTGGCCGCCGGCGCCGGCGCGCTCTATGTCGCCGATCTTGCATCCTGGCACTGGGCGTACCTGAGCATGGCCGGCCTGGTGGGTGTCGGCATACTCACGGTGCTGATACGCCCGGAGCCACCCCGCTCACCCCTGGGTGTGCAGTTGATTCATGAGCCCAAGGTCCGTGCCTTCTTGAGAGCCACCCGGGGGCGTGCTCAGCCATGGCGTCGCTTGGGGGCCTGGTCCATCGGTGCAATAGTGTGTCCTTTCACGGATTTCTTTTCGCGATATGGTCGCCGCGCGTTATGGCTATTGATCTTCATCGGGGTCTATCGCATCAGCGACCTGTCCATGGCGGCCATGGCCAATCCACTCTATATCGATCTTGGCTTCACGCTTTCCCAGATCGCCAACGTGACCAAGGTATTCGGCATTGCCATGAGCATCACCGGAGGCATCGTCGGCGGGCTGCTGGTGGTGCGCTATGGCATTCCCTCGATGCTGATTGCAGGGGCCATAATCGTCGCCCTGACCAATCTCCTGTTCGCGGTCCTTGCGCTGATCGGTGCGCAGATGCCCATGCTGGTCATCACCATCATGGGAGATAACCTGGCCAATGGCCTCGCCAGCACCGTATTCATCGCCTTTCTATCGAGCCTGACTTCCCGCGCCTATACGGCAACCCAATACGCCCTGTTTTCGTCGCTGATGACGCTCCCGGGCAAATTCATCGGGGGATTTTCCGGCCTGGTGGTTGCAGGACAAGGCTACACGGTGTTTTTCATCTGCGCGGCACTGCTCGGCCTACCTGCCATATGGCTTGCCTGGCGCGTCAGCCGCGACTCTGTGTTGACCACGGATCGCGAATCGGAGCTGAGCGCCAACCAATAGAGCTATTCGTTGAGATGCCGCTGCTGGGCGGTCAACCACTCCAGGGCACCTTGAGACGCGGCCCATTGGTCCCGCATCAGCGCCCGGTATTGCCAGGCCTCGGCCTTGGTGCCGGGCTCCGGCACCTCCAGCGCCAGCGGCACCGGGCGTGGGTTGTGGGCGCACATCATGGCGATGGCGTGGGCATTGAGTGCCTTTACGGCACGCAACGAGTGTACGGCTTCATCAAGACGATGCAGACGAAACAGGGCCAAGGCGCGCCCCATCAATACACCCAGTAGCGGCCCCTCGTCCTCCGGCTCTTGTTGATCGCTGAGCTGCACCGCTTCCTCGTCACGCCCTTCCCGCAGCAACTGATCCAGCACCAGTTCCCGCAAGCCCAGGCTGTCCTGATCATCGAGCACCAACAGTCGCTCCGCCAGTTGCCGGGAGTTGCGCCGGGCACCACGCTCCATCCCGACCACTAGTGCCAGGCCGGTACGCAAGAGAAAGGCATTCTCCGCATCGTCCCAGGTAAAACGCCCCCCGGCTTCTTCTATTTGATCAAGCCAGTGCCCAAAACGCCGGGCCAGGGGTACGAAGAACATGTTGGCCATCCAGGGCAGGCTACCGAAACGACTTGCCAGGGCCACCGCCAGGGCTTGCACGACCTGGGGCGAATCGAGCCAGGCAGGGTTTTCATGCAAGGCATCGAGCCACTCCGCGGCATGGGGCCAGGGGTCGCCCTCGAGCCCCAGCGCGGCCTCTTTATCGACCCCGATGAGAAAACGAGATTGCCAGGCGGCAAACAACGTGTCTTCCCGGGCGCTGGTGTGATATTCGAGCTGACCGTCCATCCTATGCTCGAGACGCAGCTCCGGCGCGCCTTCGAGACCTTCGAGCAGGGTTTGCAGATTGGTCAGCGGCACCGCCAGTGCCTCTTCGGAATTGACCATCTGTTCCGCCAGAGTAGCACCGGGATTGTCCGCCAGGTCGGCGAGAAACTGCAGCTGTTCCTCATCGAGGTCGCCGTAGCGTGCCAGGCGACGGAACCAGAATCGCGCCCGTTCGCTGGCTTCCTCGGGATGGCCCTCATGCAACAGCAGCATGGCTTCGATATACGCAAGGGTGGGCGAATCAGGCAGCGTCTGTTGCGCGCGCACGAAGGCCTCCCTGGCACTTGCCAGGTCGTCGCTGTCAAGATGCATCAAACAGAGCCTTTCCAGTGCCACGCCGCGCAGAAATAGCGGACCATGCTCGAGCACATTATCGAGTAGCGTGGCCTTCTTGCGATTGAAGCCGCGATCTTGATAGATATCGATGAGCAGTTCAAAGGCCGGCTCGGTCTGTTCCGGCAGTTGACTCCAATCCGTTGCCTCGAAAAGCGCTTCGAGCATTTGTTGGGCACGGCCCTGCTGGTTGCTCTCCGCTGCAATCAGACCTGCCTCGAGCAATGCCTGAGCCGGGGCTCGGCCACTTGCCAGCGCCGCCTTGAAAGCAGGCCCCGTCCACTCTCGCAGCGACAGCATCCACATCAAATGCTCGGGTACCGCCCCGGGCAAGGAGACGGCACCACAGCAATCCCGGCTCTTGCGCCCCGAATCGCACCAGCAAGGTTCATTGTCCCCGGGGCGTGCCAAGGGTTCGGCAGCAAACTCCCGCCGTTCGAGAGGTGTCTGGTTCCATAGCTCCGGTGCCAGCGCCTGGGCCAGTGCCATGTCGCCTCCAAGGCTGCGCACACCATCGGTTCGGGCCCATGCCATCAACGCCGGGTAACGTTCATCCTGACGAATGGCATTCAGCGCACCGCTGGCATACTCCAGTAACTGTTCTACCCACATCGCCAGCATCGCACCTCCTTGTCATAGTCGATTCATTCTAGGGCCTGTTGACGTTTCATTCACGGCCGCGCTGGCGCCAGTTTTTATTCGGGGCAAGGCAGGAGGAGAGAAATTTGGTTATTCCAAATGAACGACGACTAACGCAGCAGCGGATAAAAACTGGCCCAGCCCTTCGGGTTGCGCAGCAAAAAGCGCCATTCTGCGTTGCGAAACGTGAAAAGGGAATAACCCTTCCCTGCGCTTCGCGCCTTGTCTGACACTTTTTGATGCAGCAACGCGGTTCGCGATGAAACGTCAACAGGCCCTAGCATGACGCCATTTTTCGCTCACGGCGTCACTTACGCTAGCGGGCCGACCTCCCGGGTGCTAGGGTGGCGTCCATCGGCTTCTAGCCTGTATATCGTCGTTACTCTCTTCTTGTCATATCAAGGATTCATGTCGTGGGATTGCCCTTCCGCCGTTCGGCAAGAAATGCCAGCGAGACATCTCATATTCGTCTGGAACGCGAAGGGCGCGACGAGATCAAGCGCATCACCTCGGCAGTCGAAAAAGTGCCCTGGACGGTCAGTCTGCTGCAGATCCTGTGGACCGCCGGGCCGGTTACCCTGCTGGGCGCCTGGGGCGGCTTCCTGCTGGGCTATGGTAAAGCGCCCACCGCCGAGAATTACGTCTTCTTCATTTCTTATACGGTCATCACCGGTGCCGCGGGTATCATCGCCAATCTTGCATACAGCCTCACCGGAGGGCGCAAGGCGGAAAGAACCGCCAACAAGATCGAGCGGGTCATTCGGAGCCTGCCGGATCTGTTGCTGGCGACCCGCAACCTGATCGTCGAAAGCCTGGAGGGCGATGCCCGGCGACGCGAAGCCGCCGCCATGCTGTTGCGCAAGCAGGATCTTTCTCCCCAGGGCGTGGAATTGGCGGCCATCGAGCTGCTCGACGATCGCGACAGCGCCCGTATCATCGCCCAGATCGACATTTATCGACGTGTCGGCCAGCATGCGCGCATTCGCGATCTGATTGCCTTCTATCGCGAGATCATCGATCCACAACTTCAAGAACTCGCTGAGCTGGTGCCGGAAGCCACGGCGCTACTGCGTCAGCGCTTCGAGGGACAGGCGCCGAATCTACGCCGCGGTGTAGAACGCGATGACAACTTCATCGAGCGGGTGCTGGCGGCCACTGAACAGAACAACGAGCTGTTGATGACGCTGCAGGACGTGGAAGAGATGCTGATCCTGGCGTTTGAGCTGATCAGCGGTCGCAAGATTCCCATGCTCTCCTTCGAGTATCGTGGTCGTTGGCGTCTGGCCCAGGCTTTCGACAACCTCGAGAAGACCCGTGCGCAGCACCGGATTGCCCAGGCCACCGGCCTGTCGCGGCTCAAGGCGCTGACCGCCTATCTGGCGGAGCAGTCCGGCACGCTGGTTGCGGATGCGGCTGGCGGTCTACGCGCCGAGATTCTGGTGGAACGTTCCCAGCAGGCGATGGATGCGCTGGCCGAGCAGATTCAGCACCTTGCCCAGGCAGTCCTCAGTGGACAGACGGAGCGCAAGGCGGCATTGAAAACCAAATCCGATCTTCTGGCCAATGCGCTCGGGCTTTATCGCAGCACTCTGGAGGCCTATTCCCAGGTTGGGCGCAGCCATGCCCAGCTACTCAAGGCGGCGCAGCAGTGGGAAACCATCAGCACCGATCATGCGGATCGCGATACGCGCCTGCGCCTGGGCCCCGGTCGCCGGGGCTTGCGCATCCGCGAGCACGTGATTGCGCTCGATGACACCGCAAAGGCGCAGGTATGCAAGCATCTCGATCGGCATATCAAGGCAACGAAGGCTGACCGCGAGCGACGGCGCAATCCTCATCTGATCGATCGGGATCAGCTGCTGGCAACCGGAGTGGATGCGGGCAAGCGCCTGGCCATCGAGATCGCTCTGGCATTGGAACCCCATATCGAGCTTTCCCGGCCCCGGGTGCAAAGAGCCATCAATGGCTCGAATGCCGCGGATTTCGGCCAGCTCGAGCCCAATCTTTCAGCGACGGCGAAGGCGGCACTGGGAGCTGCCATGGTGCGAGAGATCGATGTGGACCTCTCTCGCACGGCGGAGTCCCTGGCCTTGGCGCTGGTACGCCACTATCGGGTCGAACTCGACCCGGAGGCCAAGGCGTTTCTCATCAAACAGTATGGCGCCCGGGAAGCGACCCTGAACATGTTGTCCAACTATCTTTCCAATACGGCGGGTGGCGAGGTACGCAACGTCAGCTATCTGAGCCAGCGGCCCGCAGTCGTAAGCTCCCCAAATCGTGATTGGTACAGGGCGCTGGTGCAGGCCCGCCGTGCCCTGAAATGACGCTCAGGCGACGCTGTTCGCCCAGGCGATCAACGGCTGGCTGCGGGCATGCATGTCGAGCCTCGCCTGCAGTCGCACCAGGTTCCAGTAATGACCGTTGAGTACCCGGGAGAGCAGTAGCGTATCCGCGGGAGGTTGCAGGCGATCCATTGCCGCCCAGACCCGAGGGCTCAAGTCCCGCAGACGCCGATGCACCCGCACATCGCCGAAGTTCTGCACACCCGGCGCAAACAGCGGCGCGATGGCCTCGGCGGATTCGCGATACAGCGCCAGCGGTGCGCCCTCGCCCTGACGTCCGCCCATCTTGCGCAGTGCCTCATCCATGGCCATGGCGTCCTGCTCCAGCGTTGCCTGGAGTAGCTCGATCATCTGCTTCAAGCGTGATTCCGGCACCGCTATCACTGCCCCAAGATCGTAGAGAATCAATCGCCCTTGCCCGTCACAGGCAAAATTGCCCGCATGAGGATCGGCATGCAGTTCGCCGTGGGTGAATAACTCTTCCGTCAGCCAATCCGCCAGATGAGTGGCGATTTGCTGGCGTCGCTCATCCTCGGCACCTTCAAGATCACGTAGCGGCGTACCGGGGACATAACGTATGGCAAGCACCTTCTCGCCGCTCAGTGCCATCAAGGGTTCGGGAATGAGCAACCAGTCGAGATGGGCATACCGCTCGCGATAGCGCGCAAGCGCCGCGGCTTCGGCAAGATAGTCGAGCTCTTTACGCAGACTTTCCGCCAGCTCGTCGAAGAGCGCATCGAGTCTTGCCTGGGGGACCTTGAACCAGCGACCGAGGCGCATGATGCGACGTACCTGGGTCAGGTCACTTTCCAGCACCGCTGCAAGGCCTGGGTACTGCACCTTGAGCACGACGATTTCACCCTCTTGAGTTCGCGCGCGATGCACCTGGCCCATGGAAGCACTGGCGAACGGGGTCGTTTCGACCTCCGCGAAAACGCGATCGAAATCGCCATACTGCGCTTCCAGGCTCTCGCGAATGCGTGACCAAGGCATCGGTTTCGCCTGACGCTGCAACCGCGCCAGTTCATCGGCCAGGTCCGGGGGCAATAGATCGTCCCATTGGGAAACGATCTGGGCCAGTTTCATGGCTGGCCCCTTGAGCTCGGAAAGTCCTTCGAAAAGGGCTTCGCCAAGGGCACGCCAGTCGCTTTTGCCTCCCAGGCGACTACGCAGCAAGGCACCTCCGGTTCTTGCGCCGAGCCCCAGCAACCGTCGGGATCTTCCACGCTCACGCATAATGATACAAACCTTGTACTAAATTTATATCAGCGTACACCCAATGCGCTGCGAAAGGTATGGTCAAATGTTCGCCATCACCAGCGATGCAATCCCAAAATAGATCACCACGCCGCAGGCATCGATCAGGGTCGTGACCAGGGGCCCGGAAGCGGTGGCCGGGTCCCAGCCGAGTCGATCGAGCACGAAGGGCAGACACAACCCCAGCAGACTGCCGGCCAGCACGATGATGGTCATGCTCATGGCAACCACCAGCATGAGCATTTCACCTCCCCGCATGAAGCCGATCGGGGACACGGCCAGCGCCATGGACAGCCCCAGGCCGGCGGCAATCAACAGCTCGCGACCCAACAGCTTGCCCCAGTCCTTGAAAGCGATATCCCCGGTCGCCAAGCCCCGCACGGTCAACGTCGAGGCCTGGGCGCCAGCGTTACCGCCGCTGTCGATCAGCAGCGGCAGAAAGAACACCAGCGCCACCTGGGCAGCGATGAGATCCTCGAAGTAGGCGATACCGGCGCCGGAAAACAGGTTGCCAAACACCAGCAGCACCAGCCAGACGATGCGCTTGCGATACAGGCTCCATAAAGAAGTGCGGCCGACACCGTTTTCGAGGACGCCTATCGAGGCGCCCTTGTGAATATCCTCGGTGGCTTCCGCCTGAACCACATCCAGCACATCGTCATGGGTCACGATACCGACCATTCGCTCCTTTTCATCCACCACCGGCACTGCCAGCAGGTCGTAGCGTGCCACCAGACGCGCCACCTCTTCTCGAGGCGTATCGACCTGGGTGTGAATCACATCCTTGATCATCAAATCGTCGATATAAGCGCTGGGACGTGCCACCAATAGCTGCCGAAGGGACCATGTTCCCGCCAGTTGACCGCCATCATCGAGGACATAAATTTGATAGACGGTTTCGGCATCCGGTGCGGTCTGCCGCACTCGCATCAGCGCCTGGGCAGCGGTCAAGCCACTGGGAATGGCGACATAGTCCGAGGTCATCACCGCCCCGGCGGTGCCTTCCTCATAGCTTGCCAGGCGCCGTAATTCCTCCCGCTTGCGGTGGGCCATACGCCGCAACAGTGCCTCACGACGGTCTATCTCCAGCAGGTGGTACAGGTCCGCCCGGTCGTCTCCGCTCATCTCCTCGAGAATCTCGAGCAGTGCCTGATCGGTAAGGCGTTCCACCAGGGACTTCTGCAACCACTTGGGCAAATGGCCGTATACATGTGAACGACGTATCAGAGGCAAATGCTCGAGCAGCACCAAGGCGCCAGTCATGTCGTCCTGCTGATCGACAAGCTCTTCCAGCAGCTCGGCAATATCCGCGGCACGTATCTCTGCCAGATGCTCTGCAAGCTCCTGATGATCCTGGCCCAGCGCAGCGAGCACGATGGCCTTGTGATCCGGTTGGTTATTGCCCCTGGTCATGACGTTCCTCAATTAGCGAGCAAATGATCATTGTAGCAATGAAACGATTTTTCAGAGCGCAGGCTCTCGTATTCACCCCGGACAACGCGAGCCTCTCGGGTTCTCTGTATCGACGTTCCTCTGGCAAGCTGCCTGCAATACTGGAAGAATGTCCACGCTTTTCTTTTTATTCTTCACTCTGCTCAGGATGTCAGGCATGCGTGTCATCATCGCCGAAAAACCCAGCCTGGCCCGGGCCATCGCCGATGCGCTGCCCGGCTCGGCGAAACGCAACGACGGGGCCATTCAAGTCGGCGATACCATCGTCAGCTGGTGCCTGGGGCACTTGCTGGAGCAGGCACCGCCGGATGCCTACGACCCTCGCTACAAGCAGTGGCGCCTCGATCACCTGCCCATCGTTCCTGAGCACTGGAAACTGATGCCACGCAGCAAGGCCCGCGGCCAGCTCAAGGTGTTACGCGGCCTGCTCAAGCAAGCCAGTGAAGTCGTGCATGCCGGTGACCCGGATCGTGAGGGCCAGCTGCTGGTCCAGGAAGTCATCGAATACCTTGGCTGGAAAGGCCCGGTCAGCCGGTTGTTGATCAATGATCTCAACCGACCGGCGGTCAGGCAGGCCCTTGCCCGAACCGAGGACAACCGCCTTTACCAGCCGCTTTATCGGGCGGCGGAGGCGCGCTCCCGGGCCGACTGGCTGTACGGCATCAATCTGTCCCGGGCCTGGACGCTGACCGGACGCCAAGCCGGTCACGACGGCGTGCTCTCGGTAGGTCGAGTGCAGACGCCGGTACTGGGGCTGGTGGTGCGTCGGGACCTGGAAATCGCCCGTTTCGTGCCGCGTCCCTTTCATGTGCTATGGGCGGATTTCAAGGTCGATCAGGGCATCGTGCGCGGCTGGTGGCAGCCCGGCGAGCAGCACCCCCTGGACGATCAGGGTCGGCTGCTTCAGCGCGGCCCTGCGGAGTCACTGGTCGCACAGCTGCCAGGCGCCGTGGGTGCGGTCTCGAAGCTGGAGGCACGTACCAAGCGCCAGGCCCCACCGCTGCCCTATTCCCTGTCCGCGTTGCAGGTCGATGCCGCCCGGCGCTACAAGCTCTCAGCGAAGGCGGTACTCGATACCTGCCAATCCCTTTACGAACGCCATCGCCTGATCACCTACCCTCGATCCGACTGCCGCTATCTGCCCGAGGCTCACTTGCCGGAGACGCGCAAGACACTCCAGGGCGCCTGCGCCGATGACCCCACCTTGGCGGGCTGGCTTGCGAATGCGGACTTCACACTGCGCTCCAAGGCCTGGAACGACAAGCAGGTCGGCGCCCACCACGCGCTTGCGCCCACCGGCCTGCGACCGGATTTCGCGCGGCTTTCCGCCAGCGAGGCAAACGTCTTTCGGCTCATCGCCCGTAACGTGCTGGCGCAGTTCTACCCCGCGCTGCAGACCCGGGAGGTCAAGGTGGAGTTCAACGTGCTGGACGAGCGGTTCCGCGCCCAGGGCCAGGAAATTCTCGTGCCCGGCTGGAAGCCCTTGTTTACCACCCGGGACGAGGCGCCGCCCCTGCCATCGATGCGGGAAGGCGAACAAGCCACGGTGGTCGATCAAGCGGTGGAAGACCGAGAAACCCGCCCACCGGAACCCTTCACCGATGCCAGCCTGATCAAGGCCATGATGAACATTGCGCGTTACGTGGAGGACCCGGAGGTCAAGCGCACATTGCGGGATACCGATGGCCTGGGTACCGAAGCCACTCGTGCCGGCATTCTCGAGACGTTGCTCGATCGTCGCTATCTGGTGCGCCAGGGTAGCGCGCTGCGCGCCACCCGCACCGGCAACGCGTTGATCAACGCATTGCCGGACGCCGCGACCCGACCGGAGCGCACGGCACTATGGGAGCAGCGCCTGCGGGCCATCGCCGAAGGCGGCGATCAGGCCGCGCCGTTCATGACGAGTCTAGTCGCCGATCTGCATACGCTGCTGGCTAGCGCCGACGCAGAGCGCATGCGTCAGGCGTTGAGCAGCGCCGAAGGCTTCGAGGCTGCTGTCGTCAAACGCAGTCGTGGCAAGACCCCACGTCGAAGCACAGCGAGTAAGCGCACCAGGAACACGTCTGGAACGACCAAGCGCGCCCCACGCAGCAACCGCCGCACCAAGACGACGAACTCATGACCGATACAACGCTGATTTTAGGTCCCGGCGCCCTGGGGCGTCTGTTGGCCGCCTATCTTGGGCAACCCTATCTTGAACAACAGAACAGGATTGCGCTGGTCGACCGCAAGGCGTCGTCTCGCCCCATCAACCTAGTGACCCCGGAAGGCGAAACGCTGAGCCGTTTAGTGCCTCGCATCGCCGCCGACCAGGCGCCACGACAACCGATGGTGGTGCATCTCACCACCAAGGCCTACGCCGCCGAACAGGCCCTTGCGGTACTTGCCGAGCATATCGACCCCGCTACGCCGTTGGTGCTGTGGCAGAACGGCTTTCGGGTGCAGGAACCGTTGACCCAGCGCTGGCAAGGCCCGGTGTTGTGCGCCACCACCACGGAAGGCGCCTATACCCAGGGCGCGGACGGCGTGGTACATGCCGGGCACGGACATACCTTCATCGGTCATCTCGGCGGTGGCTATTCCGATCTTGCAAAACGCGTTGCGGGAACACTCGGTACGAGCGGACTAGCCGCCGCGCCTTGCGGCGACATTCGCCACCGACTATGGCACAAGCTCGCCGTCAACGCCGCCATCAACCCGCTAGTGGCCCGCTACCGGATTCGCAATGGCCAACTGCGCGATCGGCCCTTCCGGCCCATGGTCGCCGCCCTCATCGATGAGATTGATTCGATCATGCGGGCAGAAAGCATCCCACCTCCCGAGCACGGCTGGGAGGCGATGATCTGGAAGGTAGTCGACACCACGAGCAACAACCGCGCCTCGATGCTGCAGGACGTGCTGGCTGGCCGCCCCACCGAGCGCGACGCCATTCTAGGGCCACTGCGAGAGGCAGCCGAGCGACATGGCATCGCCGCGCCGCGACTCGATGCCTTGTGGGACAACAGCCCATAGGATGGGCTTTCCCGTGGGTAAGCCTTCGCGAGGGCGCTGTGAACCCGTCCTTGGGCGCTACTTTTGCCATCCCTGGCAAAAGACCCTCGCTTCGCCTTACCCCCGGCGCCCATCGTTGTATATTGTCGGCGCAGCCAGCGTCAGCAAAACGAGGCGAGCAATAGCCAGGGGTAAGCCCGCTCCTGCGGGCTAACGCATTTCCCACATCCCTGTGGGTCACAAAGCGGAAACTGATTCTAAAGCGCTGAGGCTTTCCACGACATCTCAACCCAAGACGCGTCGGCGAACGTCAGCGAGAAAGCGGAGTTTACTTTAGTAAATGAGCATTTCGAATTGGTTTCCAACACAGCATGGCTGAAGCGCAGCCCGTTTTAACCAGTATTGCGTAGACCGGCAGAAATCCCCGCCATCGTCACCATCAATGCCCGGGAAAGCTCCGGGCTGATCGCGCCATCCGCATCCCGATTACGCTGCAGCAGCTCCGCCTGCAGGCTATGCAGCGGATCGATATAGGGGTTACGCACGTCAATGGCCTGACGAATCAGAGGCGTATCCGCGAGCAGTTCATCCTGGTCGAGAATCTCGAGCAGCATTTCCTGCAGGTGCTGCATACGCTCTCGTAGCTCCTTGCCAAGCGCCTGGAGAGAAGGCTCCACCACGAGCCGATGCTCGTAATAGGCAGCGATGCCTACGTCTGCCTTGCCCAACAGCATCTCGAGCATGTCGAGATAGGTGCCGAAGAACGGCCAGTGCTTGCGCATTTCGCGTAGATGTTCGAGCCCACCCTCTTCTTTCAGGCGTGTCGCGAAGGCTTCGCCGCTACCCAGCCAGGCAGGCAGCATGAAACGAATCTGGGTCCAGGCAAAGATCCAGGGAATCGCGCGCAGGGATTCGACTCCGCCTTCCTGGCGCCGCTTTGCCGGACGCGAACCCAAGGGCAGACGACCGAGCGCCCCTTCCGGGGTGACCGCACGAAAATAGGGCACGAAATCCGGATTCTTGCGCACTACGCCAACGTAAGCGTGGTGGGCAATATCCGCCAGACGATCCATTTCCTCGCGCCAGGCCGGTTTCGGCATCGGCGGTGGCAAGAGTGTGGCTTCGAGCACGGCGCAGGTGTATATCTCCATGGAGCGCAGGGCAATATCCGTCTGACCGAACTTGAAACGAATCATCTCGCCCTGCTCGGTGACTCGCAGACTACCGTTCACCGAACCCGGAGGCTGGGACAGAATGGCCGCGTGTGCGGGTCCGCCGCCACGGCCCACGGCGCCGCCACGACCATGAAACAAGGTGAGTTTGACGCCCTGTCGCTCACATACCTCAACCAGCGCTTCCTGAGCACGATACTGGGCCCAGGCCGCCGCCAGTTGCCCGGCATCCTTGGCGGAATCCGAGTAGCCGATCATCACTTCCTGGCGATCATTGACCAGGCGTCGATAGCCAGGCAGCGACAGCAGCTGGTCGATGGCTTCGCCAGCGCCGTCGAGATCGTTCAGCGTCTCGAACAAGGGGGCTATGGGCAAGCGCACGTCCCCACCCACCTCCTTCATCAACAAGGCCACCGCCAGCACATCGGAGGGCCGACCCGCCATGGAGATCACATAGGTGCCCAGTGCCTCGCGATGCTCCTGGGCAATGGTACGAAACGTGTCGAGTACTTCCCGGGTATCCGCGGAACACTCCCAGCGACGTGGGATGAGCGGACGATGGGACTCGAGTTCGGCCAGCAAAAAGGTCTGGCGCTGCTGTTCATCCCACTCCCGGTAGCGCCCCAACCCTAGATAATCGGTGAGTTCATCGAATACCTGACTATGCCGGCTCGACTCCTGGCGAATGTCGAGTTTGGCCAGGGTGACCCCGAACACGGCGACCCGGCGCAGGGTATCGAGCAATACGCCGTTGGCGATGCCATTGAGTCCCACGTCACACAAGGAGCGATAGCAGGCAAGCAACGGCGTATAAAGCTGATCACGGGTCTCGATGATGGGCCCGCCATCGTAATTGACTCCGTCGAGACAGGCCTGGGCCCACTCCCGGGTGGCCTCGACCCGGGTGATCAGCCGCTTGATCAGTGCGCGATAGGGTTCCGCCTCGTCGCCAACTTCCGAGCGCAGTGCGCTGTTGGCCTTCCACATGGACAGCTCGATCTTGAGCTGATCCAGATCGCGCAGATAGAGATCCGCCGCCATCCAACGCCCGAGCAACAGCACTTCCCGGGTAACCTTGGCGGTCACATTGGGATTGCCGTCGCGATCGCCCCCCATCCAGGACGCAAAACGCAGTGGCGCCGCATCCAGGGGCAATCGTTCGCCGGCGGCCTCGAGCAGCAAGTTGTCCAGGTCGCGATGAAAGTCCGGCACCGCCTGCCACAGGGAGTTTTCGATCACCGCAAACCCCCACTTGGCCTCATCCACCGGCGTCGGTCGCTCATGGCGTATCTCATCCGTATGCCAGGCCTGACTGATCAACTCTTTCAGGCGCCCCTGGGCCCGGGCGGCGCGTTCCGGGTAATCGAGACTACTTTCCACGACGGTCAGGCAGTCGTCGATGGCATCGTATTTCTGAATCAGCGTTCGCCGGATGACCTCGGTCGGGTGGGCGGTGAGCACCAGCTCGACACGCATTCCGGCAAGAGTCTCCACCAGTTGCCGCGGCGCATGGCCGGCCTGCTGGATACGGATGAACAGTTCATCGAGCGCGGGCTGCGACCCCGGCTTGTAATCCTCGACCCGGCGAAAACGGGCGCGATAGTGCTGCTCGGCAATATTGGTAAAATTGAGAAACTGGTTGAAGGCCCGGGTAACCGGCAACAGCTCCTCATCGGGCAAGGTGCGCAGATACTCGATCAGTTCACTCCGGGACTCACCGCCCTCCTGACGCCCTCGCTTGGCAAGAGCACGGATGGTTTCGATCTTGTCGACGAACTCCTTGCCCAGGTCTTCCGCAATGGTGTGTCCCAGGCTATCGCCCAAAAGACGCACGTTGTCACGTAGGGACTCATGCAGATGCTGGCCCATCACAATCTCTCCTTGGTGCTGTTGCGTTCACGGTCTTTGGCATCGTTCCAATGACGATCCATTTCCGCCAGATCCGCCTCGTCGAGGGTCCGCTTCGAGCGGGCCAGAGCCTGCTCGACATAACCGAATCGCCGTTCGAACTTGCCATTGGTGGCGCGCAGCGCCTGCTCGGGATCGATTTTTCGTTGCCTGGCGAGATTGACCACCGCAAACAGCAGGTCACCGACTTCCTCGCGGACATGATCCTCATCGCCGACCTCCAGCGCCTCCTCGACTTCATCGAGTTCCTCACGGATCTTGGCGATCACTCCTCGGGTGTCGGGCCAATCGAACCCGACCCGGGACGCGCGTTTGGTCAATTTGGCCGCTCGGGTCAGCGCGGGCAGCCCTCGGGGAACATCGGCAAGTACCGAGCGTGACTCTTGATCATGACGACCATCCCGCTCCTCGGCCTTGAGCTGTTCCCAACGCGAGCCAACCTGACGGGTCTCGACCTCGGCGGCGCTGATGCCCTGGCGACGCGATGCCAGAGTGCCTTCGGGAAACACATGCGGATGACGCCGCAACATCTTGGTCATCAGCGCGTCGATCACCTCCTGGAAGCCGAAGTGCCCCTCCTCCCGAGCGAACTGGCTGTAGTACACCACCTGAAACAACAGGTCGCCGAGTTCGCCCGGTAGCTCATCGAAGGCACGACGCTCGATGACATCGGCCACCTCATAGGCTTCTTCCAGAGTATGCGGCACGATGCTGTCCCAGTCCTGTTCGACGTCCCAGGGGCAGCCCTGCTCGGGGTCGCGCAGCACCGACATCAAGGTAAGCAGCTCTTCAAGGCTGTAATGTGAAGACTCTTTCATTAAGGTACTCTTTTGCCGGCGCCTTCGCGCAGGCGTTTGACATCGACGATATTGGGCAATTGCTGGATACGCGAAAAGATGCGTCCAAGCGACTCCAGACTATCGACTTCCAGGGTGATCTTCAGCCGGGCGAGATTATCGTCCTTGTTGGTCAGCGTATTGATCGCAAGAACATTGACACGATCATGACTGAACACCTGAATCACGTCCCGCAGCAGTCCCGATCGGTCCCAGGCCTCGATTTCGATATCCACCGGGTACTTGCTGTGAACGTTCTTGCCCCATTCCACATCGACGATGCGACCCGGTTCCTCGCTGCGCAGCTGCAGGATGTTCGGACAATCCTGCCGGTGAATGGTAACCCCTCGGCCCTGGGTAATGTAGCCGATGATCTGATCGCCATGTACCGGATGGCAGCAGTTGGCCATGGCGGTCTTGAGGTTGCCCACACCGAGCACGGTGATGCCGTCATCCTTGTGGCTGGGTGGCTTGGGTTTGGACAGCAGACGATCGAGCTGCTCTTCATCATCGCTTTCGCCGAACAGCTGCTGAGCCTGATGCAGTACCTGGCCGATGCGCAGATCGCCGGCGCCGATGGCGGCGTACATGTCGTCCGGATTCAGGTAGTTGACCGCCTTGGCAAGGGTGGTGAGATTCAGCCCTTCGATATCCAGGCGTTTGAACTCCTTGTCGAACAACGCCCGGCCTTCTTCAAGGTTCTGATCCCGGGCCTGATGCTTGAACCAGGATTGAATCTTGGCCCGGGCCCGGCTGGTCTTGACGTAACCGAGATTGGGGTTGAGCCAGTCGCGGCTTGGCCCCCCTCGAGTGGCGGTGAGAATCTCGACCTGGTGACCGGTCTTGAGCTTGTAGGTCAGCGGGACGATGCGCCCGTTGATCTTGGCCCCGCGACAGCGATGGCCGATTTCAGTATGCACCCGGTAGGCAAAATCGATGGGGGTGGCGCTACGAGGAAGATCGATGACGTGGCCTTCCGGGGTGAAGACATAGATGCGATCCGGCGCCACGTCGCTGGCGAGCCCCTCCCGCAGGTCGCCCATATCCCCCACTTCGTCCTGCCAGTCGAGCACCTGGCGCAACCAGGCAATCTTGTCTTCATAGCCACGGCTCTTGCGGCCCACCTCGTGGCCCTTGTAGCGCCAGTGGGCACAGACGCCCAGCTCCGCATCCTCATGCATGGCGAAGGTACGAATCTGGATTTCAAGCACCTTGTTCTCGGGGCCGATCATGGCGGTATGCAAGGACTGATAGCCGTTCTTCTTGGGATTGGCGATATAATCGTCGAACTCGTTGGGCACGTGATGCCAACGGGAATGCACGATACCCAATGCCGCGTAGCAGTCGGTAACGTCCGGAACCAGGATGCGCACGGCGCGTACATCGTAGACCTGGGAAAAATCGATGTGCTTGCGCTGCATCTTGCGCCAGATCGAGTAGATGTGCTTGGCTCGTCCATCCACCTGATAGCCCGTGATACCCTGCTGGTCGAGCAAGCCCTCCAGCGTCGCGACCACCTCCCTGATGTAGCGGTCACGATCCAGTCGTTTCTCCGCCAGCAGTTTGGCGATACGCTTGTAGTCCTCTTCGTGTAGATAACGAAACGACAGATCCTCCAGCTCCCACTTGAGCTGACCTATCCCCAGGCGGTGCGCCAGCGGCGCATAGATGTCGGCGACTTCATGGGCCACCTGCAGGCGCTTTTCCCGAGGCGCTTGGCGCACCTGACGCAGCGCACAGGTGCGTTCGGCGATCTTGATCAGCGCGATGCGTACATCGTCGACCATGCTGACCAGCATCTTGCGCAGGTTCTCCTGCTGGTTGTGCTGAGACAACCCTTTGCTCGGCATCTGCTGCTGGCTGATGGCCGCCATGGAGAGAACACCCTCGATCAGACCGGCGACTTCACGACCAAAGCGCTTATCGATACCCTCGACGCTGATCCTGCCTTCTCGCACGGCACGATAGAGCACTGCCGCCTCCAGGGTTTCCTGATCGAGCTTGAGCTCGCTCAGGATATCCGCCATCTCCAGCCCGGTGCGGAAGCTGGAACCGTCCAACGTCCAGGCGTTATGGGGCTTTTCCGCGCTTTTCGCGAGATGATCCGCCAACTCACAGGCAGCATGCATCTTGCCTACGTCGCGCAGTTCCACATCATCCTGGAGACGCTCGATCCAAAGGGGAATATTCACGTTCCCCTCTTCGGTCATTGGCTGGTCTTCGCGGACCTTGACCATTATTTTCCCTCCCTGATGCCCTGCGCCTCGCCTAAAACGCTACGTCGAGGGGCGCTCGAATAGCAGCATGGCCTCGAGATGAGCGGTCTGGGCAAACATGTCCGCCACGGCGGCCTGAGTGATGCGGTAGCCACCCTGCAAAAGATGAACGGCATCCCGGGCAAGGGTGGCCGGATCGCAGGAGACATAGAGAATTCGCTTTATCTCACTCTTGGCCAGGGCGCGGCATACCGCTTCGGCACCACTTCGTGGCGGGTCCAGCACCACGGCATGGAGACGCGAATCCAAGGATGGGGGCTGAGTCAGGTCCCCTACCCGGGCGTCGATGTTATCCAGGCCATTGTGACGGGCGTTATGCTGTAGACGCTCCACCATCGTCAGGCTCCCCTCCACACTTGTGACCTTGGCCACGCAGGATGCCAGCGCCAGGCTGAAATTGCCGACACCGGCAAACAGATCCAGCACATGATCGGTCTGGTCAGGCGCTAGCCATTCCAGGGCGGTGGCGACCATCTCCCGGTTGATCTCGGCATTGATCTGCAGGAAATCGCCGGGGCCAAAATGTAGTTCCAGAGAGCGCCGCTCACGATCGCGATCGCCACTCTTCAAGGTATGATTCAGGCCATGATTCAAGGTATAGCGCAGCCGAGGTACCTTGCCGAGCCAGTCGAGCCCGGGATTGTCGCGGCCTTGCAGCAGCCCCACCGAAACCTTGTTGATGTCGCCCCATTGACACCAACCCTTAGCATCCTCGGCATTCGCCCGCAGCTGACGAATGATCACGGCCAGTTCATCGTCACCGGCAAGCAGTTCGACATGCCCAACCTGGCGAGGCGCCTGAAGCGTAGCAAGATGTTGCCGCAGAGGAGTCAAGAGGGCTGCCAATGGCGGCACCAGGATGGGGCATTCAGTGATATCCACCAGATGACGACTGCTTCGAGCGCGAAAGCCCAGATGCACCCGGCCTTGTGCGTTAACCTTGACACCGAGCCGGGCACGTCGGCGATAACCGAATCCCTCACCCGCAAGCAGCGTTGGCGACGCATCGATTGCCACGCCCTGACGAGCCAGTTGATCGATCAGCGCATCGCATTTGTGCCGGCGCTGGGCTTGCAGGGATAGATGCTGCAGGTCGCAACCGCCACACTGCGCATAGTGCGGGCAAGGCGGCAAAATGCGGTCGGCGGAAGACGTCACGAGCTCGCGTATATGCGCTTCATCGAAACGCTTGCGACTACGATGGACCGCCACCTTGACCCGCTCGCCGGGCAGCGCCTGCTCCACGAACAGGGTCTTGCCTGCACTGTCTTTGGCAATACCGCGTCCATCATGGGCCAGGCGTAGAATATCCACCGCGTTTTCATCGGCGCTGCCGACGCGTTCCTTGTCGATCGCCGCGCCGTTCGCCACTGGGTCATTGCGCTTCCCGCCAGCAGAAATACGCTGCTCGGGCGTTCGTGAAGGTCGCCGCTTGCCCAGCATGCCCATGGTCAAACTCCCGGAGCGAACAGACCCGTCGACAGATAGCGATCGCCCCGATCGCAGACGATGAATACGATGACCGCATTCTCGACCTGTTCGGCCACCCGCAGCGCACCGGCCAGAGAACCACCCGAAGAAACGCCGGCGAGGATGCCTTCTTCCCGGGCCAGCCGACGCATATGCTCTTCCGCTTCCTGCTGGCCGATGTCCAGCACGCTATCCACGCGCGATGCATCGAAAATGCTGGGCAAATAGGCCTCGGGCCAGCGCCGGATGCCGGCGATGCTGGCACCGTCCTCCGGCTGCAGGCCGACAATCTGAATCGCCGGGTTGCGCTCCTTGAGATAGCGCGATACGCCCATGATGGTCCCGGTGGTACCCATGGAACTGACGAAGTGCGTCAGCGTGCCATCGGTCTGTTGCCAAAGCTCGGGGCCGGTGGTTTGAAAATGCGACAAGGGGTTGTCTGGATTGGCGAACTGATCCAGGGGCTTGCCTTCGCCTCGCGCGATCATGCCTTGCGCAAGATCCCGCGCGCCCTCCATGCCTTCCTCCTTGGATACGCCTACAAGCTCTGCACCATAGGCCGCCATGGCCTGCTTGCGTTCGCTGGAGGCATTTTCCGGCATGATCAGTACCATGCGATAGCCCTTGATGGCCGCCGCCATGGCCAGCGCGATACCGGTGTTGCCCGAAGTGGCCTCGACAAGGGTATCTCCTGGCTGTATATCGCCACGGGCTTCGGCTTCAGCAATCATCGCCAGGGCCGGACGATCCTTGACCGATCCGGCGGGATTGTTCCCTTCCAGCTTGGCCAGGAGTGTATTGTTGCGCCCGGCATTGATACGCTGCAAGCGCACCAGGGGCGTATTGCCGACCACATCTTCGAGGGTATGAAATTGCATGAACTCTTCCTTCTGACCACGGGGCGCGGAGTACCGCCGATGGGTAAAAGACTGCCCGATGAGAAACGTTGCCTGCATTATATCCCCGTGAATCAGTGCTGGACAGGCAAGTTCCTCGATGTCGCCCTGCCGCCTTGTACAACGCCTTGCCGGATAACGTCATGTCATTGAAGTACCGTCTGCTGACGCTGGTGCTGGGGGTTCCACTACTACTGTTGCTGATTCAGAGCAGTTATCTTTTCCTGCAGGATCAGCACCAGCGCCACGCCATGCTGCGCGACCATCTCAGTGAAAGCGTGGAACTGCTGACACCCTCACTGGCGCAAGCGCTCAGTAGAGGTGATTCCGAGCGGTTCCAACCACTATTGCAACGCCTGATGGACTTGGACGGCGTAAGCGCCGTGGTCTTGCATGGCAACGATGGCAGCGTGGTGAAGAGTCTCGGCTCGACACAGACACCCCTTGCCTTACCCGCGCAGAGAC
The DNA here is from genome assembly GCF_947493865.1 of uncultured Halomonas sp. Taxonomy (GTDB): domain Bacteria; phylum Pseudomonadota; class Gammaproteobacteria; order Pseudomonadales; family Halomonadaceae; genus Modicisalibacter. The sequence goes on from NZ_CANLTC010000007.1 coordinate 52,714, forward strand.
GTACACGCGTCGTCGAGGAAGACACGCAATGGCGCCTGTTCAAACCCCTGCCCGCATTCGCGCCACCCTGGGCCAACCGGGATGAAGCCAACAAGTATTACTGGCTGGAAGTGGTCATCCATGATAGCAATCGCGCGCTAGTGGACTATCGCCAACTCGCGCATTACGCGCTTGCCTGGTTGATCATGGCGGCACTTCTGCTGCTGACGACCTATGGAGCATTACGCCGAGTACTGCCTACGCTTCGAGCTCAACGTCAGACGCTACAGCGCCTCGATCGCGGCAAATACGACGCTCGTGCGCGTGAATCCGGGCCCCACGAACTCATCTTGCTTTCTCGCGCCATCAACAACCTGGGCGATCATCTTCTGCGCACCAAGGAAGATCAGCGCCAGCAGCTCGAGCAAGCCACCAGCGAATTGCAGGAATCGATGGAAACCATCGAGGTTCAGAACATCGAGCTCGACATGGCCAGGCGCCGTGCGCAACAAGCCAACCGGATCAAGTCGGAATTTCTTGCCAACATGAGCCATGAGATTCGTACGCCTTTGAACGGCATCATCGGTTTTTGTCGCCTGCTGGGGCGCGGTCGCCTTGATAACCGCGAGCGCGAATGGCTGGAGCATATCGAGACCGCCTCCAACAACCTTCTGACGCTGATCAACGGCATTCTGGATTTTTCCAAGATGGAAGCCGGCAAGCTCGAGCTCGACTCCGTCGCTTTCGACATGGTACCCCTGATCGATGAAGTCCTGACACTGCAGGCGCCGGCTGCCCAGGAAAAGGATCTACAGTTGCTGGGCTTGGTATTCGACGATGTGCCAAGCGAATTGCTCGGCGATCCGCAACGCATCAAGCAGGTACTGATCAATCTGGTCAGCAATGCCATCAAGTTTACCGAACGCGGTGAGGTCATCGTTCGAGTGCTGGTCGATGAGAGCGAAGGCAGCGATGTTCGACTGCGCATTCGGGTCAGCGATACCGGCATCGGTCTTCCGCCCGCCATTCGCGAACAGCTGTTCCAACCGTTCAGCCAGGGCTCCATCAGCCGTTCGCGGGAATATGGAGGCTCGGGGCTTGGATTGATGATCTGCAAGCAGTTGGTCGAACAGATGGGTGGCGAGATCAGCGCCGACAACCAACCCGACGGCGGTAGCGAATTTGGTTTCACTCTAGCCCTCAGAAGTTTAGTGGGTGCGGCAGAGCGTCCTCCCGAGCTGAGGCTTGCTTCGCCCTTGATCGGCCTGTGGGAACCTCACAAGACCACGCGCCAGGTGCTGGGTCATCAACTGGAACGCTGGGGGGCCCGAGTACGACTTCTCCAGCAGGACACCACCGTTGACGCCTCGCTGGATCTACTGATCGTCGGTATTTCCCGAGCCGATCTACAACCCCAGCGTTTGCAGATCTGGCGGCAGCGCTTGGCAACCGCGAACTGCCCCGCATTGGTACTGATGAACAGTGATCCCTACGACCTGGTGGACATGACGCTTCCTTACGGAGGTGAAATTCTGTGCAAGCCAATCCCGCGAGCGCGGCTATGCGAAGTAATCGAGCGCCTGGTGCTGGCGGATAGCCCTGCCCCCACGCAGGCGCGAAAAAAAGAGGCCCTCGAACATGGAGACGGGCCCGCACGAGCGCTGGTCGTGGACGATATCGCCTCCAACCGTATTCTCGTCAGGGAACTGTTGCATCAAGCCGGCATCACAACACTGCTCGCCGAAAGCGGTCACGAGGCCTTGGCACTGGCTCGTGAGCAGGAGGTCGATCTCGTACTCATGGACATTCGCATGCCGGGCATGAACGGTGTCGAGGTCATGCAGGCGCTGCGCCAGCTTGGGGGTCGCTGGGCGACGTGCCCTTACATCGCCTTGACCGCCCATGCGGAAAGGGACGAAACCCGCTGGCTGCTAGAAGCCGGCATGCAGGAAATACTGACCAAGCCCCTCGATGAACAGGCACTGGCTCGCATATTGACGCTTTATCTAGGGGTGATGGCACCGTTTGACAAGATGACGAAATCAGCTGCCGACGACGAACAGGACCCATTGGCGGTAGTGGACATGCAGCTTGGACAGCGCCTGGCGGGAGGTCGGATCGAGCTGGCTCGGAAAACACTGGCGATGCTACTCGACAGCCTGCCTCAAAGCGAGACGCAACTGCGCGAAAGCTTTGCAGCAGGTGACGAAAAAGCCTTTCTCGACGCGGTACATCATCTCAATGGCGCGTGCCGTTATTGCGGCGTCCCGGAGCTCGCGCTATTGAGCGAAGCCCTGGAGACTCGGATAAGAGCCCAAGGCCTCTCAGCGGTAGGCAGCATGCTGGACGAGGTGTTCGCAGCCATGCAGCGACTGAAAGAGTGGCAGGCGCTACATGAAATGTAATGCAGCAACGCCTATTCGCCGCGGTGACTATTGATCATGGTCATGGTCGTGATCTTCCAGCGAGGCCACGAAGCCGGCTTCCTGACCGTCGATGATCAAACGCTTCATCTCGGCAACCGCCTCCTTCAAACCGGTAAACAGCGCCCGGGCGATGATGGCATGGCCGATATTGAGTTCATGCAGGCCCGGGATCGCCGCGATCGCTTCCACGTTGTGATAATGCAGGCCATGGCCCGCATTGACGATCAGCCCCAGTTCCGTGGCCAGTTCCACCGCCGCGGCAATGCGCGCATGCTCGATACGCGCTGTCTCGCCCTGGGCCTCGGCATAGGCGCCGGTGTGCAGCTCGATGACCGGAGCGCCCGCTTCGAATGCGCCGCGAATCTGCTCCGGCTCAGGGTCGATGAACAATGACACTTCACACCCGGCATCGCCCAGGCGTTTGCAGGCCTGAGCGATGCGGGACTGCGCCCCCAGTACGTCAAGGCCACCCTCGGTGGTCAACTCCTCACGCTTTTCGGGCACCAGACAGACATGGGCCGGACGTATCCGCTCCGCCAATGCAATCATGTCATCGACCACCGCCATCTCCAGATTCATGCGAGTCGTGAGCACCTCTGCCAAAAGCTGCACATCCCGTTCCTGAATATGCCGGCGATCCTCCCGCAGATGGACGGTGATACCATCCGCGCCGGCCTCTTCGGCCAATAGCGCCGCCTGAACCGGGTCTGGATAGCGCGTGCCCCGGGCTTGGCGCAGGGTCGCAACATGGTCGATATTGACGCCCAGCAGGATACGTGGCGGATTCATAACATTTCTCCAGGTTTCAGGATGGACGGCGACGCGCTGCCAACTGCACCATCAACTCTCGCGAACGCAGTGGTTTTGCCCCCAGCAAAGGGGCAAGTGCCGCCCGAGTCAAGGATTTGGCCACCCCGGCGAGTCCTGGTTGTGACCATTCACCCTGGGCCAGCAGGCGCAGCGTTCGGCCATCGACGCCTTGCCGAGTGTTTTCCGAAACGGCAAACCGACGCTCCCCGGTACGATAGATATAGTGCCGCTGCAGATCCAGTTCGCGATCGTCGGTATCACGAAATACCGGCTCCGCGTCCAGTGCTTCCAGTAGCGCGATCTCCAGACGACGCAGCGCTGGCGCTCGCTCTGCAGGGATGGGCAGCGCATTGAACAAGGCGCCATAAAAGGCGAACACATCGTGTACCGGCAACAGGGGCGGCAATGTGCGGATCAGCAATTCATTGGCATACAGACCACACAGCAAGCCTTCCCCGGCCAATAGTGCCGCCGTACCGTTGGTCTCCATCAGACGCAGGCGCTTGAGTTCCGCATCGCCGACCCAGGTCACATGCAGCGGTGTAAAAGGTTGCAGGCGCCCTCGCGCCTTGCTCCCGCCACGCTGAACCCCCTGAGCCACGGCACGCACCCGACCATGCTCGAGGGTGATCAATTCGACCAGGGCGCTGGTTTCTCTATAGGGCCGTTTGTGCAGCAGATAAGCAGGCTGTGGTGTCATGAAAAGAGTTCTGACATTCGAGTCGAAAAATGACCGTATTCAGATGCGTTGTCAGCGTCTATCGTGATCATAACCCAGGCTCTTGAGCGCCCGCTCGTCATCGGACCAGCCGCGCTTGACCTTGACCCACAGGTTGAGCATGACCTTGGCATCCAGCGCCTTCTCCATCTCGAGCCGTGCTTCTCGCCCGATCTTCTTGATCCGATCGCCCTTTTCACCGATCAGGATCTTCTTCTGACCGGGGCGCTCCACCAGCATCAGGGCACTGATGTGCACGATGCGACCTTCATCGCGAAACTCCTCGATCTCGACGGTCATCTGGTAAGGCAGCTCATCCCCCAGCTGGCGCATGACCTTCTCACGCACCAGTTCAGCGACCAGAAAACGCTGACTACGATCGGTGATCTGATCGTCGGGAAAGTGGTGCACTCCTTCCGGCAGATACTTGGCGACTTCCGCTTCCAGTTCGGGCACGTTGGTGCCGTGCTTGGCGGAAATGGGCATGATGGCAGCAAACTCGCGCTTTTTCTGCAGCTGTTCGAGCCAGGGCAGCAACTCCGTCTTGTCCTCGAGCCAATCGACCTTGTTCAGCGCCAGAACCACTGGCGCCTGAACGTGCGTCAGCTTGTCGAGCACCACGTCGTCTTCACGTGTCCAGCGCATGCGATCGATGAGGAACACCACACAGTCCACGTCGCGCAGGGCCTGGGTCGCCGCCTGATTCATGAAGCGGTTGATGGCCTTGTTGCGATCCTTGGTCTGACGATGTATCCCCGGAGTGTCGACATAGATGAACTGAGTCTCGCCCTCGGTCTTGATGCCTGTCACTTGATGACGGGTGGTTTGCGGCCGGCGCGAGGTGATCGAGATCTTCTGGCCCAGAATACGATTCATCAACGTCGATTTGCCGACATTGGGACGACCGACAATGGCCACGAAACCGCAACGCTGTGTCATGTTCGGGTTCCTTTCGACTCGATCTGCAATAATGCCTTGCCTGCGGCTTCCTGCTCCGCATGGCGACGGCTGTTGCCAATACCCACGGTATGATCCGCCAGCGCATCGATATGGCACTCGATGGTGAAGGTTTGGGCATGGGCTTCGCCTTCCACCGAGATCACCTCATAACGTGGTAGCGCCATCTGCCGCGACTGCAAGAATTCCTGCAGCCGCGTCTTGGGGTCCTTCTGAGTATCCTGCAGATTGATCGCTTCGAGCCGAGTGGCATACCAGGAGAGCACCCGCACCTTGACCGTCTGCATGTCGCTGTCCAGATAGATGGCGCCGATCAGGGCTTCAAGAGTATCCGCCAGAATCGAATCCCGGCGATAGCCGCCGCTTTTCATCTCACCGGAGCCCAGGCGTAGCTGCTCGCCCACGGAAAACTCCCGCGCTACTTCCGCCAGGGTCTTGCCCTTGACGAGCCGCGCCCGCAGGCGTGAAAGCTGACCTTCCCGGGCCTGGGGAAAGCGCCGAAACAAGGCCTCGCCAATCACGAAATTGACGATGGAATCACCCAGGAATTCCAGCCGCTCATTGTTGTCGCCACCGTAACTGCGATGGGTCAAGGCCAGTTCCAATAGACTGGCATCGCGAAATGAATAGCCTATCCGGTGGCCGAATGCTGTGAGAGAGGTACTCACGAGACTCCCGATCCGTACTGTTGTTCAAGAGAAATGGAGCGTTTCGGCAGGTTCATTTGATGGCACGCACCGAAGTAAAGCTGGGCAGTCCGCCATCCCAGTGCATCCATACGGCGAAGGCCTTGCCTACGATGTTTTCTTCCGGCACGAAGCCCCAGTAACGACTGTCATTGGAATGATCCCGGTTGTCGCCCATCATGAAGTAGTGCCCCTCCGGGACGATCACTTCGCGAAGCTGTGGGCCAGGGTCCAGCGGATTGTTGTAGATATCATGAAGCCGTTCACCGAGTTGCTCATCGAAAAGCTTCTCTCCCGGCGCTTTTTCGGGGTCGGCGTCGATCAACTCCTTGGGCACGGGCTCGCCGTTGATGTAGAGCTGCTTATTTTCGTAGCGAATACGATCACCGGGCAAGCCGGCGACACGCTTGATGAAGTTGACCGACGTATCCTGCGGAAAACGAAAGACCATGACATCGCCACGTTCGGGTTCGCCAAGATCGACGATCTCCGTGTGGGTCACTGGTAGGCGTAAACCATAGGTGAACTTGTTGACCAGGATGAAATCGCCGATTTCCAGCGTCGGGCGCATCGACCCTGAAGGAATCTGAAAGGGCTCCACCAGAAAGCTGCGCAACAGCAGCACGACAAGCAGCACCGGGAAGAACGAGCGGGCATAATCCACCGGCCAGGGCTCTTTCCCGATCTTGCGCCGAGTGGCGTCATCCAGTGCCGCGCCATCCGTGGACGCTGCCTTGGCCAACCTGGCACGTCGCCTGGGCCGCCACCATAGGATATCCAGTAGCCATACCAATCCAGTGACGGCCACGGCCACCACTAACAACAGCGAAAAATCCATGAGTCGTCTTGATCCTGATGGTTCTTGAAATTAGTTAGGTTTTCTGCGAAAAACCGGCAAGCGCGGACATTGTCAGACGAACCTAGTCGTTTACCTTGAGCACGGCCAAAAAAGCATCCTGAGGGATTTCCACGCGTCCTACTTGCTTCATGCGCTTCTTGCCCGCCTTCTGCTTTTCCAGCAGCTTCTTCTTACGGCTCACATCGCCCCCATAACACTTGGCGGTGACGTTCTTGCGCAGGGCCTTGACGGTGGAACGCGCCACCACCTGCCCACCGATCGCGGCCTGAATAGCCACATCGAACATCTGTCGAGGAATAAGTTCCTTCATTTTCTCGACCAGGGAACGACCGCGTCCATGGGCGTGATCGCGATGAATGATCGCCGCCAGGGCATCGACCTTGTCACCGTTTATCAGCACGTCCAGGCGTACCAGCTTGGCGGCCTCGAAGCGCTCGAAGCCATAATCCAGAGACGCATAGCCACGGGAGATCGACTTGAGCCGGTCGAAGAAATCCATGACGACCTCGCTCATGGGCAACTCGTAAACCAGCTGGATCTGATTGCCCAGGAACTGCATGTCGAGCTGGGTGCCGCGGCGCTGTTCGCACTCGGCGATGACGTTACCGACGAACTCCTGGGGCACCAGAATACTGGCCCGCACGATGGGCTCGCGCATCTCGTCGACATTGGTCATGTCCGGCAGTTTGGAAGGATTGGCGACGTAACGTATCTCGCCATCATCCATTGCAAGCTCGTAGACCACCGTGGGTGCCGTGGTCAGAAGATCGAGATCGTATTCACGCTCCAACCGCTCCTGAATGATCTCCATGTGCAGCGTGCCAAGAAAACCAACCCGGAAGCCAAAGCCCAGCGCATCGGAGTTTTCCGGCTCGTACTGCAAGGAGGCATCGTTCAGGGCGAGTTTTTCCAGCGCGTCGCGAAACGTCTCGTAATCGTCCGCGCTGACCGGGAACATGCCCGCATAGACCTGAGGCTTGATCTTCTGGAAGCCCGGCAACCGTTCGACATTCGGCGTCTTGGCGTGGGTGATGGTATCCCCCACCGGGGCGCCATGAATATCCTTGATACCTGCCACCACGAACCCTACCTCGCCGGCACGCAGCACGCCGGTCTGGTGGCGCTTGGGGGTGAATACACCTACCTCATTCGCTTCCCAGTCGCGCCCGGTGGATATCATGCGAATCTTGTCGCCCTTCTTCAGGGTGCCATCGAAAATTCGCACCAGGGAGACCACTCCCAGGTAATTGTCGAACCAGGAATCGACGATCAACGCCTGCAGCGGTGCCTCGGCGCTACCCTTGGGGTGGGGGATGTCCCGTACCAGACGCTCGAGCAGGGCTTCCATACCGATCCCGGTCTTGGCGGATACCTGACAGGCATCCACCGCATCCAGGCCGATGATCTCTTCGATTTCCTGAGCGACGCGATCCGGATCGGCCTGAGGTAGATCGATCTTGTTGAGCACCGGAAGCACTTCGAGATTCTGGGCGATGGCGGTATAGCAGTTGGCCACGGATTGCGCCTCGACGCCCTGAGCGGCATCGACCACCAGCAAGGCACCTTCGCAGGCGTACAACGACCGTGATACTTCGTAGGAGAAGTCCACGTGCCCCGGGGTATCGATGAAGTTGAGCTGATAAAGCTCGCCATTGTCGGCGCGGTAATCCAGGGTCACCGATTGCGCCTTGATGGTGATACCCCGCTCGCGCTCGATATCCATTGAATCGAGCACCTGTTCCTTGAGTTCCCGCTCGGTCAAACCGCCGCATAGCTGAATGATGCGATCCGCCAGGGTCGATTTGCCGTGATCGATATGCGCGATGATCGAGAAGTTTCGGATATGCGTGATTCGATCGGAACTCGCCGTGTCTGCCATTGACTCTCTTTCCGCCCTGATAATTGCGCCTTTTATGAAGCAAAAGGCGCCAAAAATGTGGGGCTATTGTACCGACAAGGCGAGGCCAAGGACAGTAATGCGCAGACTAGGTTGACGCCACCGGAGTCTGTTGCCTGTCCGACTGTACCAGCATGCGGGCCAGGGTCTGCAGACAGAGGACGGAATGGATCTGTTGCTGCGCACCCTCACCCACGGCAATCATCCGTTTCGCCTGCTCGACCGGCGGGGCGTCGGGATTCACGTCGCCACGCCAACGCACGACAAAGCTGTTTGCGGGCGCCTCCATGTATTCAATTCTTGTGACCTGATCCACCATAAAACCCACCATGCCCTGGCCGCTGTCCGCCACCAGCACATGCTCTGCAGGTTCATCTGCATTCTTGCCCAATAGTATCCGCAGATCCACCAGAGAGACCGTCTGCTCCCGGTGGCGCATGGCGGCGAAAAAGGGCCCGTCCTCTTTCAGCGGCAGCAGGTTTTCCGGCAAGGGCAGCACCGCATCCAGCTGCTCGAGCAGCTCGACATAGCGCCCGCCACTTTCAAAATGCACGAAGGCAAAGCGCTGCCACTCCTGCTGAGTGCGCCGATCGCTGACTTCGTCACCCAGACGGGCATGAATCTGCGCCAATGCCCCCAGCGCCTCTCCGGTAAACAGCTGACGGTAATCGAGGCACAAGGCATCGTCTTGGCCAGGCCGACTCAATACTCCGGTAACATGATCGGCGGCCTGGTCTGCACCGGGCAGCGGGTGCAGATCGCTGTCATCGAAGGCACAGATGGTATTGATGTGCGTGACCGCCAAGCCGATACGCCCGCTGTCGGTATTGAGCACGACCACATGGGAGGGCGACGACGTCAATGGCGGATAGCCAATCAGCATCCCTGGATCGAAGATCGGAATACGCATGTCACGTAGCACCACGTTACCCAGATATGCCTCGACGTTCACTACCGGCCTCTCAACCGCGCCGCAGGCAGTGATTTCGCTGACCACGGTGGTGTCGATGGCAAGGGTCGCTTCTTCGATATCGACAAGTAGATAGCGATGCGAGCGGCGTGCGTGTTGCTGTGCGTCGTTCTCCAGGGCCGTTGGCGATGACGATGCCTGGTCGACATCCTCGAAAGCCAGCACCATGCCTTCCAACGAGAAAAGAACGTCGATATCCAGCAGATAGATCGGCTGCCCTGAAACAGGATGGGTTACCAGCCAGGGAGTGAGCTCACTGGCCGCTCCGGCTCCCTTGCCCAAGGCGCTCATCTGGCTCTGTTCGACGGTGATCATGTCATAAGCGCGATCGACGAGCAGGCCAAAGTGTCCACCACGATAGTTCACGATGGCGATATGCTTCTCCGCCGATCCTGACGCCTCGCTGGAACCAAGCTGTAAAAGCCCGGCCAGGTCCACACAGGGGATGAGCGAATCCCTCAGCCTGAACGTTCCCAAGGACCAGGCCGGCGCCAGGGGTCGTGGCACCAGGGGCGTGTCGGGTTTCACGACTTCCAGCAGATGGCATGCGTCCAGGGCGACGATGCTTTCACCGAGGCCCAGGATGCCCAATGTGCGTTGACTCATGCGACATTCATCCTATTCAAGAGACGACTCAGGCGGACTTCGAAAGCCCTTCCGATGAATGCTTGCGCGTCGCCCTGGCCAGCCCCTGAATCAGCTTCTCGACGTGTGCGGCGGTATCCAACTGGGACGAGGCGGTGACGTCGATCTGCTCGACTGCGGAGGTCGTCTGCTCGACCCCTTCGGTAATGCGCGAGAAGGCCTCCTGGGCACGTCGGGAAACGTCATTGCCATTGTCGATACACTTCAGCGACTCCCCCAGCAAGCGATTGATCTGACGCGTGGCATCACCGGATTTCTCGGCCAGCTTGCGCACCTCGTCCGCCACGACGGAGAACCCAAGGCCATGCTCCCCGGCTCGCGCCGCTTCGATGGCGGCATTGAAGGCCAGCAGATTGGTCTGTGCGGCGATTTCACCGATCGTCTTGACGATGTCATCGATGTCCTCGGAGGATTTCTGAATCGCCGCCATGGCTTCGCTCGAATCCTGCAGTGCCCGATTGCCCCGCTCGGCTTCGCTTCGTGTCCCTTGTGCTAGCTCCCGGGTGACCCGGGTATGCTCGGCAATGCCATTGATCGCCTTGTTGAGTTCCAGAATCGAAGCATTCATTGCCTCCGACTGCTGCTGGATGCTCGTTTCCAGTTCGACCTGAGCCGTGATGTCGGTGGCGAACTTCACGATCTTGTAGGGCTCGCCGTTGGCGTTGAAAATCGGATTGTAGGTCGCCTGAATCCATACCTGCCGCCCGTGCTTGCCCAGCCGCATGAAGCGTCCATTGAAGAACTCGCCGCGATTCAATGCCTGCCAGAAATCACGATATTCCGCGCTGACGACGTACGTCTGCTCACAGAACATGCGGTGATGCTGACCGAGAATCTCGTCGGCGTGGTAACCCACGGTGTCGAGAAAATTGCGATTGGCCGTCAGGATATTGCCTTTCAGATCGAATTTGATGACCGCCTGGGCACGATCCATGGCATTGACCTTGCCCTCGAACTCGGCGTTACTGCGTTTGCTTTCCGTCACGTCCGTGGCGAACTTGACTATCTTGGTGAGCTTGCCTGCGACATCGAAAATCGGATTGTAGGTGGCCTGCAACCATATCTCGCGCTTGTCGCTACCCAGACGCTTGAATTCCCCTGCGACGAATTCTCCACGGCGCAGCTTCGCCCAGAAGCTCTTGTACTCTTCGCTCTTGGCATGTTTCGGCTCGCAGAAAAGCTTGTGGTGCTGCCCCTGGATATCCTTCAGCGCATAGCCTGTCGTTGCCAGAAACTGCTGGTTGGCGGTCAGCACGTGTCCTTCCATATCGAACTCGATCACCGCCTGGGCGCGGTCGATGGCATTGACCTTGCCCTCGAATTCGGCATTGAGTCGCTTTTGCTCGGTGATGTCGTTGGCGAACTTGATGACCTTATAGGCGCGCCTAGATGGGTCCAGGATAGGATTGTAGGTCGCCTGCAGCCAGATGGCATGCCCTCTGCGATGCTGTCGCTGGAATTCCCCGCTAATGAATTCACCCCGCCCCAGCTGTTCCCAAAACTCCTGGTAGGCTTCGCTTCGAGCATAGCTTTCATCGCAGAATATACGGTGGTGTTGACCAATGACCGCATCTCGGGAATAGCCTACCGTCTTGAGAAAATTGTCATTGGCGGCGGTTACAACGCCGTTGAGATCGAACTCGATGACGGCCTGAGAGCGTCCAATCGCGTCGATCTGGCTTTCGAACTCCGCGTTCTTGTGCTTTTGCGCGGTGATGTCGGACGCGAACTTGACTACTTTGTAGGGCTGCCCCTTTGCATCGAAGATCGGATTGTAGGTGGCATTCAGCCAGATTTCATTTTGGTTCTTGTCAATACGCTTGAACTCACCGCTGGCAAATTCACCGCGCTTTAGAGCCTGCCAGAACTTGCGATACTCTTCGCTCTTGGCATAGCCATCGTCGCAGAAGATACGATGATGCTGCCCGCGAATCTCATCGAGACCATAGCCCACCGCATCCAGAAAGTTCTGATTGGCATCAAGAATCTGACCATCGGTATCGAATTCGATGATGGCCTGTGAGCGATGAATGGCTCGCCATAGCGAGGCCGATTGATCGCTGCTTCCATTGGATTCGTCGTGGGATTCCTTGATTGCGCGTGGGTCTGCTTTCTGGGTCATAAAAGAAGTTCCGATTCGTACGAGTCGATTGTGATCAGGGTAGTCAGCAAGTTTTCTTATTCCCGGCATAAAGTCTCGGGCCAGGTTTTACCTGCGGCGATAGTGTTTATCGCCCCCTGCAGGGGAATACTTTAACCAGGCAAGACCTGTCCAAGCTCGACTCGAGAATGGGTGAGACAACAAAAAAACGGGGCACATGGCCCCGTTTTCAACTATCACGTGAATTACCGCGCTATCATTTCTCACCCAATCGCAAGGCCACGAACAGCGACCGACCATCGCGGTAGAGCCGTAACGGCACCGCGCGATTGCCCTCGATGCTGCTCACCACGTCACTCAAGCGCTTGGCGGAATCGATATCCTGCTGATCCAGCGAGACGATGATGTCTCCCGGACGAACGCCAGCACTGGCGGCCACGCTATCCGGGGCGACTTGTTCGACCCGCACGCCGGACGACAGGTCGAGGCTTTCAAGCTGCTCGTCACTGAGTGATGCAACCGTTACCCCCAGGCGCGTACGAGGATCGCCCTTGCCACCCGAGGAGGCCATGGGCATACCTTCTTCCGGCCAGTCCCCTACGGTCACGGTCTTGGTAATACGCTTGCCGTTACGCAGTATCTCGAGTTCGGCATCGTTGCCCGGATCGACACGACCCACCAATCGCGGCAACGTGGCGGAACGCTCAACCGTTTCACCATCGACGGACAGGACGATGTCACCCGCCTTCAACCCTGCCTTGGCCGCCGGCGCATCCGGTGCAACATCGGCTATTAGTGCCCCTTCCGGGCCATCCATGCCGAAGGATTCTGCCAGATCCTTCGATACCGGCTGAATTACCACGCCGAGCCAGCCACGGCTGACTCGCCCGTCATCACGCAACTGATCGGCAATATCCATCGCCACATTGATCGGTATGGCGAAAGACAAGCCCATGAATCCGCCACTGCGGGTGAATATCTGCGAATTGATACCCACCACCTGGCCTTCGAGATTGAACAACGGCCCACCGGAGTTACCGGGGTTGATGGCGACATCGGTCTGAATGAAAGGCACATAGGCATCGCTTGGCAGGGTGCGATTGATGGCACTGACGATACCCGCGGTCACGGAGTGATCGAAACCGAAAGGCGAGCCGATTGCCGCGACCCACTCGCCGACCTCGAGCTTTTCCGAATCCCCTAGATTGAGCGTGGGTAGGTCGTCACCATCGATCTTGAGCAGTGCGATATCCGTCTTGTTATCGGCACCAATCAGTTCCGCATCGAGTTCGCGGCGATCGTTCAAGCGCACCACGATCGAATCGGCCCCATCGACCACGTGAGCATTGGTCAACACATAGCCGTCCTTGCTGATGACGAATCCCGAACCCAGCGACTGCAACTCCTGAGCGCTCCCCGGGCCACGCTGCCCGTGCCCCGGCGGCATTTGATCCTCGAAGAAGCGGCGGAAGAATTCGGGAATGTCCTGGCCTTGAGATCCCCCAAAGGGCATGCTGCGTCGCTCGACTTCCCGGGTGCTGGAAATATTGACGACACCGGGTGCCGCCTGCTTGACCAGTTCCGTGAAATCAGGCAACTCTCGCGCTTGGGCGGTCTGCATGAAAAATGCCGTTACCATCAGCATTAGCCATAATGATAGATGTCGTGGGATGCGTTGCATCAAGTACTCCTGGTTACCTGCTGTATGCCAAAAGGTTTCTTTTTCCTTAAGACGCGGCCTCAGATCAGTCGCGCTTTCTTTCGGAAACATTGGATATCACTGCAAGCCGAGAGTTCAGCAACCATGCCAAACTATTTGATAGCCCATCTTGATAGCGACATCGTTACTCGGGTTCTACTGCCAGCAGTATAGGTTGGTATCGACGCTGATGCCGTTGCAACTGATGGCGGCTCAATAAACAGCCGACAAAAAGCCCCCCCGCAAACGCGAACGGCACAGCCAGTTGCCCGGGAGAAAGCAGCATCTCGGCAAGTCCTCCGGCCAGAACCGCAGTGAGCAGCGGCAAACCGTAAACGATCAGGGTGCCATGCAAGAACCTTGTTGACGATATCCCCAAACGCACTCGATTGCCGATACACAGCGGCGTGTCCGTATAAACCGCCAAGTTCGAAGGACGCCGGCGCCTCAGCAGTCCCGTACCACAACCGGATCTGGTACAGCCGTTGCAGCCACTCTGAGATCGAGCCTCGACCCATGCTCCACCTGCAAAGAGTGCAACGACGACGCCTCGTTCTTCCAACCATTGCGGTGGCGGTCTTTTAATCGAGTCTTGTTCGTTCACGGTGCAGGATCTTGCTGATCCCGATCAGCTCCCTTGTACTGCATCCGGGAAGCGATTCGATGAAGAACCTTTGGAGGCAATTCGCCCAACACTACCACCTGCAGGGTGTGCGCTTCATCGAGGCGTAAATGGCGTACCGCCGCGTAGGAAACCCCTAGACGATGGATGCCGGGCAACAGTGCCTCATGATCGCTTTTAAGCGGTTGGACGAAAAGGCTGAAACTGGACAAGCCATCGCTGTAAAGCCTGTGGCTCATGGCCTTGCTGGAAATCCCGGGTGTCGGCGGCAACGGTATGGAAGCATATCCGGGCGGGAGCCAGCCTGGCTGCCAAGGGCCTGAAGGCATGTCCTGCAAAGACTCGAGCGGAACTACTTGAGAATAGAGCGTTGGCTCGATCAATTCGGTCATCTGAAATGTTTCGAGGATATTACCTTCTGCGTCGACAAGGTTCTGCTTGAGTGGCAAACCGGTCGTCACATCGAGCCATAGCCGATGGCCATAACGTAATTCGTCACGGGGCTCGATGTCCAGGCGCATGCTGGAGCGCCCTGCCATCCGCTCTTCGCCGCCAAGGGTTAGACGGTAGTGACGATCGATACCCTGTAATGCAAACGCTGAAGCACTGTTCGCCGAACGTCGCATCAATATGCCGTTGCGCCCAAGGCGTCCATAGCGCTCGTATATGACTGCGGGGCCGTCAAGATAGCGGGTCACTTCCCGGACTACACCATCATGAATTTCATGAACCAGTGCCAGGGTGCGCACTCCGTCAGGGCTGATGCGTATGGCTTGCGCACGAAACACATAGCATTGGCTTGCCATCATGCTACGCTCAAGCCAGTCAAGCGGCGACGCCAGTTTTGTATTATCGGCTAGCTGTCGGCAATCGAAACTGTTTTCGGAGGCAGCCATGGCCGCGCTCGACAAACATGACACAGAGATCGCCACGATTCCGTACAGAGCCGCTTTTAGCGGCGACAACATCAGCGAATACTCGGATTTTCCTGGGAAGAAGCGCGTAACAAGGGAATCCAGGCCTCGCCAGAGCGATGCGCAGCTCCTTCGGCGTGGCGTTCCAGATAGTTCTGTAGCAGTTGCGACTGCTCTTTCTCGGTGCGCTGCGACGTTGAAGCATAGGGTGCCATGAACATTGGCATATCGGCGTCAAAACCTACTTCCGTCAGACCGTTACCGTAAGCCATGGAAGGACGAAACGCTGGCAGGTTCATGACATCAACAGATGGCAGTGTGCGGCTTCTGGGCATGGACGCTGGTTGCACGCTCGAACCAAACCCGGAATTGGCGTTGACCACGCCGCTATTGCCATTGACCGCATTGGGCGAGGTACCGGTGCTACTGCCACTATTGTAGAACTGCGCACCGGCGATCACCATGAGAGAGACGGTAGCGGCAACGGCGGCACTACTGGCAAAGGAAAGGCTGCCACCTTGAGACGAAGCCTTGTTGTCCGTTGCGATGTCATTTGAAGAGGCCTGGGGGGCAGGTTCGCTTTCCAGACTGGCCAGCACGCGTTCGGAGATATCCGTGGATACATCGATGGAGTAATCTCGTTGCATCACGCTTCGCGCGAGATGGTAACGTCGCCAGGCTTGGCTATCGTCCGACTGATTGGCGAGTGATTTTAGAACGCGACGCAATTCCAGCTCATCGCCTTCATTGTCCATCATCACGGACAGCGATTCGCGACAATTGTCCTTCATTTCAACACCCCCACATCAAATAAGACGCACAGTCGAGCTCGGTGTAGCTCGTTATTTTCGCTTGATTCATCGATGGCCACACATTGCTGCGTGAACCTCCCCCCGGCACTCACAAGGTGCGAACACTTCCTATGACGTCGCTCCACGCGGACAGTTCAGTGTTTTTATAAAAATTTTACTAGATCACTCATACACTGCTTCTTCGCTGTCACCGCGAGAAAGTAATGGCTGAATATGCCTGTCGACGGCTTCTCTGGCACGAAAGATGCGCGAACGCACGGTTCCTACCGGGCATTGCATGATATTGGCAATATCCTCGTAGGAAAGCCCATCGAGTTCACGCAGCGTTATAGCGGTACGCAGATCTTCCGGAAGCGCTTCAATCGCCGCAAAAATGGCGGTTTCCAATTCATCTCGAGCCAGGGAAGCTTCTGGCGTCTCTGAATCCGCCAGGCGTCCACTATGATCGACGATCTCGGCATCGTTGATATCCAGATCGCTTCCTGGAGGGCGGCGCCCCTTGGACACGAGATGGTTCTTGGCGGTATTGATGGCAATACGGTACATCCAGGTATAAAAGGCACTTTCGGCACGAAATTTACCTAGCGCACGATAGGCCTTGATAAACGCTTCCTGAGCGACATCCTGTACTTCCGCGTGATCATGCACGTAACGCCCGATCAATCCCAAAATCTTGTGCTGATACTTTTTTACCAACAAGTCGAAAGCGCGTGTATCCCCCTTCTGAGCCCGCAATACAAGTTGTTGATCGGTTTCCCTATTGCCCATTCACTTCCTCCCCGCAGGGGCAGACAGCCTTGAGACAGGCAATACACGCGTTGGCACTACTCGGGGTCATGGTGGCGGTCCGCGGTCTGAAAATGAAAGAACGACTATACACAAGCATTCCTGTTTTCCCGATACCCGATCAAAAGCATTGACGTTCGAAGCCTTCGACTGATGACGAGAAGCCTCCTTGGGTCATTGATTTTTCCACGGACGACAAGCGATAGTAGACAACATTGCTCCTCAGTGCGAATCATCACAGGTATCTGAATGTCCGATCAACAGGTTAACAATCTCAACGTCCTTGCGCAGGACGTTCTCATCACCCCGGAAGCCTTGAAAAAGGCAGTGCCGCTTACCGAGGCTGCGGAAAAGACCGTCATCGAAGGCCGGCGTACCATACAGCGCATCCTCGATGGAGAGGATCCACGGTTGTTGATGGTCGTTGGGCCCTGCTCGATACACGATATCGAAGCAGCAAGAGACTATGCGCAGCGTCTGAAACAACTGGCCCATGAGGTCAGCGATAGCCTGTATATCGTGATGCGCGTCTACTTTGAAAAGCCACGCACCACCGTGGGCTGGAAAGGGCTGATCAATGATCCGCACCTCAACGACTCCTTCGAGATCGAAGAAGGCCTGCATATCGCCCGAGGCCTGCTTGTGGAACTAAGCGAGATGGGGTTGCCTCTGGCTACCGAGGCCCTCGATCCGATTTCTCCCCAATATTTACAGGATTGCATCAGTTGGTCCGCGGTGGGGGCGCGTACCACGGAATCCCAGACTCACCGGGAAATGGCCTCCGGCCTCTCCTGCCCGGTCGGTTTCAAGAATGGCACCGATGGCAGCCTGGACGTCGCCATCAATGCGCTGCAATCCGTCGCCCATCCGCATAACTTCCTGGGGATCGATCAGACCGGCCAGGTGGCGATCATCCGCACACGAGGCAACGCCTACGGCCATGTGGTGCTGCGCGGCGGTAACGGCAAGCCCAACTACGACAGTGTCAGCGTGACCCTGGCAGAGCAGGAGTTAAGCAAGGGCGGCGTCAAGCCCAATATCATGATCGACTGCTCTCACGCCAATTCCAACAAGGACCCTGCGCTGCAGCCGTTGGTGATGGAAAACGTCACCAATCAGATTCTTGAGGGCAACCGTTCGATCATGGGGCTGATGGTCGAATCGCACTTGGGCTGGGGCAATCAGAAGATGCCCGAGGATCGCAGCCAGTTGACGTATGGCGTCTCGATCACCGATGCCTGCATCGATTGGGACACCACAGTGGAGAGCTTCCGCGAGATGGCGGAAAAGCTGCGCCAAGTGCTCGGCAGGCGCCATGAGGCGGCTTGAGACTGAGCAATGCAAAGCCCGGGCCTGTCATCGACAGGCCCGGACATGTTTTAACAGTGCAAAGTAACCTCAAGCTTGCGGCTGCCCGTCGATTTCACGCCGAAATGGCGGCAGCGAATCGAGCAGCGCCCGCCCATAACGCCGCGTCAGCACTCGCCGGTCGAGTAGGGTGATGCGCCCCTGATCGGACTCCTTGCGAATCAGCCTGCCACAGGCCTGAACCAGCTTGATCGAGGCATCCGGCACCGAGATACGCATGAAAGGGTTGCCGCCGCGGCTCTCGATCCACTCGGCAAGCGTCGCACCCACTGGATCGTCCGGCACCGCGAAGGGCAGGCGGGTGACCACCACATGGGTCAGGTAGTCGCCGGGCAGATCGATGCCTTCGGCAAAGCTCGCAAGACCAAAGATGACGCTGCTCTCCCCCGCATCGATGCGCTTGCGATGCCGCTCGATCAATTCGCGCTTGGGTAGCCGGTCCTGAGCCAACACCCGCTCTTGCTGAATCCTCGGCAGCGCCTTTTCCACCGCTCTCAGCTGCACCCGAGAGGAGAACAGTACCAGCGCCGCCTCCTTGTCACCCAGTGCCGTGACAAACTCGACGATGGCACGCTCATGAGCATCGCGATCACCGGGATCCACCGCTTCATGGGGTACGCTGAGCACCGCCTTGGAATAGTCGAACGGACTCGGCAGGCACTGGTAACGGTAACGATTGGCGAGCCCCGCGCGCTCCTGCAACCGCTCGAAGCGGCCCAACGCTGTCAGCGTCGCCGAGGTAATCACCGCACCATAGCAGTTGCCCCACAGATAGCGTGCCAGGGTTTCCGCCGCGGACACCGGGCTGGCGGAGAAGGTCAACTCGGCATCGCCACCCTGCTGATCGAAGGTCAACCAGCGCGCCTGAGGCGGTTCACCCTGGGCATCGTCCGCGGCCATGGCCTGCCACAGGGCATTGGCCTCCAGGGCGCGGCCCTGCAGCAATGCCACTAAAGGCAACCAAGGCTCCGCCTGTTCCCGGGACAAGCCAGTGGCCTTATCCGGATCGAGGCTTTCCCGCATGATGTCTGCCATGCTCTCGAGATTGCGTGCCAGCTCGGCAAACGGCACCACCAGTGCCGCTGCCATGTCGCGCAAGGGCTGTGGCGCACGCCCCAAGGCGAAGCGATGATGACGCGTCTCCTCACCTGCCCCGTTGGGCACATCCGCCAGCTGATGACCGAGTGAATAGGCTTCGCCAAGACGCGGCTCGATGGCGGCGATCAGATCAGGAAAGCCCGCCAACAGACGCGCCAGCGTCGCCTGGGAACCCAAGGCCGTGTTGAGCTCGGTCAATGATTTCTTGAGCGTACGCAGCCAGCGCAGTGCGGCATTGACGCCGAAACGATGATAGAAGTGCTCCAGTGCCTTGTCCGGCAGATGGTGCCCTTCATCGAAGATATAGATGCAGTCCTTGGGAGACGGCAGCACCAGGCCGCCGCCGAGGGAAAGATCCGCCAGCACCAGATCGTGATTGGTCACGATGATATCGGCTTGGTCGAGATGACGTCGGGCACGAAAAAACGCACAGGCCCCGAAATGACCGCAACGTCGATTGGTGCACTGCCGGTGATCCGTGGTCAACTGCCGCCAGCTGCTGTCGTCGATCGCGACCGGCCAGCTATCCCGATCGCCTTCCCAGCGCCCGCTGCCATAGGCGTCGGCCATTTCCTGAACCAACCCGTGAAAATCATCCCCATCGCGGGACTCCAGGGCTTGTTCGAACAGCGATAGCGTAGGATTGCCTTCAACACCATCCAGCACCTGGTCGAGCTTGGCTACGCATAGATAACGCCCGCGCCCCTTGGCCAGGGCATAATCGAAATGCAGCCCGCTGTGTTGCTTGAGGGAGGGCAAATCCTGATGCAGCACCTGCTCTTGCAGAGCGACCGTGGCGGTGGAGACGATCAGGCGTTTGCCTCGAGCACGCGCCACCGGCAAGGCGGCCAGCAGATAAGCCAGGGTCTTGCCGGTACCGGTACCCGCCTCGAGTACGCAGACATGCTCGTTGGAAACCCGCCGACCGTTTTCATCCGCCTCGATGCCGGACAGCGTACGCGCGATCTCGGCAATCATCAGCCGCTGGCCGTAACGCGGGGTCAGATCGAGGCCTTCGAGTACCTGACGGTAAGCGCCCTGAATTTCCTCTTTCAATGCCTCATCGAGCATGCGTCAGAGCATTCCTTCCGGCGGATGCTCGCAGGGCAGCTTGTCGTTGATATAGCTTTCGATTTCCGGCAGGGAGAAGGCATCTTCCTCGCCAACGAAGCTGATCGATACACCCTTGGCCCCGGCACGCCCGGTACGACCGATACGGTGCACGTAGTCTTCCGGATCTTCCGGCAGCGTGTAGTTGATCACATGGCTGACGTCGTCGATGTGGATGCCGCGACCGGCCACGTCCGTGGCCACCAGCACCGTCAGTTCCCCTTCGCGAAAGCGCTCGAGTGTCTTGATGCGCTGATTCTGGGGCACGTCGCCGGACAGCATGGCCACATCGACACCGGCCTTGCGCAGCACGCCATCGAGTTTGCGCACCAGATCCCGACGGTTGCCAAAGACCATGACCCGGTCGAAGCTCTCCTGCTTGAGCAGATTGACCAGCAGACGCTGCTTGTCGTCATCGCTGACCAGATAGACGCGCTGATCGATGTCCGCGGCGTTCTCGACGGTCACCTCGATCTCGACATGGGCAGGCTTGTGCGTCCACTGGCTTGCCAGGTTGAGAATATCCTCGGTGAAGGTCGCCGAGAACAGGAACGTCTGTCGCTCCTCGGTCTTGGGCGTGTAGCGAATGATGCGCTTGACGTCGGGGATGAAGCCCATCGACAGCATACGATCCGCTTCGTCCAGTACCAGTACCTCGACTTCACCCAGGTCGACATCCCGCTTCTGATGGAAGTCGAGCAGCCGTCCGGGAGTGGCGACCAGGATGTCTACCTGCTTGCCGAGATTATCGCGCTGCTTCTGATAATCCATGCCGCCCACGACACTGGCGACATTCAGCGAGGTGAAGCGCGCCAGCGCCTTCGCATCCTTTTCGATCTGCAGTGCAAGCTCCCGGGTCGGCGCGATGATCAAGGCGCGGGGTGCACCCGTTTTCTGACCTTCCGGAGCTTTTTCCTCGAGAAAATAAGCCAGCATCGAGATCAGAAAGGCCGCTGTCTTGCCGGTACCGGTCTGAGCCTTGCCCACCACGTCGCCACCGAGCAGCGACTGGTTCAAGGCCTCGGCCTGGATCGGTGTGCAGTATTCGAAGCCCAGGGCATGGATGGCATGCATCAGCGGCAAGGGCAGATCGAAATCGTGAAAGCGCCATTTTCCTGCTACCTGCGGTACCTGGAAGTGCCGAAGATCCCAGCTGGACTGAGACTTGCGTGGCTTGCGACGCCGACGCTTGGGGCGGCGGTTCTGGGCTGGTGTAGAAGCCTTTTCCAACTCACTCATAGGCGTGGGGTAATGTTCCGTTGTTGAATGGATATCGAGTGAAACCTGCGGCCATTGTAACAGCCATTGGCGGCTTGGGCGCGTTTGCCGATATTCAGGCACCATTCCGGGCAGGATCACGGTCGGCAGGTTCTCGAAGGACTGGTAGAATCAACTGCACTGAATTCAGGACAGCGATCATGACGCGCAGAAAAAAGACTCGCTCACTTGCCGACAAAGTGAGCATCCGTACCGGCAAGCGCAAGGATTATCGTAAATGGCGCCGGGACAATCCGGATGAAGTGACACCCTCTCGGCGCTATGTCGAGAAGAAACGTCAGCAACGCAAGGCCCAGGCGGCGCGCAAACTCGAACGTGAGCGTAGCGCTCCCACACTGGATCTGCATGCCACCGAACCGGCAGAAAAGCCACGTCAGGAAGATCATACCGGCAAGGAGCCATGATGCGACTGGTTTCATTCAACATCAATGGCCTTCGCGCCCGACTGCACCAGCTCGAGGCGTTGATCGAGGCGCATTCACCGGACGTTATTGGCTTGCAGGAAACCAAGGTACACGACGACGAATTCCCGCTTGAAGCCGTCTCTGCGCTGGGCTATCACGTTTACTATCATGGCCAGAAGGGCCACTACGGTGTCGCCCTGCTCTGCCGCCAGGAACCCCAGGCGGTTTTTTACGGCTTCCCGGATGACACCGAAGATGCCCAGAAGCGCATGATCGGTGCGCGCCTGATCTGCCCCGACGGGGAGCCCCTGACCGTATGGAACGGTTATTTTCCTCAAGGCGAGAATATCGACCACCCCATCAAGTTCCCTTACAAGCAGCGCTTCTACGCCCAGCTTGCGCGGTTGCTTGAAGAGGATCACTCCCCCACCGAGCGCATTGCCATCATGGGCGACTTCAATATTTCGCCGGAAGACATCGATATCGGCATCGGGGAGCCCAACCGCAAACGCTGGCTACGGGAAGGCAAGACGAGCTTCCAGCCCATCGAACGGGAATGGCTGGGACGCATCAAGAATTGGGGCATGAAGGATTGCTACCGGATTCGCCATCCTGAGAGCAACGATTACTTCAGCTGGTTCGACTACCGGTCAAAGGCCTTCGAACGTGAACCCAAGCGTGGCCTGCGCATCGACTATATCCTGGCCAGCCCACCCTTGGCCGACAAGGTAAGCGGTGCCGGCATCGATTATGAACTGCGCGCGATGCAAAAGCCTTCCGATCATGCGCCGGTGTGGGCCGATCTCTCTTTTTAGCTTTATCCGAAAAGAGCCGGGGCTTCGCTCGGCTACTTTCTGAACTTGAATATTATCCATAAAAAAACCGGTACCTTTACAGGCACCGGCTTTTTACGGCATTTTCAGGCCACAACTTTTGTTCCCGTTACGACCGAATCTCGAACAGATCGCCGACCAGGCCGGCAACTTTGGAGAGCGCGGCCTGGAAGATCACCATCTTCCTACAGCTTGCTTTCCAGCTCCGGCAATATCTCGAACAAGTCGCCGACCAGGCCGGTAACTCTGGAGAGCGCCATCTGGAAGATCCCGATCTTCCTACAGCTTGTTTTCCAGCTCCGGCAGGATCTCGAACAGATCGCCGACGAGACCATAGTCCGCCACCTGAAAGATCGGCGCGTCCTCGTCCTTGTTGATGGCGACGATCACCTTGGAGTCCTTCATTCCCGCCAGGTGCTGGATGGCCCCACTGATGCCCACGGCGATGTACAGTTCCGGGGCGACGATCTTGCCGGTCTGACCGACCTGGTAGTCGTTGGGCACGAAACCGGCATCCACCGCGGCCCGGGAGGCGCCGATGGCGGCACCGAGCTTGTCGGCGATGCCTTCGAGCAGTTTGAAGTTCTCGCCGTTGCCCATGCCGCGCCCGCCGGAGACCACGACCTTGGCACCGCCGAGTTCCGGGCGTTCGCTCTTGGCCAGTTCCTCGTCGACGAAGCGCGACAGACTGTTGTCGACCACGGTATCGACGGGCTCGATGGCGGCATCGTTACTCTGCCCCACGGCATCGAAGGCGGTGGTGCGGATGGTCATGACCTTGAGATCGTCACTGCTTTGCACCGTGGCGATGGCGTTGCCGGCGTAGATGGGGCGCTTGAAGGTGTCCGCGCTGTCTACCCCCATCACTTCCGAGAGCTGTGACACGTCCTTGAGGGCGGCCAGGCGCGGCAGTACGTTCTTGCCTTGCGTGGAGGCGCTGGTCAGCACGTAGGCGTAGTCATCCGCGAGACTGACCAATAGATCCGCCAGGGGTTCGGCCAGTTGGTGGCCATAGACGGTGTTGTCCGCGACCCGCACCCGGGTCACGCCGTCGAGCTTGGCTGCGGCTTCGGCAATGCTGCCGACATCGTCGCCGGCAATCAGTACATCGACGTCGCCGCCGGCATGCTCGGCAATCTGCCGGGCCGCCGCAATGACGCTGGCGGTGGCATCGTCCAGATGGCCGTCGTGATGATCGGCGAGAACCAATAGGCTCATAAGATACGCTCCTTGCAAAGCACTATGTTCAAAGCACCTTGGCTTCGTTCTTGAGTTTGTCGACCAGCTCGTCCACGGAGCCAACCTTGATGCCGCCCTTGCGCTCCGCCGGGGTCTCGACCTTGAGCAGGCTGATCTTGGAGGCCACCTCGACGCCGAGATCCGCCGGGCTCTTGGTCTCGAGCGGCTTTTTCTTGGCCTTCATGATGTCCGGCAATTTGGCATAGCGCGGCTCGTTCAGACGCAGGTCGGTGGTGACGATGGCGGGCAGGCTGAGTTCGAGGCGTTGCAGGCCGCCGTCGATCTCCCGGGTGATCTGGAGCTTGTCGTCCTGGACCTCAAGCTTGGAGGCGAAGGTGCCCTGGGGCAGACCGGTCAGGGCGGCAAGCATCTGGCCGGTCTGGTTGTTGTCGGTATCGATGGCCTGCTTGCCGAGGATGGTCAGTTGGGGCTGTTCCTCGTCGATGACGTTTTTCAGCAGCTTGGCCACCGCCAGGGACTCGACCCGTTCGTCGGTTTCAATATGAATGGCCCGATCGGCGCCCAGGGCCAGGGCGGTCCTGAGCTGTTCCTGAGCGGCCTTGGGGCCAATGGAGACGGCCACCACTTCCGTGGCCACGCCCTGCTCCTTGAGACGCACCGCTTCCTCCACGGCGATCTCGCAGAAGGGGTTCATGGCCATCTTGACGTTGGTGAGATCGACGTCGGAGTGATCGGTCTTGACGCGAATCTTGACGTTGTAATCGATGACGCGTTTGACCGCGACGAGTACTTTCATGGCGTCCTCGCTAGAGTGTAAAGGCTTGCCCGCCTACGGGATGCAAGCATGCAATGATTTTTATCCGGTTCAAGTGTGCCATAGCTTTACCAGCATCCCAATAAAGCGCTTAGTCGCATGTTGCTTGCTTGCACGCCCCGGTAACATGAAGCATGTAATCGGGATTTGATATTGAAAACACCCGTTGTAAATATGAAACACTCGTTGCAAATATAGCAGAGACCGAACACCTTACCTATAAAGTACAAAGACGTAAGCGCAAAATTTCGCAATTGAAGTGTCATCGATGAAGGAGATAGGACGTGGAACGTGAATCAATGGATTTCGATGTGGTCATTGTCGGCGCGGGACCCGCGGGGCTCTCCGCCGCCTGCCGCTTGATGCAGCAGGCGGGTGAGGCCGAGCGCGAACTCAGCGTATGCGTGGTCGAGAAAGGCTCCGAGGTCGGCGCGCATATTCTCTCCGGGGCGGTATTCGAGCCCCGGGCGCTGACCGAGCTCTTCCCGGACTGGGCCGAGCGTGGCGCACCATTGACCGTTCCTGCGACCCGGGATGAGGTGCATCTGCTCAAGAACGCGGAGTCGACTCAGAAGCTGCCCAACGCCCTGGTGCCCAAGACCATGCACAACGTCGGCGGGGAGACGCCGAATTACGTGATCAGCGCCGGCAACCTGTGCCGCTGGCTGGGCGAACAGGCCGAGGCCCTGGGGGTGGAGATCTTCCCCGGCTTTGCCGCCCAGGAAGCCCTGATCGATGATGAGGGCGTCGTACGCGGCATCGTCACCGGTGACATGGGCGTGGCCGCCGACGGCAGCGAGAAGAGCGGCTATATGCCGGGCATGGAGCTGCGTGGCAAATATACCCTGTTCGCCGAAGGCTCCCGCGGCCATATCGGCAAGCGTCTGATCGAGCGCTTCAAGCTCGATGAGGGCAAGGATCCGCAGCACTACGGCATCGGTTTGAAGGAGCTGTGGGACGTGCCCGCCGAGATGCATGAACCGGGATTGGTGTTGCACGGCTCCGGCTGGCCCCTGGACAAGAACGCCCACGGCGGTTTCTTTCTCTATCACGGCGAGAACCAGCAGGTGATGGTCGGCCTGATCATCGATCTGAGCTATGCCAATCCCTACCTGTCGCCCTTCGATGAGTTCCAGCGCTTGAAGCATCATCCGCTGCTCAAGCAGTACCTGGAAGGCGGCAAGCGGGTTGCCTATGGCGCCCGGGCGATCACCAAGGGCGGGCTCAACTGCCTGCCAAAGATGACCTTTCCCGGCGGCCTGTTGATTGGCTGCGATGCGGGCACGCTGAACTTCGCCAAGATCAAGGGGCTGCACACGGCGATGAAGTCCGGGCTGCTGGCAGCGGAGACAGTGTTCGAGGCGCTGGGCCAGGCGGACGAAGCCGATGCGGGGGGCAAGGAACTGACCGGCTTCACCGACAAGTGGGAGGCGAGCTGGGCCTATCAGGAGCTCAAGCAGACCGCCAGCTTCGGTCCGGCGATTCACAAGTACGGCACTGTCGGGGGCGGCGCCTATAATTTTGTCGATCAGCTTTTCAAGGGCAAGCTACCCTCACTTCACGACACGAGCCCGGATTACGCCAAGCTCACCCCGGCGGATCAGGCCAAGAAGATCGACTATCCCAAGCCGGATGGCAAACTCTCCTTCGACAAGCCCTCCTCGGTGTTCATGTCCAATACCAACCACGACGAGGATCAGCCCTGCCATCTGCGCCTGAGCGATCCGGACATTCCGATTCGCGACAACCTGCCGACGTACGACGAGCCGGCTCAGCGCTACTGCCCGGTCGGAGTCTACGAAGTGGTGGAAGATGATGCGGGAAAGCCACGCTTCCAGATCAACTTCCAGAACTGCATTCACTGCAAGACCTGCGATATCAAGGACCCGTCCCAGAACATTACCTGGGTGGCCCCGGAGGGGGGTGGCGGGCCTAACTACCCCAACATGTAAGAGCGTGTCCACGGTCTACTACACTCGACGATACGGCGTTGAAATTGATCTTAGAATGCTCATTTACACCCACGTAAACTCCGCTTCTTCGATCAATTTCGCCTTAACTACGCGTCCCGGTCATGCCTTCGTTCGCGACGATCGTGAACAAGCTCTGGGAAACCCCTGATTCATTGATGATAGGTGACGGGGACAAGGCGGAGCGAGGGTCTTTTGCCGTGGCCGGAAAAAGCTCCAGGCAATTCCGGCATTTCCGCCATCCATGGCGGGCACATAGCAAAAGTAGCGCCCAGGGATGGGTTTACAGCGCCCTCGCGAAGGCTTGCCCGCGGAAAAACCTATCTATTCACCGAGCCTGTAAAATGAGTTCCTGACGCTTTAACGAACTCGTGGCCGCCGGCATTATGCGTCGCCCGTTGCCACGGGCCGCTGTGGATCGCGTATCCAATGGCTCCAGGAGCCGACATAAAGACGCGGTAACGCACGACCGGCGATGGCGAACGCAAGGATGTTGTGGCAGGCGGTCACCCCGGAACCGCAGTAGCTGATCACACTTTCCTGCCGGGGCAATTCTGCGTCCAACACGCCAGCACTCTTGAAGTAGCCTTCCTGGGTAAGGTTGGACGAACAGGGTCGACAGGTGGCACCAGGAATATGCCCGGCAACCGGGTCGATGGGTTCAACCTCACCGCGAAACCGCTCCCGAGCGCGAGCATCGATCAAGGTATCGGACATGGATAGCAGTATGTCGGCGGATACCAGTTGGCTATCGTCGAAGGTTGGCTGCCAGTCACTTGATGACACCTCTCTCGCTTCCTGAGTCATCTCGCCCTCATGGCGCTGCCATGCGGTTAATCCACCATCGAGTACGCGCACATCCGGATGGCCAGCCCAGCAATGCAGCATCCACCAGGCGCGAGCCGCGGCCATCTGGCCGCCCATATCGTCGTAGAGAATGACCGGTATTTCCCGCGTAACGCCTAAACGCTGCACTGTGGCAGTGAAATCGGATTTGCTGGGCAACGGATGACGCCCCTGTTCGCCGGGACTGGCGGCAAGGTCTCGATCCAGGTCCAGATGCTGGCTGCCGGGAAGATGCCCGGCCTGCCATGCCCTATTTCCTGCTTCCGCGTCGTCGAGCCGTGCTCGGCAATCCAGGATGCATAGCGGCGCACCGGAAACCAGCATCTCTGCCAGCGCTGACGCATCAATCAGCGGGGATGATGACGAGAGATTCATGACAACGATTCTCCTTGTAGATGTTTGAGCGGCGCGCGACGCGCAATCAAGCGGCGCCGCCCTGCATTCGCGAAGCGCACCTCGATGACCGGATTGGTTGGGTTACCTTCCACGAGCAGAATCTCGCCGGCACCGAACACCTCGTGCATCACGCGCTGGCCGGGGGCATAAAAATCATCGCTTTTTTCTCGGCGGGTCGCCGGTGTCAACGGCAAGGACGCTCCCAGCGCGGCAAGATAGCGTTCGACTAGCGCTGGTGATGCAACCTCCACTGCGTTCGTGCTGCCGTCACGCAGCGCTTGAGCAATGCGATTGCCATCCTGCCAGGCACTCTCGACTAGAAAACGACTGGGCCGATGCTCGCCGCCGTCATGAAGCATCAGGAGGCGCTCCTTGGCCCGGGTGATGGCCACATAGAACAAGCGCCGCTCTTCTTCGAGTCGTTCGTCGCTCAAAGGGTTGTCGCGGCTGTAGTGGGGAAAATCCTCCTCATTCGCTCCCCATAATGCCACGAGCGGCCACTCGAGGCCCTTGGCGCTGTGTACCGTCGTGATGAGTACGCCCTCGGCAGGATTCCCTTCAGGACGCTGAGGCAGGCTGATGAAGTTTTCCGGCGCTTGAACGAGTTCGTCTGCCTGCTCGATCAGCACATCGAGCAATCTGACGTCTTCCTCGCCCTTTTCGCGTCGCGCCGCTGCCCGCTTGAGCACCTTTTGTGCATCAAGGCGTTCGACGATCAATTCGAGCAGCCGTGCCGGTGGCAGACGCGCCAGCCTGGGCAGCTCGCAAAGTAGCTCCCAGCGGCGTTTGAGATTGCGGCGCTGCATGGGCTTGAGCCCTGTCATCAGGGAATCGTGCCGCTCTGGCCAACGCTGGCTTGCGGCCAGGTACTGTGCCAGCGCCTGCAGCCGCTCCCGCGCCACGAAAGGGGTGGGTTGCGACAGCAGCAGCAACAGGTGTTCCGGGTTCTGCAGCAGTCGTGGCTCGCGCGCCAGGCGTAGATACCCCGCCAAGGCCTGAACCAGCGGCAGCCGAAAGACAAAACGATCCTCTCTGGAAAGACGAAAGGGAATGCCGGCGCGCAGCAGTTGAAGCTGCAACGACACGGACAGTGTCCAGCTTCTTACCAGAACACAGGCCTGATCAAGAGAACGCCCCTGCTGTTGCCAGCGAGTCAACTCCTCGATCAGCCGGCCGCACCCCTGCCCGGTATCGATTGTCGTGCAGGGATTGTCCGGGGCAGGCACACACAGCTGATCAGGGCGACGACGATTGGCGTGGATGGCATGATTGGCCGTCAATGCCAACGCATGGCCGTGGCGAAAGGTCATCGATAGCGGGTAATCCGTGGCAATGCCAAAGCTTTTGGTAAAGCGCTCGAGCATGTAATCCGGTCGCGCCCCTCGCCACTCATAAATGCACTGATTGGCATCCCCCACGACCATCACCTCGGCACGACTACTGGCCAGCAAGACCAGCAGCCGCTGCTGCGCCTCGTTGATATCCTGATACTCGTCGACGATGACATGGTCGAGAAAGCCTTGAACCCGCGCCCGCGCCTGTGCATCACGCTCGAGACAACGCAGCGGGCGATAAAGCAGGTCCGCGTAGGTGGCCTTGCCGTGCTGCTCGAGCAGCGATTCCAGGCGCTCGAACGCTTCCACGAAGTGGCCGGTATCCGAACCAAGATCGAGTCGCTCATAGAATGCTGCCGGTGCGATCATCTCCGCCTTGACCAGCTCACAGAATTGACTGAGCGTCTCGAGCCGGTCCGGCTCCAGAGCGGCTTCCCGAGAGCCATTGTCACCGTTTTCCAGGGCCAGTATGACTGCTTGACGCAGCAGTCGCTCTCGCTGCCAATCCGCCAGTAATTCCCGGGGCGCAAGATAGCCCCAGCGGGTAAGGCTCTGAGTCAGACGGTAACCGATGGAGTGAAATGTGCGAACTTCAGGCAACGCCTGCCCCGGGGAAGCCAGCGCGGCGAGCTTGGCGGTGAAATCTTCTCGGGCGGCCCGATTGAACATCAGCACCATGATGCGCCGCGCCGGAACGCCCTGAGCCAGCAGGTGCAATACCCGGGCCACCATGGTAGTGGTCTTGCCGGCACCGGCTACCGCCGCAACACGAGCATGCCCTCGCTCATGGGCTACCACCGCCTGCTGTTCAGTGGTCAGCGTCACAATGACTCCGTGTCTACCGTTCCCAGGGGCTGCCAGACATCTTGGCTGACGATACCCAGCTCTGTGCGCCCCTGGGAATCTACTCGATGCTCGGCGAGCTCTATCAGGCGGTAATAAACATTGCGATTCAGGCGAGCATGAAGTCCAAAACGCACGGCAACTTCCGGTATTGGGTTCGTCTCCTGGGCCTCACTCACGATCAGCCGATGATCGCTGCCCAGCACAAGAGTGTCACCGACATTGGTGGTCAAACGCCAGAGGCCTGCATCGTCCTCTTCGTCTGTCTCACATTCGGCATCGACGATCAAAAAGGGGCGATCCTCGACGCTGATACGCATCTTCTCAACTGGAGTGACCAGGTAATACTCGCCGTCCGCTTCCCGACGCAGCACCGTCGACAACAATCTCACAAGGCGCGAACGCGTGATAACCGCCCCTTCGTGAACCCAACTGCCATCGGCACGTATGACCAGATCCATGCTGCCGGAGCGCTCAGGATGCCACTGGTCGACCGGCGGTATCGCACCTTCGGATTCGATCTGCGAGAGTAATGGTTCCAGTGACATGGCGTGTCCTCCCTGACAAACGATTGCGAGTGGGCTTTTACACCAGATTAGCGTCTGCCAGCATTTGCCGCATCTCCCGAGAGGCCTGGGGCGCAGCGGCGCGGAACAACCGGTAGAAATTGACCGTGGTCTGCATGGCCACCTCCTCGAGACTGATGCCCCGCTCTCGTGCGATACAATCAGCCACCTCCACCACCCACTGGGGCTCATTGGGCTTGCCGCGGTGCGGCACCGGCGCGAGATAGGGGCTGTCCGTCTCGATCAACAAACGATCCAGCGGAATCACTCGGGCCAGTTCGCGAATGGCGCTTGCGTTGCGAAAGGTCACGATCCCGGACAGCGATATGAAAAAGCCTTGGGCCACGGCCTGACGCGCCATATCGACATCTTCGGTAAAACAGTGCAGCACGCCCCCGATGGCGGGATCGGAATACTCGCGAATGAGTTCGAGTGTCTCTTTCTTGGCATCTCGGGTGTGCACGATCACCGGCAGTTCGAGTTCGGTGGCCGCCTGCAGATGGTGCTTGAAACGCTCGAACTGGATTTCCCGACTGATGGAATCGTAGTGGTAATCGAGTCCGGTCTCGCCGATGGCCACCGCATCGAACCGCTCGGCGCAGGCCTTGATCGTCTCGATGTCCGGTTCGGAATCGACGCTGTGCAGCGGATGCACGCCGGCGGAAATGACCACGTCTTCATGACGCCTGGCAATCTTGGCCAGCCCTTCGACATCCTCGAGGGTCACGGCAATGGCCAGGAATTGGCGCACATCCCGGGCCCGGGCAGCGTCGAGTGCCGCATTGAGATCTCCTGAATGGTGCGTGAGATCGAGGCGATCGAGATGACAGTGGGAATCGACAAACATTGGCTAGCACTCGGCCGATGGGGTGAGATGAAATTGCGCGATATTCAGGCTTTCAGAGGGTGTAGGTGGGTGCATCCCGATTCAACTGCCCGGCCAGTAGGCTTTCGATACGATCACGTACTGCCTGGTCGTCAGCGCTGAAATGAATGCCGATACCCGGCACACGACGGCCGGTTACCCCCGGCGGTGAGACCCAAACGACCTGACCGGTTACGGAAAATCGCTCGTCTCCTTCGGGTAGCGTCAAGAAGAGATAGACATCCTGACCCAGGCCGTAGCGCTCCTGGGTAGGAACGAATAGACCGCCTCGCTCGAGCATCGGCATATACGCCGACAGCAGCGTTTGCTTGTCCTTGATGGTCAAGGACAGGGCTTTCTTTCCCGCCATCTTCAAGCCTCACAACGATCGATGAAAACCACTCAGGAGCGTAGTAGCGCCGACCAGCGAATCAGCCAGGCTTCAAGCACCAGCTGAGGGTTGGGATTACCACCCGCTACCAGCAGGCGGCGCTGTTCCCGAGCGTAGTCGAGCAGGCGAAACCAGTCCTGAACCCGCGCATTCTTGACCGCCTGCCGATAGAGCGGCAGAAGATCGAGATTGCGTACCCGGGCGGCTTCCCCGGAAAGCCCCAGGCGAATCAGATCCTCGAGCCAGGTAATACCGTACCACAGGATGCGATCGACGGCCTGACGTTCCAGTCGCGCCGCTTCGGCGACGGGCTCGCCCCCGCGTACCAACGCATCGAATAACTCTTGCAACTCTTGGCGCAAACCACGCGATTCGGCGCTGGCAAGCTCTTTAGCCAGTAGCGGCAAGCCTCCCGAAACCCGTAGCCAGAATTCGCCGTCGCCCCCTTCTCCCAGCGCTTCTTGCAACCAGGGAAGACACGTCGATTGTTCCGGCACACCCAGCGACCAGTGCTGGCAGCGAGACCGAATCGTCGCCAGCATGCGGGATGGCACGTCCGCCAACAAGATGAACAGCGTCCGTTCTCCGGGCTCTTCCAGGCTCTTGAGCAGCGCATTTGCGGCGGCAACGTTCATGGCCTCCGCCGGCTGCAGGACGATGACGCGATAGCCGCCCTGCTGTGGCGTCTGGGCAACGAAGTGATTGATGTCGCGGATCGGATCGATACGTATCTGGCGGCTCTTTTCCGCAGGGGAAACACGCAGGAGATCCGGATGATAGCCCGACTTGAGCATCTGGCAGTCGTGACATTCGCCACAGGCCGTATTGCCTGGCTTGCGACATAGCGTACGTGCCAGCAACGCTTCCCCCAGTTCCTGCTTGCCCAGTCCATGAGGCCCGGAAAGCAGCAGCGCATGGGGCAGCCGCCCCGCGTCCTGCAGCCCCGTCAGCCGCTGCCATATGGACTCTTGCCAAGGCAGGGGCTGCATCAGCATGATGCCCACCAGGACTGCAACACGGTCTGAATGTGCTGCTGGACGTCTGCCAGCGGCTTGGCAGCATCGATGATCGTGAAACGCGCGGGATCCGCGTCGGCCCGCCTGAGATAGGCTTCTCGCACGGCGGTAAAGAAGTCGACCCGCTCCTGCTCGAAGCGATCGCGCTCATTGCCCCGTGTGGTGACGCGCTGCTGAGCGGCACTGACCGGCATATCCAGCAACAGCGTCAGGTCAGGCTGGAGACCGCGCTGAACCAAGGCTTCAAGTGTGGCGATACGCGCACTGTCGATGCCTCGCCCTCCGCCCTGGTAGGCGAAGGTTGCATCGGTGAAACGATCGCACACAACCCAAGTCCCGCGTGCGAGCGCCGGTCGGATGAGCTGCTCGAGATGCTGGGCTCGGGCGGCGAAGATCAGCAGCAGTTCCGCATCGTCACTCAGCGGCTCCTGTTCGCCCGGATCCAGAAGCAGTTGCCGAATGGCCTCGCCCCGCAGCGTGCCACCTGGTTCCCGAGTACGCAGGACATCGACTCCCCGGCTTTCCAGAAACTCACAGACCACACTGACATTGGTACTCTTGCCGACGCCTTCTCCTCCCTCGAGCGTGATGAAGCGTCCTTGTCCGCTTCCAGATCGATCATCCAGCATGATGTTTTGAACTCATCGGTTGAGAATATAGCGGCGCACTGCAGCGTTGTGCTCTTTCAGAGTACGTGAAAAGTGATGGGTGCCATCCCCCTTGGCGACGAAATAGAGCGTATCGCCCTCGGCAGGATGCACCGCCGCATCGAGGGCCGCGCGTCCGGGCATGGCGATCGGCGTGGGCGGCATACCGGAAATCACGTAGGTATTGTAAGGGGTAGGACGACGCAGATCCGCACGGGTGATATTGCCTGCATAGTCATCGCCCATGCCATAGATTACCGTAGGGTCGGTCTGCAGACGCATGCCCTTCTCCAGCCGGCGCTTGAACACGCCGCCTATCTCACCACGCTCGCCATCGGCACCGGTCTCGCGTTCGATCAACGAGGCCATGATCAAGGCTTCATAAGCGCTATCCAGAGGCAGATCCTCATCTCGACTCTCCCAGACTGCCTCCAACTCCGACGCCATGCGTGCATGGGCCTGGCGCAATATATCCAGGTCGCTGCTGCCCTTGTGATAACGATAGGTATCCGGAAAGAAACGCCCTTCCGGATGCTGATCCGGATGACCCAGTTCAGCCATGATCTCCGCATCGCTCATCTGATCGGTGCGCTGGGACAGCTTGGGTGCAGCGGCCAATAGCTTGCGCATCTGGTCGAACGTCCACCCTTCCGGGATCGTCAATGGGTAGGTCACGACCTTGTCGCTGCCCAGCAAGGTGATGGCCTCCTGGGCGCTCATGCCTGGTTTGAGCATGAACTCCCCGGCCCGAAGCTGCGGCACGCTATCCGGCGATACTTTTGCCAATAGACGCAACGACCAATCCTCGGCAAGGATATCGCGCTTGGCGAGATCGCCGACCACGGCATTGAAACTTGCCCCGCGAGGCACTTCATAGAGCGTGGGTTCTTCGATGGCAATAGGCGATGCCAGCCGTGACTGCCAATAGGTGAAACCGGCAAAACTCAGTACCGCCCCTATCACCACGACGATCAACAATGCCTTGAGCAGGCGCATGAAACATTCATCCTCTAAAGCGTTGAAGGATAACCGAGCAGCTCATGGGCCGCCGACTGGAAGGTGCGGTGGACGTCACTTATCACCCATCGCATGACGAGCGAGCCCGATGCGTCTTCAAGACGAGTCACCGGCCATAGCCCCTGAACCGAATTGCCTATCCACAACGCCTCGAGCGTATTCAACACGCCGACAGGACAAGACACTTCTTTCACTTGACGCTTTGCCAGCAGCGCTGCTCGCAAGGTGCCGGCAACACCGCAGCGATCGAGCAGTGGGGTTTCCAGACAGCCATTCCGCAGCCAGAACAGGTTCATGCAGGTAGCTTCCACAAGCATGCCGTCGCTATCACAGAGCAGACCTTCGGCAATACGGTCATCACACCACTCCTGACGCGCAAGTACGTTCTCGAGGCGGTTGAGATGCTTGAGTCCGGCCAGGCGAGGCTGACACCCAAGTTGCAGCGCACACAACCGCACCCTCACGCCATCACGCCAGTGATCCTCTCGCGGCGCAAAGGGTGATAGTTGCCAGCGTAAACGTGTCCTGGGGCTAGCAGGAGGAAGGTATCCTCGGCCGCCACTCCCCCGAGTGACGACGATCTTGAGCACATGCAGTCCGGGACCCGCTTCGGTCGGCAAGGCATCAAGCACATGACGTTCAGGCGCCACCATGGCCAATCGCTCGCAACCTCGCGCAAGGCGGGCCATATGCTCCCGCCACAACAACGGCTTGCCGTCCCGGATCAGAACGGTTTCGAACAAACCGTCACCATAGGCAAAACCACGATCGTCGACCGGGACGCTGGCATCGCCCGAGACATCGCCCCATTCAACGCTCATGGCCGGTCAGAGGCGCCCGAAGATCAGCGAGCCGTTGGTGCCACCAAACCCGAAAGAGTTGGATAAAGCGTAATCGAACGCCATCTGCCGAGCAGTGTGCGGCACATAGTCGAGTACGCATCCTTCTTGAGGATTGTCCAGATTGATGGTGGGAGGCGCGACCTGATCGCGCAACGCGAGGATGCTGAAAATCGCCTCGACCGCACCGGCCGCCCCCAGCAAGTGACCGATCATCGACTTGGTGGAGCTGACTGCCACGGAGGACGCGGACGATCCCATCACCTCCTCGATGGCACGGCTTTCCGCCAGATCACCGGTTTGAGTGGAGGTTCCATGGGCATTGATATACCCGATCTGGGAAGGATCGATTGCCGCATCGCGAATGGCATTACGCATGGCCATCGCCGCCCCCCGGCCATTGTCGGGGGGTGCGGTCATATGATGAGCATCATCGCTCATGCCGAACCCCTTGATCTCGGCATAGATGGGGGCGCCGCGTTTCTTGGCATGCTCGTACTCTTCCAGAACCAGCACACCTGCGCCGTCGGAAAGCACGAAGCCATCTCGATCCCTGTCCCAGGGACGACTTGCCTGTTCAGGGGCGTCGTTGCGAGTGGAGAGCGCTCGGGCCGCGGAAAATCCGCCCAGCCCCAACGGGGTGGTCGCCATCTCGGAGCCACCGCAAATCATTGCGTCTGCATCACCATAGGCAATGGTACGCGCGCCATAGCCAATATTATGTGTGCCGGTGGTACACGCCGTGGTGATAGCGATGTTGGGGCCCTGGAAACCATGCTGGATTGCCAGGTTACCGGCGATCATGTTGATGATCGAACCCGGCACGAAGAAGGGCGAGATACGCCGCGCACCGCCCTTGTGCAGCGCATTGTGATTGTGCTCGATCATCGGCAGGCCACCGATACCGGAACCGATGGCGACACCAATGCGATGCGCATTGTTCTCGTTGCACTCAAGCCCTGCATCGGCAATCGCCTGACCGCCAGCGGCGATACCGTATTGAATGAACAAATCCATCTTGCGCGCGTCCTTAGGGTTCAGATAAGGACTGATATCGAAATCCTTGATCGAACCGCCAAAGCGCGTATTGAAACCACTGGTATCGAAATTCTCGATGGAGGCGATGCCGCTTCTGCCTGACAGAATATTGGTCCAGCTCTCCTTTACGGTGTTCCCGACCGGTGTCACTAGACCCAGCCCGGTCACCACGACCCTTCTACGAGGCATCAGCTTTCCTCCAGACGTCCAAAATAGTGTGCATGTTCATGCCACATCGCTTTGGCGCGCATTATAACCGAAGCATAACGGCTATGGGCCAATGCTACTTAAAACAAAAGCCGCTCTGTTTCCAGAACGGCTTCCGCAATACTAGCGACTTGAGCCACGCTTATGCCATCTTATTGATGCGCAACGACGTAGTCGATCGCTTCCTGTACGGTCGTAATCTTTTCGGCTTCCTCGTCGGGAATTTCAGTATCGAATTCCTCTTCAAGCGCCATCACCAATTCGACGGTATCCAGGGAGTCGGCACCGAGGTCTTCGGTAAAGGAGGACGTGTTCTGGATATCATCTTCCTTGACGTTCAGGCGCTCGGCCACGACTTTCTTCACGCGCTCTTCGATGGTGCTCATTACGTTACTACTCCTAATAGTACATATCTGCCGGCAAAACTGCCGGGTAGTTTATAGATGGCCTCTGATTGACGCAACCGAGACACTATCCGACTGCCTAACGCATATTCATGCCACCGTTGACCTGCAACGTCTCTCCGGTAATGTAACTCGCCGCATCGCTGGCTAGAAAGGCGACAGCGGCAGCGATTTCTTCGGGTTTACCCAGTCGCGCCAGCGGGATCTGGCCCAACAATGACGCTTTTTGATCTTGAGGCAGCTTTTCGGTCATATCCGTGGCAATGAAACCCGGTGCCACCGCATTGACCGTAATATTACGAGAAGCGACTTCCCGAGCCAACGCTCTAGTGAAGCCTTCCATGCCGGCCTTGGCAGCAGCATAGTTGACTTGGCCCAGATTTCCCATCGAAGCGACGACCGAGCTGATACAGATGACGCGCCCGAAACGTGCCTTGGTCATTCCGCGGATACAGGCCTTGGTGACACGATAGACGGACTTGAGATTGGTATCGAGTACTGAATCCCATTCGTCCTCTTTCATGCGCATCAACAAGTTGTCGCGCGTGATACCGGCATTGTTGATGAGAATGGTTGGTGCCCCGAAGCGATCGGTGATAGCCGTTATCAAACCATCGATGCTGGTCTGATCGGTAACATCGAGCATATGCCCGGCACCTTCGATACCCTGCGCCTTTAGATCGGCATCGATATCCTGGGCACCCTTCTCGCTTGTTGCAGTACCAACCACGACATGCCCCTGACGGCCAAGTTCATGGGCTATGGCTCTGCCGATGCCACGACTGGCACCGGTGAT
The DNA here is from genome assembly GCF_947493865.1 of uncultured Halomonas sp. Taxonomy (GTDB): domain Bacteria; phylum Pseudomonadota; class Gammaproteobacteria; order Pseudomonadales; family Halomonadaceae; genus Modicisalibacter. The sequence continues at coordinate 90,875 of NZ_CANLTC010000007.1, forward strand.
CAGTACAATTCTGGGTTCGCTGTCTGTCGTCATGGCGTTTCCCGGTTGTTGGTATTATTGACTGCTGTTGTCGTGAGCAAGCTCGAGCGCGGCGGCAAGACTGTCAGGATCGTTGGCGGCCAATCCCTTGGCACTTCGCGCAATACGCTTATTGAGTCCAGTCAGCACCTTGCCTGGACCGCACTCGACGAAAATCTGCGCGCCCTCGCCCAGCAGGGCTTCGACGCAATCGGTCCAGCGTACTGGGCGATAGAGCTGTTCGACGAGACGTGTTCGTAATGTTTGAACATCCTCCGGCATCCGGGCATCGACGTTTTGAAACACTTTATAGCGTGGTGGCCTTATTTCAACCGTTTCCATTGCTTTGGCCAGCTGTTCTGCCGCCGGCTTCATCAATGCGCAATGGGAGGGAACCGATACCGGAAGTGGAATGGCACGCTTGGCGCCAGATTCCTGACAGCAGCCTATGGCACGCTCCACCGCAGCCTTGGTGCCAGCAATTACAATCTGACCCGGCGCATTGTAGTTGACCGGCGCAACCACTTCCCCCTGGGCAGCATCGCGGCAGGCAAGCTCCACCGCCGCATCGTCGAGACCAAGGATAGCGGCCATGGCACCTTCGCCTGCCGGAACCGCCGATTGCATGGCATCGCCACGCAGCTTTACCAGACGCACGCCTTCGGCGAAACTCAACGCACCAGCGCATACCAGGGCGCTATATTCGCCCAGACTATGACCCGCCATGGCCATTGGGCGCGGCCCTTCCATTTCCTGCCAGACACGCCAGATGGCGACACTCGACGTGAGCAGCGCCGGTTGGGTGCATGCCGTGGCATTCAGTGCTTCCTCCGGCCCTTCCTGCACCACTTGCCAGAGATTATAGCCAAGCGCATCCGCCGCTTCCTCGAAGGTCGTGCGCACCACACTATAACGTTCCGCCAGCTCACGCAGCATGCCTACATGCTGTGAGCCCTGTCCCGGAAACACCAAGGCCAGGGTTTGGGTCATATAGTCACCTTTCAGATATTGGGTCATCGGTTCTCGAACGCGATTCGCCGTCAAAACAGCAGGAAATACCCTTCTCTTTCGCCAGACCCGCCTCTTTCGCCAGAATGGCCCGCTGGCCCAACTCTTGCTCAAGATGCACCGGCAGATTGATACGAACCTCCTGCATGGACCGGAATATGGCATACGTAAAACCCAACGCGCTAGCACGTCCATGACTTTTGACAACGATACCCGACAACCCCAATAGACTCGCACCATTGTAGCGTACCGGATCGAGCTGACGACGCAGACGCTGTAGCGCGGGGCGTGCCAGCAAGCCCACCAGACGACTCCCCCAATGGGCATGAAACGTCGCCTGCATCCGCCCGATCAGCATCTTTGCCAGGCCTTCGCTGGCCTTGAGCACGATATTACCCACGAAACCGTCACAGACCACTACATCCACTGCACCGCTGAACAGACCGTCGCCCTCGACAAATCCGACATAATTGATACCAGGCAACTCCCTGAGCATCGCATCGGCAGCACGAACACTGGCCGTTCCCTTGGTTGCCTCTACGCCGACATTCAGCAGGGCTACCCGTGGGCGCGGCAAGTCATCCACACGCCGCGCCATGACATCGCCCATCAAGGCAAACTCGACCAGTCGCGAAGCGGATGCCTCGATGTTGGCTCCCATATCGAGCATGTAACAACGCCCACCATTGCGAGTGGGTATTGCCGTACTTATTGCGGGACGCGGAATGCCGGCCACGGTGCCCAGCGCGCGTCGCGACAAGGCCATGAGTGCGGCGGTATTGCCCGCACTCACTCCCGCGTCCGCCTGCCCGGATGCCAGGTCATCGAGCATCATCGCCAGGCTACTGGTACGCGGCGCGCGTAGAACACGGGTAAGCGCCATGTCTTGGGAAACGACATCCGGCGCATGAACCACGTTCAGCCGCGCCTTGACTGCCTGCAGACGCTTCGGCAAGCGCGACAGCTCGTCCTGCAGCACTTTCTGCGGTCCATACAGACGCACCTGAAGCTCGGGATGAGCGCTCAGAGCCTCGCCTGTACCCTGAACAGTCGCGCGGGGACCGAGGTCCCCGCCCATGGCATCGATGGCAATATGCACGCCCGGCTCCGCAGTGACGCCCGCGATATTACTTATTTAAACGTCGATGACCTTGCGACCACGATAGAAACCATCCGGGGCCACATGATGGCGGCGGTGGGTCGTGCCGGTTTCCTTGTCCTGAGACAACGCAGGAGAGGTAAGCGCATCATGGCTACGACGCATGCCACGCTTGGAACGAGTTTTACGGTTCTTTTGAACTGCCATGAGAGATCACTCCAGAGTATATCGATTCGAATCAATGTTTGTTCTTCAAGGTACGCAGCACCTCGAAGGGGCTAGCAACTGGCTGTTGCGACGTTTCGGGCAAGACACCGCTACTCAGCTGATCCGGCGAAACGGCGCAATCCGCCTCGTCGTGATAGACCACCTGCGGCAGGCTGAGGATCAATTCATCCTCGAGCATCAACTGCAGATTGAGCTGTTCTTTTTCCACCACTACCGGCTCGTAGGCATTCGGCAAATTCGCGGCCATGGCGTCATCGCTTACCATTCCCAGCAGAAAATGGCTTTCGATGGCGATCGGCATGGGCTCGAGGCAGCGCTTGCATGCCAGATCCAACGTCGCCTTCACCCACCCTTCGATGAAGTGACGCCCCTGGGCATCTCGGCCGAATTCCAGGCGAACATCGGCGTCGCCTTGCTGTTTACCGGCTTCTTCGCGCAAACGCACCATATCGTCGAGGGACATTGGCCCCTCAAGGTGCTCGTCGCTAGCGGCCAAACGGTAAGGTTCGACCTGTATGGGAAGTCTAGTGGTTGACATAAGCGCGCAATGATAGGGATTCCCCCGATGCGTGTCAAAGCAGCGATCGGCCAAGACTATACAAGTATCAGGTGGGGCCGGCACACTGCATCCACCATGCTCATTTCAGGAAAAGACAAGAATGAATGACCGACCACGTTTGATTCTTGCCTCTGGTTCACGCTGGCGTCGACAGCTTCTGGAGCGACTTGGCCTATCCTTCACCTGGGCCAGTCCGGATATCGATGAAACGCCCAGACCCGAGGAACCGCCTGCCGAACTGGTGCATCGCCTGGCGCTTGGCAAGGCCTTGCGGTTGGCAAATGACTACCCTGATCACCTGATCATCGGTTCGGATCAGGTGGCGGTGTTCGAGGATGACATCCTGGGCAAGCCGGGTAACGCTGCAACCGCCTGCGCAACGCTGTCGCGCTTCTCGGGACGAAGGGTTCGCTTTATCACCGGTTTGGCCTTGATCGATACCGCCCGGGATTGGCAGCGCGTCTGCCACGAACATTACGACGTGGTGTTTCGGAATTTGAGCACTGCCGAGATCGAACGTTATGTCGATCGCGAACAACCTTTCGACAGCGCCGGCAGCTTTCGCATGGAAGGTCTGGGCATCACGCTGTTCGAGCGTCTCGAAGGCGATGACCCCAACACCCTCATTGGCCTGCCATTGATCCGCCTATGCGCCTTGCTACGTGAAGCGGGACTGGACCCACTGCTCGACTCATTGCCGAGTCAGGGCAGCTCATAGCGCAGCGGCGAACTCGACCGAGGCAACCCTGCCCACTCGGCGGCAACGCGCCCGAACTGGCGCGACAAGCGCTCGAAGGGGTCCAGTGCCGGTGTGTAATCCCGGGTTCGCACCTCTCCCAGGCGTTCCCGTGCCAGCTGATCGATGCTTTTCAAGCCATCGATGAGCCCAAGGTCGGTTGCCTGCTCGCCGGTCCATATCAACCCCGAGAACAGCGTGGGGTCGTCGCTCAAACGCTCGCCACGCCCTTTCTTGACATCGTTGATGAACTGCTGATGAGTGGTATCCAACACTTGCTGCCAGAACTGACGCTGATCCGGTGCGATATCGCTGAACGGATCAAGAAACGCCTTGTTCTCGCCGGCAGTGAACACTCGGCGCTCGATGCCCAGGTTGTCGATGGCATCCTGCAAGCCGAATCCGGAATAGATGACCCCGATGGAACCCACCAGGCTTGCCGGTGCCGCATAGATATCGTCCGCGCCTGCCGCAATATAATAAGCGCCGCTGGCACCGATATCCTCGATGACGGCCAGAATCGGCTTATCCCCCGCCCGACTCAGACGACGGATCTCATTGAAGATGCGCTGGGACTGCACCGGACTCCCGCCGGGGCTATTGATCTGCAACACCACTGCCTGAGTCTCGTCGTTCTCCCAGGCGTCTTGTAGACCTTCGGTGATACGCTCGGCATTCGCCTCGCCTTCACTATCGATCACCCCCTCGACTCGTACCACACCAAGATGAGGCCCCATGGGCGACGGCGTCATACCGGCAAAGAACAGGCTATAAATGCTGGTCGCCAGCAAGCCTAGAAACAGCGCCGCAAACAGGAAGCGGAAAAACAGCTTCCAGCGCCGAGAACGACGCTGCTCGACGAGTACGCCTCCAATCCAGCGATCCATCATTTCCAGCTGCACCAGACGCTGACGCTCTCGCAGCATGGTGGCATCCTCGCCCTCTGTCGGCTCCTTGCCCTGCTCGCCAACTGTGCGGCGACGGGGGTCGTCGCGATCCAGTTCGGGGCCGTCGGTCCACTCGTCATAGCGCTTGTCATCGCTCATGGTTCAATCTCGTCAAGTCGGTAGATCAATCGTGTAGCCAGTCAATCAGCTCGGGAAAAGCGCTGGCGGTGAAAACGGGCTTACTCATGGCGAGGCGCTCGGGGGCGTGCACGCCATAGGTAACCGCCAAGCGATCCATGCCCAGGGCACGCGCCATTTCCATGTCGTATTCGGTGTCGCCCACCATCAGGGCTTCTTCAGCCCGGATGCCCGTTTCGGACAACAACTCTTCGAGCATGCGCGGATGCGGCTTGGACAGCGTCTCATCCGCGGTACGGCTGGCATGAAACCAGTCGGCGCTCCCCGTGGACTCAAACGCACGATCAAGGCCACGCCGGCTCTTGCCGGTTGCGACAGCCAGGCGGATATCCTGATTAACTCGCAAGCGTCGAATCCCCGTTTCGACCCCGGCAAAGAAGGGCATCGGCGCCTGATCGGCATTGACAAAGTGATGACTATAGCGCACCCGCAATGCCTCGGCCTGATCCTCGGGCATACCCGGACACATGCGCTCTATCGCTTCGGGAAGACCCAGGCCGATGATGTCCCGCACGCGGTCGGCGCCAAGCGCGCCCCAGCCAACATCCTGTGCGGCTGCTTGCATGCAGGCAACGATGCGCGCCTCTGAATCCATCAAGGTGCCGTCCCAATCGAAAATCACCAGTCGATAGCGCATTCCTTCTCCTGCGTTCCCCAACCTGTAGGCCATTGATACAGGCCATCAATATAAGTCGCGAATATAAGTGTGTTCAGCCCCGCGCACGGGTCAGCACAGCCTCCAGCGTCGATTCAAGCGGCGCTTTAATGTGTACCGGCCGCCCGCTGGTGGGCTCGGGAAAGGTCAGCGCTGCCGCGTGCAGAAACAACCGATCGAGCCCCAGACCTGCCGCCAGGCGCTGCCCCTCTCGAGTGCCGTACTTGTCGTCGCCGAGCAGCGCATGCCCTGCATGGGCCGCATGTACCCGAATCTGATGGGTACGACCGGTAATGGGCTCTGCCTCGACCAGGGTGGCATTGGCGAAGGTCTCGCGCACCGCAAAGCGGGTTCGCGAGACCTTTCCCTGGGGATCGACCCTTACGCGACGCTCCCCGTTCCCTGCCTCGAAACGATCGAGCCGGGCACTGACATAGTCCCGTCGTGCCGGCCAGCGCCCCTGAACGAGCGCCAGATATTGCTTGTCCATCTGGCGCTGCTTGAGCGCGTCATTGAGGGTCAACAACGCCGGACGCGACTTGGCCAACAGCAGGCAGCCCGAGGTGTCGCGATCCAGACGATGGACCAGTTCGAGAAAGTCGAGATCCTCGCGTACCTGGCGCAGCGCTTCGATCAAACCGATCTTGACACCACTGCCACCATGCACGGCGAGTCCCGATGGCTTGTTGATCACGAGCCAATCCGGACCTTCGACCAGCACGCTGCCAGCAAGCAGATTGCGCAGGTTGTCGCTGACATCCCGTACCGCCACCTCGGGAGCCAGACGCAACGGCGGTATACGCACGAGATCACCGGATACCAGCCGGTAATCGACCTTGACTCGCTTCTTGTTCACGCGCACTTCACCCTTGCGCAGGATACGGTAGATCAATGCCTTGGGCGCGCCCTTGAGACGCGTCCGCAAGAAATTGTCGATGCGCTGTCCGGCCTGGGCCTCACCGATTTCCGCCCATTGCACTTCGCGACCCTCGGCCATTTTCTTTCCTCGCATCCGCTTGGCAAAACGCGCATCTTATCCCAGTGCAGCATTCTTCGCGTCAATTGCTGTCAAGAGGCTTAACTGTTATATTCCACGCTCACTCTGGTGAGATGTAAGAATCCGTTACAGTGCCTGTACAATGTACATACAGGTCAGGGTTCGCAGGACAGAGTCACGATTACGGCAATCAGGGTTTTAGCCCTGTTGCCACAGTAGTACCGATGTTACGCCACCCCTGCGTTCTGGACGACCCATACAGGGAATCGCCACAACCAGACGGGATTTATCAATACCGTGCCGGAGGCCGGCGGCGGCGAACCGAACAATGCCAGGTGTCTGACGGTGTCTGTAAGGCCGGAAGGGAAGTCATCAACAGTATCCCACCGAAACATGTCTTGCCACCGTCGCGTACTCAACATGATCTTGTAGCACTCTTCTCCTGACGAGTGTTGATTGCACATCCACGACATGAGCTGAGCACAACACAACGCACGAAGCGGTTCGTCGTCGCTGACACCAAGGAATCGCTGACAGAATCGACGAATGAATGAAGCCGGTTTCGCCTCTTGTCGAAAATGCCATAGTGCACTACATGGCTGTTTTCGATAGATGCCGAGCATTCGACTTCATTCACCAGCCATCTAAGCAGCGTCTCTCCAAAAGCCGCCGTCCGGCGCGCCTTTAACAGTGAGACAACATGAAACGAATGCTCATCAATGCGACCCAGCCCGAGGAGCTGCGTGTCGCACTGGTCGATGGACAACGACTCTACGATCTGGATATCGAATCCGGGGCTCGCGAGCAGAAGAAAGCCAATATCTATCGCGGCAAGATCACTCGCGTGGAGCCTTCCCTGGAGGCTGCTTTCGTCGATTTTGGTGCCGAGCGCCACGGCTTTCTGCCGCTCAAGGAAATTTCCCGAGAGTACTTTTCCAAGGAACCTTCCGGGCGTCCCAATATCAAGGAAGTGATCAAGGAAGGCCAGGAAGTCATCGTCCAGGTCGACAAGGAAGAGCGTGGCAACAAGGGCGCGGCGCTGACCACCTTCGTCAGCCTGGCCGGCCGCTTTCTGGTCCTGATGCCCAACAACCCGCGAGCCGGGGGCATATCGCGCCGCATCGAAGGCGATGAGCGCACTCAGCTCAAGGAAGCCATGGGCCAACTGACCCTGCCGGACAAGATGGGCGTCATCGTCCGCACCGCAGGCATCGGGCGCAGCACGGAAGAGCTGCAGTGGGATCTGGATTATCTTGCCCAGGTCTGGGAAGCGATCACCGCTGAAGCGACCAAGCGTCCGGCACCGTTTCTCATCTATCGTGAATCCAACGTCATCATCCGCGCCATGCGTGACTACCTGCGCCAGGACATCGGCGAGGTACTGGTCGACAGCCCCGAGGTCCATCAGGAAGCTCTGGCTTTCATTCGCCAGGTGATGCCGTCCTATCAGCAGAAGGTCAAGCTCTACGCGGACGACGTACCGCTGTTTTCCCGCTTTCAGATCGAAAGCCAGATCGAGACCGCCTATCAGCGCGAGGTCAAGCTGCCTTCCGGCGGCGCAGTGGTGATCGACCATACCGAGGCACTGGTTTCCATCGATATCAACTCTGCACGGGCCACTCGGGGCAGCGACATCGAAGAGACTGCGCTGCAGACCAATCTCGAGGCGGCGGACGAAATCGCCCGGCAACTTCGCCTACGCGATATCGGCGGCCTGGTGGTCATCGACTTCATCGACATGTCGCCGGCGCGCAACCAGCGCGAAGTCGAAAACCGCGTGCGCGATGCGCTCAAGATCGATCGTGCCCGGGTGCAGATCGGTCGCATTTCCCGCTTCGGCCTGATGGAAATGTCACGCCAGCGCCTACGCCCATCCCTGGGTGAAACCAGCGGCGTGGTGTGCCCGCGCTGCGACGGCCAAGGCACCATCCGAGACGTACGCTCCATTTCGCTATCCATCATGCGTCTGATCGAAGAAGAAGCGATGAAGGATCGCAGCGCGCAGATTCGTGCCATTCTGCCGGTCTCCGTGGCTACCTATCTACTCAACGAGAAGCGCGCCATTCTCGCGGACATCGAGCAGCGCCAAGGCGTCCGCGTGGTATTGCTGCCGAGCCCGGAGATGTCTACCCCGCACTACGACGTTCAGCGGCTGCGGGACGATCATGTGGACGACGACGACGAAGCCAAATCCAGCTTCGAGCTGTCCATCGACACCGAGGTGGGCCAAGAGCCCGATCCCTCTTTCGACAAGCCGATACAGCGTACCGAAGCAGCGGTCAAGGGTGTCGCCCACACGGCGCCGGCGCCGGACTCCCTGCAACGCCAGCCTGAGCCAGAAAAGACCGATGATAGCATTGCCAGCCCCCCGGCCACCGGGTTGTTGAGCCGTCTTTTCAAAGGCCTGAACAAGCTGGTTGGCGGTACTGAGGAGACCGCTTCCTCAGCCAGGACAAACGATCAGGCAGGTTCTTCCGGCAACAATCGTCAAGGGAGCCGTGGCAACGATCAGGAACAGCGCAGCGAACGTACCAATCGCAATACAAGCCAGCGGCGCCGCCGCAGCGCAGCGGATGGCGAACAGCGCGATGAACGCAAGACCAGCCGGGGTGAACGTCAGGATACCGACAGTCGAAACACACGGGACAATCGTCCGACCCGGCAGGAAGACAAGGCTTCTTCCCGGGGCAAGTCTCAGCAAAACGATGGCGTGGCGAATAACGCCCGCGGTAGTCAGAAAAGTGACAAGGACGACAAGTCCGAGAACAAGTCACGTCGTGACAACCGCAAGGGGCGTGATGACCAGCGCGACAACAAGTCCCAGACTCAGGCCGATCAGGGTAGCGACAAGCCTCAGGAGAAAGAGGCTACGCAGAAAAAAACCCGGGACGAAAAAAAGGATGAGGGCAAGTCCGACAGCGCTAGCGATGGCGCCCCCAAGCCCACCCGCAACAACCCACGTCAGCGCAGCCGCAAGCATGCACTGAACCCCAAGGCAGTGGCCGAGCAGGAACGCTTGCAGCAAGAGGCGAACACGCATACTGACTCATCCCAGCCAACCACTGTCTCGGAAAAACCGGCTGAACCCACAGCCATGGCAGAAGAAATGGTGGAAGAAAACACCGCTTCCGCTGAGCCAGTACAGGATGTACGTTCCGAGGATGTCGACCAGGATGCCCCAAAAATCGCCCCCACCGCGGAGCGCGCTGCGTTTGCTCGTGGCCAACAGGCTTCAAGGGGACGCACTACCCGATCGCGCAGGCCATCGGCGACGAACGTAGCAAAGAATGCAACAACGAGTGCTACCGAGAGTGCGAGTGCGACACCGTCAGATACCCAGGCGTCATCGGCCACCACCGAAATGGAAAGCCCGGCTGACGCCACCACTCAGCAGGATGTGGAAGCCCGGCTCAGCGCTGCGGATGCAGCATCTGATACAACTGCTGCCCTCCCAGCTGCATCGGCGCACGCAAACGATGCCGACACATCGCAAGAAAGCGACAGCACGGATGCAGAAACCTTTTCATCCGCTTCACATGGTTCCAGCGAGGCACAGGTGGCGTCAGAGGATCACCCGGTGGCGAAAACTACCGATGATTCTCACGATGCAAACACCGAGAGTCCTGCCAGGCTCGATGCCGCAGAGACGACTACACCCTCCCAGGCAGCGCCCGACAGCAGTCGGGACGAGGCTACGGCTGAAAAACCGGCTGCTGAAGACGACGAGTCTTTTTCGACAACACATTCTCAAGAGACATCGTCAACGCAACACGAGCCAGTTCGGCAGTCAACCAAGCCTGAAGAAGCCGCTACAGGGGCGCCCAGTGGTGCAATGGAAACGACGGCAAGCGACGCTGAAACTAGTGACATGATCGAAAAGCCGATACTGGACAGCGATCAGTCTGCACGCCGTCGTCGTGCCCATAACGATCCGCGGGAAAAGCGCCGCAATCAGCAAGGTCACGCGAACGACAGTAACTGAAGTAAATGGCCGCGCCGCCTGCTCCACATGCGCGGTAGTGCCATATCAAAAGCGCCCGGAACCAAATTCCGGGCGCTTTTTTATTGGCGCCGTTCAGTCATGAATCAAAAAAGCGTCCGACGATCAAGGAAAGCCTTCAGGGCACGAATGAGATGAGCGACGTCCCGGCTGCCTGCGGTTTCGCGAATCGAATGCATGGCCCACTGGGCGATCCCCACGTCCAGGGTCGGCACTCCCAGCTCAGCGGCGGTTATGGGTCCGATAGTACTGCCACAGCCCATGTCGGCCCGGGTAACGAAAGTCTGTGTCGGCACCTCTGCGTTGCGACATATATCGCGGAACAGTGCCGCAGTTACACTAGTAGTGGCATAGCGCTGGTTGGCATTGACCTTGATCACCGGCCCGCCGTTGAGCAAGGGGCCATGAGCGGCATCGTGCTTGTCGCTAAAATTGGGATGCAGCCCGTGGGCGTTGTCACAGGAAATCATGCAGGAAGATTGAATCAGACGACTCCAGCCCTGCTCGCTGTTATCACCTGACTGCTCGACGATGCGACGCAGTACATTCTGCAGAAAAGGCCCTTGAGCACCGATGGCACTGGCGCTGCCTACTTCCTCATGATCGCTTGCCACCAATACGGCGCCCTGAGTGCCATCGCTTTCAAGCAAGGCCTCCATGCCGATGAAACAGGACAGCAGATTGTCCAGGCGAGCGCTGGCGATGAGTTCGCCATCGATACCGACAAGTGCTGGTGGCTGGGTGTCGTAGAGGCATAGTTCGAAACCGAGGATGCTCGCCTGATCCAGCGCGTGCTGCTCCTTCAACCATGTCTGGAGCAAGGATTCGAGAGCCTCGGGTTTGCCGCTATTCTGACACAGCACGGGGGCCATCTGGGTCTGGGGATTGATGGGGCGCCCACTGTTCACGTCGCGATCCAGGTGGATGGCCAGACTCGGGATCATGGCAACGGCGCGCTTCGTATCGAGCAACAGGCTTTTCAGCCCACCCTCGTCATCATGCACTTGAACGCGACCCGCCAGCGCCAGATCACGGTCGAACCAGGGGGCCAGCAATGCGCCGCCATACACCTCCACCCCCAATTGCAGCCAATCGCTGGAAGTGATGGCAGCATTGGGTTTGAGTCGAAGCCCCGGGCTATCCGTATGAGCCCCTATCATGCGCAACGCGGAAAGAGGTTCGTCGGGTAGCTGCAACGCGATGATGGATGAGTCATCACGGGTTACTACGACGCGCTCGCCAGCCTTGACGTCCCAAGCCTCGCTCTCGAGCAGACGCCGAAACCCCGCCTGCTCGAGGCGCTCGAGCATGTTCCGGGTGGCATGCCAAGGCGTGGGAGAATGCTGCAGAAATGTCAAAAGCCGCTTCAGAATAGGGTCGTGGAACATGCTAATCCTCATCAAGAGACTACTTATCGCATAACAGGCTGCTACAATGGCACGCCAGCGTAAACCAAGGTCATGCTAGAGCCTTGGGCCCGACACAACGTCAATGGCCGAAAATTGGAACTCTTGGCCGTCTTGGGTATCTTTTTGTAGAGATGGGGCGCTGATATTTTTGTGTTTTTGTACGTTTCCATAAAGAACAGAGTCAAGGTTGTAAGTTTACATGAATCCTGGAGTGCTTGATTAATGAGTCTGATTGCAGCTACTCGGTGCTGCGCCACAGTCGCCTCGATACTGGTCGCGTTGAGTACCTCGGCTCTTGCCGAACCCAAGCCCACGGATATCCAACGGCAGGCCGCCACTGAAGTTGCCGAGTCGCTGCGTTATGGTCATTACGCCGACATCACATTGAACGATGACTGGTCTGAGCAGGCTTTTACACAGTTTCTTGATGTGCTGGACTCTCAACGTGTTTATCTCTTGCAGCGCGACATAGACGCATTCGATGATTTACGCACCACATTGGATGATGCGCTCTCCGATGGCGAGCTCAAACGGGTTTACGAATTTTACGAACAGTACCAGACGCGTCTCGAAACACGCCTTGAATGGCTGATCGAGAAGATCGACGCGGGGCTTGATTTCGATTATTCAAGCAATGAGCGCCTTATCATCGAGCGCGACGACGTTCCCTGGGAAAAAAGCCAAAAGGCACTGGACACCCTGTGGCTGAAACGTTTGAAAAACGCGGCACTTTCTCTTTCGCTGAGCGATCAGAGTTCACAAGAAATTCAAGAGACGCTGCGGGAGCGCTACTCAGGGCAGCTATCCCGCCTTCGTCAGACCAATGCGGAAGATGTGTTCGGTCTATTCATGGCGGCGGCGACCAGCACCGCCGATCCTCACACCGAGTACCTATCGCCGCGCCAGGGAGAGTCCTTCGATATACAGATGAAGCTTTCCCTGGAAGGCATTGGCGCCCTGCTTCAATCCGAGGGTGAGTACGTCAAGGTCTCGAGCCTGGTGGCGGGAGGCCCGGCGGACAAGAGCGGTGTGCTGCAGCCCGCGGATCGCATCGTTGGAGTAGGTCAGGGCGACACGGGTGAAACCACCAACGTCGTGGGCATGCGACTGGACGAGGTCGTCGATCTGATCCGTGGCCCCAAGGGCTCCACGGTGCGTCTTGACGTCATTCCAGCCAAGGCCGTGGATGTGACCCGTTCCCGCATCGTCAAGATCGTGAGGGACACGGTCAAGCTCGAGGACCAGGCGGCTCATAGCGAGGTCGTTACCCTTGAGCGGGAAGGCAAGGAACACCGCATCGGCATCATCAACATTCCCACGTTCTATGTGGATTTCGATGCCTGGCAAGCCGGTGAAAAAGATTATCGCAGTACAACCCGGGACGTAACCAAGGAAATCGAGAAGCTCAAGGCGCAGAACGTCGAGGGTATCGTTCTGGACTTGCGTAACGACGGTGGCGGCGCCTTGCAGGAAGCGAATTCACTGATCGGCCTATTCATCGATCGCGGCCCGACGGTTCAGGTTCAAGACGCTCAGGGGCGCATCAGCCTGTATGGCGATACCGACAGCGGCAGCGTCTACGAGGGGCCATTGGCCGTACTGGTCAATCGCCTATCCGCCTCCGCCTCAGAAATCGTGGCAGGCGCCATTCAGGACTATGGCCGCGGACTGGTGCTGGGAAACCGCACCTTCGGCAAGGGCACCGTACAGACACTCAGCGACCTGAATCATGGCCAGATCAAGTTGACTCGAGCCAAGTTCTATCGCATTTCCGGAGAAAGCACGCAGCACCGGGGTGTCTATCCTGACCTGGAATTCCCCAATCTGGTCGATCCGGAACTGATCGGCGAAAGCGCTCTCGACAATGCGTTGCCCTGGGATACGGTACGGCCGGTGCAATACCGACAGTATGGCAAGCCGGATCAGTATCTTTCCTTGCTCAAGCAAAAGCATGAGCAACGCACCAACGACGATGCCAACTTCACCTATCTCGCGCGTCAGGCGAAGCTTACCAAGCAGCTGCGCGAGCAGCAGACCACTATCAGTCTGAACAAAGAACAGCGCCAGCGTGAAATGAAGGCACAGGAGAGCGAGCAACTTGCGCTCGAGAATCAACGTCGCCGGGCGTTGGGTTTGGAGACGCTCGATACCTGGGCCGACGATGTCAACGAAGAGCCACTGGGCAGCGAAAAAGAAAAAGACGCGCCCATCGACCGCGCTCAGATCGTTGAAGCAGGACAAATTCTGCTCGATTACGCTCAGCTGACTCAGAACAACGAGTAATGGTAGTCAACTACCGATAGCCGCAGCCAGCTACAGCGCTTCGTCTTCTTCATCGAAGACGAAGCGCTTTTTCGAGCCATACGCCGTGATATATCTTCGTTTCTCGCTTTCCCTTGTCGTTTTCCTGCTGTCTTTAACCGGGACGTCTCTTTTTCCGCAGCCAGGTGCTGCCAGTGAAACGGCCTCCTGCCCTGACTGGTCACCTTCTGAGGCTCAGCACGCTCGTGCGCGGTTACAGGATCAACTCGATGAGTGGGACGACGCCTATTACTCCCAGGGCAAGCGCCTGGTAGAAGATGGCGTATACGACGCGGCCAAGCGCCGTCAGAGCCATTGGCAACGATGCTTCGATGATGCTTCTGAAAATACTGCGCAACACCCTGACGACACCGTCGGCTCCCATTCTCGTGTCATTCCTCACCCCATCGTGCAAACCGGGCTCACCAAGGCGGATTCGCGGCAGGATCTTTCACGTTGGCTTGCCGACCGACAGGATCAGGCACTATGGATTCAACCCAAGGTCGATGGTGTCGCCGTCACGTTGCTCTATAAAAACGGCAATCTGATTCGCGCAATCAGTCGCGGTACCGGACGTGAAGGGCAAGATTGGTCCCGGCAGGCCAGCGTAATCGCGGCCATCCCTTCTCAGCTACGTGACGCACCTGCGCAGGTGATATTGCACGGAGAGTTATATCTGCGCCGTCCGGGGCATGTTCAGAAGAGAGACGGCACTGCTGGCGCTCGAGCCGACGTAATTGGGCTCATGGCACGGCGACTGTTGGCGAAGGATGACGGCGACCGTATCGGGCTGTTCGTCTGGGATTGGCCGAGCGCTTCAAGTAACGAGACGTTCTCGAAACGGCTCGAACACCTCGCGGGCTGGGGCTTCGACACCCAGGACTACACCTTCCCGATTCAGGATATCGCCGCCGTAACCAACTGGCGACAGCACTGGTATCGGCACCCCCTGCCCTTCGCCACGGACGGCATCGTGGTACGTCAGGCCAAACGGCCGCCGCCTGCCTCCTGGCAGGCCAAGCCCCCGGATTGGGCTATCGCCTGGAAACACCCGGCAACCCAGAGCCTGGCCTTGGTCACTGGCATCGATTTCAGCATCGGGCGCACCGGCCGTATCACGCCGGTGGCGCAACTCTCCCCCGTTGAGCTGGACGATCGTATCGTCCGGCGCGTCAGTCTCGGTTCCCTGGACCGCTGGCAAGAACTCGATGTACGTCCCGGCGACCAGGTCATGATCGAACTGGCGGGACTGACCATTCCCTACCTGACGGAGGTCGTGCTTGCCGCCGAGCCTCGGATAAACATCGCGATACCCAGACAAGACGATTACCACAAGCTGAGCTGCCTCGAACTCATCGAAGGCTGTTACCAGCAGTTTCTGGCCCGGCTGACCTGGCTTTCGAACACGCTGGACATGGCAGGCATCGGTGAAGGCGCCTGGCGCACGCTGATCGAATCGAATCAACTGAAGACCCTGCTCGACTGGACTACCTTTGACCAGGCCACACTACGCGCGCTTCCCGGCGTGGGGAAAAGCCGTGCCCAGCTATGGCAGACCGCGTTCCAGGCCAGCCGCAAGCAACCCCTTTCGTTGTGGCTAAGGGCACTTGGCATGCCTTCAGTACCGCAAGAGGCGCTATTTGAGAACGACAGTTTCGTGGGTGTGGCAGCATTGAAACAGCGCAGCGAAGCGCAGTGGCACGCCTGGGATGGAATAGGCCCGAGCAAGGCCGCTGAGCTAGCGACGTTCTTTCAAGACGCAACCGTACAGATATTGCTACAACGATTGCGCAATGACGTATGGATATCGGGAGCGCCGTCGAGGTAGGCCTGTTCAGCATTTTCGAATGTGACAACGGTCAGGTCGATAGACGCCAATTGCGTATAAAAAGCTTCTCTTTCCCGCCCTTTGAAATTTCCGGTTTTCGACAGACTAGTACTACTACACTCTTGTCGGAAATTAACCATGACGAAATGGCTCACCCATGCACTTCTGGTCGGCCTTCTCTATTTGGTACCCGGAATGTCGCTTGCAGCGATCGACACCCCCGGCGGGACAGCGAAAGGAGCGACACTATCGTCGCTGGAAACACTCTGGGACTTCCTCGATGCACCGGCACGTCCTGAGGGTGTCGAGATAAATGAGCCCTGGGTGTACATCGACCTGCTCAAGCGCGAACTCGTGGTCTATCAAGGCGGTATTCGTCTCGAGCGCATTCCCTACCTGGCCTATGGCGCCGCGGGTGCCCAGGCAGTTCGGCTTCGGGGTAGCAAACAGACGCCGACGGGCGTATTCACCATTCGACGCGTCAACAGGAACAGCAAGTTTCGCCTGTTCTTCGGCATCGACTATCCCACGCCTCAAATCGCTCAGAACGCCTGGAAGGAAGGCATCCTTTCGGACAGGGATTATCAGTACTACTTGAGCTACCGGAAGCGTCATGGCATTGCTCCGGCGGATACGCCTCTTGGCGGCTATATCGGCATTCATGGCCTGGGCCGCAGCCCGCTATGGATCCATCAGAAGCGGGACTGGACAGCGGGCTGTGTCGCCGTGACCAACGCCGAGATTCTTGCCCTGAACAAGTGGCTGGGGGTAGGCACGAAAGTGGTGATTAGAGGGTAAGCCCACTCCGTGGGCCATAAAAAAACCACCCTTGACAGATTGATGTCGAACGGTGGTTTTGCTGACTCACTATACAAGCTAGGCAGCGTGCGAGCACTCTAGATGCAACAAGATCATTATAAGCCCATGATATTTAAATCGATTGACGGAAAAAGCGACCATACTGGCTGTTTATCGTCAATAAAAGCAACTTTCGCTAATTCAGTTGCCGCCGATTGACTACCGTGCCGGCTCGAATACCAGTCGCCCGGGCTCGGTCCGCAGCGTCATGCTTTTTGATAGCCTACGTGCGCCCCACCCCATATCCTCGAGACGATAGACCGGCACATTTTCCAGACGCTGTGCAACCAGCCGCGCCGCCATTTGAGTGAAGGGCGCCAAATCGATAGGTAGCCAAGGCGCATCAACGCGGCTATCCAGCAGCTGCAAACGGCGAATGTAGATGGCGCCTTCCTGGGCATCGAAGTACGGTGTACCTTCCAGACTCAACTCGATGTCCGCAGGAAGTTGGGATGCCAGGAAACTGAAGGAAGCCTGTCCGGCAACGTCCAGCAGAACGGTATCGCGCCCCTCAGGGCCTACCGTGACATTCGAGGACTCGAGAGTCAGGGATAATGGAGAGCCCGCGCGCAGCTGCTCCCGATCGAAATTCGCTACGGCCCTTGTCAGATGGCGTTCCAGTGTTGCCTCGCTCACCGAAGAGGACACCATGCTGGCACAACCGGTCAACATCATCAGACTGCTTAACATCACTATTTTCAGCCAGCGCATGCCGCACTCCCTCAGCTAAAGCAATTGTGTCGAGCATCTTGCCCTAGACGCTGACGTAAACCAATAGTGCGTTTTGATGCTGAAATAGCGGCGACAGGTTTTTCAAAAACATCACAATGGGAAATCACGCCTCTTGTTTGTCGTATAAAAAAACCGGCCTCGGGGGGAGTGAGGCCGGCTAAAATAGTGAGGTGTTCGAACGGGACAAATTATCGAACACCTATAAGTTAGTTCATAAATCAAATTGGTACAATGCTTGTACAATATTTTTTCTTAGATCGATGCGCTTGCACCACCGGGTACCCCCAGGATTGAAGCCAGATCGATATGCGTTTCCTGGGCCCTAAGATCAAGCAGCGCTTCCAGCGCGCTCAAATGCGCTCGCATTCGCCGGCAGGCTTCATCTGCTGGCCCATTTTCCAGCAACTGCAGTAAATTCGCATGGTCGTGATCCAGGTAGCAGGCCTGCATTCCCGCTCGCTTGTAAAGAGCGATGACGATGGAGGTGCGTAGAATCAGATCCGTCAACATGACACCGAGTACACGGTTGGGCGATTGATCCGCAAGATAGCGATGTACTGCCAGTGAACACTCTACCCGTTTCGCTTCATTACCTTGTCGATGGGCTAACTGCTCCTCATCGATGATACTGGCCAGCTTCTGGCGCTGCGTCTGTGTCAGCTTGCCGGCCAGCAGTGATGCGATTTCGCCTTCCACCAGCCGGCGGGCAGCAAATATTTCTCGGGTTTCGACAATGTCAGGTGCCGCTATTCGCGCTACCTGATTGGGGTGCTGCACGATGATGTGATCCGCCACCAGACGTGTCAGCGCCTTTCTGACCACCGACCGACTCACGCCGAATATATTACCCAGCGTGACTTCTGGCAATCGCGTTCCCGGCGGTAGTCGTTGCGTGAGAACCGCCTGGCGAATCATGTCGACGATCTGCTGGTCACCGTTGCGTGCCGTGGCTGGCAAGTCCGCCGCTATATGTTTTGTCCAATCTTCGTTCACGTTTTTCTCATCTCCGCTAGCCCCTGCAAGTCACCATCGCATGTGTCAACGACGAAAACCACGGGTATTCACCGGAAGGTCGCATTGTCTATAGGCATATTTTTTGTATACATTGAAGCGACACAACCAAAACAAACATTGTATACAGTAGAGGAACACATGACCTTCATTACTACAAAAAAACTGTTGACCACCTCTTGCGCCATCGGCCTCCTACTCGGTGGTGCCACCAGTGCCCAGGCCTGGACCTCATCGAGCATCTCGCTGCTCTACGGCTGGGACTATGCCGTCGGCGAGGAAGAGCGCTCCATGGCCACCTTCGAGATGGCCAATGGCTGGGAATATGGCGACAACTACTTCTTCTTCGATTACACCAACCTGAGCGGCGGAACCTCCGCCGGCAACCCAGCGCTTTATGGCGAGTTTGCCCCACGCTTGAGCTTTGGCAAGCTGACAGGGAGGGAGCTCTCCTTCGGGCCGGTAAAGGACGTACTGCTTGCAGGACAGCTCGAAATGGGCGATGACATCAATCGCCGTCTGTACGGCCTGGGCTTCGATATCGCCGTCCCCTTCATGGACTACTTCCAGTTCAACGTCTATGCGCGCGATGACCTGGACAAGCCCGGTGATACCTGGCAAACCACCCTGGTATGGGGATCGAAGTTCGATATTGCCGAGACAAAGTGGTTCTTCAAGGGCCACTTCGATTACGCCGGCTCCGAAGGTGAAACCGATTACAATATCAATACCGCCCCGCAACTGCTGCTGGACGTAGGCAATTTCTGGGGCGCCGAGGATCGTCTCTATGCAGGCGTGGAGTACCAGGTCTGGCGCAACAAGTTCGGCATCAAGGGTGCGGATGAGGACAACCCCCAGCTGATCGTTACCTGGAAGCTCTAGGGCCTGTTGACGTTTCAGCGCGGCCGTGAATGAAACATCAACAGGCCCTAATCCCCTCTCATCCGATCAAGGCACCTTCAGGGCGGCGGGCAATACCGCAGCCCTGAAGAATGATGCGACACAAGAAGTCCGTGATGTGTACATAATCCGCATCACTTAGCGCTTCTCTTTCGGTTATTCCCAGTATCTGGGCCTCGAAGTCCGCATAGTGCTGAGTCGAGGACCATATAAGAAAGATTAGCCATACCGGATCCACCGGGTCCATCAAGCCTTGATCGGCCCACTGCTTGAACACGACGGCCCTGCTCTGAACCCACGCGCGCAACTCGCCACGTAAATAGTCCTGAAGAAAAGGCGCCCCTTGAAGTATCTCCGCGGCAAACAGACGTGAGCCTTGCGGATGGGTGCGCGTGAGTTCCATCTTGCTGCGAATGAAGGCTTCCAGAACTTCAGCAGGATCGTCTTCCACGCTGATATCGTCGAGCATGGCATTCCAGCGCGCCATCATGCGCTCCAGCAACGCGACATAAAGTCGACGCTTGCTGCCCACGTAATACAGCACATTGGACTTGGGCAGCCCTGCCTCATCGGCAATCGCCTGAACGCTGGCACCACGGTAGCCGTGGCTGGCGAAAATCCGCTCTGCTGCATCGAAAATCCTCTGCTCGCTTCGCTGTCGCGTCAGCGTCACCTCCGGTGAAATCAAGGCCGTCATCATCATTGCCCTTATCAATGCTTCGTTCAGGTCGACAGGCGTGTGCGGTACAAATCCGATCTTGCACTTGTTCGGGCTTTGCGCCACGCTAAACACATCTTGACCATTTGGTCAGGTTATCCTAGATCATGGAATCGATAACTGCGACTCCCTTTGCAAAAACAACGAGCGTTCTCCTGATGATCGACTTCTACTTGAATGGTCAGCGCCAGCAATGTACCGATGTTTCTCCCGACACCAGCGTACTGGAACTCTTGCGCATCCGGCTGGGTAAGAACGGCACCAAGGAAGGCTGCGCCTCAGGCGATTGCGGCGCCTGCACCGTCAGCATCGGCCAGCCCGACGGCCACGATGGCTTGAACTATCACAGCGCCAATGCCTGCATCATGCCAGCGCATCAAATCAATGGCTGCCATCTGGTGACCGTCGAGGGTCTGGCCCGAGGCGATGCGTTACATCCGGCCCAGGCGGCAATGGTCGACTGCCACGCCAGCCAGTGCGGTTTCTGTACCCCCGGCATCGTCATGTCGCTGTTCACCCTGCATCATGCCCAGCAGACACATCCCGCACCACTGACCCAACAACGCCTGGAAGCAGCCCTGGGGGGCAATCTGTGCCGCTGTACCGGCTATCGGCCGATTCGTGACGCGGCGCTGAGCATGCAAAACCACCCTGACACTCATCCTGTTTGGGCCGATGATCCGGATCTGGCGAATAACGTCCAGTCGCTCTATCGCGATGCGACGAAATCAAGCGCTGGCTCTCGGTCACACGAGTCGCTTGGCCATTTCGATTCGCCCAGGGATATCGTCGCCCTTCGAGAACTGCGCCGTCAGCGTCCAGCGTCGCGACTCGTGGCGGGAGCCACGGACCTGTGGCTGGAAGTTACCCAGCAGCTCAAGCCCCTGGATGATCTCATCGATCTTCACCAGGTCGCCGAACTCACCGCCATCGACGCAACTCCCGAGGGGTGGTGGATCGGTGCGGCAGTCACCTACAGCCGTCTCGAACCCTTGTTAGCGAAGCACTTCCCGGCCTTCGCGCATCTCATGCATCGTTTCGCCTCCAGTCAGATTCGCAATCGCGCCACCCTGGGGGGCAACGTGGCCAATGCCTCCCCCATCGGCGACTGCCCGCCGGTGCTGCTGGCCCTCGATGCCAAACTGATGCTGGACGGTCCGGAAGGCGAGCGGGAAATACCCATTGCCGACTTCTTCCTCGATTACCGACAGACGGCTCTGGAAGAAGGTGAATTCATCCGCGCGATCTTCCTGCCGCGACCGGGCGACGATCAGCATCTCAAGGTCTGGAAGCTCTCCAAGCGCCGGGAGGATGATATTTCCGTGGTGCTCGGCGCTTTCGCCTGGCGCATGGAAAATGGCCTGATGCGCGATGTCCATTTCGCTTTCGGCGGCATGGCCGCCATCCCCAGACGCGCCCCCAGTGCCGAGGCCGCTCTGGAAGGCCAACCGCCCACCGAGAACGCTTTCGCGGTAGCCAAGGCTGCCTTGCGCAACGAGTTCCAGCCTTTGAGCGACGTTCGCGGCTCCAGTGAATATCGCCTGGTAGCTGCAAGCAATCTGCTCGAGCGCCTGCGGCTCTCCTTGGATGTCGACGTCAACACCAACGCGGAGGTATGCCTCGATGCGTACGCTCACTGATATTTCACTGGACTCCGCCAAGGCCCGTCGCGAACAGAAAAACGCCAACAAAGGCGATGGCCCGCTGGCACGCGAAACGTTCGGTAAAGCAAATGACGATGGCAGCCGTCATGCCCGCGCCCACGAGAGCGCCATCAAGCATGTGACCGGTCGCGCCGCCTATATCGACGATATCCCGGCCCCCGCGGATGCCCTGCATATCGCCCTTGGTTTTTCCCCGGTGGCCCATGGGCGTTTGACACGGCTGGATCTGGAAAAGGTCAAGCGCGCGCCGGGAGTGGTGGATGTAATTACCGTCGTGGATGTGCCCGGCCATACGGATGTCGGTCCGGTGTTTCCCGGTGATCCGCTGTTCGTCGACGACGAGATCAGCTATGTGGGCCAGACCCTGTTCGCCGTCGCCGCCACCAGCTACAAGGCCGCGCGCCTGGCGGTGAAGGAAGCGGTGATCGAAATCGACGAGCAACCGGCAAGTCTCGATGCGGTGGCCGCCGCCGAGGCCAATGACGTCGTGCGTCCCACTCATGTGCAGCAGCGCGGCGATTGGCAGCAGGCCTTGACAGATGCGCCTCACGTGCTCGAAGGCGAGCAGTTCGTCGGCGGTCAGGAGCACTTCTATCTCGAAGGCCAGGCCTGCCTGGTCACCCCCAGCGAAGATGAGGGCGTGGTGGTCTACACCTCCAACCAGCATCCCAGCGAGACCCAGAAGCTGGTCGCCGAGGTGCTCGATGTGCCTTTCCATGCAGTGGTCGTGGAGACTCGCCGCATGGGCGGCGGCTTTGGCGGCAAGGAGACCCAGGCCTCACCCTGGGCCTGCATCGCGGCCCTGATCGCAAGGCGCACCGGTCGCGCCGCGCGATTGCGCCTGCCCCGGGCCGAAGACACTCGTGCCACCGGCAAACGCCACCCCTTCCACAATCGCTATCGCCTGGGATTCGACGCTCAGGGGGTCATTCAAGGCGGCGATATCACCGTGATCGGCGACTGCGGTTATTCCCCGGATTTATCAGAGGCCATCGTCGATCGCGCCATGTTCCATGCGGACAACGCCTATTCGTTGGGCGATGCCCGGGTGACCGGCATCCGCGCCCGCACTCATACCGCTTCGAACACCGCCTTTCGCGGCTTCGGCGGCCCCCAGGGCATGATGATCATCGAAGCGGCCATGGACGATATCGCCCGCCGGGTCGGGGAAGACCCGCTGACGGTGCGCAAGCGCAATCTCTATCGTCCGGGGCGTGAT
Source organism: uncultured Halomonas sp. (assembly GCF_947493865.1). GTDB lineage: Bacteria > Pseudomonadota > Gammaproteobacteria > Pseudomonadales > Halomonadaceae > Modicisalibacter. Next base: position 113,900 of record NZ_CANLTC010000007.1, read on the forward strand.
GTCACCCACTACGGCCAGAGCGTGGATCAGCATGGGCTGATCGCGGAAATCGTCGAACGCCTGGAGGCCAGCAGCGACTACTGGAAACGCCGCGAGGCCATTAGGGCCTACAACGCCAAGAGTCCGATCATCAAGAAGGGGTTGTCCCTGACCCCGGTAAAGTTCGGTATCTCTTTTACCGCCAAGCATCTCAACCAGGCCGGTGCCCTGCTGCACGTCTATACCGATGGCAGCGTGATGATCAATCACGGCGGCACCGAGATGGGCCAGGGACTGCACACCAAGATCTGTCAGGTAGCTGCGCGAGAATTGGGACTCGACCTCGAGCAGGTGCGCATCAGCGCCACCCGCACGGACAAGGTGCCCAACACCTCCCCTACCGCTGCTTCAAGTGGCGCGGATCTCAACGGCATGGCCGCCCGGGATGCCGCAAGCCAGGTGCGTGAACGACTGTTCGACTTTGCCGCGGACCACTATGAACTCGACCGGGAAGACATGCGCCTAGAAGAAGGCGAGCTGATCGCCGGCCACGGCGAAAGCGAGCGACGTATTGCCTGGGGCGAACTGGTTCAGGCCGCCTATCTGGGGCGTATCTCGCTCTCCGCCAAGGGCTTCTATGCCACGCCGTTGATCCATTACGATCGCGCCACCGGCAAGGGTCGTCCCTTCTACTATTTTGCCCACGGCGCCGCGGTATCCGAGGTCGAAGTAGATACTCTCTCCGGCGAATACCGGGTCACCCAGGTGGATATCCTGCATGACGTCGGCGACTCCCTGAATCCGGCCATCGACATGGGCCAGGTCGAAGGCGGCTTCATTCAAGGCATGGGCTGGCTGACCAGCGAGGAGCTCAAGTGGAACGACCAGGGCCGGCTGCTCAGCGATGGCCCCTCGACCTACAAGATTCCCGCCTTCGGCGATCTGCCGCCGGTGTTCAACGTCGAGTTGCTGCAAGGGCATCCGAATTCGCAAGCCAGCATCTATCGCTCCAAGGCGGTGGGTGAACCGCCCTTCATGCTGGCTATCTCGGTATGGTCGGCATTGCGGGATGCCCTGGCCAGCCTGGTGGATTATCGCTACTGCCCGCGCCTGGATACGCCGGCGACCCCGGAACGGATGCTGATGGCGATAGAAGCGCTGCGCCGCGCAAACCAACCTGAGGAAAGTGCATCGGAGACGAGCGATGAGTCGGTCTAGCGAATCGCCATCTCGCGAGCTTTCGCCTGAAGCAACCTGGCATGAGGCATTGCATCGGCTCCAGGAAGCCGCCCGGCCTCATGCCCTGGCCAGCGTGGTCGGCACGGCGGGCTCCACGCCTCGCGAACCTGGCACCAAGATGGTGATTACCCCGGAGGGCGTCTACGACACTCTCGGCGGCGGCACTTTCGAATATCAGGTGATCGACAGCGCTCGTCAGGCACTGGCCAGCGGCGAGAGCGGTCCACGTCTGGAAGCCTTTGCCCTGGGCGCTCGCTCGGGGCAGTGTTGCGGCGGCTATGTGCATGTGCTGATCGAACTCTTTTCCGGCGCCGAGATGACTATCGCCTTGTTTGGCGCCGGCCATGTGGGCCAGGCGTTGGCAGGATTACTGGCGCCACTGCCCTGGTGGGTGATCTGGCACGATAGTCGAGACAACGCTTTTCCGGTCTGGGCTAACGATCAGCCACGCCTCGAGTGTCGGCATCGTCCCAACCCGACCGCAGCCGTGTCAGCCCTGCCGCCGGGCGCCCACGCCCTGGTGATGACCCACGACCACACCGAGGATCGCGAACTGATCGACGCCCTGCTCAAGCGCGGCGATTGCGCTTCCATCGGCCTGATCGGCTCGGTTAGCAAATGGGCCAGTTTCCAGCGCCGTCTGCGCGATGCCGGCCATACACAGGACGTGCTGGACCAGGTGCGCTGCCCCATCGGTATCGCCGGGGCCACGGGTAAGCGGCCTTACGAAATCGCGCTGGCGGTCTGTGCCGAACTGCTGACCTTCAAACCCGGAATCGAACGGCTCGATCAACGAGGGATCGAACCACCAACGCTGCGTCGCGTATTTACCCAGGATCACCGAATGAATACCCCGGCAGGAGATGATTGATGACTGACACTCGCGTGCTGCGCGGTCCGCTGCTCAGCTTTCTCGATGATCCTGGTGATCAGGATCAACCGGCGCCCGGCAGTCTGCTGCAGTTGGACGACGGCGCCATATGGCTCGATCATGGTCATATCCGCGCCATCGGTGATTACACCCAATTGGCGCCGAACCTGCCCCCAGGCATCGAGACGGTCGATTACACCGGCAAGCTGATGATGCCAGGCTTCATCGATAGTCATGTGCACTACGTTCAGCTCGACATCATGGCGTCCTATGGTCGCCAGCTGCTGGACTGGCTGAACGATTACACCTTCCCCGAGGAGTGCCGCTTCGCCGAGCGCGAACACGCAGAGCAAGTGGCCGAGGTATTCCTGGACGAGCTGTTGCGTGTCGGGACCACCACCGCTCAGGTATTCTGCACCTCGCACCCGGTCTCGGTGGAAACGTTCTTCGCTGCCGCTCATCGCCGCGGGTTGCGCATGCTGGCAGGCAAGGTATTGATGGATCGCAACGCCCCGGAAGCGTTGACGGATACCGCTCTTGGCGGCATCCGCGACAGTGAGGCGCTGATCAGCGACTGGCATGGGAAGGGCCGGCTCGGCTACAGCCTGACGCCGCGTTTTGCGCCCACATCCACCCGGGAACAATTGGATGCCACGGGAAGCCTGCTGCGCAGCGCGCCGGATCTGCATCTGCAGACCCATCTCTCCGAGAACCGTGGCGAGATCGACTGGGTGGCCGAACTGTTTCCCGAGGCCCATGACTACCTGGATGTGTATGAGCGCTTTGGGCTGGTCGGCCCGCGCAGCACCTTTGCCCACAGCATTCATCTGACGCTGGAGGCCCGCGCTCGCCTAGCGGAGGCGGGTGCCAATGCCGCCTTCTGCCCTACCTCGAATCTGTTTCTGGGCAGCGGCCTGTTCGATCGACTTGCCTGTCACAACGTGGGGCTCAGGTTTTCTCTAGGCAGCGATATCGGTGGCGGCACTGACCTGTGCGGTCTCGGCACTCTCAAGGCCGCCTATCAGGTCGGACAACTGCTCGGTCAGCCACTGACCGCCTGGCAAGGGTTTTACCATTTGACCCTGGGCAATGCGCGAGCGCTGCACCTGGATGCCCATATCGGATGCCTGCGAGAAGGCGCCGAGGCGGATATCGTGGTACTCGACCCTGAGGCAACGCCGCTGCTTGCGCGGCGCACCGCCCGCACGAAAACTTTGGGTGAGCTGCTGTTTGCTTTGATGATGCTGGGGGACGATCGCACGATTTTCGAAACCTGGGCGGGAGGCAAGCGTCTGCACCGGCGCGATGCAAGCCTTTGATCAGCTCACTGGATTGCCTACTATTGTCACTTAGGATTTATTCTCAATCTTTTTGCAATAGAGGGCACCGGTGGCAAGGCAAAGCGAGGGTCTTTTGCCATGGCCGGAAAAAGCTCCATGCAATTCCGGCATTCCCGCCATCCATGGCGGTCAGATAGCAAAAGTAGCGCCCAGGGACGGGTTTACAGCGCCCTCGCAACGTCTAGCCGCCGGAAGCGCCCCCTTGTTTATCGAGTTTTAAAAAGCACTCTTATTCATATAACGTCTGATCAGGAGATTTGCCATGTCGCAACATGATGTCGTGAACTTTGCCGATGCCCCGCTCAAGACCTCGGAGCGCCGACTGGCGGATCTACCGGATCGGGTCGTCGAAGGCGATCCCCAGCACGAAACGAAGCTGCGCTTCGAAAGCCCGGACGGCGCGCTGATCGCCGGCACCTGGACCAGCACGCCGGGTAAATGGCACGCCTTCACCCAGCGCGACGAGTTCTGCTACATCCTTTCCGGGCATTGCAGGCTGATCGGTGAGGATGGCAAGGTTCAGACCTTCCGTACCGGCGACGCCTTTCTGATTCCCAATGGCTTTCGCGGCTACTGGGAAATCATCGAGACCACCACCAAGCATTTCGTGATTCGCCAGCACGACGAGTAAGACTTAAAGACAGGCCGCGAGACGCTCCTTCAGTGTCTGGCGGCGATCGTTCTCCATGAAGGCTACCTGTAGGGCGTTATCTGCCAGACTGACGAAGGTATCCCGCGACCAGCCGAATGCGTCATGACAGGCCTGGTAGTTGTCCAGCACGCCGCCACCGAAATAGGCCGGATCGTCGGAGTTGAGCGTCACCAGAAGCCCCGCCTCGAGCAAACGCGGCAAGGGATGGTCCGCCATACGCTCGACTACCTTGAGACGCACATTGGACAGCGGGCAGACCGTCAGCGGTACTTGCTCGGCCTTGAGCCGAGCGACCAGCTCGGGATCTTCCAGGCAACGCACCCCATGATCGATGCGGCATACCTCGAGCAGATCCAGCGCTTCCCGAATGTAGGCCGGTGGTCCTTCCTCGCCCGCATGGGCCACTCGTGGCAACCCCAGCAGCTTGGCCCGGGCAAAGACTTCCGCGAACTTGCTCGGCGGATTGCCCTGCTCGGCGCTGTCCAGTCCTACCGCATCGAGCAATTCCAGATACGGGCTCGCGCGTTCGAGTAGCTGCATCGCCTCTGCCGCCGGTCGATCCCGCAGAAAACTCATGATCAGCGCCGAAGAAAGCCCCCACTCCCGTCTGGCCTGACGCATGGCCCGGGTCAAGCCCTCGAACTGCACGTCCAGATCGACCCCTCGCGTCAGGTGTGCCTGGGGATCGAAGGAAATCTCCACATGCACGACGCCGTCATCGTGAGCGCGGCGAAAATAGTCCATGGCCAGATCGAAGAAATCATCCGCGCCGCGCAACACCGACATGCCTTGATAGTAGACATCGAGAAAGGATTGTAGATCGCTGAAATCGTAGGCAGCGCGCACCTCTTCCACGGAGGCATAGGGCAAGTCGACGGCGTTACGCTCTGCCAGGGCAAACATCAGCTCGGGCTCCAGTGTGCCCTCGATATGGAGATGCAATTCTGCCTTGGGCAAGGCTCTCAGCCACTCTTTCATTTCGCCCCCTGTAGCCATCGTTTTCTTCCTGCAACATCATTGCGTTACTGAAACAGTACTCTATTCTGTCCCGAAAACGATACGACCCGAATGCAACGACAAGGTTCGCGATACCCCGGGCAGATAGCGATTGTCGTGATTCAGATAGAGCACCGTACGTCCTTTGAGCCGGGCATCCAGACGTAGCGCGATACGCTTGATCGTTGCTTCATCCAACCCGGCGAAGGGCTCGTCGAGAATCATCATGTCCGCCTGGGTCAACAGCACCCGGGCAAGGGCGATCCGGCGTGCCTGACCGCCGGACAACTGACGCCCGGACTCGCCGACCCAGGTCGCCAGCCCCAGAGGTAACTCCCGAGCCCAGTCGTGCAGATCAACGACTTCAAGCACCTGCCACAGCATGTCATCCTCTGCCTGAAGATTCCCGATGCGAAGGTTCGTTGCCAGACTGGCATGAAACAGCTCCGTTTGCTGAGTGAGATAGCCGACACACCCGCGCAGGCCCGAAAGTGAAAGCTCGCGCACATCTCGACCGTTCAGACAAACCCGCCCGGCACTCGGATCGATCAGGCGTACCAGCAACTGGGCTACACTCGATTTACCCGAGCCGGAGGCACCCACCAATGCCACGCGCTCCCCCGGTGCAATGGAAAACGATACGTCGTCCAGTGCCGGCACCAAAAGGCTTTGCGTGGCTGGGCTTCCATGATCGCCATCGAAACGATTGGCGTTGGAATAACGAAGCGATACGCCCTCGAGAGCTATTCCAGGCGCGCCCTTGCCCGGGCCGATGGGGTTTTCCGCTTCCTGGGTGTCACTACGGGAAGCGACCAGTCTATTCAGGCGCTGCGCCGCTGCCCGGGTTGCGCCCAGTTGCGTGAAGGCCGGCGGCAACAAGGCCAGCGCCTCGTTGGCGGCCAGCACCGCCAGGGGCATCAATACCAGCAGCGGCCCGCTCAGTGTGTTCGCGGTGTACAGCCCGGCCCCCAGCCAGAGAGCCAGCACCGCCGTCAGGCTTACGCCTAGCCCTACTACCGCATTACCCAATGCCTGCAGTCGCCCCAGGCGACGCTGATCGCGATAGAGTTCCTGCTCCTGGGCGAGCAAGGTCTGGCGATGCATGCCCAGAGTGCGGTAACAGCGCAACTCCGCCAACCCCTGCAGCTGCTCGATGGTCGATGAACGCAGACGATCCAGGGCCGCCACCCGACGCCTGCTTGCCGCCATTCCCAAGCATGCTTGACCCAGCACCAGCCACAGCCATGCCAGCAATAGCGTCATCAGCACCGTGACGGCGACGGATGGCGCGAAAAACCACAGCAGCAAGGCGATACCACAAACCGCCAGCAACGATGCCAGCGGGGGCGCCAGCAAACGCAGATAAAGGCTGTCCAGCGTGTCGATATCCGCCGTGAGCCGGTTGAGCCATTCGGCGGCTCGCAGGCGGCCAAGGCTGCGGCCATCAAGTCGGGTGAGCACCGCAAACAGTCCGGCCCTGAGATCCGCAAGCAGTCGCAGTACCGTGTCGTGGTTGTAAAGACGCTCGCCGTAGCGTGCGACAGTTCGGGTAACGGCAAAAAAGCGAATGCCGCCGCCGGGCCGGTAGATATCCACGCTAACCGCGGCCCCCACCGCCAAGAGCGATCCGGCGATGGCAGTGGTGGTAATGAACCAGCCCGAAAGCGCCAGCAGACCGATGGCGGCAGCCAGCGTCAGCAGCATCAACAGCGCCCCCAGCCACAAGCGCCCCTGGCGCTGCCGAAGCTGACGCAGCCAGGGCGCAAAGTCGCTGAGAAAAGAGCCTTTGTTATCGGGTTTCATTGCTCAAGGTACCATGCTGCGAAAATGTGCCGCGCTCAAGTCTCAATACTCGATCCGCCAGTGCCATCAGCGCCGGGTGATGAGTCGCTATCACCACCGTTCGCCCCTGAGCCACCAGCCGCTTCAAGGCGATAACGACCTCGGCTTCACTATCAGCATCCAGGCTGGCGGTGGGTTCGTCGAGCAGCACCAGGGGCGCCTCGGAAAGAAACACCCGAGCCAGGGCAAGTCGCTGTGCCTGACCGCCGGAAAGCCCGAGCCCGCGCTCCCCCAAGCGCGTATTCAACCCGTCCGGCAAGGCGGAAACGAGCTCTTCCAGGTCGGCCTGCGCCATCGCCTCCAATAACTGCGCATCGCTGGCATCGGGAGCTGCCAGACGTAGATTGTCCGCAAGGCTGCCGTGCACCAGCCAGGGCCGTTGATCCATCCAGGCGATCTGCGCCTCTGGGGTGATTTCGATACGTCCTTGCGCAGGCTTGATGAATCCCGCAAGCAATTGCAACAGAGTGGACTTGCCGGAACCGGAAGGCCCCACCAGGGCGATGCACTCCCCGGGTGCAATCGATAGCGCAATCGGCCCCAGCACCCGGCCCCGCTGTGGATAGGTAACGCAGGCCTCCCAGAGCCGAATGCAAGCACCGGCTTCCGAGCTTTGCGTGCTTGATTCCTGAGCGAGATCCGGGGTGAAAACCGGAGTGGAAACCGGCAGTTCGAGCATCTTCATCAGACCGTCCGCGGCACCCAAGGCAGCGGCCCGATCATGATAGTGCTGGGCCAGCGTTCGCAGCGGCTGAAAGAATTCCGGGGCCAGCAACAGGATGAGCAAGCCGCTGAAAAGCGTCAGTTCATCCGCCGGGCCATAGCTGATGTACCCCAACAGACCAAAACCCACATAGATCGCAATCACGGCGATGGCTACCGAGGCGAAGAATTCCAGTACCGCGGAGGATAGAAACGCCAGCTTCAAGGTGCGCATGCTGCGACGGCGATAGTCATCGGCGGCGCTGAAGACTTCATCGATGCTGGCATCGGCGCGGTTGAAAAGCTGCAGGGTAGTCAGACCACGCACGCGATCGAGAAAGTGGCCGGCAAGACGCGTCACCGCGACGAACTGCTGCTGATTGAGCCGTTCGGCCCCCATGCCCACGAGGGCCATGAACAGCGGAATCAAAGGAGCCGACAGCAGCAGAAATATCGCCGCCAGCCAGTCGAGCCATAACACCAGCGCCAGAATCACCAGTGGCAGCACCAGCACCAGACGCATTTGCGGCAAGAAGCGTGCGTAGTAGCCGTCCAGCGCCTCGACCTGCTCGACCAATTGCCCTCCAAGCCCGGCGGTATGCCGGCCGGAAAGGCCCACCGGCCCCACCGCCGCCAGATGGTCGAGCAAATACGTGCGCACCTTGCTGCGCACACGCAGGCTGGCTTCCACGCCGGCACTTTCCTGACCCCATTGAGCCAAGGCACGCACCGCGATCACCAAGAGCAACAGCCCGAAGGCACCGCTCAGTTGTTTCAAGGGCGTTTCGGCACTGATCAACTGCGCAATGATCCAGGCCAGCGCCCCCATCTGAATGACCGTCATCAACCCCGCCAGGATGCCAAGCCCGGCTGCCAGGGCCAGCCAGGCTTTGACATCTTGAGCCTGAGCGTTCAGCCAGCCCCTTGGGGTCGAGATATCCTGCTTGCGAGTCGCTCTCATGGGCACGCTTCTGGGCGCACTTCCCGAGAAGACACGGGTATCAGTGATACCCTTCGCCGGGACGCACCTTGCCCCGGAACACCCAGTAAGCCCAGCTGGTGTATCCAAGAATGACGGGGATGACGATCAAGGTACCGACCAGCAGGAAAAGCTGCGAACCCGGTGCGGAGGCCGCATCCCAGAGGGTGTAGTCCGGCGGCACGACATAGGGCCAGCGACTGACCAACAGCCCTAGATAAGTGAAAATGAACATGCTCATGGTAGCGAAGAACGGCAGCTTCCCGTGCCCGCGCTTCAGCGAGAAGAACAGTGCCGCAGCGCTCGCAATGGCCAGGGCCGGCAATACCCAGATCAGATGGATGTGCCCGAACCAGCGCTCCGCAACGCTCGCATCGATATAGGGAGTCCACAGACTCACGATTGCAAAGACGCCCAACACCATCCACAGCAGCTTGGAGGCTATTTGATAAGCCCACTCCTGTACGTGGCCCTCCGTCTTCAAGATGACCCAGGTGGCGCCGAGCAGGGCGAAGCCCGCCATCATGCCCAGGCCGGTCATCACGCTGAATGGCGTCAGCCAATCGAAGGCACCGCCGGTGAATACCCGATCCTGAGTCTCGAAACCCTCGATATAAGCGCCCACCACAGCGCCCTGGGCGAAGGTCACAACCATCGAGCCTCCGGCAAAGGCAATATTCCACCGCTTGCGCGAATTCTTGCTCTTGGCCTTGAAGCGGAACTCGAACGAGATACCCCGGAAGATCAACCCCGCCAGCATCAGAAAAACGCCAATATAAAGTGCCGGCAGCAGAATCGAATAGACCAGCGGAAAGGCGCCCAGCAAGCTGGTGCCGGCGAGCACCAGCCAGGTCTCGTTGCCATCCCAGATCGGCGCGCCGGTATTCATCATCGTATCTCGGGCCTCTTCGTTCGGGGCGAAGGGAAAGAGGATACCCATGCCAAGAATGAAACCGTCCATCAGCACATACATGATGATGCTGAACGCTACAACGATCGCCCAGACGACGGATAGATCGAAGGTTTCCATGCCTCAGCTCCTTGCCGGTTTGGTACTTTCATCGAAAGAAACATGCGAAGCGGACATCGGGCGCATGGCGCTTTGAACTTCGTCGTTATCGCTTTTCTCCTCTTCCATACCCATGTGAATCACTCGGGTGAGATAGTAGACGCCGGAAGCAAATACCACCGCATAGACCGCCATGTACCCGAGCAGAGTGAACAGTGCCATGCCACCGGTCAGGGACGGCGTCAATCCTTCGGCGTGGCTCATGATGCCGTAGACGAGCCAGGGGGCCCGCCCGGTTTCGGTAACGATCCAGCCCGCCAGCAAGGCAATGAAGGGTGCCACGCTCATCAACCGTAACCCTTGCAGGAAGTAGTGATTGGTATAGATGCGCCCGTTCTTGCGCAGTACCAGTCCTGCAACGGCGAAGGCAATCATCAAGAAGCCAAGACCCACCATGATGCGAAAACCGAAGAAGGCGAACCACACCGGAGGCTGTTCGTCTCGAGGCCATTCGCTCAGCCCCTTGATTTCGCCATTCGGATCGTGGGTCAGGATCAGGCTCCCCAGCTTGGGAATACTGAGCTCGAAATGATTGGTCTGATTTTCCTGATCAGGGATGGCAAAAAGCGCCAATGGCACCGAGGATTCGGTATCCCAGATGGCTTCGATGGCAGCGAGCTTGGCGGGCTGATGCTCCAGGGTATTGAGACCATGGAAATCCCCCACCACCGCCTGGGCGGGTGCAGCGATCAGCAGTAGCCACAGCGACATGGATAGCGCCTTGCGGTTGGCCTCGATCTCGTGGCCTCGCAACAGAAACCAGGCACTGACACCGGCTACCACGAACCCCCCGGCCAGGAAGGATGCCAGCCCCATGTGCAGAAAACGATACGGGAAAGAGGGGTTGAAGATCGCCTCGAACCAGGAGGTGACATAGAAGGTGCCCTCCTGTATCTCGAATCCCGCGGGTGTATGCATCCAGCTATTGGTCGCCAGAATCCAGAAGGTGGATATGAGGGTGCCCACCGCCACCATGATGGCGGCGAACAGATGCATCCCCGGCGAGACGCGGCCGCGTCCAAACAACAGTACGCCCAGAAAGCCCGCCTCGAGGAAAAACGCGGTCAACACCTCGTAACTCAGCATGGGGCCGATGAAATTGGCCGTCGCCTGGGAAAAATTGCTCCAGTTGGTGCCGAACTGGAACGACATGACGATGCCGGAGACCACCCCCATGCCGAACACCACGGCAAAGACCTTGGTCCAGAACTGCGCGAGCCGCTCCCAGGCCTTGTTGCGGGTCTTGACGTACAGCCCGTAAAGCAGCGCCAGAAAAGACGCAAGACCAATAGTGAACGCCGGGAATATGGCATGAAATGAAATGACGAAAGCAAATTGCAGTCGCGAAATGATCAGAGGATCGAGTTCCATGACGACTCCTTGAAAAATATTCGTGGCACCAAGGCACATGAAAGGCCATCTGAGGGTATGACAGCGGCAATCTAAGATCGCGCCATGTCACCCTGTGTCCCGTTGCCGCAGGCACTCCCTGCCTACTCCGGATCATATCGCTTCAAGCCTACGCTCAGGCCTGGCACAAGATCAACCGGCGCTGGTCTGCACGATGGTATAGACAAGATACCCCGTGTACGCGAGGTATACCCCCAAAAGCGCACCGCCCTCGAAGCGGTTGATACGGCCCGGCCCGCGCCAGCCGATGGCAAAAATGGCCATGGCCAGTGTCAGACCCGCCATGACCACCCAATCCCGTGAAAGCACCTCGCTCCCTGCATCGATAGGCACGATCACTCCGGCCAGACCGACGACGCCCAAGGTATTGAACAAGTTGGAGCCGATGACATTGCCCAGCACCAGATCATGCTCTTTCTTGCGCAGAGCGCTGATGGATGAAGCCAGCTCCGGTAGCGAAGTGCCAATGGCAACGACCGTCAGACCGATGATCAGATCGCTGACCCCGAAGGCTTCGGCAACGTAGACCGCGCCCCATACCAGCAGGCGGGAGCTGGCAATCAGCAGCACCAGGCCCACCAGAGTCCAGATCACACCTGCCTTGAGACTCATGGTCTCGGTGGAAGGGGTCTCGTCATCCACCATTGCCAACGCATCGCTATCGCCTCGATTCGCGCGCCAGATGCTCAAGCCGATTACTGCCGCCAGCAATAACAACAGCAACGTCGCATCGAGCCGTGAGACATTGCCATCGAGCAGCAGCCAGGCGGAGATCAGGGTTACCAGACAGAGCAAGGGCAACTCCTGTCGAATAACCTGGGAATGCACCGCCAATGGACTGATCAGCGCCACGGCTCCCAGAATCAGCCCGATATTGGCAATATTCGAACCATAGCCATTCCCCAAGGCAAGACCGGGGTTGCCCTGCCCTGCGGCCAGAGCCGACACCATCAGCTCCGGTGCCGAGGTACCAAAACCGATTACCAACATGCCAATGAGCAGGGTCGAAACCCCTAGATGACGAGCCGTGACGGCAGCCCCTTCGACGAATTTGTCAGCACTCCAGACCAGCAGAATCAAGCCTGCCACGATCGCGGCGGTAGCTAATAGCACGTAGGCATCCTCTCATATAGTGAAGTAGTATCGGCTTTTGGCTCGGGAATCATGCCCGACTCGTTGCTTTCATACCAGCCATCGTCGTTCGTGTCCTTTGTTCTACTTGTCCTCTCATCCATGACGCCAGAGTTCTAACCACGCCACGATGAAGGTTACACTACTCATCCCATCATTATTCGATGACCAACTTGATACCAGGATACGTTTGTAGGTGAACGATCACTTGTCGTCCGACGCCTTTGAGCTGACCCCCCCCACGGCTGGGCAGGCTCAGGCCAATTATGGCACGCGGCGCCGCTTGCGGGCCTGCCCCGAATGTGACTGGGTATCGGCGCTCCCACCGCTATCCCCCGGCGACAAGGCCAGTTGCCCTCGCTGCGGCCACACTTTGGCGCAGCGGCATTTCCGGCCTGCGGAGCGCAGCCTGGCGCTAGCCTTGAGTGCGCTGGTGGCTCTGGCCATTGCGTTATCCTTCGATTTCGTCAGGTTCGAATTCAGCGGTATCGGCAATCGTATCGATCTGATCGAAACCGTCACCACCATGATCAGTTTCGATCATTCCCTCGTGGCCATCTGCGTGGTGCTGGCCATCATCGTACTGCCGGCGCTCTATCTATGCGGTGTGATATGGCTGCAGATCGGCCTGCTGCAGCGTGACCCGCTGCCCGCGAGCCGACAGATTGCGCGTAGCCTGGTGCATCTGCACCCCTGGATGATGGCGGACGTTTTCGTCATTGGCGCTCTGGTCGCGCTGATCAAGGTGGGGGGGCTGGCGGATATCACGATAGGCATCGCCTTCTGGGCATTCTGCTTTTATGCAGCATTGCTATTGCTGACCATACAATCCATTGACAGCGATTGGCTCTGGTTTTCGCTGGCCCCGGAGCCCCTGGCGCCAGCGAATACCGAAACCGGCACCACCGCAGCGCCCCAGGGCCTGGGAGGTTGCACCACCTGCGGCCTGATCAATCGTCTCGATAGCCGTGGTCATGGTCGCTGTCGACGCTGCAGCGAACCCCTGCATGATCGTATTCCGAACAGCCTGCAGCGCACCTGGGCGCTGGTGTTCGCTGCCGCCGTGTTGTATATACCCGCCAATGTCTATCCGATCATGACCACTACCTATCTAGGCAACAGCGACCCTTCCAACATCATCAGTGGCGTGGTGGAACTCTGGCATGGCGGTTCCATTCCCGTGGCGGTCATCATATTCGTCGCCAGCATCCTGGTACCGGTGGGCAAGCTCATCGCCCTCGTCTGGCTATGTCTTGCGGCACGCCGGGGCAGCGGCAATCGTGCCTTCGTTCGCACCCGTCTCTATCGCGTGGTGGAATTCATCGGACGCTGGTCCATGGTCGACATCTTCGTCGTCTCGATTCTGACGGCATTGATCCGTGCCGGTGCGCTGATGTCCATCACGCCCGGCCCCGCAGCCCTGGCGTTTGCCAGTGTGGTCATCGTGACCATGCTTGCCGCCTTTACCTTCGATCCCCGCCTGTTATGGCAAGAATCACCTGCTCTTGAGGAACCGTCCCATGCCTGACGCGCATCGCGCTCAACGACAACGCAAGTCGCGCCTGTCGCCGATCTGGATAATACCGCTGGTAGCGATACTGATCGGGCTATGGCTGGTGTACGACAACTATGCCAGTCGAGGGCCGGAGGTGGTGCTCGAAATGCCCAACGCAGAAGGCATCGAAGCCGGCAAGACGCTGATCAAGACCCGCAACGTTCAGGTCGGTCGCGTCGAAAACGTTCAACTCTCCGAGGATCTGTCCCATACCCTGGTCACCGCCCGCATGAGCACCGACGCGGAGAGCATGCTCAACGAGGAAACCCGTTTCTGGGTGGTCAAGCCGCGCATCGGTCGTGAAGGCATCAGCGGGCTGAATACGGTGCTTTCGGGCGCCTATATTCAACTGCAGCCGGGCAATAGCGAAGTGCTTCAATATCGTTTCAAGATTCTTGAACACCCACCGGTGGCGCCGCCCGGCGCCAAGGGCATTCGTATCCAGCTGGTGAGTCAGATAGGCAGTGCGCTACAGGTGGGCGATCCGGTCACCTATCAAGGCCTGACCGTGGGCCGAGTCGAAGATGCCGAGTTCGATCTCGAGAACCGGCAGATGGATCATCGCCTGTTCATTGAGTCACCCTACGATGGCCTGATCACCGAGAATACGCGTTTCTGGTCCGCCTCTGGCGTCGACCTGCGTTTGAATTCGGAAGGTTTTCGAGTCAACGTCGAGTCCGTTGAAACGCTACTCGGCGGCGGGGTCACCTTTGCCGTGCCCGAGGATATTCCCATGGGTAAAAAAGCCAGCGGCGATGAAACCTACGAGCTTTTCTCCGATGAGGACAGTGCCATCCAGGGCACCTACAATCGCTATCTGGAATATGTCCTGCTGATTGAAGACACGGTACGCGGCCTGTCGAAAGGCTCCCCCGTGGAATATCGCGGTGTGCGGGTAGGCACCGTCGCCGCCGTGCCCTGGAATTTCAGCGCGCCGCAGCCGGAAACCCGCCAGCGCTTTGCCATTCCGGTGCTGATACGCATCGAGCCCCAGCGGCTGAGTACAAAAGAAGAGCGCGTCAAGCTCGACGAATGGCGCGAGCGCTTTGACCGTATGTTCAACTACGGCCTGCGTGCCACGCTGAAAGCCGGCAATCTACTGACCGGCGCTCTGTTCGTCGATCTCAACTTCGTGAAAGAGGCGCCAGACTACGAAGCCGAAAATTTCGACGGCAAGACCGTCTTCCCCACGACTCCTGGCGGCTTTGCCCAGATCGAACAGAAGGTGTCCAATCTGCTCGACAAGCTCAACGATCTGGAAGTCGAGCCCGTTCTTGGCAAGCTGGAACAGAATCTGAGCGCCTCCGAGAAGACACTGAAAGAAGTACGCTCGGCCACCGAGTCCTTCAAGTCCTTGCTGGAAGATCCCCAGACCCGGGAAATACCGTCCAATCTCAATGCATCGCTGCGGGAGCTACGGCAGACTCTCAAGGGCCTGTCACCGGAATCCAGCGTTTACAAGGAGTTGACCAGAACCCTGCAAAGCGTGGAAAAACTCGTGCGCGATCTACAACCCCTAGCCGAAACCTTGCGAGAGAAGCCCAACGCGCTGATTTTCGATCGCAGCGATGGCCCGGACCCTGTGCCTCAGGCGCCAAGACGATGATGACACGAGCTATTGCCGGTTTTCCCGCGCCTATCGCAACCAAGGAGAAACAATGAAAACGCCATACCTCCCTTTCATGCTGCTGATCTCTTTTCTGTCACTGGCAGGATGCGCCACCGGTGGCGTCTCGACGGAGCGCTATACACTGCCGAGCGGTAGCGATACCACGGCTTCGGCAAGCGGCGAAACGCGCAGTAACGCTTCCCGGCGCACGCTGATCATGGACAGTCTGGAACTGGCAAGCTATCTGGAGAGCCAGGGCATCATCCTGCAAAGCGACGATATTCGCGTACGCGAGGCAAGCTCACATCTGTGGGCCGAGTCGCTCAAGCGCCAGCTCGATCGCGGCCTGCGCCAGCGCCTGGCCGCCCGCCTGCCGAATACACGTGTACTTGAAAGTGGCAATAATGCCGACGCCCTGCATCTGCGGGTCAACGTCGATCAGTTTCAAGGGCGCTATGACGGGTTGGCGGTGGTTCGCGGGCGCTGGCAACTGTATGACGACAGTGGCGAGTTGCTGGCTCTCAAATCCTTCAATGTCACTCAGGCTCTCGAGAGTGATGGCTATCCGGCCTTGGTGCGGGCGCTGGGCCGTGCCTGGGATCAGGTAGCCGCAGATATCGCCAGGGGGATAAAAGCCGAGCGCTAACCGGCATCTCTGCTATTCGGATGCACTTATTCATGTTTTCTGTTAGATTATGCCGCGCGGCTCTTTCGTCCCTCCGCCGCGCGATCATCCTGCTTTACTCACCTTTTACGCATTGGCCCGGGACGCACGTTTTCACAACGAGCGGCAGGTGCGTTTGACCCGGAGATTATATGAGCTTTTCCGAACTCGGCCTGCGCGCCGAACTGTTACGTGCGGTCGAAGAACAAGGCTATACCACCCCTACCCCGATCCAGCTCAAGGCCATTCCCGCCGTGCTCAAGGGTGGCGATTTGCTGGCCAGCGCCCAGACAGGTACCGGCAAGACCGCCGGTTTCACCCTGCCCTTGCTGCAGCGTTTGGCGGATGGCCCTCGTCCACAACCGCGTCAGATTCGCGCCCTGGTATTGACCCCCACTCGCGAACTGGCCGCCCAGATCGGCGAGAACGTCGTCGATTATGGCCGTTATTTGAAGCTGCGCTCCCATGTGATCTTTGGCGGTGTAGGTCAGCAACCTCAAGTAGACGCCCTTCGCAACGGCCTGGATATTCTTGTTGCGACTCCCGGACGGCTGCTCGATCTGCATCAGCAGCGCCACGTGGATCTCTCCAAGGTCGAGACCCTGGTCCTCGACGAAGCCGACCGCATGCTCGACATGGGCTTCATCCACGACATCAAGAAGCTGCTGCGCCTGCTGCCCGCCAAGCGCCAGAACCTGCTGTTTTCCGCCACCTTTTCCGATGAGATCCAGACGTTGGCCAACGGCCTGCTGGACAGTCCTACTTTCATCGAGGTCGCTCGCCGCAACACTGCCGCGGAAAGCATCGACCAGGCGATCTATCGCGTCGATAGGGAAAAGAAGCGCGACCTGCTGGCACATCTCATCAAGCAGCATCAGTGGTATCAGGTGCTGGTCTTCACTCGCACCAAGCACGGCGCCAATCGTCTTGCCGAGCAGCTCGGCAAGCAGAACATCCCGTCCATGGCGATTCACGGCAACAAGAGCCAGTCCGCCCGGACCCGAGCATTGGCGTCTTTCAAGGATGGCAGCCTGCAGGTACTGGTAGCGACGGATATCGCCGCTCGGGGCCTGGATATCAGCGAGCTGCCCCATGTGGTCAATTTCGAACTACCCAACGTGGCGGAAGATTATGTCCATCGCATTGGCCGCACCGGCCGCGCCGGCAGTGAAGGCCAGGCGATTTCCCTGGTCTGCGTCGATGAGCACGGTCTGCTGAAAGGTATCGAGCGCCTGATCAAGCGCGACCTGCCCAAGCATATCGAGCCCGGTTTCGAGCCAGACCCCAACGCCAAGCCCGAACCCATCGAAAACGGACGTCGGGGCGGTCGTAACAATAATCGTGGCGGCGGTAACGCCAACAATCGCAGCGGTACCAATTCGCGTAACGGCGCGAACCCACGCAGTAAAGAGAACAGCAGCGAGAACAAATCGGCGCGTCGCCGGCGTCCGCAGCGCAGCCGCCAGGCCTGATTCTCATCGCGGTAGCGATCGACCGATGCGAAATACAAAGCGCGACCCCATGGGTCGCGCTTTTTCATACGGGTGTCGTTTGAACTTCTACTTGTCGGGGAGTCCTGTCAACCAGGACTATCTCTCTTCGTTTGCAAAATATTCCGGCAACAGCGGCGGGTTAAATTGTTACCGTCTAGTTTCCAGTTTGCAGCCACTTATACATGACCAGTGCATCTACAAGCCCTTTGACGGGATGATTAAAAGCCTTCGGGAGCCTGCCCACGGTCTCGAATCCGAGCTTACTCCACAGACGAACGCCCCCTTCATTGCTTGATGCTACAAAATTGAATTGCATTGCCTTGTAACCAAGGTCTAATGCCACTTTTTGCGAATGCTCACACATGGTGGTTGCAAGACCCCGACCTCTTGCTTTCGAAGCGACCATATACCCACAGTTGCAAACATGACTACCTGGCCCGGCTTGATTTGTTTTCAAGTAGTAGGTACCAAGCACCTCTCCATTCTCTTCGAATACAAACGTTTTACGCGGAGCATCTAGCCAAATTTTCTCTGCTTGATCGATAGTTGTTGTGGGAGCATAAGCGTAGGTCTCGCCAGTTTTCACTATTTCATGAAAGATTGGCCAGATAGATGCCCAGTCTTCTCTACGTGCTTCTCTAATATTCATGCGAGAAACTCTTCAAAAAATATAACGTTTGGCTTTGCGGCGTGCCGGAGCGCCGCGTAGTTGCATTTGATAACAGCTGAATCGCCCAACGCCGAAGCGCACCGGTGACTTCGACGTAGCGAAGCGGAGGAAAAGCCATTCATGTGATGCGCTTGGTTAGGTTAGCTGCTACCAAGCATGTACGCACGAAGCTGCCGCTCCTCTCGCATGACATAGAGCACGAGAACCCGCGTCTCATCTTCACGATAAAAAATACGACACGGAGGAACCACTATCTCCCTGTATACCGAATCAGGAAGTTCGGGAGGGATTCGTCTGGATTGGGAAAAATCTTTCAAGCGCTCGGTCTTATCGAAAACTTCCTGGACCAGACGACTTGCGGCGACAGGATTATCCAGAGCAATGTACTCGGCGATTGCATCCAACTCTTGAAGGGCCGGCTCAGTCCAGATTACCTCAGCCATTTACTCATTTTCTCCCTGGCCTCACGTTGGCTGTACGTTCTTTCCTCAAGCACAGCACGCTCTCCCCGTGAGAGCTCCTCAAGCAGCTCAAGCCGACGCTGCATGAACTCGTAATCCTGCACATCAACAAGATAAGCGGATGGCTGGCCATGTTCAGTGATCAGTACCGGCTCTTTGGACAGATGCAGGTCTGCCAAGATTTTTGTGGCTTGGCGCTTAAGGTTTGTAACAAGTTCAACTTTCATGGATTCATCCCGCTTCGACTTGATAGTGATACTATAGTAGCACTTTGCAGGTACGGCAATCACAGCTAACACCCGTCATCACCAGTGTAGCGAAGCGGGGGTTTTGGCAGCCGGTGCATAACCTGGTTATGTTTCGTTTGCGGGTAATTCAAGTTGCCTCTCACTCCGCCAGACGCGTATGAGCACAATCTCTGTGGCCTGCCTAAGGTAGACAACTCGAAATGGCGCGTGAATCAATTCGCGAACATGACCCAGATTGAACTCAGGAACAATTCGTCCAGCATCAGGATGGAGTTGAAGCATTCCACAATGCTCCAAGATAGCAGTCACGTATTCATCACCGATATGCGGCACATCCTGCTCTGTGTAATACTGCTGAATGGCCTGCAAATCCTCAAGGGCCGACTGTGCGATACGTAATTCCATTTACTTGATGCCCAACGTTTTCTTGGCATCCTCCAGCGTTACGGTGTAGCCCTCACGAACATCCATCAGCCCCTGCGCCACCGCCTTTACAAACCGCAACTCCTCTGCGGTTCTCTCATAATCCTCGAGCCCCTGAACAACAGCTACACCGCGGCCACGACTGGTAAGCAGGATTGGACGATGGGTATCCTGCGCTCGACCAACCACCTTTCCGGGATTGATCTTCAGGTCTGATAGAGGAACGACATCCTCGGAAAATTTCACTTGCATAGCGGTCACCTAGCCAACGATCAGGTGCCATTATTAGCACCAGTTAACAGGTGCGGTCAAGAAACATAACGCCAAACGCGCCGGTGACTTTGACGCAGCGAAGCGGAGACAAAGGCATCCGAGTGCTGCGCCTGGTTAAATTGCTATCGTTCACCTTGGCAATGGCGCTTCTCCTCATCCTCATTGAATACCGACAATTTCGGCAAGGTCGCCCAGCCCTTTGAAGTTAGGCTTAGTCTGAAAAGTCAGCGAGCGAAGTCTAGACAAGGCAAAAATTGGCGACAAATCGGCAGGATTGCCGATTTGGGCAGCTTCGCTGCTCGAAGAGCGAGCAACATGGATGTTGCGAGTCCAAGAGCGGAGTTTACGTGATGTAAATGAGTATCTTGAGCCAATTTTTAACGCCGTATAGACGAGCGCAGGTACTTTTCGGACAAAGCTTTGCCCTCTCAAGCACAGCGCCAGACAGCTCGGCTGGCATTATCGAGGCCACCATCGCCTGCCTACGCCAAGACAATGACACGGGCTCATGACGCCATTGATAATTGTTTGCATTGGTGGCATGGTCTACTCCCATTTCCAACAGCCCAACGGGAGACTCGCCGTGAAGATGATTCGCTTGCGTGGCTTTTACAGCGCCGCGATTTGGCTGTTGTTGAGTAGCGGTGTTCAAGCTGAAGCAACATCACTCGATGCACCCAGACAAGCGCCGCTCAGCCAGGCGCAGCAGCAGGCGAAGATCGATGCCGCAGACGACGAGACACGCAAGCTGCTGAGCGAGCTGAGTCGACTTGAAACCAATACCCGCAGATTGAGCGCCTATAACGATGAGCTCGAGCGGGTGGTGACGCACCAGGCCGATCTTCTCGAACGCCGTGAAAGCGCACTCGACTCCGCGACTACGATGCAGGAATCGTTGCCCCCTTTGTTGCGAACCCTGGTGCAACGCCTGGACCGCTGGGTCGATGGCGACCTGCCTTTCCTGCGCGAGGAACGCAAGGCCCGAGTCGACAATCTCGAACAGATGCTGATAAACCCGGAGCTCGATGGCGCCGAACGCCTGGATAGGGTGCTGTCCGCTTGGCGCACCGAGTTGGACTACGGGCGGGAAATGGACGCCTGGCGCGGCATGCTGAATGAACAGCGCGAAGTCGATTTTCTACGCCTGGGCCGGGTCGGACTTTACTATCTCACGCCGAACGGTGATGAAGGCGGCGTTTGGCATGCCGCTCAAAATGAGTGGCGGCCCCTGAACGACGATGCCCGCCGGCAAGTGCACAAGGGCTTGAGCATCGCCCGGGACCAGCGCGCGCCGGAGCTGCTGGAACTCCCGGTCGCCAATCCGTTACAGAATGCCGGCGACGCAGGAGCGGATTCATGACGATGCGTGAAAAGATGACGCGCGGTTGCGGGATCGCGCTGTTGCTGCTGTCGTCGTTTACCCTGGCGCAACCCGACGATCCGAATCGCTCTTTCGATGCGCAGCGATCGGCCGCGAATGCCAAGGACACAGCCCGGCTTGCCGCTCTGGTGGACGATCCCGAAGCCCTGGACCAGGCCCTCGAGGCCGCTCGTGCACGCCAGGCGGCGGAAACCGAACGCCGCAACGAGCTGGAAGCGCGGCAAGCCGAACAGCGCAAGCGGCTCGATGAACTCAAGACGCAGCGCAGCGCGGGCGAGGATGATAGACAAGCAGGTAGCGGACTGGAAAACGTCGGTCTACAGGCAGTGGCGGACGTCCTCGACGGTCATGTTGGCGAGCTGCGCGATGAGCTGGCCGACAGCTGGCTGCCCCTGGGCGAACTCACGCTGCCCGAGCGCCGTGATACCGACGCACCCCTGACAGCCGAACGGCTTGAAGACGTGACGGATACGCTGATGTCGTTGACCCGGGAAACCGGGCGCATTTCACGACTCACCGCTCCGGTGGCCAGTGCCGATGGCAACGTGACGGATCAGGACGTCATACGCCTGGGGGACATGGCGGCCTTCAGCAACGGCCATTGGCTGCGCAAGGGCGACGGCGACATGGCGCCGACGATGCTCGAACAGTTACCCGCCAGGGCCGAGAAGAATCTTGCAGCCTTTGCCGAAGGCAAGAACATGCCGCTGATGCTCGATCCGACCCGAGGCAAACTGCTCGATGCCCTGATGCAGCACCCTTCCCTGCTTGAACGCTTCCATCAGGGCGGTGCGGTGGGTTACGTGGTGGTGGCGCTGGGCAGCTTGGGTCTGGTCGTGGCGCTGGTGCAGTATACCTACCTGCTGATCGTCAGTGCCCGCCTGCGCCGTCAGCTCAAGGGGTTGGACACCTTGCGCGACGACAATCCCCTGGGCCGGGTGCTCGGCAAGTTCAAGACGCTGCATCGCGGGCTTGCCCCGGAGGCCCTGGAAGCCCGGCTGGACGAATCGCTTCTGGCGGAACAGCCACACCTCGAACGGGGCCAGGCGCTGGTCAAGTTGCTGGCCGCCGTCGCGCCATTGCTGGGGCTGCTGGGCACCGTGACCGGCATGATCGTCACCTTCCAGGCCATCACGGTGTTCGGTACCGGCGACCCGCAGCTGATGGCCGGCGGCATCAGCCAGGCCCTGGTCACCACGGTGCTGGGGCTGATCACCGCGGTGCCGCTGCTGTTCGCCCATACGGCGTTGACCAGCCGCAGCCGACATATCGTTGCCATCCTCGAAGGTCGCGCCAGCGCCGTGCTGGCGGAACATCTCGAGAGTCAGCCCGCAAGCGATACTCCTCAAGAGCGTCATCATGTCACTTCCCTGGCTTGACTCTGCTCTCCTGCTCGATCCGTTCCTCTGGCTGGTCGACGCCGGAGGTGCGGTACTCGTAGCCATTCTGGGGGTGGCGATCCTGCTGTTTTCACTGGGGCTGGAGCGCTGGTGGTATTTCCGCTTCACCTGGTGCCGGGACCGCCATGCCCTGGTGAGCCAATGGATGGCGCGACAGGATCGTCAAAGCTGGAGCGCCTTGACCCTGCGCGAAGTGTGGACACGGGATCTGATCGCCCGGCTGCGCCGCCCGCTGCCCTGGCTGAAACTGCTGGTCATGCTCTGTCCGCTACTGGGGCTGCTGGGCACCGTGACCGGCATGATCGCGGTTTTCGACGGCCTGGCGCTTCAGGACACCGGCCAGGCCCGGGCGATGGCGAGCGGCGTGGCCCGGGCAACACTGCCCACCCTGGCAGGTATGGCGGTGGCGGTGATGGGGTTACTTTTCACCACCCGCCTGGAATTCATCATCCGGCGCGAGGATCAGCGGCTGCATGATCGCATGGCTCGCGCCGCGGAGGGCACTCATGCGTAGACGGCGCTTGCAGATGGATACTAACGATGCCAGCGAGGTCAACCTGACCCCGATGCTGGATGTCGTGTTCATCATGCTGATCTTCTTCATCGTCACCACCAGCTTCATCAAGGAGAGCGGCGTGGAGATCCAGCGCCCGCAATCCAGCGCAGCCACGCCCCGACCGGATGCCCAGGTCATGGTGGCATTGACCGCCGAAGGCGCCGTCTGGGTCGATGGACAACCGGTGGATGCCCATCGCGTGGGCGCTGAGGTAGCCGCACTGGTCAGCGAGCAGGGCGGCGTCGTGATCCAGGCAGACCGGGAATCGACTACGGGACTGCTGGTCGAAGTCATGGATCGGCTGCGCGAGGCCGGCGTCGAGGATGTCGCCGTGGCAGCGACGCGTAGCGGCTCATGATCAGGGCGCCGCTATCGGCTCTAGGCGGTGTGGCCCTGGCACTGGCGCTGTTCTGGCTGCTGGCCCTGCTGGTGGCGCCACCGGAGGCACCAATAGAGATAAAAGAACAGGCCATGGCCCTGAGCGTGACCAATGCGCCCCAGGCTCAGGCCCAGCCCCAATCGAGCGCCGGTTCCCAGGCGCAATCATCCCCACCGCTACCGATGCCCCCAACGCAGATACCGCCGCAATTATCACCTACGGAACCCGCCCCGGCCCCCGAAGCGGATAGCGCTATCGCGGTGCCGGAGCCAGTAGCTGAACCCGAACCAACGCCGGAGCCGGAACCCGTCCCGGAACCAAAGCCGGCGCCAAAACCCAGGCCTGAACCCGAGCCTCGACCGGCTCCAGAACCAGCCCCTATGCCTTCCCAATCAAACGCGGCCGGAAGCTTTGCCGGTATGGCACCCCAGACCAGCCAATCCCAGGCGTCAGGCGCCGGCAATGCGCAATCCGGGCCCAAGGATATCGGCCAGGTGTCGCCGGTCAGTCAGGTACCGCCGGAATACCCTGTCCGCGCTCAGCGCCGCAACATCGAAGGTCATGTAGTGCTGACGTTTCTGATTCGTCCGGACGGCAGCGTGGACGCCTCATCCATCGAGGTGACCGACGCCCAGCCGCGTAATATCTTCGAAAGGGCCGCACAGCGAGCGGTGGCACAGTGGCAGTTCGAGTCGACCGGTGAACTACGCCGGGCACGCCAGCGACTCGAGTTTCGCTTGAGGTAGAGTTAGAGGCATAGACGTGAACAGTCACTCTCTCTTATGTGTCGCCAACCAACAACGCCATCGACACAAGACGCTACATGGTGGTGCTTGACCCAGGCCCAATTAAATACGAATAATTCGCAATATCAACAAACCCAGGATCATTGTGCATGCTCCCTCCCCCATGGCGAATCAGCGCCAGCGCGGCATTGCTCGGACTCGGCCAGAACGGCTTGCTGGTGGCACTCCCGGTGCTGGTGGCGGAGTTCGGCTTGCCGCTGTCGCAATGGGCGGGATTGATTCTGCTGGGGTCGATGCTGTTCCTATTCGGCAGCCCAATCTGGGGCCAGGTCGCCGATCGTCACGGTAGCCGACTCGTCGTCGTTCAGGCACTGGTTGGCTATATCGTCAGTTTCGCGTTGATCGGTCTGGCGTTGTGGCTCTCCGTCACCCAGGGACTGCCCCACGCCTGGCTGATCGGATTGATCGCCCTGGCACGCATCCTCTACGGATTGACGGTATCCGGTATGGTTCCCGCTTGCCAGCAATGGGCGGTCGCTCTTCACACACAAGGCCAGGATGACGGCGGGCGACGCATTGCCGCGCTGACTAAAATAAGCGCAGGCCTGAGCACCGGCCGGCTGCTGGGCCCGTTGATCGCCGCCGCCAGCCTGAATCTATCGCCCTACGCACCCTTCGTGGTCATGCTACTTGCCGGACTCATCGCCCTCGCCTTGCTGCGTGGTGTGCCACAGCCAACCACCACTAGGCCTGTCTCCAAGCCTACGGCGTTGGACTGGCCACCACGGGTCAATCTGCCTTTTCTCGCCATGGCCTTACTGTTGTCGATGTCCGTCGCCCTGATGCAGCTCGGCCTGCCGACCCAGTTGCAGACCTCTCTCTCCATCGATGCCACCCAGGCAAGCCACCTGATGGGGCTATTGCTATCCCTGGGTGCATTGGCAGCGCTAAGTGTTCAACTCGGCGTGATTCGCGCTCAGCGTCTGGATTGGCAGGGTCTGCTGGCGCTTGGTGCCATCAGTATGGCAATCGGCTATGGGCTGCTGGCACGGGGCAGCGGCATGACGCTATTCGTCCTGGGTATCCTCGTCGCCAGTGCGGGAGCTGCGCTGGCCGTACCCGGTTACACCGCCGGCGCTGCGACCCATCAGGCCCAGGGCGCCAGCGCCGGCTACCTGGGTATGGCGCATACTCTGGGGTATGCCGGCGCCACCCTGCTGGTCAGTCTGACAAACGCACACTGGCTACTCAGCCTGGCCTTGCTCACCGGATTGGCATTGTTGCCACTGGTGCCACTGTCCCACCGTCTTGTGACAACCACTTCGTCGCCTTCGGCCGCGACACCCTCACGTAACGGCTGATCAGCAGCCCCATACCAGCGAACACTTAGTTGAGGTTGAGATGAATACTACATCTAAAATGCTAATTATTTTCATTTGATTTAAGATTCGCAAAGGAGATCTGCCAATGCCAAATCCCGACTACCCACCATCGCAATACGATGGCTCTTCCGACCTCGGGCCGAATGACAACGACATCGCCGCCGCCTGCTTCTTCAATGCGCTCCTGCGTGAAACGTCAACCTGGCG
The DNA here is from genome assembly GCF_947493865.1 of uncultured Halomonas sp. GTDB lineage: Bacteria > Pseudomonadota > Gammaproteobacteria > Pseudomonadales > Halomonadaceae > Modicisalibacter. The sequence continues at coordinate 139,557 of NZ_CANLTC010000007.1, forward strand.
GCGCGAGATCCACGGTAATGCCCAGGTCGCCGTGCTACCCCTCTCCGAAAGCGAGCTTCACCTGCGCCTTCGTCATATCAGCGCCAGTGGCGAAGCACGTTTCATCTGGCCGATATTGCAAGCGGATGGCAAGCGACAGGATCGAAAGCGACCGATCGCCTTCGAAGAGGCCCTGACGGGCATACTCGCCACCCCTTCCCTGGTGGGTCATCTCGACGCTCGGCAGCGCGAAATCTTTCGTGAATGCGTGCTGGAGAGTCACCGCAATACCCGAGCCAGCCTCTCCACCCGGGACGACCTGCCGCATCTCCAGCAGGGCCCACTGACTTTCGCCGAAGCCGAACAAGGTCTGCTCGCCGGCCATGCCTTCCATCCGGCGCCCAAGTCACGATCTCCTTTCACCGCCCATGAAGCCATGGGCTATTGTCCCGAACACCGCGCGTGTTTCGCTCTGGCCTGGTGGGCCGTCGCCCCGAAAATACAGATCGGCGATTCCAGCCGCTCGCAGAGTGCTGCGGAACTCACACGCGAGCTGTTGCCAGAAGTCCTGGCCGAGAGGTTGCCCGCAGGCTTTGCGGTGCTGCCCATGCACCCTTGGCAGGCCCAGCAACTTCGTCAGTCGCCACGTACCAGGACGCTCGAGGCACAAGGCCAATTACTCTGGCTGGGCGAAGCGAGTGCCGACTGGATACCGACTTCCTCGCATCGCTCATTGTATGCGCCTGGCGCGCCCTGGATGCTCAAGGGGTCACTGTCCGCCAAGTTGACCAACTCGTTGCGCTTGCTCAGCGAAAAGGAAGTGGCGCGTGGCGTGCGTCTCGATGCCTGGATGCGCGATCTTGACGTGTCGCGCCGCTTTCACGGCTTTGCCGTGATGCAGGAACCCGCCTGGCTGGGCTGGCGCAATACCCAGGGCGGCGCCGATCCGGCCAGCCTGGTGGTGCTACGCGAAAACCCTCTGCGCGATACACCGGATGCCGAAGCCGTGGTGCTGGCCACCCTGACTCAGCAGCCGTTCACCACCAAGGGCACCTCGCTACTCGGCGCACGCATCGGTGCTCGAGCCGAACAGTCGGGCCAATCTAGCGCAAACGTGGCGCGGGCCTGGTTCGCCGCCTTCTGCGAACGGGTGCTGACGCCACTGTTCGGGCTGGTGGTGGAAGATGGCATCGTACTGCTCGCCCATCAGCAGAACATCGTGCTGCGCCTGGAGGCCGGCTGGCCCACCGGGATGTTCTATCGCGACTGTCAGGGCAGCGGCGTCAGTGACCACTTTCTCGAACGTCATCCCGAACTCGCCCTCGCACCACCGGAGAATCACTGGGCGCAAACCACGGTGCGCCGTTATTTCCTCTATTACCTGCTGATCAACTCGACCTTCGCCGTCACCAGCGCCTTGGCCGCCGACGGCCTGATCGACGAAGCCGTGCTACTGGCCGACCTGCGCAGCCACCTGCACGGTCTGCTGCAGCATCTGGAGGGCGATCATGATTGTCTGCATCACGCCCTCGAGGCACCGACGCTCGACGCCAAGGGCAACTTCTTCTGCTACCTGAGCGGCGTCAACGAAGCCACCCTGGCCGAACCGGCACGCCTCTATCTCCCGCTGGCCAATCCGCTAGCCGACCCGCACGTTCGCTCGCTCACTGCGCAGCGATCGATGCTATCCGATGTTTCCATGCCACAAGGAGTCTTCTCATGCCCCTGACCACTCTTCGTCCTGGTGCAGGTTCGGTCGAGGTGACGGATGATACATCCGCCAGGCTGATCGCTACCCAGGACGATGCCGCGCGACTGCTGGCCCCGCAACACCTGCCATGGTGCCTGATAGAGCATCTCGATCACTGCTTTGCCACGCATCCAGGCCTGAAAACACTGATTCTCGATCCCACCGATTGGCAGGCCCATTCTCAATGGTCCCGGCTCACCGCAACCCTGGGCGCCGCCCAGGTGCATCGCGCCGTCTTCTACCAGCAACCCTGGCATTGGCTGCAACACGCGCCAGCCCAGCGTGATGAAACCCCTTTCGATCCGCGAATGGGTCATCCACGGCGCCCGGCCAAACCCGACGGCGAGGTCTATCGGCGTCATGTACCACGGCTTGGCCGTACCTTGTCGTTGCGCGTCATCGACAAGGCGCGCGACCTCGAGCGCTTTACCCGCTGGATGCACCTACCGCGTGTCGCCGAGTTCTGGGAGCAGGCCTGGCCAAAAGCCGAACTTGCCGCCTTCATCGATGAACGTCTGGCGGACCCGCACTGTCTGCCACTGATCGGTGAATTCGACGATCAGCCGTTTGGTTATTTCGATGTCTACTGGGCCGCCGAAGATCGCATCGCTGCGTATTATCCCTGGGAAGCGTTCGATCGCGGCCTGCACCTGCTTGTCGGCGAGGAAGACGTGCGCGGCCCACGGTTCGTCGATGCCTGGCTGACCGGCCTCTCGCACTACGCCTATCTGTCGGAACCCCGCACTACTCGGCTGGTACTGGAACCTCGCCACGACAACAGGCGCTTGTTTCGCCACCTGGAGCGCCAGGGGCTATCGCGGCGGCGTGAATTCGATTTCCCCCACAAACGCGCCGCCCTGGTGATGGGTGAGCGCGACCACTTCTTTCGCGAGGTGCTGTGATGGAACACATGGATGCGGCCTTGCCTCGCCACTGGTGGGCGGCCAACCGCGCACTGATTGCCAAGATGATCAGTGAACTCGCTTATGAACAGGTCATCGCTGTCACCGCCGAGGATACGGGTTATCACCTGGATCTGGGGTCGACAGGCCGCTGGCGATTCCGCGCTCGCATCAACCTCTGGGGTCAGTTGATGATCGATCCGGCCAGTCTGACCCCGCCCGCCCAGGCGTCTCTGGAAGCCGCCGATTTCCTGCTCGACCTGGCGCCGCTATTGGGCATGAACGATGCCCAGGTCGCCGAACACCTCGAGGATCTGTTCGCCACCCTGCGCGCCGATTGCCAACTGCGCGAGGCGCGGGTCGGGCTAAGCGCGGACACTGCCATTCGGTTACCCGAACCCGAGCGTCAACGCCTGCTTGATGGCCACCCCAAGTTTCTATTCAACAAGGGCCGACGCGGCTGGGGGTTGGACGCACTGGCGCGCCATGCCCCGGAATATGGTGGGTCCTTTCGACTCGGCTGGGTGGCCGTCGCCCGCGACGCCCTCGACGTTGGCGGCCACGATATCGATGCTCCCGAGTTGCTCGCCGCGGCGCTCTCCGACCATGAGTTGATACGCCTGCGCCAAGCGCTGACCGACCGGGTCGCCTACCCCGACGACTACCACCTGATGCCGGTTCATCCCTGGCAATGGCAGCAGGTGCTCGGTCCCTTGCATGTCGCCGATATCGCCCAGGGTCGGCTCCTGTACCTGGGTGAATTCGGCGACGACTATCTGCCGCAACAGTCGCTGCGCACCCTGACCAATGTCACTCGACCGGCGGCGGGCTATGACATCAAGCTGCCGCTGACGATCATGAACACCTCCTGCTATCGCGGCATACCCGGGCGCTACCTGCTGGCCGGGCCGGCGGCTTCGCAATGGCTGAAGCGCAAGGCCCGGGAGGATGAGGAGTTCGCCAACGCCGGACTGGAGATTCTCGCCGAGCCCGCCGCCGCCGTCCTGCCACATGCTCAATACGCCCGCCTCGACCAATCGTCCTATCGCTACCGCGAACTGTTCGGGGTGATCTGGCGCGAGTCCCTGGCGCCCCGTTTGGCCGCGAACGAGCAAGCACTGATCATGGCCGAACTGATGCAGTGCGATGCGCAGGGTCGGCCGTGGCTAACGGCCTACATCGACGCATCGAAAGCGGACGCAGAGTGCTGGCTGACACGCCTGTTCGAGGCCACGCTGGTGCCCATGGTGCATTTGTTGTGCCGTTACGGGGTGTCACTGATCGCCCATGGCCAGAACCTCACCCTGATCCTGCGCGACGGCCTGCCCCATCGCCTGGCGCTGAAGGACTTCCAGGGTGACCTGCGCCTGGTCGATGAAAACTTTCCCGAAGCCGCCGATCTGCCCGAAGCGCTTAAGCGGGTCACCGTGCGCCTGCCACCGGACAAGCTGATCCATGATCTGCAGACCGGCCACTTCGTCACCACGCTGCGCTTCATCGCACCGCTGGCCGCGGCCAGCGGCGTTTCGGAGAAACGCTTCTACCAATTGTGTGGCGACGTGCTGAAATGCTATCAGGCGTGCCACCCCGAACTCGCCGAGCGCTACGCGCGTTTCGACCTGTTCACACCCCGAATACTGCGCCTGACCCTCAACCGTTCGAAGTTCCTGCATGCCACCGACAGCGCCGCAGAGCGCATGCTGCCGGACATGGATGCCTGGGTCGACAATCCGCTCTACCACGCTCGCGTAAAAGACGTATACATGGAGGCACCCGATGTCTGAAGACACCATGCTCGACCTCGCCGGCCTGGGGGCCGGTCCGTTCAACCTGAGCATCGCCGCTCTGGCCGACAGCCATGTGCCCGGGCTTGCCACACGGTTTTTCGAGCGCCGCCATGAGTTGGTCTGGCATCCCGGGCTGATGCTGCCCGACACGCACCTGCAGACCGGGTTTCTGAAAGACCTGGTCACCGCCGTGGCGCCGGACAGCCCGCATTCGTTTCTCAACTACCTGGTCAGCCATCGGCGCTTCTACCGCTTCATGACCGCCGCACTCGACACGATCAGTCGCGCCGAATTCTCCGACTATCTGCGCTGGGTCGCCGGCCATCTCGATACTATAAAACTGGGCGATGCGGTACGCGATGTAAGCCTCGACAGCAGGGGCTTCCTGCTGCGTACCGATCATGGCTGCCACCGCGCGCGTCATCTCTGCCTGGGTACCGGTAAGGCACCCTGGTGGCCCGAATTTGCCGAGACACTGCAAGGGCCGCAGTGCTTGCATGCCGCCAACATTGCTCACGAGCGGCGTGACTTCGCGGGAAAGCGCGTGGTCATCGTCGGCGGTGGCCAAAGCGGGGCCGACATCTTTCTCAATGCTCTGCGCGGCTACTGGGGCCAGCCCCGTGAACTATTCTGGGTGTCGCGGCGGCGCAATTTTCAACCACTCGACGAGACGGCTTTCACCAACGAGTACTTCACCCCCGCCTACACCCGGGGCTTTCACGAACTGCCCTGGGAGGTTCGCAAGCGCGAGGTGGCGGCCCAGAAGCTGGCCAGCGATGGCATTACCCCGGCGGCGCTGCAGAACCTCTATCGAGAGCTCTATCATCGCTTCGACGTACTCGGCGAGCCCCGCTGGGCACGCCTGCTCCCTCATCGCAGGGCCATCGACCTGCAGCGACGAGGCCCAGGATTTGCGCTGACCTGCGAGCATGGCTTGAAGGGCGATCACGAGGTCTTTGCTGCCGATGTCATCATCTTTGCCACCGGTTTCGAGTCGCGCCTGCCCGATTGCCTGGCGCCGCTGTCCGAGCGTCTGCAACGCGACCAGCAAGGCGAACTGGTGTTGGGTGCGAATTTTGACGTGCATTGGGACGGGCCGGCCGGCCATCGGCTCTACGCCGTCAATGCCGGTCGCCATAGCCACGGCATCGCCGAGCCGCAGCTGTCGCTGATGGCCTGGCGCTCGGCGACGATTCTCAATCATGTCGCCGGACGCCGAGTGTTCGACCTTGGCGAAGATGAAGGTCCCATCGCCTGGCAACCATTGGACGAACAGCGTTGGGCCCAAGCGATATAGGCACTTTTCGAGCCGCCATTTACTTTGATAACGATTCGTATTTAGTTTATTCTCCGGCGGGCGTAGCATCGTTGATCAAGCGCCATTGGTGAGATAGTGCCCGCCACGCATGTCCAGTTCGGACAAGCGTGGCCGTCAAGACCCGCTGCGGAGTTCCATCATGTTCGAAGTCGATGCCGCCAGTTTCACAATAGGCGGTAAGTGCCTGCTGCATCCGACAAGACTCGCGTTCGCCGAGGGCCAGGTCCATGGCCTGATCGGCCATAATGGCTCCGGCAAATCGACGCTGCTCAAGCTGCTTGCTCGGCAACAAGCGACCAGTCATGGCGAGATTCGTCTCGATGGCCGCCCCCTGGCAACCTGGGGAAGTCGAGAATTTGCCCGCCAGGTCGCCTACCTGGCGCAGCATCTTCCCAGCGCCGACAATCTCACCGCACGCGAACTGATCGGCTTCGGCCGCTACCCCTGGCACGGCCTGCTGGGACGGCTCGGCAGCGAAGATCATGCGCAGATCGAGCGCGCCATCGCCTTGACCCATACCGAGGACTTCGCCGGGCGATTGGTCGACACCCTCTCCGGTGGCGAGCGCCAGCGCGTCTGGCTGGCCATGCTGCTGGCCCAGGGCAGCCGTTTCCTGCTGCTCGACGAGCCACTGTCGGCACTGGATATCGCCCATCAGGTCGAGGTGCTGGCCCTGGTTCGCCAGCTGTGCACTGAGCTGGGGCTGGGGGTGATCATCGTGCTGCACGACATCAATATGGCGGCACGCTACTGCGATCGACTTATCGCCCTGCATAGCGGCCATCTGCTGGCCCAGGGCACGCCCGCCGAGCTGATGTGCGACGCCACCCTGGAAGCCATCTACGGCATTCCCATGCGCGTGATGCCGCATCCCACCGGTGAGTCTCCCATTGCCGTACTTCACTGATTTTCCAGACCGCGGGTCGCCGTCACCGATGCATGTCAGAACCCTTTTATCGTCTCTCGCCAAACCCATGGTTCGGTATGCACTCCGCACCTGGTTTCTGGTCGGGGGCATATTGCTGTCACTGGCAACCCCATCAATCGCCCAGGCCGAGAGTTCTCGTATCGTCACCCTGGACTGGACGATTGCAGAAACCCTGCTGGCATTTGGCATCGTGCCCCAGGGCGTGACGCAGATCGATGCCTATCACGACTGGGTCGGCACCCCCGCCCTGCCGGCGGCGGTGGCCGAGATTGGCCTGCGTGCCCAGCCCAATCTCGAACTGCTGGCCAGCCTCGACCCTGCGCATATCCTGATCACTCCCATGTTCGCCGCCCTTGAACCGCGGCTGTCGCGGGTCGCCTCGGTCACCTCGATCGGCATCTACGCCTCCGGTGACACCCCCTGGCCACGTATGCTCACGGCCACCCGCGAACTGGCCAGGCTGATCGACCGCCCCGAGGCCGCCGAACGCCTCATCGAGACGACGAACATGCACCTGACCCAACTGCGACAGCGCTTGCCGGAGGAAACGCCACCGCTTCTGGTGGTGCAATTCATGGACGCACGCCATGTACGCGTCTTCGGCACCGGCAGCCTCTATCACGCGGTACTCACACGCCTGGGGCTCGACAACGCCTGGAAAGCGTCGACCAACCACTGGGGGTTTTCGCTGGTCGGCCTGGAAGCACTGGCCACCCTCGATGCGCGACTGGTGGTGGTCGAACCACTACCGGTAGGCGTCGAAAACCAGCTGAACGAAAACGGCCTGTGGCAGCACCTGGGTGCCGTCCGTCAGCAGCGGGTGACCTATCTGCCGCCGGTATGGAGCTTTGGCGCACTCCCCTCCGCGCAACGCTTCGCCAGGCTGCTGGTCGAGGGCCTGACCCAGGATCAGCGATATTCTCTGAAGCGCGATTGCCGTGGGACCGATGCCGATGCCTGACGTCCGTTCTCGACTGACGCCGGGGCGTGCTTGTGGGTTACTGGGTTTGCTCACCCTTGTACTGGCTTGGCTGACGCTGGAAGGTCGACTCGATCTCGTCAATGCGCTAAGCGCTCTATTCGCCCCGGCGAGCGACGACATCAACCAGCTGATGGCGCATTACAGCTGGTGGCCGCGCCTGAGCGTCGCCCTGCTCGCGGGAGGCGGCCTGGGGCTGGCGGGGGTATTGATGCAACAGGTGCTGCGCAATCCGCTCGCCGCACCGACCACCCTTGGAGTGGCCAGCGGCGCCAACCTGGCCCTCCTTGTTACGACACTGATGGCACCGGGACTGCTGGCGCTTGGTCGCGAATGGGTGGCCCTGCTCGGCGGTGGATTGGCCATGGCACTGGTATTTCTGCTCGCCTGGCGCCGCGGTCTGGCACCGATAGTGGTGGTGCTCGCCGGACTGGTGGTCAACCTCTACTTCGGTGCCCTGGGTACGCTGCTGCTGCTGTTCAATCAGGAAGCACTCAAGGGGCTGATGATCTGGGGGGCCGGCTCGCTGGCGCAGAACAACTGGGACGGCGTGATGTTCCTGGGGCCACGTCTGGCACTGAGCGCGGGGCTGGCCCTGCTGCTGCTCAAGCCTTTGGCGGTGCTCGAACTCGACGATGCCAATGCGCGCAGTCTCGGGGTATCGCTCAAGCATCTGCGCCTGGCCAGCCTTGCATTGGCGGTGTTCGTCACTGCCTGCGTGGTCAGCGTCGTCGGGGTGATCGGCTTCATCGGCCTCGCCGCTCCCGCCATCGTGCGATTGCTGGGCGCCCGACGACTGGGTCCAAGGCTGTTATGGTCGGCGCTGTTCGGGGCGTTGCTGCTGGCCGCAACGGACCTGCTGTTGCAGCGTTTCTCGAATGCCTTGCCAACGCTGATTCCCACCGGTGCCACCACCGCAGCCTTGGGGGCGCCGCTACTGTTGTGGCTGATTCCGCGCCTCAAGCTGGGTGGCAACCAACCACCCGCGGCGCACGTCAACCCGACCCCGCGTCGGTCGACGCCGGGCCGCTGGGCGGCTTGCCTAGCCGTGGGGTTGTTGGTGGCCACGGTCATCGCCCTCGGTGTCGGCCAGGGTGTCGACGGCTGGCACTGGCGGGTGCCGTTCACCCGCGACTCGATGATCGAGTGGCGCCTACCGCGCATGCTCGCCGCCGGTGGCGCCGGCATCATGCTGGCACTGGCCGGCACCTTGATCCAGCGCATGACCGGCAACCCCATGGCCAGCCCCGAAGTGCTGGGCATCAGCGGTGGCACCGCGATCGCGCTGATCGGTGCCCTCTTCCTGCTGCCGGGTGCCAGTCAAATGACGCTGATCGGCATCGGCACCCTGGGCGCCTTGGTCACGATGGGCATACTGATCGCGCTCAACCAGCGCAGTGGCTTTCTACCGGAACGACTGCTCCTGAGTGGCGTGGCGATCACCTCATTGTTCGATGCGGTGCGCAGCTTCGTGCTCGCCGGTGGCGACCCGCGCGGACAGCAGATCATCGCCTGGCTATCCGGCTCGACCTATTACGTCGACCTGCCGGCGGCGCTGATCGTCGCCAGCCTGGCCATTCTGCTGGCATGGGGCACGCGTCCCTTTTCACGCTGGCTGGATCTACTGCCGCTGGGCGACCCTACTGCCAGCGCCCTGGGCGTCAATGTCCTGCGTTCGCGTCTGCTGCTGCTAGGGCTGGTGGCGCTGCTCACGGCCAGTGCCACCCTGGTGGTCGGACCGTTGAGCTTCGTCGGCCTGCTCGCGCCGCACATGGCACGTCTGATGGGTCTCACCCGGGCCCGGGATCATTTGCTGGGAGCCGTCCTGATGGGTGCGTTGCTGATGGTGACCGCCGACTGGCTGGGCAGGCAAATGCTGTTCCCGGCCGAAGTTCCCGCCGGCCTGGTGGCCTCGTTGCTGGGAGGAGCTTACTTCATGTGGGGCCTGCGCAGACTGTAATCCCTCGCTGAGGTGATCCGTGGTGAAACTGTATTGATAGGTATTAATGCGAATCTTTATCATTGATATTTTTCTTCCCCCTGCTATCCTCCCATTCGACCTTTCCGCCCCGTAACCCCAATAAAAGGAACAACAGGATGAAAACCCGCATGACCGTCGGCCTGGCCGTGGTGGCCAGCTCAGCCACGCTGAACCTGTATGCGCAAGACGATCAGGACACCATGGTGGTGGTCGGTTCGCGGACCCCGACCCAGATCAGCCAGATTCCTGGCGCCGTGTGGGTCATCGATGCCGAACAACTGCGCACACAGATCGATACCGGCGCCGATCTCAAGACCGCTCTTGGACGAGTGGTCCCGGGGCTCGACCTGGCGCCCCAGGGGCGTACCAACTATGGCCAGAATCTGCGCGGTCGCAGCGCCCAGGTGCTGATCGATGGCGTGTCACTCAACAGCTCCCGTGGTTTGTCGCGCCAGTTCGACGCCATCGACCCCTTCAACATCGAACGCGTCGAAGTGCTTTCCGGCGCCAGCAGCCTCTACGGCGGAGGGGCCACCGGCGGCATCATCAACATCATCACCAGGAAAGGCGAGCCCGGAGGCCCCAACTGGAGTACTGAAGCCGAGGTCACCAGCGGCTTCAACGACAGCGATGACCTGGACAAACGCATCGCTCAGTCCGTCAGCGGTGGCAACGAGCGGGTCCAGACGTATCTCGGTGTGGCCTACAAGGACAACGGCCGCCACTACGCTGCCAACGGCGATGAGATATTCCCGGACATCGCCCAGACCGACCTGCAGGACAACCGCAGCATCGATGTGCTGGGCAAGCTGGCCTTCAACCTGGACGCCCAGCAGAGCCTGGAATTGACCACTCAAATTTACCGTTCCGGGTACGAAGGCGATCGGGGCGTCTACTTTCCCAACCTCAAGGCAGAACCCGCCGATCTGGAAGATGCCGAGATCCGCGATGGCTACCGCTCGGACCGCGACCCGGAAACTGACCGCAAGATGGCCAACCTGCAGTACCATCACGCCGACCTGCTGGGCCAGAACTTCTACCTGCAGGGCTATTATCGCGAAGAGGAAGCCAGCTTCCAGGCCTTCCCGTACCCGGTCGCGGGTGGCAGCGAGTTCCGCGCCTCCAAACAGAACACCGACCTGAGCGGCATCAAGGCGCTGTTCGACGCCGAGTTGACCGATACCGTTGGCCTGTCCTACGGCGTGGATGTGGATCGCGAACGCTTCGATGCCAGTCAGATGTTCTTCGACAAGGCGCTCAGCGACGCCAGCGGCGGTCTGGTGCAGGAAGAAGCCCGTGTGGCGCCGCGCTATCCCGGTTATCAGGTCGATGGCCTTGCCGGCTTCGCCCAGAGCGAGTGGCAGGCGACCAAGGGCCTCAAGCTGTCCGCCGGCGTGCGGCGCCAGCACATGGACGTCGAAGTCGACGACTTTCAGGGCATTCCCGGGGGCGAGAGCGACTACGATGCCACCCTGTTCAACGCCGGCGCCCTCTACGATTTCGGTAACGGGCATCAAAACTGGCTGCAATTCAGTCAGGGCTTTGAACTGCCCGACCCGGCCAAGTATTACGGCAAGAGCGCCGAGATCAGCGTCGGCGCGAATCCGCTGTCCGCCATCGAAACCGATCAGGTGGAACTCGGTTGGCGTTACACCGGCAATGACTGGCAGACTCAGGCCGCTCTCTACTACGCCTGGTCCGACAAGGCCATCGAGAACGACGAGGATCTGAGCGTCAGCGTGATCGATGAGAAGAAGCGGGATTATGGCTTTGAGGGCGCGGCGACCCGCTATTTCGAGGGTGGTTTCGAAGCCGGCGGCACCCTGCATCTGGTGCGCTCCGAGCAGGAGAACGAAGAAGGCGATTGGGAGAAGCGCGACGCCCGTTATGCCTCGCTATCCTCTGCTACCGCGTTTGTGGGCTGGTCGGATTTCGAACGCTCGGCGCGACTGCAGGCCAACCACGCCTTCGATCTGGAAGACGACGAGGATCGCGAAATCGACGGCTATACCACCCTGGATCTGGCACTGAGCCAGCAGACGGGCTTCGGCAAGCTAAGTCTCGGCGTGCAGAACCTGCTGAACAAGGAGTATTCCACCGTATGGGGACAGCGCGCGGCGATGTTCTACTCGCCCTACTACGGGCCAGAATATCTCTACGACTTTCAGGGCCGTGGGCGCACCTATACCCTTAGCTGGTCCGCGGATTATTAAACGTTGACTGAAAGGTGTCTGCGCTCGCCAGCTTCCAGACAGCCCCTGGCGCTATCCATTGAAGAGCCATATGTTTGAGGATACGCAACGCGTCGCTTCCGATCGGTTTGCCGCACTCTATCGCGGGCCTTTCGAGGCGGCGGAGCCGCCCATGATCGCAGCACAACCGCCGCCGGAGGCAATGCCGGCGGCGGCACTTTTGGCGTCTGACGGGCTGGAAAAGGTGCTGATGCGATTCGGAGAGCGCTACGCGGTTTTTGACGCACGCGGTGTCGCGTCTCAATGGTCGAAGTGGTATTTCCTGGCGGTGCTGGTGCCGGAGCTCATGGCGAGGCAGCTACTCGAGCGCACCCTGCCGGTGGCCCTGGATCGGCTTCATTTGCTGCTGGCACCGGATGGCCGAGTCGAGCGCTTGTGTTTTCAACATGATGGTACGGCTCTTTATGCTGACGACGAAAGCCCGACCCTTGCCTTGCTGGATGACAATCTGGTGCCAATGATCGAAGCGCTTGCCAGGTTTTCAGGCGCCTCGCCCCGGGTATTCTGGAGCAATGCCGGCAACCTCTTCGAGCAGTGCTTGAACCAACTGGAACGACATCCCGACGCCTGGGCCGGCATGACCAACGATGCTCGACACCTGCTGGAATGCCAACGATTGACGGATGGCCGACGTAACCCATTCTATCGGCCGGTGCATTATCGTGGGGGGCAGGAGGGGAACCCCAAACGCGTACGCCGGCTCTGCTGCATCCGCTATTTGATTCCCGAACTTGGCTACTGCGGCAACTGCCCTTTAAAACAGAGTAAATAAATTGGCGAACGCAATGATTCGTTCGTGCAGCCATTCATGTTCACGCATCCGCGAGCTTGACCCGTAACCGCGCCACCGCCTGACTGTGCAACTGGCAGACCCGGGATTCACTGACCCCCAATACGGCGCCGATCTCCTTGAGATTGAGCTCTTCCTGGTAATAAAGCCCAAGCAGCAGTTTTTCCCGCTCGGGAAGCTGCTCGATCGCGCCTACCAGGCGCTCGCGCTGCTCGCCGCTGACCAGAGCGTCGAAAGGTGACTTGGGGCCGCCGAGGCCCGCATCCGGCTCGTCGCCTTCGGCAAACACATCGTCATAGCCCAACAGCTGCCCGTTGTTGGTATCCGTCAGACGCTGGCGATACTCTTCCATACTCAGAGACATCGCTTCGGCGATCTCACGCTCTTCCGCCGGACGACCCAGCTCCTGTTCCAGGCGCCGCAGGGTTTCATCCACCTCTCGGGCGTTGCGTCGAACACTGCGTGGCACCCAGTCGCGGCTGCGCAGCTCATCGATCATTGCCCCGCGGATACGCTGGCTGGCATAGGTGGTGAAGCTGGCGCCCTGGGCCGAGTCGTAACGACTCAGACAGTCCAGCAGCCCCACCATACCCGCCTGAATGAGATCGTCGAGTTCGACGCTGGCCGGAAGCTTTACCTGCAACGACAGCGCCTGACGTCGCACGATAGGTAAGTACTGATCGAGTATTGCGCGCTGATCGATTTTGCCTTGTGCCGTATACATCCCACATGCCTCGTGCTGTCGAAGGACGACAGCACCGTGACGTTATCGGGGTGCTGTCTATGGGAGTAGTATTGCGCCGAACGCGTCGCAACCAAGCGACAAATACCCATGAAAGCCGATAGCTATTCAGCCTTTAGGAAAACCGGATGAGATCGAACGATAATTCACGATGACTTGCAGCCCCTGAACCAGAAAAGGTGTGGTAATGCGAGCCTCCTGCGGAAGACGAAAAACGAAGAAGAGTGCCTGGTTGGCATCCAGCCCCGACAATGCCTGGCTAGTACCCCGGGGCATGGACAACGAAAAGCAGCGCTTTCCCTGGCATAGCCAGGCCTCGAGCGAAGGCTGAGCGGACGGCGGCGAAAAGCGCCAGCCTATGCTGTCAATGCGAATGTCGGAAGATAACGAAGAAGAAGAAGTAATCGGAGCGGATTGCACCAGGCGCCCCGGGGTAAACACGCGCACACTCGGCGCACTGCCTACCCAACTGCCAGACGCCGCTTGTGCACTTGATGGCAATATCGATAACACGATCGACAACAGGTATGAAAACCCCACTGTCCGAAGGTATGGCCTCACGGCTGGCGTTGCCTTGGCCGCGGCGGCGTAATCACCAGCAGTTGCATACCAAGAAATTGTGCCGCTACCTGCTGGAGATTGTTGAGCAGCCCCGCCCGGGAAGGCAAGGGAGAATGCACCAATAGCAAACGACGCGGCCCGCCTTGTTGTGCCAGGCGCTTGAGCATGGCATAGGCGCGGCGAAAGCCATCCAGGTCATCCCCCACCCAGAGCGCCCAGCGAGACTGCTGGGTCACCAATGCCGAGAAATGCGGACTGCTCATGGATAGCGGCAGAATGCGCCAGTTGGCGGGATCTTCTATCCAGCGCTGACCCTGAGCATGCCAACGTACCAGCGCTTCGGTAACCGGCATCACATCCGCCTCGGCGCCTCCAGGAAGCCCCAGAGTCACCAGTACTTTCATGGCTTGGTTCGTGTCAACCTTAGGCGTCTCGAACTGGCTGACCACGCCGAACGATGACTCGTCGCCGGATGCGGATTCAACAGTAGACGATGAAGAAGGCGCCTGGGATTCGGCCCAGCGCCTTAGCCCCGCGGCCTGGTCGACCTGGCTCACGCCGCCACCTCATCGATCAGCCCCGCGCCGCCCAGTCCCGCACCGCCCAGTCCCGCACCGCCCAGCATGAGAAAAACGTCTCGCGCTGTCAGCAGATGCAGCAGCGCATCCATCAACACCTGGGTCGAACGTCCTCGGTTTTTTCCGAGCAACCCCATCAACTGCGCCCTGACATCCATTGCCCAGTCGCTTCGCTCCTGATCAAGCCGACTCACGACTGCCGCAAGCCCGGTTGCCACCAGTAGACGCAGTTCCGGATCGATCTTCTCGCTGGCATCCGTAAGGCGCTGCCAGGCGCGGCGGGTAAGCAGCGGTAGATCGTCGTGTACCAGTTGGGCCATCAACGCCTGGGCAAAGGCGTGATCCGCCGTTTCCTTTCCCGCGACACTATCCCCCACCGCTATTTCCTGCGGCGCCAACCAATAGCGTTGAGCCAATTGGCGCTTGCTTTCAGGGTCGCTCAAAAGGCCGAACCAGGCCGTCAGGGGCGCACCATCCGCAAGCGTGACCGTCAGACGAGACAGCCGGAGATGGGCGTCGCGTCCACGGTAGCGACAACTCAGTTCGGTCCAGGTATCCGCCAGGTTTGCCAGCGCCTTCAAACGCTGACGTCTTCCTTCGACGATGACCTGGGAGCCGGCCTGTGCCGTGGCCAGCCAGGTGGAGCCGCTCTGCGCCATGCATTGGCGGGTCGCCGCGCCGGGGCAGCGCGGCAATAGCTGCCAGCGAATACCCAGCTGTTCCCTGGCCCAGTCTACGCGCCCTTCTTCCCCCGCAGGCAAGCGATGCAGCAACCAGGGCAATGCCTGTATCTGCCCCCCGGGGCTCAAGGACAGCGCCGGCATCGCCCAATCCACACCGCTGACGGATTTGGCCTGGGTCCACAGCATGGCCTGGGCGGGCTCGACGCACTCGAGATGGCGCCGTCTTTTCGCACCGTCGAGTAGCCCTTCGAGATGAGCCTGCTGCTGCTCCAGCGAATAGCCGAGTAATGGCCAGGCGCGTTCGAGCAACGCGAAGCCGGCGATCTCGTTTCTCAGTGTATCCAGTGTCGAGGCTAGCGCCCTGCCCTGACCCAGCAACCCTCGGGCCAGCTGTTTACGGGATTGAGTCTGCTTGCGTTGGGCGGAAGCGCTCGAGGCTTGCGGCATCTCGGCAGCAAAGGAAGAATCTCCCTCCACGTTCAAGGCCTGATCCAGCAATACGCTCCGATCCGCCAGACTCAAGTCCTCCGGCACCTGTTGACCGTGGGAGACATAGTGCAGCCGCAAGCCATGGCGAATGGCGATATCCAGCACCGCGGCCAGGCGCGGTGCTTCATCCACCTTGGTCAGAATCGCGCCGAACAGGGGCGCACCAGCCGCCTTGGAGGCACGCTGGTAGGTCTCGACGACCTCTTCGAGGGTGTCGCCGTGACTGGCGGCATTGAGCAGCAGCAACCGTCGGATGGGGCGTGTCCCTTGGTGCCCCTGTCGTTGCCCAGTCGAATCGCCGAGCATCGCGACCTGCCCCGCCAGGCGCTGATCACGCTGACTCATGCCTACGGTATCGATGATGACCAGGCGCTTGTGAGCGAGTCTCGTGAGCAGATCTCCCAGGGGCGCATCCGCCTCCAGGGCATGCACTTCCACCCCCAGCAGCCTGGCATAGATGCGCAGCTGCTCGTGGGCGCCAATACGGTAGCTGTCCGTGGTCACCAGGGCCACGCCCGCCGCGCCGTGGCGCATCACGTAGCGGGCGGCGAGTTTGGCGGTGGTGGTGGTCTTGCCGATACCGGTGGGGCCAATCAGGGCAAACACGCCGCCTTGATCCAGCAATGCCGCTTCGTCATCGAGAATCGGCAATCGCGAAGTGAGCTGGCGTTTGGCCCAGGCCAGCGCCAGTTCATCGGAGGCGTGCACCAGCTCAACCGGTGGCGTCTCGAGCAGCTCTTCCACCAGCCGCACGCCGAATCCGGCGCCCAGCAGACGGCGCTGCAACCGCTCCAGGGTACTCTCCGCCGCCAGTCGTGACGGATCCGCCGAACGCTGGGCCTGACCGGTCAAGAGGGTACGCAGATCCTGCATTTCTCCCAGTACCCGCTCGCTGAAGGCGGCAAAATCCGCCTGAGGCGCAGCGGGAGTCTGGGCACGCTCTGCACTCTGCGGCACTTGAGAAACCCTCGCTCTCATCGGATTTCTGGAGGGCGCCATCGGCGCGGCGCTTTTTTCTATCGGGGCGGCGGCTTGCATCGGCTTCGAGGAAGCAGGCGTCGGCTGCGCAGGTGCCGTCGATCCCACCATCTGGCCATGGGCGTCCTCCGCCAGGGCCAGAATCTCCACCCCTTCCGCCACATTGCGGTTGGAGAGAATCAGCGCATCCTCGCCCAGGGCGGCGCGCACCTGGCGCATGGCATCGCGGCTCGTGGCCGCGACGAATCGTTTGACGCTCATGATTGACCTCCAATCAGAGTAGTAACACGTAGAGTTCTATCATCGGGTATCTCGGCCTGGGACAGCACCGTCAAGTGGGTCAGGCGACGACGCAGAAAGCGCGAAAGCAGCGCTCGCAAGCCGTGCTGGACCACCAGCACCAAAGGCTCGCCGCTGGCTTCCTGACGGGCCACACCGGCTTCCGCTTCCCGCATCAAGGTGTCGGCCAGCCCGGGTTCGAGCGCACCGCCGCCGTTCATCGCCTGGCTCAATACCTGCTCCAGGTTGGCATCGAGTCCGATCACGTGCAGTTCGTCTTGCCCCGGGAAACAGTGCTGGGTAATGGCCCGACCCAGAGCCACACGCACGACGGCGGTGAGCTCATAGGCATCGCTTTGGGAGGTGGCGTGTTCCGCCAACGTATCCAGAATGGTGCGCAGATCGCGGATCGAGACGTCTTCTTCAAGCAGGTTGTGCAGCAACCGTTGCAGCGTGGTAAGCGATATCAACTTGGGCACCACGTCCTCGACCAGCGCCTTGTTCTCGTCGCCCATCTTGTCGAGTAGCTGTTGCACTTCATTACGTCCCAGCATTTCACCGGCGTGATGATGCAGCAAATGATTGAGATGGGTGGCAACCACGGTGCCCGCGTCCACCACGGTGTAACCGTACACCTGGGCATGTTCGCGCTGGGAAGCGTCGATCCATACCGCCGGGAGTCCGAAGGCCGGGTCGGTGGTGGTAGTGCCTTCGAGATGACCCGAGACCTGACCCGGATCGATGGCCAGCCACTTGCCGGGATAGGCCTCGGCACGCCCTACCTCGACGCCCTTGAGAGCGATCACATAGGTGTTGGGTCCCAATTCCAGATTGTCGCGGATATGCACCACCGGCGGCAGGAAACCGACCTCCTGGGCGAACTTCTTGCGCACGCTCTTGATGCGGCCGAGCAGCTCGCCATCCTGGCGATGATCCACCAGCGGGATCAACCGATGGCCCACTTCCAGACCGAGCGTATCGACCAGTTGCACGTCGTCCCAGCTCGCCTCCGGGGTTTCCTGAGAAGGCGGTGGCGCAGCGGCATTGATGGTCTCTTCGGCAAGCTGGTCCTGATTGCGACGCATCAACCACCAGGCCAGGCTGCCCAACATCACGCTGAACAGCAGGAACACCAGGTTGGGCATGCCCGGCACCAGCCCCAGCAGGCCCATGACGCAGGCCGCCAGAATCAGCACCTTGGGGTTGGTGAACAGCTGCCCGATCATCTGCTGACCGACATCCTGATCGGTATTGACCCTAGATACGGTGACACCGGCAGCAGTGGAAATGACCAGCGCGGGAATCTGGGCGACCAGACCATCACCGATGGTCAGCAAGGTATAGGTGCGCGCCGCACTGGCGAAACTCATGTCGTGTTGCAGAACACCGATCAGCAGGCCACCAATGAGATTGACCACCATGATGATCAAGCCGGCCACCGCATCACCACGCACGAACTTGCTGGCACCATCCATCGAGCCGTAGAAATCGGATTCCTGGGAAATCTCGCTGCGGCGCTTCTTGGCGTCTTCCTCGCCAATCAGACCCGCGTTCAAATCCGCGTCGATGGCCATCTGCTTGCCCGGCATGGAATCGAGCATGAAGCGTGCCCCCACCTCGGCAATACGCCCGGCGCCCTTGGTGATGACCATGAAGTTGATGATGACCAGAATCAAGAACACCACCAGCCCCACGGCAAAATTGCCGCCGATCAGGAACTCGCCGAAGGCCTGGATGACCTTGCCCGCCGCGTCGCCGCCTTCGTTGCCGTCCATCAGCACCACTCGGGTCGAGGCAACGTTGAGCGACAACCTCAGCAAGGTAGTGAACAGCAGCACTGCCGGGAAGGCGGCAAAATCCAGCGGCTTCTGGGTGAACATGCTGACCAGCAGCACCATGATGCCCAGGGCGATGTTGAAGGTGAAAAACATATCCAGCGCAAACGGCGGCAAGGGCAGGATCATCATCGACAGGATCATGAGGATCAGCAACGGCCCCGCCAGAAGCTTCATATGGGCATTACCCAGAAAGTTCTGCCGTCCCAGAGTAGCAAACAGGTTCATCGTGAATCCTCGGAAGATGAAGCAGGCCGATTGGCTTCGTCCAGCTCGGCAGGTACGGGCAGATCGCTGGGCTTGTCGGGCATGTCGCCCCCTTCCCGGCGTACCTGCTCGAGTCTAAACGCCCAGGCCAGCACCTCGGCCACGGCGGTATAAAGGGTTGCGGGTATTTCGCGGTCCAGATCCACATGGCGATACAGCGCCCGGGCCAGGGGCGGCGCTTCGAGCCGGGGGATACCGTGCTCCTCGCCGATCTCACGAATGCGTGCAGCCACCGCATCGGCCCCCTTAGCCACCACTCGCGGCGCGCCCATGTCGTCGCTGTAACGCAAGGCGACCGCATAGTGAGTCGGGTTGGTGACGATGACATCCGCCTCCGGCACCTTGCTCATCATGCGCCCCCGGGCCATGGCTTGCTGCTGCTGGCGAATGCGCCCCTTGACTTGCGGGTCGCCGTCGGACTCCTTGTGCTCTTTCTTGATCTCGTCCTTGGTCATGCGCAATTTCTTGTTGTGACTCCAGAGCTGATAAGGCACATCGATGAGGATCACCACTACCAGTGAAAATACGATCAGACCGCAACATATCGCCGCCAGCTTGAGGGCATGAAACAGGGCTATTTGCAGCGGCTGATCCATCAGGGCTAGAAGCTCTCCCCGTTTGGCCCATAAAAACCCGACGGCCACACTGCCGGTAAGAACCGATTTTGAAATCGCCTTGGCCAGCTCCGCCAGGGCCTGGCTCGAGAACATGCGCTTCAGGCCCTTGAGCGGGTTGAGTTTGGAGGCCTGGGGTTTAAGGGATTTAGCAGAGATCAACCAGCCACCAAGTAGTGCCGGAGCCACCAGCGCCATCACCGTCAGCAGAATAAATAGCGGTGCCAGTGCGATCAGGGTATTCGTACCCAGGGTCCAGAGGGCTGCCAGCATTCGAGTGCTATCGAAGGCGATGCTGCGATCGAACGCGAACGTCTGCTCCATCACCGTTCCCAGTTGATCGTAAAGAAGCGTGCCGGTAGTCCATAGCCCCGCCACACCGGCCATCAACATCATGAAAGTGGAAAGCTCTCGAGAACGAGCGACCTGGCCTTCTTCCCGCGCCTTTTCCAGGCGTCGCGGCGTCGGCTCTTCGGTCTTGTCGTCGTCGCTACTGTCGTCAGCCATGATCACCACTCAGAAATGGCGTTTAAAGATAGGTAAACGCTGGCTATTCTGAGCGGCAAAGGGGAAAAACGATCACGCAAAAAGCGCGACGAATCGGGCGTTAATCCACGATTGTCGCGCGTAAAGAAGGGCACATGAGGGTGAGGTGCGAGCGCCAGGAGGAGCGGTGTCTACAATTGTTGAAAAAAAGAGAGGCGGATCGAGCGACTCTTAAAAGCCCAGGGAGTCCAGCAGATCATCCACCTGATCCTGGTTATTGACTACATCTGGCGCCTCGGGATTGATTTGCGGGCCATTGAGCAAGGAGTTCTCGCGTTCATTGTCCATGGCCTTGCGTAGCTCCTTGCGATCCTGATCGCTGGGTACGCTGTCGAGCAGCACCTGCACCAGCTGATTCTCGATCTGCTTGATCACCTCCATCATTTTCTTGATGACCTGACCGGTCAGATCCTGGAAATCCTGGGCCATCATGATTTCCAATAGCTCGGCATTCGTCGCCTGAGTCTGTTCAGGCACCGAGGCGAGATACTCGCGCGTGTCGGTAACCAGCAACTTGGCTTCATCCAATTCCTTGGGTTCAGCGAACCACTCGGCCCAGCGCCCATCGAGCTCATTGGCCCGGGCTTCCAATCCTTCCTGGATCGGTTGCGCCCGGTCGATGGCATTGAGCGCCCGCTCAGCGGCCTGCTCCGTCATCGTCGCCACGTAACTCAAGCGATCACGTGCATCGGGAATGGCCTCGGCGGCTTTCTCGATCTCCTTGTCGAGACCCAACTCCCGCATGTTCTCTCTGAGCATGCGGGTCAACTGCCCGATTCTTAGAATGAGATCGTCGGACTGAAACTGTACGGGCTGTTGCGTATCACCGCTCATGGCTTACCCTCCTCATTAGTTGTTCTTCTAGGGGCTTATTTACCCAGTTTCTCGAAGATCTTGTTGAGCTTTTCTTCAAGGGTAGCCGCCGTGAAAGGCTTGACCACATAGCCGTTGGCTCCGGCTTGCGCTGCCGCGATGATGTTCTCTTTCTTGGCTTCCGCCGTGACCATCAATACCGGCAATGCCTTGAGCGCGTCGTCGGCACGAATCTGCTTGAGCATCTCCAGACCATCGAGATTGGGCATGTTCCAGTCCGAAACGACGAATTCGAAACTTCCCGAACGCAGCTTGCTCAAGCCCTCTTGTCCGTCCTCGGCTTCTTCTACATTGGTGTAGCCCAACTCCTTGAGTAGACTACGAACGATGCGTCGCATAGTGGGAAAGTCGTCTACCACCAGGATGCTCATGTTCTTATCGGCCATCTTCAAACCTCGTTATCTATTCGATTGTTTATTGCTGCAATAATGGTGATTCATCAAACCCGTTGAGCACGCCCAGAGGCGGCCACGCGCTGCATGATCTGGCTCGCCATCTGGTCGAGATCGACGCTTTCCATCGCCCCGCCCAAGGCCACTGCTTCCCGAGGCATACCGTAAACCACGCAACTGGCTTCGCTTTGTGCAAGGGTCTGGGCGCCGGCCTGACGCATCTCGACCAAGCCCGCCGCACCATCCTTGCCCATGCCGGTAAGAATGATGCCGATGGCGTTACGTCCGGCATACTGGGCTGCGGAATGAAACAGCACGTCCACGGAGGGGCGATGCCGATTCACCGGGGGTCCATCGTCCAGGCGCGCCACATAGTTGGCGCCGCTGCGTGCCAGTTTCAGATGCGCATCTCCAGGGGCGATATAGGCATGCCCCGGCAGGATACGCTCGCCCTCTTCCGCTTCCTTGACGGTAATCCGGCATAGACGATTGAGACGCTCGGCAAAGGACTTGGTAAAACCGCCGGGCATGTGCTGGGTAATGAGAATCGCCGGGCTGTTGGCTGGCAACGGTTCGAGTACGGTGCGGATGGCTTCGGTGCCACCGGTCGACGCCCCGATGATGATCAGCTTCTCGCTCGAGATCAGTGGCGCCTTGAGCGCTGCCGGAGGTGCTTCATCCTTGCGCCGAGCGGTACGGGGTCGCGACCTGGCGGCAGCGCGTAGCTTGTCCGCGATCATGCTGGAGTATTCGAGCATGCCGCTGCGAATCCCCATCTGGGGCTTGGCGATGAAGTCCACCGCCCCCAGCTCCAGAGCACGCAACGTGATCTCGGAGCCGGCCTGGGTCAGTGACGACACCATAAGTACCGGCATCGGGCGAAGGCGCATCAGCCGATCAAGAAAATCCAGCCCGTCCATGCGTGGCATTTCCACATCCAGCGTCAGGACATCGGGATTGGTGCGTTTGATGAGATCCCGCGCAACCAACGGATCCGGAGCCGTAGCCACCACTTCCATATCCGGTTGCGAATTAATTATTTCAGTCATCAAGTCGCGAATCAGTGCCGAATCGTCTACGCAAAGCACCTTGATCTTGGGTGAGCTCAAGAGCCCTCTCCTTTCCATCACTCTATCTGCAAGAGGCAGGTATAGTTTCTGTTATTAATTTATTTATCGGCCGGAGGACGGCTGACTTAAGGACGAATTAGCAAGTTCGTACACTGTCTGGCCACGCAGGCGAAACGCCTGACTAATAAAAGAAAAATTCTCGGAATGACCGGCAAACAAAAGCCCGTTAGGCTTGAGAAAAGGCACGAAACTCTCGAGTATCTTTGCCTGAGTCGCCTTATCGAAATAGATCATGACATTGCGACAGAAAATCGCATCGAAGCGGCCTTCTATCGGCCATTTGGGCGCCAATAGATTGAGCGGCTTGAATTCGACCATTGCCGATATTTCCGGCCGTATCCTGGCTTGCCCGGCACGGGCGCCACTACCGCGCAAAAAGAAACGCTTGCGTCTTGCTTCCGCCAGCTTGGCTACCTGATCCATCGGATAGACCGCTTCCTGGGCCTTGGCCAGGGCATCGGTATCGATATCCGTGGCAACGACCTTGGCGTCCCGCGCCTTTGCGCCCAGCGTCTCGCTCAACTGCATGGCAATGGAATAAGGCTCTTCACCGGTGGAGGCTGCCGCACACCAGATGCGCACAGGCCCGCTCTGCTTGAGCACATGGTTTGCAAGCAGTGGAAAGTGGTGTGCTTCACGAAAGAAGGCGGTGAGGTTGGTGGTCAATGCATTGGTGAAGGATTCCCACTCAGGGGAATCCGGCTTGTTCTCCAGGCGTGCCAGATAATCGGCAAAGCGCGTCAGTTTGTGCTGGCGCAAACGACGCGCCAGCCGACTGTAGACCATCTCCCGCTTATGTTCCGCCAGCACGATACCAGCACGCTGATAGATCAACTTGCGCACCCGCTCGAAATCCGCATCGGTCATTTCCAGATCGCGCTCGAGGCTGCTTACCCAGCCGCCTTGACGACCCGGCTCAGTCGAGGGAACGGCATTCCCGGTGATGGACCGATGGATTGTCATGTTTAGAAGGTCTCCCATTCACTGTTCGAAGGCACCTGACGTTCACCCTGGGCTATTGCAGAGGCTTGAGCGGAGGCTTGAATATCACTCTGTACGTTGCTTTTTTGACTCTCGCGTCTAGCCGAAGCCGCCTTGAAGCGCGTTTCCCTGGCTACCGTCTCTTGACCACTACCGCTCAGGCGCAGCACCGCAATGGCGTTGGACAGTTGCGCTATCTGCTTATCCAGACTGCTGGCGGCACGAGCCGTTGTTTGCACCCGCTCCGCGTTCTGCTGGGTGACCTCATCCATTTGCGCGATCGCTTGATTGACCTGCTCGATACCCTGGGTCTGTTCATCGGAGGCCATGGAAATTTCCTTCATGATGTCGTTGACCTTGAGTACCGCCGTCACGACCTGCTCGATGGATGCTTCGGCTTGTTTAACTAATTCGGCCCCGCCGTTGATTTCTTTAGCAGAATCATCAATCAATGTGCGAATTTCATTGGCGGCATTCGCGGAACGCCCGGCCAGGTTGCGTACTTCCCCGGCAACGACGGCGAATCCTCGCCCCTGCTCCCCCGCCCGGGCGGCTTCGACGGAAGCGTTGAGCGCCAGGATATTGGTCTGGAAGGCAATGGAATCGATGACACCGATGATCTCGGCCATCTTCTTCGAACTGGCGGTGATGTTGTCCATGGTGCCCACCATCTGCTGCATGACGGCGCCACTTTCGCTCACCGCATCGCTGGCGCTACTGGCCAAGTCACTGGCCTGACCTGCGTTACCCGCGTTCTGGCGTACCGTTGCAGTCATCTCATCCATGCTCGAAGCGGTCTCTTCCAGCGAGGCGGCCTGCTGTTCGGTACGGGTCGAAAGATCCTCGTTGCCCTGGGCGATATCCCGGGAAGCGGGACGCACCACCTCGACACTGCGATTGACGTCCGTGACGATACTGCTCAGGCTCTTGCGCATGGCATCGAGTGTTTGCATCAATCGACCGAGCTCATCATCGCGCTGGCTGGGGAGAGTGGCACCCAGGTTGCCCGCGGCAATCTGCTGGGCAAAGCGCATCGACTCGCGGATCGGCCGTCGGATGGCGCGAATGGTGACGCCGCCCATCACACATAGGCAAAGCACTCCCAGCAGCAGAAGCCCCGCCTGAAAGAGCAGCATGTTGCGCTGCTGGGTCTGGGCCTGTTGTGCTATTACCTGCGCCGAGGCCTGCTTGCTCTCGACCAGGGCCGAAATCGCCCGAGAAATCTCGCCACCATCGGCCTGTAGCCTGGGTACGATCTCCTTGACCGCGGTAAATGCCTTGAACTGATCGTCACCGCCCAGCACCTCCGCGGCAGCCAACAAGCCTTCTTGCTCATAGCCTTCAAGGCGTTTCCCGAACTCGGCCGCCAGCGTCGTCTGATTGACGGTGCGCGCGGCATACTCCGTCCATAGACCATCCAACTGACTGGCCAGGCTCTTGAGTTCTTCGGCATGCTGTTGACGTGCATTCAGGAGATCCAGAGCCGTCGGCTGGGACAAGCTTTGATGACCCTGTGTCACCAGTTGATCGATGCGCTGCAGGCGTGCTACATCCTCCAGCCCATCCTGCGTTAGTGCCGCCAATCGCTGGCTAGCGGCTTCCAGCGACACCATGCCCAGGCCGCTGCTGCCCAGCAATAACACCAGCGCCAGACCAATCATGGTTACCAGACGGCCCTGTAAGGAACGCAGCTGTATGCGCCTCAACCATCCCACCAGGCCGGTACGCTCGATACGTCCATTGTTCAAGCGCACGCCCCGGGTGCGACCATCGCGCATGTCGGCGTAGATACGAGCGGCATACTCACACTCTTCAGGGGATGGCTTTATTCTTAGAGAGGCATAGCCTCGCACCTTGCCGTTTTCCATGATGGGCGAGGCACTGGCATGTACCCAGTAATGGTCACCATTCTTGCGCCGATTCTTGACCAACCCGCTCCAGGTTTCTCCTGCTTCGAGCGTCTGCCAGAGATTGGCGAAGGCGGCTTCAGGCATGTCCGGGTGACGCACGATGCTGTGTGGCGCACCGATCAATTCGTCATGGTCATAGCCGCTGACCTCGATGAACGCCGGATTGGCGTAGGTGATACGACCCTTCATATCGGTGCGCGAGATCAGATAATGCTCGTCCGAGAGCGCATACTCGCGCTGGGTGACTGGCTGATTGTTATGCATATGATGTTCCCTACCCCTTGTAAGGCCCCTGCGTGAGGCAATTGGTATATTTTTTTGATTTTTACTGCGGTTTAGAACTCACCCCACTCTTCTTCCACCTGCTGCGCTCGAGCCGGTTCTCGATCAAGCCCGGGAGCACCGACACGCGGTAAAGATCTTGCCGGTTCGGGGGTATTTGGATCCGCTGCTGGCGGTGCCGTGTTGCGCGCGTCTTGGCCATCGGCGAGACGAAACAGCAGGACGGCTTCACTCAGTGCCTCGGCCTCTCTCGCCAATGCCTGGGCCGAGGAGGCTGCCTGTTGAACCAGGCCGGCATTCTGTTGAGTGACCTGATCCATCTGACTGACGGCCTCGTTGACCTGCCCGATGCCGTTGCTTTGCTCCTGGGAGGCAGCAGCAATTTCATCCATGATGTCGTTGACCCGCTGTACCGCGGCGACGATCTCGCCCATGGTGCTACCTGCCTGATCGACCAGCTTCGAGCCGCTGTCCACTCGGCTGACCGATGCCTCGATCAGGCTACGGATCTCCTTCGAGGCATCGGAAGAACGTCCTGCCAGATTGCGAACTTCCTCGGCCACCACGGCAAAGCCGCGCCCCTGCTCGCCAGCGCGGGCCGCTTCCACCGACGCATTGAGCGCGAGGATATTGGTCTGGAAGGCAATGGAATCGATGACATCGATAATGTTCACAACCTCATGCGAACTGGTGCTGATGTCATGCATCGTTTCCACTACCTGGCCGACCACCTCGCCGCCCTGGGTCGCGGTGCGTGATGCCTCCTGGGCCAGCTTGCTTGCTTGACGGGCGTTCTCGGTATTTTGGGAAACCGTGGAGGTCAGCTCCTCCATGCTCGAGGCAGTCTCCTCCAGGGAGGCGGCTTGCTGCTCGGTACGTGAAGAGAGATCGCCATTGCCTTGCGCAATGCTCTGGGCGTCCTGATGAATGCGTTGACTGCCAT
This sequence comes from uncultured Halomonas sp., assembly GCF_947493865.1. Classification (GTDB taxonomy): domain Bacteria; phylum Pseudomonadota; class Gammaproteobacteria; order Pseudomonadales; family Halomonadaceae; genus Modicisalibacter. Next base: position 166,306 of record NZ_CANLTC010000007.1, read on the forward strand.
GGCGTACCTTGCCCACGGTGTGCGACAGACTCTCCTGCATCGTTGCCATCGACGCGAACAGCTTGCCGATCTCATTGTTGCCATGCTTCTCGACACGTCCTGAGAGATCGCCTTCGGCAATGCGCTCGAAATGACTGACGATACGCTTCAAGGGCTGGATCACATTGACGGTAATGCCGCGCAATATGACGAGAATCATGATCAGCGAAACGCCAAGGGCCATACCGATAGCGACTTTAAGCATTGTCGCGATAGCGCTGAAATCGGTATAAAGTGCATCCCCTTTGATCTCGACGGCGTCAAGAAAATTATCGACACTGGTCTGAAATGCGTCATTGAGTGGCTGGGTCGAAGCGATATTTTCTCTGTATGTCGCCAGATCCAGATCCATCAGTGCAGCAATCTGAGGCGCCAGTGATTCGTCAACCAGTCGCTGATAACTCTCTTCGACCTCAGCAATCAGCACGGCATGCTCAGGGAGCACCGGGATTTCCCTAAACCGATCGAATGTCTGGTGTATATCCTCGAGAACGCCCGGAAGAGTATCTATCTGCGGCTCCTGAGTACCCCATGTCGTACCATTGAAGCGCCCGTACTCCTCCACGATCGCCAGGCGTAGATTCAACAACTGACCGTTGACCCGATTGAGCGCTGACTGCTGTTCGACATTGACCTGATTGAGTGTCCTCAACGCCTGTTCGCTATAGTGCACTGCATAACCACCCAAGGCGCTCAACACCACTATCACCCCAGTGAATACCAGCAAGACGAGCATCCAACTGGTTCTTACGGTCATATTCCTTAATCGATTCATGATTTCCCCATATCATATTGGCCACGTTGCCTACTGCATTGCTGTTTACTCACTTCACAAAAAACATCAAAAACCAGAAAATATAGATTTTTCAGGGCCGCAATTCCTTGTATGGTCATTATGAAAAACCTATCGGCTCGATAGAGACTATTCTTTATGGAGGGGATTCAACGAAGAATTAATAACAATATTTTTAATTTAATTTTCACAAAAAACGCATTATTTAAATTTTTTATTTTCCAATTTAATTAAAATTAAAAGTTCTTAAAAAACAAAAAAAGGGCGAAGGTAGATACCTTCGCCCCACTATCATCAAGAATGATGTCGTCAGTGTGTCGTTTTATCGACCAGCGCCATTTCTTCGCTGGTAAGCAACTTGTCGATATCGACCAGTACCAGCATGCGATCCTCCAGACTCCCCAGGCCACTGAGATAATCCGAGGACATGGTGACTCCGAACTCGGGAGCCGGCTTGATCTGATCCGGGCTCAAGGTCATGACGTCGGAGACGCCATCGACGACGATACCCACCACACGTTCGCCGACATTGACCACTATCACGACGGTCTGACCGCCATATTCGATGTTATCGAGATGGAATTTGATGCGCAGATCCACGATCGGCACGATGACGCCGCGCAGGTTGGTCACCCCCTTGATGAAATCCGGTGCGTTGGCAATGCGGGTGACATTCTCGTAGCCCCGAATTTCCTGCACCTTGAGAATGTCGACGGCATACTCTTCTTCGCCCAGGGAGAACACCAGGAACTCGCTGCTATGAGCATCGAGGTTGGCAGCATTGGCTTGTTGCAGCTGAGCATTGGCTTGAGATACGGCGGTCATGACGTAAGCACCTCCTGAGTGGGCTTGGTTGAGTTGTGAGTAGGTTGTCCGGTTTTACGCCGGCTGAGGCGATGCAGGTCGGCAATATCCAGGATGAGCGCGACGCTGCCATCGCCAAGAATGGTGGCTGCGGAAATTCCTGGCACCTTGCGATAGTTGGTTTCCAGGTTCTTGACCACTACTTGCTGCTGACCGATCAGATCATCGACCATCAGGGCATAGCGGCGCCCTTCTCCCTGCACGATGACCACGATACATTCCGTGAGCTCGGTGCGTGCATCTTCGATGTCGAGCACCTGATGAAGCGCGATCACCGGCAGATACTCATCCCGCACCTTGAGCAGCTGATCGCTGCCCGCCATGGTGTAGAGATCGTCTCGGCTTGGCTGTAATGACTCGAGCACCGTTCCAAGAGGCAGAATGAAGACTTCCTGACCGACCTTGATCGACATGCCGTCAAGAATTGCCAGGGTCAATGGCAGAACGATGCGGGTCGTGGTGCCTTGACCTTCCCGGGAAAGAATCTCGACGTGACCGCCCATGGCCTGAATGTTCCGCTTGACCACGTCCATGCCGACACCGCGGCCGGACACGTCGCTGACCTGCTCTGCGGTCGAGAATCCAGGCGCGAAGATCAGCTGCCACACCTCGTCGTCGCTCATGTTGTCCGAGACCGCCAGGCCATTCGACTCTGCCTTGGCCAGCAGCTTGGCGCGGTTGAGGCCAGCACCGTCGTCGATCACTTCGATGAGGATGTTGCCACCCTGGTGCTGGGCGGAAAGTGTGAGCTTGCCGCCTCGCGGCTTGCCTTTGGCTTCACGGACATCCGGGGATTCGATACCGTGATCGAGGCTGTTACGCACCAGATGGGTCAATGGATCGATGATGCGCTCGATCAAGCTCTTGTCGAGTTCGGTGGACTTGCCTTCGGTGACGAGTTCCACGTCCTTTTTCAGCTTGTCCGCAAGATCCCGTACCAGCCGAGGGAAACGGCTGAACACGTAATCCATGGGCATCATGCGGATCGACATCACCGCTTCCTGAAGATCCCGGGCATTGCGCTGCAGCAAATTGAGACCGTTGTGCAAGGCGGTGTGGGTGATGCCATCGATCTCGCTGGCGGTTTGATCCAGCATCGACTGGGTGATGATCAGTTCGCCCACCAGATTGATGATCTGGTCCACCTTGTCTACGGGTACCCGCAGAGAAGACTCGCCGCTGCCACCTTTAGCCTTGCCGCCGGAAGATTTAGCTTGAGGCTTGGCTGCCGGCTGGGCAGCCTTTGTTGGTGCAGAGGCTGCAGGCGTTGCCGATGTTTCAGCCTTGGCAGCCGACACACTCTCCGCTGCCTCCGCTTCGTCAGGCTCAGCGGCTTGTTTGGGCTCGTCGGGTTTCTTGTCGGTGCTAGAGGCAGCCGGTTCCTGGCTCGAAGCATTGACAGTAGTGATCTCGAGCTGCTCGTCGTCGATGATGAAACACATCACCGCTTCGATATCCTCACCACTCACCCCGGTTTTCAAGGTCACTTCATAGCGTTTGTCGTCACCGTGCTGTTCGATAACGCTGCCCAGCTGTTCCAGCTCCTCGACCAACAGGCCACGATCCTTCTCGGCAACATTCAGCAGGGCAACACACAGTGTCGCTTCCTGCTCTTCAGTGCTTTCGTCGTCGGTGGATGCCGTCGTCTCGGCTTCCTCGACCGGCTCGGGAGTAGGAGCGGGCTTGGCTTTAGGCGCTTTTTCGCCTTCGCTCCCGCCCAGTTCATCCAACGCCATCTGCTTCAAGGTATTGCAGATTCGCTCAAAAGCCTCCTGGTCGGGCTCCTCGCCGTTGCGATAGGCATTCAACTGATCGTGCAGCATGTCCTTGGCTTCCAGAAAGGTGTCGACGATATCCCGACGCAGCGTAAGCTCTCCGCGTCGGGTGTGATCGAGCAGGTTCTCGAGAATATGGGTAGTCTCCTGAAGCACCAGGAAACCGAAGGTTCCAGCACCCCCCTTGATGGAGTGAGCAGCACGGAATATCGCATTGAGCTCCTCCGCATCCGGTTCGTCGACATCCAACTCCAGAAGAAGGCGCTCCATGTCGCCCAGGAGTTCCTCGGCTTCTTCGAAGAAAGTGTCATAGAAATCTGTGATATCCATGGGCTAGTCCAGTTGGGTCTTAAAGGGCACCGCCGACGACAGGCGTCGGCGATACCGAATTCGGTAAAACATTTATTGTTTCCACTTGTGTTGCAGGCTTTTCCATCCCGTTCTCGAAGGTGGTGTTGGGTTGCGGCCAGCTACGCATGCTCTGGCGCTCGATCAACTCCGCGGCACGTTTGTCCAGCACAACGATACTGATGCGTCGATTGGCGGCATCGTTGGCATCCGTCTCGTTGAGTGGTACTCGTGACCCCATGCCAGCCACTCGCAGCAGCCGTTCGGAATCGAGGCCGCCGGCCACCAGCTCACGCCGTGATGCGTTGGCACGATCCGCCGACAGCTCCCAGTTGCTGTAGCCCTTTTCACCATTGATATATGGCACGTTATCGCTATGACCACTCAAGCTGATGCGGTTGGGCAACTCATTGAGCACCGGCGCAATGGCGCGCAGAATGTCGCTCATATAAGGCGCGACACGATCGCTTCCCCGCTCGAACATCGGCCGACGGTCGGAGTCGACGAGCTGAATCCTGAGCCCTTCCGAGGTCAACGACATGCGCATCTGTGGCCGCATGTCGCGTAGATTCGGCTTGCTTTCGATAACCGCTTCGATACGTCGCTCGAGATCGATCAATCGCTGCTGCTCGTCACTGGTGCGCGTCTCTTGACGTCGATCCACCCGCTGCTCCTCGCCATTGATATGCGCAGGGTCCGGCCCCCCGCCGGGAATGACACTGGTACTGGCGGTATTCTTGTCGCCACCGGCCATGGCTACGGGCAAGGGTGTGCGGAAATACTCGGCGATGGTCTTGAGTTCAGACTCATCCGCCTGGGCCAGAATCCATAGCACCAGGAACAGGGCCATCAGCGCCGTCATGAAATCCGCATAGGCGATCTTCCAGGCGCCACCATGGTGGCCGCCCTTCGCCACCTTCTTGCGCTTGACGATGATGGGGCGATGGGCACCACTCATGAGCCGCCCGCCGCATTATTCTTGGTGGCCCGCACGTGATCTTCGAGTTCGTTGAAACTGGGTCGCTCGGCGGTAAACAGCGCCTTGCGCCCGAACTCCACCGCCAGCTGAGGCGCATAGCCGTTGAGACTTGCCATCAGGGTGACGCGAATGCATTGCAGCATCTTTACCGCTTCGGTCACCTGATGAAGAATGCGCGCCGCCACTGGATTGACGAAGCCATAGGCAAGCAGGATGCCCAGGAAGGTCCCGACCAGAGCATGGGCAATCAAGATACCCATTTCCGCTGCCCCCTGATCCGCGGATCCCAGTGCGTGCACCACGCCCATGACCGCCGCCACGATACCGAATGCTGGCAGGCCATCACCTACGGACTGCAAGGAGTGCGCCGGCACTTCGGCTTCATGCTGGAAGGCCTCGATCTCGTGCTCCATGAGGGCATCGATCTCGAAGGGATCCATGTTGCCGCTGACCATCAGACGCAGATAATCCGTGAGGAAACCCATGATCATGGGATCGCTCAATAGCATGGGATATTCGGCAAATAGCGCACTGTTCTGGGGATCGTCTATATCGCTTTCTATAGCCAACATGCCATCGCGACGCGCCTTGGACAGAAGTTTGTACTGCAAGGCCATGAGTTCCATATACATGGCCTTGTTATATTTATTGGTACGCTTCAATTTGGAGAAGGTACGCATGGTTGCCTTGATGGTCTTGCCGTTGTTGGAAGCAATGAATGCACCCACTGCCGCCCCGGCAATCATGACTATCTCGGCAGGCTGATAAAGCGCACCAAGATGACCACCTATCAGCATGTAACCGCCGAATACGGAGCCTATAACAACCAAGTAACCGATAAGAATTAGCACGTGGAAACATCCTTGCCGTGAACCATTGGACTTGTAATGAGTTATCGGCAGAGGGGGAAGCAGCTTGAGGCAATCGGCTGAAAACTTACGTGCATCGGAATCGCCAAGACACAAAAAAACCGCAGTGTGATGACACTGCGGCTGGTGGGTTCACATCGAATCATTAGCCCCTGGATGTGGGGTTCAGGCGTGACGCTTGACCAGAAGCTGGCTAGTACGCTTGTCGATCGTTGTGGTAGGTGTCGCCTGCTTCTCTTCTTCACGCCGCTTGCGCGTCTTGCCGGCTCTCGAAGGAGGCTGGCAGATGCCGCACACGAAATCCTGTGAAGGCGTATGCGCATGCATGACGTAATGACCGGAACAGCCGGTACATTTGCATAGCTCGAGCAGGTTGCTCTCGAAGAAGCGCACTAGCGTCCAGGCTCGGGTCAGACCAAGAACCGGTTCCGCTTCTTCCAGTGCCAACTGCTCCAGATAAAGCTTGTAGGCCCGCACGAAGGCGTCCATGCGTCCACACCCATGATCCTGCACCAGCCGCTGGTAGATATTGTAGAAAAGCGACGAATGTATGTTAGGCAGCCAGGTGATGAACCAGTCTGTCGAGAATGGCAGCATACCCTTGGGCGGGGACATGCCGCGCACCTCTTTGTACAGCTTGATCAGTCGCGCCCGGCTTAGGTCGGTTTCGGTCTCCAGCACTTGCAGACGGGCACCGAGCTCGATCAGCTCGATGGCCATCCGCACCTGGTGCATCTCGGTGACCAGGCTTTTCTGAGTCATGATTTAGCCCCTTGCCTGAGCGAGTGAAGCTGTGGGTACGGATGCCATCAGTAGCGCGGCATGGGTCTGTCCCAGTCCCTGCTCCCGAGGATCGTTGGTCAATTTCAGCAGCTGCTCTGGATTATCGAAGCACAGACGGCAAAGAAGCTGATTGGTACGAGAAAGCTGACCCAGCTGCTTGATGGACAAGGATGCTAGCAGGTCGGCCATGGACTCGCTCAGCTTGAGGCGAAACATTGCCGTTGCACGATCTTCGTTCAACAAACGCTGCACAAGCAGCAGATAGGACAGATTGATGTCTTGGATATCTTCTAGAAGGCTGTCGATGGTCATGATGTCATTCCCTGCGTTTGCGTAGTGTTGCTTGGTTTTTATTAGGCTTCTGCCTAGCTTTGTATGACTCTTATGGTCATTCTTTATTGTGTCCCTGTCACATTCGACTTAGTTCTAATGCTTGAGGACAGTCGTATTTTGAGACCTTTTTATGAGTCATTGCAATAGGTGTGTCGCAAAAAAATGACTAAAACGTTACTGAAATGTAAATTTAGAAGAAAAATCCACGTAATATTATGATTAATATAATAATTTTTTTGTCGCAAAATGGATAAAACCCTGGTTACAGGGGCTTTACAAGAGGCCAAAGGATTAATACTGCCGTTTGCGTTGAATTTTTTATAGATGGTTAAACGATAAAACGATGGACACAGCTTGCGAAGAAGGGATTGACGACGCTCTCACTGCGCGTCGGCATCGATTTCAGCGATCCAGGCCAGCAGCTCCGCAATGACCTGGTACAAGGCAGGGGGAATTTGAGCGTCCAGGTCGACCTGCATCAGCAGGCCCACCAGCTCAGGGGCATCGTGTACATAAAGACCCTGCTGACGAGCTTCGGCGGCAATCCGTTCGGCAAGTTCGCCATAGCCCTTGGCCAACACTCTTGGTGCGCGCCCATCGTCGCTATAAGCAAGGGCGACAGCTTGACGCCGCTCTTTATGAGGAGGTTGCGATTGGCTCATGAGATTTCTTCACCAGAGGAATTGGCCTTCGTCGCGTTTACCCTGGTCAAGACATTGACCTGTACATCCGCAAAACCACAGCGAGCGAGCCGTTCGCTCAGGACGTCACGCTCTTCGTTGAGCATGCCGGTGCAGACCGCGCTCTCGCTTTGCAATACAAGACGTAACGCGGTATTGCGCAGATGCAACTGTATTTCCAGTTCGCCCAGACGCGGTAGTTCGAGTTTGAGCTGGCTGTGCCACACCGCTTCCTGATCCTCTTCACCTCGTTCCTGATCCTCGCCACGCCTCGCATGCTCCGCCAATTGCTCGGGAACCTGAATGACCAGTGCCATGAAGATGCCGGACCAGAGATCCCCTTCCCATCGCAGGGTCGGCGTTACCAGCAACTCGAGCTGATGTCTTAAAATACCCTGCAACGACTCATCGACGCCGTTCATGGCATTGACATGGGCACGCTGAGCCGCATCGACACCCGCATTTGCGCCAGAACCAAAGGGCAGCTCGCCCCGCTGAGCAAATGTCTGGGCTGCCTCCTGAGGGGTCATGAATGCCAGAGCAGCCTGCAGCGGGGACAAGGGCGCCAGGGGCGATGCCGGCGACGCTCCGGCAGGCAGTGGCGTCAATATCCACCGTTCAGCCCCTAACAGGGCAGGCATTGAGCGTCTGTCGATCAGCAAGCCGCCTGCTGATGCAGCACCTTCGGGCTGGCCTGGCTTGGCCATCAACGCATTGGCCACCACACCATTCGAGGACTGAGCTTGCATCTGGGGTTCGCGCAACAGCGCGGTTCCGGGCATCTCTCCTCGATACCAACGCCGAAGATGAGACTCATAGAACAACCCGCTGGTTTCGATACTGCCTTGCAACCGGCTTGCCAAAACGGGTGCATTGATGACGCCCTGATCGACAGTGCCAGACAATAACGGCGCTGGGGATCTGATAACGGAGGGCGGAGCAGGAAACTTGAAGAGAATATCGGCGATGCTGCGCGCCGCAGGGCTGAAGTGTGTCGTCGTCGAGGCAGGCGTTGCAGAAAGAGGAAGCATTGACGCGGCCTCTCCCCTCGACTCCTTTGCACCCATGCCAGGAAGAGAGACGGGGCTGCGCTCCGTATGCAGCCGTGAATCGCTGTGAAGCGCTCGTGGCGCCTGACTTGGCGTCAAAGGCTTGACCGGCTCCAGAAGCTCCCGGTTTGCCAGCGTATCAACGCGCTTACCCAACACCTGATGTAACAACGTGTCGAGTAGCGGCGTTATGACGCCGCTCATTGGGGCCCTTGTTTACTGGAAATACCACCATTATCGGCAGTCTGATAAGCTCGGGAAAGGTCGCGTCGACGACGACTGTCGTCCATCAATTCGCCAAGTTCGGCGCGATGCTTTTCCACACATCTGCGCGTTTCTGCATCCTGCAAGAGAAGCCGTTCAAGCAGATCGGCTTTACGCTGCATACCATTTGAGGCCTGCGTCTCGGGCTTCTCCAACCCTTTGAGCGCTTCAATCTCCTCCCTGTAAGCAGCTTCTTCATCGGCCAACTGCACCCATTCCTCGTTGCGGGCCAGAGTCAGCATACGTGCGGAACGGGCAAGAAGCTTTTTATAGCTCTCGAACACTGCGTCTACTGGCGTCATCGGGCAACTCCTCTTGCTCAAGAGTGCGTTATTACGGTGCAATTTCGCGCCAGGCGGAAGCGATGTTCTCAAGCAACTGCGACGCCTCCTCCAGGGGCTGCTCGTCGTTCTTCAGATTGGCCTTGAGCAACAAGCTGACAATATAATCATAGAGCGATCCCAGGCGTTCCGCGATCTCGCCCCCGCGCTCATGATCAAGCCCTGCCGCCAAGCCATTGTTGACGATATCGATCGCCTTGGACAGCGACTTGCCCTTTTCCATTACGTTACCCTGTTGCATGTGCAAGCGCGCGGCCCGCATGGAAGCCAGGGCGCCATCGAAAAGCATGACGATCAACTGATGGGGAGAGGCGGACATCACCCCGGTTTCCACGCCTACTCGAGCGTAGGCATTGGCACCGCGCATCGCACTCATCGAAAGCTCCATTATTTACGGCCCAACTGGGCATTCATGGCATTAAACTGCTGCCCCAGATAACTCATGGTCGAGTTCATCTGGGCGACCAGGGTATCCATCTGTGCGAACTGCTGACGGTAGCGCTCCACGGTGGAATCGATGGTGCTCTCCATTCGATCAAAGCGATCCTGCAAGGACCCCACGCGCTTCTGTAGTCCGTTCGTGGCATTATCCAGCATGCCCTCGAAATCGAGCATGGTACCCAAGGTGTCGCCCACTTTATCCGCCAGGCCATCTGTTGTGGCGGTACCGGCGAAATACTTGTTCAGCCCCTCGGGATCGTTATTGACCCACTCTCCGAGCTTTTCATCATTAATCTTCAAGCTACCGTCAAGGGTCAGCTCGATACCGACATCCGACAGCATTTGAGCGGTGCCGGCGCCGGCACTGGAACCCATCACATTACGCAAACGTGATTCCACACTGCGCATCGTACTGTCGCCAAGCAACTGGCCCGCCACATCGGTTTCCTTGTTGTAGCCAGTCAGACCATCGATGGTTTTCTGCAGTGAATTGTAGGCATCGACGAAATCCCGGACATTCTGGGTGATGCCTTCGCTGTCCCCGCTCACTGTCAGGATGCCGGAGGAATTCTCCGTGGTCAGATCGAGAGTGACCCCCTGGATGGCTTCTTCCAGACGATTGGACTGACTGCTGATACTGATGCCGTTGACGGTCAGGCTGGCATTCTGGGAATCCACCGTCTCAGTCATCGTGCTCGTCACTGCGGTGCCATCATAAGTGAGTAGGTCCGCCAGGCGGGTATTGCCGCTAGTCGCCAACGTCATCTCGGACTGCGTGCCGGTTTCATCTGATGTCAGTACCAGACGATAGGGCGCGGTAGGATCGCCGTCATTGACGATGGAAGCGGTCACACCAAGACCGTCAGTGGCATTGATCGCGTTACGGATATCCGTCAGCGAACTTGCCCCATCGGCAATGGCGATGTCCGTGGTGGTGCCGTTCTGGGTGATGGAGATAGTGCCGGCACCCGTACCCTGCTGGGCACTCTTGTCCACGACTCCAGGCGATGCCAGCGACTGCGCCCTGGCCAAACTGGTGACCGCCACCTCATAGCGTCCTGGTACCGCCTTGCTGCTCGAAGCGGCAGTAAAGCCTTCGCCGGTGACATTGCTGGTCACGGCGCGGAAGGTGTCCGGCTTGTTCAACTTGGCCGCCGCATCCTGAAACTTGTCCAGCGCCGACTCGAGTTTACCAAACGCTGAAATCTTGGCCTCGTAGCTTTTTTGCTGCTGTACGATCGGCACAAGCTTCTGCCGCTCAGCGGCCTTAAGCTGATCGAGCAGACCATTGAGGTCCATGCCAGAACCGATACCTAGTGAAGAAATACTCGCCATGATGTCCCTCTTTGATCTATGACCTTTTTACCAGCCCAGCAACGGATTCACCGCTGAAAAAGGCTGGCGACAGGTGTTCAATTCGATGTATCGGCAAATTACACATGAACTTGAGGGTCATCGCTGGCATGAGATCGACAGGTGCGCCATCATGGTTCCCCTTTGAATGAGGGCCTCCCTCTCGATATCGGCTGCACTGCCACTCCTCTTGATATTCAAGGACTCGTCATGGACTCGACCGGACTTTTTAACGACTATCACCGCTGGCAACGCTTCAACCGCCAGGACCAAGTGAGCCGGGAACATAATGCCGCCTTGCGCAAGCTGGCGGAGTCCCATGCCATGGCCTCCAGAGTCACCGAAGGCTATCGCAGCATGGCGGACAAGGGTGCCAAGGAAGGCGCCTGCTATCGCACCCTGTTCCTGCGCCGGCGAGCCAACACGGAAGAACTGGCCTGCGAAGGCTGGCTGTTCGTGCGCCGGGTTCTTACCGAAGGTGGCACGACTCGTGTGCGCGCCACCTTGTTGGAAAGCTTCACTCTCGAGCATGGCAGCATCGAACCGGGTACCAAGCCTCCCATCAAGATCGCCCTGGACATCTTTGATGAGATCCTGGTCAAGCGCAGCATGTCCTTGGGTTGTCGTATCGATCGCCAGGACGACGAGCGCGATACCCGCTTCGTCACCTTTCTCGACAGCGTCCGTGGCGATCTGAAAAAGCACCTGCAATGACGCCCACGGCATCGCTATCGTCGCGGCCTCACCCGATGGCAGTCAGCGTGCGGCACTCACGATCCTGCCGCCTTGATGCTGATTACTCTCGGGACGCAGGAAATATCTGCAGAAAATGACGATACTCTGCCTGGGCTGAACTCAACGCCTGGGCATGTAAACGCACTTCGTGCCCCGGCAGGCACTGGGCCAGCCGGGCGCAGGCAAGCGGCGTCAAGGCGCCCAGTCGCGGGTAGCCGCCGATGGTCTGGCGATCGTTGAGCAGCACGATCGGCTGACCGTCCGGCGGCACTTGTACCGCCCCAAGACCGATCCCCTCGGAAATCATGCTGGAAACGCCACACGTCAATTCAGGCCCGATCAAGCGCACGCCCATGCGATCGGCGCGATCGTCGACTTGCCAGGGGCGATTGAACGCCGCAAAGAGGCTCCCGCCATCGAATTCCGCGATCTGGGCGCCGGGTATCAGCGCCAGCCTTGCCGGCCGAGAATAGTCCGGACGTTCACCAGCGGAAGGCACTTCGGGCAGTTCACCCTCCTCGTGGCCTGGTTGAAAGATCAGGGTATCGTCCTTCTTCAGTTTGCCACCCTGGCCATCGTGGCCGCCCAGGCCTTCCCGGGCCACGCCGGCAACGCTACCCAGCACCGGTTCGGCGAGAAAACCACCCGGCACGGCCAGATAGGCACGTAACCCGTTTTTCGGCGAACCGAAACGTAAACGCTGGCCTGCGCGCACGTCAAAACGCGACCAGGGCTCAAGGGGTTCATCGTCCAGGGTCGCTTCAAGATCCGCCCCGGCCAGTGCCAACCGGGCATCGCCTTCGGCGATCAGGCTCAAGCCGCCGAAGGTGATTTCCAGCGCTGCCGCGCCCCATTGATTACCCAACAGATGATTGGCCCAGGCCCAGGCATGGATATCCGCCGGGCCGCCCTGGGTCACGCCAAGGCGACGCACACCGAAGCGCCCGGCATCCTGCAAAAGCGCCAGGGGGCCGGCGCGCTCCACGCGTAACTGGACGCTTTTTCCGACAGTTGCAGTCATGAACTCTTCCTGCTCATGTTCGCGCCCCGCTCTTCCACCGGCGTCGCGTCACCGCCGGCCTGCTCGAAACGATCGCGATTCACCGCCACGAAACGCACCCGGTCGCCCACCCGCAGCAGGCTGAAGCCGTCGCGCTCACGATCGAACAGCCGTGCACTGGTGCGGCCAATCAAATTCCAGCCCCCCGGGGAGATACGCGGGTAGGCCGACGTCTGGCGATTGGCCACCGCCACACTGCCCGCCGGCACGCGCTTGCGTGGCGTGTCCAGGCGCGGCAATACCAATTCTTCCGGCAAGCTGCCCATGAAGGCGAACCCCGGCGCAAAGCCCAACGCGAAGACCCGATATTCCTGACCGCTGTGCGCCTCGATGACCGCCTCCCGAGACAAGCCGCTGTGCTCTTGAAGCAGAGAAAGTTCCGGCCCCACGCTATCGTCATACCAGACATGCAGTTCCTTGACGCTGTCTGATGAGCCTTCGCCCTGGCCGCCGTCTTCCTCCGGATCGAGGTCCGCAAGCAGCGTCGCCAGGCGCAAACGCGCCTCAGCCGGGGTAAGTTGCAAGGGATCGTAATGCACTAAAAGCGTGGTATAGGACGGCACCAGATCGATCAGCGCCTCGCCAAAACGCTCCTCGCAGCGGCGCAGCAAGGCCATGATCCAGGGCATGTTGGCATCGTCGATACGATCGAACAGCCGCACCAACCAGGCATCGACCCCCGCCACTTCCAGACGCGGTAACTGCATTGCATCGGCTTCCTTGCTCATAAGAGTGCTTCTCAAAACGCATTAACCAAGTGGGACTTCTCCGGCGGCAAGGTACCGCAAGGGCGCTGCAAACCCGTCCTTGGGCGCTACTTTTGCCATCCATGGCAAAAGACCCTTGCTTTACCTTACCCCCGGCATCCATCACTGTGAAAAATTCAGAAACAGCTTCTAAGGCTCATACCTCCAGCGTGGCGCTCATTCCGCTCTCCGCCAGCGCCTGGCGAATCGCTCTCACCGCCGCGATGGATTCCGGGTTGTCGCCATGCACGCATAGCGTTTGCGCCTCCAGCACCAACTCGCTACCGTCGCTGGCGGTCAGCGGCTGGCCCTTGGCGATGCGCAGCGCCTGATCGACGATCGTCTCGGCATCCTGGTGTACCGCGCCGGGCTTGCGCCGCGATACCAGCCGACCCTCGCCGTCGTAGGCGCGATCGGCGAAGGCCTCGAACCACAGGATAATCAGATGGCCATCGGCCAATTCCTGCGCCGGCGCAGGGTCGCGGGTGGCCATGACCATCAACGGCAGTGCCGCATCGAAGGCGGCCACCGCCCGCATCACCGCGGCGAGCTTGACGCTGTCGCGCATCATGTCGTTGTAGAGCGCGCCATGAGGCTTGACGTAGCGCAGCCGGGTGCCTTCCGCCTCGCACATCGCCGACAGCGCGCCGATCTGATAGAGCACCAGGTTCTCGATTTCTTCCGCGGAGCAGGCCATGGAACGACGCCCGAATCCCATCAGATCCGGATAGGCGGGGTGCGCACCCACCGCGACCTTGTTCGCCACCGCAAGCCGCACGGTACGCCGCAGGGTGTCCGGGTCCGAGGCATGAAAACCGCAGGCCACGTTGGCCAGATCGATGTAGGGCATGACCTCTTCATCGCGCCCCATCGTCCAGGCACCGAAGCTCTCCCCCACATCCGCATTGAGTAGCAAGGTTGGCATGATGTCCTCCCTTATTGGCCGCTATTGGTGTTGTTCGCCTTGATTTCCGCCCAATCAATCTGCGGTCGCTGCAAGCCGTGCCCACCTTTATACGGAGCAGGCGCCGGCGGCGACCAGCCATTTAGCAGATCATCCTCCACAGCATAGACCTCCACACCCAAAGGGTGACAGGTCTGAAGCGGATCGGCGGCGTCCGGCCCCCATAAATCCACGGAGAGATCGCCCCCGGGGCAGCAGGACATGGCGCAGAGCAGATCGATCTCGGCGAAGAACTCCAGGTAGTCGCCCTTTCGCGCCGGGCAGGCCTTCATAAAGTACTGGTCGTCCTCATTCAGGCCGGTGCATTGAAAGACGTTGAGCACGTCATGCACGTCCCGCTCATCGAGACCATAAGGAAGCACCGCCCGCACTAGATTGGAGTGGCAGTGAAAGTCGAAATCCTCTCCGCTGAGCAACCGATTCACGTAAGGATCGCAGCGGGTGCCGAGCAGATCATGTACCCGCCCGCCTTCATCGTCCCTGCCGTAATCCGCCAGGCTATCGTCGATGATGGTAGCCATGGGGCGTAGATAGGGCAGCGTCGACCACAGCCGATCGAAGGTGGAAACATGGGCGCGCTGCAACTGGCGGGTGCGGGAGGCCCAGAAGCGTTCTCGAGGATTGTGTAAGCTCCAGAGATTAAGGTCGCCCACCTGGGGGCCTTCGATCACCTTGAGGCGAAAGACGTGCCCCGCCGGTACCTTCCAGGCCAGGCCATCGCGAATGGGCACCGTATGACTATCGACTAGCGTGCGCCCACCTTGATCCTCGGTGAGCCGACTGTAAAACGCCTGATCGATATCGAGAATCGATCCTGCAGTGGCACGATAGGCGGCAGCAACATTGGACATGGAGACTCCATCCGATGGTCTTGATGTGTTTCACCCAGGTTGTGTTCTATGCTCATTGAAGCCGTACTTGTGCTGATCGACAAGGTTCATTTCAAAACACATTTTCGACAACAAGAAGGAAAGCGTATGTCTCTTTATAGATCCGGACGCCAGTTCATCGCGCTATCTCTAATTGCCACGGGCCTGGCCGCCGGCGTGAACACGACCGCACAGGCAGCAACGGAATGGGACATGCCCACCCCCTACGGTGATCGCACTTTTCATACCGTCAATATTCGTGAGTTCGCCGACGATGTGCGTGAGAAGACCGATGGCGAGGTGGACATCACCGTGCATGCCAATGGTTCGTTGATCGCCCATCCGGAGATCAAGAACTCCGTGCGTCGTGGCATCGTGCCTCTTGGCGAAGTGATCATGTCGCGCCTGGCCAACGAGAATGCGATTTTCGAAGTGGACTCGGTGCCCTACCTGGCGGCGAGCTACGAAGAAGCGCGCACTCTCTGGGAAGCATCCAAAGAGATCATCGCCGAGGAGCTCGCCAAGCAGCAACTGCGTCTGCTGTTCACCGTGCCCTGGCCGCCCCAAGGCATCTACACCCAGGACAAGATTTCAACCATCGACGATCTGAAGAATCTCAAGATGCGCGCCTACAACAAGTCCAGCGAACGCCTGGCCCAGCTTGCCGGCGCCGTGCCCACCCAGATCGAGGTGCCGGATATCCCCACCGCCTTCAGCACCGGTCGCGTGGATGCCATGGTTACCTCACCAGCCACCGGCGCCGATACCAAGGCCTGGGACTATCTCGGCAATTTCAATCACGCCCAACTGTGGCTGCCCAAGAACATGGTGATCGTCAGTGAACGCGCCTTTGGCCGTCTGGACGATGAAACCCGGCAGGCTGTATTGGACGCAGCAAAAGAAGCGCAGGAACGCGGCTGGGAGATGAGTCGCCAGGAGACCGAGGAAGCGCTCCAGGTACTGCGCGATAACGGCATCACCGTCAGCGAACCCAGCGAGGAGCTGGCTGCCTCTCTTGAAGAGATCGGCAACACCATGACCGAGGAATGGAAGGAGCGCGCTGGCGAACAGGGCCAGCGGATACTGGATAATTATGAACAGCTTCAGCAGTAGCTTTCATTAATAAGCCAGGATTGCCCATGCACTTTCGACTTCGCGCCCTTTATACCCTGGGCGGCTATGCGGCAGCGGTTTGCCTTTGCATCATCTGCGCCATGATCGCCCTGCAGGTGATCGGCCGCCTGCTCGACAAGCTACTGACGGCGCTTGGCACCGAGACCTTGAACCTGACGATTCCCGGGCTATCGGAAATTTCCGGCTTCCTGCTGGTAGGCGCCAGCTTTCTGGGGCTGGCCTACACCTTCGTTCACGGCGGCCATATTCGCGTGACCCTGGTGACCGGGCAACTACCTCCCAAGGTGCGTGTCTTCGTCGAGCTATGGTGCCTGAGCATCGCCCTGGGGCTATGCGGTTATCTTGCCTGGTACACCGGGGTATTGATGCTCGACAGCATCGAATTCAATGAGGTTTCTTATGGCATGGTGCCGGTGCCGCTGTGGATACCGCAAAGCGCCATGCTGCTAGGCATTCTGCTACTGACCCTGGCGCTGCTTGAAGCCTGGATCACCACTGCCGTGATTGCCTTCACCCAGCCCGGCGAGTTTCATATCGACGACGCCAGTCCAGATGAATGACCTAGGAAAACCGTGATGCTGACGCTTGTTCTGACATTGCTCGCCGCCCTGCTTATATTACTGGGCAGTGGCGTCTGGGTGGCGTTCTCGCTGATGGGACTGGGCTGGATCGGCATCAGCCAGTTCACCTCGATTCCCGCCGGGGACGTGATGGCCTCGGACATCTGGAGCGCCAGCTACAGCTGGGAGCTGACCGCCCTGCCGATGTTCATCTGGATGGGGGAGATCCTGTTTCGCTCCCGTCTTGCCGAGGACATGTTCTCCGGCCTAGCGCCCTGGATGACCCGTATTCCCGGGCGCCTGCTGCACACCAACGTGGTCGGATGCGGCCTGTTCGCCGCCGTCTCCGGCTCTTCGGCGGCCACCTGCGCCACCATGGGCAAGATGGCTATCCCTGAGCTGACCCGGCGCGGCTACGACGAACGCCTGGTACTCGGCACCCTGGCCGGCTCCGCCACGCTGGGCCTGCTGATCCCGCCCTCGATCATCCTGATCGTCTATGCCGTGGCCACGGATCAATCCATCGCGCGGCTGTTCATCGCCGGCATTCTGCCCGGGATATTGTTGATCTCGCTGTTCGCCGGTTACCTGATGCTGTGGTCCTGGCGCTTTCCCGATCGCGTTCCTCCCGCGGACGAACACACCTCGCTAGGCGAGAAGTTTCGCCGCTCGCGGCGCTTGATTCCGCTGTTGGGATTGATCGTCGGGGTGATCGGCTCGATCTACGCCGGGCTCGCCTCGCCCACGGAGGCCGCCGCCGTGGGCGTCGTCTTGTCGCTATTGCTGGCCCGCTGGCAAGGGGTGATGCAATGGAGCACCTTCGTCGAGGCGACCATGGGCGCGGTGCGCACCTCCACCATGATCGCCTTCATCCTTGCCGGGGCCTCGTTTCTCACTGCCGCCATGGGCTTCACCGGCCTGCCCAGCGACCTGGCGGCCTGGATCGCCTCCTTGAACCTGTCGCCCT
This sequence comes from uncultured Halomonas sp., assembly GCF_947493865.1. Taxonomy (GTDB): domain Bacteria; phylum Pseudomonadota; class Gammaproteobacteria; order Pseudomonadales; family Halomonadaceae; genus Modicisalibacter. Next base: position 184,252 of record NZ_CANLTC010000007.1, read on the forward strand.
ACATGCTGCTGGTGGCGCTGACGGTGTTCTTCATCCTGCTGGGCTGTTTCTTGGATGGTATCTCGGTGGTGGTGCTGACCACCTCGATCCTGCTGCCCATGGTCGAGGCCGCTGGTATCGATTTGATCTGGTTCGGCATCTATTTGGTGATTGTGGTGGAAATGTCCCAGATCACCCCACCGGTGGGCTTTAATTTGTTCGTGCTGCAGGGGCTGACCGGCAAGAACATCCTCAGTATCGCCCGAGCCGCGCTGCCGTTTTTCTTCCTGATGGGATTAGGTGTGATTCTCATCACAATCTTCCCGGCGATCGCCACCTATCTGCCCCAGGCGATGAGTGGGCGTTGATCGCTCTTGGAATAATTCTTTGGGTGACAGCCGAGCGCTCAGCACGTTTGAACGACGTTACGCTTGGTTCTTGCGTGGCCGTCCACCTTTGGTGCCATTGGTCCTCGCCGCATTGCGCTTGGCCTGGCTACGGCTACGACCTCCCGCCGCGCCCAACTGGCGAGCCATCCATTGCTTGGAGCCAAACTGTCCTTCCAGAAGAGCTGGTACATAAATGTCGGCATCGAGCTGAGGCCAATGCAGGCCTAGCCCGGAGGGCGAAATTTCGACCTCGGACAACGCTTCCGGTGTAGCCTCCGCCAGGCCTTCCAGTAGATGAGGCGGAATAGCAAGTTCCAGCCCCGATTGAAGACGAATGATCACCCGCTTGGCTCGGCGATCGTATCGAGCCGAGGTGGCATGGGCACGATCTCGCTCCGCAGCCATGCGATCTTCGGCTTGCTTGATGTCCTCGTCAGTAATAGACATGAATCTCACTCCATTTGGCGCACAACGCCAACAGCTCATCCGAAAGCGTCGACACAATTGCGATTGAGCTCCCCTGATTTGAAGCAATAGCTATCGCGCAACTCAGGGGGTCCATCGGGGCAATTCAGGATAAACACCGCCTCGCCTCCCTTGCCTGTTACATGCACATGGGCCGGTCGATGGTCATTAGGATAGATAACGGCTCGCAGGCCATCAAAACGAAGAATGGTTGGCATGAAGCAAGTCTAGCATAAACCCAAGCCCTTGGGTTTATTTGACTGCAGTTTTACAAACCTGCTCAAGTGCTCGTAGCCAATGCCTCAAGACGGCATCGGCTACGCTGCGATCACATCTCAGCCCACTCTGTTCAGCTCCCGGGTGACGTCCGCCATGCTGTGGTAGGTATGGTCGCCGAACTTTTCCAAAGTCTGCATTTCCTCTTCGCTGGCCTCGGGGCGGGCATGCGACTTGAGCTCCTCGGCGTTGGCGGGAAAGCGCATGCCCTCGAACAGGCTGGCGAAACGCGCCGCCGAGGGGGCCTGCATGGCCTGCCGACCACCGGTCTTGCTCGGCTGGTCGTCGGCAGCCTTCTCGTGGGTACGCAGCTCGCCGAAGGCGCGCGCGACCTCCGCGGCATCGCGATATTCCTGGTCAGGCAGTTGCTCAAGGATATCGCGCACTTCGCCAGCGTTTTCGCCGTCGTCGACGGCCTCGATCAGCTCGCGACGCGTCTTGGGGAAGTCGACGCCTTTCAAAGTCTTCTCGATATCGGCGGCGGAGGTCGCCCGGGCCGGATGGGAAGTCTGCTTGTGACGCTCGTAGCGGGATTTCTGCTCGAACTCGGCGCCGCATACCTCACAGGTGAACTGAGCCATCAGCGTACCTCCCCGAGTGCTTTCTGAACGTCGGCCATCGTCTCGTAGCGCCCGCCGGCGAGTTCGTCGAGCACGTCAATGATCTCCCTGGCGGCGTCGTTGGTCTTGGCCTGCTTGACCAGATCGGACTTGTGGCAGGGAAACCCCACGCCCTTGATCGCCTTGGCGATGCCCGCCGCGGAAGCCATGTTCTTGGCCGCCTGGCCGCCGCGCTCGCCACCCTTGCTGCGATCGCCCTCGGGCTCGCCGGTCTCGGGCCGCATCTGCGGCTCTACAAACCTGCCCTTCTCCAGCGCCTCGGTCGGCCATTCGCGCTTCTTCAGGCCCAGGGTCTTGAACAGGTTCGCCTTGCCGGTAATGTTCACCCCTTCCTCGCTCAGATCGTCATGCGCCCCGATCAACAACAGCTGAGCGCTCTCATGATCGAGCAGCTTGCCGTCGTCGACGTCGATCCAACGCTTGTCGGCGAACTTGTCCTGCAGGCGCTTGGGGTAGTTTGGTTTGGAATCGGGAAAGCCGGGCACGTCGATGGCGGGGTTGCGCACCGAGATCACGAAGCTCGCCTCAGCGAGTATGCCCAGTTCCTTCTGTGCCTTGCCGGGCTTTTCCGGGGCGGACAGGCGGTAGGCCAACCGCGAGCTGCCGTCGCGCTCGAAGAGCGCATAGCGACCCTCGCCGACGGGAATGGCCTCGCCCTGCTCCTGCTCGCCCCGGGTCTTGGTCTCGTACTCGAGCGGCGCCAGCGCCTCGCCGACGGCCTTCGGCTTGCCGGTCATGTCGTTCATCATCCACTCACGCTGGGTGGATCTTGACTTCCCCTTGGCGATGTCCGGCAGGCGTTTCTTGCCTACCACGAAGAGCCGGGCGGTATCCTCGTCGTCCGGGGCCAACACCATGTGCAGGCGCTGGATCTCGTCGAGACTCTGGATCTTCTCCGCGTCGACCTTGGGACGGTAGAAGAAGTAGATGTCTCCTTTCTCCACGTAAGCCGTCATTTGTCACCTCCTGTGTCAAAATGAGCGTGTACGGTACGGATAAACAAACACCATCTTTTTGCGTAGCAGAGCAAACCTATTAATGCAAAGGCCGGCTGATTCCGGAGCAAATCACAGGCAGACTATGCAGGTTATTGAACTGACCAGACGGAATTTCGCCCGATGCCAAACGCTTCTCTCCTCGTCATCTACACCGGCGGCACCCTGGGCATGGTGCCCAGTGATGCCGGCCTCGTGCCCGGCCACGATATCGAGGCGCGTCTGCGTGCGGCGTTGAAAACGCTTCCCCCGGCAAGCCAAGCGTCGCTTCCCGAATTCGATGTGCTGGAATATCCCGACCCCATCGATTCCAGCGCCGCCACCCCTGCCGACTGGCAACGCCTGGCCCGGAATATCGCCGAGCGCTACTCCAACGCGGATGACGACTACGCCGGCTTCGTGGTGCTGCATGGCACCGACACCCTGACCTGGACGGCGTCTAGTCTGGCTTTCCAATTACAGGGGCTAGATCGAGCAGTCGTCGTGACCGGATCGCAACTACCTCTGGAAGCAGACGGCAGCGATGCAGCAGGTAACGTCGAATCGGCGCTGCGTTTCGCCGCCTTGCCAGGGTTACAGGAAGTCGCCGTATGCTTTGCCGGCAAGTTGATGCGCGGTGTACGCACCCGCAAGTGGCATACCCACGGCTTCGATGGCTTCGCCAGTCCCAATTACCCTTTGCTTGGTGAAATGGTGGATGGCGCACCGGTACTCTATCCGACCCGCGGGCTGGATGTTCAACAGCGCGGCTTGCCACGCTTCGAGTTACCGGAGTACAGCGCATTGGATGGCTCTGCCGTGGTACGCATTGCGCTCTGGCCGGGTATCTCCGCCCACCTGCTCGCTGCCTGGCTGCTCGATGACAGCGTGCAGGGCGCGCTGCTGGAAGTCTGGGGCAGCGGCAACATCCCCGAGAATCCGGAAATTCTCGGCGTGCTCGCCCAGACGACCGGCGAGGGCAAACTGCTGGCTGCCATCAGCCAGTGCCCCCACGGGCCGGTGTCCATCGGCACCTACGCCGCCGGGCGAGGACTGCTGGATGCCGGCGTACTTTCCGGCGACGCCATGACCCCGGAAGCCGTGATGACCAAGCTGGTGCACCTGCTGGCTCAACCGCTAAGCGGTGCCAAGAAGCGGCAGCGCTTCATGACGGCGCTGGTGGGGGAGCGTTGATGTGGTTCTCCTTTTGAAGTCAGCGCGAAACCTCAGATACATCCCTGTTGAAACCGACCGCTGAGAAGTTACACTATAGAGTGAAACTTCAGGAGAGTCCTATGGAAGCTACCACCAAGGATCTTCGCCTGCATACCCGGGAGCTCCTATCAGCTACCGACCGGGGCGAAGAGGTCATCATTACCTATCGCGGAAAACGGCGAGCCAAGCTTGTCGCCTGGAACGAAGAGCAACAACACACCGAGGTTAGAGAACGAAACCCTGCCTTTGGACTTTGGCGGGCGCAGGATGCCTGCAGCAGTCAGTCCGTAGACGATTACGTTCGCGCCATGCGTAAACCGAGGGAGTTGCCCTGATGCTGGTGGACACCAATGTCCTGATTTGGAACTTGCGTGGTAACGATGCGGCTGCACACCTCTTGGATGAGAATCCACGCTTCCTCATCTCGGCAGTAACCTATATGGAAGTGTTGCAAGGCCTGCATAACAAGAATGAACTGAGAGTGCTACGCCAGGCGCTGCGCTTCTGGCAAACCGAGATCCTGTCCATCAACGAGGAAATCTCAGCCCGAGCCATGTTCCTGGTCGAGGAGTATGCGCTGAGTGATAACATGCAGATGGCGGATGCCCTGATTGCTGCCAGCGCCCTGCATACCGGCGAACTCTTGATCACCGCCAATGATCGGCATTATAAGCACATCGAAGGGTTGGAAATAAGGGTTTTCCGTCCGTAGCAGCCTCTACCCAACTGTGCCAGCGCCTTCTCGAAGTTTTGCAATCGCTGAATCCAGCGAACGTCGTCATTGGCCATAGGCGTTCTCACAATACTTGTCTTGTTGCGTCCCCTCGGCACACAAAAAGGTAGCCGCTCGGCTGCAAGATGTTAAGCCGTCGCAATATCCGCGAGAAGCCGTACCTACCGGCTCGGCAAGGCCACCAGCGACTCGAACTTGCCATCACTGGTAAAGCTCAGACGGTAAAGACCGTGCACGCCATCGCGCCCGACGATACGCCGTAGCGCCTGGGCAGGAAACATCACCCGCCGCCCGTCCTGGCTGCGTGCATACACATGCTGGGCACCGCCCGCGTAGTGCGCCAGGCACTGCTCGGCGGAAAGATCAATTACCACATCGATACTGGGCATCAGGGAAGCTTATTGCTGTCAGGCCGCAACATCTCATCAAGATTACGGGTATTCAACATCTGCGACATGGATTCGACACTGTCGAACCACCTTGTGCTCATCGGGAGCAGGCCGACATTCCCCTTTGGCGATTGCCACCGGGCGGCGGAACTCATCCCGGTTCATGATGCCGATAATGTTTTTCATGGCAAACCCTCTTCACATTGAACAGACAATCTACCGCCTCCCAGAAGTCTTCAAGCAGTTGCTCGGGGCCGTGAGAGCCCCCGACAAATCGAACTGGCATCGAAAGTTCAACCTTCTCTCCCCTTGACTCTTTTCAATATCCATTCTCGAAAAATTGCCCTTCCTTAAAAAAAATCGCAATTAGTCCTAAAGCATTTTTCCCAGGCGACGATAAACAGGGTAACGGCCAACGGTGCCGTTGTGGTGGGAGAGGCATAACCTTACTGATAAACGCCGATCCGCCGCTGGAGCCCCCAAGACCTAATCAGGTTACTAATAGGAAGGAAATACACATGTCAGTTATCAATACCAACATCACTTCTTTGATCTCTCAGCAGAACCTCACCGCTTCCAAGGGTGATCTGACTACTGCCATGGAGCGTCTGTCTTCCGGTCTGCGCATCAACAGCGCCAAGGACGACGCCGCCGGCCAGGCCATCGCCAACCGCATGACCGCTCAGGTCACTGGCATGAACCAGGCAAGCCGTAACGCCAACGACGGTATCTCCCTGGTGCAGACCATGGAAGGCGGCCTGAACCAGGTCAACGATAACCTGCAGCGTATTCGTGAACTGGCCGTGCAGGCAGCGAGTGACACCAACAGCACCGCTGACCGCGCTTCCATCAAGACTGAAATCGACGAGCGTGTTGCTGAAATCGACCGCATCGCCGGAAGTGCTTCCTTCAACGGCACCAACCTCATGAATGCAGCTGCCAGCCTGAACATTCAGGTCGGCGCCAACACCACGGCCAATGACACCATCGCCGTTAGTACTGTCGATGCAACTTCCGCCACCCTGGGTGTCAATGGCCTGGCAGTTACCGACACAACTACTGCTCAAGCCACTATCGACGCTGTTGACTCTGCACTGTCTACTATCGATACAGCTCGCAGCACCTTGGGTGCCACGCTGAACCGTTTCGACTCGGTCATCAGCAACCTGAGCACCTCTTCCACTAACCTGTCTGCCGCGCGTTCACGCATCGAAGACGCCGACTACGCTGTCGAAGTCTCCAACATGACTCGCGCCCAGATCCTGCAGCAGGCCGGTACTTCCGTCCTCGCCCAGGCTAACCAGGTACCGCAGGGCGTTCTCTCTCTGCTGGGCTAATAACCAGGTAGCACAAGGACGAGGCTTCGGCCTCGTCTCTTTAGCACCACCAATCAGCACCACTGACAGGTCACCGCAAGGTGGCCTGTTTTTTATTGCCTGGCGAATCAGCCTACAAACGACTGAATAGCACACTCGTTTTCCACCTTTTCACTCCAAGCCACGGCATAACCGGGTGTTAGCATCGCATAATAATTGCTTACCCGTTCAGGAACGTACCCATGGCGCGCAGTAAAAAGTCATCATCGAAAGCCTCCAATCGTCAAAAGAAAAGAGCTCAGGCCGAGGGTACTGTCAGTCTTGACCACCTGATTCAACAGGGGGAGCACTATATTCAGGCAGGTGAAGCGCAGCAAGCCTTGCCGTCTCTTGAAAAGGCGGTCAAACATCACCCTTACAATCTCAACGCAAGGCTATTGCTCTCGCGCGCCCTGTACATTCTTGGGCGTTATCAGCCCGCCTTTGAGCACAGCGAACGGCTGGCAACACAGTTTTCCCATGACGCCAGCCTGCTGGCATGGCACGCCAGCGTTCTGGAAAAACTGCGCCGTCATGGCGAAGCAATCGAATGGCTAAAAAAATCTCTCAAGATAGTCCCGCGAGACGTTGGCGCACATAACAACATTGCCACCCTCTATGTACGCGAGGGCAATTACCTGCTCGCCGAGCAGCATTTCCAGAAAGCCTGGGAGCTTCAGCCCGAGAACGACCTTCCTCGCTCCAACATGGTGGCCTCCAAGCATTACAACCCGGCTTATAGTGCCGAAGAGCTCCATCAGGATACGCTGGAATGGGAGCGCCTATTTGCTCCGACTTCGAAATCGGTTCGCGCTGACACAGACCGCTCTACTCAGCGTCGACTGCGACTCGGCCTGATTTCCGGCGGGCTGCGCATGCACCCGGTCGGCCAAATGATTCTGCCGGCGATCAAGGCGCTCGATGACCTGGAGTTCGAGGTTTTCGTGTATACCACCAATGAAATCTCCGACGTGATCACCGATGAGTTCAAGCAAAAAGCGCATCATTGGAACGCAATCGATCATCTTTCTCATGAGGCTACGGCGGAAAAGATACGCAACGACAAGATCGATATTCTGGTCGATCTCAACGGTGGCGGAGAAGGCAGCCGCTTCAAGACGCTGATCCTCGAGCCAGCCCCGCTCCAGGTCAAATGGGTAGGCAGCCTGTTCAACACCACGGGCTTGAGCTGTGTGGACTATCTGATCAGCGATGCGATCGAGACCCCGGAAGGTGTCGATCATCGTTATACCGAACATCTGATCCGCATGCCGGACGACTATATTTGCTACCACCGTCCAGAACACGCACCTGCCACCTCGGCCCTGCCGGCACTCAAGAACGGCCATATCACCTTCGGTTGCCTGAACAACCCTGCCAAGCTCAACGACGAACTGCTGGCGCAATGGGCCAAGCTGCTGCAGGACGTGGCTGGGAGCCATCTGCTGCTGCGTGGCGCCCAGTTCGAGAATCCAGGTTTTTGCGACAGGATTCATCAGACCTTCAAAGAACATGGCATCGATGAACAACGCTTGATACTCGAAGGCCCGATTCATCATCAGGACTTCCTGGCCACCTATAACCGTATCGATATCGCCCTCGACACCTGGCCCTATTCCGGCGGCCTGACCACCTGTGAAGCGCTATTGATGGGCGTGCCGGTAGTAACGCTGCCCGGGCCGACTTTCGCCGGCCGTCACTCGGCAACACATCTGACCAATGCCGGCATGCCGGAACTGGTGACGAATAGTTGGGATGAATACCGTCAGCGAGCAATCGAACTCGCCGCCAACCTACCCGACCTGAGTGTGATTCGCGCCTGTCTGCGCACCTACCTGCTGCAATCGCCGGTATGTGACGGCCCGCGTTTCGGCAAGCACCTGACCACCGCCCTGCGCGCCATCTGGCAGCGCCATTGCGAAGGCAAGGCGCCTGCAGCACTCACCTTCAATAAAGGAGGCGAAGCCTATTTCGAGGGAGAGGAAAAACCAGTCAACATTCTCCCGGCAAGCCCATATCATGAAAGTCAAAATAAGGATGCAGAATTCCAGTGGCATATCGACGGCAAGATCATCGCCATCGACAACGGCGCGAGTCTAGCCACTTCATCTACCACGCCGGAACTGATGAAATCGGATGCCTTGGCGCTGATCGCCTTCGATCCGGCAAGCAGGATTAGCGATACCGCACCACTACAGACAGGCGGTGAACTTCATCACTACCCGCATACCCTGCTTGGCGACGGCAATCCCGCAACGCTATACGTATGCCTGGACCCGGCGATGAGCGCCACCCTGGAGCCCCTGCCTGCGGAGCAACAACCCCAGGGCCAAGGGCAAGGCAGCCAGGTACTCACCACCCTGCCGATCCAGACGATTCAACTCGACAGTATCGAGGGATTGGAGGGTATCGATTGGCTGGTGCTCGATAATCTCAATGACAACCTCGCAGTGCTCGAGCACGGTGAAAAGGCGCTGAAGAATCTATTGGTGCTACAAGCCCGCATCAACTTTGTAGCAACCCATCAGCACCAGCCCGATTTTGCCCAAATCAGCCAGTGGGCTAACGATCACGGCTTGCGATTCCTGCGCTTCAACACCCTGGCTTACCAAGGCAGCTCGCCTGAAGGCGAACCACAGGTTCAGCATTCACAACTGGCAAGCGCCGACGCGCTATTCATCCCAGAAAGCGCACGGATGGCCGAACTGGGCGCTAATCAGCATAAAAAGCTGGCTTACCTGTTGCATAGCGCCTATGCCGCCAGCGACATGGCCCACGACGCTCTCAGCCGGCAAGACGAACAACAGGCGCAGGATTATTGGCAGTACTGCAAGAAAAGCGTTGCACCATTACCTGCGACCAAGATCCCAGTGGCTATCCATGATCGCTCACATTTGCCAAATGACGCCTCCTCCACTCGAGTATTCAATCAGATCGAATACCCGTTGATTTACAACATCGAAATCCTGAACAACGAGATAATCGATAATGCCCTAGCCAAGGTGGGGGCGAAAAAGAAGGCCGTCAACGGTATCGAGGGACTCTTGTCTGCGGCCTCTAGAAGAAATGCTAAAGAAGAAATCTTCTTTACGGGGCACTCTTTCTACAATGCTACAGTGAACAGCCCCCCATATGTCATCAAGCAGAATGTATTCGACCTCTATGGCATAACCCCCTTCTCCATCGTCGATGATCACGCCTACGCCGACTTCATGTTGTCGAGATGTCACAATAGCCCCGACAGCATCATCATCGGCTCGAAGTCCGCACGACTCATCGAAGAGTTCAAGCAAGTCAGCAACGCCAACAAGATCAAGGGTATCGTCATACCGCACAAGTCGCCGGAGAAAGACCCTGTCTTGTACAAGGACAAGCAAAATATTGCGGTCTTCGTCGGCAAACTCTATCCGAACGTGCCCAAGTCCACTACGTCCATCGTCAATACCGTGGCCAAGGAGAAGCAGATACCCAAAGGGCAACAGCAGGCCATCCTGGAATTCATCGAGAAACGGCGCAGCGACCCCTTTGCGGAACCCACCCTGGAAAGAGGCGTGACCAGCGAAACGACACTGCTCTATTTCGACTTGGTCGACAAGCACTTCAGGAATAAGTACCGGACCGCCGAGCTCGAGAAGCTCAGCCGGGCCCTGGCTGCCCGGGGCATCAAGACAGTGATTATCGGTGGCAAGAAGAGCGAGTGGCCCTTCAAGCAGGATCACGGCTGTGAATTCCATGAAAGAATGGAATACGGGAAGACGCTACATATCATGAACAGCGCCCGATACAACATCAACCTGACGCCCAGCTACCCCGACATATTCACAGATCGGGCCATCAATATGATGGGCTCAAACTCTCTGTGCTTATCCGATTACACGCCTTTTTTGGAGGCGCACAACAAGGAAGCACTCTACTTCGGGCATGAATGGCTGGAAAACGACTTCAAGGAAAGCGATTGCCAGGAGCTTGCAATGAAGCAGAAACTGGAGATATTGAAGACCTACAATTCCGCCAAGATCGAAAACGCCTGGGTCGCCTGCCTGGAGCAAGTGTTCAACCGTTGATGACGGATGGCGGTCCCTATGTGTAAGGCCCCGGATGATAGATTGAGCCACAGGAGTTATCCTTTGTTGGCAGCACGTGACCTCATTGCCCAGTTCA
>NZ_CANLTC010000008.1 GCF_947493865.1 uncultured Halomonas sp.
CGTCATGGTGATGACTCCCCGGAATACAAACAATTGAAACAGTCAGCCAGCTATCTGCTTTTTTGTAAACACCCTCTTAGGTCAGTGGTATGGCCTGTGGTGCAATGCCCAGGCCATTTGCGTGTTCTGAGGACTGGGCTTACATTGAGGATTGGTAGTTTTGGTAGTTACTTAAAACATAGGCAGATCGTACTCGTGGAGTTCCCGAGTACTTCAAGGAAGACGTCAAACATGCTTGCGAAAGGATAACCGTATTGCGGTTTTACCTTCGTTTCAGGAATGAGGAGAAAACAGCATGGCCACCAGTAACAGCCCCTATACCGAACCCAACAGCGATGGCCCTCACGATACGGATTTCAAGACCGACGAGCACAGCAAAACGGAGAGCCTGGAGCGTTATCGCAGTGATGCCGAAGGTCACGACCTGCGCACCAATCAAGGCGTGCGCATCGCCGACAACCACAACTCGCTGAAGGCCGGCGAACGTGGCCCTACCCTCATGGAGGATTTCATTCTTCGTGAGAAGCTCAACCACTTCGACCACGAGCGCATTCCCGAGCGTATCGTCCATGCTCGTGGCGCCGCGGCACACGGCTATTTCGAGGCCTACGACAACGCCGCGCAATACTCCAAGGCGGCGCTTTTCAGCGAGGCCGGCAAGAAGACTCCGGTGTTCGTGCGCTTTTCCACGGTACAGGGCGGACGTGGCTCCAACGATACCGTGCGTGACGTGCGCGGCTTCGCCACCAAGTTCTATACCGAGGAAGGCAACTGGGACCTGGTCGGCAACGACATGCCGGTGTTCTTCATGCAGGACGCCACCAAGTTCCCTGACTTCGTCCACGCGGTGAAGCCCGAGCCCCACAACGAGATCCCCCAGGGCCAGTCCGCCCACGATACATTCTGGGATTTCGTCTCGCTGTTTCCCGAGTCCGCCCACATGGTGCTGTGGACCATGTCGGATCGCGCCTTTCCGCGTCACTACCGCAACATGGAAGGCTTCGGGGTGCATACCTTCCGGCTGATCGACAGGCAGGGCAAGGCACGCTTCGTCAAGTTCCATTGGAAGCCGCTGGCGGGCACCTGCTCGCTGATCTGGGACGAGGCCCAGAAACTCTGGGGCCGCGATCCGGATTTCAATCGTCGTGGCATGTGGGAAGACATCGAGAACGGTGACTTCATCGAGTACGAACTGGGCATCCAGGTAATCGAGGAGGAGGACGAGCACAGCTTCGATTTCGACATTCTCGATGCCACCAAGCTCATTCCCGAGGAGCAGGTGCCGGTCACGCCGATCGGCAAGATGGTGCTCAACCGCAACCCAGACAACTACTTCGCCGAGACCGAGCAGGTGGCCTTCAGCCCTGGGCACGTGGTGCCGGGCATCGACTTCAGCAACGATCCGCTGCTTCAGGGTCGGCTGTTCTCCTACCTGGATACCCAGATGCTGCGCCTGAGCGGGCCGAACTTCCACGAGATTCCCATCAACCGCCCGGTGTGCCCGTTCCATAACAATCAGCGCGACGCGCCGCATCGTCAGACCATCAACAAGGGACAGGCCTCCTACGAACCCAACTCCATCGATGGCGGCTGGCCCAAGCAGACCCCGGCGGCGGAAGAGAACGGCGGTTACGAGAGCCATTACGAGCGGGTCGATGCCCACAAGGTACGGGCACGCAGCGACTCCTTCGGCGATCATTACTCCCAGGCGCGGCTGTTCTGGAACAGTCAGACCGAGGTGGAGAAGGAGCATATCATTGCCGCCTATACCTTCGAACTCTCCAAGGTGGCGCGCCCTTACATTCGCGAGCGCCAGATCAAGGAAATCCTGCCCAACATCGACCTGGAGCTGGCGCGTCGGGTCGGTGAAAATCACGGAATAGATGCGCCTGGGCAGCCGACTGCACCGGAAGGTGAACTGGGCAAGGGTGCTCAGGAAAAGTCCGAGGCGCTGAGCCTAATGGCGCGGCTGCCGGGTAATATCAAGTACCGCAAGGTCGCCATTCTGGCGGCAAACGGTGTCGATGGTGAACAAGTGGAAGCACTCAAGGCGAAGCTCTCCGAGCAGGGTGCCCAGGGTATGGTCATTGCACCGAGCATGGCACCAGTTCAAGCCAGCAACGGGCAGTCTGTCATCCCTGACGGCATGCTCAACGGCCTGCCCTCCGTGACCATGGATGCGGTCATCGTCGCCGGTGGCGAAGACAGTGCCCAGGCATTGGCGAGCTCCGGTCTGGGACGCTACTACGTCCAGGAGGCTTACAAGCATCTCAAGGCAATTGCCGCTCTGGGGGCAGGCAAGGCGCTACTTGATGCCGCAGGGGTGCCTGTCGGTGAGGATGGGATATTCGTCGGGGATGGGATAGAGGCGGTATTCGATCCCTTTGCCCAGGCCGTGGGGGAGCATCGCGTGTGGTCTCGGGACTCGAAGGCCAACGATATGCCGGCCTGAACGGTTCGCGTTCAAGCGTCTTTTGTCAGAGCATTTTTTATCAGTGCTTCTTTTATCAGGGCTCTGCATGAAAGCAACCAGAAGCCCTGGCTACCGGTGACGGTAGCCAGGGCTTTTTTATCGATTCACACGGGGGTCATTCAGGCGCTGGCGGTCTGCTTGCTGCCCACCAGTTCCTTCAACGCCTGCTCGATGATATCGAGACCTTCTTCCAGCACCTTGTCCTCGATGGTGACCGGCATCAATAAGCGAATCGTGTTGCCGTACATGCCACAGGAAAGCAGGATCAATCCGTTCTCCCGGGCCTTCTTGCATAGAGCGGCAGTCAGTTCCGCATCCGGCGTATGATTGGCCTTGTCGGATACTACATCCAAGGCTGCCATGGCACCCAGATTGCGCACGTTGTCGATACAGTCGAAGTCCTTCTGCCATTGGCCGAAGCGCTTGGCCAGCTTGTCGCCGAGGGCCTGGCTCTTCTCGAGGATGTTTTCCTGCTCGAACACCTCGAGTACCGCCAGCACCGCCGCACAGGAGACCGGGCTACCGCTGTAGGTGCCGCCCAGGGAATTGCCGCCGGAGGCGTCCATGTGCTTGTCGGTGCCCACGACCGCGGAAATCGGCATGCCGTCGCCCATGCTCTTGGCCATGGTCATGATGTCCGGTTCCACGCCACTGTGCTCGATGGCAAACATCTTGCCGGTGCGCCCGAAGCCGCTCTGCACCTCATCGACGATCATCAGCATGCCGTGTTCATCGCAGATTTCGCGGATCGCCTTCAGGAAGCTCGCGGGTGCGGCGTAGAAACCGCCTTCACCGAGTACCGGTTCCAGAATGATCGCCGCGGTATCCTTCGGGTTGGCATCGGTCCTCAAGGCCATCTTGAGCCCGCGTAGCGCTTCGTCTTCACTGACGCCGTGATAGGGAACCGGGTAGGGCGCCCGAAAGACCGTGCCCGGCATGGGGCCGAAATCCGTCTGGTAGGGATTGACCTTGCCGTTCATCGCCATGGTCATGAAGGTACGGCCGTGATAGCCACCGTCGAAACAGATCACGTTGGTCTTGCCGGTGGCGGCACGGGCTATCTTGACGGCATTCTCCAGTGCCTCGGCGCCGGAGTTGGCCAGCATGACCTTGGCATGGCCGCGTACGGGGGTGATCTGGCTGAGCTTTTCCGCAACCTTGACGTAGCCTTCATAAGGCATGACGGTCTGGCAGGTATGCATGACCTTGTCGAGCTGCGCCTTGACCGCTTCGACCACCTTGGGGTGGCGATGGCCAATATTGAGAACACCGATACCGCCAGCGAAATCGATGAAGCGCTTGCCGTCCGCATCCCAGATTTCGGCATTTTCGGCACGCTCGGCGAAGTGTGTGGCAGGGCTTGCGGCGCCACTGGCCACATAGCGCTGCTTGAGTTCGTTGAGTTCAGCATTGTTCATGGTAAAAACCTCCCGGATTAAATCAACGAGCGCAGTGAAGGTAGATGAACGATCATCATCTAAAACGCAGTGTGTATTATTTTTAACATCGCGCCAAGGGTTTCATGATGCCGTCCGCTGCACTTCTACTGTCAATGTACAACGCAACGAGTGCAAGGGCATCGGCGGCCGCATCACTTTCCGTTACACTATATCGTTTCTTCCTTTTCAGCGGCGCAAGTATCTGAGGTGTGATGATTTGGTAGACCCACTTGATGCATGGTGGTCGCAGCAGTTGGTGCTGTGCGGCTGGGCGTTTGTGCCCGATCCGGTTGCCGTAGAGCCATCCCAAGCCCTGGCGCGACTAACCGAATTCGGTATTACCGAACGCGGCGAGCTCGGATGGCGGTTGCTCGAGGCCTTTCCTGCCGAGAAGCCGGACCCGCAGCGTCAACTGGCGGTCATCGAATTGCTGGCGCTGGCAGTGGCTGCTGGCTGGTTGAGCGCCGAGCGTGCCAAGGCCTGGATACTGCGTCTGGCAAGGGATCTTCAAGCCCGCCATGCCAGCCTGGATGAATGGCTGGCGGCATTGCGTGGCGCCCGTCTGGATCGCGGCTGGGCACAGGGCGACGAAGCCTTTGTCAGGTACAGCGAAGTGCTGGCGACCCTGGAGCATGAAGGGCAGGGTGTTACCTGGCCATTGTTGGGTGATCATCTGGCCACACGCAATGACGAACCCTTGTGGCCAGATACTCAGGCTGCAAGGGTGTGGCTCCCCCGGGCGCTATTCGCGCCGCTCTTGATGGAGTCTTCTGATCAGTTGCAGGACTGGCCGGACGCCGCGGCCTGGCTCGAGCAGGTATGGCAGGTGGGTGGCCGTGAGGACTTGATCCGCACGCTGTTGTGGCTGGCGTCCCAGGGGCACCGCTATGGCTGGGATCTCGACGTGGCGAGGTTGTTGGAACAGGATGGGGCCGAGCGTCAAGCCTGGTTGGCGGGGCTCGTCGATCAACGCCGTTACGGTGAGACATTGCTGGCGTTCATCGATCAGGGTGAACCGTTGGAATGGGCGGCCTGGGACTGGCTACGGGTGATCGATCTGGCCTATGCCGGTTGGGTTCTGGGGTGGCTTGAAAGCGGCGAAGCCGAGCATTTCGCACTGCATGGCATCGATCTACTGACCACGCGTTACAGCGACTGGACAGCGCTCATCCGGGCCTATCAGCGCGGGCGGGCCTTGTTCGAAGGCCAGCCATCCGTTGGCAAGCTGTTCGATGAAGAGACAGCGCTGTTGCTTCATTCACCAGTATCCCCCTGGCGCTTGCCGCTCGCAGAGCTGATCAGCGATGCGCAGCGAGAAGCGTCTCGCAACGCCATGCAGGAGTGGCGGCGCGATGCCTGGCACTGGGTATTGGCATTGGCATCAGTGCGAGAGCCCGAACTGCTTTATCGGCAGGGCATACCCGGTGCGATACCCGATGAGAAAGCCGAGGCGCGACGCAAGGATGCCCAGCATTATCTCACCGAGACCCTGGGGCTGTTCGCGGACGAAGGCGTACGCGGGTTGGGGCGTTACTGGTTGCCGGCCCAGTCTCACCATCTCAATCAGCTGGCCGCGGACGCGGCACACAACATGCTGCCGCCGAGCAAAACCGTATTTGGACAGCCCTCCCTGGAGGCGCAGTATGCGCGTAATTCACTGGCATCCTGCTCAAGGCATGCTGCCACCATTCACATGGCGGAGAAATATGCGTTTTATGTGCTGATGGCAGATGACAGCGGTGATTTCGATGGTCGAGAAATCATGGCCCTCGCCCAGGCCTTGCGTAGTGTGTTGTGTCATCTTTATGGCAATTCCAAGAAGCTTCTCGAAGCCTGGATTGCCTGGGAAACGGTATTGCCGGAAATGCCTGGCGATACATTGGTGCATGAAATACGCTGGCACCGGGACGACCCGGGGAGCTGTTTTCATTGGCTCGATTGGCAATGCACATCCTGGCAGGAGCCCGGCCCTCGGCCCACGCTGCTTCAATTTACCGCCCTGGCATTGACCGGGCCGCTCAACCCGGGAATATGGAACAAGCCACAGCGTGAAAGCGCGTTGGAAAACGAGGCGGCACGGCAATGGCTGGATAGCCATTATGGCTTGCATAACGCGAGTGAGCTGCAGGAGTTCCTGACCTTCTTGCTCGAGGCCGGGGATCGCCAGGAGTACCAGATCAACTACGCGCCTTACACCTTGAACCGCGCTCGATTACTCGAGGAAATAGCCATTCTCGAATCCGGAGAGTGTTCGCAGGAGGAGCGTCATCATCTCTTGCGGCTGCAGCGAGTGCGCGATAACGATACCCGCTGTAACGACACCGACATGACCGCCTGGGACCTGGCCCAGGCCGTCGATCTGGCGGTAACCGGGCGTATTGTCGGCTGGCTGGATGCAGGTGCCCTGGAACAGGTGCTCGACAAGGCGATGGCCAAGGCTCAGCAGCATTACGCAAGCTGGCAGACCTATGCGGAAGGGCTCTATGCGGGGTTTGCCTTCTTCATGGGCGAAACCGGGGAGCGTGAAATCTTTCTACGGGATTTTCGCGAGGGACTGGTTGCCTGGTTGTGCGGAGCGCCACCCTTGGCTGGCCCCTGGGCAAGTCTGGATTTTCCCGGTTCCAGGCCGCGCCATTGGGCGCTTACCCATATCGATACACTCACCGGCGATAGCCGCACGCTACATTGAATCTCATGATCGAAGCATATAGCCGAGATTGGTGGCGTGCGACCCTTGCCTTGTGCCTGGGCTCCTTTATCGTCTTCGTCAATCTTTATGCCGTTCAACCGCTGCTGCCGGAGCTGCGTCTCGAGTTCGGCGTATCCACCCTCGAAGCCTCCCTGGTAATGTCGGCGGCATTGGTGACGCTTGCCTGCTCACTGCTCATATTCGGTCCGCTGTCCGATGCCATCGGGCGTGATCGCATCATGCGCTTTACCTTGCTGGCGGCGGCGCTATGTTCGCTGTCCTTGATGTTCGTCGATGATTTCGCGCTGCTGCTCATCGTCCGAGCGCTTCAAGGCCTGGTGCTGGGAGGGCTGCCGGCGGTGGCGATTGCCTGGATGGGGGACGAATTCGATCATCGTGCCTTGATGCTGGCGGTGGGGCTTTATATCAGCGCCAATACCCTCGGGGGGATCGGTGGGCGTGTCCTGGGAGGCCTTGCCGGCGAGTACGGGGGATGGCACGCGAGCTTCATGGCGGTAGGGCTGCTTAGCGTGGCGTGTGTCGCTATCTTCTGGTGGCTATTGCCGGCGGCCCGCTGTTTCGAACCGCGGCGGTTTCGCCTGAAGACTGCCGTCGAGTCGCTTGTCGATCATCTACGTAACCCGCTGCTGCTGTCCGCCTATCTAATTGGTGGACTGAATTTCTTCATTTTCATCAATCAGTACAGCTATATCACCTTTCGCCTGCACGAGGCCCCTTACTCCTTGTCGATGCAGTGGCTGGGCATGATCTTCGTGACCTATCTGGGGGGGACGTTTGGGTCGGCGCTATCCGGCAGGCTGTCCCAGCGCCTACCACAACCGTTGTGCATGATGCTGGGTATCGTGATCCTGATGGCCGGCACCTTGGTGACACTGAGCGCATCGCTGCCGGTCATTCTACTGGGGCTTGTGATCAACGCCTTCGGCTTCTTCGTGTGCCACTCCATGGCGTCGAGCTGGGTAGGACGCCAGGCGACTCACTCCCGAGGCAGTGCCACGGCACTCTATCTCGTGTTCTATTATCTGGGGGCCAGCTTCGGCGGTTTCTATCTCGAGCCATTCTGGGGCATGGCGGGCTGGCAGGGAGTAGTGCTGGCCTCCTGGCTGGTGCTATTGGGAACATTGAGCCTGACCATCTGGCTATGGCGCCGCACTGCGCCATAGCCAGGGCGTCATTGATGAACCGCACCGAAGCGAAGCCATTACTTGCTGCCGGGCAGGCCTGCCTGGTCGCCCCAGACCTCCTTCAGCCGGTCGGTGCGGCCACAGCCGGCCTTGTAGAAACGATAACGTACGGGGTTTTTCTTGTAATAATCCTGATGGTAGCCCTCTGCTTTCCAGAATTGATTGGCGGGAACGATCTGGGTGGCGATTGGCTGGTCGAAGCGCTCTTCGAGTTCGGCCTTGGTTTTTTCCGCCAGGCTTTTTTGCTCATCGTTCTGATAAAAGATGGCACTGCGATACTGGGGGCCGCCGTCACAGAACTGGCGGTTCTCGGCGAAGGGGTCGATGTTATGCCAGAAGGCCTCCAGCAGGGTGGCATAGTCCACGATCCGTGGGTCGTATTCGACCTCGACAGCCTCGACGTGCCGGGTCTCGCCGCGAGAGACCTGCTCATAGCTGGGGTTTGACTTTTCGCCACCGATGTAACCCGACGTGGTAGCCTTGACCCCCTCGATTTCATCGTAGGCCTCTTCCATGCACCAGAAACAGCCCCCGGCGAAAACCGCCGTGGCATCCTCGGGCTGGGTTTTCTCGGCCAAGGCAAGGGCGGGAAAGGACGACGCTGCCAGCGTCAACGTAAAGGGAAGCAGTAGCTTGCGCACATCGTTCTCCAGGAATAGGTATTGCAGGGGACTGATTGGAGACGTTTTTCCGCGTCGAGTTCCTTGATGCAACGTTTCTTTGACATCGATGGTGCCAAATGGCCCTACTTTTAATCACCGTTTTCTCCATCAACGTCCAAGGGAGACTGTAAGTTGAATCGAAAGCGTCTAATCATTCTCGCCGTCATCGTCCTGGCAATCGTTCTATTCTTTGTCAGTGGCGCCAATGAGGCGCTGACCCTGGACAACATCAAGAATCAGCAGGCACGTTTTCAAAGCTGGTTCGTCACGGACCCGTGGCTGGTGGCCGGTGGTTTCTTTGCCCTTTATGTCGCCATGGCGGCGCTGTCGCTACCCGGGGCGGCCTTGCTGACACTGCTTGCCGGGGCGCTGTTTGGCCTCGGCTGGGGGCTTCTGATCGTCTCTTTCGCCAGTGCCATCGGCGCGACCCTGGCTTTCCTGATTGCGCGACTCCTGGCTCAGAAACCGCTGGAACGACGCTTTTCCCGCCAGCTTGCCAGCATCAACCGTGGCGTCGAGCGGGAAGGCGCTTTCTATCTGTTCACCCTGCGTCTGGTACCCATCTTTCCGTTCTTCATCATCAACCTGGTGATGGGCCTGACCCGCATGCGCGCCCCGACATTCTATTGGGTCAGTCAGGTGGGCATGCTGCCGGGTACTCTGGTCTACGTGAACGCCGGTCAGGAGCTGGGGGAGCTTGAAAGCCTTGGCGGCATTCTCTCGCCGGGGCTGATCGCCTCCTTCGTGCTGATCGGCATCTTCCCCTTGCTGGCGCGCTGGATCGTGGAACTCGTCAAGCGCCGCCGGATGGCGCGGCGCTATGGCAAGCCCAAAGGGTTCGATTACGACATCGTGGTGATCGGCGCCGGTTCCGCGGGGTTGGTGGCAAGCTATATCGCCGCCGCAGTCAAGTCCCGGGTGGCCCTGATCGAGCGGGATCGCATGGGGGGCGACTGTCTCAATACCGGCTGTGTGCCCTCCAAGGCGCTGATACGCGCCTCCCGTATTGCCCAGACGGTACGTGATGGCGAGCGCTTTGGCATTCACGCCGAGAAGCCGCGGGTCGATTTCAAGCAGGTAATGACCCATGTGCATCGGGCGATAGACGAGATTGCCCCTCATGATAGTCCGGAGCGCTATGAGTCCCTGGGCGTCGAGGTGATCAAGGGACAGGCCCATCTTCAAACCCCCTGGGAAGTGCGGGTCGATGAACGGGTGCTGACAACCCGACATGTGATCATTGCCAGCGGTGCGCGGCCCAAGGTGCCTGAACTGCCGGGGCTCGATTCGATCGAGGTGCTGACCTCGGAAAATCTCTGGCAGCTCGATGCGCTCCCCGGTCGCCTGGCGGTCCTGGGGGGTGGCCCCATCGGCTGTGAACTGGGGCAAGCCTTTGCCCGGCTCGGTAGCCGGGTCACCATACTGCAGAAGGCCGATCAGCTGCTGCCCCGGGAAGATGCGGATGTCGCCGAGGTGCTGTTGCAACAAATGCGCAGTGAAGGTATCCAGGTGCATCTTGGCACCGCGGTGACAGCGATAGAGCCGGGGCCGAGTCATGGTGATGACGGCAAGGTGCTGGTCATGGAGTGCAATGGAGAAACTCAGCGGCTGGTCTTCGATCGGCTGCTGGTGGCTGTCGGCAGAGAAGCCAATGTCACGGGGCTGGGGCTGGAAGCATTGGGTATCGCCACCAACGCCCGGGGCACGCTGGATGTGGATGAGACGCTGCGTAGCCTGCATCCCAATATCTGGGCCTGTGGCGATGTTGCCGGGCCTTATCAGCTGACTCATGCCAGCGCCCATCAGGCCTGGCACGCTACCGTCAACGCGCTGTTCGGCGAGTTCAAGCGTTTTCGCGTCAACTATCGCAACATGCCGGCGGTGACCTTCACTCAGCCGGAGGTAGCCCGGGTCGGACTCAATGAGCGTGACGCCGTGGCCCAGAATATCGCCTTCGAGCTCACCCGTTACGAGTTTGCCGAACTCGATCGGGCCATTGCTGAAGGCGAAACCACGGGCTTCGTCAAGGTGCTGACGGTGCCAGGCAAGGATCGCATTCTGGGGGCAAGCATCGTCGGCGATCATGCCGGCGAGCTGCTGGCGGAATTCACCTTGGCCATGACGCAGGGAATTGGTCTTAATAAACTGCTGGGAACGATCCATCCCTATCCGACTTTCTCGGAAGCTGCCAAGGCAAGCGCTGGCCTTTGGAAGAACGCCCACAAGCCGGAGCGCGTGCTGGGCTGGCTTGCGCGCTACTTTGCCTGGCGCCGGCGTGGTCGCAAATAGCCGATGGCAGTGGACAGGGCGGCCATGAACAGGGCGGCCATGAACAGGGCGACTATAAAAGAGAGGAGGGCAGTAGCGCATGCTTGATCGCTGGTCGATGCGCTGGGTGCAGCCGCCGTTGGCGCGGCTTGCGATGAGGCTTGCCCAGTGGCGCATCACGCCCAATCAGGTAACGCTTGTCGGCTTTGTCATTGGCATGCTGGCATTGCCGTTATTGGCCATGCAGGCCTACGCCGCCGCACTGGGGGCCATTCTGGTCAATCGCGTGCTGGACGGGGTGGATGGCGCTCTGGCGCGGCATACACAGACCAGTAGCGATGCTGGCGGCTTTCTCGATATTACATTGGATTTCGTATTCTACGCGGCGGTAGTGCTGGGCTTTGGCCTGGCCGACCCGGAGTCCAATGCGCTGGCGGCGGCACTCTTGCTGTTCGCCTTCATGGGGACCGGCAGCTCGTTTCTGGCTTTTGCAATCATGGCGGCTAAACACGATATCGAGCGGCCCCGTTTCACTCATAAGGCCTTTTACTATCTCGATGGGCTGACCGAGGGCACCGAAACGATTCTGGCCCTTGTCGCCTTTTGCCTCTGGCCTCGGCATTTTGCGCTTCTGGCGATTGTTTTCGCGACCGCCTGCCTCATGACTACGGTGACACGGCTTTGGGGAGGCTATCGCACTCTCAGGCTTCTCGAACCGTAAGCACTACATGGAGAATCGTGCGCAGCGTCCTCATCGGGCCTACGGGCTGACAGACCCAGATGCAAAAGGCTCAGACGCAAAAAGAGGTGGCCGTAGCCACCTCTTTTCAGTTTTCAGTACAGCGCATCAGTGAAATCCAAACGGCCATCGCCTCATTCGGCTGTATTCAACGCGAACGACTCAGCAGAGAGCCAGGCGACGAGGGCAGTTTGCCGGTCAGTGTTGATGACCGCCTTCACCATGCACATGGCCGTGCTCGACTTCTTCCTGAGTGGCATCGCGCACTTCAGAAATTTCAACGTCGAAATTCAGCTTCTGACCCGCCAAGGGATGATTGCCATCGACGGTGACGGTATCGCCTTCCACCTTGGTCACGGTAACCATCAATGGGCCACCCTGAGTCTGGGCCTGGAACTGCATGCCCGGCTCGATGGATTCTACGCCCTGGAAGGAATCGCGCGGCACTTCTTGTACGAGTGCAGGCTGGTTCTCGCCATAGCCTTCTTCAGGAGTAACGGTCACTTGCAACTTGTCGCCATCCTGGCGTCCTTCCAGTTCCTTTTCCAGACCTGGAATGATGTTGCCGGAACCATGAAGATAGGTAAGCGGTTCACGACCTTCCGAACTGTCCAACACCTCACCGGCATCATTGGTCAGGGTATAGTGGAATGCGACAACTGAGTTTTGCGCAATCTGCATGTTAAGGTGAACCTTTCGACAAGATATGTACCTCCAATGGTAACGCGCCATTTCCAGCCTGTCAGGGGGTGCAAAAAATTTTCATGTATGCTGGTTTCTGAATGACGAGGATTCAAGAATGAACCTCATGGGCGAACTATCCGTCGCTATTGCGCGGGCAAGAGGGGCTAGAGTACCCTGCCGTCATCTTTTGAGTGCCCTCGACTCTCTATCTCTTAACCCTCTATTCTAGGAGTATTGCCATGACTGAGACCTTGATTTGGCTGATCGCTTTCGCCCTCATTCTGACGTTGATAATCAAGGGGTGGGACGGAGGCCTGGGAAGTTTCTTCGAACGTACCATGCCAGCCGCGTTCAAAAGCAGTCGAGATGATCGCTGGATATGGGGGGTAGCATTGGCTGTGCTGGGCGCCACCTTTATCGTGAAGCCGATTTCGATGTTGATAACGCTGTTACTGCTGGCGCTCATCGTCTGGGTCTTGGTCAAGCTGGTGCGCTGGGGTCTTGCCAAGGCCCACTGACTGTTAGGGGCGTAAACTGGCGAACAGCCGCTTGAATCCTATCTGCTTCACCAGCAACCGCTTACAACGAAAAGCCTCGCCCAGATTGGGCGAGGCTTTTCAAGATTTAATGGATCAAGATTCAACGGATCATGTCGTGGCTCAATAAGGTGCCACGCTCATGTTTGACCCACTGCCGATCAAGCGCACACGCTGACCTATTTGCCAGTTGCGATCGGCTTTTTGCACCACGATCACCGAACCACCGCTATCCCGGCGTACTTCCATTTCCACGGCATTGACACGGCTCGCACTGTCTTCGACTTTCTTGCCGGCGATGCTGCCACCGATGGCACCTGCGGCGGTGGCAATGGTACGACCGGACCCGCCACCAATCTGATTACCCAGCAAGCCGCCCATCACGGCACCGCCCAGTCCTCCGAGCACGCCCTGGCTTGGCCCGTCTGCCTGGATATTGACCGGACGCAATGCCTCGATGGTGCCATAAGTTACCGATTGGCCGGTCTTGGCCTGGCTACCCCGATAGGTATCGCCAGAGTAGAGATCGCTGTTGGCGCAGCCACCGAGCGTCAACAATCCCAGTGCGATTACAGGGAGATAATGAGTCAACTTCATGGATTGATCTCCAAAGCAGGTTTATTTAGAAACAGTGTTTTGTTAAAAGTCTAACGCGAATAGTCTGGATTTGCTACTTGTTAATAGACCACGTATTTAAGGTTTGGTGCGAGGCAGGGTTGTTGTTCAAGGGTGGTTATCAGCTCAAGCGCTACAAAAGAAACGGTAAAAGAATGACAAAGGGGAGGCAGAAGCCTCCCCTAGATAGTACCCATGCTGGGATATTGTTTAACCAAACTGGCCCATGGTGTTGTCCTTGCCCCCCGCCTTGAGCGCGCCCTCACCGGAGAAGAACTCCTTGTGGTCGTCGCCCAGATTGGACCCTGCCATGTCCTGATGCTTGACGGTGGCGATACCCTCGCGGATTTCCTTACGCTGCACACCGGCCACATAAGCCAGCATGCCCTCGTCGCCGAAGTAGCCCTTGGACAGATTGTCCGTGGACAGGGCGGCGGTATGATACGTCGGCAGGGTGATCAAATGATGGAAGATACCCGCTTCGCGAGCGGCGTCGCGCTGGAAGTTCCGAGTCCAGCGATCCGCTTCCTTACCCAGTTCGGTATCGTCATATTCGACGCTCATCAGGCTGGCGCGGTCGTAGCTTGAAACATCCTTGCCTTCCTGTTCCCAGGCATCGAACACCTGCTGGCGGAAATTCAGTGTCCAGTTGAAGGACGGGCTGTTGTTGTAGACGAGCTTGGCATTGGGTACCGCTTCGCGGATGCGATTGACCATGCTGGCGATCTGGCCGACATGAGGCTTCTCGGTCTCGATCCACAGCAGATCGGCGCCATGTTGCAGGCTGGTGATGCAGTCCAGCACGACCCGGTCTTCGCCGCTGCCTTTCTTGAACTGGTACAGACCGCTGGCCAGGCGCTTGGGCTTGATCAGCTTGCCATCCTGCTTGAGTACCACGTCGCCGTTGTTGATGTCGGAGGCGGAGGCGATCTCATCGCCATCGAGAAAGCTGTTGTACTGATCGCCCAGGTCGCCTGGTTCGTTGGTCACGGCGATCTGCTGGGTCAAGCCGGCACCGAGAGAGTCGGTACGCGCGACGATAACGCCATCGTCGACGCCCAGCTCCAGGAAGGCATAGCGTACGGCGTTGATCTTGGCCAGGAACTCGGCATGGGGCACGGTGACCTTGCCATCCTGGTGGCCACACTGCTTGACGTCGGAGACCTGGTTTTCGAGCTGAATGGCGCAGGCGCCGGCCTCGATCATCTTTTTCGCCAGCAGGTAGGTGGCTTCCTCGTTGCCGAAGCCGGCGTCAATATCCGCGATGATCGGCACCACATGGGTCTCGAAGCCATCGATCTTGCTCTCGATTTCCTTGACCTTCACATCGTTGCCAGCTTGCTGAGCCTCCTCCAAGCTGCGGAACAGATGGTTGAGTTCCCAGGCATCGGCTTGCTTCAGGAAGGTGTAAAGCTCTTCGATCAGGGCCGGTACCGCGGTCTTTTCGTGCATCGACTGGTCCGGCAGGGGGCCGAACTCGGAGCGCAGGGCGGCGACCATCCAGCCGGAGAGGTACAGGTAGCGACGCTTGGTGGTGCCGAAATGCTTCTTGATGGAGATCAGCTTCTGCTGGCCGATGAAGCCATGCCAGCAGCCCAGGGACTGGGTGTACTGAGCGCTGTCAGCGTCGTAGGCCGCCATGTCGTCCCGCATGATCTGCGCGGTGTATTTGGCGATGTCCAGTCCGGTCTTGAATCGGTTCTGCAGGCGCATGCGGGCTGCATGCTGCGGGTTGATGCCATCCCATTTGCCAGCCTGGGCTTCTCGCAGTTGGGCAATAGCCTTGATCTCGTTTTGGAATGCTGACATGGAACCATCCTTCATTAGTTGGAAAAGTACTCGAGCGATTCGGGACACTGCACCCATCGATAGGGAAACGTTGCGATAATCGACCGGTGCAAGATGACGCCTGATTTCATGCTGCACTAGCGAAATCGCGATTTTTTGGCTGCTTGCCGATCGATGGATAATTGCAACGAAAGCGCAAGAAACAAGCAGATGTCAGGGTAGTCGAAGGAAGCTGAAGATAGTGACTACACAGCTGACGCGCTGACGTTTCAGTCATGTCCTGGTTAGCACTATCTCCCATGGGAACGGGCATTAACAACTATTACTTAGGGGTATAGGGGGTTGTAGTTTGACTACAGAACGAGCACGCCGGTACGGCTCCTGTAGTTAAATTTCGGAGGGAATGGATGGAGCTACAACAGAGTGGAACGTGTTAATCCTTCAAGATCAGTCGCATGCTGCGATGCGGTATGCCGGCGTCGAGAAATTCATCCCCGAAGGCTTGAAATCCGAGTTTGCGGTAAAAGCTCAAGGCGTGTAGCTGAGCATCCAGCAGAATTTCACGATCACCGCGTTTCGATGCTGCCGCGATGATCCTGCGCATTAGCTGCTCACCGATGCCCTGGCCGCGCTCTTCCTTGATCACGGCAACGCGACCGATATGGCCGTCGGGAAGCAGTCGCGCCGTGGCAATGGCATGCTGATTGCGATAGACCAGGAAATGCAGGCACAGCGGGTCGCGCCCGTCCCATTCCTCCTCCTGAGGTACCGCTTGTTCTTCGATAAATACGCGTCGGCGGATGTCGCTGGCCTGATCGCCCAGGTGTGTCCAATTGCCCTGATGTATCTCGATAGGGGGTTCAAGGCTCATGCATCCTCTTCCTCATCTTCGCTCTCTTCCGCGTAGGGCCAGCTCAGGCTGCCGCGATCGAGCAGTTGCCCCAGCAGTTCGGCGCTGCCGGTATGGGACAAGGCATCAACATTGATGGGGTCACTGCCTGCCAGAAGCTTCGCCAGCTCGATATCGCACTCCTGGCCATCGCCATCGACGAACAGGGTGGCACCTGAACCGCCATGATCCCGATAGGCAAAACGTGATCCAAGGCTGCGTTCGAGTACGGTGCCTTCCTGTAACTCAGCAACAAGCGCATCAATGTTCGTGGGCGATTCGCTGGGCACGAGCTGATCCGCGTACTTGGGTTGGGTCATGGCGCGGCCAAACCATGCGATCATCTGGGCCGGGTCATCGAGGGTGTCGAGGAGCAATGCGCGCAGGCGGGCAATGGCGGCATCGTCGATTTCCCCGGCATGGGTCGAAGGTTCGAGGTCCGGGTCGGTATAACGCCGTGAATCCGGTAGTTGCTCGCCCAGATAGTCGGCAAAGGAGGTAATGGCCTCATCCGCGGATAGTGCGCGAAAGCCCACGGAAAAGGTCATGCAGTCCATGGATTTGCTCACGCCATGATGAGCGACCCCCGGGGGTAGATAGAGCATGTCGCCGGGTTCGAGCAGCCAGTCCTGATCGGGATGAACCTCGAAGCGCTCGAGGATGCGCAGATCGATACCCGTAATGATCGGGGCGTCGTCGCTGACCTTGCCGCCAAGCTGCCAATGCCGGGTGCCGCTGGCCTGGAGCAGAAAGACATCATATTGATCGACGTGAGGGCCGACGCTGCCGCCGGGTGGCGCGTAGCTCACCATGATGTCGTCCAGACGCCAGCGGGGCAGAAAGTGAAAGTGCTCGAGCATCGCGTCGACTTCGGGAACATAGTGATCCACCGCCTGAACCAGCAATGTCCAGTCCTGTTCCGGCAGGCGCGTGAAGGTTGTTTCATCGAAGGGACCGTGGCTGACCTTCCAGGGTTTGTCCCGGCCTTGCTCATCCTGGCCGTGTTCTTCCACCAGCCTGGCCTCGATGCCGTCCTCGCAGGCCAGGCCCGCCAGTTCGTCCGGCGAAAGCGGTGAGACGAAATCCGGCAGGGCGCCGCGGATCAATAGCGGTTTCTTTTGCCAGTACTCTGCCAGGAACTCGGCGGCGCTGAGGCCGCCAAGCAGCGTCAGGGGTGCGTGGGCATCGAAAGTCATAGCGCGCGGGCCTGTTCCACGGCGTTGCCGATATAGGTGCCGGGTGTCAGGGCCTTGAGTTCGGACTTGACGTCATCCGGCAGCTCCAGCCCATCGATGAAGGCGGCAAAGCCAGCCTGATCGATGCGCTTGCCGCGGGTGAGCTCCTTGAGCTTTTCATAGGGCTGTTCGATGCCGTAGCGGCGCATCACCGTCTGAATCGGCTCCGCGA
Source organism: uncultured Halomonas sp. (assembly GCF_947493865.1). Classification (GTDB taxonomy): domain Bacteria; phylum Pseudomonadota; class Gammaproteobacteria; order Pseudomonadales; family Halomonadaceae; genus Modicisalibacter. The sequence goes on from NZ_CANLTC010000008.1 coordinate 17,395, forward strand.
GCACTTCCCAGCTATTGTCGAGGTCGTCGTTCAACCTTGCCGGATTGGCTTCGAGCTTGCCGATGCCCTTGAGGGTGGCCTGATAGGCGATGAGGCCATAGGCGAGCCCGACACCCAGATTACGCAGCACCGTGGAGTCGGTGAGATCCCGCTGCCAGCGCGATATCGGCAGCTTCTGGGCCAGATGACCGAGCAGGGCATTGGCCAGCCCCAGGTTGCCTTCGGCATTCTCGAAGTCGATGGGATTGACCTTGTGGGGCATGGTCGACGAGCCGATCTCACCTTCCACGGTTTTCTGCTTGAAATACCCCAGGGAGATATAGCCCCACACGTCTCGCTCGAAGTCGATCAGGATGGTGTGGAAGCGGCACACGGCATCGAACAGCTCGGCGATGTAGTCGTGGGGTTCGATCTGGGTGGTATAGGGATTGAAGGTCAGCCCCAGGCTCTCGACGAACTGCCGTGCGTTTTCCTGCCAGTCGATTTCGGGATAGGTGGTCAAGTGGGCGTTGTAGTTGCCCACCGCACCGTTGATCTTACCCATGATTTCCACGGCCTGGATCTGCTTGAGCTGGCGGCGCAGACGATAGGCGACGTTGGCCATCTCCTTGCCCAGGGTCGTGGGGCTGGCGGTCTGGCCGTGAGTGCGGGAGAGCATGGGCTGCTCGGCATGCTCACGAGCCAGGCGTTCAATGGCGGTAACCACCTCCTGCATCACCGGCAGCAGGTCACCAAGCCCATCCTTGAGCATCAGGGCGTAGGACAGGTTATTGATGTCCTCGCTGGTGCAGGCGAAATGGATGAACTCGGATACTGTCTGCAATTCGGCGTGAGGGGCAATTTTTTCCTTGAGAAAATACTCCACCGCCTTGACGTCGTGGTTGGTGGTACGCTCGATATCCTTGATGTGCTGGGCGTCGTCCACCGAAAACTCGGCAATCAGTCGGTCGAGAAAGGCCTTGGCATCGCTTGAAAGCGCCGGCACTTCCTGGATGCCGGCATGGGCTGCCAGGGACTCCAGCCAACGCACTTCCACGGTGACTCGGGCGCGAATCAAACCGAATTCGCTGAAGTGCTCGCGCAGGGTATCGGTCTTGTTGCCATAGCGACCATCGACGGGGGAAAGGGCGGTAAGCGAAGAGAGCTGCATGGGATTGTTCCGGTAGGTCGGACGCCGCCGAAAGGTTAGCGTCTTGGGGTCAAGGTTCTAGGGCCAGTTGACGTTTCATCGCGAACCGCGTTGCTGCATCAAAAAGTGTCAGTCAAGGCGCGAAGCGCAGGGAAGGGTTATTCCCTTTTCACGTTTCGCAACGCAGAATGGCGCTTTTTGCTGCGCAACCCGAAGGGCTGGGCCAGTTTTTATCCGCTGCTGCGTTAGTCGTCGTTCATTTGGAATAACCAAATTTCTCTCCTCCTGCCTTGCCCCGAATAAAAACTGGCGCCAGCGCGGCCGTGAATGAAACGTCAACAGGCCCTAATCAAAGCAATCGATCAAGAGATTTCTTCATTGCACCGCGCTGGAGCAACAGTTTCCAGCGCCGGCCACCTTGCTGATGCCAGAGCAGGGCAAAGCGTATTCCCGACAGCAACAGGGCACGTACTCGTTCCGGCATCATGCGTTGCTGCAAAAGCGAAGGCTCGCCTTGCACCACGATGCGCTGACGGAAGGTGGAAATAGTGTTCTGGTAGAGTTCGCCGAGGCTTGCGATGACGTTTTCATGAGTGCCACCGAAGTGCTCCGCCTGGTCCTGAATGCGAACGAGTCGTTCCCCCAGGGTATCCAGCATGGCAGGCTGATTGCGCAGCTTCTGCATCAGCATCAAGAGGGTAAAGCCATAGCGCAGCACGTTGGGGTCGATGCCGCGCTCCCGGCCTGCCACGGCGTTGAGTATCGTGAGGCCCTGACGCAGGTTGTTGTGGTGGCCGCCATAGATGGCCTCGAAGCTTTCCGGATCGGTTTCCACGGTGGCATTGATCAACGTTTCCCAGGCACGTTCATCGCATTGACCGGTGCGGGCCAGTTGATCGACCAGGGCTGCTGCCTGAAATACGCCGGCCAGGGCAATGGTCTGGCGGGTGGTGGGATCGTCCGGTGCCGTGTGAAAGGGAACTACACTCATGCCGCCCACGCCTCTTGTTGTCCTGTGCTGCGAATCACGCCACCGCCCAGGCAAATGTCGCCCGCATAGAGCACCAGCGATTGTCCCGGTGTCACTGCCCATTGGGGCGCATCGAATATCACCTCGACCCCGCCGTCGGCTCGCGGGCGCAGATGACAGGGCTCGTCTGTCTGGCGGTAGCGGGTCTTGGCGCTCAAGGCCAACGCGCCTGTCGCCAGCATGTTTTTATCCGGCGGAGTGCCGGCAATCCAGTCCATCGCTTCAGTGGTCAGCGTGTTGGTGTAGAGCAGGGGATGATGCTTGCCCTGCACCACGATCAGCACGTTGCGCTCGAGATCCTTGGCCGCCACGTACCAGGGGGCGTCGGGGTAGTTGGCCAGGCCGCCGATACCCAACCCCTGGCGTTGACCCAGGGTGTAGTACATCAAGCCAAGATGCTCGCCGATGTCGTCTCCTTCCGCTGTTTCGATACGCCCCGGTTGGGCGGGCAGATACTGCTGGAGGAAGTCGCGAAAACGACGCTCGCCGATAAAGCAGATGCCGGTGGAATCCTTCTTTCTAGCCGTGACCAGCCCATGGCGTTCGGCAAGTTCGCGTACCCGGGGTTTTTCCAGTTCGCCCACTGGAAACAGGGTGCGGGCGATCGCTGCCTCTGGCACCGCGTGCAGGAAATAGCTCTGATCCTTGTTGGCATCGAGCCCCTTGAGCAGTCGGGGCCGGCCATCACGCTCGCCGCGACGCACGTAGTGGCCGGTGGCAATCATTTCAGCGCCAAGCATTTCGGCGTACTCGAGAAAGACCTTGAACTTGATTTCCCGGTTGCACAGGATGTCCGGGTTCGGCGTTCTTCCGGCGCGGTACTCTTCAAGAAAATGCTCGAAGACGTTGTCCCAGTACTCTGCTGCGAAATTGGCGGTATGCAGCTTGATGCCGAGCGTATCGCACACGGCTTGTGCATCCGCCAGATCCGCCTTGGCGGTGCAGTAGTCGGTGCCGTCGTCCTCGTCCCAGTTCTTCATGAACAGGCCTTCGACCTGGTAGCCCTGTTCCAGCAGCAGCAGCGCAGACACGGAGGAGTCGACGCCGCCGGACATGCCGACGATGACCTTTCCTGGCGTGGTGCAAGACCCTGTGACTTCAGACATGGACGCGCTCGACTGAGAAGTGTGAGAATTTGATTGCGCGAAAGTATACCTGAAATCGGCCTGGGGCTTCGAGGGTCACCGCTCGTGGATGATGTCGAGGGGATAAACCCTTCCCCCGCGCAGATCCCACAGGCGTTTCATGACCAGCGGGCTGCGCAGACGGCCGGCACGGTTCAGGTCGTCGATTTCATCCAGGGTCAGCCAGTGCGCCGCAAGGATGCCCGTATCCAGCGGGTTGCCGAGTCGGGCCAAGGGTAGACCCACGAAGCCATGGCTGTGAAAGACCAGGCCCTCCTTGGTCGTATGGATATAAAGCCCCAGGTAGTCGGTGATGGCTACCTGCCAGGCGGCCTCCTCGCGAGTTTCGCGAACCGCCGCTTCCGTCAGGCGTTCTCCTTGCTCCAGATGGCCGGCGGGCTGGTTGAACAGGCTGAAGGGGCCGCCGCGATCTTCCTCTACCATCAAGTAGCGCCCGCTGCGCTCGATGACCGAGGCGACGACAACCCGGGGCGTCCAGCGTTTCATGAGCGTCTCCTTGAGGCTCTGGGGGGCGTGGAGCGTCGCTTCATCGGAGCATGCAGTGTCTCGCTGCGCCATTGACCCGGCGCCAGTCCGGATAGCTGCCAAGGGCCGATGGCGGTGCGGATCAGGCGCAGCGTAGGGTGGCCAATATGCGCCGTCATGCGCCGCACCTGACGGTTGCGCCCTTCGCTGATGACTATTTCCAGCCAGCTCGAGCGATCTCCAGCACGCTCACGGATCGGCGGCTGTCGCGGGGCGACGCTGGGATCGATCAAACGCCGGACGCGGGCCGGGCGGGTCATGCCGTCCTTCAGCGTCACCCCCTTGCGCAGGGCGGCTATGGCTGTGTCGCTGGGCTCGCCTTCGACCTGCACCCAGTAGGTCTTGGGCTGCTTGTGCCTGGGATCGCTGATGCGATGAATCAGTTCGCCGTCATTCGTGAGCAGCAATAGCCCCTCGGAGTCATAGTCGAGCCGGCCCGCGGCATAAATACCGGGTACATCGATGACATCCTTCAACGTGGCGCGCCCCTGGTCATCGGTAAACTGGGAAAGCATTCGATAAGGCTTGTGAAGTAGATAGAGTGTGCTCACGGGTCTTGGCGATCTCCGCCTAAAGATTGTCGACATCTAGGAGGGCAAAGCCTACTCCGGGTCCCTGGGGCGATGCTATACTGCCGGCTCTACCGATTACAGCACAGGGAGTCATCAATGGGATTCCAGAAAATTGTCGTTCCTGAGGGCGGCGAAAAGATCACCGTCAACGCCGACGATACCTTGAACGTCCCCAACGAGCCGGTCATTCCGTTCATCGAAGGCGATGGCATCGGGGCCGATGTCACCCCGGCCATGAAGATCGCCATCGACGCGGCGGTCCAGAAAGCCTACAACGGCGAGCGCAAGATTCACTGGATGGAAGTCTACGCCGGTGAAAAGGCGACTCAGGTCTACGATGCGGATACCTGGCTTCCCGAAGAAACCCTGGAAGCGGTCAAGGACTACGTCATCTCCATCAAGGGGCCGCTCACCACGCCGGTTGGCGGTGGCATTCGGTCGTTAAACGTAGCGCTGCGTCAGAAGCTCGATCTATATGTCTGCCTGCGTCCGGTGCGCTGGTTCGAGGGTGTGCCCAGTCCGGTCAAGGGACCCAAGGACGTGGACATGGTCATCTTCCGCGAGAACTCCGAGGACATCTACGCCGGCATCGAGTGGAAGGCGGGTTCCGCGGAAGCCGAGAAGGTGATCAAGTTCCTGCGCGAGGAGATGGGTGTCACCAACATTCGCTTCCCGGAGATGTGCGGCATCGGCGTCAAGCCGGTTTCCGAGGAAGGCACCAAGCGTCTCGTGCGTCAGGCTCTGCAGTACACCATCGATAACGATCGGGAATCCCTGACCTTCGTGCACAAAGGCAACATCATGAAGTTCACGGAAGGCGCCTTCAAGGACTGGGGTTACCAGCTCGCCAAGGAAGAGTTCGGTGCAGAGCCACTCGATGGCGGCCCCTGGATGACCTTGAAGAACCCCAACACCGGCAAGGAAATCGTCATCAAGGACGTCATTGCCGACGCCATGCTGCAGCAGATTCTGCTGCGTCCGGCGGAATATGACGTCATCGCGACCTTGAACCTGAACGGCGATTATCTGTCCGACGCTCTGGCGGCGGAAGTCGGCGGTATCGGTATCGCGCCCGGCGCCAACCTGTCCGACTCGGTGGCCATGTTCGAAGCGACTCACGGCACCGCGCCCAAGTATGCCGGCCAGGACAAGGTCAATCCTGGCTCGTTGATCCTCTCGGCGGAGATGATGCTGCGCCACATGGGCTGGGTCGAAGCCGCGGATCTGGTGGTCAAGGGCATGGAGAAAGCCATCGCCAAGGGCGAGGTCACCTATGACTTCCATCGCGTGATGGAAAAGGCCGTTTTGCTCAAATGCTCTGAATTTGGCCAGGCGGTTGCCGATAACATGTAATACTCACGTTGAAACGCGGCCCCCGTTCGCATCGCGTGCGGGGGTTTTTTCGTTCTTACCCTTGCAAGGTCGACCTAACGGACGCATCTTTTGAGTGAACCCCGAGTGCTTGTCTACGTCTAATCAACGACATTAATTGCACCTCGGCTTGTATTGATGGATTTAGCCTCTTATGTTCAATAGTGATGAGAGTGAGAGATTGTCGATGGCTTCCGCGGCAATACCTTTCCGGGTAGGGATGACGCGTCCTCCGGGTACGCAAGACGATACGGAAGGTTATGTATCGGTTAGCCCGGCGGATCCAGAGCTGGATAAACCGCCGCGCTACAAGGTGATCTTGCATAACGACGATTTTACGCCCATGGAGTTCGTGGTTGAGGTATTGCAAACGTTTTTCTACATGGATAGCGAGAAGGCCGTGCAGATCATGCTGGCGGTGCATACCCAAGGCAAGGCGACCTGCGGCATCTTCACGCGTGACATTGCCGAGACCAAGAGCCATCTGGTCAACGACTACGCGCGAGAATGCCAACATCCATTACTGTGTGATATCGACAGGGCCGACTGACACTTGGCAACGTGCCGGTCATAGGGGTTGCCAAATACCCCAATGTGCCCGATTGTGAAAGTGCCGACGATGCCCGACGCGGCGAAAAGGGGACTGCCATGCTGAGCAAAGAACTTGAATTAACCCTTAATACGGCCTTCACGGTGGCGCGCTCAAAGCGTCATGAATTCATGACCGTTGAGCACCTGCTGTTGGCCCTATTGGACAACGCCTCCGCGGCGGATGTACTGCGTGCCTGCGGAGCCAACCTGGACAAGTTGCGCTCGGATCTGCAGGACTTCATCAATTCCACTACGCCACTGATTCCCGAAGGGCAGGATGATCGCGAGACTCAGCCGACTCTCGGCTTTCAACGTGTACTCCAGCGCGCGGTGTTTCATGTCCAATCTTCCGGCAAGAGTGAAGTGACCGGCGCCAACGTGCTGGTGGCGATCTTCTCCGAGCAGGAGAGTCAGGCCGTCTACTTCCTCAAGCAGCAGAACGTGGCCCGCGTGGATGCCGTCAACTACATCGCGCATGGCATTTCCAAGGTGGCGGGGCACGGTCAGCCCTCCTCGCCCTCCCAGGATGCCGAGGAGGGTGAGGAAGGTATGAGCGAAGGCAATACGCACCCACTGACCGGTTATGCAACCAACCTCAACGAGCAGGCCCGCCTGGGCAAGATTGATCCCTTGATCGGGCGCGATCACGAGCTCGAGCGCACGGTGCAGATTCTGGCCCGGCGGCGCAAGAACAATCCCTTGCTGGTCGGTGAGGCCGGTGTCGGCAAGACCGCCATCGCCGAGGGGCTGGCCAAGCGCATCGTCGAGGAAGACGTGCCGGACGTGATCAGCGATGCGGTGGTCTACTCCCTGGATATGGGCGCCTTGCTGGCGGGCACCAAGTATCGTGGCGATTTCGAGAAGCGCCTGAAGAGCCTGTTGGCGGAACTCAAGAAGCAGCCCAATTCGATCCTGTTCATCGACGAGATTCACACGGTGATCGGTGCCGGGGCGGCATCCGGCGGTGTGATGGACGCCTCGAATCTGCTCAAGCCGCTGCTCTCTTCCGGGGAATTGCGCTGTATCGGCTCGACCACCTTCCAGGAATTTCGCGGCATCTTCGAAAAGGATCGCGCCCTGGCACGGCGTTTCCAGAAGGTCGATGTGGTGGAACCCTCCGTCGAGGACACCATCCGCATCCTCAAGGGATTGCGCGGGCGTTTCGAGGAGCATCACCAGCTCAAGTATACCGATGCCGCCCTGGACAGCGCCGTGCGCCTGGCGGATCGCTACATCAACGATCGCCACCTGCCGGACAAGGCCATCGACGTGATCGACGAGGCGGGCGCCCATCAGCGGCTATTGCCGATCGAGATGCGAGTGCCCACCATCGATGTCGAGCAGGTCGAGGCGATCGTGGCGTCGATCGCGCGGATTCCGCCGAAGAGCGTGTCCAGTTCCGATCGCAAGCTGCTGGGCAACCTGGAGCGGGATCTCAAGATGCTGGTGTTTGGTCAGGACGAAGCCATTCAGGGGTTGTCTGCCGCCATCAAGCTGTCCCGCGCGGGTCTCAAGGCGCCGGACAAGCCCGTGGGCAGTTTCCTGTTCGCAGGTCCTACCGGGGTGGGCAAGACCGAAGTGGCGCGGCAGCTTGCGCTGCTGATGGGCATTGAACTCGTGCGCTTCGACATGTCCGAGTACATGGAGCGGCATACGGTTTCACGCCTGATCGGCGCGCCTCCGGGCTATGTCGGCTACGATCAGGGCGGTTTGCTGACCGAGGCGATCACCAAGCAGCCGCACTGTGTGCTGCTGCTCGACGAGATCGAAAAGGCGCACCCCGAGGTCTTCAACCTACTGCTGCAAGTCATGGATCATGGCCGGTTGACGGACAACAACGGGCGGGAAGCGGATTTCCGTCATGTCATCGTGATCATGACCTCGAATGCCGGCGCTGAGCAGCTTTCAAGGCGCTCCATCGGTTTCCAGTCTCAGGACCACTCAAGCGACGGCATGGAGATCATCCGCAAGACCTTTACGCCGGAGTTCCGCAACCGTCTGGATGGCATCATTCAGTTCCATGCTCTGGATCCGTCCGTCGTGCGCAACGTCGTCGACAAGTTCCTGGTCGAACTTCAGGCGCAACTGGACGAGAAGCGGGTACAGCTCGATGTGGATGAGCAGGCTCGCGCCTGGCTGGCGGAGAAAGGCTACGATCCGGAAATGGGGGCACGTCCCATGGCGCGGGTGCTTCAGGAAAAACTGAAGAAGCCGTTGGCGGAGATGATCCTGTTCGGCGAGCTGGCGGAGAACGGCGGGGTGGTTCACGTCACCGTGGACGGTGACGAGCTGCATCTGGAGACGGAGGCAGAGCTGGCCTGACCTGCATGTAACGCGATGATTGGCCAAGTGGCCTGTGCGGGATGCCGTACAGGTCACGAAGGCGATATAAAGCAGTGATAGTGAAGCGCTCTATCGTCATCGATAGGGCGTTTTTTTATGGTTTTACAGGCAGGAGTCTCGTTCGGGGCATTTTCATGAACCGATTCGACGTCGAGAAGCGAGAGTGGCTACTTGCCAGACAAGGACTAGCGAGAGCGATATACGATACGCCCCTTGGATAGATCGTAGGGCGTCAGCTCTACCTTGACCTTGTCGCCGGTCAGGATGCGGATATAGTTCTTGCGCATCTTTCCAGAAATATGCGCCGTTACCACGTGGCCATTCTCCAGCTCGACGCGAAACATGGTGTTAGGCAGGGTGTCGACCACGACACCTTCCATTTCAATATGGTCTTCTCTTGCCATCTAGGCCTTTCCTCAGGTAGTAGTTCAAAGAGTCTTCTGCTGTAAATGATCAAAGCGGCCCATGGGCATGCCGTCTTTTCCGATCAAGATAGCCCGATATTGTGCCGTATGCCGGGCGTCATGGCAAAAAAACACGGATCATACGGGAATGGTCCGCCGCCATTGGCGTCCATTGAGAAATTCCAGCGGCTGGAAAGCGCGCTTGTAGTTCATCTTGGACGCTTCACGAATCCAGTAACCAAGATAGACATGAGGCAACCCACGCGACTGCGCCAGTTCGATCTGGCTGAGAACGGCAAAGGTGCCAAGGGAGCGACGTTCATGAATCTCGCCAGGATCGAAGAACGTATAAATGGCGGAAATACCATGGCTCAACTGGTCGATGGCCGCCACGGCCAATAGTTTTTCCCCGAGCCGGAATTCCAGCAGGCGTGCGTAGGGGTGCTTGAGAGTCAAGAAGGTGCGGTATTGCTCGTGGCTCGGTGGATACATATCGCCATCCGCATGGCGTGCACGAATGTAGCGTGCATAAAGCATGTAATGCTCCGGATCGAAGATCGCAGGACGCTCGCGGATGTCGAGATCCGCGTTGCGATGCATCAATTTACGCTGAGTACGGCTGGGGGTGAAATCATCGACCGGGATGCGCACCGAGATACAGGCGCTGCAACCTTCGCAATGAGGCCGGTACAAGTGTCGACCACTGCGCCTGAAACCAAGGAGTGCCAGTGCATCATAGACCCCCTGACCTGGAGATTCCTGGGGGTCGAGAAACAGGGTGGTGGCCTCCCGCGCTGGCAAGTAGCTGCATTCGTGCGGGACGGTCAAAAAGAAGCGCAGATCCCGCTTGGGCTGAGGCGGAGCGCCACTGCTCACGATATCATCCTCCTGTAATCTTCGACGAAGCGGCCTCTTTCCAGGCGGCTGTCGGTTGACATGTATACTGTTCAAGATAGTCGAGGAATTCATCTCGAGCGATGTCCCGGGCGCCGAGACTGACCAGATGAGAGGTATGCATCTGGCAGTCGATCAGACCACCACCGCACGCTTCCAGGTGGCGTGCCAGATGAACCAGAGCGATCTTGGAGGCATCGCGCTCAGCGCTGAACATCGACTCACCGAAGAACATGCGGCCCAGGGCAACGCCATAAAGTCCACCCACCAGCCGTCGATCCTGCCAGACCTCGACGGAATGGGCATGGCCCAGGCGGTGTAGCCGGCGATAGGCATCCATCATGTTCGAGGTGATCCAGGTGCCTTCGACATCGGCTCGGGACGTGGCGCAGGCGTCTATGACCGCATCGAATCCCCGGTCGAAGGTGGCGGTAAACCCCCCATTGCGCAAGCGCTTGGCCAGGCTGCGGCGAACGCGGATTTCGCCGGGAAACAAAACCAGACGTGGATCGGGGCTCCACCAGAGGATGGGTTGATCCTGGGTATACCAGGGAAAAATGCCGTGGCGATAAGCGCTCATCAGCCATTCGGGCGTCAATTTTCCTCCGGCGGCGAGCAAACCGTTGGGTTCGTCAAGCGCATGACGTGGGTCTGGAAAACCCACACAATCAGGCATGAGCCAAGGCAGCATGGAAAAGTCATTTTATTGGGGCGATAGGGTAGTCTGCCGTGTGCAAACGGTGATCTCAACGCTATTGAAGGCTATCGAGAGACTAGCGGCACTTTAGGGTCGGTTCTCCCCCTGTGCTGCGACGCTCAGGCTCGGTATGATATTGGCCTGGAAAAATTAATGTCCCTGCACGTTAGAGAGATGGTTCTTCCCTTTGAAGGCAAAAACGAGCGTGCAGGTTGAAGAGGGGCGTCATTTGAGTGTCAAGAAGAAATCCATGAGTCGTCGGCAATCCACGGCTCAGGCCAAGGAAAAGGCGCGACGTTTCGGCTTGCGTCTGCAAGGCTCCACCCGGGAAGGGGTCGTCATCGTGTTGCTGGCCGCCTGTGTATTCCTGTTGCTGGCGCTGTTCAGCTACATGCCTCAGGATCCTGGTTGGTCTCAAAGTGGCCCTGAGCAGGATGTCGTCAATTGGATGGGGCGCATAGGCGCCTGGCTATCGGATGTCCTGTACTCCCTGTTCGGCGTCAGTGCCCTGTGGTGGCCGGGCATGCTCGGATTTGCCGCCTGGCGGCTGATGCGTCGCCGGGAAGTGCGTCTGGAGTGGGATGCCACCGCGTTGGCGGTCAGAGCCGGCGGATTCGTGCTCCTCCTGCTGGCCACCACCAGCCTGGGAGCACTGCATTTTTACAGTCCCGATGGCGAGCTTCCTTATTCCGCCGGCGGCATTCTGGGTGAAGGGCTGCGTGATGCACTGGTACCGTTGGTGGGTCTACGCGGCGCGACGCTGCTTTCCATTGCCTCTTTCCTATGTGGGTTTCCGCTTTTCAGTGGCTTGTCATGGCTCACGGTCATGGATGAGCTGGGAATGCGTGCCCAGCGGCTATTGCGTTGGCTGCGCAGCCAGTTTGGAGGGGCTCGGGAGCAATTGGCGCGTACTCGGGAAGCCCAGCAGGAACGCCGCGAAGCTCGGCAGGAAGAGAACCGCGATCAAGAAGGGCGGCAGCCTTCCGGTGCTGGCGATGAGTCCTCCTTCGATCAGGATGAAACATTACCCTGGTGGAGGCGCTGGTTGCCTTTGGGGCGGGGCAAGGAATCGAGCACGCATCTGGATCATTGGCAGACCGAGCCGGCGCTGGCCGGCGGTCAGCGGTTGGAGCCGCACTTCGATGCTCACCAGAATGCTCGGCAACAAGCCTCGTCGTTCGATGAACCAGGCATGCCCTTACGTGCTGAACGGGACACTAGTACGACGATTCCCTGGGAAGTGCCTGCCCGAACCCCCTCGGCCAAACAGCCGGGGGCTGCCTATACCGCGCAAGAAGCGCGTCTACAGTCGGCCTTCAGTGCTGCGCCCACCCAGCAACCTACCCATCCGTCGGGCGCCGACAATGAGGCGAGGATTCCAGCCAGCTTGAGACGCCCTGTGCCAGCGGAGGCTTCCGAGCTTTCTGGCTCTACGTCGCCATCTTCAGCTACGCCGTCAACGACGTCGGATCAACAGACCTTGTCGCCGACTCCGCCGACTCAGGAAACGCCGCATCAACACGCCCGAGAGCAGCGAGCGTTTGCTTCATCCGTTTCGTCATCCGCTTCCGTGGCGCGTCAAGAGCCACCGGACATCAACTTGAACGATTGGGATGAGAAGGAAGAAAAGGATGATTCGCCTCTTCTGACCTGGGGTGATGCAACGACAGCGGCCGTTCGAGAAACAGCTCAGGAAGGCGACGCCCAGGCTCAGGGTGATATCAACGCCCAGGAAGACATTCGGACGCATGAAGAGAATGGCCCAGGCCCGCAGATTGCCACTGCGGAACAAGCCCAAGCCGCCGCTGCCGACCCTCAGGGGCCGACCCTGTGGACGGTAGAGCACCTGCAGAGTCAGCGCCCCAACCTGGGCGATCTGTCTGACGAGCCGGATGGCGATTTGCCGTCGACGCGCCTGTTGACACCGCCGGATCCGGCAAAGCCTAACTACAGCCCTCAGCAACTCGCGGATATGGCGGAGCTGCTGGAGGCACGGCTACGGGAGTACGGTGTCAAGGCAGAAGTCGTCGAAACCTGGCCAGGGCCGGTCATCACGCGTTTCGAGATCAAGCCGGCAGCCGGAGTCAAGGTGTCCAAGATCAGCAACCTGGCCAAGGATCTGGCCCGCTCGCTGATGGTCAAGAGCGTGCGGGTAGTGGAGGTGATTCCTGGTCGGCCCACAGTGGGTATCGAAATCCCCAACCCCAACCGGGCGATGATCCGCCTGAGCGAGGTCACGGATTCAGACGCCTTCCAGCAGCCCAGTTCGGCGCTGACTCTGGCACTGGGGCATGACATCGGTGGTGGGCCGGTGGTGGCCAACCTGGGCAAGATGCCGCATCTGCTGGTGGCCGGTACCACAGGCTCGGGCAAGTCGGTGGGCGTGAACGCCATGCTCATCTCGATGCTGTTGAAGGCCACTCCGGCCGAGGTACGCATGATCATGGTGGATCCGAAGATGCTTGAACTGTCGGTTTACGACGGTATTCCGCATCTGCTGGCGCCGGTGGTCACGGACATGAAAGAGGCGGCCAACAGCCTGCGCTGGTGCGTGGCGGAGATGGAGCGTCGCTACAAGCTGATGGCGGCCATGGGGGTGCGCAACATCGCTGGCTTCAATGCCAAGCTCAATGAAGCGGAGCAGGCCGGTGCCCAGGTGGCGGATCCGCTATGGGAACCCCAGCCCTGGCAGATGCACGAGCAGCCGCCGGTGCTGGAAAAGCTGCCCTACATCGTCGTGGTAATCGACGAGTTTGCCGACATGTTCATGATTGTCGGCAAGAAGGTGGAGGAGCTGATTGCCCGGCTGGCGCAAAAGGCTCGTGCCGCCGGTATTCACCTTATCCTGGCCACCCAACGGCCTTCCGTGGATGTGGTCACGGGGCTGATCAAGGCCAATATCCCGACTCGCATGGCGTTTCAGGTCTCCTCCAAGGTCGATTCACGCACGATTCTCGACCAGGGCGGCGCCGAAGCGCTGCTGGGTCATGGTGACATGCTCTATCTGCCGGCTGGTTCCGGCATGCCGACTCGCGTCCATGGCGCCTTTGTCGATGATGACGAGGTTCACCGTGTCGTCGAGGACTGGAAGCGTCGCGGCGAACCGGAATACATCGAGGAGATCCTGACCGGTGGCGTCAATGCCGAAGCCCTGGCCGGGCTCGAAGCGGAAGGTGGCGATGGCGACGATGCAGAGCAGGACGCTCTCTATGACGAGGCGGTGATGTTCGTTACCGAAACGCGTCGCGCCTCGATCTCCGCAGTACAGCGTCGCTTCAAGATCGGGTACAACCGCGCTGCGCGTCTGGTCGAGTCGATGGAGTCTGCGGGGGTCGTTTCTTCCATGGGGAGTAATGGGGGGCGTGAGGTGCTAGCACCCCCTCCCGTAGGCGATTGAATAAATGATTGATTATTCGACAATGCCGGCGCGAGCGAAATCATGCAATCAATGAGGAAAAGTGATTTCGCAACAGCAGTTGTCCTGAATCCGTGGTCAATGAACCGAGACAATGACGCGTAGTGAAGATCGAACAGTGAACAGAGGAGCAGGCATGAAGGTGTCAAGCAGACTGGCAGCAATGGGAATGGCACTGATGATGCCGCTGGCCGTAAGCGCCGACGAGCAGGCCGCTTCGCGGCTTACGAGCTTGCTCGAACCCCTCGAAACCTATTCCGCGGGTTTCGAGCAGCAGATTCTCGATAGCTCCGGCTCTCGTCTTCAGAGTGCGGAGGGTTCCATGCTGCTGTCCCGTCCGGGCAAGTTCCGCTGGGAAGTGAATGAGCCCTATAAGCAGGTCGTGGTGTCCGATGGCGAAGAGATCTATCTGTACGATCCCGACCTGGCGCAGGTGACGGTACAGCCGCTGGATACCCGGGTGACGCATACTCCCGCGCTGCTGTTGTCCGGCAGTGCCGACGCGCTGGCGGACGATTATGAGGTGGCGCGCCAGCAGCAGGGGGCTACCGAAACGTTCAGCCTGATACCCAAGAGCCCGGATACGCTGTTCGAGCAGCTAAAGCTCGTGTTTCATTCCGAGAAATTGAAAGGGCTGCGCATGAATGACAGCACCGGCCAGCAGACAGCTATCAGCTTCCAGAACCCGCAGCTCAATCAATCGATCGATCCGTCCACCTTCGAGTTTGAAATCCCTGAAGGCGTGGATGTGATTCGTGAGTCTCGCTAACGATCGGCGATCAACCTGTTACAGCAGCCAGTCAATGGGTAGCAACGCGAAGAACTTGACGGACTGACGCTTCCACCAGGAGGTGTTGGGTTCGATGTCGTGGCGTTTGGTCTGACCGTCCACCTTGGAAAGCCAGTAGAGGTCGTTCTTCTCACTGAGCCTTACCTGATAGGCGCGGGTGGGAATCTCCTGCTCGAAGGTGCGATGCAAGGCTTGGGCGATGCCTGCGTCTTCGATCAGAAACCCCAGTTCGGTATTGAACGTCGCCGAGCGGGGGTCGAAGTTGAAGGAGCCGATGAAAAGCGTTTCGCCATCCAGGGCAAAGGTCTTGGCATGCAGGCTCGAGCTGGAACTGCTCAAGGGGGCGGGGCTAGTCTTGGGAGACGCATTCTTTTCATTGGATGTCATCTCGAAGAGAGAGATTCCTGCCTCGAGCAGTTGCTTGCGCCATTTGGCGTAGCCCGCATGCACCATCGCCACATCCGTGGCCGCCAGGGAGTTGGTGAGCACGTTGATGTTCACGCCCTGGTCGGCCAAGCCTGTCAGCAGCCGCGCGCCGTGCCGTGTAGGCACGAAGTAGGCGGACACGATATCGAGGGAGCGTTCGCTGCCCCGAATGATCCTTGAGATCTGATCGATCAGATGACCCTTCTGCGACGCTTCGCCGAGTCCCTTGGCGGGATCGTCACTTAGAAGTCTTGTAGGCGCCCAGACAAGATCGAGTTCGCCGCTGAGTAGCTGGGTGACGATGCTGCTTTCCTCGAGTGCCTTGATGTAGGTCCGGGCATTGGGCTGCTGTTTTATGCGCGCGGTGCGAGACGACAGATCCTCCAGCGTGTCAGAGGCGGCCTCGGGAAGCAGTCGGTCCACGGGATAAGCCGACCCGCTGGCCCAGTAGCGATCGAAATCCTCGGAAACCTCCTGTACCACCGGCCCTATGGCCAGCACATCGAGATCGGAAAACAGCGTGCCATCCGTGGCACCGAAATATTCATCTCCAACATTGCGACCACCGACGATAGTGGCCTGGTTGTCCGCGGTGAAGGACTTGTTGTGCATGCGCCGATTGGTTCTGGAAAAATCCGTGACAAAACCAATCCAGGGAAGAGAGCGATACTTGAAGGGGTTGAACAGGCGCACCTCAATGTTGGGGTGTTCGCTCAAGGCCGCCAGCAGGTTGTCCGGCAGGCTGTTGCCGAGATCGTCCAGGAGCAGGCGCACCCGGACTCCGCGCCGAGCGGCATCAAGCAGCGCCTGGAGCAGCAAGGTGCCCGTCAGATCGTCCTCCCAGATGTAATACTGCACGTCCAAGGTGCGCTCCGCGGTGCGGGCCAAGAGCGCTCGCGCGGCAAAAGCGCCTCGCGGATCATCGAGCAGATAGAGTCCACTGACCCCGGGATGCCGGGCAGTGCGTTCGCTGGCTGACTGGCCGAGCTGGGTTTCTCGGGCCTCGTCCAGGGGCAGGAAGGAGGATGACGGCCGTGCTTCGAGTTTGGGTAACGAGGTGCACCCGCTCAAGAGTGATAGGCTGAGCAAGGAGGCTGCGACACCGAAAGCCGGTGCGTATTTCAGGGGCATGAGAAAATCCTTTTCTTTTGAGTCCCGGTTGGGCTTTGAGCGTTTAACGCTTCCTGTCGGCTTGTTCGTCCAGTTGCGCGCGATACTCCTGCATCTGTTTGAAACGTTTTTCCTGGCCCTGTTCGCTGGGCTCGAAGAAGCGGGTCTTGGGTAACCCATCCGGCCAGCAATCGTGAGCGCTGCCCGCCGGATAGCCCTCGGGTTCCTTGTGGGCGTAGCGATAGCCTTCACCATGACCCAGGGAAGCCATCAATTTGGTCGGCGCATTGCGTAGATAGACGGGAACCTCCAGATCCGGATGCTCCTTGGCAAACTTCCTGGCGCCCTGCCAGGCGCGTTCGATGGCATTGCTCTTGGGTGCTACCGCCAGATGAATGGCAGCGTGGGCGATGGCCCGCTGGCCTTCGTAATCTCCCAGGCGTAGATAGGCATCCCAGGCGGCGATGACCAGCGGCAGGGCACGCGGTTCGGCATTGCCAACATCCTCGGAGGCGATGGCTGCTAGCCGCCGCACCACATCGAGTGGATCGCCCCCGCCTTGCATGAACTGGGCCATATATAGCAGTGCCGCATCAGGTCGGGACGAGCGGATCGATTTGTGGATTGCCGAGAGCAGATCGTAATAGTGATCGCCTTGCTTGTCGAAAGCGCTGGCCTGATACCCGATGACTTCCTCGAGGGCGTCTCTCTTCAAATACTCCTTGCCGTCCTCGACGTGGGTGAAGTCACAGGCGGTTTCCAGCAGCCCAAGTGCACGCCTTGCATCGCCACCGCTGGCCCGGGCAAGCACTGTCAGTACTTCGTCATCGGCCTGGATGCGACGCTTGCCAAGACCGTTTTCCTCATCGTCCAGGGCATGGCGCAGTACGTGACGAAGCTCGGCGTCGTCGAGTTTCTTGAGCACATAGACCCGAGCCCTGGACAGTAGAGCAGAGTTGACCTCGAAGGAGGGATTTTCCGTGGTGGCACCGATCAATGTCAGCAAGCCGGATTCCACGTGGGGCAACAAGGCGTCCTGCTGGCTCTTGTTGAGGCGATGAATTTCATCGAGGAACAACACCGTGGGGCGCTGCTGGCTCTGGGCGACCCGGGCGCGCTCCACGGCGGCGCGAATCTCCTTGACCCCCGCCATGACGGCCGATAAGTGCTCCAGTTGAGCCCCGGACGCCTCGGCCAATATCTCCGCCAGGGTGGTCTTGCCCACGCCCGGCGGGCCCCACAGGATCATCGAGCGCAATACGCCACTTTCGGCCATGCGGCGCAAGGGCTTGTCGGGGCCGACCAGCGCCTGCTGCCCCGTGTAGTCATCAAGACTGCGGGGACGCATGCGAAAGGCCAGGGGAGCGCTGTCGCTCTGGGCATGTTGACTGAACAGATCCATGAAAATGACTCGTGCTGAAGTAATCTGGGTGACCGATTTCGTTTGAACTGGACTGACGATAAACCTTTGGCGACAATTTTGGCGAGCGTAATGAGCAAGTAACGGCTAGGGTAAACATTCGAGTCGGGAAAGCGCACCTCGAATCGCATTTTTGACTCTGCTCAGCCCCAGAGGGTGTTTACAAAATAGGCGAACGAAGGCAAGACAAGGCGAAATTGAATGAGAAAACGCAGTTTACGTGGTGTAAATGAGTATTTTGAGTTTAATTTCAACGCTGTATTGCCGAGAGCAGGCATTTTGTAAACACCCTCTCAGCATAAGGAGGTATTACCATGCCCATGCTGACTCAGTTGCGACGTGATCATGCCAACATGGCGCGGTTGCTTCATGTGCTATCGCTCAAGCACAGAACGTTGGCCCATGGTAAGCGTCCCGATTTCCAACTGGTGCGAGAAGTCGTGGACTACATTCTCGACTATATGAATACCTTCACCATACCCCTGGAGCGGCTCTACAGTGAGCATCTGCTGGCCAAGGCGCCTGAGGCCGACGAATTGAGCGGTCGCCTGGCTACCGATTATCAGGCGCTGCACGAACGACTCAAACAGCTATCCGATAACATCGACATGATCCTGATGGACGCCGTGGTGCCCATGGATCGCTTTGCCGACGATCTCAAGGCCTACCTGGACGCACACCGGGCCTATCTGCGCGCCGAGCGCGAACAGCTATTCCCGCTCTTTCGGGAGTATCTGACCGATGAGGATCAGCAGCGCCTGCTCAAGATGCTTCCCGAAGGAGCGGAATCGAGCCTCTTGCAGCTGCAGGAGGCTTATCCTCAATTGTATGCGGAGTTCAAGGAGGCGCCGTCTCCCTTCGACCGGGAATAGCGGTGGCAAAGGCAAGGTGGCGATCGCTATCAGCCTGAGCGTACGCTGGGTAGTTCGTCCCAGCGTGTCGTGTAACCTGCGGAGCGGTGGCGGCTGTTCATGCGCCATGCGCTCTGCTGTTGTTGTACACCCAGGGTCAATGCCTCGCGTCCATAGCGTTGACGAATGACGTCCCAGGCCTGCATCAGCGCTTCCTGACGCACCGGCTCGCAGCCATCGAGCAGAGACGGCTGACTATGGCGCCGCGGACTCAGTTCGCTGAGCATGACACCCATTTTCTGATAGGCATAGCCTGGTCGCCAGAGCCTTTCCAGCAGCCGCTGGGCCTGACGATTGAGTCGCACCGTATCGGCACTCGCGAACGATAATGACGTCCATAGCGGGTGATGCTGTTGAGGGCCAGGGTTATGGCGGCTGGTGCGTAAAAAGACGCCCACGGCGCCTGCAAGCATGCCGTCCCGGCGCAGCTTTTCGCCAGCGCGCTGGCAGTGATGGCGCAATGCCTCGCTGAGTTGCCCGGGATCGTTCAACAGGCGGCCGAAGGAGCGCGAACAAAGGATGCTGCGGCGCGGTGACTCCAGATCCTGGGCTTCCATGCACGCTGTTCCCTTTAGCTCCCGAGCCGTGCGCGCCACCACCACACTAAAGCGTTTGCGCAGCCAGGGCTCGGGGGCGTCGCGCAGGGCAGCGGCAGTGCTGATTTTCAGATCGCCGAGTTGCAGCGCAAGTCGTGCGCCGATGCCCCATACTTCCTTGACCGGTAGCCGATGCAGATAGTGATCGAGAGCAGGGGAAGCAGCATCGGGCCAGGTGCACACCTGGGGCCGGCCGGGCATGCGCTTGGCTTGATGATTGGCCAGCTTGGCCAGGGTGCGGGTCGGGGCGATACCCAGCGATACGGGTAACCCCACTTCGCGCTCCACCCGTTTTACCAGATCACGCCCCAGATTCTCGAGATCGCCATTCATGCCACGAAGATCGAGAAAGCACTCGTCGATGGAGTAGGGTTCCAGGGCGGGCACATGTTGGGCCAGCACACGTTGCACGCGGCCTGAAAGATCGCCATAGAGTGCATAATTGGATGATTTGAGTACCAGTTTCTGACGCTGAGCAACGGGGATCTTGTGCGCGGGAATACCCATGGCTACGCCAATCGCCTTGAGCTCCTCGGAGCGCGCAATCACGCAACCGTCATTGTTCGACAATACGCCCACCGGAACACCTTCCAGGGCAGGATCGAACAAGCGCTCGCAGCTGACGAAGAAGTTGTTGCAATCGATAAGGGCGTACATGTTCAGCAAGGCCTGCGGCAGTCGTGAATGACATGGCAAACCAGCCCCCAGATGCGGTAGTCATCGTTGCCTTCCAGAGGCAAGCATGCCTGGCGTGAGTCGCCGCCGCGCAGCCACCAGCGCGACCCTTGGCCTTCCAGCCGGTACAGGGCAAGCTCGCCATTGACGACGGCCACCAGCCATTGGCCTGGCATCGCCCTCTGAGAACGATCGACGATCAGCAAGTCGCCCTCATGAAAGCCGGCATCGTTCAAGGTGTCCCCCGACACCCGCATGAAAAAGGTCGAGGCCGGCCGGGGGATAAGGTAGTGATTGAGATCCAGCGGTGCTTCCTGGTAGTCATCCGCCGGAGAGGGGAAGCCACTGGCACCGCGTCGCTCTCCAAGCTGACTCGTTGATCCTGGGAGCGTGGTGGCGGCGAAGTGGCGGATGGTCATGGAGTCTCCAAAGGTAAAGAGTGTCGACGAATTTATACTGTAAAAATAAACAGTATTTGGTTCGCCGACAACCCCTGGATACAAATTCCTGCCCGAGCCATTCACCGCTTCTCTAGGATAATCTAGGATAAAAGGCTCATGAAGCGCTTGACCAGATTACCTCCAGAGCGGCTTGCGATGCTGGGTTCGGCACGAAAGACGTCTGCATGGATGTCGACTGGCGAGACGCCTTTGGTGATGCCCATCTCGCTGACCGCCTCCACCAGCCCTGGTGAACCGGCGATATACAGCTGGATACCGGCCAAGGAGTCGAAATCCGCGGCGAAGGCTTGATGCAGGGTGCCATGACGATATGTTGCGGTGAGAGGAGTGCCCGTTGATACATTGTTCACTTGCGGATTCCCTGTCTGGGTGAACTCCCGTAGAACGATGTGCACTTGCAGATTGGGGTACGTCTCGGCCAACCACCTTAGCTCTTCTTCGGCGTGGATATCGTCACGTTCTCTGACCCCGTAATAGAGGTTAATGACCTGCTGTGGCTGCCTGGACAACGCACTGCGCAGGATTGCCAGGATGGGGGCAAGACCGGTGCCGCCCGCTACCGCCAGGAGCGGACCGTCATGCTCATCTCGCAGATAGGCGGTGCCGAAGGGGCCTTCCAGGTGCACGGCATCGCCTGGTTGCAGGTGTCGGGCGATGTGATCGCTGACCACCCCCTCCGGCAGGTGCGCGATATGGAATTCCAGCAGGTCGGCGCCGGGCAGATTGGCCATGGAGTAGGAGCGTGCCGGCAGGTCGCCAATCCGCAGGCGCGCGTACTGGCCTGCCATGAATTCCATCGGGGCGCCGTCGAGGGACAACCAGAGCCGAATCACGGAGCGCGACACCCGCTCTAGCCCATGAACCGTTGCCCGGTGCCTGGCGGGGGCATGGATGGGAGGCTGCACATCCGTTGCCTGCCAGCACACGACGACATCCGTCTTGGGTTGGCAGCGACAGGCGAGCACGAGCCCGCTTTTTCGCTCTTCGGTACTTAACGCATCGGCCAGGCAGGGATCGTGGCGGACTTCGCCCTGCACCAGCTGCGTCTTGCACTGACCGCACTCGCCAGAGCGGCAATCGTGAGGATAGGGGACACCGGCCTTGAGTGCCGCATCGAGTATCGTGCCCTTTGAAACCTCGACCGGGTGGGGCCACTGTTCTATTGTGATCTGTTTCACTATGACTTCCTTCGCTTCGCGTTACTGCATGACCATGCGCACGGGATGCAGATGCTGGCTGTGACGTGTCTGAGTGTGATCGAACACGGCAACCCACATATAGAGCGGCTTGTCCTGGCTCAGGGCTGCATCGAATTTCGAGCCGGTATCGAGTTTGCGCTCGGCTTCCAGGGTCCAGCGTCCATCACGCCACTTGGCCGCGGCGTGGACCTGACCACGATCACCCTGGGTAGGGCCGTCATGCAGCACCGAGGGCATGATCGTGCCTACCGGATAAGTATCCGCTTCCTTGCTGTAAGGAATGGTGTCGTGCATGGCCATCCAGAATTGGCCTTCATCGCTCGTTTCTGGATCAAGAGAGGCGTCCTGCAGCCCATCGATCACGCCAGGGTTCTTGGGTAACCGCTTGGGTGTGACGAACTCGGTATCGAAGCTTTCCCAGTTCGAGGTGTAGCCACCCCCGGTCTTGGGATCCTGGGTATAGCCGCCGGTATAGCGATCCTTTTCCGGACTGGGCTCCATTGGAGGACCGAAGTAATTGTCGTCGATCTGACCCACGGCGCCGGTGCGCACGGATTTCCAATGCCAGACATCGACCAGGGAGTCATCGGTGGTGTAGTGCAGGCCGCGTCCATTGGCCGGCGCCGGCTTGTCGGCAAGCGGTTTGGGGCCGAGGTGCGAAGTTCCTGCGCCGGCTATTGCCGAGGAGGTGGCAAACATGACGCCGAACTTGTCCTCGTAATAGTCGTTTTCATCATTGATGCCGTATTGGGACTGCAGCACCTGCCAACCTTGCTCGGTTTTCTGCAGCGGTAGATGCTTGCGACTCCGCGTCGAATCGGGCCATTCGAACAACGTATAGAGCTTTTCACCATCGTGAACCATACGCACAGTGACATCTTCCCCGGCGGGGCTGTTGACACCCCGGCCGGTAGCGATCGTGACTGCCGGGGCGTCGGCCCAGGCCTCATCATTGCCCTTGCCATCGATCACAGGTGCGGTTTGGGTCTGTGTGACAGGCAAATCTTCAATGACATTACGGTCGAGTGTATAAATTCCTGCAGCGGCGGCACCTGCTACTGCAATGGCACTAATTGCCGCCGCACCATAAGCAGCCGTGGGATTCAGAATTTTTAGAAGTTGTGGAATGCCACCAAGTGCCAATTGAGCGATAACGTGCAGAAAAATATAAGCAATTATGATCCAGGCAAGAAATTGATGCGTGTCCGTAATCAGCCAGTAAGGGAGTAACCCCGGTGCGAGATAGAGGACCAGCCCGGTTATTACTGCCAGAAAAAGCAGGATGAATGCTACCCAATAAATAAGGATGTTTATTTTCTTTAGTCGAGAGTAACGTTTGCTAGTCGTTGAGCCATGCTGTTGCCCAGCACTTACCGAGAATCGATTAGTCAGCCGTGCCCTAATTAAGAAGATGATATAGGCAGTCATGACGACACCTAGCGCCAAGGCAGTCCAGCTATGCCACTGGATCACATCGCCCTGAAGAAGTATGGCGCTGAGCAATGGCGCCAAGGTGGCATCAGGCTTGTCCATGGCAATTCTGAAGCCTGTCAAGAGGCTGAATACTAGTGTTACAACCAGCGCCCAGTGCAAGCATATTGTAGTAATGTCGGTTTTAGGGATTCGTTTTGAAGCCACTATATCTATCCTTTGTAGCGAGTTGGCAATGCGATTTGAAATGGCCGCGAGACATTAATATTTAATGGGAGGTTTAGCAACTGATTAAAAATGGAAACAGTGTTTTACATTTATTGAAAAATATCGTCATGTCAATTTAAGTAGACGCCAAGTGTTTTTTGTTTTCCAGGATGTTGTAACGAGAGAGGTGATGTTAAAGAAGATTATTGATACATTGAGAAAATAAAGTTGTTTAATGTAAAGCATTGTCTGTATCTTCAAGGCGACATTTATGGTGAGATTTATTTGTTTAAGTTGATTGTAATTTACATGATCTGTTGGCGTATGATGCCAGTATGATGTTAATTGCCAACAGTTTAATAATAGCCAGTTCACGGAAAGGCTCGGCTGAATGCAAGGTATCACCAGTCAATGAATCATCGATCTTGCAGACATTTGTGTAATGATTTTTTAAAATGCGCAAACATTCGCGGACATGGAATCAAATGAGCGGACCAATCCTTGTTTTCGACTCCGGTGTTGGAGGGCTATCGGTCGTGGCGGCCATACGCCACCGCTTACCCGGAGCGGCATTGGCCTATGTTTGTGACAATGCCATGCTGCCCTATGGCACCAAGCCGGACGCCTGGCTAGTGGCACGCATTGCCGATGTCTGCTGTGCGGCAGTAGCTGCAAGTAATGCAAGTGCCTTGGTCATTGCCTGTAATACGGCCAGCACCTTGGCACTGCGCGAACTACGAATGCGCTTGAGTATCCCGGTAATCGGCACGGTACCCGCCATAAAGCCCGCAGCGATGGCAACCCGCAGTGACACCTTCGGATTGCTGGCAACCTCGGCCACGGTGCGTCGACCTTATACCGAGAGCTTGATACATGATTTTGCCGCCCATTGCCGGATCATCCGGGTGGCGGCGGACTGCTTGGTCACTCAGGCCGAGCGCAAGCTTCGGGGTCTGGCAATAGATAGGGTTGAAATGAACCGCGAACTGACGCCTTTCTGGGTCGTTGCCGAACTCGATACCGTAGTGCTTGGCTGTACGCACTTTCCCCTGCTGCGTGACGAGCTGGACGCCTGTGCGCCGCGCCCGATCACCTGGGTCGACTCCGGTGATGCCATTGCCCGGCGCGTGGCACAGATCGTCACCGAAATCGCGCCTGCCGGTGGCATGGAGTCGGCCTGGAGCAGCGCTCCGGATCTGGCGCTGACCCAGGCGCTAAAAGAGCATGGCTTTGATTCACCGCAGCCCTTGCAGGTATTGTCGGCGCCTTTGCCACAACGCTGACGCTTCACTATCCGTCATTTCATCGAGGAAACCTCGTGGCCGTACCCGTCGTCGAACCCGAACGCTACTCGCAGCAACTAGCGGCAAAGCGCGACATCATCACTCGACGCTTTGCCCATCTTGACCCACCCCCGCTGGAGGTTTTTGCCTCGCCCCCCAGCTACTTTCGCCAGCGCTGCGAATTTCGCCTGTGGCACGAAGGCGACGATCTGTTCTATGCCATGTTCGAGGTTGATGCAGAGGATCCGAGCAGCAAGAAAATCGTGCGACTCGATCAGTACCCGGTGGCAAGTGAGCGCATCAATGAGCTGATGCCGCAGTTGATCGAGGCGCTGCGGGACGAGCCTGCGCTGCGCTACAAGCTGTTTCAGGTGGACTTTCTGACGACACTTGCCGGTGAAGCGCTCGTCAGCCTGATCTATCACCGCGCTCTTGATGATGGCTGGGAGCAAAAGGCGCGCGAGCTGCAGGAGCGCTTGAATGTGATGATCATCGGGCGGGCCCGCAAGCAGCGGCGCGTGCTCGAGCGGGACCATGTCTGGGAACGACTGGCGCTGGAGGATGATCGCGAGTTCGTTTATCAGCAGGTGGAAAACAGCTTTACCCAGCCCAACGCCCAGATCAACCGCAAGATGTTGAGCTGGGCAAGGGACGTGACCCGAGGCAGTCAGCAGGGTGACCTGGTGGAGCTCTACTGCGGCAACGGTAATTTCACCGTGGCCCTGGCAGAGAACTTTCGCCGGGTGCTGGCGACTGAGATATCCCGCACCGCCGTTGCTTCGGCTCAGACCAATCTGACGGCCAACGGGATCGACAACGCGGTGGTGGCCCGCATGTCCGCCGAGGAGTTCGCTCAAGCCCTGGCTAATCAAAATCTCAGCGAAAAGAGCGGCGAGACGCCGGATGAACAAAAAGGACGACGGGTAAGCGCCATGGCACTTGAATCGTATGCCTTCACCACGGTGCTGGTCGATCCTCCTCGCGCGGGGCTTGACGAACATAGCTGCGAACAGCTGCGCGACTATTCCCGCATCGTTTATATCTCTTGCAACCCTCAAACGTTGCTGACCAACCTCGAGCAGCTAAAGGATACCCATGCCATCACGCGCTTTGCGCTGTTCGATCAGTTCCCCTGGACCGATCACTGCGAATGCGGTGTGCTACTCGAACGGTGTGTATAGGGCATAGAGGTTCTCTTTTCTGGTGATGCTTCGGTTTCTGATGGTGCTTCAGTAAAGAGTGATGCGCGTACGGCATGCGCCATGAAGAAGCGGGCATGTCGATAGGGGTGGCCAGGTAAGCTAGAGTAAACTCGTACCCACGTAACGGCGCAGCCAATCAAGCTGCGCCCGATGAATATTTACCGGCCGCAAATGGCGCCCGGAAGCAGCCGAGGTGATTGATGCAACACGTCGCAATCGATGACAAGAAAGAATTTCTGGCCCAACTGAGGGAACAGCTCAAGAAGCGCCTGCCTCAGGACAAGGTGAAGACGATCGCTGCTTTCGCCGAGGATTTCTATGCCAATGCGCCCCTCGAGGATCTGAACGAACGCCATCTTGACGATGTCTACGGTGCGACGCTGTCGATCTGGCACTTCATTCAGCAACATGACCCCTCCAAGCCCAAGGTCGGCGTCTACAATCCGGATTTCGAAAAACACGGCTGGCAGTCCACCCACACGGTAGTCGGCGTGCTACACGAGGATATGCCGTTTCTGGTGGACTCGGTGCGCATCGAGCTCACCCGCCGTGGCATCACCGTGCACGCTATCCACAACGCGGTGCTGGCGGTAGAACGCGACAAGCAGCATCAGCTGGTTCGAGCCACCTCGGTCAATGCCAAGAACGCCCCGGAAAACCGGGAATCGATCATCGTGATCGAAGTCGATCGTCATTCCGATGAAGCGGTACTCGAGGAACTTGAATCCAGTCTGGAAGAGGTGCTGGTCGATGTGCGTACCGCCGTCGAGGACTTCGAGCCGATGCGCAAGCAGGCCAGAACCGCGCTCGATGAACTAAAGAAAGCACGGCCCGAGCCGGTCGATGCGGCAGATTACAAGGAAACTCTCGCCTTTCTCGAATGGCTGATCGACGATAACTTCACCTTCCTCGGTTACGATGAATACGAGATTGACGGCAAGAAGGGCAAGGCCAAGAGCAGTAAAGGACTTCGCCATGTCGAGGGTAGCGATCTCGGTGTTTTTAAACTCGACCAGCCCCGCTATCGCGAACACATTCGTAGTGAAAAGAATATCGTGGACGAGCATGTCCACACACCGGAATTGATCTCCTTTGCCAAGAGCGCCCATCACGCCAGGGTGCACCGTCCCGCCTATCCGGATTACATCATCATCGATCGCTACGATGACAAGGGCAATATCATCGGCGAGCGCCGTTTCATGGGGCTTTATGCGGCAACGGTGTACAACGATTCGCCGCGTAACGTGCCGATGCTGCGCAAGAAGATCGATACGGTGTTGAAGGCCTCGGGATTCAATCCCGGTGGCCACAATGGCAAGCAGTTGATGAATATTCTCGAGGTCTTTCCACGAGACGATCTATTCCAGATCGATACGCAAGAGCTCACGGATACCGTCCTTGGCATCCTCAACATCCGCGAGCGTCGCCGGGTGCGCCTGTTCGTACGTGAGGATCGTTTCGGGCGCTTCTATTCCTGCATGGTCTTCGTGCCCCGGGATGTGTTTTCCACGGATTTGCGGGTGCGCATACAAAAGCTATTGTGCGAAGAACTCGATGCAGAGTTCGGCGACTTCAACACCTATCTTTCCGAATCGGTACTGGCACGAATCCAGTACATTCTGCGCTTCAACGACGAGAAGCCCGTCGAATACGATCTGCGGCGACTCGAGAAGAAGATCGCGTCGATAGCGCGCAGCTGGAAGGACGATCTGCATAGCGCCCTCGTCGAAGGCTTCGGCGAAGAGCAGGCCAATGTGCTGCTCAACCGCTATCGCGACGCTTTCCCGGGGAGCTACCAGGACGACTTCACGGCGCGTACGGCGGTTTACGATCTGCATCATATCGACGAACTCGAAGAAGGGGCCCCCATTTCCCTGAGCCTTTATCGTCTAGTGGAAGAGGACGTCGAAGGTATCAATCTCAAGCTGTTTCACAAGGACGACCCGATTCCGCTGTCCGATGTACTGCCGGTAATGGAGAACCTTGGGTTGCGGGTGATGGAAGAGCGGCCCTACGACATTCACGCCGAGGATCGCTCCTTCTGGATTCACGACTTTACCCTGGAACATCACGCCAGCGAGATCGTCAACCTGCAAGAGATGCGGGACGTCTTCGTCGATGCATTCCGTCGCATCTGGACCGGCGAAGCGGAGAACGACGCCTTCAATCGGCTGATCATCGGCGCCAACCTGAACTGGCGCGAAGTGGCCATGCTGCGTGGCTATGCCCGCTATCTGAAGCAAATACGCTTCAGCCTGTCCCAGCGCTATATCGCCAATGCCTTGGCAAGCTACCCCGAGATCACTCGGGAGCTGGTCACTCTGTTCGAGCTACGCTTCGATCCCGAACAGCAGGGGCGGGAAAAGGAAGAACAGGCTTGCCTCGAGCGGCTCAATGAATTGCTCGATACGGTGGCGAGTCTCAACGACGATCTGCTGCTGCGCCGCTACATCGAACTGATCCAGGCCACGCTACGCACCAACTACTATCAGCGCGCGGATGACGGGGGGAACAAGAGCTACATCGCCTACAAGCTCGAACCGACCCAGATTTCCGACATGCCCAAGCCGCGGCCGGTGTTCGAGATATTCGTCTACTCGCCCCGGGTCGAAGGGGTGCACCTGCGCGGCGGCAAGGTAGCCCGAGGCGGGCTGCGCTGGTCGGATCGCCACGAGGATTTCCGTACCGAGATTCTCGGGCTGGTAAAGGCCCAGCAGGTCAAGAACGCGGTCATCGTGCCGGTGGGCGCCAAGGGTGGTTTCGTGTGCAAACGCATGCCACCGAATGCCGATCGCGATGCCGTTCAAAAAGAGGGCATTGCCTGCTACCAGCTCTTCATCCGCGCCTTGCTCGATGTCACCGACAACCTTGAAGGCGGTGAAATCGTGCCACCCGAGGCGGTGGTGCGCCATGACGAAGACGACTCGTATCTGGTGGTGGCGGCGGACAAGGGCACGGCCTCGTTTTCCGATATCGCCAACGAGATTTCTTTTGAGTACGGCCATTGGCTGGGTGATGCCTTCGCTTCCGGCGGCGCCAATGGCTACGACCACAAGAAAATGGCAATCACGGCCCGGGGCGCCTGGGAGTCGGTGAAGCGTCACTTCCGTGAACTCGGCGTGAATACCCAGGAGGACGAGTTCACCGTGGTGGGCATTGGCGACATGGCCGGGGACGTATTTGGCAACGGCATGCTGCTTTCCGACAAGATACGCCTGGTGGGTGCCTTTAACCACATGCACATTTTCATCGATCCGGCGCCGGATGCGGCCAGCTCCTTCAAGGAGCGCAAGCGCCTGTTCGAACAGCCCCGCTCGAGCTGGGAGGATTACGACAGCTCCCTGATCTCGGAAGGTGGCGGTGTCTTCAAGCGCAGCGCCAAGTCGATCGACATCACCAAGCAGATGAAGGATGTGTTCGGCATCCAGCAGGACAAGCTCTCGCCCAACGATCTGATCAATGCCATGCTCAAATCCAAGGTCGACCTGATCTGGAACGGCGGTATCGGTACCTACATCAAATCGAGCGAGGAAACGAATGCGGACGTGGGAGACAAGGCCAACGATGGTCTGCGTATCGATGGTCGCGAAGTCAACTGCCGAGTGATCGGTGAGGGCGGCAACCTGGGCATGACCCAGCGGGGTCGCATGGAAGCGGCCTGGCGCGGCACCCGGCTCAATACCGACTTCATCGACAATGCCGGCGGCGTGACCTGCTCGGATCAAGAGGTCAATATCAAGATCCTGCTCGACGATATCGTCAAGCAGGGCGACATGACCGACAAGCAGCGCAACAAGCTGCTGGAGGACATGACCGAGGACGTCGCCAAGCTTGTGCTCTTGAGCAACTACCGTCAGGCTCAGGCGCTCTCCCTGTCGGCAATCCTGGCCAAGCAGAACATGGGGCCCTATCGGCGCTTCATCAATGAGCTCGAGGCTAGCGGTCATCTCGATCGGGAGCTTGAATTCCTGCCGGAAGACGAGGCGCTCATCGAGCGTTCCAACGCGGACGAGGGTCTGACCCGGCCGGAGCTGTCCGTATTGATCTCCTATGCCAAGAGTACCTTGAAGGGCGATCTGATCGAATCCGATGTGCCGGACGACCCCTTTGTCCAAGCGTGCATAGAGTCTGCTTTCCCTGAAGTGCTGGTGGAGCGTTTCGGCGAGCAGCTTTACGAGCATCGCCTCAAGCGGGAAATTGTCGCTACTCAGGTTGCCAACGATCTGGTGAACCACATGGGGATCGTCTTCGCCAGACGCCTGATCGATACCACCGGCGCGGGCCGCGCCGAGATTGCTCGGGCCTATATCATGGCGCGGGACAGCTTCAACCTGAGCAGCCTGTGGAATCAGATCGAAGCGCTGGACAACAAGGTCGATTGTCAGGTGCAGTATCGCATGATGCTCGAGCTGAGAAGCCTGATCTATCACATGGCTCGCTGGTTCCTGCGTCAGCGTTCCAGTCAATCGGTACAGGAGAACATCGACTACTTCGCACCTCGCCTGAAACAGCTTCAGGAAGGCATCGGCAAGCGGCTACGGGGCGATGATCTCAAGACCTGGAAAAAGCGGCGCGATGATCTCGAAAAAGCCGGCGTGCCCAAGGCCTTGGCGGATATCGTCGCAGCGACCAATCAACTCTATGCAGGGCTTGGCATCATCGGCGCGGCGCGTCAGACCGATGAGAAGATTCAGCGGGTGGCGAATGTCTATTACGAAGTGGGCCAGCGTCTGGAACTGCCCTGGGTGACGGATCAGGTCAACGCCCTCGAAGTGCACGACAGCTGGCAGGCCCAGGCCCGGGAGGCCTTCCGGGATGATCTCGATCGTCAGCAACTGGCACTCACGGTCAACGTGCTGAACCTGGAAGATGCGCCGAAGGAAGCCGAACCTCGGGTGGAGGAGTGGATCAAGCGTCATGCGGCTCTATACGAGCGCTGGTGCAAATTGATTCATGAAATCAATGCGGGCGCACAGCCGAGTTTTGCCTTGTTTGCCGTGGCGATTCGCAAGCTGGTCGATCTTTCGGAAAGTAATAGCGAAATTTGAAAAAGTGAATAGGCAAGGCTGACCGGATAACGTCACGCGCCACACAAGGCCTCTGTTCGACATGGTTCGGGCAGAGGCCTTGTGTTTTCTCCACATCGTCCTGCGTGAAACGCTTTTATCGGCAGGACGATGCGCAGCGCGTACTCTCTGGTATGCTGTGCCACGACCCGGTCAGCGATTCCTCAAATGACATTGTAGAGAGGCCCCATGAAATATCGTGCACTCCCTGTCCTCATGGCGCTGGGACTGTCCAGTGTGGTGTTGCCCGCACTCGCGGATAGTCCGGCACTACAGCGTGCCGAAAAGGCCGCCGCCAAGGTCGATCTCAGCCGTTTCTTCACCTCGCGTACCGATGCGCGAAGCCAGAGCTTTGGGTTCGGTGGCACTCATGAACATCCGTTCACCGTTGAAAATGCGGGGCGCTACGTGTTCACCAGTAGCACCTTCGTTGGTGAATCCGTCGATTATCGTATCGAAGCGACGTTGCTGGATGTCCAAGGCAATGTCCTGGCAAGCGGTAAAGGGCTTGGCCAGAATGGCGGACTGCGGCTGGTCGAGGAACTCGAACCGGGTGATTATGTGTTGCGCGTCTCGGCCAACAAGTTCGGTAGCGAGTCCACCGGTGGTAACAGCTACACCGTTTCGGTCGCTGGACTCGATGCCCAGGGTAAGCGTCTGGATACGACTACCAGCGGCATCGATGGCGGCTCGAGCATCCAGTTCGGTGGGGCCGGGCGGGATGGGCGTACCACTGGCTTCGTCAATAATAATGACGAAGTGGCCACCATCGCGGCACCCAAGGCGAGCCCCTCTGCAAGCACTCCGCAAAATGTGCCCAGTAATGGATCTTCCGGAGCCGCAGGGGCGGCGAGAAATGAAGCGCCGCCGTCCTTGTCTTCTCAGCAACAGAGTGCACTTGACGTGCCGCCCCCCCAGGCGAGCGCCAACGGCGGTGTCGCTGCACAGGAGCGCAGTTCCCGCCTCGACAATGCCGGGAATGAGGAAGCCGCTTCGTCACGCCAGCCCGAGGCCTTTGACGAGCTCGTGGCGGATATCGACATCCGTACCCAGGGCGAAGTGCTCAGCTTCGACGTGGCCGAGGCAGGCACCGTCTCCGTGACCAGTTCTACCTTCGTGGGTAGCGAAACGGACTATCGCCTTGAAGCCAAGGTGCTGGATTCAAACGGTAATGTGGTCGCCAGCGACAAGGCAGAAGGGTTCGAAGGCGATTTCGACATCGAAACACGGCTGGCACCAGGTCGCTATACCGTCTGGGTCAAGGGACAGAAGTTCGGAAGGGCAGGCAGCGGGGTCAACAACTACACCCTGCGGGTGCAGCAGCTCGATACCCAGTAGGCATTTGTGACAGCTACCTGTAGCAGGAATCCGTGATGTATAGCCTTGCCCGCGCGCTGCTCTTCCGCCTTGATCCGGAGACGGCGCATGAGCTCTCTCTCAAGAGCCTGAGTTTTCTACACCGCTCGGGTGTCTTGAGTGCCCGGCAACAGCGCCATGACAGCGCCGCCGTGGTTGAGGTGATGGGGCTGCGCTTTGCCAACCGGGTAGGGCTCGCGGCAGGACTGGACAAGAATGCGGATCATCTTGATGCCCTGGGGGCACTGGGCTTCGGCTTCGTCGAAGTCGGTACGGTGACCCCCAAGGCCCAGCCAGGTAACCCGCGACCTCGCATGTTTCGGGTGCCCCAGCGTCAGGCCATCATCAACCGCATGGGATTCAACAATGGCGGCGTCGACCACCTCGTCGCCAACGTGAAGAAGAGCCGCTACGCCGGCGTGATTGGCATCAATATCGGCAAGAATCTGACCACGCCGGTAGAGCGTGCCGTCGATGACTATCTGACCTGTCTGACCCAAGTGCACCCTCACGCGCACTACATCACCGTCAATATCTCCTCGCCCAACACCCCGGGGCTACGCAACCTGCAGTTTGGTGAGCATCTCGATGCACTGCTAGGTGCGCTGCGAGAAGAGTGTTCGCGTCTGGATCGGCAAAAAGACAAGCCTGTGCCCCTGGCAGTCAAGATCGCCCCGGATATGGAAACCGAAGAAGTGGGCCTTGTTGCCCAGGCGCTTTCCGCCAATGCCATCGATGCGGTGATTGCCACGAACACTACCATCTCTCGCGAAGCGATCGCTGGGTCGCCTCATGCGGATGAGCAGGGCGGTCTGTCCGGCGGCCCGGTGTTCGAGGCATCCAACCGAGTGATTCGCGAGCTACGCAAACAGTTGCCGAATATGCCCATCATCGGCGTCGGTGGTATCGACA
The DNA here is from genome assembly GCF_947493865.1 of uncultured Halomonas sp. GTDB lineage: Bacteria > Pseudomonadota > Gammaproteobacteria > Pseudomonadales > Halomonadaceae > Modicisalibacter. Next base: position 50,556 of record NZ_CANLTC010000008.1, read on the forward strand.
GCGGCGAGAAAGCGAAGGCCAAGCGCGAGGCGGGGGCAGACCTGGTTCAGCTCTATACCGGGTTTATCTACCGTGGACCAGGCTTGATAGGTGAGTGTATTCAGGCGCTGCAAAGCGACAAGGCATAGCGTCTTGAGATCAAGCCTTTCGGGGCAGACAATCCTGAAACAGAAAGGCTCGTAAATGGAAAGGCCCGTAAACAGAAAGACCCGTGAACAGAAAGGCCCGTGATAGAAGCACGGGCCTTAATGGAGCACTTTGACCGATCCTTTTGCTGAACACCTTCGCTCAGCAATGGTCCGGAAAAGCTATTCTGGAATCAAGTCACCATGGGGTTTTTATGGATACCGGAAACGCCTGTCATTCCCGACCATTGATCCCCGCGACCTTCACGCCAACCGCTCATCCAGTATTCGCGAATATTGATATCCTGACTGGGACAATCATCCCGGGAGCGGCCTCCCATGCCAGCCTTGTAACCGTGGACATACGCACGCTGGAAGGGATCACGTTTCTGTCGTTTCATCGGATGACCTCACTGAAGATCGAAATTTGGACTCAGGAAAATTAGTCAGGAATACAGGGAAAATTCCCTGCATCATTCCCGAGTCCGGACAAGAAACGCATGCGTCTTTTAGTAGCTACTAGACTTAAGGTTTAGACTAGTTAACTGAGGATTGTCGAGACAAAAATTGTTACTAGATCGTTACTGAAAAAATATTAGAGGATTAAAGCGCACCATGTCGGGATTCATGTTCCATGTCTGAACATCAAGAAAATGCCGCAATGACCTTTTTTGCAACCTGCCCCAAAGGCAATGAAGAGCTTCTCGCTGATGAAATTGCGAGTTTGGGCGGGCTGGCGAGCAAAAGCACCGTGGCCGGGATCTATTTTCAAGGCACCCTCGAGGTGGGCTATCGCGCCTGCCTCTGGTCGCGGTTGGCCAATCGCATCGTGCTGTGCCTTGCACGAGAAGAGGGCATCGAGCGTCCGGCAGCGCTGCAGGAAGTGGCGAGACGCATCGACTGGACCCGGCATCTGGCGCCCAATGCGTCCCTGGCGGTGGACTTTCACGGTCACTCCGAGCACATCCGCCATACCCGATTCGGTGCTCAGACGGTCAAGGACGGGGTGGTGGATGCCCTGCGTGAAGCTGGCCAGGAGCGCCCAAGGGTGGAGTTGCGTCAGCCGGATCTGCGCCTGTTCGTGCATCTGCATCGTGGCCGACTGACCCTGGGGGTCGATCTGGCGGGTACCAGCCTGCATCAGCGCGGCTATCGCCGCGACCCCGGCCATGCACCGCTCAAGGAGAACCTTGCGGCGGCGTTGCTGGTGCGAGCGGGCTGGCCGGCCCGGGCCAAGCGTGGCGAGCCGCTCATCGACCCGCTGTGCGGGTCCGGCACACTGGTCATCGAAGCCGGGCTGATGGCAGCGGATATCGCACCGAATCTCAACCGTGAACGCTTCGGCTTGCATGGCTGGGCGGGCCACGATGACGCGCTTTGGAGAGAACTCAAGCGCGAGGCCGAAGCCCGGGCAAGCCTTGGGCGGCGGCGCATCAAGTCGAAGCTGTATGGAGCCGATCAGAGCCCCCAGGCACTGTCCGCCGCCAAGAGCAATGCCATGCGGGCCGGCATTCCCGCGCTGATCGACTTTCGTGGCGGCACCGTGGCCCGGCTGAGTCGACCGGAGAACTGCGCTGGACCGGGATTGATGATCACCAATCCGCCCTATGGCGAGCGCATCGGTGAATTGCCGGAGTTGGTGCCCCTGTATGCGAGTCTGGGAGAGCGGGCGCAACGTGAGTTTCCCGGCTGGACCCTGGCGCTGTTCACCGGCAACCCGGAGCTTGGCCATCGTACCGGGCTGCGGGCACGCAAGCAGTATGCCTTCAAGAACGGCGCCCTGGACTGCAAGCTGCTGTTGATCGATGTACCTGCGAATGACGTGTCCGCAGATGATGCAGAACCTGCTGAGTCCGAGTCGGATCAGCTCCGGCATGGCAGCGGGTCTACCTCCAGCATGGAGCCGGCATCCAGGCACTCCGAGGGCGCGCAGATGTTCGCCAACCGGCTGGAAAAGAACCGCAAGCGCCTCAAGAAGTGGCTCAAGAAAAGCGGTGAAACCTGCTACCGGCTCTATGACGCGGATATGCCGGAGTACGCCCTGGCGGTGGATGTGTATGGCGACCGGGTGCATGTCCAGGAGTACGCGCCGCCGAAATCCGTCAACGCCGCCCAGGCCCAGCGTCGATTGATGGACGCGTTGGAGGTAATCCCCGAGGTGCTTGAAGTGCGCCCCGATCGTATCTACCTCAAGCAGCGCGAGCGCCAGACGGGCAAGACCCAGTACCAGAAACGCGACAGTAGCGGCGAGCGTTTCCAGGTGCGGGAAGGCAATGCGATGCTGTGGGTCAATCTGCGGGATTATCTGGATACCGGGCTATTTCTCGATCATCGCCCGGTACGGCGCAGGATTGCCGAGATGGCTGCCGGCAAGCGCTTTCTCAATCTATTCTGCTACACCGGCACCGCCACGGTGCAGGCGGCCTTAGGTGCTGGAGGGCGAAATGAAAAAGGGGGTGCCAGCGACAGCGTAAGCGTGGATCTCTCCAATACCTACCTGGAGTGGGCCCGGGACAACCTGGCGCTCAATAAAATCGATCCCAGTCGCCACCGGGTGGTGCGGGAAGACTGCTTTCACTGGCTGCAAACCGCCGGCAGCGAGTTCGATCTGATCTTTCTCGATCCGCCGACTTTCTCCAACTCCAAGAAGATGGAGGAGAGCCTGGATATCCAGCGTGATCATGGCCGACTATTGGATCTGGCCATGGCGCGCCTGGCATCCGGCGGCACGCTGATATTTTCCAACAACCATCGGCGTTTCAAACTGGACGACGCTGTGCTCGAAGGCTATGCGGTGGAGGACATCTCGGCTCAGACCTTCGATCCGGATTTTCAGCGCCGCCCCAATCTGCATCACTGTTTCCTGATTCGTCATCGCGAGGACACATGAGACGACTGACGTTCTATACCACCCTGGGCTGTCATCTATGTGAGCAGCTCGAGGCCGAACTTGCCCGCATTGGCATCGAAGATATCGTTCTCGAGCGGGTCGAGATCGCGGATAGCGATGCCTTGATCGCGCGTTACGGTACCCGGATACCGGTGCTGGCGGATGAACAGGGCGATGAGCTGGAGCGAGGGTTCGAGCGGGATCGGTTGGCGGCCTGGCTGGACATCCGGGGCCTGCTGGCGTTCGTCGATGAGTCGTCGCACGCCCCTGAGAAACCTGTAGGGGCGCGGCAGGTCAACGGGCGGCGTTTCTTGGGCTAGCCGGTTCGATCAGATGCCGAGCAGCGACAGTTGCTGGACCGCATCGCGTCCCTCGGGGCTTTCGTCACTTGCCTCGAGCACCTTGAGGAAGCCCCGCGCAGCCTGGATAGTGGCAACGTCTTCGAGCCACATCAGCGCCTGATCGTGACTGCCCGCCACCTGATGCTTGAGCCCGCCGAACTGGGTGCCAATCTGGCCCCAGGCACGACTGAATATCCAGTCGCCGAACATGTCCTGATGGATATGCACGAGCACGTAGTCATGATTACTTTCCCAGCGAACGATCACGGGGTCTCCTTGGCGGGGGGCTTTGTCCTTGTGGCGCTCGAAAGCACGGCCTAAGATGGCATGCATTATTGTAACCGCCCGCTGGCTGCGAACAAGGAGCAAGACACCCATGCGCCTACTAGTGGATCAAAACGTGCCCCTGGCGGATGAATTCTTCGGCGAGCTGGGCGAGATCACCCGTATGCCGGGCCGCGAGATCGACAATGATGCCGTACGCGATCAGGATATTCTGGTGGTACGCTCCATCACCCAGGTCAACGCCGCGCTGCTTGAAGGCTCCAAGGTGCGCTTTGTAGGCACCTGCACCATTGGCACCGATCATATGGATATGGACTACCTGCGGGAAAGGCAGATCGGCTTCGCCAGCGCTCCGGGCAGCAATGCCGAATCCGTGGTCGATTACGTGCTGTCCAGCCTGCTGATGCTGGCGGAAGAGCAGGACTTCGTGCTGGCGGAGCGTACCGTCGGCATCGTCGGCGCCGGCAATGTGGGTGATCGTTTGCGCCAGCGTCTCGAAGAACTCGACGTTACCTGCCTGATCTGCGATCCCCCCCGGGCAAAGCAGGAAAATCGCGATGATTTCCTCAATATCGATACGCTGATCAAACGTGCCGACATCGTCAGCCTGCATACGCCCTTGACCAACGAAGGAGAGCACCCCACCCGCCATCTTCTGGACGCGACGCGCATTGCCGCGCTGAAACCGGGCACGCTTCTGATCAATACCGGGCGAGGCACCTGCATCGATACCATGGCACTGCGTCAGCGGCTCGAGGAGCGGGGGGATCTGAGTACCGTGCTCGATGTGTGGAAGAACGAGCCCGCCATCGATCAGGTGCTTTATGATTTGGTGGATATCGCCACACCCCACATCGCCGGTTATAGCCTGGATGGCAAGATGCGCGGCACCGAACTGGTCTATCAGGCCATGATGCGTTATTTCGGCTTGCCCGCTCGGCGTAAACTCGGTCAGATCAAGCCCGACAACTGGCTGCGCAAGATCGTGCTGTCCGGTCAGGCACCGCCCATGGAGGCGCTGTCGCTGTGCGTGCGAGCCTGCTACGACGTGCGTCGCGACATGATTGGCTTCGATCGCTATCGCCGGCGACTGGGCCTGACCCAGGCGTTTGACCGTTATCGCGCCGAATACCCGGTGCGCCGGGAATTTTCGACTCTGAGGGTGGAATTGAAGAAGAACAGCGGCGATCTACGCGACGTCATCGAAGGCTTCGGCTTCAAGCCCAAACCTGCCGGCAAGTGACAGCGTGTTGCCATCCTGAAAGATGCAGCCATGACCAGAGAAACGACCAATGCCTTCCGCTACCTTGCAGCTGTCAGCCCTCTACCGCTATCCGATCAAATCCACCGCCGGAGAATCGCTGGAGCGTGCCGTCGTCGGTGAAGAGGGTATCGAAGGGGATCGACGCTTCATGCTGGCAAGACCCGACGGCGTCTTTCTCACCGCCCGTTCCCACCCGCAACTGGTGACCATCCGCGCAGAACTGAGCAATGGAGGGATCGTGCTGCATCATCCAACCCTCGAGCCGCTGACGCTCGCGTTCGATGCCTTTGAGAAAGCACCCTTTGCGACCCAGGTATGGAACGACAGTTTCCGGGCATTGACCACCACGCCAGACGCCGATCGCTGGTGCGAACAGGCCATCGGCGAACCAGCCCGCTTCTTGTGGCTCGGCGAGCGTTCGCCGCGCTATCGTCAGGCGATCGGCAAGCGGGTCAGTTTCGCCGATGGCTTTCCCTTGATGCTGATCGGCGAGGCCTCTCTCGAGGATCTCAATGAGCGCGCCCCAGGCAATCATGTCATGGCCCAGTTCCGGCCCAATCTGGTGGTCTCCGGTGACGTGCCCTTTGCCGAAGATAAATGGCACCTGCTGCGTATCGGTGAAACGGAACTCGCGGTGCGCAAGCCCTGTACCCGCTGCGCCATGATCACCGTCGATCCGCAGACCGGTACCTTCATCGATCAACGCGAACCTCTACGCACTCTGGCCGGGTACCGACGCGGACTGACAGGCCAGGTCGAGTTCGGTCAGAATCTGGTCGTGCTGACCGGTGGCGAGCTGGAGGTGGGGATGCCAGTCGAGGTGGTGGGTTGAACATAGGCTTTACAAATCCTCCGTTCTGGGCGGCTCCCCTACGGTGACCTTGTCGATATGCTCGCTTTTCAAACCGCGGAACAGCGCGATCATCATGACGAATGCCAGAATGAAGATCGGCAGGCCAATCACCGTGATCACCTGCTGCAAGGCGAGCAGGCCGGTTTCGCCGGCGAGCACGATCAGCATGGCCGCGAGCACCCCTTCGGAAATCCCCCAGAACAAGCGTTGATGCACGGGCCCCGGCTCCGGCGTGCCGGTACATAGCATGTCGACCACCAGAGAGGCCGAGTCCGAGGAGGTGGCAAAGAAGATCGCCACGATGACCACCGCGAGCCCCTTGATGATGGTGGCGAAGGGAAAGTGCTCGAAGAAGGCGAACATTGCCAGGGGCACGCTGTCCGCCACCGCGGCTGAAAGCGCCCCGGCCTGATCGCCAAGAGCGGCCCGGGCGTCCGCGCCGATACCGTCGATTTCCATTGCCGACCAGCCGAAGATCGAAAACCAGATCAGCGTGAAGATCGAAGGGGCGAAGAGAACCCCGAGGACGAACTCGCGAATGGTGCGACCTCGCGAGATGCGGGCGACGAAGATACCGATGAAGGGCGACCAGGTCACGGTCCAGGCCCAGTAGAAGACGGTCCAGTTGCCCTGCCAGCCCCAGCCGCCTTCCTCGTGGGTGTACTGGGCCAGGGTATCGTTCCAGAACGCCATGGGCACGATGTTGTAGATATAAAGACCAAGAGTCTCGATGGTGGCCCTCAGCAGAAACACCGTGGACCCCGTAAACAGCACAAACAGCATCAGGCCAACCGCCATGCCGATGTTGATGTTGGACAGCAGCTTTACGCCGGAATCCAGCCCGGCCACGATGGAACCCACGGCGACGGTGGTGAGGACGGCGATGATGATGACCTTGGGAATGACCGCATTGGGGATGTCGAACAGTTCACTCAAGCCGGCATTGATCTGCTGGGTGCCCAGGCCGACGGACACGGCGACGCCGAACAGGGTGCCGAGCACGGCAAAGACGTCCAGCGTCTTGCCCAGCGGCCCGTAGATGCGATCGCCGATCAGCGGATAGAACACCGAGCTGTAGCGCATGGGAAGATCATAGCGATAGATGAAATAGGCGAAGGCCAGCCCCGGCAGGGTGAAGATTGCCCAGGTGTGCAGACCGAGATGGTAGATCGCAAAGCCGATGGCATCGTCGGCGGCCGCCACGGTAAAGGGTTCTACCTCCGGGTGGGGCGGGTTGGAGAAGTGGGAGATCGGCTCTGCCACCCCCCAGAACATCAAGACGGTGCCGATACCCCCGGCAAACAGCATGGTGAACCAGGAAATGTTGCCGTAGTCCGGCTTGGCGTCGTTGCCTCCCAGGCGAATCATGCCATAGCGGCTTATCGCCACCCACAGTAGAAAAATTACCCAACTGGTGACGCCGAAGATGAAAAACCAACCGAGGTTGGTGACAATCCAGGTGCGTCCAGCACCAAAGGCCTGCTCAATGGTATCGGGGATCAGAAGCAAGGTGACAAGAAATACCACCATGATGGCTGCTGAAACGAAGAATATAACGGGGTCGGTCTGGAGCCGGAGTTTCCGAGCAAGCTTTTCCATCCAGGGATTTCCTTGTGGTCATTACCTTTCTAGTAGTAACCGTAGAAGCAGATACGTAAAAGGTCGAATGGCATTGCGTTGTCGAGGCCACGTTCAGGATCGTCGTTCAGTCATTTTTGTACCGTCTACTTTTATTTTTTTATAAAAAAACTCCGACGCGAAGGCCGGAGTCGAGGAGAGCGAATTGCGTATGTTTACTCCCGATAGGCGGATTCCTTCAAGGCGCGAATACGCTCATCCAGCGGCGGATGGCTGGCAAACAGCTTCTCCATGATCTTGCGGCTCTGGCCGGTAGTGATGGCAAACGCGGTCAGAGTTTCCGGCATTTGATCCGGCATCTGGCTTTCGGTCTTGAGGCGGGCGAGCGCGTTGATCATCGCGCCGCTGCCGGCTAACTTGGCGCCGGCGGCATCGGCACGATACTCACGGAAGCGCGAGAACCAGGCAACGATTACCGAGGCAATCAGACCGAAGACGATTTCGGCAACGATCACCACCGCAAAATAGCCCATGAAACCCAATCCGCCGCCGCTATCGTCCCGGCGCAGGAAGCTATCCAATAGTTGCGCGACGACTCGGGCAAAGAACATGACGAAGGTGTTGAGCACGCCCTGGATCAGCGCCAGGGTGACCATGTCGCCATTGGCGACGTGGCCGATTTCGTGGGCCAGCACTGCTCGCACTTCTTCCGGGCGCATACGATTGAGCAGCCCTGCGGAGACCGCGACCAGGGCATCGTTCTTGTTCCAGCCGGTGGCGAAAGCGTTGGACTGCTGAGCGGGGAAGATACCGACTTCGGGCATCTTGATGCCCGCCTGCTGGGCCAGCTCGGCAACGGTATCGATCAGCCACTTCTCCGCTTCATTGCTTGGCGTTTCAATGACCTGGGTGCCGGTGCTGCGCTTGGCCATCCATTTGGAAATGAAGAGCGATACCAGGGAACCCGCCATGCCGAACACGAAACAGAATATCAGCAGGCTATTCATGTTCAGCCCGTTGGCATTCAGATACGGCTCCACGCCAAGCAAGCGCAGAGTAACGCTGGCCACCAGCACCACCGCAAGGTTGGTAGCCAGAAACAGAATGATGCGCATCATGGATTGCTGTCCTCGTTTATCAAGAATCATGCCGTATAAAACATGACATTTTTTTCGTTATTGGCCTGTTTAAATGTGTCCTGCCGGTGTGAGTTTCAAGTATTGGCAGATGAACTCATTGACGATAGCGGGAAAGAAAGCGCGCGAAACGATCCAGCGCGTCCTCGAGCTGATCCGCCCAGGGCAGGGTAACGATGCGCACATGATCCGGGTTCGGCCAGTTGAAGGCGGTACCCTGTACCAGCAGGATCTTCTCCTGCAATAGCAGGTCGAGCACCAGCTTTTCATCGTCCTGGATGTTGAACACCTTGGGGTCGAGTCGTGGGAAGGCGTACAAGGCCCCCTTGGCCTTGACGCAGGACACCCCTGGAATGGCGTTGAGCTTTTCATGGGTGATGTCACGTTGAGCGCGTAGACGGCCTCCCGGCAGAATCAGGTCGTTGATCGACTGATAGCCCCCCAGTGCCGTTTGTATGGCGTGCTGGGCCGGCACGTTGGCGCACAAACGCATCGAGGCCAGCATGTTGACCCCCTGGATGAAATCCTGGGCCTGGTGCTTGGCGGCATTGCCGGAGAAGATCATCCAGCCGGAGCGAAAACCGGCGCAGCGGTAGCTCTTCGACAGGCCGTTGAGGGTGACCACCAGTTGATCGTCATCCGCCAGGGCACCGGTGGAGACATGTTCGACGTCGTCATAAAGAATCTTGTCGTAGATCTCATCGGAAAACACCACCAGATGATGCTCTCGGGCGATCGCCAGGAGTTCCTTGATCACCTCCGGGGGGTAGACGGCGCCGGTGGGGTTGTTGGGGTTGATCAGCACCAGGGCACGCGTATGGCTGGTTACCTTGTCGCGAATGTCAGCGATATCCGGTGCCCAGTCGGCCTGTTCGTCGCACATATAGTGCACCGGTCGACCGCCGGAAAGGTTGGCCGCAGCGGTCCAGAGCGGATAGTCCGGTGCCGGAATCAGAACTTCGTCGCCGTCGTTGAGCAAGGCCTGCATGGCCATCACGATCAGCTCCGAGACACCGTTGCCGATGTAGATGTCTTCGATGCCGACACCGGGAATACCCTTGCGCTGGCACTCCTGCATGATCGCCTTGCGTGCCGAATAGAGCCCCTTGGAATCACAATAGCCCTGGGCCGTCGCCAGGTTACGCATCACATCCTGAAGTATCTCTTCCGGTGCCTCGAAGCCGAACGGGGCGGGGTTGCCGATGTTCAGCTTGAGAATGCGCTGACCTTCTTCCTCGAGCTGTTTGGCGTGCTCCAGCACCGGACCGCGAATGTCGTAGCAGACATTGTCGAGCTTGTGGGACTTCCTGATGGGGGTGTGCTCAACAGGCGCTTGGCCAAGGGGTGTTTGGATAGACATGAGTGTTCCGTTGACGGCGTTAGCGAGGGTGCGACTCTCGCTCAGCATACGCGATACGATGATAGCGCCAAAGCATCAATAGGGCGCGAGACCGGGCCTATTCCGTGGTGACTTCATCCACATGGGGTATTGGAATATCGGCAGGAGTTTCCAGAGTCAGGCGACCCAGTTTGCCGTCGCGTAATTCGTGCAGCAATACCTCGGCGCCGCGATGCAGATCGACCTCGCCGCCGGGCCGCAGACCGCCACGCTTGCTGGCGATTTCCTTGACGATGGCCTGCCCATCGAAGCCTGCCAATGCCAGCAGGTCAGGGTTGAGTGGGCCGTCGGCGTCTACTTCGCGAATCTGTGAAGCAGGGACGTAAACCGGTAACGCCGTGAGCTTGAAGCGCGCAGTCAGCTCATCCGGGTAGCGCTTGGCCAGCTCCGCGGCGGTGATCATCGCCACATCGAGGTAGTCGATGGCGGTGTCGCGAATCGCGCCGCTGGCCGCCAGGCGGTAGGCGCTGGCCTGATTCTCGATCTTCGGCCACAGCACGCCGGGGGTATCGGTCAGCGCAATACGGCCTTCGATGCGAATCTTCTGCTGGCGCTTGGTGACCGCGGGTTCATTGCCGGTCTTGGCAATCTTGCGTCCCGCCAGTCCATTGATCAGCGTCGATTTACCCACGTTGGGAATACCCATGACCATGACCCGCACGTCGCGATCCGCACGCACCCTGCCGGCCAATTCATGGCACAGTTTGGGAATGCGCTTGAGTTCCCGAGCATTGGTGGTGGTCACTGCCAGGGCGCGAGTGGCTTCCTGGGCGTCGAAGTGGGCGACCCATTCGTCTGTCCGTGCCGGGTCGGCCAGATCCGCCCGGGAGAGGATCTTCAACACCGGCTTGTGCTCGGTGAGCTCCGCCAGCATGGGGTTGGCGCTGGAGTAGGGCAGGCGGGCATCGAGCACCTCGAGCACCACATCGATTTCCGGCAGCGCTTCCTTGATCTGGCGGCGCGCCTTGTTCATGTGTCCTGGGTACCAGCCGAGCATCAATGAACCCTTGCGTAGTGCATATGAGATGGGCGCCATCTTAGCAGATCGGCGCCCCTGTGTGATTGGCCTGTGAGTCTATTCCCCGGGATGAAAGTCCAGGGAGACGGAATTGATGCAGTAGCGCAGCCCGGTGGTCTCAGCAGGGCCATCCGGAAAGACATGGCCCAGATGGGCGTCGCAACGCGAACAGACGACCTCGATACGGCGCATGGCATGAGAGTCATCGAAATGCTCCTCTACCGCCGCCTCCGCCAGGGGGCGGTCGAAGCTCGGCCAGCCACAGCCCGCGTCGAACTTGTGTTCATTTTCGAACAGCGCCGCGCCACAGCACGTGCAGTGATAGATGCCGTGTTCGTCACCTACCTGATGATCGCCGCTGAAAGGGGGCTCGGTGCCTTTCTCGCGAGTCACGCGATACTGCTCTGGGGTGAGTTGTTCGCGCCACTGTTCATCGCTCTTTTGAATCTTGTTGCTCATGGAAGCTCCGATTTCCTGTTTGCCTGCATGCCATGAGACAACGAGAAGCGGATAACTTTCCACTCTCATTTTTCAAAGTCGCGGGTGCTTGACACCCATCACCGGGCTAATTAATATACGCGCCACCTCGACGAGGCAAGGCACTGCGTCCCATTCGTCTAGTGGTCCAGGACACCGCCCTTTCACGGCGGTAACAGGGGTTCGAACCCCCTATGGGACGCCACTTCCTTTTCGCAGGTGCCAGAAAATTTGGAATCAATGCGGGAATAGCTCAGTGGTAGAGCATCGCCTTGCCAAGGCGAGGGTCGCGAGTTCGAATCTCGTTTCCCGCTCCAGAATCATCTGGTTATAAAGGTAAGCGAGGGTCGCAAGCTGGAGCGCCAGCCCGGCCGGATCTCGTTTCCCGCTTCAGGTACCCAATTTTTCGATCATTACGTCCCATTCGTCTAGTGGTCCAGGACACCGCCCTTTCACGGCGGTAACAGGGGTTCGAACCCCCTATGGGACGCCACCTTTTCCTCCCCCTGATTTCCTCTCTTGCGTCTGTACAGCAAGCGCATGGTTTGTTGGCTTCTTCGTTGTCTTTGCGCGTCATGGTTTTCCCGGCATTCCTGAAGGGCCATGGCTGTCCTGGTTCGCGACAATGCGCTATGGTGTGGTTTCGACACGGGGTGCGGTCGTTGCCGCTGAGACAATACCCGTTGAACCTGATCCAGTTAATGCTGGCGAAGGGATGTCAGCTGGCTCCATGGCGGCACCCTTCATTGCCGTGCAAGGAGCCCTATTCATGTCTAGTTTCTCGCCTGCAATCGACACACAAGTCGTGCTGATCACCGGTGGCGCCCGGGGGCTTGGCGCGCATCTGTCTCGTGCATTTCTCGCCCAGGGTGCTCGAGTGGTAATCAATTACTTCAAGAGTCGTGATGCTGCCGAGACACTGGTTCGCGAGGTGCCGGAGCGGGCGCTGGCCGTTCAGGCCGATGTCACTGATCCAGAAGCAGTAAAGGCGCTTTTCGACAAGGCCCATGAGCACTTCGGTGCGCCTGTCACCACCGTGGTGAATAACGCACTGCCCACTTTTTCCTTCAACGGGGATGCCCGACCCCGAGCGGACAGTCTGAGCTGGGCGCAGATGAGCCAGCAGTTCGAAGGGGTGAATCGCGGAGCGCTCAACACCATTCAAGCAGCGCTTGCAGGGATGAGGGAGCAGGGCGGTGGGCGCATCATCAATATCGGCACCAACCTGTTCCAGAACCCCGTGGTGCCCTATCACGACTATACCGCCGGCAAGGCGGCGCTCTTGTCCCTGACCCGCACGTTGTCTCAGGACCTGGGCCCGGACAACATCACCGTGAACATGATTTCCGGCGGTCTTCTGCGTACCACGGATGCCTCCAGCGCCACCCCCGAGGCAGTGTTCGACTTGATCGCCCAGAACACACCGCTGCGCCGGGTGACCACGCCGGAAGAGTTCGCCGATGTGGCGCTGTTCTTTGCCTCGCCCTGGGCCCGGGCGATCACCGGCCAGAATTTGATCGTGGACGGCGGATTGGTGAAGGGCTGATGAAAACGCGCAACGAGACAGAAAAGCTGCATATCAACCTGTTCATCATGGGCTGCGGCCACCATCGGGCTGCCTGGCGGCATCCGAATTCCGCGGCCGAGCGGCTGACGGATATCGCCTATTACGAATCCCTCGCCCAGATCGCCGAGCGTGGCAAGCTGGATGCGGTGTTTTTCGCCGACGGCATGAGTGTGGGCAGCGTGGAAGACGGCTTTCACTGGCATCTCGAGCCGCTGACGGCGCTTTCCGCCATGAGCCGGGCGACCCGGCACATCGGCCTGATCAGCACCATTTCCAGCACCTTCTATACCCCGTTTCATGCCGCAAGGCTGGTGGGGTCTCTGGATCATATTTCCGGCGGGCGCGTGGGCTGGAATGTGGTGACCTCGATGTTCGATGCGGAGGCGCGCAACCACAACTACGTTTCCATGCCTTCTCACGCCACACGTTACGCCCGAGCCGAGGAGTTCGTGCAGACGGTGCTGGCGCTTTGGGACAGCTGGGCCGAGGATGCCATCGAACGCGACCGCAAAGGCCGCTATGCCGACCCGGCCAAGGTGAGAAAGATTCATCACCGGGGCGAGCACTTTCTCGTCGATGGGCCGCTGAATCTGCCGCGTCCGCCCCAGGGGCATCCTGTATTGATACAGGCTGGCGCATCCGAGCAGGGGCGCGATCTTGCGGCTCGTTTTGCGGAAGCCATCTACGCGGTGGCTTATGATCTGCCCGCTGCCCAGCGCTATTACCAGGACATCAAGGGCCGGGTAAGTGCGGCAGGGCGCAGCGTGCCGGTACCCATTTTGCCCGGGCTCGTCACTTATGTCGGTTCCACCATGGAAGAGGCCAAGGCCAAGCAACGTGCCCTGGATGAGTGCCTGCCGGTTGAGGCCTCATTGCGCCAGTTGGGACTGTTCATCGAACAGGACTGCAGCGACTGGGAACTGGATGCGCCGGTGCCGGAATTGCCGCCACTTACCGAGTTCACCGGTCCTCAGGGGCGCTATTCCACGATTCTGCGCATTATCGAGACGGAAAATCCCACCCTGCGCGAGCTATTGGGTCGATTGGCCGCTGGCGGCGGTCACTGCACCATGATCGGTACGCCGGAAACCATCGCCGATGAAATGGAGCGCTGGTTTCGCGAGGGCGGCGCGGATGGCTTCAACCTGATGCCGCCGTCACTGCCTTCCGGCATCGAGGATTTCGTGGAGCATGTCATCCCGGAACTGCAGCGCCGGGGCCTGTTCCGGGAAGCGTACGACACCACCACGCTGCGCGGCCATTTGGGGCTCGAGCGTCCTTAACTCTCAAAGTGCCGCACGCCGGACTTCAAGCTCGCGAAATCAAAACGCTCCTTGGCCGGCAGGATCACAAGCATGACCAGTGCCACGATCACCGGCACGAAGGTGGCGAGCAGGAAGGACTCCATCAGGGTGTTCAGGGCATCGCCTGGGGCGGGGAACATGAAGAGTCCCGCTACCAGACCACCAGCGGTTGCCAGCACCGCAGCGCGACCGTCGAAACGGCGATTGAACAGGCCAAAGAAGACCGGGAAGGCTGCCGCGCAGCAGAACAGGTCCGCCAGCAGGAACAGGTATAGCACGCTATACCCTTGAGCCGCGACGAAGGTGACCGGAATCGCGATCGCAAGCATCAGCCAGCGAGACAGGCGCATCAGTTGGGTGTCGCTCGCACGGGGCATCAGCCGCCCGCCATCCACGGCGATCATGCTGGAAACGGCGCTGATGCTGGTGTCGGCGCTGCTCATCACCAGGGCAAGACCGAGAAAGATCAGTCCGATGCCGAACCAGTCTGGCGTGTCGTCGAGCAGCACGCTGAACAGGGCCACGGAGCCGTCACCGGGTAACCCAAGCCCCACGAAGGCCAGGCCGAACAGACCCATCATGAAGATCATCGGCGTGCTCAAGAGGCCGCCGAGGAAAAACCCCAGGCGCACGGCCCGATTATCCCGCGCGGCATATACCCGCTGCCAGTTGCCCTGATAGAAAAGACCGGTCAACAGCACAGCCAGGAAGAAGGTGATGCCGGCCTTGAGTCCGCCCAGGTCCGCAATGTTCAGAAGCTGCGGCGCATTGGTTGCAAGCCCTTCGAGGGTGGGTTCGATACCGCCAGCGGCCTGCCAACCGAAGATGATGAGCACGAACAGCAGCGGCAGAATCACGATCATCTGTACCTTGTCGGTGAAGATCGAGGCGCGCAGTCCGCCGTAGAGGGTGTAAAGCAAGGTGGCGCCCATCACGATCACGCTGGTCGCCCATAGCGGCACGGGTGCTACCAACGCCACCATCATGGCGATGGCGGTGATCCCCGCAGCCAGGGAAATGAACAGATAGAACAGCATGATGACGAGGGTGAAAGCATACATCGGCCGACCGTAGCGGCTCATCACGAACTCGGTGAGGGAGTGCCCTTCGGGAGAGAATTCACGTAGACGTCGGCCCAGCGGAATCATCACCAGGCGCGGGGCGAACGAACCGAGTGCATAGCCGGTAATCGCCGCCAGGCCGCCCCAGGTAGCGGCCTGGGCCGGGCCGAATAGAATCCAGGTGCCCAGGGTTGATGCCATCAGGGTCAGTACCGTGGCAGTGGCACTCTGGCTGTTGCGAGCGATGATGAAGTCTTCGAGGCTTTCATGATGGCGCTTGGCGTAGAGCATGCCGGGCAGGGCGAACAGTGTCGCAAAGGCGATGAGCCACCAGAGCGCTTGAGTGGTCGTCAGCATTATTGCCTCCATTACGTGAAAATGCCCGGCAGGGTGCCGAACGCCGTGATGGAGGCGTAATCGCGTTGGGTAGAAGCGTGACAGAGAGGCACTTCCTTCCCTTCGCCGGCATTATCCGGATCAGGTTCGAAGGGTTACCACTGCCATGTTTCATGCGTCTGGCAGCGGAATCTCAGTCCACTTGGACTCCCCCAGGAATGCTCGCAAGCGTAGAACGATGGCCTGTATGGGTCAAGTGATCGATGGCAGGCCGGCTGACCTTGCCTCAGTAAGCCCAGGCGACCGCGATCAACAATCCCCAGGCCAATACGCTTGCGGACATGATCGTGTAAGTTGCCGACATGGTTTCCATCTCTTCCTGTTCGCGTGCCAGGCCTTGCAGGCCGTGATAGACGAGGCTGCAGGAAATACCCAGCGCGATTAGTGCAACGAGGACATTGAACGCCAGACTGGGCACCCATAGCGCCAGTGCCGACAGCCACATCGGAATAGGCGCCAGAGCCGCCAAAAGGTAGGCATCATGAATGCTGAGAGCGCTCTTGCCGGTATTGGTGACCTCGTAGATCAGCCAGCCCATCACCGCGAAGGTCAGCAACTCCGCCAGAAAGAAGATGGTAGTGATGAAGCGCCACTGTTTATCGGCGAACCCTGGCAGGAAGGCATCACCATAATGGGTGCCGGCGTAGTAGAGCATAAGCGGTGGAATGAGGGACATCGGCAGCACAACGCACAGTACCAGCAATTGAACCGATGGTTGGCGCCGGGAAAGCTCCTTCCAGCCATGAGTGGAGGAGAAGGGCAGCTGCATTAGGGAAATCGGCGTCATGATACACCTCGATCGAAATTAAATATCATATTATGATATTTCTAGTTTGACTTAAGCTGAGTGTCAAGGAGAGAAGCATGGAATCGCCAGAATCCGCGTCGCGTACATCACTGGCTAAAACCGATTTCGAGCGCCTCTCGCATTTTCGCTATCGCCTGCGGTGCTTTCTGCGGCAAAGTGAGGATATGTGTCGCGCCAGTGGGCTGACCCCGCTGCAGTACCAACTTCTGTTGCACTTACGGGGGTTTACAGGCCGCGAATGGGCGACGGTGGGCGAGTTGGCGGAGCGTCTGCAGGCCAAGCACCACGGCACCGTTGCGCTGATTGATCGCTGCGAGGAAGCAGGGTTGGTGGAGCGCCGCCCTGGGCAAGGGGATCGCCGCCGCATAGAGGTGCATCTGTTGGAAGAGGGGGCCCGGCTCGCGGAGTTAATCGCCGAGCAGCATCAACCTGAATTGCATTTGCTTCAGGATGAATTCCAGCTAGCAGGTTGGCTGAACCAAAAGCCAACTTGAATTTTATCAATACGCCCTGATGTTAACAGACTCATTATTCACCAATTTGCGACAAGGATTGCCCATGGCCGAACCGGCGCTGTCTATTCGTGGGCTGACCAAAGTCTACGATAATGGTTTTACTGCCTTGAAAGGCATCGATCTGGATGTTCCCCAAGGCGATTTCTTTGCCTTGCTAGGCCCCAACGGGGCGGGTAAATCCACCACCCTGGGGGTGGTGTGTTCTCTGGTCCAAAAAACCGCCGGCAAGGTGTCGATCTACGGCACCGATATCGACAAGGACTTTGCCAAGGCCAAATACAACCTGGGCGTGGTGCCCCAGGAGTTCAACTTCTCCCAGTTCGAGAAGGTCGAGGACATCATTCATGCCCAGGCGGGTTACTACGGCATGCCCTTGCGAGAGGCCAAGCCGCGCTGCAATCAATTGTTGAAGGATCTGGGCCTGTGGGACAAGCGCAATGGCCCGGCGCGCATGCTCTCCGGCGGCATGAAGCGTCGCTTGATGATTGCTCGCGCCCTGATTCATCGCCCGCGCCTGCTGATTCTTGATGAGCCTACCGCCGGGGTGGATATCGAACTTCGCCGCAGCATGTGGGAGTACATGAAGCGCATCAACCAGGAAGAAGGCACCACCATCATCCTGACCACCCACTATCTTGAGGAAGCCGAGAGCCTGTGCCGCAACATTGCCATCATCAATCATGGCGAGATCGTCAAGAACACCACGGTACGACAACTTCTGACTGAACTCGATACGGAAACCTTCATTCTCGATCTGGCTGCGCCGGTAGAAAAGCCGCCGCGAATCGATAGTTTTGAGGTAGAACAAACGGAAGGTTCTCAGCTGACCCTGGCGGTCAAGAAAGGCCAGCGCCTCAATGACGTCTTCGAGCAGCTTTCCGCTCACGGCATCAATGTGGTCTCGATGCGCAACCGCGCCAACCGGCTCGAGGAGATGTTTGTGTCCATGGTGGACGACGACAACGCCAAGGCCCGGGAAACGGCAAAGGCGGAGGTGCCATCGTGAATCCGCGTCAGATTCTGGTCGCCTTATGGACCCTGGTGTTCAAGGAGATCCGCCGCTTTACCCGTATCTGGCCGCAGACCCTGCTGCCGCCGTCTATCACCATGACCATGTACTTCATCATCTTCGGCAACCTGATCGGTTCGCGCATTGGCGAGATGGATGGCATCAGCTACATGGCCTACATCGTGCCGGGGTTGATCATGATGTCGGTGATCACCAACAGCTATTCCAACGTCGCCTCGTCGTTCTTCTCCAACAAGTTCCAGCGCAGCGTCGAGGAATTCATGGTCTCGCCCATGCCCGACTGGGTGATCCTGTCGGGTTTCGTGCTGGGCGGCATGGCCCGAGGGTTGGGCGTGGGGCTGATCGTCACCGTCGTCGCCTCCTTCTTCACGGACGTGACGATCCATCATCCGTTGGTGACCTTGAGCGTGGTGTTGATGACCTCGGCGTTGTTTGCCATCGGCGGTTTCATCAACGCCTTGATGGCCAACAAGTTCGATGATATTTCCATCGTGCCGATTTTCGTGCTGACACCGCTGACGTATCTGGGCGGGGTGTTCTACTCCATCGACATGCTGCCTGAATTCTGGCAGGGCGTATCGATGGCCAACCCGATCCTGTACATGGTCAATGTGTTTCGCTATGGCATTCTCGGCGTCTCCGATATTCCCGTGGGCGGGGCCCTGGTCGCCGTTGCCGCCTTCATTGTCGGGTTCTTTCTGCTCGCCCTGTGGATGCTGGGGCGCGGCAAGGGGATTCGGTCATGAACCTGCAAGACGCACCACTCGGTCACACCGCGGAATATCCGGAACGCTACGACCCGGCGCTGTTGTTTGCCATTCCTCGGGCCGCCAATCGTGCGCCGCTGGGCATCGATGCGGCCAGCTTGCCCTTCGAGGGCGAAGACGAATGGCACGCCTTCGAACTTTCCTGGCTCGATCCGAAAGGCAAGCCAATCGTCGCCGTGGCACGCTTTCGCCTGCCGGCAAATTCGCCGAACCTGATTGAGTCGAAATCCTGGAAGCTCTATCTCAACGGCTTCAACCAGCACCGCTTTGCCAATCGTGACGAGGTGCGCCAGACCCTCGTTCATGACCTTTCTTCAGCCGCCGGCGCGGAGGTTCAGGTCACGCTACTAAACGTCGATGACGACGCACTGATGCCGCGTCGTCTGCCCGGGGAGTGCATCGACGAACTCGAGGTGGAAATCCAGGACTATTCGCCCAATCCGGGACTATTGACCGCAAGTGACGAGATTGTCGAAGAGGCCCTGCATTCGCACCTGCTCAAATCCAACTGCCCGGTCACCGGACAGCCGGACTGGGGCAGCGTGCTGATCCGCTATCGTGGCCCCAGAATTGACCGCGAAGGCCTGCTCAAGTACCTGGTTTCCTATCGGCAGCATCAGGATTTTCACGAGCACTGCGTCGAGCATATATTCACCGATCTGATGGCTCGGGTGCGCCCGGAGAGACTGCTGGTGCTGGCCCGCTATGTGCGCCGGGGCGGGCTGGATATCAGCCCCTGGCGGGCCACCCTTGGGGAGCGGCCACCGGAACCGCTGCGGCTGGCACGACAATGATGGCCTGGAGTAAAGTCTTTTTAAACGCTTAAAAATGTTCTCGTCTATTATAAGGAGTGCTGCATGGAGGCAATGACGCTGCTGCACGAGCGCAACTCGATGGGCAAGTTGATGGGGCCGGCGCCGAATCGCGAACAGCTCGATATGCTTTACCGTGCTGCCCTGCGTGCACCGGATCACAAGCAGCTCACCCCCTGGCGTTTCATCGAATTCTCCGGTGAAGGCCTCGAGCGCCTGGGCAATCTTTTTGCCGAGGCGGAGCGGCAAGAAGACCCGGGTATCCCTGAAAAAAAGCTCGAAGGTGTACGAAAGAAACCGCTGCGTGCCCCCATGGTGATCGCCGTGATCGCCAAGGTCGTACCGGACTTGCCCAAGGTGCCGCCCGTCGAGCAGGTGCTTTCCGCCGGCTGCGCCGCCCACGGCATTCTACTGGCCGCCCAGGCCCAGGGGCTTGGCGCGATGTGGCGCACAGGCCACTTCGCCTTCAACCCGACGGTACGGGAAGGCCTTGGGCTCGCTGAGCATGACGAGATCGTCGCATTTCTCTATCTCGGTCAGCCCGGCGGCCGCGACAAGCCTATCCCCGAGCGCGACCCTACTGACTTCGTCGAACGCTGGAGTTGATCATGGCCCGGGAGATCGGCGTACCGCATCCACGTTTGTCATTACCTGCAAAAAGGCTATCGAAGGAAGGGCAGGGCGATGACCTTGCCGCCTTTCAGCGCTGGCTTGAAGAAGCCATCCCCATGGTGGGTCATCTCGGTATCACCGATATGGCCTGGCAAGGCGATACGCTCGTCTGGCATTTGCAGCTAGCGCCCAATCTCAATGACAAGGGCACCGGCTTCGGTGGTTCCCTGGCGGCCCAGACAACCCTGATCGGCTGGTGCTGGACGACGCTCTGGTTGCGTGCTCATGGTCGCGGTCAGGACGTGGTAGTGGCTACTGCCAGCCAGCGCTTTGTTGCCCCAGTGACGACCGATTACCGGCTTGAGTGCGTGCCAGAAAACGCTGACGGCCCCGAGCAGCTACGCGAACGCCTGAACAGCAAGGGAAAAGGGCGTATCGCCTTGATCCAGCGGCTCTATGCTGGTGATACATTATGCCTGGAAGCCGAAGGCGTCTACGCCGTTCTCCCCGAGTCCTGACTGGCCTGAAACAAGCCCAATAAAGAAAAAGTGGCTTGCAATCGAGGGCTTAGCTCGCTACCATTTGCGCCGTTCTCGAGGAGCGGCAAACGTTTCGAAAGAACCAAAATGCGGAGGGGTGTCCGAGTGGTCGAAGGAGCACGCCTGGAAAGTGTGTAAGTCGAAAGGCTTCGAGGGTTCGAATCCCTCCCCCTCCGCCAATTACTACTATAAAGCTCTGTTTTTACAGGGCTTTTTTATTATCTGAATCGCCTTCCCTACTTCCCTACCATCTACCTAGAAATGGTGCTTCCCACCGAGACCAGCCAATCCTCGGCTTCGAGTAGTTGACGCACAAAAAACCCCGCTCTCGGCGGGGTTCGGTGGCAGACTTCGATTACCGCGCGTATGGGCTCATGGGCGCATGGCCGTGGTTGGTGACCGCTGTTGGCCTGTCTGCGGGCTCGGTGTGGGTTCGGTAGAACCCGACCTGGGACTCCGGCACCTCGATGATATCGCCCGGGCCGTATTTGTGGTCGCCAATGATGACCAGCGTGCCGGTGACGCGCAGCCGGACATGGCCCGCTTTTGCCTTGCCGGTCGGAATGGGCTCGTCGACCACGCGAACGCTGCCCCGGAATAGCATCGGAATACTGTCGCCGTCGATCTCGAAAGTTTCGCCTTGTGCGACAGTCCTATCTTCCATCGTGATACCCCTTGGGGCGGTTACTTGTAAAAGCATGTTGTACCTCCGTTAATGCAGGATATGTTCGTGCCGCTCAGCTTGCGCCTGGGCAACGAGGGCATGGGTCAGGGCATTGGCCAGGGCCTGCTCGAAAGCGGCTTGCATGGCCGTCTGGTGGGCAGAAAGCGCCGCCTCGATCTCGTCGGACGACGCATCCGGTTCTTGGTGGATGGGGAGCATGGCCATTCAGTCTGGCAGCCCGGCGGTGTCAGTTTCGTTAAACGTCCAAATGTTGGTAGTCGGCTGCGACTCGCCGGTTTTCTTGATAAGCCCGGCCTCGACCAGACGCTCATCAACGATCTTTGCGATAAGCGGTGCCATCTTGTCAGCCAGTTCGTCGCTGGTCAGACTGATCTCGTTAGGGCTGTTAACAACTAGTTGCTTACTCATGATGCGTGCCCTCCTGGGCGTTCGGTTGGGTTGGTGCTTCGGGTAAATGAGTGGTGTGCTTCCAGGTGCCGTCACTCTGGCGCTCCATGGTGAAGCCAGAGCCTTTGCCTTCGGCCTCGACGATGATGTGGCTTACGTCGCCCACGGCGGGCTGCTGGGTCTCCAGACGCTCCAGGCGGCGTTCGGTTTCGCGTTTCATCGGGGCTGGCTCTCCAACAAAGATAAGCGGCGCTCCATATCGTCAATCTCGGCAATCCGGGCGACATGTCCCAGCGCGCTGACCAGTTGCGATGCCACGTCGGCAGGCACGCGACCAGCGGCGGCCTCATCCACAAGGCGACGACTGACACCAGCCAGGCCCTCGGCACCTCGCAAGTCCACGCTGATGGGCGCGGGCTGTGCTTTCAGCGGCGGCGCTATCCGGTCGAGACAAATGCGCAAGGCCACGGTGTCGCCTTCCAGCGCAAGCCCGACGGCTTTGGCCACCAGCTCGGCGCTATGCTGCTCGAATAGCTCGCGATGCTTGAGACGTGCGTCCTTGACGCCCTTGGGGCGGCCTGCCGGGTTGCCGCTCTGGCCAGGCTTGAAACGGCTCATGCCTGATCCCCCTCTGTTTGCATCAGGCAACGCTCATGCAATGCCACCAGCATGGCGGCGGCCATCAGGTTCCCCGCATCGGCGGCGGCTTGAAGCTGGCGGCGGTATTCAACGATCTTTGCGGCGCTAGGGCGGATATTGCGCGATCCAGCGGGGCGACCTCCTCGGCTTTGCTCGCTCATAACAGAATCCTATGTTGGGTCTAATGTTGGTATTGTACCACTTTAATAGTGTTTATCTCCAATATATCAATAGTTAAACAGCGATTTATGGCGGATATAAACTCCGCTTGTAGTGGTGGCGAAGTTTTCCGCCGATCTCCACCACGGCCACGGGGCTGCGCTCTGCACCTGCTCCCGGCGTGTGTATCAGGTCGGGGCTTTCTCGATGCGCTCGGGCTTGAGTACGTCTATCGCAGCTTTGGGGGAAATGGGGGAACTTGGGGGAACGCCAATTCCCCCAACAAAAACCGCGTGGTTGTGGGCTTCGTTGCCCTTTTGGGGGAAATGGGGGAAGTTTTTGGCTTGTGCCTGTATTCAGGCGCTCAGGAAAGAAAAAATAGGTGGGTGTCTAAAAACTTCCCCCAAAAACACACCTAAATTCTCTACAGCCCGCGCCACACGGGGCTTTCGGCTGGGGGAAATAGTGGGGGAACATGGGGGAACGCCAATTCTGCAATCTGCCGCTAACCCGCGTGGTTGTGGGCTTTGCGCTTTCTGCCGATGGGGGAATCGGGTTCCCCCAAAACTTCCCCCAAGGTAACCACGCACAAAAAAGCCCCGGCGACTGCCAGGGCTCTGGTCGTTTAGGATGGCGTTATCCCAGCTTAAGCTCCTTGGTCTTGCTATTCAGCAGCAGGTCGCCCCGGTTAATCATGCCCTCGACGATACTCCGGGCGTACTTGCTCGGCTGGGCGTTGTCCTTGAACGGGCGAACTTTCTTCACGTTCTGGACAATCTCGCGGACGGTACGGGTGCTTTTGCTATCGAATTGGCGGCGGATCACCTCGCGGGCAGCCTCCGGCCCCATCTTTTCCATGCTCGTCAATATTTCCTCGACGTGGGCAAGATTGGCCTCGACAAGCTCGAAAGCGGCGCTAAGGTAGCTGTCCGGCACGGTAGCCATGTACGGCTTACCAGTGCTCAGGCAATCGCTCAGGTACATTACAGCGGCAATCTTCATGGCCTGAATATCAGCCTTGCCCAGCATGGATGCCATCGTCATGTCGCCATTGTTGGCGTGATACTCAAGGCGCGGCTCGATGCGGCGCTTATGGGCCACGATGGAATCATGCGCTGCCGATGAAAAGCCCACGTACTTGAGCCCATCCAGCTCGCCGCGCTCGCCCTCTGGAATCGCCCCAAGCGCGGTCATTACAGAATCCACCGCTGTCGAGAAGCGCTCACGCAAAATACTGGACGGGGCGGGATATTCATGCTTGCGCCGTCCAAGGTTGTGCGGCTCTGCAACGTACAAGAAACGCTCGGCCAGGCCGTCGCCGTCACTATTGGCCAGAACGGTGCGAATGCTGCCCGATTGGGCGAGCACAGTAATGGCGCCGTACACTTCACGCTGTAACTTATTGCGGGTCACGCGGGCGCTGGCATGGAATTCGCCATTGAAGCCTTTAAGCGCGAGGTCGAAGTTTTTAGGCCGATCCTTCACGCCGTCGCCGAACAGCATTTTAATGGCGCCTTGCTCGGCAGACTGTAGCCAGAAATGCCCGGTATCGGCCTCGGTCATGCCTTGCTCTATTGCCTCGGGCGTGGCGTTTGACTGCGGGTAGGCCAGTGTCCGGGGCTTGGCTTTGGCGCCGTCCTCGGCGGCTTCCTGGGCGGCCTCGATGGCCTTGGCATTGTACTTTCTCAACGCCTTGAGCCAGGGCGTCACAAAACTATTCAGCAGGCGGCTTTTTGCGGTCGCTGGTGGCTGTTCGCCCACGATATTCAGCCCGATGGGGAGACGTTCGCCGTCCCGGTATCCGGTGGTGAACGCTGTAGAAGCAATACCAGAAAAGGCACCCAGCGCGGTCATTACAGCCGTGGCCTCTGGCATCTCAGTAACGCGGGCCATATCCAGCCCCATGCGAACGATAAACGTATCCCGGCAGCTCTGCGGTATTGCGAACGTGCCGGGGCGCTTTGGCTCGTCGTCGTTGTTCCCGGATGCTTGGGCGGTCTGCTCGGGCTTGATAGGAACCACGTTGCTACGGTTTCTTGAGCGCTCACGCTGGGCCTGTTGGCGGCGCTGCTCGTCGGCTTCAATATCAGGCATCCATGACTCCATGCGGGCGGGGTTGCGGGCTACTGGCTCGGGATTGCGCTCCAAGTGGGCGTCGATAACGTCCTTGATGGGCGCATCGGACAGCGGGCTAGGCGGCTCAATATCGCCCGGAGTGCGGGCGTCATCGCGCGCGCAATGGGCAATAACCTCTCGCAGCTCGTCGAAGCCTGGGGTGGTGGTATCCAGCAGGCCGATGGCTGTTTCCAATAGCAGCCGGTCGGCTCGGCGCTGGGGCTGTCCGTGGTGATTGATAATCGCGGCAATCGAATCAATACCGGTTGCCGTGTCGATACCATGATCCACATCGGCGTGCCACTCGGTCATTTCCGCCAAGTCGAAGCGGGCGCCATCGGCATCGCCCTCGTGACGCCACAGCAGGCTTCCATCATCGGCCAGGGTGGTGCCTTGCAGCAGCGTGACGGCTGTAGCGTGGGCTAGGTCATCATCCAGGCTTTGCGCCCTGAAATGGGCCACAGCGGCGGATATTGCGGGGCTTTGCGAAACAATGTCACGCGGCAGCGTGGCGCCGCCGGTGTCGATGATCCATTGGTCGGCTAGCTGGGCGAAGTCGTGGGGTTTCTGTAATGCGGTATTCATTTGCGTTGCTCCAAAGTGATTGGGCAAACGCTGGACGGGGCTCAGGTACGAAAGGCTTGCTTTCAATAACGGCGTGCATTAAAATGCAGTCTCTAGTTTGTTGTACCGAGCGCCCGTCACAGCGCTTGCGTTAAGAATCTCAGCCCCTACCCGCGCCAACGGGTCGGGGCGTTTTTTTGCATGCTGAATGGCGCCTCACGACGCCACTTCTTGCGCTGTTTCCCACGCTTCAATATCAGAAGCGCGCCAGCGAGTGCAGCCAGGAGATAGCTTTATAGGCTTGGGGAATCGGCCTGACTGAGCCCAGCGCCATACGGTGGCGCGGGATACTTCGAAGCGGGCGGACAGTTGCTTGTCCGTGGCCCACTGGCGGGTGTTGTTGGGCGTGATTGGGTTCGGAGTCATGTCGATGCCTATGCGTTGCTTATTGGTTACACAGGCATCATGCTGGGAAGGAAATAGCCGGGCATTCCGACAGAAAAGTTTTTTATACGGGAACGCTAATTCCAGGGGAGTCTGTCCCTAGCGCGCCATATCTCATGAACACGTTTTGGCGACAGCCCAACGGCCTCGGCAATCATGGCGCAGGCTGATACGCCGCGAGAACTAACCTCGTTTTCGGAGAGCTGGTAGCCTTCTTCGAGCATCGCGATCATCGTCATAACAATGGCCATGTCACGGGATTCATCCAGCGTGGAATCCTTGCCACGGCGCGGCTTTGGCGCTTGCTCATACCCACGAATTGACGCCTGAAGAAACTCTCTTAAGCGCGGCGTGCTACGACGACCAACGGCCAACAAATGCGCCGCTCGCCAGGCTATCGGGTCGCGTCTGGCGTCCGCCAGCAGAATCTCGATATCGCATTCTGTGATGGTTTTTCGCGCGCGCATCCTTGCTAGGGATTCACGCTCAAGCGCGGGGTCTTTTTCTTCCGTGAGTTGCCTCAATCCTTCGAGCATTAGCTTACAGTTATCCATTGTCCGCCTCCTTGCGAATCGGGGTCACGGCGCCGCCCTGGGGCGCTTGGCTGGCCAGGTAATCCGACCAATCGGCCATTAGGCGGCGGCGCTTGTCGAGCATGTCACCACGACGATAAGCGGCCTCGGCGGCATTCCGGATCGTATGCGCCAGCGCTTGCTCGATGGCTTCACCAGGGTAAGCGGTACACTCGCCAGCCCAATCGCGGAACGTCGAGCGGAAGCCGTGGGCGGTGATAGGTCGGTCGCCTTGCCTTGGGTCGACGTATGCCTGCCCCTCTGGCTGGGCTTCGTTGATGCGCTTGATGACAGCGGCCAGGGTGGCGTCAGACATTTGCCCACCACGAGGCGCCGGAAACACTAGCGGGTTGTCCTGCATACGCGGCAATGACTCCAATAGCTCAATGGCGCGGCCTGATAGCGGCACTCGATGCTCCTTGGCTGACTTCATGCGCCCCGCTGGCACAATCCAGATCTTCGCCGCCAAGTCGATCTCCTGCCATGTCGCGCCCCGTATCTCACCAGACCGGGCAGCGGTCAGTATGGCGAACTCCAATGCACGGGCGGCCAGCCCATCCCGGCGGCGTAGGTCGGCCATGAACTCGGCAGCTCTGGTATATGGAAGCGCAGCATGGTTCTTCGATTTGGCGACCTTTGCAGGCGCGGGCAGTACCGCATCGAGGTTGCCTTTCCATCGAGCCGGATTGTCGCCGCTGCGATGGCCGTTCACGGTTGCCCACGCCAGCACCGCCTCGATGCGCTGGCGAACGCGGGTCATGGTTTCAGTCCGGGATTCCCAATGCGGCCGCAGCACTTTGATGACGTGGGCGATCTCGATATCTCTGACCGCCATCTTGCCCAGCACGGGCGAAGCATAGGTTTTGAGCGTACTCTCCCACTGAGCGGCGTGCTTGGGATTGCTGGATTCCGATTGCTTCTTGGCGACCACTTGGGCGGCGGCTTGGTCGAAAGTGATCTCTCGCACCTGCTGGGCCAGCAAGCGGCTACGGGACTCTTTACGCTCGGCTACCGGGTCGATGCCTTCCTTGATGCGAGCCTTGGCCTCTCGGGCAGCTTCACGCGCCATTGCCAAGGTGACATCGGGAAAACCACCGAGCCCAACGTCTCGGCGTCGGTCGCCAATCTTGGTGCGTAATATCCACGAGCGAGCGCCGGTAATGGAAACGGTGAGATGTAGTCCAGCGACACCACCGACGGCATGGAAGCCGGGCGCGGTCAGCCTACGGACTTCGGTAGCGCTCAACTCTTTTGCTTTCTTGGGCATCTTTCATCATCCAATCATCTATCCCCACATAAATAGTATCATTGGATGCGATAGGATGCGACAAGATAAGACAGGTAGGAAAGCAGGTTCGACTCAAGACGATGATTTTAAAGCGTTAATTGTGATTCTTTGCGACTGAGTGAGACACGATAGCGGCGGGCTCCCCCTCCGCCACGAATATCGAATCAACCGGCTCCATGGCCGGTTTTTTTCATGCTTGGAAAAAGGACACGACCTGGGGGAGGTAGATGAGAACCCTCCGGTTCGCACCGAGGCGCTCGGGGGGGGGGAGCACCGACAAACGGCGAGCTTGCGAGCCGGTCATCCCGACCTCCGCCACAGAATATCGAATCAACCGGCTCCATGGCCGGTTTTTTCATGACTGGAAAAAGCACGGCAAGGGGGAAGTAGATGAGAACCCTCCGGTTCGTACCGAGGCGCTCGTCCTGCTTTCTCCTCTCTGGTCCCGAGTAATTAATTACATGAACTCCGACACCCAAGGAACCCGGCGGCTCAAAGTATCAAAAAGAAGCAGGCGTTATGAACCACAGCACCGTGGAAAAGCCTTCACTGAGATTGGCATGGCTATGGGGTTCATTGCTGGTGAAGGATAGGCAGTCGCCTTCTTCAAGCACGAAACGCTCGCCAGCCACCACGACCTCCATCCGACCGGTCAACACCAGTACTGCCTCGTGGCCCTTATGGGAATAGGGCTCGCTACTCGTGGCCGGCGGGTAGCTTGCGTGAATGACTTCCAGATTATTGTTACTGCGAGGGGTCAGCAGCTGATCGACGATACCATCCTTATATTCGATCTTGACTCGTTGCGCCTTGGTAACCAGCTTGTCGCTCTTTTGCGCACTTCCATCGCGCTCGCCTTGCGCATCCGAAAAAAGCCATTGCATGGTGACGCCCAGCGCCTGGGCGATATCCACCAGCGTACCGATCGAGGGCTGGCTGATACCACGTTCGATCTGGCTCAGGTAACCATGGGATAGCCCGGTCTTCTGCGACAACTGCATCAGTGTCATGCCTTTCAGCTTGCGCAGACTACGAATCCTGGCGCCCTGCAAATGTGTCGTACCCGCCATGCGGCCCTCGCCATCCAGTTGAAATATCTAGGGCCTGTTGACGTTTCATCGCGAACCGCGTTGCTGCATCAAAAAGTGTCAGTCAAGGCGCGAAGCGCAGGGAAGGGTTATTCCCTTTTCAAGTTTCGCAACGCAGAATGGCGCTTTTTGTTGCTGCGCAACCCGAAGGGCTGGGCCAGTTTTTATCCGCTGCTGCGTTAGTCGTCGTTCATTTGGAATAACCAAACTTCTCTCCTCCTGCCTTGCCCCGAATAAAAACTGGCGCCAGCGCGGCCGTGAATGAAACGTCAACAGGCCCTAGTGTTCCACAGTAAGCACCTGTATTACCAATGTAGGAATTAGCCCAAAGTAGCATTCCTGCAAGTGAAAAAAATAAACTAAATTTTCACTTAGGATGAAAATCCTGTACATGACAATCATTACAATTACAAGGATGCGCCGATGAACATCTACTTTTGGGGACTGCTACTCAGCATCGCCGTCTACCTGATAGTCGGCAACTACGCCGGGCGCAAGGTGCAAAACCTCGACGACTACTACGTGGCGGGGCGCAAGGCTCCCACGCTGCTGATCGTTGGCACATTGGTCGCGAGCTTTCTCAGTACCACCGCCTTTCTTGCCGAAACCGGTTTCGCCTATGACGGTTATGCGTTCTTGATGCTGGCATTGGTTGCGATCAATACCAGCGGCTACGTGATCGGGGCGCTGTTTTTCGGTCGTTTCGTGCGTCGCAGCAAGTCATTGACCATTCCTGAATTCTTCGCCAAGCGTTTCGATTCGCGAGCGATGCAGGTGCTGGCCGGCTATACCACCGTCATCGGCTTGACCGCCTATCTGCTTGCCGTCACCCAGGGAGGCTCGATCCTGATTTCCGACGTGGTGGGAATCCCCTATGGGGTGTCGCTGATCATGGTCTGGCTGGGCTACATGGTGTTCACTCTCTACTCTGGATCTCGCGGCGTGGTGCTGACGGACACCATCATGTTTCTACTGTTCATCCTGGTTTCCATCATTGCCTTTCCGTATTTATTGGGTGAGGGAGGCGGCTGGAACGCCACCGTTTCGGCACTGGCCACCTCCGAAGTCAAGCCGGGAATCATCGCCTGGCATGGCATGACGGGAGAGGGCGCCTACTGGGCATCGGGCAAGGATGCGCTGATCTGGGCCTTGATTCTGGGAGTCTCCTGGTCCCTGGTGCTGGCGGTCAGCCCCTGGCAGACGAGTCGCTACCTGATGGCCAGAAGCGAGCAAGTGGTGATCAGGTCGGCCTGTATCTCGGGCCTGGTGCTGGCGGTGCTGTATGTGGTGTTGATGATGAGCGGTGCCGCCGTCAATCTCGTCAATCCGAATATCGAGGTATCGGAGCGGGTCATGGTCTGGGCGGGCATGAACATGATGCCGGCCTTCATCGGCACCCTGCTGATTTCGGGCATCATGGCCGCTGCGCTCTCCTCATGCTCGACGTTTCTATCGCTGATCGGCTTCAGCGTCTCAAACGATATCGTCAAGTCCACTCGTTGGAGCGAGCAGAAGACGCTGCGCATGAGCCGCTATATCATGTTCTTTGCGGCGCTGGTCAGCCTGATTCTGGCCTACTTTCAGCCGCCGGCGGTGATGTGGATCACCTATTTCGCCGGCACCCTGTTCGCTTCGTCCTGGGGGCCGGTGGCCTTCATGAGCATCTGGAGCCGTCGCATCAGTGCGCCCGCCGCCTTCGTCGGCATGCTGGTGGGGTTCGTCGTCAATATCGGCGCCAAGCTTCTCGACAATGCGGGCGTGGTGTCGCTGCCCGTCTATCTCGATCCTTTCATTCTTGGCTTCGTCGGCAACGTGATATGCATTCTCGCGATCTCGCGTTTCACCCGGCCGACGACGGCCGCACTGGCCTATTTCGAAGCCATCCGCCAGACGCCGGAAGAAGAGTTCGATCCCGCCGAGGTCAAGAAGACGCTGGTCTGGCCGGTGGTGGTGATGCTCTCGGGATTGGCAATCGCCGGCCTGCTGGTCGTCTTTTATGCCATTCCCTATGCTGCGGCATTGGGACGTGGCTTCAGTCTGTTCAGCGGCGAGAGCCTGCTATCGCTTGGCTATGGTATATCTGTATTCTGCGTGGGTCTGCTGGCCTTCTGGCAAGTGAGGCGAGTCTACGGGCGCAAGGCCGCTCGTCGCGCGACAACCGCACAGCCCTCGGAGATGCGCTCATGAATCCCCAGGCACTCTTTCCGACGCTTTTCTCGCCGTTTCAAATCGGTCGGTACAGGATTCCCAATCGCATCGTCTTCACCGGACACGACACCTGCCTGCCGGAAGACGGGACGGTCAACGACGCGCTGGTGGCGTATCTCGAGAAGCGCGCGCGCTATGGCACGGGGCTGATCGTGTTGCAGGTCTCCGGCGTGCACGAAACGGCGCGCTACACCTCGCACCTGCTGATGGCGAATGACGATAGCTGCATTCCAGGATATCGCCGCCTGGCCGAGGCCTGTCAGCGTCACGGCAGCGCGCTCTTCGCCCAGCTGTTTCACCCCGGGCGCGAGATCATGGAATCCGCCGATGGCCTCAAACCAGTTGCCTACTCGGCTTCCAGCACGCCTCAGGAGCGCTTCCATGTGATGCCGCGGGCGCTCAGCGGCCACATGATCGAAGAGATCGTTGCGAGTTTTGGCGCAGCCGCCCGGCGCATGCATCAGGCCGGCATCCAGGGCGTGGAGATTCTCGCCAGCCACGGCTATCTGCCGGCGCAGTTTCTGAACCCCAAGGTCAATTCTCGGTGTGACGATTACGGCGGCAGCTTCGTCAACCGCGTGCGCTTTCTGGACGAGATCATCGATGAGATCCGACGTCAGGCTGGTGACGAGCTGGCCATCGGGTTGCGCATCTCCTGCGACGAGCGCGATGAGGATGGCATGACTCAGGAGATCGCCGTCGAGACGCTCAAGCACCTTGAGAGCAAGCTGGATTACGCCAGTGTCGTCGCCGGCACATCGGCATCGCTGGGTGGATCGGTGCATATCGTGCCCCCCATGTCCTACAAGAACGCCTATCTCCAGGATGAAGCCCTGGCGCTGCGGGCCGGCCTGTCGCTGCCGCTGATTCTCACCGGGCGTATCAACCAGCCTCATGAGGCGGAGGCGGTGATCCGCTCCGGTGCCGCGGATCTATGCGGCATGACACGCGCGCTGATCTGCGATCCGGCGATGCCGAGCAAGGCGATGGACAATGACGCCGATGGCATCCGTGCCTGTATTGGCTGCAATCAGGCATGCATCGGCCACTTTCACCGCGGGCTGCCGGTCTCCTGCATTCAGTACCCCGAGTCGGGCCGCGAGCTGCGCTATGACCAGATCGACATAGCGAAACATTCCAGGCGCGTGGCGGTGATCGGTGGCGGCCCGGCGGGCATGAAGGCTGCCGTGATAGCGGCGGCCAGGGGGCATCGGGTGACTCTCTTTGAAGCCGGTTCGCGACTGGGAGGGCAAGCCAACCAGGCGCAGTTGCTGCCGCATCGCGCGGAATTCGGGGGGCTTGTCACTAATCTGCTCGAAGAACTCAAGCGCAGCCAGGTAGAAGTGCTGACGCACCGGAATGTCACGCCGACTGAGCTACTGGAAGCAGGTTATGAGCATGTGCTGGTGGCTACGGGGGCGAGACCCTATACGCCTCCCTTGGAGCGCATGGGCGATCTCTCGGTCAGTCAGGCCGTCGAGTTGCTGGCCGCGAAGAATTTACCCGGCGGTCATGTAGTGGTCTACGACAGCCAAGGCGATTGGGTCGGCGTCGGCCTCGCCGAGATGTTGGCCAAAGCCGGTGCACGGGTAACGCTTGCGGTCAATGGCTTGCACCTGGGCGAGGCGCTGCAGAGTTATGTTCGCGATGGTGCGGCGACGCGACTGCATGATCTTGGCGTTCAGGTAAAAACCTATGCGCGCGCCTTTGGTGTCGATGACGACACGGTTTATTGCTATCACACGGGCGGTGGTGAGCCGATGGTCATCGATGGTGTCGACCATCTGGTTTTGGCATGTGGAAGTGTTCCCTGCGTTTCACCTGAAGATGAAGATCGCTGGCAAGGTCTACCTATCAGCCTGATCGGCGATTGCCTCGCCCCGCGCACCGCCGAAGAGGCGGTTTATGATGGGCTCAAGGCTGCGGTTGATATTTGAGAAAAGGTGAACGCAAAAGCACTCATTGCGTTCAAACGCGTTGGCGCGATCAATTTCCACCTGATGGGTAAGAGGTCGCGGGAAAATAGATAGCCCCGCACAATCTAACTGGGTTGGGTCGGGGCATCCTTTTCTGCAGGGATGTCTGCTCCAGGCGATTCACAGGCCCATTGCATTGCGGTCTCTTTCTCTTCTTTCTTGAACGGCCGTACTTCGATGGATGAGAACAGCTGATTCTGCACGCTGGCCACGCTACGCACCCATTGCTGATCCGAGACGACTGCAATGCGATGAAAATGGTGCATGCGTCCAAACTGGGTCAGGCTGTAACCGATGTCTCGCATCAAGGCGGTACCGGTCATCCAGCGCAGATCATCCACCTCGATGAAGAAGCTGATCTTGTCATGGCTTTTCTTGGTATGTTCGATGGCATCGATACCGCGCTGAAGGTCATCGGCGTCGATGCAGCCGGAAACCCGCATGGCAACGACGTGCAAGGCGGGGGCAGCGATCAGTTCGAGCATGGGAAGCACTCCTCAAGTGATAGTCTTTCAATATGGTAGAACGCATTTCGCCATCGTGGTCGCCTGCTAGAATGGCAAGCGTTATCCATCATGTAGTATCTGGAGCCTGACCGTATGATTTCCAACCCGGATGTCGTGATAATCGGTGCTGGCGCCGCCGGGCTGATGTGCGCCATGACGGCCGGCTATGCCGGGCGGCGGGTGCTGGTCATCGATCATGCCAACAAACCCGGCAAGAAGATTCTCATGTCAGGTGGTGGGCGCTGTAACTTCACCAATCTCGATACTCGGCCGGACAATTTTTTCTCGGCCAATCCGCATTTTTGCATCTCGGCGCTCAATCGCTATCGCCCCGAACACTTTGTCGAACTGGTCGAGCGTCATGGCATCGAGCCGGTGGAAAAGGCGCCGGGCCAGCTGTTTTGCGCCGATTCGGCAAGACCGATTCTCGACATGCTGCTGACAGAATGTGACTGGGCCGGAGCGGAGATTCATCTCAAGACCACCGTCGAGCGCATCGAGCGCCAAGGCGAGGGCATGCGCTTGACGACGCCAGCAGGGCGCATCGATACCGGCGCGGTGGTGGTTGCCAGCGGCGGGCTTTCGATCCCGACGATGGGTGCCTCGGGCTTTGGCTACGATATCGCCCGACAATTCGGCCTGGCGGTGACCGAGACCCGTGCCGCTCTGGTGCCGTTCATTCTGACCTCCCAATGGAAAGAACGCGCGGCAGCGCTTTCCGGCGTTTCCTGTGAGGTGGAAGTAAAATGTCGTAATGGTCGCTATCGGGAACCGATGCTGTTTACTCATCGCGGACTCTCCGGCCCGGCGATGTTGCAGATCTCGAGCCATTGGCAGCCGGGTGATGAACTGCTCATCGATTTACTACCGGGTATCGATGCCGTCGATGCGCTAGTCAATGCTCGCAAGGCCACCCCCAAACGCCGGCTTTCGACCTGGTTGGGCGAGTACTTGCCCAAGCGTCTGGTGCAGGCATTGATCGAGTGGTATGGCAACGATGGGATATTGGCGGAGCAGCCCAATGCCCAGTTGCAACGTTGGAGCGAGTGGCTCAACGCGTGGCGATTAAAGCCGGCAGGCACGGAAGGGTGGCGTACCGCGGAAGTGACCATGGGAGGCGTGGATACGGCGGCCATTTCGTCCAAGACCTTCGAGGCAAAGGAACTGCCGCAATTGCGCTTCATTGGCGAGGTGCTCGATGTGACCGGGGAGTTGGGAGGTTACAACTTCCAATGGGCCTGGGCGTCCGGGGTGGCTTGCGGCCTGGCGCTGTAAGGAACCACTGTATAAATGCCTGCTCGGACGAATCGCTGCGTTGCGCGGTACTCTAAGACTCGCCTAACCCCATGTTATGTCTCGTCTTCTGCGTTCCGTGCGCCTTGCGCTTCATTCCGCTCGGCTATTTATTCAATAGTTCCTAAAAAGGAAATTAGTCGATACGACTTGGACTTGTGCAGTGACCTGCTACGCTGAATGGTCATATCAAGGATGTCATTTCAACGACAGGAGGTTGCAGCATGCCGTCACTCGTAGAAAGCACACGCGAGGCGTCTTTCGAGGAAACCCAGCATACCAAGGAGTGGTTACGTAGCTATCAGCGTGTTCGCGCCGCCACCGAAGCGTTATGCGCGCCGCTGTGCAAGGAAGATTATGTGGTGCAAAGCATGGCGGATGTCAGCCCACCCAAATGGCATATCGCCCATGTCAGCTGGTTCTTCGAAGCATTCTTGCTGACACCTTTTCACAAATCCTATTGCCCCCTCGACAGCGCTTACGACTTTCTCTTCAACTCCTATTACGAAACTCATGGGACACCCTTTCCGCGATCCGATCGGGGGCTGATATCACGCCCTACGGTAGATGATGTATACCGTTATCGTGCCCATGTCGATAATGCGATGGCGGAACTGCTCAGCGATCCACCGGCTGAACACGTCGATGACATCATCCAGCGGGTGGAGTTGGGACTCAACCACGAGCAGCAGCATCAGGAATTATTGGCCATGGATATCAAGCATATCCTGGCACAGAATCCGCTTTACCCGGTCTATCGCGACGATCTGGTGCCACCCCCTCAGCATCAGCCTGAAGAAAGTCGCTGGCATCGCTTTGAAGCGGATGTACGTCATATCGGACGAAAGGCCGATGCCGAAGGCTTTGCCTTTGACAACGAAACGCCTTGCCATCGCCAGTTCGTCGAGGCATTTCAGCTTGCTAGTCGTCCCGTGACGAATGCTGAATTTCTTGCCTTCATGCAGGACGGTGGCTATGAACGTTCCGACCATTGGTTGTCCGATGGTTGGCAGACGGTCAAGCAGGCGGAATGGAAAGCCCCGCTTTACTGGATCGAGCGGAGCGACGGTTGGTATCACATGACCCTGGGCGGGCTGGTGCCCGTGGATTGGCAGGCGCCGGTATGCCATGTCAGCTTTTATGAAGCCGATGCCTTTGCCTGCTGGGCCGGGGCACGTTTACCTACGGAAGCGGAATGGGAAGTTGCTGCCCGGGAAGCGAATCCGAACGGCAATTTCATCGAGCAGGATCATTTGCAGCCGGTGGTCAGCGGAATTTCAAAAGATGCGCCGGGGCAGATGTTCGGCGATGTCTGGGAATGGACCGGCAGCGCCTATCGCCCTTATCCGGGCTTCAAGCCATTGCCCGGTAGCCTCGGTGAATACAACGGCAAGTTCATGTCCGGTCAAATGGTCCTGCGCGGAGGATGCTGCGCGACGCCGCAGGCTCATATCCGTACGACCTATCGCAACTTCTTTCCGCCTCATGCGCGCTGGGCGTTTTCGGGATTCCGTCTTGCCAGGGAGGCATGATCATGGAAGCAACCGTACTCGTGCATGACCAACAACCCTCTTCGGCCACGTTATCGCTTCAGGAAGAACTGCTTGAAGGGTTAAAGGCGACACCCAAGATCGTGTCGCCCAAGTTTTTCTATAACTGGAAGGGTTCCGAGCTTTTTAGCCGGATCTGTGAGCAGCCGGAGTATTATCCCACCCGCACGGAAGAAGCCATCTTGCACAGCTTCGCCGATGATATTGCCCGGCATATCGGCGATGAGGGTATTTTGATCGAATTGGGCAGCGGTGCCAGTCGGAAGGTTCGCTTGCTCCTCGAAGCGATGCGCCCGGTAAGCTACCTGGGGATCGATATTTCTCGCGATTTTCTGATTGAGAGTACGCGACGCCTGGCGGCTGATTACCCTTGGCTTGAGGTACATGCGGCTTGTGCCGATTTTTCCCAACGTTTAGAAATGCCGCGGCATGTACAGGGAAAGCGAGCGGTTGCCTTCTTTCCCGGATCGAGTATTGGTAATTTTTCGCCCTTGGCGGCGGAAAGGTTCTTGAGGGATTTGGGGTCTTTGCTACCGACGGGAAGCGGATTGTTGATCGGTGTGGATCTGATCAAGGACGAAGCGATTCTCAATGCCGCCTACAATGATGCCAAAGGCGTGACCGCCGCCTTCAACCTGAATCTGCTTGATCGATTACGCGATGAGTTCGATGCTGATATCGCTCTCAGGAACTTCTCCCATCGCGCCTTTTACAATGCAGAAGAATCACGCATCGAAATGCATCTGGTCAGCAGCGTGGCGCAGGACGTCACTGTTGCTGGCGAGAAGTTTCATTTCGACGAGGGGGAGACGCTGCACACGGAAAATTCCTACAAATACAGTATCGAAGGCTTTCAGGCGTTGGCGATAAGAGGCGGTTTCCAGCCTCGTGCCTTGTGGACTGATCCACAAGCGCTATTCAGTATTCATTACCTTGAGCGCGCCTGAATTTTTCCAAGAAAGCGTTTTGCCAAGAGTTTTCAGTAGCGCTTTCGACAAGGTAACGAAGTAACGCCGGCAGGAAGCCGGCGTTTCATTTAGACGCTTTGCTAAACGACGATGAGGCTCAAGCGCGTCTATTACGAAGCATACGATAGGCGACCCGGCCACGATTGACGAGCATCATGCCGGTAAGCAGCTTGCCCATCAGCTTACCGGTGGAGCGTGGCTTGCGAAGGCCGCGTACTGCCGCAAAGCCGCCCAATGCAATGAAGGCCGTACGCCACTGAGTCAATCGCTGCCATCCGCGATCGATGGGGGCTGTCGCTTCACGCCAGTCGCGCAAGGCCATGGCCATATCGATGCGCTGCTGAAGAATCTCGGTCTCGAGCTCTTCCCGACGCTTCAGACGATCACGATGACTCACGCGAAGACTCCAGATAGTGCTGATCCTGGGATAGATTGCTTAGTGTCGATTCCATCAGCTTGCGTTGCTTGGCAATGCGCTTGGCGCAGAAGGCCAATATGACGGAGACAAGCAACAACGTGCCACCACTGACACCAATCGCCAAAACACGATGCTGCTCCCAATAGGCGACTATCAGCATCAGAAGTAGCATGCCAATGCCAAAGGCAAACAGTATCAAGCTGGCGCCTGCAAGCATCAGTATCGTAAGGATGCGGTCACGCTCGAGTTCCAGTTCGACCACGGCGAGACGCAGTCGCGTCTCGCCGGTAGTAACCAAACTGCTTAGCATTCGCCGACCGGCTTGAATCACGCGTTCCGCTGGGCCGTTGCCGCTGGACATTAGCGCCGTCCGACGATCATACCGATCACGACACCCACGGCAGTACCGATACCAATACCGGTCCAGGGGTTCTGATGCACGTAGCGATCGACCATGTCGGCGCTATCGAGCACGCCGTCACGGGCATCGTTATAGGCTTTTTCGCCCCGTGCTTCGATACGCGCGCGCGTTTCACGCAGGCGCTTCTCGGCGCGACTACGCAACTCTTTGACATTGCTTCGAGAATCGTCGGCTGTTGCACTGACTAATTCTTCTATAGTCTGGGAAAGATGACGCAGGTCGTCTTTCAGTTGTTCGGTGCTGGCTTCGCGAGAGCTCGCATCACGGCTGTGGTGTCCTACAGGAAACATGCTCATTTCTACAGTCTTCCATGAGTGGTGAATAAGACTAACATCATAGCAACATGTCTTTGGTTATCAATCATTGCCTGGAATACCCGCGAGATAAGTATTGAGGCTGAAGCCTAACCCGAAACGCTGTACGTCCTCATCGTAATCAACGAGACTCTCCCCATACCCATCGAAGTACTGCAGATGGCCACGGACCTTGCCGATCAATGGGAAGGTGTAGTCTATCAGCGCGCCGTAATGATGCTTGCCTGGATTGCCGCGCAGCATGAGGGATACTTCCTGATCGCCGAAGGTATGCACCAGGGTCATGTCGGCATAGCCGATATAATTCTCGAGGTCCGGGTTGTCGTCGTCTTCGTCGGACTCGGGAATGCGCCAATGGGGCGCTACGCTGATGGCCCAGTCACCTCGTTGAAAAAGCAAGTCCGCATATAGACGGTTCCAACTGCGTGACAAGGGTTGCGATTGCCCGTTTGATTGGTGCGCGAAACCTATGCGATTTTGCGTATTGATCCAGCCAAACCAGGAATAGGCATTATCGAAACTGACGAACGCTTCGGGCTCGTGATTGGTTTCGCGAAATGGCGACGACGCCTTGGCATTGTAGGCCTGCCACCAGCTGCGCTGGGTATAGGCAAAATAAAGATCGCCATTGTCACCAAACATGTCATTCAGAACACTTACCTTGAGACTGATCTGAAACTTGGCTTCTGTCTTGTCTGCATCGCCATTGGTGCTGATCGAGTCGAAATCTTCCTGGTTGGGGTTGGTGCTATAGGTCCAGGGCAACAAGTAATTACGTCGATAAACGCTTAGAGCCAAGGGGTTGCGTGCCGATTCGCGTTCCAGTTCACGGCGAACATCCGCCTGCTTCAAGGCGCTGGCAATTGCTTCCTCGCTATCTGAAGTACTGTTTTCTTGCGTGTTCGGCTGGGCATGGGCTTGAATCGAAGCGCCCAACAATGAACAAAAAAGCAACCGCGCAATCACACGCAGCGGTGAGGGCAAAACCATTATCAGCGTCCTGTATGCGGCACCAAGCGTCTGTTTCTACCACGCTATTCTGCCAAGTCAATCGCTTTACGGAAGTAATTGCCACCTTGATCTGGCAATCGGATAATTCTTTAGCAATTAGAATGCGATACGCTCGCATTGGAAATGAGGATCAATAATGGCAGCGGGGCAGAAAAGGGGATGGGGCATAGTCATTGCGGTTGTGCTGGCGTTGTCGTCGATTTGGACTTCTGCCTGGGGCCAGGAGGCGCCGCCGGAGCGTGATGCGGTTTCCCAGAGTCTTGAAACACTGACGGCAATAGAGCAGCCGAATAGCGATCAACAAGAAGAAATAGAAACGCTGCAGCTCGTGCTAGAAACGCTAAAGGATGTAGAAGACATTCGTCAGGAACGCAACGAGCTCGAGCAGCAAATCACCCGTGCACCGGATGAGATGCAGCGCCTTGCGCGTTCGCTGAGTGACACGATGGCGAGTGAGACGGTAGATACCGAGACGCTCAAGTCCCTCGGTATTTCCGAACTGGAAACGCGAGTCGCCGATACCCTGAATCGGCTGCAGTCACTGCAAGATGATCTAGCCAAGACCAATTCACGCCTGATCGCCGCCCAAACCCTGCCCGAACGCGCTCAGGCAACCATCTCCGCGGCGCTCGAAGAAATCGAGGAAAAGCGTCTTGTACTGAGTGATTACAGCGGTGTCGCGAATTCGCCGGAGGCCTGGTTGGCACGCAGCGAATTGGCGCTGGCGGAGAACAAGTTGGCGCTCAAACGTCGCCAGCTGGCCGTCAATACCCGCTTGCTCGAATTGGCCAGTCGCCGGCGCGAAGTGCTTATCCGCAAGATCGATCAGATCGAGGATAATCTCACCCTGATGCAGGCCATCCTCGACCAGAAGCGTCGCGATCAACTTGCAGATACGCTGGGGGCGACATCGGGTAACGAACCTTCCCTTGCGGATGACAATGCCGTGGTGATCGAGGCGAGATCCCGCAATCGTGAGATGAGTCTCGAGTTATTGCAGGTGATCGATCGCTATAACGTGCTCAAGCGCGAAGGCGTGAAGGTGCGTACGCAGCTCGATCGGGTAAGACAGGTGCAACGCACCTTGAAAGAGCAGATCGAGGCGGTGCGGGGCAGTCAATTGTTATCGCGCATTCTGCGGGAGCAGCGCAGTTCTTTGCCTCAGGTCGATGCGGTCAAGGGTATTCAAGAACAGATCGCCGACATTCGCCTCAAGCAGTTCGAATTGAATCGACAGCGCGATGAATTGCGCGATGCGGAACGACTTGCGCGCCAGCAGATCGACGAGAATGGCGCTGAAATGTCGTCCCAGGCAATCGCAGCGCTGACAAGGTTGTATCAGGGGCGAATCGAACTGGTGGATCAACTCGAGCGGGAATACGGCGAGTTGCTGACCACTGCCATTGATCTTCAGCTCAATCAGCAGCAACTGCTCGAGATCAGCTCATCCCTGCGCATGACCATCGAAGAACAGCTTTTCTGGGTGGCGAGTCGTCATCCTCTTGACCTGGCCTGGCTGCGTCAACTACCCCAATCGGTGATGGCTCAGATTAGTGGAGAAGGCTGGCGGGAGAAGCTTCATCACTTCTGGCGGTTCCCGCATCCGGCTGCCCTTTGGGGGCTGCCACTGCTGCTGCTTTCCATCGGCCTGTTGCTGCGGCGCCGGCCGATCAAGGCACGATTGCTTGCCCTTCATGAACAGGTAGGGCGACTCAAGCGCGATACCCAGATGCATACCCCAAAGGCCATTTTGTTCAATGGCCTGATCGCTGCCCCTGGGCCTCTGGCGTTGGCTGCCATTGGCGTTGCCATGAGCAAGGGCGGGGTGGGTATCGTCGTTGCCTGGGGCGAGGCGCTATTGCAGCTCTCCCTGGCGTGGGCGGCTATCGCGCTGGTGCGACGTCTTCTCGTGCGAGACGGCGTCACGGTGCGCCATTTCCACTGGCCCGCGGATTACGCTACACGCTTGCGAAGCCTGCTCTGGTGGCTGGGCATCGCGCTCATTCCGGTGCTTTTGATCAGCTCCCTGGCTCAAGGCGACGGCCCGACGCTCGCCGAACGGCCTCTTTTCCTGCTGCTGATGCTGGCGGGTTTGATTGCCATGAGCGTGCTGCTGGCACGACTCATTCTGGCCCATACGCCCTATTTCGGGGTCAAGCTGTTTCGGCTGCTTTTAGGGCTGGCCTTGTCTGGCGCCACCCTGGTACTGGCGATGCTGATCGTGCTGGGCTATGAATACACCGCCTTGAAACTGGTCAATCGTTTCATCGCCAGCCTGTATATCTTCGGCCTGTGGATTCTGGTCGAAGCCTCCGTTGTCCGTGGATTGGCGGTAGCTGCCCGTCGTCTCGCCTATCGGCGGGCGGTGGCGCGCCGTCGTGCCCAGGTTCAGGAAGGCGCAGAAGGCGGACTCGAGGTCGTCGAAGAGCCGCCATTGGATCTCGAACAGGTCAATCAGCAGTCCCTGCGCCTCTCCAAGCTGATTCTATTCCTCGGTTTTTCTCTGGTGCTCTACGTTCTATGGTCGGATCTGCTGGCGGTGCTGGCCTATCTCGACAATGTCGGCATCTGGTCGATCACCCAGGGCGTTGGCGAAAGTCTTAGCGAAACCCCCATTACCGTCGCAGATCTGCTGACGGCGCTGTTTACCGTGGTGCTGACCTCCGTCATGGCGCGCAACCTGCCGGGCCTGCTCGAAGTGATGGTGTTGTCCCGGCTCTCCCTCAAGCAGGGCAGTGCCTACGCGATCACGTCGCTACTTTCCTACATCATCGTCGGGGTCGGCATCGTTACAGCCCTGGGCACGCTCGGGGTGTCCTGGAGCAAGCTGCAATGGTTGGTGGCCGCCTTGGGTGTCGGTCTTGGTTTCGGTCTTCAGGAAATATTCGCCAACTTCATCTCGGGGCTCATCCTTCTTTTCGAACGTCCGATACGTATCGGCGATACCATCACCCTGGGGAATCTGCATGGGACGATCAGCCGCATCCGCATTCGTGCCACCACGATGACGGACTTCGATCGCAAGGAAATCATCATTCCCAACAAGACGTTCGTCACGGATCAACTGATCAACTGGACGCTTTCTGACAATGTTACTCGGGTGGTGCTCAATTACGGGGTGGCCCATGGTTCCGATCTGGATACGGTGCACCGGTTACTGGGACAGGCCGCCGCCGAGAACGAACGGGTGCTCAAGGA
This sequence comes from uncultured Halomonas sp., assembly GCF_947493865.1. Taxonomy (GTDB): domain Bacteria; phylum Pseudomonadota; class Gammaproteobacteria; order Pseudomonadales; family Halomonadaceae; genus Modicisalibacter. The sequence goes on from NZ_CANLTC010000008.1 coordinate 93,137, forward strand.
CCCGGAACCCCAAGTGCTGTGTACCAGCTACGGGTCGACGGCCTTCAATTTCGAATTGCGCATCTTCGTCAACGATCTGCTCGACCGGCTTTTTGCCGCGGACGAGATCAACCGCCGGCTGGATACGCTGTTTCGTGACAACGACATCCGCGTTGCTTTCAACCAGATGGACGTCTGGCTGCATGATGCGGAAGGGCGTGCAAAGAACGTCATTTCCCAGACGAAGGACACGACCCTGGGCGAATCACCGGGTAAATGAGGAAATCACAGGCGCCGGGCATGCAGCAGGAATTCGCGATTGCCGTCGCCGCCGAGAATCGGGCTGTCGCGCCAGCCGAGCACCTCGAAGCCGTGCTCGACGCAGCAGGCTCGGATGCGCTCCTCGACCTGGGTATAGCAGGCGCCATCCCGGACAATACCGCGGCTATCGACTCGGCCCGGGCCTACCTCGAACTGCGGTTTGACCAGGGAGAGCAGTTCGGCGCCCTGATGTAGCATTCGGCCCAGCTCGGGCAGGATCAGCGTCTGGGAAATGAAGGAAACGTCCATGACTGCTACGTCAATTCCAAGCGGGGCATGCCGTTCGATGGCGGCAAGAAGGCGTGGTTCATTCGACATGGCCCGGGCATTGAGGCCTTCGAGGCATGTCACACGGGAGTCGCGGCGTAATTCGGCATCGAGTTGATCATGACCGACCTCGACACCGATGACATGGGTAGCGCCATGGCGCAGTGCGCAGTCGGTGAACCCACCGGTGGATTGGCCCACGTCCAGCACGACGACACTTTCCAGGCTTAGCGCCAGAGCGGATAAAAGTGCCTCCAGCTTGAGGCCGGCGCGGGAAACATAGCGCTCCTCGTCATCCTCGGCGAGGGACAAGCGTGTGTCCTGGGGTAGCTTTTCACCGGGCTTCGTCAACACCTTGTCGGGGTCGCTTTCCAGTGCCACCCGGCCATTGCGGATCAAACGCTGGCCCCGGGTGCGCGAACGTACCAGTCCCTGGGCGACGAGTAGCTGGTCGAGGCGCATCATGATGATCTTTTACCTTCGAGTCTGCATAATCAAGAAAGGAGTGTCCGCGTAGAAAGCTTGACTTTCAATGGTGAAAAACGCTGTTTAGGAAAGTCACCCATCAACATCTTCTTGAAGTGCAAACCGAAGGAGAAACAACAATGATAGTATGCACGAGTCTTAAATTGATTGCCGTTGCTGGCCTGACCTTGAGCAGCAGTCTGGTCATGGCCTTCGAGCCTTCCGGCAAGGTGGAATGTCTGGCGCCCGCTGATCCGGGTGGCGGTTGGGATTTCACCTGTCGCAGCGTCGGCAAGGTGCTGGAAGATCTCGATCTCGTGCCGCGCAGCGTGCAGACCATCAACATGGCTGGCGCCGGCGGTGGCGTTGCCTACGCTCATACGGTGAGCAAGCGCGCCGGTGACGAGCAGTTGCTGGTGGCGGCTTCCACGGCCACGACTACCCGTCTGGCCCAAGGTCAGTTCCAGGGGTTGGACGCGGATATGGTCAACTGGATCGGTGCGCTTGGAGCCGACTACGGCGTCATCGCCGTTTCCAAGGATTCCGAGTATCAGGATCTACCCGCATTACTGGATGCCCTGAAAGAGGATCCTCGGGCGGTGAAGTTCGCCGGCGGTAGCGCCAAGGGCGGTTGGGATCACCTCAAGGTGTTGATTGCGGCTCAGAAAGCCGGAGTCGAGAATCTGCCGCGCATCCCTTATCTGTCCTACAACAATGGCGGCGAGGCCATGACCCAGGTTGTGGGCGGCCACGTGGATGCTTTTACAGGCGATATCACCGAGGCCCAGGGTTTCATGGAGTCTGGTGATCTCAAGGTGTTGGCAGTGCTTTCCGAAGAGCGCCTGCCCGGCGAGTTTTCCGATATTCCCACCGCCAAGGAGCAGGGCATCGATGCCATCGGTCCCAACTGGCGCGGCTTCTACATGCCGGCGGATATCTCGGACGACGCCAAGCAGTATTGGGTCGATGCCATGGACACCATCTATGAAAGCGATGAATGGAAACAGGTCATGAGGCAGAATGGCTTGATGCCTTTCCACATGAGCGCCGGTGAATTCGAGAGCTACGTCAAGCAGCAGATCGATGATATCGAAGCGCTATCCAAGGACATCGGACTGATCCAGTAATGGCACTCAACGATCGCGTATTCGGTGTGCTGATGCTCGTCCTGGCCGTGGCCTACGGCTGGGGCGCCACTCAGTTTCCAGAACCCTTTGGCGGGGCCGAATCCGTCGGCCCCGAAACCTTTCCCACGGTGCTGGCCGTCGTGCTGGCATTGACCAGCTTGTATCTGATCGTCAAACCGGACCCGGATAATGCCTGGCCATCCGGTAGCCTCTGGCTGGAGCTGATAATTGCCGTCGTCGTGCTGATCGCCTATACGCTGTTGCTGCAGCCCCTGGGCTTCGTCATCGCCACGACCCTGGCGGTGGGAACCCTGTGCTGGCGCATGGGAGCGGCGGTGCTGCGGGCCTATCTCACCGGACTCGTTGCGGGGGTGGTGGTATTCCTGCTGTTCACCTATGCCCTCGATCTGCCATTGCCTTGGGGCCTGCTTGGCGTGCTGGAGACAAGCTGATGGAAACTCTCAATTACCTGATCGATGGGTTCGGTGTCGCGCTGCAGCCGCACAATCTGATGTTCGCGCTGCTGGGGGCGTTTCTCGGCACACTGATCGGCGCCTTGCCCGGGCTGGGGCCGGCCAATGGAGTGGCAATTCTTATCCCCCTGGCGTTTACCCTGGGATTGCAGCCGGATACTGCGCTCATCATGCTGACGGCGGTCTACGCGGGGGCCATGTACGGCGGGCGTATCTCGTCGATTCTGCTGAACATTCCCGGCGATGAGCCAGCCATGATGACCTGCCTCGATGGCTATCCCATGGCGCAGAAGGGCAAGGCGGCGGAAGCCCTGGCCATTTCCGCAGTGGCCTCTTTCATAGGGAGCTTGATCGCCACCATCGGCCTGATTCTGCTGGCGCCTTTGTTGGCCAGGTTCGCGTTGACCTTCGGTGCGGCAGAGTATTTCGCCCTGTTCGTGCTGGCCTTCGCTACGCTGGGCGGCATCACCGGCAAGAATCCGATCAAGACGATCATGGCGGCGGCCATCGGACTGATGATCGCAACCGTGGGTATCGACAATACCGGTACCCAGCGTTACACCTTCGGTGTTCTCGAACTTTATGAAGGCATCGATTTCATCATCGCCATCGTCGGTCTCTTCGCCATTTCCGAGCTGCTGTTCTTCATCGAGGAACGCGCCGGCGGCGGCAAGCCGGCCATGGTGGTCAACAAGCTCAAGCTCTCCTGGCGGGATATCGTTGCCATGTTGCCAACCTCTTTTCGCGGAGGTGTGCTGGGATTCATCGCCGGTGTCTTGCCCGGGGCGGGGGCATCCCTTGGCAGCTTCATCAGCTATACCCTGGAAAAGAAGATATTGGGCAAGAAAGGCTACTTCGGTGAGGGCGACCCCCGCGGGGTGGCAGCTCCGGAAGCCGGCAACAACGGCGCATCCTCCGGGGCGCTGGTGCCCATGCTGACCCTTGGCGTGCCGGGCAGCGGCACCACGGCGGTGCTGCTGGCGCTGTTGATCTCGTTGAACATCACCCCTGGGCCGCTGATGTTCACCCAGAATGCGGATATCGTCTGGGGTGTGATTGCGGCGCTGCTGATCGGCAACTTCCTGCTGTTGCTGCTGAACATTCCCCTGGTGGGTATCTTCGTCAAATTGCTGTCGGTGCCGCCCATGTATCTGTTGCCCATCGTCACCATGGTGGCGTTTGTGGGTATCTATTCGATCAGCAATTCCGCGTTTGACCTTTATTTCATGGTTGCCTTCGGGGTCGGCGGTTATTTTTTGCGTAAGCTGGAGATTCCGCTGGTGCCGATCATTCTGGGGTTGCTGTTGGGTCCTGAAATGGAGAAGAACCTGCGTCATGCGTTGGACATTGCCGATGGCGACTGGACGGTGCTGTGGAGTAGTGGTCTGGCGATTGGTTTATGGAGCGTGGCGATTGTCGGTTTGATCCTGCCCTACCTGGTCGGCCCAATCCTGCGCCAGCGGATGAAGGGAAAGAGTGGTGTGGGCGATTGAAATCGAGGTGTGACGAGGCCTTCACTGGCATTCCAGTGGGGCCTCGTTTGACGCGAGAAAAACGCTTTTAAACCGGACCGCTGTTGGCTTGTAAGGGGTCTGCTGGTATCCGATCCTTGGCCCAGGTGCGCTGGACCTTGTCGACTACGTCTTGAATATATCCTTCATCGACAGCGCTGGTATCGCCTGGCTCCAGAGGGTCGTAATGAAAGATATAAAGCCGTGAAAGAAAATCCTCGAAGGGCAAGGAAGCTTCGCCATAGCGCTCGCCGTGGCCTGCGGTACTGACCACCACGCCATCGCCCCAATCCTGGCCGCTATCGTTGTTGGGATTGAAGAAATACATGCGCATGACTTGCTGCGGGTCCAGGTTCACTCGCAGCAGTGAAATGGCATGCCAGCCGATGAAGCGTGCGGCGCTGTCGGTGACCGCGATACCTGCGGGTTGAGGGTGGATCAGCGGTTGATTGCCATTGTAGTAAGGGTGATAGCAGGCATAGAAATGGCGCAGGAAATCTTCCAGCTGAAACAGTTTGCCGGTGGCGACATCCACGGCAATCCGAAAGCCTCGTCCGGCCCACCAGCCGTGAAACTCAGGATTGACCCAGCGGTGTGGATCTTCACCCCGGGCCACACAGCGCCGCCCCATTTCGTTATAGATACGATCCAGGTGGGGCACCACCAGCAGCGATACCGGGTCGAGATCCATGGGCAGCGTCTTGGCGACACCTTCGAGGTTTTCCCTGGAAGAGACCGGCTGCCCTTCGAAGTGCATGATGATTTCGTCGTCGCGAGTGGCCCAGACGATCATCTGCAGCAGATAGTCCGGGTCGTTGTAGGCCCACATCGAAAGGGCCCGGGCCGATTGACAGGTGGGGTTGTTACCCTGGCCGACCCCAAGTGGCTGGCCGAGCATGCACAGCACGCCCTCCATGAGTCGTGCCCTGGGAGGAGGCGTTACACCGAAGGCAAGGGTCAGGCGTTGCTGGGAATAGGGTGACAACTCGAGCCCTACCTGGCGCCATAGTGCCGGCGCCACCGGCGGTTGATAGAGGATGCCCCGCTCGAGCATCAGTGCCAGCCCGTAGATGGCCTGGCTGGTCTCGGGGTGTACTGCCAGGTCGATCATGGCGTGTACGAGTGCGCGATAGCACAGCAGGCAGTCGCGACCGGTGCTGGAAAGGCCCAGTGCCTCGCTCAGGATATGATCGCTGTGGGCCAGTAGATGGCGCAGCAGCAATGCGTGATAGGGCGAGACCAGGCCGGTATCGTGCATCGCTCGAGCAAAGCCGGTGGCTTCGAACTGAAGCGCCGCCGTGTCCATGCTTTCCAGGCGTTGCTGATAAACCTCGAGGCCCGGGTCTTCGCGACAGCCGTTGGTGGTGCCGAAGAGGCTGCTGATCAGACGATCCGCGCCTTGACCGCTGATGCCAAGATCGATGTTCGGATTGACGCGGCAGGCGGCGATCTGCAGGATCATCTGCTTGACGGATTCGACCTGAATAGGGCGCTGTTGCAGCACACGCCAGATCTCGTCCACCAGTTGGTCGACGATATGCTCATAACCGATACCGTCTGCAAGATGTCTGAGCAAGCGCCGGGTCAATAGTGCCAGGCTACCTTGCTGGGTTCGCTCCGCTTCGCTGGGAGCCGTGAAGAGCAATTCCAGATTGAGTGCCAGTACCTGGGTCAGATAGTGATGAGCCTGCTCGGTGGATATGGAGGGATGTGAGTAGGCGCCCCTGGCGACTGCCAGCAGGCGTATCTCGCTCAGGGTTTCCATCAGCACGATATCGCTTGACTCCGCCCGTAACGAATACTTGGTAAGCCCGGGCTGCAGTATCTGTGGTTGGGCCCAGTCGGAGCCGTTGAAAATACCCGCCGCCTCAAGTAGGGCGGTGCGCTGCTCGATAGCGTCGGGGCCGCCTTCCAGCATCATGATGCGGCGCAGCGCTGTCAGCACCCGATTGGTCTTGGTGGCTTTGGCATAATCCGGCGTTCGGGCAAGGATTTCGATTGCCTCATCCAGATTCGCCAGCGACCTTTGCAGGTCGCTGGCGTTTTCTCCTTGATTAGTCAAGCAAGCTCCTTGCATGCTGCAGTCGGCTCATACGTAGAAATCGAGCTCTTCCTGATGTTTCAACAGATCTCGCATGGTATGTGGATCGTCACCGAAGAAATAGACCAACCCCCAGTGCGTACCAAAGGCGGTGCGCTTGGTAACGGTCTCTTCCAGCGGGGCCGTCAATTCATGAGACTCGAAATATTCGTGCTGTTCCGTTTCCTCGGGAATCTCGAGCTTGCTGACCACCCGGCGGCGAGGATAGACCCCGAAGCAGCCTGCATGGCCCTTGGCATCCACCACCTCCCGGGGAAAGAAGTTCGTGATTTCTTCCTCGGTGGTCTTCGGGTCGAAGGATAGCACCAGCCCCTGATAGGCGTTGAAGCCATAGGCCCGTTCGAGCAGCTCGAAAACCTTGAAGCCCGGGGGACGATAGGCGACTTCGCCGAAGTACATCTCGCCATCGCTGGTGACGAAGTACTCGGGGTGGATGAAGCCGAACTCGATATCGAAGGTCTTGATCAGTTTCTCGATCTGGCGGGTGATCGCTTCCCGGTACTTTTCAAGCTCCGGGGTCGCGGGAACGAATACCGAATAGCCCAGCGTCACATATTCCGAGATGTTTAAGAAACGAATCTTGCCGTCATGTATCCAGGCCTCGACGGCGAACTCCCAACCGTCCAGATGGCTCTCCATCAGTACCGGAAATTCTTCCTCGGGAATCGTATCGATCTCGTCCGGGGTGCGGATGACCCGGTGGCCCAGGCAGCCCGCCTTGTCAAAAGCCTTCAAGTGGATGGGATCGTTGGGGTCACCATCGAGTTTGAGCAGGGTCTGGTTGACGCGTTTGAGAAAGCGAATGACATCGGACTTGTCGTGGGCTTCCTCGAAAATGCCTACGCGAATGCCGCCCAACTGGGCGCGTCGCTTCATCAACGCCTTGTCACGCAGCAGCAGGGCCTGGCCATACAGCCTGGGATTGTCCATCAGTACCGAGTTGATGGCACCCGCCCATTCCACGGTTTCCTCGAAAAGCGGAATGGCAACATCGACACCCATGTCATTGAGGGTTTCAGCAATTTCCATTGAACGGTCGTTGAGACGTTCGAAATTCCAGGCAAGATAAGGAATGTCATGTTCCTTGCAGTAATCCTCCGCCCAGTCCGGGGCCACGATGACGTAGCGTCGATCGAAGCGATCCAGCGCTTCAATGGCACTCAGGCTCCAGCCAAGCATTGCAACGTAACCCTTGTCAGGATTCTTTTCCATGAATCTACTCCCTGATAATTATTGTATAAACAGTGAGTCGCCATGAGACGTTCGGCTCCTCATTCCTTCGTAAGCATAGCAGCCAATGGCGCCAATAAAACCGTGGACTTTTGTCGTGCTGGGGTAACCATGGGTTATCTCGGCGCAATGATTGCCGTCGACAAGCATTCAACCTTGATGACAGATCGGGCCGCTGGTATATTGCGGGCTCGCTGAACGAGCCCCTTGAAGTTCAGGAGCTTGCCTTCGAGTCGTTGGGCGCTATGCTGCGCTTGACGTTTCTGCGGTGGCCCTCATCGGTCCTCCCGCAACGCTAAACCGCGAACCCCGCCAGGCCCGGAAGGGAGCAACGGTAGTGGTGGCTGCGTGTGCCGGGATGTGGCTGATGAGGTGCCGCCTCCAATCTTTAGATTGCTCACTCCTAGCGGTAACTTTTTATTCTCCTGCTTCACCCCGCCAAGGTTCCATCATGATAGTCGCGCACCGCCTGTTCGAGTTCTTCTTGGGTGTTCATCACGAAGGGGCCATAATGTGCGATGGGTTCGTTGTGAGGCGTGCCCGCCATAATCAGCACCTGGGCGCGGGCGTCGCCGCTCAGATGTACTTCGCTTCCCGGACCAAGCCGCGCTAGTTCGCCTTGGGTGATCGTCTCGTCGCCCACCTTGAGCTGGCCCTCGAATACATAAAACAGTAGCGTCGGTGCGGATTGTTCGAGAACCAGTGAACCGGGCGCAAATAGCAGGTGCGCCACTGCGCCTTTTCCAGCCAGGGCGTCAAGAGGGCCACTAATGCGTTGATCACCGTGCTGCCAGTCACCGCCCAAGGCGATCAACTTGCTTCCCGAGGCATTGATGTGCGGCATCTCGTCAGCCTTCACGTCGCGATAGGTCGCGGCGCTGAGCTTGTCTCGAGCCGGCAGATTCAGCCATAGCTGGAAGGCATGCAGCCCCTGGCTGTCGGTCAGCGGCATCTCGGAATGGATGATGCCGTGACCGGTGTGCATCCATTGGGCGTCTCCGGCACCGATGGTGCTGGCATGTCCCAGGTGATCCTCGTGGGTCAGACCGCCATCAAGCACGTAGGTCAAGGTCTGAATGCCGCGATGCGGATGCGGTGGGAAGCCGCCGATGTAGTCGTCTGGACGCTCGGAGCCGAGTTCATCGAGCATCAGGAAGGGGTCGAGCCCGCCGCCGAATTCGTGAACGCGGGAAATCTTGACACCATCGCCATCCTGACTGGGTTGGCTGCGTAGCCGGTGTTCGATAGTGCGCTGTGTCATAAAAAGAGCTCCTGGCAGTCGTGGATGTGAGAGTTAGTCTATAAGTATTTTTCCCAAGGTTGCGCGCATAATTCTGATTAAATCATTCGAAAAAATGAAAGGTCATGGGCCACACTGAGGCCGTAGCAGGTGGTGGTGGCGATCAGAATCGAGCAGAATCGGCGGCTGTTTCTTTTCTTGACCTCGCCCTTCATTCTTTTGACAATTTTTTGCTTCCTTTTTGACCTGGATGTCTGCTCATGAACACCGAATTGCTGGAAATCCGTGACCATCTTGGGCGGTTCGCACCTTTCGATCGCTTATCCGATGAGTTGCTCGATGCGGTGGCGGGCGAGGTTCAGGTCAGCTATTACCGGGCCGATACCGAAATACTGGCAAGGGATCAGGAAACCCACGAGCTGTGTTATATCCGCAGCGGCGCCGTTGAGATGTATCGCCGCAGCGGGAGCCTCTACAACCGCTTGAGCGAAGGTGAAATCTTCGGCTACTCGGATCTCTTGCGCCGCCGAGGGGTTCAGTTTCCGGTGCGGGCGATCGAAGATACGCTGATCTATTTTATTCCCGAAGCCGTGTTTGAGCGCCTTTGCGAGGAAAACGACGATTTCGCCGACTTTGTCGAGGAGGGTGGGTCGGCCCTGAAGACCACCGTGGAGCAGCAGCGTCACAACAGCGACATGATGACGTCCCGGGTGCGCAAGCTGATCCGACGCTATCCCACCATGGTCGAACCATCGGCGACGCTGCAGGAGACTGCCATACGCATGCGCGATGAGTCGTCAACCTCGGTACTCGTGCTCAGCTTTCCGGATGAAGATCAATCACAGCAGTTTACCCTGGCGGATGGCCAATCCTGGAAGCTGGCCGGTATTCTGACGGACCGCGACTTCTGCACCCGGGTGCTGGCCGCTGGCGTGACACCTGAATCGCCGGTAACCGAGGTGATGTCCAAAGACCCGATCACGGTTCAGTCCGAGGAGTCCTTGTACGAAGCCATGCTCTGCATGCTGCGTAACAACGTGCATCACTTGCCGGTACTGCATCGCCGTCGCCCGATCGGCATACTGCACCTATCGGATATCGTACGTTATGAGACCCACAGCAGCCTTTATCTGGTCAGCAATATCTTCAGTCAGTCCAATGTCGAGGGGCTCAGGCGTCTGAGTGTCGAAGTACATTCGGCCTTCGTGCAGCTGGTGTCGGAAGGGGCGGATTCCCAGATGATCGGCCGTGCGCTGTCTAGTATCGGACGCAGCTTCACTCGCCGGTTGATCGAACTTGCCCAGGAAGAAATTGGCCCGGCACCGATTCCTTTTTGTTTCATGGCCCTTGGCTCCATGGCGCGAGATGAACAGGCCATCGTCACGGATCAGGACAACGCTCTGGTCTTGAGTGACGATTTCGTGGCCGCAGACCACGATGACTACTTCCTCAAGCTCGCCACCTTCGTCAGCGATGGTCTGGCAGCCTGCGGATACAGCTATTGCAAGGGCGACATCATGGCCACCAATTCCCGTTGGCGGCAACCGTTGTCCGTGTGGAAAACGTATTTCTCGACCTGGATCGACGAGCCCAATCCCGAACGGCTGCTCGATAGCTCGATCTTCTTCGATCTGGACGGTGTGTATGGCGAGGAAGTGTTCGTCGAGCAGTTGCAAGACCTGGTTGCAAGCAAGGCATCGCAGAGTCCCTTGTTTCTTGCCGCCATGGCGCGCAATGCGTGCAACCGCACGCCGCCACTGGGGTTCTTTCGTACCTTCGTGATGGAAAAGGACGGCAAGCATAACAACTCCATCAATCTCAAACGGCGGGGCACCGCGCCCTTCGTGGATCTGGTGCGGGTACATGCCCTGGCCTGCGGGTCGAACGCCCAGAATACCTTCAACCGTCTCGAGGCCATCAATAAGGCCCGAATACTTCCGGAAGGCGGCAGTGCAAGACTCGGCCATGCGCTCGAGTTCATTTCCATGGTGCGCCTGCGTCACCAGGTGATGGATATAGAGGCAGGGCAGCAACCGGATAACAATATCGAGCCGGAAAGCATATCCAGCCGCGACCGACACTATCTGAAGGCGGCCTTCGAAACGCTGAGCCACGCGCAGAAGTTCATCAAATTTCGCTACCCGATACCGACGAAGGGCCGCCGAACCGAAACATGACGCCTTTTCTTTCAAACAAGCATGATCAGACAAGTTGGGCGGACTACATGGCAAGCTGCGCCCAGGTGGCGCGCAATCCCGGTCTGCAGCGTTTTTACGCTGCCGGCGTTCCAGACCCGCAAACGCCAATCGGCGAGGTGCCATTGGTGGCCCTGGACCTGGAAACCACCGGGCTCGATGCCGTACGCCACGGTATCGTCAGCGTTGGCGCGCTGCCCTTTACGCTCGAGCGTATTCCTCTTGCGCAAAGCCAGTACTGGGTAGTGCAACCGCGGCAGCCATTAAGCGAGGAGTCCATCACGTTCCATCACATTACCCATTCCGAGATCGAGATAGCACCGGATCTCGGTGACATACTCGCTGAACTGCTTGAAGTGCTCGCAGGCAGTTTGGTGGTAGTGCACTATCGCAACATCGAGCGACCTTTCCTCAATCGCGCTACCCGTACCCGGATGGGTGAGAATCTGCTGTTTCCCATGATCGATACCATGCAGTTGGAGGCGCGGGTGCATCGCAAACGGCGTTGGGCCTGGTTGAAACGGCTCAGCGGGCGCCCCTCCGCCTCGCTGCGCCTGGCGGAAAGCCGGGAGCGTTATCATCTACCGTTCTATACCGGCCACCACGCCTTGCTGGACGCGCTGGCGACGGCGGAATTATTCCAGGCCCAGATCGCTCGGCACTATTCCCCGCAGACCCCCATAAGCGATCTGTGGTGTTGAGTGCTGGCAGTTGGGTATGAAAAAAGCGGCCATGGCCGCTTTTTTCATACTGGTTTCGCTAGACTGAATCAGTCACGTGGCTCGCTCATCAGCCCCTTGACGATGCCGTAGCACCCCGCCAGCAGTATTAGTGTGAAGGGCAGGCCGGTAGAGACGGCCATGGCTTGCAGCGCCGTCAGTCCACCGCCCAGCAACAGCGCAATCGCGATGATACCTTCGATGAGTGCCCAGAACACACGCTGGCCCGTGGGGGCGTCGACCTTGCCGCCGGAGGTGATGGTATCGATTACCAGGGAACCCGAGTCCGAGGAGGTGATGAAGAACACCATGACCAGCACGATACCCACGAAGGACGTGATCGTCGTCAGGGGTAGCTGACCCAGCATGACGAACAGTTGCAGCTCCAGGGCGGCGTCTTTGACCCCCTCGAAGTTGTCGGTGACGATCTGATTGATGGCGGTGCCACCGAAGGCGGTCATCCAGAGCACCGAAATCAGTGATGGTACCAACAAGACGGCGATCAGGAATTCGCGCACGCTGCGTCCGCGGCTGACCCGGGCAATGAACATGCCCACAAACGGTGACCAGCTTATCCACCATGCCCAGTAGAAGGCGGTCCAGCCCTGGCGGAAGTTGTCGTCGTCGCGGCCGAAGGGATTGGACAGAGCCGGCAGGTGGGTCACGTAAGACCCCAGGTTTTCGAAAAATCCGGTGAGGATCGCAAGCGTAGGGCCTACGACGATCACGAACAGCAGCAACAGAAAGGCCAGGCCCATGTTCAGTTGCGAAAGCCGCTGTACGCCCTTGTCGACACCTGCAACCACCGACAGCAAGGCGACCAGGGTGATACCCAGAATCAGCACCACCATGGTGACGTTGTTGTCGGGGATGTCGAACAGATAGCCAAGGCCGGCAGTGGCCTGGGAGGCGCCGAACCCTAACGACGTTGCCAGACCGAACAGGGTGGCAAAGACCGCCAGGATATCGATGATGTGCCCCGGCCACCCCCAGACGCGCTCACCCAGGATCGGGTAGAAGATCGAGCGCATGGTCAACGGCAGCCCCTTGTTGTAGGAAAAGATCGCCAGGGATAGCGCGACGATGGCGTAGATCGCCCAGGGATGCAGGCCCCAATGGAAGATGGTGGCGGCCATGCCCAGCTCAATGGCGGCTTGTGCATCGCCTCCCGCAGCGCCTAAGGGCGCCCAGTCGGTTCTGGCGCCGCCATCACCCGTCGTGATGCCTCCCATGGAAGAGGAAAAATGCGATATCGGCTCCGAAACGCCATAGAACATCAGCCCGATGCCCATGCCGGCGGCAAACAGCATGGCGAACCAGCCTGCGTAGCTGAAGTCCGGTTTGGCATTCATGCCACCGATGCGTACCTTGCCCAGTGGTGACACGACTAACCCGAGGCACAGAAGTACAAAGACGTTGGCGGCCAGGATGAAGAACCAGTCCAGCTTGCCGGTCAGCCAACTGAGCACGCCGCTGAAGATCGGTTCGACCTCGGTTTGCAGCGCCAGTACCAGGACGACGAAGAATACGATCACCAGTGCAGAGATGCTGAAAACCTTGCCGTGGAGGTCGATTGCCATGCCGAATTTACGGCCGCTGACATTGTCCTGGCCAATGACGTAGTCAGTATCGATAAGGTTGGATTTGCCGGTCGGCGCGGGAACGCCTTCGGTGCTTTCGTTGTTTGTCGAGTGGGAGGATGGTTTGTCGCTCAAGAGCGTCTCCTTGTTGTTTTCATGAGAATTGCTTGCGTAAGGCATGCGTCGGGAAAGTATAACTAAAAAGGGTAAGGCTTTCCTGTAAAGCCTTACCTCGTAAGTTGCAAACATTCTAGCTGCGTGGCTCGCTCATCAGGCCTTTGACGATGGCATAACAGCCCACCAGAAGAACCAGGGCAAAGGGCAGGCCGGTAGTAAGCACGGCGGCCTGTAGTGCCGCCAGTCCGCCACCCAGCAATAGCGCAATCGCGATGACCCCCTCGATGAGCGCCCAGAAGATACGCTGAGACTTGGGTGCGTCCACCTTGCCGCCGGAGGTGATGGAGTCGATCACCAGCGAGCCGGAGTCGGAGGAGGTGATGAAGAACACCATCACCAGCACGATTCCGACGAAAGATGTGATCGACGACAGCGGCAACTGACCGAGCATCTCGAACAGCTGCAGTTCGACCGCGGCATCCGCGACGTTCTCGAACCCCGAGAGATACTGCTCGATGGCGGTGCCTCCGAAAGCGGTCATCCACAGCACCGAGACCAGCATCGGTACCAGCAGCACTGCGATCAGGAATTCGCGCACCGTGCGGCCACGGCTGACCCGGGCGATGAACATGCCCACAAATGGTGACCAGGAGATCCACCAGGCCCAGTAGAAGGCGGTCCAGCCTCCCACGAAGGCGCTATCTTCACGGCCGAAGGGGTTGGATAGCGCCGGTAGGTCCTTGAAATAGGAGAGCAGGTTTTCAAAGAAGCCGGTCGCGATCATCAGGGTAGGGCCGACGATGATCACGAAGAGCAGCAGCAGGAAGGCCAGTGCCATGTTGACCTGGGAGAGACGCTGAACGCCCTTGTCCACCCCCGCCACCACGGAACCCAACGCTACAAGGGTGATGCCCAGAATCAACACCACCATGGTGACGTTGTTGTTGGGCGTATCGAACAGGTAATTCAGCCCTGCGGATGCCTGGGTAGCCCCTAGCCCCAGGGAGGTGGCAAGACCGAATAGCGTGGCGAATACCGCCAGAATATCGATGATATGGCCCGGCCACCCCCAGATGCGCTCACCCAGGATCGGGTAGAAGATAGAGCGCATGGTCAGCGGCAGGCCCTTGTTGTAGGAAAAAAGCGCCAGGGCCAGCGCCACCACCGCATAGGTTGCCCAGGGGTGCAGACCCCAGTGGTAAATGGTAGCCGCCATGCCGAGTGAAATGGCTCCCTGCTGGTCACCTTGGGCACCACCGAGCGGTGCGCCAGCATTACCTTCAAACGATGTGCTGAAATGGGTCAGCGGTTCCGCCACGCCATAGAACATGAGCCCAATACCCATGCCCGCAGCGAAGAGCATGGCAAACCAGCCTGCATAGCTGAAGTCCGGCGAGGACTCGGGACCGCCCAGACGAACCTTGCCCAAAGGGGTAAAGATCAATACCACCGTCAAGAGCACGAAGATATTGGCGGCGAACAGAAATACCCAGCTGAGATTGCCGGTCAGCCAGGTTCTCGCGCCGTTGAAAAGCGGCCCCATCTGATCCGGGAGGGCCAGGGTGATGACGACGAAGAACAGTACCAATAGCGAAGACACCATGAAGACCTTGCCGTGAAGGTCCAGATCGATGCCGAGTTTATTGGTCTGAATATTGTCCTGACCGATCACGTAGTCGGTATCGATCAGATTGGTTCGGCCCTCCGGTGAGGGAATGCCTTCCGTCCCTTCCTTCGATTTCGGCGTATTGCTTGAATCGGAATTGTTCCCCATTAGCATTCTCCATTGTTATGGATTTGACTCTCAGTTGTGAATTCGACTTTCAAGGCCATACGAGAATACGGAAGCAGCAACGGCGACATGCCGCTGCTGGTCGGCCATGATGACATGAAATCATCACGGTAAGTACGCGCCCATGAATAAGCGTGCTTTATGAATTAAGTACGAAGAGGCCACCAAGTATGCGGATTTTTACTCCTTTATTCAAAAATATCCGGGCCAGCAGGCGCCATATTTAAATTCGTTCGATGCATGATAAGCGTTTTCCATGACATGGCGTTGCGCTTTGCGCCACTCCCTACAACGGCTAGAATGGAGGCTGGAAGTCGTGACGCTTCCAGCAAACCGATCACCCTCTCCGCAAGGAATCCGCGCTCAATGAGCTATCAGGTACTGGCCCGCAAATGGCGTCCGCGCACCTTCCACGAGTTGGTAGGCCAGGAGCATGTGCAGCGTGCGCTGGTCAACGCGCTGGACCAGGGCCGGCTCCACCATGCCTATCTGTTTACCGGTACGCGCGGGGTGGGCAAGACGACCTTGGCGCGCATTCTTGCCAAGTGCCTGAACTGCACCGCAGGCGGGCGTGGCGATGAAGGCGTGACCTCTCGCCCCTGCGGTGAGTGCGACAGCTGTCGCGCCATCGACGAGGGCCGTTTTGTCGATCTGATCGAGGTGGACGCCGCATCACGCACCAAGGTCGAGGACACCCGGGAATTGCTGGACAATGTCCAGTACGCACCGGCCCAGGGGCGCTACAAGGTGTATCTCATCGATGAGGTGCACATGCTCTCCACTCACAGCTTCAATGCGCTTTTGAAAACGCTGGAAGAGCCGCCGCCCCATGTCAAGTTCCTGCTGGCCACCACGGATCCGCAGAAATTGCCGGTTACGGTGCTGTCGCGCTGCCTGCAATTCACCCTGAAGAACATGTCCCCGGAGCGCATCGTCGAACACCTGGATCGAGTGTTGACCGCCGAAGAGGTGACCTTCGAGCAGGATGCCTTGTGGCTGCTGGGCAAGGCGGCGGATGGCTCCATGCGCGATGCCATGAGCCTTACGGACCAGGCTATTGCCTTCGGTCAGGGAACGGTCACCCGCCCGGACGTGGCCGCCATGCTGGGAACGCTGGATCAGCGCATGTTGCTGGCGCTCATCGAGGCCCTGGCCGAGGTGGATGCGGCGCGGGTATTGAATGAAATTGCCGCATTGGCGGAGCAGGGGCCGGACTTCGCCGGCGTACTGGACGATCTGACCGGTGTCCTTCATCGTCTGGCCATCGCGCAGATGGTGCCGGATGCCCTCGACAACGGTCACGGAGATCGAGAGGAACTGCTTGCGCTGGCCGCGCGTTTTACCGCGGAAGACGTACAGCTCTATTATCAGATCGGGTTGCAGGGCCGAACCGACATGGAGAGCGCTCCGGATGCACGCACCGCACTGGAAATGACCCTGCTGCGCATGCTGGCATTTCGTCCTCAAGGTGTTCCCAAGCCGCCACAGACGCCGCTGCCGCTTCGCAGTGAATCGAGCCAGACTCAGCCTGCATCTGCATCGTCTCAGGAAGCCGCCGCTTCCATGCCTTCCTCGGCGGAAAGCGCTTCGAGAAATGATCAGCAGAATGCCCGGCACGACGAGCGCGAACTGGAAGCCGATAGCGACGTTGAGGCGGATGCGGCACAGGATATACCCCCTTGGGAAGCCTTGCCGACAGCTCCGCCGGGGTATGCCGACGAACCACCCTTGGCGGCAGTCGAAAAAGAACCGGTGGAAGAGCCAATAGAAGAGCCTGTGCCGGTAGAAGAACCCGAAGAAAAGAAACCCGAAGACAAGGCACCTGTGGCAGAGGAGCCGATAGAAGAGGCAGAGGCAGAGGCAGAGGCAGAGGCCGAGGCTGCCGAGATCTTTCGGGAGAATGAGGCTACCGCAGCAGCACAGGCTTTGGATGCCGAGGAAACGACAGCATCGCAAGAACAAGGAAAAGAAGCGCCTCGGCCCCAGGAAAAATTCGCGTCGTCCCAGATGCCGGATATATTGGATCATGATGCCTGGCTGATAGTGTTTCCGCGCCTGACGCTATCCGGCTTGACCCGCAACCTCGCAGCCCACTGCATTCTGGATGGGGACGATGGCGCCCGGGTGCAGCTGCGACTCGATCCGAGCCAGGCGGCGATGAACGCGGACGTGCACATCGAGCGCATCCAGCGTGCGCTTTCCGAGATCGGGATCGAGCGACGCGTAGGCGTGGAGCCACAGGCCATTCCCGAGAACATCGAGACTCCCAAGGCTCGGGGCGATCGTGAAACCGCGGAGCGACATGCGGTAGCGGTTGAAGCCTTGCGTGGCGACCCCCACATTCAGCAACTGGAGCAGGCATTTGGCGCTCGTCTACTGGAACAGACCGTCGCGCCTGTAGCGCAGGCCGACTGACTCCAATCAACAACTCATAGAGGTGACAGCATGTTCAAGGGCGGAATGGGCAACCTGATGAAGCAGGCCCAGGAAATGCAGGAAAAGATGCAGCAGGTGCAGGAAGAGATCGCCCAGGCCGAAGTCCTCGGTGAAGCCGGTGCCGGCATGATCAAGGTCACCATGAATGGACGCCATGACGTGAGCAAGGTCGAGATCGATCCCTCACTCATGGAAGAGGACAAGGAGATGCTCGAGGACCTGCTTGCCGCCGCGGTCAACGATGCGGTGCGCAAGGTCGAAAGCGCCTCCAAGGCCAAGATGGAAGAGGCCACTTCCGGCCTGAATTTACCTCCCGGCTTCAAGATGCCGTTTTAATGGGGTTTTCGCCGCTGGTCGATCGGCTGCTGGAGGCCCTCAGAGTGCTTCCTGGTGTCGGGCCAAAGACCGCCCAGCGCATGGCGCTGCATCTGTTGGAGCGTGATCGCGAGGGGGGGCAGCGATTGACGGAAGTGCTGGCTCGCGCCTTGGCCGAGGTTGGCTATTGCCAACGCTGCCGGACCCTCACGGAAGAGGATATCTGTGCACTTTGTAGTAGCTCGCGCAGGGACGAGGCATTGCTATGCGTTGTCGAATCTCCTGCAGACATGCTCGCCATCGAAGAAGCAGGGGGGTATCGTGGGCAATATTATGTCCTGCATGGTCATCTTTCCCCTCTCGATGGTATAGGCCCTGAAGACATCGGGCTCGACCGTCTCGATGGGCGTCTCGATGAAGGGGGAATCGAAGAGGTCATTCTCGCGACCAATCCCACCATCGAAGGCGAGGCCACGGCACACTATATCGCCGAACAGTTGCGTGAACGCGGCATTCGCCTGTCGCGGCTGGCCTATGGGGTTCCCATGGGCGGTGAGCTGGAGTATGTCGATGGCGGTACGCTGAGTCGTGCCTTCAATGGGCGCCTGCCCTTTGGTGGTGAATGATTCGCCTCATCCACAACAAATATTCAATAGACAACTGAAGTCATCATGTCGTTAACCCCTGCGCTAACTCCTGCATTACACTGGATCGACACCCCGGCCGCTCTCGAACAGGCATGCCGTGTCCTCGCCGAGGCGCGCTTTCTGGCGCTGGATACCGAGTTCATTCGAGAATCCAGTTTTCATCCCATACCGGCCCTTATCCAACTGAGTGCTGGAAACGAAGTGTACCTGATCGATCCCCAGGCGCTGGCGCCTAATACGGCGCTCATGCAGCTTCTGGGACCCGAAGGGCCGCTCAAGCTGCTGCACGCCTGCGGCGAGGATCTGGAAGTCCTGTCTCACTGGACCGGTGCGCCCGTGGCGCCCTTGATCGATACTCAGCTGGCTCAAGCGCTGCTGGGCGAAGATGCGGCCATGAGTTATCAACGCCTGGTGGAGCGCTGGACTGGCGATGTACTGGCCAAGGACGAAACCCGTTCCGATTGGCTGGAACGCCCGCTCAGTGAAGCACAGTGTCGCTATGCGGCCCTGGATGTGGCCTATCTGCCCCTCATCTGGCCCCAGCAACGCGAAGCACTAGTGGAGCTGGGTCGCCTGGAGTGGCTCGAAGCGGATTGCACCGCCCTAGTCACCCAGGCAGGTCGCGATCCGGCCGAAGACAACGAGTGGTATCGGCGCAATCGCCAACTGTGGCGTCTCGACTCCCGTGCCTCGGCAACCTACCAGCAACTGACTCTCTGGCGGGAAGCGGAAGTTCGAGAGCGCAACATGCCGCGTAACTGGCTGGTCAGTGACAAGGTGTTGTTCGCCATTGCGGATGCGCAACCGCGCAATCGCTACGAATTGGCCGCCGTCGAGGGCGTCAAGCCGGCCATGGTCAAGCGCGAAGGAGATATGCTGTTGTCGATAGTACGCAGTGCGGCGGACCTGTCGCCGCAGCAGCTCCCCGAGCCGCTGCCTTCACCATTGACCGGACCTTTCAAGCGCCGGCTCAAGGCGCTCAAGCAGGTCGTCAGTGACAAGGCGCAGCAGCTCGGGATCGCGGCGGAGATCCTGGCGCGTCGTCGCCAACTCGAGGAGCTGGTGATTGCGGATATGAAGCGCTTGCCATTGCCGCTGCCATCCGGATGGCGCGGCGAATTGCTCAATGACGCCTTCAAGCATGCGCTATCCGATAGCCAGGCTGATCGTCACGCTGCGGGGGGTGGCTGATGCGCAGATTGCTGTGTGAGGTGTTCAAGAGTTCGCGCAAGGAAGAGATGTATCTGTATGTCGATAAGGCCAGGGGGCTTGTCGACGTGCCGGAGGGGCTGCTCGAGGGTTTCGGCAAGCCCATATCCGTCATGACGCTGTTGCTTGGCGAAGACAAGAAACTGGCTCGTGTCGACGCTGCCCGGATAATGGAAGCCATCGACGAAAAAGGCTTCTATTTCCAATTGCCTCCAGCCAAGGAGGAATATCTACTCGACTTGTATCGAACCCCTACCGAAACGCGCTACTAAGCGTTTCGATAGCTGTGGTCAGGAGGCGATATGCGCAAGCGTTTCTGGGAGCGTTTCTCTCTGGAAGAGCTGGATCACGAGGAGTGGGAGGCGCTATGCGATGGCTGCGGGCGCTGCTGCCTGATAAAGCTCGAGGATGAAGACAGCGGCGACGTTCTTACCCTGGATGTCGCCTGCAAGCTGCTCGACACCCGGCAATGCCGCTGCCAGGATTATACCCATCGTTTCGCCCGCGTGCCCGGCTGCACCCAGATGAGCCTACGCACGCTGCGGGATTTTCATTGGCTGCCGAACTCCTGCGCCTATCGTCGGCTCCATGAAGGGCGAAGCCTGGAAAGTTGGCATCCTCTGATTTCAGGAGACTCCCAAAGCGTGCATCGCGCTCGTGTCAGCGTCGCCGGTTTTGCCGTTTCCGAGCGCGATGTTCCCGAAGACAGATGGGAAGATCATGTCATTGCCGTACTCCCTTGCGAGGAGTGAAGGCAATATCCCTCTTTGGATCAAACCTCCGTCTCTACCAGCCCCAGTGCCCAAAGAATGAACCCGTCCTGACGTGCATTGTCCCGCCATGCCTTGAAGCGGCCAGACGCGCCGCCATGGCCTGCTTCCATGTCCGTGTGCAGCAGTACCGGCCCGCGTGCAGTACCCAGTTCCATTAAACGCGCATAGAGCTTCGCCGGCTCCCAATAGGGTACTCGCGAATCGTGCCAGCTACCTTGCAGGAACACTGCCGGGTAAGGCTGAGCCGTCAGATTGTCCAGGGGTGAGTATGCGCGTATGCGCCGCCGGGCCTCCGGCTCCTTGGGATTGCCCCATTCGGTATATTCCGCGGTGGTCAAGGGGAGACCCGGGTTTTCCATGGTGCGTAGTACATCGACGAAGGGCACATCGAGAACCGCGGCACAAAATGCCTCGGGATCGAGGTTGAGGCTGGCGCCCACCAGCAGGCCACCTGCGCTGGCGCCATAGGCGGCAATACGCTCACCGTCCGCGAGATCTGCGTCTACCAGCGCGTTTCGCGCCGCCAGGAAGTCATGGAAGCTGTTCTCCTTGTGCTCGAGCTTGCCGGCCAGATACCAGGGTTCGCCGCGATCGCCACCACCGCGAACGTGGGCCACCGCAAAGGCCATGCCCCGGGACAAAAGCTCCAGGCGAGAAACCGAAAACCAGGGGTCGAGCACTTCGCCATAGGCGCCGTAGCCATAAAGCAGGGTCGGGAGCGGCTGCTTGCCCAGCAACGCCTTGCGCGCCACCACGGACACGGGAATGCGTTCACCATCCGGCGCGGTAGCCCAGAGTCGTTTGCAGCTCAACTGTTCCGGAGACAGATCGCCATGGATTGGCATGGCCTTGAGCAAACGACGTTCGCCACTGTCCAGATTCTGCTCGATCCAGCGAGGCGGCAAGATAAAGGATTCTTCTCTCAGCCTTAACTTTCTGGCGTCGAAATCCGGCGTGTCTCCCAGCATCAGGCTGCAGGGCGACTCCGGTAGTGGCAGACGATAATCCTCACCCAGTGCATGGCGAGAGTCGAATGCCATGATGCGAAGATGCATCTGTGCTTCATGGTGGTCGCGCTCGGCAATCACCAGGCCCCAGTCGAAGGCATCGATGTCTTCCAGGGTATGCGTTTGCCGGTGGGGCAGCAGCGGCTGCCATTGGCCTGGCTGCCTCTCGTCGGCGATATCGAGCCGAAAGTGGGGCGATTCGCGGTTATGCAGAATATAGAAGTGGCCCGGGCGATGATCGATACCATACTCCACGCCGCTTTCCCGGGGCTTTACGCAGCGGGGTGGTGTCGCCGGTGCGTGAGCGGGTATCAGGTGGCACTCCGAGGTGTCCTTTGAGGCGGTTTCCACCACCAGCCAGCAGCGTGAGCGGGTCTTGCCCATGCCGACCCAGAACTCCGAGTCGCTCTCTTCGAAGACCAGTCGGGAATCCTGCGTATCCAGCATGAAACGCCAGATGCTGGCGGGGCGCTGGGTCGCATCATAGTGGGTATACAAAAGCGTGCGATCGTCCTCTGCCCAGGTCAGTTCCGGTCCGATATCGCCCAGGAGCTTGCGCGGCTTCCCTTCGGGCAACTGGCGCAGATAAAGATCGAAGTACTCGTTCCCTTGCGTGTCTTCGGTCCAGGCAAGCCATGTTTCATCCGGGGAAATGGCCAGATCGCCAAGTTCGAAAAAGGGTTGTTCCGCGGCTCTTGCTTCAAGATCGAGCACCAACTGTCTGGTGGTATCATCCTCATTGGGATGGCGCCACCAGCGTGGATAATCCGCGTCCGCGGCGGTTTCGCTCCAATAGGTATGACGTTCCAGCGGGGTCTTCAGGCTGGAAACCGCGAGTTCCCGTCGTGCCAGGTGCCCTTGGTAAAGATCGTCGATCAGAGGTTCGAGCGGGGACAGCCACTGGGCACACTGCGCATTGGCATGCTCGAGGAAATGGGTGACCTCGGCGTCGTCGCGATTTTCGAGCCAATGCCAATGAGGATCGTCGGTGCGTTTGAAGCGCGTGACAAGTGAGCGGTGCGAAGGGCTAATCGGCGGCTGTGCTTTCATTGGGCGCGGTGTACCATGATCAACGAGTTCAGGACAAGGAATAGAGTGATGTTGATATCCGACTCCATGCCATTGCTATGGCTGAGTTATCTTGCATTGTCGCTGTTTGTACTAGTGACTGGCTACCTCGGAATTCGCTGGCTGCCCCAATTGCCACGTTTTGCGATCACGGGGCTGGTAGCGGGCGTATTGTGGATGCCGGCTGGATTCACGCTGTCTCGCGTCGAGGGTCAGGCGGCCCATGAAGGCCTGGCGCCGGCGGTGGTCGTGAGCGGTATTGCGTTTTTACAGAATGCGCCAAAGGCGTTTGGCAGCGCGTTGGTGTTGCTGTTGCTGGGGGCGGGACTGGGAATCGCACTGGGCGCCTTGCTATGGGGATGGCTGCGTCAACGCCGTTCCGGTGCGGAACAAGACAAGGAGGGGCAACGCTCCCCGGCTACTTCTTCGCAACGACGGGATCCGGTGGTGAGCTGAGAGGACGATGACAATGCGCATGCTGGTTGCCGGAATGTTGATGTTTTTCCTGCTCGGGGCATCTAGTGGTGGCTGGGCTCAGGAGACAAACGGAAACGGTGTCGAAGGAAGCGACGAGGCCGACGTGCGCCTGGTCGTCGATGTATCCGGCAGCATGAAACAAAACGATCCCAATCGGTTGGGAAATAGCGCACTCGAGTTATTGGTCTCCTTGCTACCCACCGGCGTTACAGGAGGGCTATGGACGTTCGGGAGCGAGGTGAACAACCCGCTACCCGCCTCGACGGTCGATTCGGCATGGCGCCAGCGGGCGTTGGCGCTCAAGCCCGAGCTGTCCAATTATCAACAGTTCACCGATATCGAACGTGCGGTACGGGAAACCGTTCAGGCAGGGGCGAATGGGACAAGACGAAATCTGATTCTGTTCACCGATGGCGTCGTCGATATTCCTGCCAATGGCAACGATAAACGCCAACAGGACGCCGCCTCTCGCAAGCGGTTGTTGAACGAGTTGATCCCCAGGCTCGCCAAGGAAGGCGTCGTCATTCATACCATCGCCTTCTCGCCGGGTGTGGATCAGTCCCTGGCGCGGCAAATGGCGGGCAAGACGGGTGGGCTTGCCGTGGTCGCCGAAACCCCCGAGGCCTTGTTGCGTGCTTTCCTGGACGTGGTCGATCGTATTTTTCCCGTCGATCAAGTGCCTTTGGCAGATGGCCATTTTGCAATCGACGATCACATCGATGGCTTTTCAGCGCTCTTGTTTCATGGACCCAGTGCAACGCCATTGACGCTGATCGGCCCCAATGGCGAGCGCTATACTGCCGAGAACCATCCGGATAACGTTCGCTGGCAGGCGCAGGATCGCTTCGACATCATCACCGTGCCTCAGCCGAAGACAGGCCAATGGCGCATTGAAGGCCCCATGGGTGAGGGGAGTCGCATCAATATCGATTCGTCTTTATCCTTGCGTAGCGCCGAATTACCCACGGAACTCTACATGGATTTCGTCACTCGGCTCGAAGCCTGGGTGGAAGGGCAAGGCGCTCTCAAAAAACCGGATGGGAAGCCTGCCGATCTGACACTTCGTGCCGAGCTTGAAAATGGGCAAGGGCAAACCGTTCGCTCGGTGAAACTGACCTCCGACAACGGACATTTTTCAGGGAACCTGCCAGCGCCGGATTTCGTCGGTAACGCTCGCTTGTCGTTGATGGCGAGCAGTGATGGTTTCCAGCGCCTGCGTCAGCAAGCGGTCAATGTACTGCCAGCAGTCAGTGCACAGGTCGATCAACCCGCTACCCGGGTCAAGCTGCAAGCGGAGTATCCGCTTTTAAGCGATGCCAACACGCGTATAAAAGCACAGCTGCAAGGTGAAGAGCTTCCTGTGGTTACCGTCGATTCGACGAAGTGGCGTATCGAGTTGCCGGAACTCGATCCGGCTATCGCGCTGCCGCTTCGTTTGACGGCCATCGTCACCCTGGGTAGTGAAACCCGCGTTCTCGAATTGCCGACATTGACGCTCAATGACGACGCGCGCAGAGGCCTGGGTGATGCCAGTCTGGACCGCCAAGGGCTTAGCGGCGAGCGTATGGAAGAGACTCCCGCTGATGCCAAGCCGGATGCCTCCCTTGCAGACAAGCTCAACACGAAGCTAAGCCGTATCGCCAACACGGTGCCGCGTCTGATGCGGGAGCATTATGACGATCCCGCGGGATGGCTGGCGATTGCCGCCGGCATCATCTTGCTGTGCATCGTTGCATTATGGCGCCGCCGCGCCACTCACCGGCGTCGTCGGCAGAGAGAGGAGCCGCATGTGTGAACTGCTTGGCATGAGCGCCAATGTACCCACGGACATCTGTTTCAGCTTCAGTGGTTTTTTGCGTCGTGGCGGGGACACCGGACCCCATGGCGACGGCTGGGGCATTGCCTTTTATGAGCAGGGCGGCTATCGCGAATTCCGGGACCCTCATCCCTCCTCCGCATCCCCCATTGCCCGCTTGATCTGCGACTATCCAATCAAGTCGAACATCGTGATCAGCCATATTCGCCAGGCTAATGTCGGGGGTGTCGGGCTGGCCAACACCCACCCCTATACGCGAGAGATGTGGGGGCGCCAGTGGTGCTATGCCCACAATGGCCAGCTCGAAGATTGGCAAGCGCTCGAATTGTCGTTCTATCGTCCGGTGGGCAGTACCGACAGCGAACATGCGTTCTGCTGGCTGTTAGGCGAACTACGCCAGCAATTCCCCGAGCCACCGGAAAATCCCGAACCGCTGTGGGCAGCGCTTCATCGGCTTTGCGAGCGATTGAGAACCCTGGGCGTATTCAATCTGCTTCTTTCCGACGGTGAGTATCTTTACTGTTTCTGTTCGACGAAGCTCGTCCATATCACGCGGCGGGCACCCTTTGGTAAGGCACAATTGCGCGATGCGGATCTGGTCGTCGACTTCGTGGAGCACACGACCTGCAATGACATCGTATCGGTGATTGCAACGGAGGCGTTGACCGACAACGAGGCATGGTTGCGAATGGCGCCGGGAGAGTTGCTGGTATGGCGCCAGGGGGAGGTACTGGCCCGTTATTCCCCCGGCGATTCATAGAGCAGACAGATTATAAACCATGGTTTCAAGCGGGTGTTTTAAAGTAGTCGACGCTGTTAGGCTAATATCAAACGCTAACGCTCCTCCAGGTGCGCTTTTCAAGCACGACCCGGTCGGAGCAACAACAAGAAATCGCTGTCGAGCGAGAGAACTGCGGGGAGTTGCCCATGAGCCAGAACACCAATGAATCCATCCTGTCGGGTCCACCTCTCGAAGGGATGGACGCCTACACATCGGTGATGGATATCTTCCATGCCTCGGTCGAGCGTTTTTCCGACAAGCCCGCCTTCAGTTGCATGGGCCAAGTGTTGACCTACCGAGAGCTGGATCGTCTTTCCGCAGACTTTGCCGCCTGGCTGCAGCATGAAACCGACCTCGAGCCCGGCGACCGGATTGCCATTCAGCTACCCAATGTCCTGCAATTTCCGGTAGCGGTATTCGGCGCACTGCGTGCCGGTCTGGTGGTGGTCAACACCAACCCGCTCTACACGGAGCGGGAGATGCAGCATCAGTTCGGCGACTCCGGGGCCAAGGCGGTTGTCATCCTCGCCAATGTCGCGGACAAGCTGGAGCGTATTCTCGAGCGTACCAGCATCAAGCACATCGTGGTCACCGAGATTGGTGATCTGCATGGGTTCCCCAAGCGTCTGGTGATCAATGCAGTGGTCAAGTACGTCAAGAAAATGGTGCCGCGCTATTCATTGCCCGGTCGGACAGGCTTCCGGCAAGCCCTGGAGAAAGGCCGTAAACGTGAGCACAGCGATGTCCCGCGTAACCCGGAGGATACCGCGGCGTTGCAATATACCGGCGGCACCACCGGTTTGGCCAAGGGTGCAATGCTTACGCATACCAATCTTATTGCCAATATGTTGCAAGCGCGGTTACTGATGTCAGGCGTATTCGACGAGGGCTGCGAAACCATCGTGGCGCCGTTGCCGGTTTATCACATCTATACATTTACCGTAAATTGCCTGCTGATGATGGATACGGGCAATCACACCGTATTGATTACCAACCCACGGGACATCAACGGCTTCATCAAGACCTTGAAGTCGATCAAGTACACCGGTTTCGTCGGGCTCAATACCCTGTTCAATGCTTTGTGCAATCGCGAGGACTTTCGCGCGCTGGATTTCTCTTCCTTGAAGTTGACCATCTCCGGTGGCATGGCCCTGACCAAGGCGGTGGCCAAGCGCTGGGAAGAGGTGACCGGTTGCCCGGTAACCGAAGGCTACGGGCTGACCGAAACCTCCCCGATCGTCTCCTTCAACCCGCCGGAGGCGATTCAACTGGGCACCATTGGCAAGCCGGTGTCGGGAACCTCGGTCAAGGTCATCGACGAAGATGACAGGAGTTTGCCTCTGGGTGAGATAGGGGAACTCTGTGTGAAAGGCCCCCAGGTGATGAAAGGCTATTGGCAGCGCCCGCAAGACACCGCCAAGGTGATCGACGATGAAGGCTGGCTACGTACCGGCGACGTCGCGGTGCTGCAAGAGGATGGCTATATCCGCATCGTCGATCGCAAGAAGGACATGATCATCGTCTCCGGTTTCAACGTCTATCCCAATGAGATCGAGGACGTGGTCGTGACCCATCCCGAGGTGATCGAGGCGGCTGCTGTCGGCGTGCCCGACGACACCAACGGTGAAACCATCAAGCTCTTCGTGGTCGCGCGCAACCCGAATCTGGATGCCGAGACGCTACGCGCCTGGTGCCGCAAGGAGCTGGCCGCCTACAAGGTGCCCAAGCTGGTCGAGTTTCGCGATGAGCTGCCCAAGACCAATGTGGGCAAGGTACTGCGGCGGGAGCTTCGTGAAGACAAGGGAGAAGCAACCCTATCGGCGCGATGAATACGAACGATTAGGCTACCTCGCCATCGAAGCGATATAATGATTTCTTTGCCCTGGCCTTGCCGGGGCAAACTGTCTCATATCATCTCCAACGAGGTTGTCCTTGAGCAGTACGCTCTCATCTTCTTCCGCAGACCTACACGCCGAACTGATTGCCCTCAAGGCGCGACTCGACGATTGCCTGTTGCAAGACGCTGTGAAACTGAAGCCGCGTCTAGACGGGCTCGAGCGCCGTGCGCAGCAGGGCAAGCCCGTGGATAGGGGGCTTGCGGAGATCACCCAGCGTCTGCAAGCTTCCCAGGAAAAGCTCTCTCTGCGGCGCAGCCAGACCGTCAGCCTGAACTATCCACCGGCGCTTCCCGTGGTCGAGCATCGGGAAGAATTGCTCGAGGCTCTCGCGTCGCATCAGGTCGTCGTCGTGGCGGGGGAGACCGGCTCCGGCAAGACCACCCAGCTGCCCAAGATGTGTCTTGAGCTTGGGCTGGGCCGGCGTGGACTGATCGGCCATACCCAGCCACGCCGGCTGGCGGCACGCTCCGTGGCCACCCGGTTGGCGGAAGAGCTGGAAGTACCCCTTGGGGAACAGGTCGGCTATCAGATCCGCTTCACGGATCAGACCAATGAGCGCACCCTGGTCAAGTTGATGACCGACGGCATCCTGCTGGCGGAAACTCAGCGAGATCCGGATCTCAGCCGCTACGAAGCGATCATCATCGACGAGGCTCACGAGCGTAGCCTCAACATCGATTTTCTGCTGGGCTATCTCAAGCGTCTGATGGCTAGGCGTTCTGATCTCAAGATCATCATCACCTCGGCGACGATCGACGTGGAACGCTTCGCTGCCCATTTCGCCACGCAGATCTCCCGGAAAGAATCGAAGCCGGCGCCGGTGGTGCAGGTCTCCGGCCGCACCTATCCGGTAGAGGTTCATTACCGACCCCTGGTACGCGAGGCTGACGATGAAGAGGATCGCACCCTGCAGGAAGGCATTCTGCATGCCATGGAGGAGATCGAGGCCGTCGAGCGGGAAAAGCGCTGGTTCAATGGCCCGCGGGATGTGCTGGTCTTCCTGCCCGGTGAGCGGGAGATACGCGAGACCGCCGACACGCTGCGTCGTGCGGATCTCAGGCATACGGAAGTGTTGCCACTTTATGCGCGGCTGTCGAACGCGGAGCAGAACCGGGTATTTCAGTCTCACACCGGGCGGCGCATCGTGTTGTCGACCAACGTGGCGGAAACCTCCCTCACGGTGCCGGGGATTCGCTATGTGATCGATCCGGGGCTGGTGCGCATCAGCCGCTACAGTTACCGGGCCAAGGTGCAGCGCCTGCCCATCGAACCGGTGAGCCAGGCCAGTGCGGACCAGCGCAAGGGCCGTTGCGGGCGTATTGCCGAAGGCCTGTGCATTCGCCTGTACAGCGAGGAAGATTTCCTTGCCCGGCCAGAGTTCACCGAGCCGGAGATACAGCGCACCAACCTGGCCTCGGTCATCCTGTCGATGCTCTCCTTGAAGCTGGGGGATATCGCGGCGTTTCCCTTCGTCGACGCGCCAGATTCACGCTTCATCAAGGATGGCTTTCGTCTGTTGTTCGAACTCGGTGCCGTGGATGAGGGCAACCGACTGACGACAACCGGCCGGCGATTGGCGCGATTGCCCATCGACCCGCGACTGGCACGCATGGTACTGGCCGGCGCCGAGGGTGAGTGCCTGCGGGAGGTACTTGTGGTGGTCAGTGCGCTATCGGTACAGGACCCTCGGGAGCGCCCGGCGGAGAAGCGTCAGGCCGCGGATCAGGCGCACAAGCGCTGGGACGATCCGGATTCGGATTTCGTCGCCTGGCTCAATCTATGGGCGGGATTCGAGAGCGCTCGCGAGGATCTCTCCGGCAACCAGCTGCGACGCTGGTGCCGTGAGCACTACATCAACTACATGCGTGTGCGGGAATGGCACGATACCTATCGTCAGTTGCGTCTACTGCTGCGGGATATGGAGATTCATCTGCCGGCGGCACCCCAACCGGTGGCAGCCGATGCAGAAAAGGCGGATGAAGCGGACCACGCCGCGCTCAAGCAGCAGCATGTTCGACTGCACCAGGCGCTATTGACAGGGCTTCTGTCCAACATCGGCCAGTTCATCGAAAATCGGGAATATCTGGGGGCGCGCAATCGCCGTTTCATGATTCATCCGGGATCGGGATTGGCCAAGAAGACGCCGAAATGGATCATGGCCGGGGAACTGGTCGAAACCTCACGACTCTTCGCACGTCAGGCGGCTCGTATCCAGCCGGAGTGGATCGAGCCTCTGGCGGGGCAACTGACCAAACGCAGCTACAGCGAACCTCATTGGGAAATGAAACGTGCCCAGGTGGTGGCCTTCGAACAGGTGACTCTGTTCGGCTTGCCGATCGTTTCCCGGCGCAAGGTGCACTACGGGCCGATTGCGCCGCAAGAGTCGCGAGAGATCTTCATCCGTCGCGCGCTGGTCGAAGGCGAATATCGGACCAAGGCCGAGTTCTTTGCCTTCAACCGCGCCCTGATCGATGAGGTGGAAAACCTTGAAGATCGGGCGCGAAAGCGCGATATTCTGGTTGATGAAGAAACACTGTTCGATTTCTACGACCAACTGCTGCCCGAGGGCATTGTCAATGGCCAGGGGTTCGAGCACTGGCGCCGCCGGGCAGAGGCCGACGATCCGGACATACTGAAGCTCGACAAGGCGACGCTGCTGGCCCGCAGTGTCGATGACATCAGCGATACGCAGTATCCGGACGAACTGGTGCTGAACGGTGTGAGCTACCCGTTGAGCTATCATTTTGCGCCGGATGCCGAGGATGATGGGGTGACCATGACCGTACCGGCCGCCATGTTGTCGCAACTGCCGCGCCATCGGCTCGATTGGCTGGTGCCTGGGCTGTTACGGGAAAAATGTATCGCCCTGCTCAAGTCGCTGCCCAAGGCGGTGCGTCGCCAGGTCGTGCCGATTCCGGATTGGGTCGATGCGGCGCTCGCAACCCTGACACCGGCCAACGTGCCGCTGACCGAGGCGCTGGGTGAGTTCCTGCGAGTCAAGACCGGCTTGCGGCTGACGCCGGAGGACTGGCGAACCGAGCAATTGGCACCGCATCTGAGCATGAATCTCAAGGTGGTGGATCACGAGGGGCAATTTCTAGGCCAAGGGCGCGATCTATCGGCCCTCGAACAGCGCTTCTCAGAGGCCGCAAGAGCCGGCGCCCAAGCATTGAGTGAAACCACCGATGTCACGGAAGAGGTGGAAGGATTGCCCGCAACGCCGTTGCCAGAATCCTATTCCACCGTACAGGCGGGTATTAGGGTGGCGGCCTATCCCGCCTTGACCGAAGGCAAGTCCCGGAACGATGGTACCCAGGCCTTGGCGCTTACGCTGTTCGATCATCCCGATCGCGCCCGAGAGGCGCATAGGCAGGGCATCAAACGCCTGGCCATGCAGCGCTTGCCGGATCAGGTGAAGGCACTCAAGCACCTCAAGGGGGTGGATCGCTGCGCCCTGTTGTTTGCAAAGATCGGCAGCAAAGCGCACCTGATCGAGGATCTGGTCGAGGCGGTTTTCCTGCATGAGATTGCCTTCGATCCGCTGCCGCGCTCCCAGGAGAATTTCGAGGCGCGATTGGCAGCGCAGCGCGACAAGCTGGTGCCCTATGGCGAATCCCTGATCGGTACGCTGCACAAGGCACTGGAGGGCCATCTGGCGGTGACCCGGGCGTTGAAGGGTAATCTCAGTATGGCCCTGGCACTGGTGTACGGTGATCTAAAAGCCCAGATGCAGCGGTTGGTGCACCCTGGTTTCATCAGTGAAGCCGGCGACTGGCTCAAGGAATATCCGCGCTACATGCAGGCGGCGCAGATTCGTCTCGAAAAGGCCCCACGGGAGCGCATGCGCGACCAGATGCTGATGCAGCAGGTACAGGATTTCGAGTCACGCCTGGCCAACCGTCGCAAGGCCCATCAACAACATGATGGCGAAATTATAGCGCTCGATGAATTTGGCTGGTGGCTGGAAGAGCTTCGGGTATCGCTATTCGCCCAGCAGTTGGGCACTCGTGAACCGGTCTCGGTCAAGCGTCTCGAACGCAGCTGGGCCGAGATTGCCGGTCGGGGATGATTGAAATCTCGAGAACAGAGGCGAAGGCCATTGGCCGGTCGCCGCCAGGAGAGAACCAATGACACATGCGGTGATTACCGGCACGGGGCTTTACACCCCGGAGCATGCCATCGACAACGATGCGCTGGTAGCGTCCTTCAATACCTGGGTCGACAAGGAGAATGCACGCCACGCGGATGCCATCGAGCGTGGCGAACGTGAGCCGTTGGCCCATTCCAGTACGGAATTCATCGTCAAGGCCTCGGGGATTCACAGCCGCTACGTGCTGGATGCCGAAGGCATTCTCGATCCTGAGCGCATGCGTCCGCGTTTGCCGCAACGTGGCAACGATGAAAACTCTATCCAGTGCGAGATGGGCATCGCCGCAGCTCGGGAAGCCCTCGATCGCGCCCGGGTCGAGGCCGGCGATATCGACTTGCTGATCGTCGCCTGCTCCAATCTCGAGCGCTCCTATCCGGCGGTTGCCGTGGAATTGCAGGCCGCCCTGGGCACTGGGGGCTATGCCTTCGACATGAACGTGGCCTGCAGTTCCGCCACCTTTGCCATCGAAACTGCCGCCAATGCCATCGGCAATGGCAGCGTACGGCGAGCGCTGGTGGTCAACCCGGAAATCTGTTCGGCCCACCTCAATTTTCGCGATCGGGACAGCCATTTCATCTTCGGCGATGCCTGTACCGCCATTGTTCTTGAAGCCAATGACGTCGCAGTCGCCGAATCGCGTTTCGAGATCCTCGGAACGCGCTTGATCACACGCTACTCGAATGCCATTCGCAACAATGCCGGTTTCCTCAATCGAGTGACCGATAGCGATCCTTTGGCCGAGGATAAGTTGTTCGTCCAGGAAGGACGCCGGGTGTTCAAGGAGGTGTGCCCGATGGTGGCGCAGTTGATCATCGATCATCTGGCCTCCTTGCAGGTGCGCGGCGATCAGCTTGCGCGTCTGTGGTTGCATCAGGCCAACCAACATATGAATGACTTGATTGCACGGCGGGTATTGGGTGCCGAGCCAGCTCCGGGCCAGGCGCCTGTCATTCTTGACCGCTACGCCAACACCAGCTCGGCGGGATCGATCATTGCACTGCATTTACATCAAGATGATCTGATGGACGGCGCCCTGGGTGTCGTGTGCTCCTTTGGTGCCGGGTACAGTGCCGGCAGTGTCCTCCTACGCAAGGCAAAAAAATGAAAAACCATAGCAAATTACTGACAGGTCTAGTAATGGGGGCATTGCTTACCGGTTGTGCCAGTCAAGGCGCGCAGCAGCAAAAACCCGTCGACCCCTGGGAAGGGGTCAACAGAAAAGTGTTCGTCTTCAACGAGACCATCGACCGCTACGCACTCAAGCCGATTGCACAGGGCTACGACAAGATCACGCCCCAGCCCGTTCAGACGGGTGTCGGCAACTTCTTCTCCAATCTGGGAGAACTTCGCACCGTGCTCAACAGTGTATTGCAGTGGAAGTGGAGTAATGCCGGCGTAGCTTCAGGGCGTTTTCTGGTCAACACGACTCTGGGGCTGGGCGGGGTGCTGGACCCCGCCAGTCGCATGGAGTGGATGGCTCGAGAAGAGGATTTTGGTCAGACGCTGGGCGTGTGGGGCGTAGCCGAAGGCCCTTATGTGGTGTTGCCACTGCTTGGGCCGAGCACCGTGCGGGACACCTCGGCACTACCGGTAGACATTTACAGTTATCCTCTGACCTACGTCGAGGATGATGGTGTGCGCTATGCGATACGCGCACTGCAGCTGGTCAATTACCGCGCCAGCCTGCTGGAGCAGGAGAAGCTGGTGCGCGGTGACCGCTATGTTTTCCTGCGTGATACCTATCTGCAGCGACGTCGTTTCGAGGTGAACGATGGCAGGACGGGAGAGGACCCGTTCGCAAGCGACGACTTTGACTTTGATGATAGTGATTTCAATGACAGCGATTTCGACGACAGCGACTTCGCCGACTAGGATAGAGGCGACCATGGCTCGCTCGAGCGTTCTCATCGCGATTCTGGACCTGCCCGGCAGCGAGCGTGACGCCCTGGCGCGGATGGTTGCTACCCAGGGTTTCAATGTCATCGTAGCGGAAGACGATCAGGAGCTGCCAGCCGAAACGGCGCTAGTCGTCGCTCATGTGCGAGCGGTAGAGAGCGGGCAATGGCCATCACTCATCGAATGGTGGTCCGTCATCGCACTCGCGGATGCCCAGACGGTTGCTGATCTCGACGAGGCGTTTACGGCGGGAGTGCGGGAGTATCTGCTTGAGCCACTACACCATGCTGCATTGCTGGAGCGTCTGATCGTCAACACCTTGGCTCGTCATGCCGCGGATACCAGGCAGGTGCAAGAGCACACGGAGCTGGTCGAGCAAAACGAGGTGCTCGAAACTCACCTGGCCATGCTGCGCCTCGATCAGCAGTCGGGAGGACAGATACAGCGCAAGTTGTTGCCGGCAATGCCACAAACGATCAATGGCGTGCAATGTACGTATTCGTTGACACCGTCGCTTTACCTTTCCGGCGACTTTCTGGATTTCCAGCGCATCGACGATCGCTACAGCGTTTTCTATTTCGCCGATGTTTCAGGGCATGGAGCCTCGTCGGCTTTCGTGACGGTACTGCTCAAATATCTTTGCAACCGTTGGCTGCAGGAGCGAGGCAGCGAGGCACCGTCATCCTTGCCTTCGACATGGCTCAAGCAACTCAACGATGAATTGCTGGACACCGGAATCGGCAAGCATGCCACCGTGTTTGTCGGCGTCATCGATCGTGAACTACGCTACCTTCACTATTCACTGGGTGCGCAGTTGCCCATGCCGATGTTGATCGACAACGGGGAGCTTGTGACGCTGGAAGGCGAAGGAATGCCGGTTGGCCTGTTTCCCGGTACCGTTTACCCCTCATACGGCTATGAGCTGCCGGAGAACTTTTGCTTGTGGCTATGTTCGGATGGGGTGTTGGAATGCTTGTCTGGCAACAGTATCGAGCAGCGCCTCGAGGAGTTGCACGCGCGAATAATTCAATGTTCCGACGTAACGGCACTGCGGGTGATGCTGGGAGTGAAGGCAGCCGAGACCGAGAGCGGTGATTCGGAACATCAGTCTCTACCTGATGATCTGACCATTATGAGGCTAAGCGGATTCGATCATGATTACCCATGAAGGGCGGCTGAAAGCGGCTTTCGATGATGGCGTGTTCGTTCTCAAGCTGTGTGGGGACGTTCGTTTGACCCTGTGTGCCACCTTGGATAACCAGGCTCAGCGCCTGGCGGCCATGCCAGGGCTCAGGAGCGTGATCATCGATCTGCGCGAGGCATCCAACGTGGATTCTACCGCGCTGGGGTTTCTTGCAAAAGTCGCCATAGCGGTTCAAGGACGCATCGAATATCCCCCGACGATCGTCGCGGATCATCCCGACATACGCCGCCTGCTTGATGTCATGGGGTTTGCACGCTATTTCATTTTGACATCCTCTTCTATCGAAGAACCCGAAAAACTCAAAGACCTGCCTCGGGTCGAGGCTGACCAGGAGGAACTGCAGCAGCGTGTTCTCGAATCCCATCGCATTCTAATGCGCATGAGCGAGCACAATCGTAAGGAGTTTCAACCCTTGGTGGAGCTACTCGAGGTCGAAGAGGTCAGGTCGACTCATGGCGCGCCACACTGACAGGCTTCGCCAGCAAGCATTGATTAAAAGACCAGGCTCAACACTAAATGGCATAGCCTTGGCGCTGTCGGCACTACAAGGAAGCTCATGCAGAAGGTGAATTCGCGGCGTATCGCGCTGCTGGTGGCAGCCAATACTGCTCTGGCACCGTTCGCCATCGATGCCTATCTGCCGGCGATTCCGGCCTTGGCCGAGGCCGTGAATGCAAGCGTGCATCACACCCAACTGTCGATCAGTATTTTCCTGGCGGGTTTCGCCCTGGGGCAACTGGTATTCGGTCCACTATCCGATCGCCTGGGCCGGCGGCCGATATTGTTTGCCGGTATCAGCGTGTTCGTGCTGGCCAGTCTTGCGCTCACCCAGGTCGAGACGCTTGAAATGCTGTGGCTTCTGCGTTTCCTGCAGGCGTTGGGGGGTGGAGCGTCTGTGGTCAATTCCGCGGCCATCGTGCGGGATTGTTTCAGTGGCCGCGAGGCGGCAAAGGTATTGTCGACCATGGTCATGATCATGCTGTTGGCGCCTTTGATCGCTCCGGCGCTGGGTAGCTTGTTGCTCTATCTGGCGGACTGGCGGTCAATTTTTGTATTCCTTGCCGTGTATGCCGCCTTCGTGCTGTTGCTGCTGAGGCGTTATCTGCCGGAAACCCGGGGGCGCGATCCGAATGCGCCAGGGTTTCGACAGGTGTTGAACAACTATCTGGCCGTTCTGCGCCACCGGGAGGCGATGGGCTACATCAGTGCGGTGGCCATGTCCTTTGCGGGAATGTTTGCCTTCATCACCGGGTCGCCTTTCCTGTACATGGAGTACTTCGGGCTTTCGCCGGCGATCTATCCCTTCGTCTTCGGTGCCAATGTCATCGTCATGGCGGGCTCGAACCGGCTCAACATCCGCCTGCTACGTTACCGTTCTCCCCAGAGCAATCTGTTGCTGGGGCTGGGGGTGCAACTTACCAGTGGACTATTGCTGGTGGCCGTTTTTGCTTTCGGACTGGGATCGCTCTACGTGGTGGCGCCGTTGATGATCCTCTTCGTCGGCATGCAGGGCTTGATCAGTCCCAATGCCATGTCCTCGATGCTCGATCATTTCCCGCACATGAGCGCCACCGCCACGGCATTACTCGGCAGCATCCAGTTCTCCTGCGGTGCCTTGGCAGGTGTGCTGGTGGGAATCTTCGAGGTTTACAGCGCCTGGCCCGTGGTGCTGGTAATGCTGGGGGCGACTATCCTTGGCAATCTGGGTGTGCGGGTGTTGTGTGGTGGTGCGTTACGTTCCTGAAAACGTGCCGCGCCTGGGGCCCATAGCACAAAAATGACTTCTGTCATGAACTTGTCATTTTTCCTTGGCACCCTGTGTCTTGCCAAGGTTGATCACGCTCATCGACAGGAGTTAGCGCATGAATCGCATCCTCAAGACAACCGCCATCGCCGCCGCCGTATTCAGCGTCGCCGGTATCGCTCAAGCACGGGATCAGGTGCGTATCGTCGGGTCCAGCACCGTCTATCCGTTTGCCAGCTACGTTGCCGAGGAGTTTGGCGCCACTACCGATTACCCGACCCCGGTGATCGAGTCCACCGGCTCCGGCGGGGGGCTGCGGCTGTTCTGCAATGGGATCGGTGAGGGGACGCCGGATATCACCAACGCCTCTCGCCGCATGAAAACCTCGGAGTACGAGCGTTGCCAGGAGAATGGCGTGACCGACATTACCGAGGCCAAGATCGGTTATGACGGCATTGCTTTCGCCCAGTCGAACAGCAACGACCCGATCGACGTCACCCGGGAGCAGCTCTTCATGGCCCTGGCTGCCAAGGTGCCCCAGGAAGAAGAACTGGTCGACAACCCTTACAAGAAGTGGAGCGATATAGACGCCTCCCTGCCGGATCGTGAGATCGCCGTCTATGGCCCGCCCACCACTTCCGGTACCCGAGACGCCTTCGAGGAACTGGTCATGGAAGCCGCCTCGGAAGATATGGAGGCTTACGGTGGCGAAGCCTATACCGACATCCGATCCGACGGCGCCTATATCGACGCCGGCGAAAACGACAACCTGATCGTCCAGCGCCTTTCCGAAAATACAGATGCTTTCGGTATCTTCGGTTACTCCTTCCTCGAAGAGAATGCCGATAGCTTGAATGGAGCCTCCATCGATGGCGTAGCCCCCGAACCCGAGGCGATCAGCTCCGGTGAATACCCGGTCTCACGCTCGCTGTTCTTCTATGTGAAGAATCAGCATGCCGATGAAGTGCCGACGATGTACGAATTCGCCAATCTGTTCATGAGCGAGCAGATGATTGCGCCCATGGGGTATCTACAGGGACTGGGGCTGATCCCGCTGCCGGAAGAGGAGCGTCAAGCCCGGCGCGATGCGGTTGAGGGTAAGGAAAAACTCGAGCTTTCAGCGCTGAAGTAAGCGCTTCCGGACGTCAGAGGATGGGCCGATAGCGTTTGCTATCGGCCCATGCCGACGCCAAGGCCCTGTTGATTTTTGGGTTCATCACACGAGAGTTCCGATGCCGATCAACCAAATTTATTTATTGTTCTCCGCCGTGCTCATCGCCTTGGGGTTGGCCGCCTTTTTCCTGGCGCGTGCCCGGGCCTCACATCTTCGTACCCATGGCACGGCGATGGTCGCGCAACCGGATCAGTATGCCTGGTTTTCGGTAGTGACGACTGCAGGTCCCGCGCTACTGGTGGCAGCGTTGGGCGCCTTTGTCTTGCTGCTGCTCGGGGCAGACATTCCCACTATTTATCTGCTTGGGGCCAGTCTGGCGGTGGCCGTTATCGGTTTGCTGGTTGGCCTGCTGCAAGTGCGTCCGGATTTTCACGCGCGTCAGGCCATCGAGCGGGTGATCCGCGGGATTCTGGCGGCGGCGGCAATGGTTTCCATCGTGACGACCTTGGGTATCCTTATCTCGATCGTGTTCGAAGCGGTTCGCTTCTTTCAGATGCAAAGCTTCTGGGAGTTCATCACCGGCACGACCTGGGCGCCGGGCAATAGCTTTCTCGCCGCTGCCGGCCGCGCCGACGAAGGCGCCAGGGCGGCCCAGTTCGGGTCGGTGCCGCTGTTTGCCGGTACTTTTCTCATCACCTTGATTGCCATGCTGGTGGCGATCCCTATAGGCCTCATGGCCGCCATCTACATGGCGGAATTCGCTCCGGCCCAGGTGCGCACCCTGGCCAAGCCGGTACTGGAAGTGCTCGCGGGAATCCCCACGGTGGTCTACGGCTTTTTTGCCGCCATTACCGTGGCGCCGGTCATCGTCGATGTTGCGGGCTTCTTCGGACTGGATGCCTCCTTCAACAATGCCCTGGCCCCGGGCATCGTCATGGGCATCATGATCATTCCATTCATCTCGTCACTTTCCGACGATGTCATCAACGCGGTGCCGGACAGCATGCGCGAAGGCTCCCTGGCGCTGGGCATGACCAAGGCGGAGACCATCACCAGCGTGGTATTGCCCACGGCCATCCCCGGCATCATCTCCGCATCGCTGCTGGCGGTTTCCCGGGCCCTGGGGGAGACCATGATCGTGGTCATGGCCGCGGGCATGCGACCCAATCTGACCGCCAACCCGCTTGAGGACATGACCACGGTAACGGTGCGTATCGTGGCTGCCCTGACCGGGGATCAGGAGTTCGAGAGCGCCGAGACCCTTTCGGCGTTTGCCCTGGGATTGGTGCTGTTCGCGGTGACCCTGGTGCTGAACATGGTCTCGGTGATCATGATTCGTCGCTTCCGCGAAAAATATCGCTCCAACGAACTATGAGAATGCAAAGGATGACCCCATGAGCCAATCCTTCGATGAGATCACCGCTCAGCTCAAGCGTCGCCATCGCAAGACGGCCCGACTGAAATGGCTCTCCATGGGAGCGCTGGCGCTGGCGGCGACCTTTCTGGTGGTGTTCATCAGTGACATGCTGGTGAAAGGCTTGCCGGCGTTTCAACAGGCGCAGATCCAGGTCGAGGTCACCTACAGCGAGCAGAGCCAGCAGATGCCGCCGGCGGCGGTGAACGAGGATGTACGACGGCTGGTGAGCCGCGGTTTCCTGCGCACCTTGCCCATGCGGATGCGGGACAACCCGGATTTGATCGGCACCACCCGCATGGAGTGGGTGCTGGCGGATAGCGCGGTGGATCAGTACCTCAAGGGCCATCACACTCGGCTCAAGGACGACCAGAAGTCCATCGTCGACGATCTGCTGGCGAAAGGGCAGGTGGCACTCAAGTTCAATACCCGCTTTTTCACCGCCGGCGATTCCAAGATGCCGGAGCTTGCCGGCATTGCCTCCGCAGCAGTAGGCACGGTGATGACGCTGATCGTGACCATGCTGGTCTGTTTTCCCATCGGCGTGATGACCGCGGTTTATCTCGAGGAGTTCGCCACGGATAACTGGCTGACCCAGGCCATCGAGATCAACATCAACAACCTGGCGGCAGTCCCGTCGATATTGTTCGGCCTGCTGGGACTTGCCATCTATATCAACTTCTTTGGCGTGCCGCGCTCGACCCCGCTGGTGGGCGGGTTGACGCTGGCCTTGATGACGCTTCCGGTGATCATCATTGCCACGCGAACTGCGCTGCGTAGCGTGCCGGACACCATTCGTCAGGCGGCCTTTGGCGTGGGCTGTTCCCGTTGGCAGGTGGTGCGGGATCATGTCCTGCCGTTGTCCTTTCCGGGCATTCTCACCGGCTCGATCATCGGTCTGGCCCAGGCCATGGGCGAAACCGCACCGCTGATCATCATCGGCATGGTGGCCTTCATTCCCGACGTTTCAGCCTCCTTTACCGACGCCGCCACGGTGATGCCCGCGCAGATATTTACCTGGGCCGGCGAGCCGGATCGCGCCTTCACCGAGAAGACCGCCGGAGGCATTCTGGTGCTGCTGGCCGTGCTCATCTCGCTCAATGCTTCGGCGGTCTGGATGCGCAAGAAATTCGAGCGCCGCTGGTAATCCGCTGCGCTTTGAACAATGCGCCCCGAATAATGCGTTTTGAACAGGAAGCTCTCATGCTCAACGAACAGATTACCAATCGCGAAACCGAACCCGTGAAGCCCTCCAAAGAGTCGTCAGAGCAGGCACAGTTCTCGACCCAAGGAAAACCCGTCCATACCAATGAGGATGCGTGTCAGGAATTGAGTATTCGTGTCCGTGATCTCAATCTCTGGTATGGCGCCAATCAAGCACTCAAGAACGTCAATATCGACGTCTATCAGAACAACGTTACCGCGCTGATAGGCCCTTCCGGGTGCGGCAAGTCGACTTTTTTGCGCTGCCTCAATCGCATGAACGATCTGATTCGCAGCGTCAGGATAGAGGGGCTGGTGGAGATGGACGGGCGGGATGTCAACGATCCCAAAATGGATGAGATAGCCCTGCGTCGGCGGGTGGGCATGGTATTCCAGAAGCCCAATCCGTTTCCCAAGTCGATTTATGAAAACATCGCCTATGCACCGCGTATGCACGATCTGGTGAGCCGCAAGGCGGAGCAGGATGAGCTGGTGGAGCAGGCGCTACGCGATGCCGGGCTGTGGAACGAGGTCAAGGACAAGCTTCAGCAGCCGGGCACCTCGCTGTCCGGTGGGCAGCAGCAGCGCCTGTGCATCGCCCGGGCAATCGCGGTGAAACCAGATGTGATCCTGATGGACGAACCGACCTCGGCGCTGGACCCGATTTCGACGGCGACCATCGAGGATCTGATGGACAAGCTCAAGCGCCAGTTCACCATCGTCACGGTGACCCACAACATGCAGCAGGCGGCACGGGTCGCGGATTACACGGCCTTCTTCCATCTTGGTGAGCTGATCGAATACAACGATACGCGGATGATGTTCTCCAACCCTCATACCAAGAAGGCTGAGGATTACATCACCGGGCGCTACGGTTGATTCGAGGGGCTGCGTCCGAGGGTAAATGTGAGGCGCTGTGCATTGCCCATAGCCCGAGCGCGGGGCCGGGTAATAGCAGCCAGAGTACCCAAAGGCCATAGGATGCCCAAAGCGTCGATGTTATCGAAATGGCGGGGATGGTCAGGGCGAAGCCGATGGCATTCATGATGGCAAGCGTTGAGCCGACCTGTTTCTGAGGAGCCGCGGCCGCCGCAAGAGCGGAAAACTGTGGTGAATCGGCTATCACGCTGAATCCCCATAGGCACAGGAGTGCCAGCAGCAAAAGTGCGGGCGCATCACCGAGCGATGAATGACCCAGTAGTGGATAGCACAGCCCGATCAGGCCTGAGCAGGCCAGTGCCCAGCGTGCCACCTTGAGATTGCCAAGACGCTTGCTGACAAAGCCGCCACACAGACAGCCGATTAATCCCAGCGCAATGATGGCAAAAGAGAGCCATGACAGGCTCTGGGTCGACATTCCCATGCGTTGGGTTTCTCGTGCGATCAGGAAAGGCACTAGCATCCAGAAGGCATAAAGTTCCCAAGCATGTCCGAAGTAGCCACCGGCCACGGCACGAAAATCGGGTTTCTTGAAGGCGCCGAGTCCATCGCGCCAATGCAGGCGACCGCTGGAGGCTGGGAGATGTGGGCCGTCCCCTAAGGTGACGATCATGGCGCCTCCTAAAAGGGAGAGACCGGACGCCAGCAGCAGGGGTGTTTGCCAGTCAAGAGTGAAGGTGATGCCACGCAGCAGATGTGGCAGGGCGGTACCGAGGGTCAACATGCCCACCAACCAGGCGAGCGCCGCGCCAGTGTGGCGCGGTGTCCAGCCGATCACCATCTTCATGCCTAGGGGATAGATCCCTGCCAAACATACCCCGGTCAAGAAGCGCAGCAACATGGCCAATGGCTGATAATCGGCAGTCAGGATGAAACCGGCGTTGATAAACGCCCCGAGCAGGCAGGAGACTGCGAATATGCGGCTGGCGCGAAAGCGATCGGCAAGGCCAGTCATGGCAATCGTCAAGGTACCCGCGATAAAGCCGGCCTGAACCATCAGGGTCAGCCGACCCAGGTCGGCTTCCGAGATACCCAGATCCCGTTGCAGTGCAAGTCCGACTCCGTTGACGCTGAACCACAGAGACGTGCCGAATAGCTGGGCAATGACGATGATTGCCAGGGGAAAGCGTCGCAAGCCTTCGTTGTGCATTCCGTTTCGCGTTCCTTTTGTATCGCTTAATCATGGGTTGGGTGCGGCTAATTGTCCAAACAGGGAATGGTCGACGGTGATTGGCCCTATCTTCTTCGAAATTATCCAGCGCAAAGGCAACGAGGGTTTCGGCGATGGCAACTTCAATGCCTTGTTCGAATCGATCGAAGAGGATCAGATTCGTCGGGGCGTACTCGAGGTGGAGTGATTCGTTGAGTTGCTGTGAAGTGTTGGTATCGATGAATCAGGCGGTTTCGATGCACGTCGGGCCCGGCATGCGCTAAAGTGTTCAGGCAGCTTTTATCGCTATTATTCGTGGGAGTATCGAGCGCCTTGAGTCCACTACAGCTGTTCAAGTGTTTGGCTGACGACACGCGTCTGATGCTGATATTGCTTGTCGCCGAGGAAGGAGAGTTGTGCGTATGCGAGATGACTCACGCCCTTGCGGAGTCACAGCCCAAGGTGTCGAGACATTTGGCCCAATTGCGTGGCTGTGGCCTGCTTAATGATCGCCGTGAAGGGCAATGGGTGTTCTACGTTCTTGCCCGGGAGTTACCTTCCTGGGTCGTACACATCCTGGCCTCAGCCAGCCAGGGAGAGGCTGCCAGATTGACGAGTCTACAGGCACGATTGGCCGCCATGGGTAATC
The DNA here is from genome assembly GCF_947493865.1 of uncultured Halomonas sp. Taxonomy (GTDB): domain Bacteria; phylum Pseudomonadota; class Gammaproteobacteria; order Pseudomonadales; family Halomonadaceae; genus Modicisalibacter. The sequence goes on from NZ_CANLTC010000008.1 coordinate 136,144, forward strand.
GTCCGGAACGTCGGGCTGCACTATGCTGAGCACTTCTGAGTCGTTCAGCATTGGGGACTGGAGGCGGGGAACCACTGGCGCGTGGAATTGGCAATGCGCACCAAGACGAGCATCACCGGTACCTCCACCAGCACTCCCACCACAGTGGCCAGAGCTGCTCCGGACTGAAGGCCGAAGAGTGCAATAGCGGCTGCCACGGCCAGTTCGAAGAAGTTGCTGGCACCGATCATCGCCCCGGGTGCTGCCACGCAGTGTGGAACTCGCCACGCCTTGGCCCAGCCATAGGCAAGGAAAAAGATCAGGAAGGTCTGGAGGGTCAGAGGTACGGCGATCAGCAGAATATGCAGTGGATGGGCAAGAATGGTGTCGCCTTGGAAAGCAAACAGCAGCACCAGGGTCAGGATCAATCCGATGGGGGTGACCGGTGCGATACGTGCCAAAAACACCTCATCGAACCAGGCTTGCCCACGCTGGGCTATCAGAAAGCGCCTGGTCAGATAGGCAGCCGTGAGCGGAATGACGATATACAGCACTACTGAGAGGGCAATGGTGTTCCAGGGAACCGGGATGCTCGATACCCCAAGCAAGACGATGACGATGGGCGCAAAGGCTATCAGCATGATCAGATCGTTCAGTGACACCTGCACCAGTGTGTAGGCGGCATCACCCCGGGTCAGCGTGCTCCACACGAAGACCATGGCGGTGCAGGGCGCAGCACCCAGCAGAATGGCACCGGCCAGATACTGGTTGGCCAGTTCCTTGGAGATGAGTGGAGCGAATACCACCATCAGGAAAAACCAGGCTATGGCGAACATGGTGAAAGGCTTGATTAGCCAGTTCACTGTCGTGGTGATAATCAGTCCCTTGGGCTGGCGTCGCACCTCGAGTACCGAGGCGAAATCGATCTTGGCCATCATCGGGAAGATCATCACCCAGATAAGGATAGCCACGGGAATGGAAACCTGCGCGACCTCAAGACGTGACAGGACCTCAGGAATGGTAGGAGCGAACTGGCCGAAAAGAACTCCAACAAGGATGGCCAGAGCGACCCACAAAGACAGATAGCGCTCGAAGATATTCATTTCCTCGGCGGTGGAGGGTGTGTCTGAAGAGGCGTGGCTGTCCATGAAAAAAGGCATCTCTTGGCTGGAATATACGGTGTTTCTTTAAAATATATGCCTTTCCATATATGCGCAATCGTAGGATGTCAACCGACTTGCTATGATCTCGGCCAGTGTTTTGTCTGTTGCCGGAGCTTGAGATGTCTCTAGGCCTTTCCTTGATACTCGAACAGCTGAGTATCGGCGAACTCCTGCCACTCGATCTTTCCATAGCTCCCGGTGAAATCCTGTGTCTGTCCGGCGCCAGCGGTTCGGGCAAGAGCCGTCTGTTGCGGGCCGTGGCGGACCTGGAGCCTCATAGTGGTGACGTCTGGCTGGGCGAGCAGGCCCAATCCAGCATGGCGGGGCATCTCTGGCGTCGAGGCGTTATGCTGGTACCGGCGGAGAGCCACTGGTGGGCGGATAGCGTCGGCGAGCACTTCGTCGATGAGCCGGCTATCTCCGATATCGAAACGCTGGGCTTCGAGCACGCGGTGCTGGCGTGGCAGGTCAGCCGGCTTTCCTCCGGAGAGAAACAGCGTCTGGCGCTGCTGCGAACATTGTGCCGGGAACCATCGGCCTTGCTGCTCGACGAGCCCACCGCCAACCTGGACGAAGCCAACGTGCGTCGCGTCGAGGCTTGGCTGGCGGCACGCATTCGTCAACGAGGTTCGCCGGTGATCTGGGTCGCCCATGATTCCGCCCAGATCGCTCGCGTCGCCGATCGCCACCTGCGTATCGAGGCGGGACAACTGGTGAACAGTGCGACAAGCGAAGAGGCGAGCCCATGGACGTGATTGTACTCTCCTGGTGGCAACTGGCCCTGACGGCACTGCTAGTGGTAGCGTTGGCCGGTTGTATGGCGGTCGCTCATCTGGGCATGAGCCGGAGCCTGCTAGTCGCCGCGGCGCGCACCGCGATCCAGCTCGCCCTGGTGGGGCTGGTGCTGGAAGCGCTATTCGCCTCGGCGCGATTTCACTGGGTAGCATTGATGGCGCTGGCCATGCTGCTGATCGCCGGTCGCGAGGTGATGGCTCGTCAGAAGCGCCGCCTGCGCGGCGGCTGGGCCTTCGGCATTGGCACCCTGGCGATGTTTCTCTCCTCGTTTACCGTCGCGATATTGACCTTGATCGTGATCATCGGTCCGGAGCCCTGGTATCAACCGCAGTATGCCATTCCGTTGCTCGGCATGATGCTTGGCAATACCATGACCGGGGTGGCGTTGGCCCTGGATCGTCTGACGGATACCGCCTGGCGTCAGCGCGGCGTGATCGAGAATCGTCTGATGCTTGGCCAGCCCTGGCAGGAGGCTATTGGCGACATTCGCCGCGAGGCGATGCGCAGCGGTCTGATGCCCATGATCAATGCTATGGCCGCCGCCGGGGTGGTCAGCCTGCCAGGCATGATGACCGGCCAGATACTCGCCGGCACCGCACCGGCTTTGGCGGTCAAGTACCAGATACTCATCATGTTCACCATCACACTCGGCACCGGCTTCGGCACCCTGGCGGCAGTAGCGGCGGGCAGTCGCCGCCTATTCGATGGCAGGGAACGACTCAGGCTGGATCGTCTATCGGCCCCTCAGTCATGAAAACGCCCGCCGTTCGCTAAAGAAGGCGGGCGTTCGTCAATGCAGCGATGATCAATCGATCAGTTCGACCGCCACCGCCGTTGCCTCGCCGCCGCCGATGCATAGGCTGGCGATGCCGCGCTTGCCGCCACGCTGGCGCAGGGCATTGAGCAGGGTAACGATGATCCGCGAGCCGGTGGAGCCGATCGGGTGACCCTGGGCGCAGGCGCCGCCGAACACGTTGACCTTGTCATGAGGAATGTTGTGATCGTCCATGGCCATCAGCGTGACCACGGCGAAGGCTTCGTTGATCTCGAACAGGTCGACGTCATCCACGCGCCAGTCGAGTTTTTTCAGCAGCTTGTCGATGGCGCCCACCGGAGCGATGGTGAATTCGCTGGGATGCTGGGAGTGGGTGCTGTGGCCGAGGATGCGGGCGAGGGGCTTGGCACCCTGGCGCTCGGCGGCTTCACTACTTGCCAGGATCAGGGCCGAGGCGCCATCGGAGATGGAGCTTGCATTGGCGGCGGTGATGGTGCCGTCCTTGGCGAAGGCCGGGCGCAGACCGCGGATCTTGTCGAGCTTGGCCTGGAAGGGCTGTTCGTCGTGCTCGACGGTGTTCTCGCCGGCGCGGCTGGTGACCGTGACTGGCACCATCTCGCCGCTCAATTCGCCTTTCTCATGCGCCGCCATGGCGCGCTCCAGAGAGGCAATGGCAAAATCGTCCATGCGTTCCCGGGAATAACCGCGATCATCGGCGACCTGCTGAGCGAAGGCGCCCATCAGCTTGCCGGTCTCGGCATCCTCCAGACCGTCGAGGAACATGTGATCCTTGAGTTCGCCGTGACCGAGACGATAGCCGCTGCGGGCCTTTGTCAGCACATGGGGCGCGTTGGACATCGACTCCATGCCCCCAGCCAGCAGGATGCTACCGCTGCCGGCACGAATCAGATCGTGGGCCATCATGGCCGCTTTCATGCCGGAGCCGCACAACTTGTTGATGGTGGTGGCACCGATGTTATCGGGAATGCCGGCCTTGCGCATGGCCTGGCGTCCGGGCCCTTGCTTGACCCCGCCGGGCAGCACGCAGCCGATGATGCCCTCGTCGATGCTGCCCGCATCGATACCCGCACGTTCGATGGCGGCGCGAATGGCGGCTGCTCCGAGTTCCGGGGCGGTAAGACTGGACAGGCTGCCGAGCATGCCCCCCATGGGCGTGCGAGCGCCGGAAAGAATCACGACATCGGAGGAGGCGGTCATGGTGTTCTCCTGGAATGATAAGCGATGGAGTAACCCTGCGCTGAGCAGAGGCTGGTATTGTCTTTAGTGAACCTTTCCTGACGGTCTTTCGCAACGGCTTATCGCACCGTTTATCCCTTGGTCTAAAGCCGCGATAGCCCGGTTCGCTTGTGCCTTTGCAACACTCTGGCTAGGGTTTACCGAGATACCGGGTTCAGGCAAATTACCGTCAATGCCATTTGACGTTTACGTTAACGAAAAACAGGGAGTCCAACAATGACAACAGCACCCGAGGATTACGCATCCTATATCGATCGTTTTTCCATCGATGAGATCGTGGCCCGACTGGATGATCACCGCGACGGACACTTGAACGCCTTCGAGGCATGTTGCGCCCGCCACTTGCGCGAAGGCAATGGCGAGCGTATCGCGCTGGTGCATGAAGACACCCAGGGCGAGGTGACTCGCTGGACCTATGCGGCGCTGGAGGCGGCCAGCGCACGCCTGGCCGGGTGGCTGCAATCGGCGGGGCTTGGCGCCGGGGACCGTATCGCCTGCATGTTGCCGCGCACGCCTGAATTGATGATCGCGGTACTGGCGACCTGGCGCATCGGCGCCGTCTATCAGCCATTGTTTACCGCTTTCGGCCCTGACGCCGTGGATTTTCGTCTGGCCCGCGCCGAGGCGCGGCTGGTCATCACGGATCAAACCAACCGGCATAAATTCGATGACCTCAGCCAATGCCCGCCGGTGCTGTGTATCGGCGGTGCTGACGAGGAACACAAGGAGGATCTCGATTGGAAAGCCGCCATCTCGCATCCGGCAATCGAGACAGAGCCGCCAAGGCTCGACCCCGGTGCCCCTTTCTTGCAGATGTTCACTTCCGGTACCGTGGGTAAACCCAAGGGGGTAGCGGTGCCCTTGTCGGCGCTATCCGCCTTTGCCCTCTACATGGAACTGGCCATCGACCTGCGGGTCGAGGATCGCTTCTGGAACATGGCGGACCCGGGCTGGGCCTACGGGCTCTACTACGCGATCACCGGCCCGCTACTGCTGGGTGCCACCACGTATTTCTGCGAGGCGGCCTTCGATGCCCAAGGGGCGCTGGATTTCATGATCAAGCATGAGATCACCAACTTTGCCGCCGCACCGACCGCCTACCGGCTGATGAAAGCCTCAAACCTGTTCGACGAGGCGAAAGACAAACTCTCGTTGCGGGTGGCAAGTTCCGCCGGCGAACCCTTGAACACCGAGGTGGTGGGCTGGGTCGAGCGTGCGCTGGGTTGCCCGGTCATGGATCACTATGGCCAGACCGAAACCGGCATGACCTGCTGCAATCATCATGCACTGGAGCACCCCAAGCCGGTAGGGGGCATGGGCATGCCATTGCCGGGTTATCGTCTTGCGGTATTGGATGCGGAATACAACGAGCTGCCAGTAGGGGAGCCCGGCGTGCTGGGGGTGGATATCGCTGCCTCGCCGGCGCACTTCTTTCCCGGCTATACCTGGCAGGAGAAGGAGCCTTTTGCCGAAGGGTACTATTTGACCGGCGACGTGGTGGTGCGTGAAGCCAACGGCACCTTCTGCTTTGCCGGGCGCAACGACGACATCATCACCACCGCCGGCTATCGGGTCGGGCCTACCGATGTGGAGAACACCGTCATGACCCATCCCGCCGTGGCGGAATCCGCGGCGGTGGGCAAGCCGGATTCGATTCGTGGCGAAGTGATCAAGTCCTATGTGGTGCTGCGGGATGGCTTCGAGCCGAGCGATGCCTTGGCGGACGAGATTCGCCAGCGGGTGAAGGATCGCTTGTCGTCTCATGCCTATCCACGGGAGATCGCCTTCGTCGAGACCCTGCCCAAGACCCCCAGCGGCAAGATCCAGCGCTTCAAGCTACGCGCCGAAGCCGCCGACGACAAGGAGACAACCTGATGCAAGTGCAGGATCGCAATTTTCTGATTACCGGCGCCGCTTCCGGCCTCGGCGCAGCGACCGCGGAGCGACTGGTGGCCGGTGGCGCCAGGGTGGTGCTATGTGACCTGAGTGACGCCGTCGATACCGTCGCGTCCCGTCTGGGGGACTCGGCGGTGGCATGCCAGGGCGATATCACCAGCCCCGAGGATATGCAGAGTGCCGTGGATCATGCCTTGGACATGGGCGGATTGCACGGCGTGGTGCATTGCGCCGGCGTGGTCAGCGTGGCCAAGCTGCTCGATCGTGAGGGCAACCCTGCCGATCTCGACGCTTTCGCAAACACGATTCATATCAATTTGATTGGCACCTTCAACGTGCTGCGCCTGGCCGCCGCCGCCATGGCGAGGAACACGCCGGAAGGCGACGACGGGGAGCGCGGTGTCATCATCGATACCGCCTCGATTGCCGCCTTCGATGGGCAGGTAGGGCAGGCGGCCTATAGTGCGTCAAAGGCCGGCGTTGCCGGTATGACGCTGCCGCTGGCGCGGGAGCTTTCGCGCCGGGGCATCCGGGTGATGACCATCGCCCCCGGGGTCTTCGAGACGCCGATGATGAGCGGTATCCCCGAGGATGCGGTGGCGGCACTTTCCGCGGCGGTGCCATTTCCCAAGCGTCTGGGCAAGGCGGCGGAATACGCCGCGCTGGCGGAGCAGATCGTGACCAACACCATGCTCAACGGCGAGGTGATTCGTCTGGATGGCGGTATTCGCATGCAGTGATACTTGCTTTTGCGCACATGCGCATTTTGTTCAATACGGCCTCGGGTGGATCGCGCTATTGATCTTGTTTATCTAGCGTTCGATCTATCCGAGGTGACTTATGACAGCGAGTCTCTTTCTTTCCATGGCCGCCTTTGCCCTGGCGGCTTCGATTTCTCCCGGGCCGGTGAACATCGTCGCCTTGAGTGCCGGCGCGCAGTATGGTTTTCGCCCCAGCATGCGGCACGTCACCGGGGCGACCCTGAGTTTCACCCTGTTGCTCTTGTTGATTGGGCTGGGGCTGCACGAACTGCTTTATCGGTGGCCCTATTTCACGACCCTCATTCAAGGGGCCGGGGTCGCGTTTTTACTCTACATGGCCTACAAGCTCGCCACGGACGATGGGCGGCTCGGCACTGATCAACGCAATGCGACCGGTCCCTCGATGGTCAAGGGCGCGGTAATGCAGTGGTTGAATCCAAAGGCGTGGCTGGCATCCCTTGCGGGAATGGGGGCTTACACCGCAGATGGCGCTGGTAGTCTGCTATGGCAATTCACCGCTATCTATTTTGTGATTTGCTATTTTTCGCTCGGTTGTTGGGCCTTCACTGGAACCTTCCTGGGACGCTTTCTGCAGGATTCTCGTCAGATGCGGCGTTTCAATCGGCTGATGGCCGCCTTGCTGGCTGCCAGTGCGCTCTATCTTTTATGGCTATAGTCGTGTCTGACGTTAAAAAGCCGCCATGTATTGTCGAGGCGTCGCCGCGACAAGACGTTTGAAGGTGCGCTGGAAATGCGCCTGATCTGCAAAACCGGCTTCCAGCGCCACTTCTGCAATGGCGTGCCCGCGCCGGAGTCGTGCCAGACCGTACTGCACGCGACGATTGATCAGATAGGCGTGGGGCGTCATGCCGTAGCGGTGCTTGAAGGCGCGAATCAGGTGTGACGGAGACATCTCCGCGGCGCTGGCAATCATCTCGAGGGTCAGCGCCTCGACGCAGTGCTCGGAAATGAATTCCGCGGCGCGGCTGACCTTGTGGTTTTCAGGCCAGCAGATGATCGAGGCGGGCTGTGATCGCTGCTGAAGGGCCGAGAAAAACTCGATGGCGGTGCTGTGTTTGTGCAAGAGATCGCTGTCTTGATCGATAAGCGTTGCATAAAGATGATTCAAGCCACGATAGAGCAGCGGGTCCTGGGTGGCTACTGGCGAGAAAGGCTGAAACCCCTCACCGTGGCTGAACCCCAGGGTGCGCTGCAGATCACCAAGCCAGGAAGCGTCCACATAAAACATGCGATATGACCAGGGTTGGTTTTCGATGGGGTTGCAGGCATGAACCGCTTCCGGATTCATCAGCACCACCGAGCCTTCGGCAACCGCCTGGCGTGTGTTTCCGTTCAGGTAAGTGCTGTGTCCGGCAGTAATGGTACCTATGGAGAAGGTCGTGTGGGTGTGTTTGTCATAACAAACCCGCCGACCGTCCTCCACGCCCCGGGCCTCAAGAAAAGGTAGTCTGTCATCGCGCCAGAAACGAATATCCGTAGCGTTTGCGTTTTTCACTCGCTTTTCCTTTTTGGGCCGATGGCGGACAGCATAGCCTTAGAGCAAAAAAACTGCCTAATTCAAACGAGCGCTTGACTTGAATTGATGGCTGGCATAATTTCAAACGCACGTTTGAAGTGGTGCATCAACCACTACGCCGATCATCGAGGAGTGTTCACAATGCCTACTTACCAGGCCCCGCTACGCGATATGCGTTTCGTCATGGACGAAATGCTGGCTTATCCGGATCATTACGCCCGCATTGGCAAAGGCGACGATGCGTCGCCGGATCTCGTTGCCGCGATTCTCGAAGAGGGTGGTCGTTTCGCCCGCGAAGTGCTGCTGCCGCTCAATCGCAGCGGCGATCGTGAAGGATGCCATCTGGAAGAGGGTGAGGTCAGAACACCCGAGGGGTTCAAGCAGGCCTACGCCCAATACGTCGAAGGCGGTTGGTCGGGCCTGTCGTCCGATGCTGAGTATGGCGGTCAAGGCTTGCCGGCATCCTTGGGCATAGCCCTTTCCGAGATGATCTGCGCCAGCAACCTCGCCTGGGGAATGTACCCGGGGCTTTCCCATGGCGCGGCGGATGCGTTACGTCATCATGGCAGCGATGAGCAAAAGGGCACCTATCTGACCAAGCTGGTCGAGGGGGTCTGGACCGGTACCATGTGCCTTACCGAACCCCACTGCGGTACCGACCTGGGGTTGATCAAGACCCGTGCCATACCTTCCGATGAAGGAGGCTACTGTATCTCCGGTACCAAGATCTTCATTTCCGCCGGGGAACACGACCTGGCTGAGAACATCGTGCATCTGGTGTTGGCCAAGCTGCCGGACGCACCGGAAGGTTCCAAGGGTATTTCGCTGTTCGTCGTTCCCAAGTTCCTCCCGGACGCTGAAGGGAATCCCGGCGAGCGCAATGGTGTCACCTGTGGCTCGCTGGAGCACAAGATGGGCATTCATGCCAACGCCACCTGCGTGATGAACTTCGACGAGGCCAAGGGCTTTCTGGTCGGGCAGCCGCATAAAGGGTTGGCCTGCATGTTCACCATGATGAATGTGGCTCGTATCGGTGTCGGCGTTCAAGGGCTTGGATTGATGGAGGCGAGTTTTCAGAACTCGTTGGCCTACGCGCGGGATCGCCTGCAGATGCGTGCCCTGTCCGGCCCCAAGGCCCCCGATAAACCCGCCGATCCGATCATCGTGCACCCGGACGTACGACGCATGCTGCTGACTCAGAAATCGCTGGCTGAAGGTGGGCGCATGCTGGTGATGTATACCGCCCAGCTTGTGGATATCACCGAGCATGGTAACGATGCCGCGCAGCGGGAACACGCCGAAGCATTGTTGGGATTGCTGACCCCTATCGTGAAGGCTTTTCTGACGGAGCTTGGCTTCGAAGCGACCAATGAAGGCATGCAGGTGTTCGGCGGGCACGGCTTCGTTGAAGAGTGGGGAATGGAGCAGTTCGTTCGCGACGCCCGTATCACCCGGCTCTACGAAGGCACGACCGGTATTCAGGCCCTGGATCTACTCGGTCGCAAAGTATTGATGAACCAGGGTGAAACGTTGAAAGTATTCACCAAGGAAATTCACAAGTTCTGTCAGGCCGAGAACGATAACGCTGAGCTGAGGGAGTTCGTCGAGCCTCTTTCCAAGCTCAATGCCGAGTGGGGTGAGCTGACCATGGGCGTGGGAATGAAGGCCTTGGCCGATCGTGAAGAGGTGGGGGCCGCCAGCGTCGATTATCTGCTTTATTCTGGCTATGTTACCCTGGCTTACCTATGGGCGCGCGCGGCGCGTACCGCCAGGCAAGCGCTGGAATCCAGCAGTGACGAGACCGCTTTCTATCGGGCCAAGCTGGACACGGCGCGCTTCTATTTTCATCGCTTGTTGCCGCGTACCCGTGGTCATGTCGACATGATCCGCGCAGGCGGTGAATCGTTGATGGCCATGCCCGTAGAAGGTTTCGGGCTGGGTTTCGAAATATAGTATCCTGAGAGAAGACGTTGAAGAGGTGGGTGAAAGCCCACCTCTTTTGTTCGTATTCGACAAATTAGCGCGGCACCTTCTTGTCATCATGATAAGGAAACTACAGTGCCAGGAAGGCCTCCATGGAAAACGATGTAGAAGAAGACGTTAGACGGAATATACCGCTCAACCTGCTGGTAGGGCTGGCGTGCCTGGTCATCATCATTGCCGGCATGAAACTAGGCGCTGCCATACTGGTGCCGCTCATTCTTTCCTTGTTCATTGCCGTAATCTGCAATGCGCCTGTTCAGTGGTTACATAAAAAAGGCTTGAGTAAGCAGGTATCGGTGTTGATCACTTTAGTGATCTTTGGTCTTGTCGTGGTGCTGTTGAGCATACTGCTGGCAGGGAGCTTGGCGGCCTTCATGCAAGCAATACCCGAACTCAAGAAGGAGCTGGTAGCACAGTATTATCTATTCATAGGCTGGGCGCCTGGCCTGAGTGGCTATCTTCAGCCGGGAACCATCTCCCAGTGGCTGGATTTTTCGACTCTTTCACAGTTCATGCCGGCGCTGCTCGAAAGCATCGGTACACTATTGTCCCAGAGCTTGTTGATCATTCTGCTAGTGGGTTTCATGCTCTTCGAGACGCTGAGTTTTCGTACCAAGATTGCCGTCGCCTTGGAAAACCCGGCACCCAGCCTGCGCCGTTTCAATGAATTCAGCTACAACTTGAGACACTATCTGGCGATCAAGACGCTTATCAGCTTGGTCACCGGTGTCCTGATCTTCATTGCCTGCTGGGCCACGGGTTCCAGTTTCCCCCTGCTGTTCGCCACGCTGGCTTTCCTACTCAATTTCATCCCCAACATCGGTTCGGCGCTGGCGGCGATACCAGCCGTTTTTTTGATGCTGGTGTCACCGGAAGGCGGAGCCATGCAGGCGGGCCTATTGGGGCTGTGTTACCTGCTGGTCAACTTTGTCATGGGCAACCTGATCGAGCCGCGAGTAATGGGTCAGACACTGGGGCTGTCGACGCTGGCAGCCTTCATGTCATTGGTGGTATGGGGGTGGATCCTGGGGCCGATCGGCATGCTGCTGGCGGTGCCTCTGACCATGACCTTGAAGATCGCTCTCAACAGCCATCCAGATACCATCTGGTTGGCCAGTATGATGGGCGGGAAGATCGGGCGCAGACATCGCGACAAAAAACAATCCGCTCATGTCTAGTACTACCGGATGCCCTTCCTGAACACCAAAACGCCCTGTCGAGACAGGGCGTTTTGGTGAGACTAGTCTCTCAAAGCCTATTTAGGCGTTTTGATCGATGAACTGGGATAGCTGAGACTTGGACTGAGCACCTACCAGCGAGGCCACCTTGGCACCGGACTTGAACAGCATGACCGTGGGCACGCCACGGACGCCATGCTCTGCGGCGATCTCCGGCGCATCATCGACATTGACGCTGACAACCTTGATCTGTTCCTTCTTTTCGTCGGCGACTTCCTCGACCACTGGCGACATCATCTTGCACGGCCCACACCAAGGCGCCCAGAACTTCAATAGAACCGGTGTCTCGGCATTGAGCACTTCCTGCTCGAAATTGGTGGCGGTAACGTCAATATTATTAGCCATAAAACTCTCCAGTTTTCCTGCGCCGTCATTAGCGGAATAATTAGATGGTAGCGCTCGACCAAGCGGCTGGCAAATGAGCTTAACTACAATTGTCGATAGAAATGAACTATGAAGAAGTCGATTCGACACTGTGCTTGCTCTCGTCATACCGGCGAACTATCATGATGAATATGCTTTAAAGTGATTAAAAAATACAGTATTTAGTGCTTTAAGCTATTATGTGTGCGCAGGCGACACCGCCCAGGCGAAATAGAAATCGCGCAGATGAAACAAGAGTTCTGCCAAGCCTCTGAGTTGGAGATACCGCTGGTATGAAGCTGCAACAGTTACGCTACATCTGGGAAGTCAGTCGACACAACCTGAATGTCTCGGCCACTGCGCAAAGCTTATTCACCTCTCAGCCGGGGATATCCAAGCAGATCCGTCTTCTTGAAGATGAGTTGGGTATCGAGATTTTTGCGCGTAGCGGAAAACACCTCACCCGTATCACGCCTGCGGGGCAGCCGATCGTCGATCTGGCGGGGGAAGTGCTTAGAACCGTCGGTATCATCAAGGAGGTTGCGCAAGAACATAGCAACGAGCGAAGTGGCAATCTTTCCATTGCGACCACGCATACCCAGGCGCGTTACGCCTTGCCCCCCTTGATCAGCGAGTTCACTCGGAAATATCCCGACGTGGCCCTGCACATGCAGCAGGGAACCCCCAAACAGATTGCTCAGATGGTATGCGAAGGCCTGGCGGACTTTGCCATTTGCACCGAGGCTCTGGAGCTTTTCACCGATCTAGTCCTGTTGCCTTGCTATCGTTGGAATCGCTGTATTCTGGTACCCAAGGGCCATCCCTTGACCCAGGTCGACAAGTTGACTCTCGAAGACCTGGCGGAATATCCCCTGGTGACCTATGTCTTCGGCTTCACCGGACGTTCCCAACTGGATGACGCATTTCGCAACAGCGGATTGAAACCCAACGTGGTATTGACAGCGGCGGACGCCGACGTGATCAAGACCTATGTGCGTCTAGGGCTGGGGATCGGCATCGTCGCCCACATGGCGGTGGATGCAGCGCTCGACAGCGACCTGGTGCCTCTGGATGCGAGTCATCTTTTTGAGAGTTCGACGACCAAGATCGGTATCCGTCGGGGTACCTTCATGCGCGGCTATATGTACGACTTCGTGCAGCGCTTCGCGCCACACCTGGATCGCGATACCGTCGACGCTGCCATGGCGGCGGGGCCACGCAGCGAGGATTCTCTTTTTGAAAATATCGAGCTGCCGGTGCGCTGATCGCTGCCTAGTGCTGTAGATGCAGCCCACACTCCCGCTTCTCCTCCACCTTGGTAGGGTCGAAATAGTCGAAATTGTTGGGCAAATCCCATTGCTGCAGATACTGATGCATGTCGCGAGCGCTCCAATTCAGCAGTGGGGCGATCTTGAGCAATCCATCGGCATTTATCGAAACTGGCTGCATCTGCGCTCGCTGTGGTGAATCTTCGGCACGCAGTGCGGTAAACCATGTTCGAGGCGCCATTTCGCGCAAGGCTCGTTCGAAAGGTTCGAGCTTCACTTCTTCCGTAAAGGCCGCGTGACGCGGATCCTCGATCGAGGGCGTCGCGCCTTCGAGAGCCTCGCGATGAGCGCGGGAGCGCCGCGGGTGATAGGTGTGCAGGTTCAGTGCCAAACGCCGCGAAAGAGCATCGGCAAAACGATAGGTTGCTTCGGTGTTATAGCCTGAATCCATCCACAAGACGGGGATATTCGGTCTTTCGCGAGTCACCATGTGCAGGATCACGGCCTCGAAGGGGCGAAAATTGGTGGTGCAGATAGCGTGCTCATCCAAGCTCAATGCCCAACGAACAAGCTCCTTGGGGTTCTCGGCGAATTGCTCGTTGATAGCGTTTATGTCCAGGTTCATCCAACTCTCCGGAAAACTGCCATGTGGCGCCATTGCGGGTAAGGATTGCTACCCTAGCAAGAAGGGAGCGGTTTGCCCCAATACTGTTTGGTTAGATACTTATATACCCAGCCGGCGGGTTGCGCTCAGGGGCGTGATCCTGGGCGGGGCGCTTTCAGACCATTCGACCTGGGCCTCGATGGCATAGACCTCCCGCAGACGCGCCTGGGTAAGAACCTCGCCTGGAGCGCCCCGGGCAATCTGATGGCCTGCCTTGAGCATCCACAGGTGAGAAGCAAAGCGAGCCGCCAGGTTGAGATCGTGAATGGCCATGACCAGGATCATGGCGCTCTCCCGTGCTCGCCGCGACAGCCAATCCAGTACCTGCAATTGATGATGCAGATCGAGGGCGCTGGTGGGTTCATCGAGCAGCAGGACACGGGGTTCACGCACCATGGCCTGGGCTATTGCGACCCGTTGGCGCTCCCCACCAGACAGGGTGGCTAAAGACCGTTCCGCCATTTCTTCCAGCTCCAGATCGCGCAGCATGTCCCGTACCCGATAAAGCCCTTGTCGTCCGTTTTCCTTTATCCGAGTCCGTCGTGCCAACAGAATGGCTTCGAAAACAGTGAGGGCCGAACTCGAACCGGGCTGCTGCGGTAGATAGTAGAGATGTTCGGCTCGAGCAGCAGGAGAGACCTCCGTCAGCGCGATGCCATCGAGACTGATCCTGCTGCCCGAACTAAGCCGTTCAAGGCCGGCGATGCCCTTGAGTAGCGTCGATTTGCCGGCGCCATTGGGCCCGAGTAGCGCGGTGATTTCACCCGGCTTCGCCATCAAGCCTTCGATGCCATCGAGAATCTGCTTGCCCCCCAGACGACAGCTCAATTGATCGATACGCAGGCTCATCCCCAGAATTCCTTACGACTCTTGAGTATGAGCGAAACGAAAAACGGTAGACCGATCAGGGCGGTGATGATGCCGATGGGAAAGAGAATGCCCGGCATCAGCGTCTTGGAAAGGATAGATGCCAAGGACATGATCAGGCCACCACACAGCGCTGCCATGGGAAGAAAGATACGCTGATCTTCCCCCACCAGCAGTCGCGCAATATGCGGCCCGACCAGGCCGACGAAACCAATGGTGCCGACGAAGGCCACCGCCGTGGCCGCCAGCAGCGAGCTGCATAGCAATACCGTCAAGCGCAGCCGGCCCACATTGATGCCCATCGCCTTGGCATGCAGTTCTCCCAGGCGCAGCGCGCTCAATTGCCAGCGCGCTCGAACGAACAGGGGAGTGCAGACCGCAAGGCTTGTCAGCATCAAGCCGATCTTGTCCCAACTAGCTTTACCCAGGCTCCCCAGCGACCAGAAGATGAGTTGCTGCAGCGCTTCCGCGGAAGCCAGGTATTGCAACAATCCCAGCAATGCATTGAAGAAGAACATGATGGCGATGCCCATCAGTACCATGGTCTGCACGCTCACGCCGCGCAAACGGTTTATCGCCCAGATGATCAGGGTGGCGAGCATGGCGAAGACAAACGCATTGCCGGTAACCAGTAGTGTGCCGGCCAGCGGCGTCACCCCTAGTCCAAGGATGATCGCCAGGGCAGCGCCGACGCTGGCAGCGGATGAGATCCCCAGGGTGAAAGGGTCCGCCAATGGATTGTTGAGGATGGTCTGCATTCCGGCGCCGGCCAGCGCCAGACTGATGCCGACCAGCACTGCCATTGCCGCCACGGGGAGTCGTATTTCCCACACCACGATAGTGACGATATCCGATGCGGCGGCAGGCGTCAGTAGTGCCGTGAGCACACTCTTGGGTGAGTATTGGCCGGGCCCGATGGCGACATCGGCAAGAAAGGAGAGCAGCGTTAGTAACGCCAAAGAGACAAGAAGAAAAAGATGTCGTCGCCTTCGCGCCAGATAGCGCTCGATGCTATCGGGATGGCGAATCGTACCGGAGCTCGCGACAGTCACTTACTGTTCCTGAGGGGCATATGAATGCTGTCTCACTTTATCGGTCGACTCATCGTTGGCCAAGGCAACCATCAGCCGGTCGATCTTGTCCAGGGTTTCCTGGTATTCGGCTTCTTCATTGGAGTCCGCGACCAGCCCGCCGCCGCCCCATACGTGCAAACGCCCTCCATCCGCCAGCACCGTGCGAATCGCGATCGAGGTATCCATGTGGCCGCGAATGTCGACATAGCCCAGGCTGCCGCAATATACGCTGCGGTGACTGGGTTCCAGCTCCTCGATGATCTGCATGGCGCGCACCTTGGGAGCACCGGTAATCGAGCCACCGGGAAAGGCAGCGGCAAGCATGTCGAGTGGAGTTTGTCCCTGGCCCAGCACGCCGGTCACTACGCTTACCAGGTGATGAACGTTGGCATAGCTTTCCAATTGACACAGCTTGGGCACCTGCACACTGCCTGGCTGACATACTCGTCCCAGATCGTTGCGTAGCAGATCGACGATCATGACATTTTCGGCGCGATCCTTGGGGCTTTGGATAAGGTCTTGAGCAAAAGCGTCATCAGATTCGAATGTCGCCCCCCGGGGCCGGGTACCCTTGATGGGCCGGGTTTCCACGCGATCGTCACGTACCTCGATGAAGCGCTCCGGAGACAGCGACATGACCGCCTTGTCCTGCCAGGCCATATAGCCGCCGAAGGGCGTCGGAGTTGCCTGGCGCAGCAGGCAATATGCCTGCCAGGGGTCGCCTTCGTAACCGGCGCTGAAGCGCTGGGCCAGATTGATCTGGTAGCAGTCTCCGGCCTGCAGGTACCGCTGTACATCGCGAAAGCGCTGACCATAGCCGGCGCGATCCATTTCCGCGGAGAAGGGGCTCGTAAGGGCAAACGGGTCGGTGGAAGCAGGCGTGTGCTCCAGCCACGCCTGAACCTGCTCACCTCGCTCGGCGGTAGCGACCAGCCAGGTCTGTCGTTGTTCGTGATCCTGGATCACAGCCCAGTCATAAAGACCCAGGCGACTTCGTGGCAGCGTAACGACGTCGCGGGATTGCGCCAGTGAATCTTCGATCTGCCGGCCAAGATCATACCCCCAGTAGCCGATCAAACCGCCAAGAAACGGTAGCTCACTGTCAGGTAGTTCAACATCGAGTGTATCAAGCAGCGCTTGCTGCGCAGCGAAGGGCGCGGTGGGTAATGCAATGTCCGCATCACAGTGCACCTGGCCCCGCTGATCGATCGTGAGAACGGCGCAAGGGTCGCTGGAAAGAATGTCATACCGCCCCCCCGGCGCATCAGGGCGGCCACTGTCTAGCAGCACGGCGCCTGGACGTTGGCGTAAGCAAGCAAAAAGCGTCAACGGGTTCTGGTGGTAGGGCAGCGGCGTGATGAGCAGCCGTGGTTTCATGCAATGGATCCCTTTGGCAAGGCACCCATTCTAGGCATCCTCGATCAATTTGTCCTGTTGCGGCACGTAAATGACATCCATCGAGTCATCGACCTCGGCGTTGCGTTATTGTCGACAATTGACGTGTAGTTCGCGAGGAAAATAATACCAATGTCTATGAATAAACCTGACCAGTAGCCTATTGACCCAGGATGGCAGGATGGCTAGAGTTTACCAATCTCAAAATTGTCGACAATCACGATGAATCTAATCCTCGAAAACAGCGAAGCCCCGGAAGTTCGCACCCTTGCCGAGCGGGTTTTCAATCAGCTCCAGGACGCGATCGTCCGCGGTGAGCTGGCGCCGGGCACGAAAATCACCGAACCGGGGTTGTCGAAGGTTTACGGTATCTCTCGCGGGCCCTTGCGAGAAGCCATGCGCCGCCTCGAGACCCATCGGCTGATCGAACGTGTGCCTCATGTAGGCGCTCGGGTGGTCAAATTGTCAATGCAGGAGTTGATCGAGCTGTTCGATGTGCGTGAAGCACTTGAAAGTATGGCGGCACGTTTGGCAGCTCGTCACATGACGGCGGAGGAAATCGCCGGATTGCGCAGTGTTCTAGCGGTACATGAGGATCAGGCGGATCTAAAAAGTGGCGAGGCCTATTATCAGCGTGAAGGCGATCTCGATTTTCATTACCGCATCGTCTTGGGTAGCCATAATCGCATGCTGACCACGATCCTGTGTGACGATCTCTACTATCTTGTAAGACTCTATCGCACCCAGTTCAGCGCCAGCGGTACGCGCCCGCAGCGCGCCTTTGTCGAGCACCATCGTATCGTCGATGCTATCGAGGCGGGTGATGAGGAGCTATCCGAATTACTCATGCGGCGCCATATCAGCGCTTCTCGAGAGAACGTCGCCAATCGCTATGCCATCGTATTGCAGCAGGAAAAGAGTTCCACGCCTTCATCCCAGAGGATCCCGTCATGAGCACACCCGGTACACGCTTTCGCAGCGCTCTCGAAGCCAATCGCCCGCTTCCCATCGTTGGCACCATTAATGCCTACACTGCCCTCATGGCGAAGAAGGTCGGCCACCAGGCGATCTATCTCTCCGGTGGTGGGGTGGCCAACGCTTCCTTTGGCTTGCCGGATCTGGGCATGACCACCATGAACGACGTGGTGGAAGACGCACGGCGTATCACTGCCGCCACGGATCTGCCGTTGCTGGTGGATATCGATACCGGCTGGGGTGGTGCTTTCAACGTGGCGCGCACCATCCGCGAAATGGAGCGTGCCGGAGTGGCGGCGGTGCATCTTGAAGACCAGGTTGCCCAGAAACGCTGTGGTCACCGTCCCAACAAGGAGATCGTTTCCAAGCAGGAGATGGTCGATCGTATCAAGGCTGCCGCGGATGCCAAGCAAGACCCGGCTTTTTATCTCATTGCTCGCACGGATGCCTTCCAGAAAGAAGGACTCGATGCGGCCATCGATCGGGCCAATGCCTGCATCGAGGCCGGTGCGGATGCGATCTTTGCCGAGGCGGTACACACGCTGGATGACTATCGCGCCTTCTGTGAAGGGGTGGAGGCGCCAATACTCGCCAACATCACCGAGTTCGGCGCCACGCCGTTGTTCACCCAGCAGGAGTTGGATGATGTCGGCTGTCGCATGGTGCTCTATCCACTCTCTGCGTTTCGCGCCATGAACGCCGCCGCTCTCAAGGTCTATCGCAATATCCTCGACAAGGGCGATCAGAAAGACGTCGTGGATCTCATGCAGACCCGGGACGAGCTCTACGATTTCCTTGACTATCATGCATTCGAACGCAAGCTGGATGAGCTGTTTACCGGTAAGGGCAACGACTGAATAACGCAACACGTTATCAATTCATCGGGGAATAACTGGAGGTCCATCATGGCAGACAAGCCGACCAATGGAGCCGGCCTGCGCGGGCAAAGCGCCGGTAGTACAGCACTATGTACCGTGGGCAAGGAAGGTTCCGGCCTGACCTATCGCGGCTATGACATTCACGACCTGGCGGATCATGCCCGCTTCGAGGAAGTGGCCTATCTGTTGCTCAAGGGCAAACTGCCCAATCAGCAGGAACTGAACGATTACGTGGCCAAGCTCAAGGGCCTGCGGGAACTGCCGGAGGCGCTCAAGCGAGTGCTCGAGGAGATTCCGGCGGATGCCCACCCCATGGACGTGATGCGCACCGGCGCCTCCGTGCTGGGCAATCTCGAAACCGAGAAGAGCTTCGATGAGCAGCAGGACCAGAGCGATCGCATGCTGGCGGCGTTCCCGGGCATCATCAACTACTGGTACCGTTATTCTCACGATGGCGTGCGCATCGACACCGATACCGACGATGAATCCATCGGCGGCCACTTCCTGCATTTGCTGCATGGAAAGCCTGCCTCGGAGCTGCATGCCAAGGTAATGAACGTCTCGCTGATCCTCTACGCCGAGCACGAGTTCAACGCCTCGACCTTTACCGCCCGCGTGTGCGCCTCGACGCTCTCCGATATTCACAGCTGCGTGACCGGCGCCATCGGCTCGCTGCGCGGGCCGTTGCATGGCGGTGCCAATGAAGCGGCCATGGACATGATCGAGGACTGGCAGTCGCCGGACGAGGCCGAGCGCGAAATCCTGGGCAAGCTCGAGCGCAAGGAGAAGATCATGGGCTTCGGCCATGCGGTCTACAAGGATTCCGACCCGCGCAATGCCATGATCAAGAAATGGTCGCAAGAGCTTGCCAAGGAAGCCGGCGACGATCGGCTCTATCAGGTCTCCGAGCGGGTCGAGGAGGTCATGTGGCGAGAGAAGAAGCTGTTCTGTAACGCCGACTTCTTTCACGCCAGCGCCTATCACTTCATGGGGATACCCACCAAGCTGTTCACCCCGATCTTCGTCTGCTCACGCCTGAGCGGCTGGTGCGCCCATGTCTTCGAGCAGCGGGAGAACAACCGCATCATCCGTCCCAATGCGGACTACACCGGACCGGAGAAGCAGGAGTGGTTGCCGATAGATCAACGTGACTGAGTCCGAATCAGAATAAATCCATGGCCGTGGCGCACGCTACGGCCATTTTCGATCTAAAAACGATCCGATGAATGGATGGATGCCCGTCTTGATGAATACCGACTACCGCAAACGCCTGCCCGGCACCGACCTTGATTACTTCGACACCCGCGAGGCAATCGAGGCGATCCAACCTGGCGCCTACGCCAAACTACCTTATACCTCCCGAGTACTCGCGGAGCAGCTGGTGCGTCGCTGCGATCCGGCGATGCTGACCGATTCCCTCAAGCAGCTGATCGAGCGCAGGCGCGATCTGGATTTTCCCTGGTACCCGGCCCGGGTCGTGTGCCATGACATCCTGGGGCAGACCGCCCTGGTGGACCTCGCCGGCCTGCGCGACGCCATTGCCGAGAGAGGGGGCGACCCGGCCAAGGTCAACCCGGTGGTGCCGACCCAGTTGATCGTCGATCACTCTCTGGCGGTTGAGCACGCCGGTTTCGAGCTGGATGCATTCGATGCCAACCGTACCATCGAAGATCGCCGCAACGAGGATCGTTTCCACTTCATCGACTGGACCAAGACCGCCTTCAAGAACGTGGACGTGATCCCGGCGGGCAACGGCATCATGCACCAGATCAATCTGGAGAAGATGTCGCCGGTGATACAGGTGCAGCCGGATGAGAGCGGGCGGTGCGTGGCCTTTCCCGATACCTGCGTGGGCACCGACAGCCATACGCCCCACATCGACTGTCTGGGGGTGATTGCCATCGGCGTCGGCGGGCTGGAGGCGGAAACCGTGATGCTGGGCCGGCCGTCCATGATGCGCCTGCCGGATATAGTCGGCGTCAAGCTGACAGGCAAGCGGCCGCCAGGCATCACGGCTACCGATATCGTGCTGGCGATTACCGAATTCCTGCGTAATCAGAAGGTGGTTTCCGCCTATCTGGAGTTCTTCGGCGAGGGCGCGGCGGATCTCACCATCGGTGACCGGGCGACCATTTCCAACATGACCCCGGAATTCGGCGCGTCCGCCGGCATGTTCTATATCGATGAGCAGACCATCGACTACCTGAAGCTGACCGGTCGCGAGCCGGAACAGGTTGCTTTGGTGGAGCAGTATGCCAAGGAGACCGGCCTGTGGGCGGATTCCCTGAAAGACGTGGAATACGAGCGGGTGCTGGAGTTCGATCTGTCCAGCGTGGTGCGCAACCTGGCCGGGCCTTCCAATCCCCATCGCCGGGTGGCGACCGCGGATCTGCAGGAGCGCGGCATCGCGATGGATCTGGACAAGGCGCTGGCGGAAGAGAAGGAGGGCAGGATGCCGGATGGCGCGGTGATCATCGCCGCCATCACCTCCTGCACCAATACCTCGAACCCGCGCAACGTCGTGGCCGCCGGCCTGCTGGCGAAGAAGGCCAACGAGCTGGGCCTGATCCGCAAGCCCTGGGTGAAATCCTCATTTGCGCCGGGGTCCAAGGTGGCGCGTCTTTATTTGGAAGACGCCGGCCTGCTGCCGGAACTCGAGAAGCTCGGCTTCGGCATCGTCGCCTACGCCTGCACCACCTGCAACGGCATGAGCGGTGCGCTGGACCCGACGATTCAGCAGGAGATCATCGATCGCGACCTGTATGCCACGGCGGTGCTCTCGGGCAATCGCAACTTCGATGGTCGCATACACCCCTACGCCAAACAGGCCTTCCTGGCCTCGCCGCCGCTGGTGGTCGCCTATGCGATCGCCGGCACCGTGCGCTTCGACATCGAGCAAGATGTGCTCGGCACGGATCAACAAGGCAATCCGATTACCCTGAAGGATATCTGGCCCTCGGACGAGGAGATCGACGCCATCGTCAAGGCAAGCGTCAAGCCGGAGCAGTTCCGCCAGGTCTACATTCCCATGTTCGATCTGGGCAAGGTGGAGGAGGCGGAAAGCCCGCTGTACGACTGGCGCGAGATGAGCACCTACATTCGTCGCCCGCCGTATTGGGAGGGCGCATTGGCGGCGCAGCGCACCATGAAGGGCATGCGTCCGTTGGCAATACTGCCGGACAACATCACCACGGACCATCTGTCGCCGTCGAATGCCATCATGATGGACAGTGCCGCCGGTGAATACTTGCACAAGATGGGCCTGCCGGAAGAAGACTTCAATTCCTACGCCACCCATCGCGGCGATCACCTGACCGCTCAGCGCGCCACCTTTGCCAACCCCAAGCTGATGAACGAAATGGTGCGGGACGAAGACGGCAACATAATCCAGGGCTCACTAGCCCGGGTGGAGCCGGAAGGCAAGACGATACGCATGTGGGAAGCGATCGAGACCTACATGCAGCGCAAGCAGCCGCTCATTATTGTAGCCGGCGCCGACTACGGCCAGGGTTCTTCCCGAGACTGGGCGGCCAAGGGCGTGCGGCTGGCCGGGGTGGAGGTCATCGTCGCCGAGGGCTTCGAGCGCATTCACCGCACCAATCTGGTGGGCATGGGCGTGCTGCCCCTGGAGTTTCAGCCGGGCACGACCCGAAAGACACTCGAGCTGGACGGTACGGAAACGTTTGATGTGACCGGCGATTTTACCCCACGGGCCACCATGACCCTGGTGATCCATCGCCGCAATGGCGAGAGCCTTGAGGTGCCGGTGATCTGTCGTCTCGATACTCAGGAAGAAGTCTCGATCTACTCCGCGGGCGGCGTGCTGCAGCGCTTTGCCCAGGATTTCCTCGAAGCCGAAGAGGTGGCCTGACATGAGCCAGATTCCTCAGGTTCGAATCCCCGCCACCTACATGCGGGGCGGGACCAGCAAGGGGGTGTTCTTTCGCCTCGATGATCTGCCGGAAGCCGCCCAACATCCCGGCCCGGCGCGGGATGCGTTGCTGCTGAGAGTGATCGGCAGTCCCGACCCGTACCAGAAGCAGATCGACGGCATGGGTGGCGCGACGTCGAGCACCAGCAAGACGGTGATCCTGTCGAAAAGCGACTCGCCGGATCACGACGTGGACTATCTGTTCGGTCAGGTCTCCATCGACAAGCCCTTCGTCGACTGGAGCGGCAACTGCGGCAATCTTTCCGCGGCGGTCGGTCCTTTCGCCATCGAAAGCGGTCTGATCGAGGCCGAGCGCATTCCCGACAATGGCGTCGCCACGGTGCGTATCTGGCAGGCCAATATCGGCAAGACCATCGTCTCCCGGGTGCCGATGACCGATGGCAAGGTGCAGGAAACCGGCGACTTCGAGCTCGATGGCGTAACGTTCCCCGCCGCGGAAGTCGCGGTTGAGTTCACCGACCCGGCGGATGGCGACGGCACCATGTTCCCCACCGGCCACGTGGTCGACGATCTCGAGGTCCCGGAAGAGGTGGTGGCTGGCGGCGTACTCAAGGCCACCTTGATCAACGCCGGCATTCCGACCATCTTCATCAACGCCGCCGATATCGGCTATACCGGCACCGAGTTGCAGGAAGCGATCAATAGCGATACCCGAGCGCTTGCACGGTTCGAAGCCATTCGTGCCCAGGGGGCGCTGCGTATGGGCCTGATCGATCACATCGACCAGGCTGCCAACCGCCAGCACACCCCCAAGGTCGCCTTTGTCGCGCCCCCGGCGGACTATCTCTCGTCCAGCGGCAAGCAGGTGGGGGCGGGTAAGATCGATCTGCTGGTGCGGGCGCTGTCCATGGGCAAGCTGCATCACGCCATGATGGGCACCGCGGCGGTGGCGATCAGCGTGGCGGCGGCGGTGCCGGGTACCCTGGTCAATCTTGCCGCCGGTGGGGGAGAGCGCACGTCCGTGAGCTTTGGTCACCCTTCCGGCACCTTGCAGGTGGGTGCCGAGGTGAGCCAGGTGAATGACCAATGGATTGCGACCAAGGCCATCATGAGCCGCAGCGCGCGGATATTGATGGAGGGGTGGGTGCGTGTGCCCGGCGATAGCTTTTAAGAAACCACTGTATAAATGCCTGTTCGGACGAATCGCTGCGTTGCGCGGTACTCAAAAACTCGCCTAACACCCAGTTATGTCTCGTTTTTTGTGTTCCGTGCGCCTTGCGCTTCATTCCGCTCGGCAATTTATCCAGCGTTTCTCTAGATGAGCTAGGCTTTGGGAAGCAGGCGTTTTGTTTTATCGCAAGGAGAAAGCGCAATGAGTGCCAACGTGGAAGCCAATGTTCGTCCGGATTACGACGAAGAGCTGCAGAAGATTGCCGATTATGTGCTCGACTACAAGATCAAGAGCTCGGAGGCGCTGGATACCGCCCGCAACTGCCTGATGGATACCCTGGGCTGCGGTCTTCTGGCGCTGCGCTTTCCCGAATGCACCAAGCACCTGGGGCCGCTGGTCGAGGGAACCGTCGTGCCCCATGGTGCCCGCGTGCCCGGCACGTCCTTTCGCCTCGATCCGGTCAAGGCGGCCTGGGATATCGGCTGCATCATCCGTTGGCTGGACTACAACGATACCTGGCTGGCCGCCGAATGGGGGCACCCCTCGGATAACCTGGGTGGCATCCTGGCCGTCGCCGATCACCTGTCCCAAAAGCGCCTGGCCGTGGGTAAGTCGCCGCTGACCATGCGCGATGTGCTCGAAGCCATGATCATGGCTCACGAGATTCAAGGCGTGATAGCCCTCGAGAACTCATTCAACCGCGTGGGGCTCGATCACGTGGTGCTGGTCAAGGTGGCCACCACCGCCGTGGTCGCCAAGTTGATGGGGGGCGATCGCGAGCAAGTGCTGGCGGCCCTGTCTCATGCCTGGGTCGACGGCCAGAGCCTGCGTACCTATCGCCATGCGCCCAACGCCGGCTCGCGCAAGTCCTGGGCCGCGGGTGATGCCACCTCCCGCGGCGTACGGCTGGCGGACATCGCGCTTAAAGACGAAATGGGCATCCCCGGTGCGCTGGCTGCGCCGCAATGGGGGTTCTACGATGTGCTGTTTACCAAGTCCAACAAGGATCAGCAGATCAAATCCGAAGACAAGCGCCGATTCAGTTTTTCGCAGGACTACGGCACCTATGTGATGGAAAACATTCTGTTCAAGATTTCCTTCCCCGCCGAATTCCATTCCCAGACCGCCTGTGAAGCAGCGGTAAAGCTGCACCCTCAGGTCAAGGACCGTCTCAATGACATCGACAAGATCGTCATCACTACCCATGAATCGGCGATTCGCATCATTTCAAAAGTCGGCGAGCTGGCCAACCCGGCGGATCGGGATCACTGCCTGCAGTACATGACCGCCGTACCTTTGATTTTCGGCAACCTCGTTGCCGAGCACTACGAAGACAGTTTCCATGCGGCCAACCCGATCATCGATGAGTTGCGCGAGAAAATGGAAGTGGTCGAGGATGAGCGCTATACCCGGGAGTACCTGGAGGACGACAAGCGCTCCATCGCCAATGCGGTACAGGTCTTTTTCAAGGATGGTAGCAAGACCGAGCAAGTGGTCGTCGAATATCCAGTCGGCCACCGGCGCCGTCGAAAGGAAGGTATTCCTCTTTTGGAAGAGAAGTTCAAGGCCAATCTGGCAACACGCTTTCCGGCAGGCCGTAGCCAGAAGATCTTCGATCTCTGCAAGCAGCAGAAAGCGCTCGAAGGTACGCCGGCCAATGAATTCATGGATCTTTTCGTCATCTGAGACAAGCTTTGCGCGAGCGGACCCGGGGGCCGCTCGATTTACATCGATCGAGTGTCTTTTCTGACGCGAAAATAATCTTGGCGCCATTCCATTTCATGAACTAGAATTTTTTCTCGGCGAGGGCTTGCCAGGCCCGGCCGGAATCCGTAAAGTACGCATCCGCTGCTGCCGACGAGGGGTCACCCGAGAGGCGTCAGCACCGCTCTTTAACAATTGATCAGGTAATTCATGTGGGCGCTTGTGAGCGATCGGATGCACGTCATTTAGATCGAGGCAAGCGACTCGTCAAGAGACGTTGTGACCTTGAGCAGGATTGTTCTGCCTCCCTTAGGGGAAAAGGAACGCATTGATTGAAACTGAAGAGTTTGATCATGGCTCAGATTGAACGCTGGCGGCAGGCCTAACACATGCAAGTCGAGCG
>NZ_CANLTC010000009.1 GCF_947493865.1 uncultured Halomonas sp.
CGTCATGGTGATGACTCCCCGGAATACAAACAATTGAAACAGTCAGCCAGCTATCTGCTTTTTTGTAAACACCCTCTAAGGAATTGCTGAATAAATTGTCGAGCGAAATGAAGTACAAGGCGCACGGAACGCAGAAGACGAGACATAACATGGGGTTAGGCGATCTTCGACCGGGCTGGCGCCCCGGTACCGCACAACGCAGTAATTCGTTCGCGTAGGCATTTATGCAGTAATTCCCTAATTAGCGGGCTTGCCCGTGGCCGGCACACTCACCATTTCCTGACCATCCTCTCCCCGCGCATCGCCTTCGTAGCGATCGAGCGCTTGTATCGCCAGATGGCGTCCTAGACGAATCAGGGCATCGGCGCGGTGAAATTCATAGGCACCACATACCGTCTTGGGAATCTCGACAAGGATATCCGGCGGATAGCCGGCGATCTTGTATTTGGCCAGCGCCCCCTGGGTGATCTCGAAGGAGGCCAGCATGATATCGAGTTTGCTCCAGGCGCGCTCCGCAGCGCGCTTGTGCTTGTTCAATGCATCCTTCGTCGAGCCTTCGTCTTCGTCCTGGGGGCCGTTGAACATGCGCTGAGCGCGCTCACGCACCCATTTGGAAAACCCCTTCCCCTGAGCCTCGAGTTCCGCTTCCCGAGCTTGCTCCTGGGCCGCCTCATCCTTTGGCAACAACTGTTCGAGAGAGACCGGTTGATGCGACTGGGCCGTAGCGTTGACCGCCAGCACCAGATCGGTACGCGCCGATACCGTAGGAATGATCGGCAGCGGATTCATCAACCCACCATCGACGAGTATCTGACCATCGAGCCTTACCGGCGTGATGATGCCGGGCACGGCGATCGAGGCGCGAATCGCCTGCAAGAGAGGCCCGCTCTGAAACCACACCTCCCGCTGACGATCGAGATCCGTGGCCACGGTGGTCAGCTGAATGGGTAGATCCTCGATCAGCACGTTGCCGATCAGGCCTTCGAGCCTGTCCATTACCTTGCCGGCGCGCATCGCCCCAAGAGGACTCCAGGTGACGTCGATCAGTTTAAGCACGTCGAAATAGGCCAGCTCGCTGACCCACTTGCGATAGCCTTCCATCTGACCTGCTGCAAAGACACCCCCGACCAGGGCGCCCATCGAACAGCCGGAAATGGCGACGATTTCATAGCCTCGGGATACGACTTCATCGATGACGCCAATGTGGGCGTAGCCTCTTGCTCCACCGCTGCCCAGTACCAGGGCGATACGCTTGCTCACGTCAACCTCCCTTCCACTCGCTCGCACGAATCTCGGCAACGATCGTCTCGCTGACTGCCGCTACGGCGTCCGGCTCCAGATGCAGATGATGGCCACCAACCAATACCCGACGCTCGAGCGGGCCGACCGCATCCCGGGCACGCCTTGCCCTATCACGTTCACCCAGAATGCCGCTGCTCCCTTCGATCAATAGCGTTGGTGTTTCGATGGCATTCAAAATCGCCTGCACCTGCTCCGGGCAAAAACGCACCATGGAAGGTCGCAGCAGACGGCCATCGGTTCGCAGACGATAGCCGCCCTCCTCACCTTCCTCGAGATTGCGCCGTACCAAAGGCTCGGCGGTGATGGCATCGATGGCGGTCACCCCACCATTGACCCGGGCCGCGATGGCGCTCTCGACATTCGCATAATGCGGCGCCCGGGAACTGCGCCGTCGATGGCCTTGCAACCCCTTGCGCAACTGCTCGGCGGTATTCTCCGCCGGCGTACTCAAGGTGCCGAGCCCATCGATCAGAATCAAGCGCTCGACGCGCTCCGGCAAGGCGGCCGCCACCAGACAGGCGACCCCCGCGCCCATCGAATGACCGAGTAACGGCGCGCGCTCGAGCTTCAGAGATTTCAACGCATCCAGTACATCGTGGGTGTAATCCCAGATAGCATAGTCGGCCCCAGGAGGGTGGCGCTGGGATTTGCCATGGCCGCTGAAGTCGATGGCAACGATACGTATGTTCAGACGCTCCACAAGCCGGGGGGCCAGCCGTGAGAAAGTCGCCGCGTTGTCCAGCCAGCCATGCAGCGCCAGCCAGGTTGGTGACCCTTCGTGACCCCAGCTCAAACCGGCCAGTCGCCCATCGGCCAGAGATATTTCAGTTGCTGCAGTCATGAGCGGTGGTTCTCCAGCAGAGAATCGATGGTTGTCAACAAGGTGGCGCGCGCCTCATCCGGGTACTCCATGGGAAACATGTGGCTACCCGGAGTGGTGACGACAGTCACGCCATGGCGCTTCAGGCGACGCCGGCGCGCTGGCGTCAACAGGTCGGAATGCTCCCCGGCGACCAGTGCCAGCGGGACCTTCACTCGCCGGGCCAGACCCTGCAGGCGATCCGGCAGATTGCGAAAAATCTCGACCTCCACCCCAGGATCGAACAGCAGCTCGACGCTACCGTCGTCCCGGGATCGGGTTCCACCCTCGATGTAATCCTGTAGCGCCGCTTCGGTAAAGGGTTTGAACAATCCCCGCTGACGCAGATAGTGGCCCATGGCCTCCCGGTTGGGCCACTCTTGACGCCGCCCCTTGCTACGCCCCGCTGGCGTGACACGATCCATTATCTTGAAGCGTTTGGCTGCGCGCAGTGCCAAAGCATCCAACCCCACCATCAGCGGCGAATCCAGCATCACCACGCAGCGCAGTGCTTGCGGTACTATTTCCGCAGCCATCAGCATCAGCACGCCGCCCATGGAATGACCGACCCCGATGACGGGAGCATCGAAAGCACGCAGATGCATCACAAGCTCATCCCGCAAGGCCGGCCAGTTGTCGCTCACAGGGTGGGCTGGGTCATGGCCCAGGCGATCCAGGGGATGAAGGTCGAAGCGGGAGCCAAGCGGTGCTAGAAAACTTTTATAACTGGCGCCGGTGAAACCATTGGCATGGGCAAAGAGCAGTCGGGGTAATGGCATCGAACCCTGTTTTCCTGTGACGAATGACGAACGCACGGCTTGGGTAAAGGGCGCGCTAGGCGTAACCAGTTTGGCGGTTTACCATAGTACATCGTCAACCAAAATCATACAGTCGTTTAAATCTTACCTATTAGCCGCTGATAAGGAAGCCTTTGTGTCGAGTTCGCGCACCCCTCGCAACAATGGACCACGAAACACCCTGTTCTTCATGACGGTGCTTGCCGCGATCATCGTCGGCCTCTGGCTGGCTCGTTAGGCGTCGCCTCGTGAATTTTATTGCCATCTTTCTACAGACCCTGGAAATCACCCTGCCGGTATTCGCCATGGTCTTCATCGGCATCGGGCTCAAGCGAATCGGCTGGATCGATAGCGCCTTCATCACGACTGCGTCGATGCTGGTATTCAAGGCGACGCTACCGGTACTGATTTTTCTCAGCATCATTCGCGCCGATCTCGAGGCCACCTTCGATCCCGCACTGATGATCTTCTTTGCGCTGGCAACGTTTGCATCATTCTTGTTCAGCTGGCTGTGGGCCGGCTGGCGAGTACCCGAATACGATCGGGGCATTTACGTACAAGGCGCTTTTCGAGGCAATTGTGGCGTGGTGGGGCTTGCGCTGGCCGCGGGCATGTATGGCGATTATGGGCTCTCCGCCGGCAGCCTGCTGCTGGGCGTGGTCATCTTGACCTATAACGCCCTGTCGGTGATCGTGTTGACCGCCTATCGACCCGGCCAGCAAGCGAACTGGCGGAGCATGGGAGCGCATATCGCACGCAACCCCCTGATTCTATCCGTGCTGATAGCCATTCCCTTCGCCTGGGCCGGTATCGAGTTGCCTGACTGGCTTATGACCAGCGGTGACTACTTCGCCTCCCTGACCCTGCCCCTGGCATTGATCTGCATCGGCGGCACCCTGTCGGTAAGCTCTCTGCGGGAAGACCGAGGGACGGCGCTGGGAGCCAGCCTGATGAAGATGGTGACGCTGCCCTTACTCGCTACCGGAGCCGCCTGGCTGGTGGGGTTTTCCGGCCGCGAACTGGGTCTGTTGTTCGTATTCTTCGCAAGCCCCACCGCCGCCGCCAGCTTCGTCATGGTCAAGGCCATGGGCGGCAATGCCAAGCTGGCAGCCAATATCATTGCCATTACCACATTGCTTGCCAGCGTGACGATTACCGGAGGCGTCTTTCTGTTACGTCTCGGCGACCTTATCTAGCGACTCGATGGCCGGCATTGATGACGATGACGACGAGAGCCATGCGTAAATCCTGAAAATATCAGATGTCGGCAGGACAGCGAAAATCGATCAGCTCGGCACAGCCCGCCGCCCATACCTCGGCCTGTAGAGCCGCAATGGCGGCGGTCGGCATCGGCAGATTGCTGCGTAAATCGCCTTCCACCAAACGCCCGCTCAGCATTCCTACCAGCGGCATGTGGCTGATCAACAAAAGAGGACCCTGCTGGGCATCCTCCTGCAACCAGTCGATGACGGGCTGCACCGAGTCGTCCGGGGTAATCATGGCGAGACCTTCCACCTGTGAGCCCAGCCGCTCGGCGACGATAGCGGCGGTCTGCTGGGCACGAACATAGGGGCTTGCGACGATGCGCACCTGCTCTCGAGAAGTCTCCAGTGCCATTGCCAGCCACTGCGCCATGCTCGATACCTCGTGACGCCCCCGCTGGGTCAACTCACGCCGTGAATCCGGGTGGCCCCCGCCTGCCTCGCCGTGGCGCATGATCCAAAGTTGCGTCATGTGCTTTTTTGCTCCTGGCCGCCTTCCGGGTAGCGTTGCTGAACGAACTCTCTAGGCAACGTGAATTCGACATCGGTGCTCTGCTCGTTCTGCATCAACAGCTGTGCCATCTGCCGCGCGGGAACATTCTTGAACAGCACCTGATAGAGTCCTTCCGCCAATGGCATGTAGATACCGTCCTGGCGCGCCTTGTGGCATACCAGACTGACGGTGTTGACCCCTTCGGCAACCTGACCCAATGCCTCGACCGCCTCATCAAGCGTTCTGCCCTCCCCCAGGGCATAACCGACCCGATAGTTGCGGGAAAGATTCGATGAGCAGGTCACGATCAGATCACCCACGCCGGCCAAACCAATGAAGGTCAATGGATTCGCGCCAAGAGCGACGGCGAAGCGGCTCATCTCCGCCAGTGCCCGGGTCATCAGCATGCTGCGGGTATTCTCTCCCATGCCGAGCGCTGCGGCCATGCCCGCGGCAATGGCATAAATGTTCTTTAGCGCACCACCAAGCTCGACCCCATAGCGATCATTACTCGCATAGACACGAAAGTAATCGCAGCCCAGCGCGGCTTGCACCCGGGAGCGCGTCAGGGCGTCGTCGCTTGCCACCACCGTGGCGGTCAGCTGCTTTTGCGCAATTTCCGACGCCAGATTGGGTCCGGACAGTACGCCGATATGGGTGAATCCGGTCTCTTCCTCGAGGATCTGGCTCATCAGCTTGAAGCCTTCCTCTTGAATGCCCTTGGTGGTACTGACCAGAAACTGCTCGGCGTTCAACCAGGGGCGCGCCTGGCGCACAACGCCACGAAAGGCCTTGGAAGGAATGGCCACGAACACCAGTTCAGCGCTTTCAAGCACCGCTTCCAAGTCGTTCGAGGCCCACACTGCGGGGTTGATCGCGTAATCGGGCAAGTAGCGTGAATTACGATGTTCCCGGGTGATTTCAGCGGCAAGCTCGGCATCGCGCATCCATTGACGCACTTCGCCGCCATTGTCCGCGGCGATGCTGGCCAGGGCAGTACCGAAGCTGCCACCACCCAGTACTGCCACACGCAAGCCCCCGGCTCTGGATCGTAAGTCCTGGCTTTTTTCCTTCATGCAACGCTCCGGCTAAGTCGACGCTTTATCGAGTATAACGAAAAACGCCCCTCGCAAGGGGCGTCTTCATACTTGGTGGGATCAATCGAGAAGCGGCAACAGCGAATCGATACTGCTCTTGGCATCGCCATAGAACATGCGCGTGTTGTCCTTGAAGAACAGCGGGTTCTCGATACCGGAATACCCCGTTCCCTGACCGCGCTTGCACACGAACGTCTGCTTGGCCTCCCACACCTTCAGTACCGGCATGCCGGCAATGGGGCTGTTGGGATCTTCCTGGGCCGCCGGATTGACGATGTCGTTGGAGCCGATGACGATGGCTACATCGGTCTTGGGGAAATCGTCATTGATCTCATCCATTTCCAGCACGATGTCATAGGGCACCTTGGCCTCCGCCAGCAGCACGTTCATGTGGCCGGGCATGCGTCCTGCCACCGGGTGGATGGCAAAGCGCACGTCCTTGCCGGCCGCCCGCAGCTTGCGTACCAGTTCACTCACGGCATTCTGCGCCTGAGCCACCGCCATGCCATAGCCGGGGATAATGACCACGCTGTCGGCGTCATTGAGGGCATTGGCAACCCCGTTGGCATCGATGGATACCTGCTCGCCCTCGATCTCCACCGCTGGCCCAGACGAACCACCGAAGCCGCCCAGTATCACGTTGACGAACTTGCGGTTCATCGCCTTGCACATGATGTAGGACAGAATCGCACCGCTCGAACCCACCAGCGCGCCGGTCACGATCAGAAGATCGTTGGACAGGGTGAAGCCGATGGCGGCTGCCGCCCACCCAGAGTAGCTGTTGAGCATCGACACTACCACCGGCATGTCGGCACCACCGATGCCCATGATCAGGTGCCAGCCGATGAACAGCGCCAGCGCTGCCAACAGCAATAGTGTCCAGAATCCACCGCCATTGAGATACACGATCGCCAGCAGCAAGCACAGGATCGCGGCGCCGGCATTGAGCATGTGGCCACCGGGGAACTGCATGGGCTTGCCGTCGATCTTGCCCGAGAGCTTGCCAAAGGCAATGATCGAACCGGTGAAGGTGACCGCACCGATGAACACCCCAAGCACTACCTCGACCTGCAGGAACGTAAGCTCCGCCGGGGTCTTGGTGGCAACCAGCGCCGCAAATGCGGAGAAGTTGTGCGTCGCGCCTTCTATCAGTTGGGTCGCCAATACCCGGCGACGCTCGAGGTCGGCATTGAACCCGACGAATACCGCTGCCAGGCCGACAAAGGAGTGCAGTGCCGCCACCAGTTGCGGCATCTGGGTCATTTCGACCTTCTTGGCCACATAGACGCCGATCACCGCACCGATGATCATCATGGGGATCATCAGCCAGTAGCCGCCGATGCCTGGCCCAAGGATGGTAAAGAAGACCGCGATGGCCATACCCACGATGCCGTACCAGACGGCCCGCTTGGCTTTTTCCTGATTGCTCAATCCCCCCAGGGAGAGGATGAACAACACACTTGCCGCAATTGCCGCGGCAGAGACGAATTGTTGACCTAGCATTCTTTATTCCCCACCGCTCAAGATTTCTGGAACATGGCAAGCATCCGGCGTGTCACCAGAAAGCCCCCCACGATATTGATCGAGGCAATCAGCACGGAAATGGCCGCCAGCAACCCCACCAGAGCGCTGCCAGAACCGATCTGCAGCACTGCCCCCAGCACGATGATGCCGGAAATGGCGTTGGTGACCGCCATCAGCGGCGTATGCAAGGCGTGACTGACGTTCCAGATCACCTGATAACCAACGAAGCAGCCCAGCACGAAGACGATGAAGTGCTGCATGAAAGACGCCGGCGCTACCATCCCCAGCAGCAGCATCACGACGCCGCCAACGCCCAGCATGGTGAACTGGGTCTTGGTCTGAGCCTTGAACGCCGCGATTTCGGCAGCCTTCTTCTCTTCCGGGGTCGGTTCCTTTTCCTTGGGTTTGGGCTTGGCGGCGGCGATCGCCTGCACTTTGGGCTTGGGTGGCGGATAGGTTATCTCGCCCTGATGCGTCACGGTAACGCCGCGAATCACGTCGTCTTCCATGTCCTGATGGATCTTGCCGTCTTTTTCCGGCGTCAGATCCGTGAGCAGATGGCGAATGTTGGTGGCATACAGCAAGGAGGCTTGCGTCGCCATCCGCGAGGGGAAATCCGTATAGCCGATCACGATCACGCCGTTATCGGTCACGACCCGCTCATCCGGCTTGGTGAGCTCGCAGTTGCCGCCCTTTTCCGCCGCCAGATCGATGATCACCGAACCGGGCTTCATGGCCTTGACCATATCCTCGAGCAACAGCTTGGGGGCCGGCCGGCCGGGTATCAGTGCCGTGGTGATGACGATATCCACCTCCGGCGCCTGCTCTTTAAACAGCGCCAGCTGCTTTTCGCGGAATTCAGGACTCGAAGGTGACGCGTAACCGCCGGAGCCGGCGCTGTCCTGGGAATCCTCGAAGTCGAGAAACAGGAACTCGCCGCCCATGGACTCGATCTGCTCGGCCACCTCCGGGCGTACATCGAAGGCCCGCACAATGGCGCCGAGACTCGCCGCGGTACCGATGGCGGCAAGCCCCGCAACCCCTGCGCCAACCACCATGACCTTGGCCGGCGGCACCTTGCCGGCGGCAGTCACCTGCCCGGCAAAGAAGCGGCCGAATTGATTGCCGGCCTCGATTACCGCCCGGTAGCCGGCGATATTGGCAGTGGAGGACAGTGCATCCATCTTCTGGGCGCGAGAAATGCGTGGGACCATGTCCATGGCCATGACCGTGGCGCCCTGAGACTTGCATTTCTCCAGCAGTGCCTCGTTCTGAGCCGGCCAGAAGAACGATATCAGTGTCTGATCTTTCTTGAGGTACTCGGCTTCCTTTTCGGAGGGCTCACGCACCTTGACGACGATATCGGCTTCCTTCCACAACGCTTCGGCGCTATCGACAACGGTGACATCGGCGTCGCGATAGGCATCATCGGGAAATCCCGCCGCCTCGCCAGCCCCGGTTTCCACCAGACATTCATGACCCAGCTTGATGATATGTTTCGCGCTTTCCGGGGTCAGCGCGACCCGCGCTTCCCCCTTGGCAAGCTCTTTGGGTGCACCAATCTTCACATCCACTCTCCTGTTTCCAGGTTATCGTTGTCTGCCCAATCCAGGGCAATGGCGTGGTAACTACGTCTTGTTCGCCTAGCTTACTGCAACTTCACATAGTTAGGTGATGCTTATTGCCTATGGCATCGATCATTCAGACTACCATCGACACTCCATCGGCGTATCGAATCAAAAATGCCGGATGATCGAGTGCGTATCGGTGACCTGGGCATACTCGCCATCAAGCTGGGCCAGGCTCAGGTCATGCACCGCCTCGGCACTCCAGGCTTTTCCGTCACGATCCGCTACCGGAAAACCGGCACAGGCATCTGCAGGCACCGAGACGCCAAAATCCAGGCAGGCGGCATGCCGCGCGCTGTTACCCACCGAATGTGCCGTGGCGACGCCCGCCATGACGAGATGAGTGACCCCATGGCGATGCAGCCAGCGTTCCAGGTCGGTGCCTAGAAAGGCATTATTGACATGCTTGGTAACGATTCGCTCCCCTTCCCGGGGCGCCACACACGCCTTGAACTCCGCACCTGTCTGGCCGGCCCGGTAAGGAGAACGCGGCTCCCGGGAATGATGCCGAACATGTACGACATGCCCATTTCCCCTACGCCAACAGTTCAGCAACTCCGACAGCCGTGCCTCGAGTTCCGGATTGTTGCGCCGGCCCCAGTAGTCGCGGTCGTCGATTGCCTGCTGTACATCGACGATGACGAGAGCGGCACTCTCATCCCGGGCATCGCATAATCTCAAGCGGGCTGAACCGGTTGCCATGAAACGGAACTCCTGCAAAGAGAAGCGAAAAGGATCGTTATAGCATAGGCGTTGATGGCCCTGCCCGCCGATTCTGCTCATCACCCTCTCAGGATGAGCAGGAAAGACAAACCGGCGGCGCATTCACCGCCGGAGGCAGGAACCAGTCGTCGCCATCGCCCTCATGACGGCTGAAGGGCGAGGCCAGGCGCTCGCGAAAACAGCGCAAAGGCGCGCTGTCACCAGCCTCGGCGGCCTCGATGACCTCTTGCGCCAGATGGGTGCGCAACACATAACAGGGGTTGACTGCATCCATCGCGCGCTTGCGGGCTTCAGGACCGCGAGATTCCTCCCCCAGACGCCGATCGTAGCTTTCCAGCCAGGCCATCAACGACGCGTCGTCCTGGGCGATATTCAGGGCCTGAGCCAGCTCTCGACGCGAGTCGTCCCCCCCGCGATATGCCCCCAATGCACGAAAGGCGTTGTGAAAGTCCGCTTGATGCTGCTCTAGCAGCTTGAGCCAGGCGGCAACCAGCGAGGCGTCCCCCGGCGAAGCGGCGTCCGGCTTGGCAGTCAATCCCAGCCGCGCTCGCATAAGCTGCGCGTAGGTACGTTGCAAGGCAGGCTCGTATTCATCGAGCATGGCACGCAGGCGCTCGACATCGACCAGCGGCGTCAATGATTGCGCCAGCACGGTCAGGTTCCACAGCCCCACCCCGGGCTGCTGATCAAACGCATAGCGCCCGCCGGCGTCGGTGTGATTGGGCGTCCAGTCGGGCGTGTAGCGCTCCATGAACGCATAAGGCCCGTAATCCAAAGTCAGGCCCAGCAGCGACATGTTGTCGGTGTTCATCACCGCGTGCACGAAGCCATAGGCCTGCCAGGCGGCAATCAGGTTCGCGGTGCGTTCCACCACGTCGGCAAAGAAGGCATCAAAAGGCGCCTCGGCCTCGGCGAATTCAGGACGATGACGGTGAATCAGATGCCAGAGCAGCGTCTGCATATCCTCCACCTTGCGGCGCTGATAGAGCCACTCGACATGCCCGAAGCGCGCATGGCTCGGCGATAAACGTAACAAGGTCGCGCCGGGCTCGACCCGCTCGCGCATCACGCGCTCATCGTTGACCGCCACCGCCAGTGCCGTGGTGGTGGGAATGCCCAGTCCGCTCATCGCCTCCCCGGCCAGGTATTCACGAATCGAGGAACGCAGCACCGCCCGGCCATCACCGAAGCGGGAGTACGGCGTCTGACCTGCACCCTTCAGATGCAGATCCATGGGCCCCTGGGAGGTCACTGCCTCGCCCAGCAGCAGGCCACGCCCATCGCCGAGCGCCGGGTTGTAGGTGCCGAATTGATGGCCGGTGTATTTCTGGGCAATAGGCGTCATCCCGGGCAGGAGTTCACGCCCGGCCATCAATGCCGCTAGGCGCTCGCGATCGATGGAATCGGGGTCCATATCCAACTGAGCGGCCCCCAGGGGGCTGACATCCAGCACACGCGCATTGCGCCAAGGCGTTGGCGTGACCCCGGAATAGAACGCTTCTGGCAAGCGCGTCCAGGCGTTGTCGAACTGCAGGGAATCCAACTTCATGCGATACACTCCTCGCGAAAATCGCTGTCTTGAGTGTAAGCCATGCCAGGGGCATGACTGCAAAAACAAACGACCGGCCCTTTGGCCGGTCGTTGATTGGTGCTATCGATAGTTTTAGATAGCCTCAAGCCGTCAGCAACGTATTGAGACGCTTGACGTAGGCCGCCGGATCATCCAGATGCCCGCCTTCGGCGATGATTGCCTGATCCAGCAGGATGCGGGCAAGATCCGCGAAGCCGTCGTCACCGGCATTTTCCAGCCGTCCGACCAGAGCATGCTCGGGGTTGAGTTCGAGGATCGGCTTGACCTCCGGCACCGGCTGGCCGGCAGCCTCCATGATGCGACGCATCTGGAAG
Source organism: uncultured Halomonas sp. (assembly GCF_947493865.1). Classification (GTDB taxonomy): domain Bacteria; phylum Pseudomonadota; class Gammaproteobacteria; order Pseudomonadales; family Halomonadaceae; genus Modicisalibacter. Next base: position 11,591 of record NZ_CANLTC010000009.1, read on the forward strand.
CCCATCTCGTGCTCGGAGAGCACCACGCAGGCCGGCGAATCCGTCAGGCGGTGAGTCACCCGCACTTCCTGAACGTCGTCGCCCAGCGCTTCCTTGACCCGCTTGACCAGTTCTTCCTTGGCCTTGGCAGTCTCCTCCTGGGCCTGCTTCTCTTCCTCGCCCTCGATCTCACCCAGATCCAGGTCGCCCTTGGCGACATCGGCGAAGGTCTTGCCGTCGTACTCGGTGAGATGGCTCATCAACCATTCATCGATGCGATCGGAGAGCAGCAGCACCTCGATGCCCTTCTTGCGGAAGATTTCCAGATGCGGGCTGTGCTTGGCGGCGTTGAAGCCATCGGCGATGATGTAGTAGATCTTCTGCTGGCCTTCCTTCATGCGGCCCACGTAATCCGCCAGGGATTGATCCTGGGTGGCGCTGTCGGTATGAGTGCTGGAGAAGCGCAGCAGTTCGCTGATCTTGTCACGGTTGGCGTAATCTTCCGCCGGGCCTTCCTTCAAGACGCTGCCGAAACTGCTCCAGAAGGTCTGATACTTCTCCTTGTCCTTGGCCAGTTTCTTGAGCATGTCGAGGGCGCGCTTGGTCAGCGCCGACTTCATCTTGTCGACCTGGGGGTCCTGCTGCAGCAGCTCCCGGGAGACGTTGAGCGACAAATCCCGAGAGTCCACCACACCCTTGACGAAGCGCAGGTAAAGCGGCAGGAACTGCTCCGCGTCCTCGAGAATGAAGACCCGTTGCACGTATAGGCGCACACCCCGGGCGCCATCCCGCTCGTAGAGATCGAAAGGCGCGCGCTCGGGCACGTAGAGCAGACTGGTATATTCGAGCTTGCCCTCGACCTTGTTGTGGCTCCAGATCAGCGGATCGCTGAAATCGTGAGCAACGTGCTTGTAGAACGCCTTGTACTCGTCATCGCTGATCTCCGACTTGGGGCGCACCCACAACGCCTGAGCCTCGTTGACGGTTTCCCAGGTGACGGTTTCGCTGCCCTCGATCTCCTTGCCGTCCTCGTCCTGGGCCTTTTCGATCTTGGGCATGCGCACCGGCACTTCGATATGGTCGGAGTACTTGCGCACCAGGTTCTTGAGCCGGAAGTCGTCAGCGAACTCCTTGGCGTCCTTTTTCAGGTGCAGAACGATTTCGGTACCGCGCCCGGGCTTGTCGATATCCGCGATGGTGAACTCGCCCTCGCCCTTGGAGCGCCATTCCACGCCCTCGTCCGCATCGGCGCGGCGAGTGCGCACCGCCACTTCGTCGGCCACGATGAAGCCGGAGTAGAAGCCCACCCCGAACTGGCCGATCAGCTTGGCGTCCTTCTGCTGCTCGCCGGATAGCTGCTGTAGAAACTCGGCGGTACCACTCTTGGCGATGGTGCCGAGATTCTTGATCACTTCCTCACGGCTCATGCCGATGCCGTTGTCCCGCACGGTGACGGTGCCGGCCTTGGCATCGTGTTCGATCTCGATGCGCAGATCGCTGTCGTCGCCATAGAGCGCATCGTTGTCCAATGCCTCGTAGCGCAGCTTGTCGCAGGCGTCCGCGGCGTTGGAAATCAACTCGCGCAGGAATATCTCCCGGTTGGAGTACAGGGAGTGAATCATCAAATGCAGTAACTGCTTGACCTCGGTCTGGAAACCAAGCGTTTCTTCATGGGTGGCGGTAGTCATGTGGCAAAAGCCCCTCATGGTGTCATGGAGAATTGTTCGACACGAATATGGGGGCCGGGGTGCACTTTTCAAGCATCCAGGTGTAATACTCTCGGCATCAGCCTGGATTTTGCATCGGCGGATCGATGTCGACCGACTTCCAGCGCCGGTAGTCCTCAAGGGCATTGTCGACCTTGGTCAGCAGCCAGCCGACGATCACCACATCGTCCACCATTCCGATCAACAAGAACACTTCAGGAATCAGGTCGAGAGGCGATACAAGATAGACAAGAGCCAGCGCCATCCACAGGAATGCCGACCAGGGGATGGGGCGATAACGGCCCTTGATGACATCGGCGCACATGGGGGCGAACAGCTTTAGCGCACGGGCTATTCGCGATAGCGCACCAGCACGTGCCGTCAGCCGCGAAAAAGGATTCAAGCGTTTGAACAATGACATTACGTTTCTCCGTGTCGGGCGCGTAAACTCATCATGAGTAGTGGCTTGGAAACAGCACCAATCTGGTAGCATCCACTTTTGCGATTTTTATATAGTTGGGGCACGTACAAGGAAACACCAGTCATGAAACTTCACTATCTCAGGCGTGGCATGGCCTTGACGCTTGCCGCAATGATGAGCCTACCGGTCATGGCTAGCGATAACGTCGATCAGCAAATGCGCCAGGCCCTCGAGGCCGCACGCAACAGGCAGTGGGACAAGATCGATCAGGACGCTATCGAGGATCACATCCTGGCAGGCTATGTCGAATACCATCGGTTGCGCGACCGCTTGCCTCATCTTGATGCTGCGGTCGTCAACGACTATATCGAGCGCCACGCCGACTCGCCGCTGAGCGGCTGGATGCGGGGCGTGGCGGAAGTCAGCTACGGCCATGCCGGTCGTTTCGAATCGCTGCTGGCGGTCAGCGACGGCAAACCCCGGGGCACCGTTCGCCAGTGCTATTACTATACTGCCCTGCTTGACCGCGACCCTGCAACGGCGGCCCAGGGTGGCCTCGTGCTGTGGCTGACCGGACGCTCACAGCCGGATGCCTGCGACGACCTGTTCGCCACTCTTCGCTCCCGCGGCGTCATCGATGGCCGCGCCATCTGGCAGCGTCAGATGCTGGCCTGGGAGAACGGCGAGGATGGTCTGGCCAGCTACTTGTCGCGCTCGCTTCCCAGCAGTTGGGACAATGCCCAGGCGGCCTTCGAGCGTCTACAAAAGAACTATGCCGCGATCACGCAGATTCCCGTTTCCCTTGGGCCTGACGGGGCAGGCAGTGCCGCGCTTTTCACGGCGGCCATGCACAACTTCACCCGAGCCGACACGGAAGCCGCGCTGGAGGCCTGGCGCAAGGTCGGCCCTCATCTATCCCTGGAGGCATCCCAGCGCCACCAGACCGAACGCGACCTGGCGTTCTACTCCATGGCCCGCGAGATCCGTAACAACGAAGGCTGGGTGGACGACGTGCTGCCCCGTCTTGCCGATGAGGATCTCCTCGAACTCCGGGTACGTCGCGCCCTGGCACAACGCAACTGGAGCGAGGTCATCCGCTGGGTCCGCGCAATGCCGGAAGAGGCCCGCCAGAGCGCTCGCTGGCAATACTGGTTGGGCCGCGCCCTGGCCAAGCAAGGCGATGAACAGGCATCCCGAGCGGCCTATGCCATCGCCGCCTCACAGCGCGACTTCTTCGGCTTTGCCGCCGCCGATCGCCTGCAGCAGCCTTACAACCTCAACCTGGAACGCGCAACCTTCAGCGAAGACTTCCGTCGCCAGGTTGCCAACTGGCCGGTGGTGAAACGCGCAGAAGCCTTGCAGCGCATCGATGAGCCGGGGCTCGCCCGAAGTGAATGGTATGGCGCCGTGATCCGAGCCAACGAGCAAGAAGCCAAGGCACTGGCGGATTACGCGCTGAGTCAGGGGCGTTATGCCACCCTGGTGCAGACCACGATTACCGCCAAACAATGGGACGCGCTGGACTGGCGCTTTCCCAGCGCCTATCGCGATAGCTTTCTACGCTGGGGCGAGACGACCGGGGTCGATCCCTTCCTGCTGATGGGTATCGCGCGGCGGGAAAGCGCCTTCAACAATGAGGCGGTCTCCCCGGTGGGCGCCCGGGGCTTGATGCAGCTGATGCCGGGCACCGCAGCGCTGGTCAGCCGTCAGATCGGTAGCACCAACCCCAGCCTGGAAGGATTGTTCGATCCGGAGGTCAACATTCGCTTGGGCAGCACCTACATTCGCGACATGCTGAAGCGCTATGGCGGCAACCGTCTGGCCGCTACCGCTGCCTATAATGCTGGCCCAGGCCGCGTCGATCGCTGGCTGCGCGACTCACCCGATGAGTTCGACCTGTTCGTGGAGAGTATTCCCTTTCGCGAAACCCGCGATTACGTACAGGCGGTACTGGCCTATCAGGTCATCTTCGCCAGCCTGGCACGGAATGGCGATACCCGCGGCATCGCCATGCTGACCCAAGCCGAACGGCAAGGTGACTACGATGCCTCGCTGATGGCGCGTAACTAGAACATTGAATCGCGGCACTGAGCGCCTCAATCGAGGCGCTTTTTTTGTAACACGAGGTTCAAGGACGCTGCTGCAAGGCCAGCTTGATGCCGAATGCGATCAACACCACGCCAGTGACGCTTTCGAGGCTGCGCGAGACCCACCCTTTCGCCAGCCAATGACCCGCACGCCCCACCATCAGCACGATGCCGATCTGCCAGACATTGGCGATGACGAAATGTACGCCCGCCAGCCATAGCGACTTGAGCAGCGCCGGATCACCGGGTGCAATGAACTGGGGCAGGAAGGCCATGTAGAACACGATGGTCTTGGGGTTGAGCACATTCGACAAGAACCCTTCCCGCAGGGATAGCCAGGGAGAAACCCGCGGCGATGGCGAGTCGATGCCGGCGATGGGCAAGGCTGCTCCGCGTCGAGCGCTGAGCAGACTCTGCACGCCCAACCATACGAGATAAGCCGCCCCCAGCAGCTTGAGCACGCCAAACGCCCAGGCGGATTGCACCAGGATCAGCGAAATACCCAGGGCAGAGACACTGGCATGCACGAACAAGCCACAGCAGATCGCCAGGCTGGTCAGCACCCCATCCCAGCTCCCCCCGCGCAATGTGTTTCGTATCACCAGCAAGGTATCGATACCCGGGGTCATGCTCAACAGCGTGATGGCAACTACGAAAGTCCAGAATTGGGCATCGATCAGCATGGGGAGGGCTATTGAAGAGACGTTGGCATGAGTGGAGCTGTCAAAGGACTAGCGACTGCAAAAGGAAGAAACCGCCAACCACTACCACGATGAGCCCGATCACCATCAACAAGCCATCCTTGGCGGCCAGGCCGAGCCCCATCAGAGTAATGGCCAGCGCCGGCAAGGCAGCCGCAAAGGGAAGAAGCTCCAGGGGAATCATGGATAACGCCAACACGACCGCCAGTAGTGCGATCAGCCGTTGTGAAAGCGGATTGACCAGACCCTGCAGGCGAGGCTTGAGCAATTTATCGACACGCTGAGTCCAGGGCTTCAAACGCGTCACCGCGCGACTGAACTTGTCGTGACTGAACCCACGCTGCGCCAGGCGCCGGGGCAGCCAGGGCGACGACTTGCCCACTACCATTTGTATCGCCACCATGGCGATGAACAGCCCGCAAAGGGTCGGTATGCCGGGAATGGCCCCCGTGGGCAGCAGTACGATCAGTGCCGGCAATACCAATAACGGCCCGAAGCCGCGGGTTTCAAAATTGTCGATGATATCCTGTAGTCGAATGGTCTCACCACTATCGGATTCATCGAGTTGCTCTACCAGTTGCGTCAAGGTGATGCGTTGCGCCATGCGCCCTCCCTGGCGGTTTCAGTTTGCAGGATCGAATGCGATGAATCGCATGCTCAATTACTGAAGATGCCACGGCGTGCATGCTTCAAGGAGATCTGATCATTTAGTGTCCAGAAATCGTAAAGCACACCAATCAGGAACAATCCGCCGGTAAGTAGATAGAGAATGCCGGTGATCCATTTGCCCATGTACATCCGGTGAAGGCCAAAGACGCCCAAAAAGGTCAGCAGCACCCAGGCCAGCGTATAGTTGGTTGGCCCTGCCCTGAAGCGCAGATCCGCCTGCCTGTCCATGCCTGGAATCAAGAACAGGTCGATCAGCCAGCCAATGCCTAGAAGCCCCAGTGTAAAAAACCAGATCGTCCCGGTAACCGGCTTGCCATAGTAAAAACGATGGGCCCCGGTGAAACCGAAGATCCACAGTAGATAACCGACGCCCATGCTGTGGGTATTGCTGGAAGACAATTGAGTCACGTTTGCTCCTGTAGCGTGTCGTTGAGGATCAAATACTATCAAGATGGCCCTTGCGGATGCCTATAGGACGCCAAGCTCCCTGAGCCTTTCCTGGAGATAGCTCTCCGCCGTATGGCGTTGTGACAGCTCAACCTCGGGGCGCGGATGCAAGAATAGTGGCAACGATAAACGTGAATGGGAACAAGCCTCCCCGACCGGATTGACCACTCGATGCGTTGTCGAGGGGAAATACCCCTGGGACGCCTCCTGCAGCATGTCGCCGACATTGATCACCAGCTGTCCAGGATCGCAAGGCACCTGATGCCATTTACCATCCCGTCCACGCACCTCGAGCCCCGGTTCGTTGGCAGCAGGCAGTACCGTCAACAGGTTGATATCTTCATGGGCAGCGGCTCTTACCGCGTCCGGCTGTTCGTTGCCGGCCAACGGGGGGTAGTGCAACACCCGCAGCAAGGTCTGCTCGCTATTCTTGATCATATGAGACAAGGGTTCATGGTAGTGACGTGCCACCTCGGAAGGCGTTTGCGCCTCGATCCAGCCAAGTAGCGTCGCGGCAAGAGATTCCGCACGCCGGTAATAGTCCATGACCTCATCACGCAGTGAATCCGGTATACGCCCCCAGGGATAGACGTGGTAATACTCCTTGAGATCCTTGACGCCATGGCCCTTGGCAGTTTCCGAGACATCCGGAGGGAAATAGCCATCCTGGCGGCGCGGATCGTAGCGCCAGGCATGTTTGTCGTCGCTATCGAAGAATGCCTGCCAACGGCAATAGATCGACTCGATCAAGGCATCAGGCAATGGATGGTTACGCAAGACCCCAAAACCCGTATCGCGCAACGACTGCGCGAAGTGTTCGGCAGCATCTGAACAGGCATAATCGACGTTCTGGACGTGCATGATTTTTCCAACTATGTTGCTTTAGCGAGCATCGTAACCTGAAAAGCGCCGGTATAGCAGTTCGGCAGAATCCTTCAGATACGAACTTGCATCATCGAACAACCGGCTCGGCATTGCCCCGCTGTTCGCTTTTCCGGCATAGGCCAACGAACCTGCTGTCGATGATCCATGCAATTGAGGCATGACGGGTGTAAATACGGTATCGATCCGATTTACACCCAGCACCATCATTAGTTAGTCGAGGATAACTGCAAATGGCAACTGGCACTGTCAAATGGTTCAACGATACCAAGGGCTACGGCTTCATCTCCCCAGACGATGGCGGCGACGACCTGTTTGCCCACTTCTCCGAAATCCAGGCTGATGGCTTCAAGACCCTGCAGGATGGACAAAAGGTCTCTTTCGATGTCACTCAGGGTAAAAAGGGACTTCAGGCTGCAAATATCAAGGTCGAGAATTAACCTGCAACGCCTCTTCGAGGCATAAGGCGACGACTTCCTCGTCTTTCCTCATAAACCAGCGTTCGACAGAAAAGGGCTTGTTTCGACAAGCCTTTTTTGTTTGCACGCACCATAGTGGAATGTGTCATACTACCGAGTATTATAGCAAATAGTTCTTGACCCCCTCGAGTGAATAGCCCATCCTTTCATCCGTTGGTTTGTAAGCAGAATGACGTCGGTTGTAATCGATTCCCCTCGATAATCCTCGTGCGCGTTTTCTCTAGCATATGAGCCTCGCACTGATGGTGGAAAGCAGCTCACGGCTTCTCGAAACCACATTAATATCATCTAGTTAGCAGTAAGGAAATCGACAATGGCAACTGGCACTGTCAAGTGGTTCAACGATACTAAAGGCTTTGGTTTCATTTCTCCGGACGACGGCGGTGATGACCTCTTCGCTCACTTCTCTGAAATTCAAGCTGACGGCTTCAAGTCTCTGCAGGACGGACAGAAGGTTTCCTTCGACGTCACTCAGGGTAAAAAAGGCCTTCAGGCTGCCAACATCAAGCCCGAGTAATCGCGGCTGCATGATGTAGCAGTTCGTGTTAGACAAGCGGATTGCAGTAAAAGGCCCACCCTAGCGTGGGCCTTTTTCGTGTGCGTCGATCGTGCTGCGCTCTCGTTTTTGCTGCTAGCGTTTGTGCTGCTAGGGTCGCTCCTCTTCGTTTGGCCCATCGATTTCTTGATTCTGCTTGACGTCTTCCTCTTCCGCGGCCTTGAACTGCTCCTCGAGCTCTTTCTCCGCCTCTTCGAAGCGCCTCTCCGTTTCCTTCAGCGCCTCATTGACGTCATCTTCCGTATTCTCCCATGAGCTATCCGCAGCGGTTTCTCCCGAACTGCTACCAATAGCGGAATCGCTCGAAGGCGTATCACTCTCGTCACTTGCCGTATTGGGTTCTTCAGCCGTCGTTGTCGCATTGCCTGAAGATGAACCAGACTGCGTCTGGCTGTTCGGCTGCTCAGCCGACTGCGGCGATGCCTGCGCTATCTGTGCTGAATCGCTACTCGCTTGACTCGAATGCGTCGAAGGCTTCTCACCATCGTCACAAGCCGCCAGGCCCAGTGTCAGCATCAGTGCTGCTGTAGGCAACATCCAGGGCGCTTTGGCCATCGATCCTCTCCTTGAAAATGAATGAACCCTTCATTCGATGCTGCGTCATTGCAGCAAACCCGACCTCCTTGCGCAAGGGAGAACGGCTGCTTGCATTTTCCTATACTCCGATATCTTCATTCCACAGATCAGGATGACGCTCGATGAATGTTTCCATCAACTCGCGGCATTCGTCGCTATCAATGATTTCGAGCTTGACGCCGCCTTCGCGAAGACGCGCCTCGGCCCCCATGAAGGTACGGTTCTCGCCTATCCTCAAATGCGGAATGCCATAAAGCAGGATCGCGCCGCTGCACATCGGGCACGGCGACAAGGTCGTATAAAGCACGCACTCTCTGTAGACGGAGGCGGGCTGACGCCCCGCATTTTCCAGTGCATCCATTTCAGCGTGCAGCACCACGCTACCACGCTGATGGCGCTGATTATGTCCACGCCCAATGATACGTCCACGATGCACCAGGACCGAACCAATGGGCACCCCTCCTTCTTCCAGACCCTGGCGCGCCTCGTCGATAGCGGCCTGCATGAACTCATCCATGATCTTTCCTCAAGTAGCGAACAGTTGACCCTCGATATCACGAAACGCCTTGAATTCCAGAGCGTTACCCGACGGGTCGAAAAAGAACATGGTCGCCTGCTCACCCGGCTCACCCTGAAAACGGATGTAGGGCTCTATCTCGAAGCGTATTCCCGCCCGCGTCAGGCGGTCGACCAGACTCTCCCATGCCGGCATATCCAGCACGACACCAAAGTGAGGCACAGGCACACCATGACCATCCACGGCGTTCCGATGAAGACTACCCCGCACGCTCTCCAGTTCGGGATTCAGGTGGCACACGAATTGATGACCATAGAGGTTGAAATCGACCCAAGTATCACTGGAGCGCCCTTCCGCGCACCCCAGCAGATCACCATAGAACCCTCTAGCCTCATTGATATCACGCACTTGTACGGCCAGATGAAATGGACTCGGCATGGGATAGCTCTCCTTTATTCGGCCCCTTCATGGACAAGAATGGAATCGCTGGGTCACGCGGCATGACTTGCTAAAGACAGAGCGCTTTCATGCCCAGTTTTCCAGAGAAACGCGGGATTACATTTAGCCTCAGATAGCCTTAGACGGTTTCGGTTTGTGCAGAAGATACCGATGACAGCAGCGGACTGCCCGCGGGCACCAGCATGCGAATAGCCCTCGGTATGAGCGTTGCTTCGAATTCTCGCAAAAAGCGCGGTTCACCATCGAGATTGAGTGGAAACGCACCGTCCGCGTGAAAACTAACACGCGAGGCACGTATCGTGCGCACAAAATCACCGTTTTCCGGAATACGCTCGAGTTCGCTCATCAACTGGCGCATTTCACTTAACGAGGAGAAATGGCGCACGATCAACACATCCAGCAACCCATCATCGATCTTGGCCTGAGGCGCCAGTTGTTGCCCCCCTCCGGCCTGAGAGCCGTTAGCGATAGCCAGTAGAAAAAGCGGGGATTCGATCTCTTTATCTTGCCCGTTTTCATTCCAGCGCACGAGGCCGCTGTAAGGTCGATAATGCCAGACCTTGAACATGCCCATCAGCGCGTAGGCCCCTCCGCCCAGCACACGCTTGAGTGCTCTGGGTGTCGAGGTGGTCACCTGGGCGCCGAACCCCCCGGACGCGACATTGATGAAATAGTCATCTCCCAGGTGCGCCACATCCACGGCTCTGGACGAGACACTCAATGCTTCGCGCAGGGCGATCAACGGTTCGAGAGAAAGCCCAAGGCCCCGGGCAAGATCGTTGGCACTTCCCAGAGGCAGTATGCCCAGCGCTGCACGCTCGGGTTCCTCGAGGCGCATCAAACCGTTGACCACTTCGTTGACACTGCCGTCGCCACCACCAACGATCAATCGACCTACACCTTCACGGCAGGCTTCCTGAGCGTAGCGCAGGCCATCCCCAAGCTCCCAGGTAACGCGTACTTGTAGATCGTATCCCTCCTTTCGCAACGCCTTCACGGCCTCACGTAATTCAGGAACCTGTGACGACTTGCCATTGATGATCAAACGCGCCGTACCCGCCGTTGTATCGGCCATTCCTGCGTTCCTTACTGATAATGTTATGCGCCCCAGCATTCATGTCGACGACACTAGCCGATATTCTTGAATGGTATTCGAATCACGCAGATAGGCTGCCAATCTCGCCAGATTCTGCTGATGGTTGGTCTGCAATACCATATGATAACGATAGAGGGCGCCGCCTTCACCCAGACTATAGCTCATTGATTTAATAGTGCATCCATGCTCGGTAATCATCCTTCGCACCTTCGCTTCATCGTCCACTGCCTCGATGGCGTAGCACAGCATATGATCGGCAAATAACTTGCTGGGGAGGCGATTTTCCACCCAGCGAAAGGTCGAGAGTGTTACCAATGTCGCAATGGTTGCCACTATCGCCAGATAGAAAAAACCGATACCAAACAGGATGCCTAGTGCCGAGGTGACCCAGATGGACGCTGCCGTGGTCAGACCGCGCACCGTCAAACCTTCCTTGAAGATGACCCCCGCGCCCAGAAACCCGATACCGGTCATGATGCCTTGCGCCATGCGCGTCGGATCGGTACGTATCGCCGTCTCCGCGAGACTGCTGCCTGCCATCCATTGCCCCTGGTGCACGGAAACGAGCATCAGCATCGCCGATGCGCCGCACACCAGGGCATGGGTACGAAACCCAGCGGGACGGCCGTGATAGCTACGTTCAAGCCCAATCAGACTACCCGCCAACCAGGCGGCTCCCAGATTGAGCACAATCGCCAATGACACATCAGACATGACTCTTCCCTACATCAATCAAACGCATTCTTCTAAAATAAAATTCTTAGAAAACATTGCCCAGGATTTGATTTTACGATCCTTTAAATACGCCCGATCCGTTGAATAAGCGATAAAATATTGCAGCACATCACGCTATCGACCACAGTCAAGAGTTCTTGCTTTGTCCATCGGAAGGAACCGCCCCTTTGTCCACGTCCAGTAAATCAAGTTCCAGCGTCTCCGATTCAGAGAACAACACGCAAAAAACCGAAGTAGCTGCCATACACAAGACGATTCGTACCCAAGGAGAAAAAGAGCTTGGCCGCACCGTTTCGGCGCTGCTGTGGTCGGCCATTGCCGCCGGCCTATCGATGAGCTTTTCGATGCTGGCCATTGGCCTGATCAAATCGCATCTTCCGGACAACGATATCGGCGTGTTGATCTCTTCGCTGGGCTACGCGGTAGGCTTCATCGTGGTCATCCTGGCACATCAACAGCTTTTTACCGAAAATACCGTCACAGCGGTACTGCCACTGGTGACCGACCCCGGACTCAACAAGCTCTTCTGTCTGCTGCGCTTGTGGAGCGTGGTACTCATCGGCAATCTGATTGGCGTTGCGATCTCCGCCTATCTTATTTTGGCGATGCCCTTGTTCGATAGCCAAACCCACAGCGTCTTCATTTCCCTGGGTGAAAAGATGCTGAGCAATGGCACCGGTCAGATGTTCGCCAAGGGCACCATTGCCGGCTGGATGATCGCCACCATGGTATGGCTGATTCCTGCTGCCGGGGAGGCTAAGGTCTGGGTGATTCTGATCATTACTTCCCTGATCGGGCTTGGAGGATTCACTCACATCATCGTGGGTTCCACGGAAGTGCTGTACCTGGTCTTCGATGGCAAAGCAAGCATGAGCGATTACGCTTTCAAGTTTGCGCTACCGACGCTACTCGGCAACGTAGTTGGCGGGACCTTCATTTTTGCCCTGATCAGTCACGCCCAGGTTCGCAGCGACAATTGATCAATCTCGAGCCGCAGCGCCATATTTCAAAAAAATCGGCCGCCATGAAGGCGGCCGTTATTATTCGGCAGGATCAATTTCCAATATTCATCATGCGCTGGCTGCCCGTGGTTGCGCCTGAGACTCGCCGAGCATTTTTGCAGCGGCACTGCTGCGATTGATCGCCGAGAGCACCGCCTTGATGGAGGCACTCACGGTATCGCCATCCTCGGCCATGCCGCTGACCCTTGTCCCGTCCACGTTGAGCTGCACGAAGGCGATCGCCACGGCATCGCTGCCTTCCCCCAGCGCGTGCTCGCCATAATCGACCACGTTGACGTTCTGGCCGGTATGACGTTGCCAGGCATCCATGAACGCGGAAATGGCACCGTTGCCCTGGCCTTCGAGCGCAATGGCATCGCCGCCCCGCATCAGCGTCGCCGTCAACTTCTCGGCGCCTTCCCGATCCAGGCGATACCCCTTGAGGGTGAGCGGGGCATCCTGCATGAAGGTGTCGAGCAGGATATCCCGAATCATCTGACTGGATAGTTCGCCATTGGTCCTTTCGCTGGCGGCCTGGACATGAGGCGCCAGTTCCAGGGTCATCCAGCGCGGCAGGCTGATGCCGAAATCCCGCTCGAGCAGGAACGCCATGCCGCCCTTGCCGGACTGGCTGTTGACGCGGATCACCGCCTGGTAGTCACGGCCCAGATCCTTGGGATCGATGGGCAGATAGGCTACCTGCCACGCCTCATCCTGCTGCTGCTTGTGCAGGCATTTGCGGATGGCGTCCTGATGGCTACCCGAAAACGCGGTATAGACCAGCTCACCAATCCAGGGGTGGCGCGGGTGAACCGTCAAGCCGGTGCATTCGGTGCATACTTCGACGATCTCATCCGGGTTGGAGAGATCGAGCTTCGGATCGATGCCCTGACTGTAGAGATTCATCGCCAGGGTGACGATGTCCATGTTGCCGGTACGCTCGCCGTTACCCAAGAGCGTCCCTTCGACGCGATCGGCACCGGCAAGCAATCCCAGCTCCGCCGCCGCGGCAGCGCCGCCCCGGTCATTGTGGGTGTGCAGCGAAATGATCGCGCTTTCGCGATTCTTGAGATGCGTGATGAAGTACTCGATCTGATCGGCAAAATGGTTGACCGGCCCCACTTCGACGGTGGCCGGCAGGTTGAGAATGCAGGGCTTTTCCGGCGTCGGCTGCCACACATCCATCACCACCTCGCAAATCTCCACGGCGAAATCCAGCTCGGTGCTGGTGAAGCTCTCAGGAGAATACTGGAAGGTCCACTGGGTGTCGGGATAGCGTGCCGCGTGTTCCATGACCCAGCGGGCGCCCTGCTCGGCGATACCGATGATGCCTTCACGCTCCTGCTCGAAGACCCGCTCACGCTGCACCTTGGAGGTGGAGTTGTAGACGTGGACGATGGCACGTTTAGCGCCTTCCAGTGCAGCAAAGGTCTTCTCTATCAGGTGTTCCCGGGCCTGCACCAGCACCTGGACGTTCACGCCCTCGGGAATCTGGTCCTCCTCGATCAGCCAGCGCACGAAATCATAGTCGTGCTGGCTGGCCGCGGGAAAGCCGACCTCGATCTCAGTCAAGCCGACCTTGATCAGCAAGGCCCACAGTCGCTTCTTCTGCTCCACGCTCATCGGCTCGAGTAGCGCCTGGTTGCCGTCACGCAGATCGACGCTGGCCCAGTAGGGCGCCTGGGTCAGGGTGCGGGAAGGCCATTGGCGATTGGTGAGCGGTACCGGTTCCGCCGGCGCGTATTTACGGTGATCGAAAGCAGTAGAAGCCATGGGTCGTGTCCTTGCCGGAGTCTGATGCCGGATGCCGGCTTGGCCGGCGAATGTTTGAACGATGTGTCAGACCTTGTGAGTCTAGCGCCGACAGCGGCTCTTGTGGAGCCGCTGTCGGCACAACGGGATTATCGCGATAACGATAGTGACTAGCCTAAGCCATTCGGGCACGTAGAGGATTGCGAAATACGATAAAAATTTGATCAATATTGATATAAAATATCACCAATACACATTTTATCGACATAGGATTTCTTCTTTGTCAAAGAACGAGACTACCACTACGCTGGATCGCTACGATCGCCATATCCTCGACATCCTGCAGCGCGAAGGTCGCATCAGCAACCAGGAACTGGCAGAGCGCATCGGGCTTTCGCCCTCGCCCTGTCTGCGCCGAGTCCGCGCCCTGGAGGAAAACGGGCTGATCACCGGCTATCGCGCCCTGGTGAACACAAAGCGCCTTGGCTACAGCTTAATGGTGTTGCTGCATATCTCCATGGACCGCCACACGCCGGAGCGCTTCGCCAATTTCGAGAAAGAAATAGATGCCCTGCCCCAGGTGCTGGAGTGCCTACTGATCACCGGTCAGGAAGCCGACTATCAGCTCAAGGTGGTGGTGCGGGACATGGACGACTATCAGGATCTGCTGCTCAACCGCATCACCCGCATCGAGGGCGTCAGCGGCGTACACTCCAGCTTCGTGCTGCGCCAGGTGATCGATCACCCGCCAGCACCGACATCTTGAGGCGGGCGCACCAATGAAGGACGGAACATACCAGGTCCAGCCAACGGCACAAATGCTTTACCATACGCCGATACCCATCAGTCATGAGTCAGCATGAAATACATTGGAGCCCATGTCAGCGCCGCCGGTGGCGTCGATCAGGCAGTAATCCGCGCTCACGAAATTGGCGCCAATGCCTTTGCGCTGTTCACCAAGAACCAGCGCCAGTGGGTGGGCAAGCCGCTGACGGATGAAACCATCGAGGCCTTCCAGGCTGCCTGCAACCAATACGGTTTCGGGCCGGAGCAGATCCTCCCCCACGACAGCTATCTGATCAATCTCGGCCATCCCGACCCGGAGGGCTTGAAGAAGTCCCGGGCGGCCTTCCTGGATGAGTTTCAGCGTTGCGAGCGGCTCGGCCTGACCCTGCTCAACTTCCACCCGGGCAGCCACCTGCGCAAGATTTCCGAGAGTGAATGCCTCAAGCGCATCGCCGACTCCATCAACGAGGTACTTAGCCAGACCCGGGGCGTCACTGCGGTGATCGAAAACACCGCCGGCCAGGGCACCAACCTGGGGCATCGCTTCGAGCACTTGGCGGAGATCATCGCGCAGGTCGACGACAAGACCCGGGTCGGGGTATGCATCGACACCTGCCATGCCTTCGCCGCCGGTTATGAGCTGCGCAGCGCCGAGTCCTGCACCGTCATGCTGGATGAATTCGATGCCGTGGTAGGCATGAACTATCTGCGCGGCATGCATCTGAACGATGCCAAGAGCGCCTTCGCCAGCCGGGTCGATCGGCATCACAGCCTGGGACAAGGCAATATCGGCCTCGATACCTTCACCACGCTGATGCGTGATGCGCGAATCAATGGCATTCCATTGATTCTGGAAACCATCGAGCCGGCTATCTGGTCGCAGGAAATAAGTTGGCTGCGCGCCCAACAACATTCCGACACCCTGGACTCACTGCACGGATGATTCATGCAAACTGACGGCTTTTTCAACTGGCTCGGCGAGAGCATTGGCGATGCGATCCGCGCACTCGTCGATCTTTTTTCAGGTTTTTTTGCCAATATCGGCATTGCTATTTACGAATTCATCGAAGGTTTGTCCGGCTCTCTGGGCGTCAACACGTCGCTGTTCAACATGGTCATACTGGTGATCGGCCTGCTATTGCTGTTCAAGGGCATTCGCAGCTTCCTGAGTCGTTCCATCATCGGTGGTATCGTCTGGACGGTGATCGGCCTGCTGGTGCTGAGCTGGCTAATGGCATGATGAAAACCTGCCGCCGCCCATGACGAAGTCCATTCGGTCACGTAAAGTAGCGGGATGGATCACAACCAGGACGACATATCCTATGCTTTCTCGTTTCAAACTACGGCTTGGACTCTTCGCGCTGCTGCTATGCGGCGGGCTCTTGCCTCAGGCCTTTGCGCAACAAGGGCAGGCAGGGCCGAACATGAGCGTCGAAAACTTCCAGGACTGGGAAGTGCGCTGCCCCCAGGGTGGCGGCAACACAGAGCTCTGTTCAATGATGCAACTGGTTGACAACCCCCAGGGCGGCCAGCCGATCATGCAGGTCATCATGGCCTACCCCAAGGAGCTGGACGCACCGGCGATGGCGTTCATCCTCCCTTTGGGTACGCGCCTGGCGCCGGGTCTTCAGTTGGTCGTCGATAACAACGAGCCGATCAACTTCCCCTATCAAATGTGTCAGGAGCAGGGCTGCCGCGCGGACATCCCGGTCACGGAAACCCTGCGCCAGCAGATGCGCAGCGGCACCCGTGCCACCGTCAGCATCATGGGACCGCGGGGAGAACGCCTAGATCTGCCGGTTTCGCTGCAAGGCTTTACCGCCGCCAACGACCGTATCGCACGCTGATTTTTGTACCAAACAGTCCCAAAGCGGGCCGTGCAGCCGGGCGGCCCGTTTTATTTGCATAAACGGTGCTTTTATTCCCTCGTCATTGATATTCCTCTAGCGCCGGTCGCCCCTCCGAATCATCATCTCGCGTCACTCCTTTGCCAGTTCCACTCGCTTCGGGCAACGGCGTCGTGAGCATGCAGGCTTTCCGCGTGCACGACACGCAACTGGAAGCCGCATGCAGCGGATTGCTCGCGCAGCATCTGATGAAGGCGGCGTGCCGCATCCTCGCAAAACATCAAGTTCTGTCCATTGGCTAGGGCAAAGGCTTGTTCATCGACGCGCTTGACTGCGGTTTGTAGCGCGGTGCCCAGCACTCTCTCGCTGCGCTCGATCAGCGTTTCCAAGGGCAGTACCTCGACCTCGTTTGCAAGATGCAGCGCCAGATGCGCTTGGCTGCGCTGGCTGTGCGGCGTGGCCACAATGCCCTTCTCGCTGCTGAGCCATGCTCCGACGGTCTCCCGCGTCATCGGCATATCGACGAAGTCTTCCTCAAATTTCTGCTGAATCAACTGGCGTGATAGCGCCGCCGAGCAAGGGCAGGTCGAGGAATACCCTATGCTCAGTTCGAAATCGGCCCGAAGCACACCATGGCTGTCCAGTCGACAGCGCAACACGAAGGGATACGCCTTCCAACCCGCCAACGGGCTGATCAACGCCGGGCGCTTGAGCAACACCTCGCCGCTCAAATCGAGAAAGGCCGAACTGGACAGTTCTTGATGGGTATCGAGGAAGTGTTCCAGCACTGCAGAAACAGCAGATAACGATAGCTCCTGCCCTTCGAGCCTGGCCAGGGCAAGATACAGACGCGACATGTGGATACCCCGAGCGTTGGGATCCTCTAGGCTGACACCCGCCGAAACACGCCCATTGACCGGATGACCGGCCACCAGGAACGGCAAGGCAATACGCTCCATGCCGACCCAGGAAAGCATGCCACCCAGATGAGACGCTTCGCCGGCGACATCAACCAAACCTCTATCGATCATGGGTCATACGTCCTTTGTTGATGGGTAGTGCCATCGTCTACTCCCAGACAGGAAGGGGATCGGGTAGCGCCTGCCAACGCCAGAAAAGATACGTTATAACATAACATTCAGGCTAGTCGAAGCAACGGCCTAACTCTTCGAAAGTGCGACGGTTGGGCCCCGCCTGCTGCTGAGCATCGACCTCGCGTAATGGGCCGCTCCATAAAGCCCGGTACAATCGGCCTGCCCTGAAATGAATTTGATACGTTATATCATTTCATGAATCTTGTTTTTATACTGGCGTGACGAGTCTTGAGTAGCGCCTCACTGCTGTGTCATACCACCTCGGACCGGCAGCGCTCGCCAAGCATCAACTATCATGTTCGCCACGAAGGCACACTGCAGGCAGAGTCACGGCTGATACTTTTTCATGCATGACAAGCCGGTTGTCACCCATGAACATGATCGAACCAACTCGTCTGGAAATTCATTGATCGGTGACCCTTTTATGTGGCTTTCAACCATCCACTTCGTTGGCCAACTTCGCTGTATTCGGCGCCTTGCCGCGCTACTGCTGGCACCGATGTTCCTGGCTGCATCTCCTGTGACCCAGGCTCATCCCCATGGCTGGGTGGACTACACCATACGCGTGCTGTTCAACGATCGCGGCCAGGTAACGGCCCTGGAACAGCATTGGAAGCTGGATCCGTTTTACAGCCTGACGCTGAGCGAAGAGCTGTCCCGTGCAGAAGGTGACGAGAGCATGCAGCAACGACTCGACGCCTTGGGGGACGAGATCATCAACAACATGGCCCTGGAACATTATCTTTCCCATGTTTATCTGGATGGCAAGGAGCTCGAGTTCGGACAGGTCACCGAATACACCACCCGGATGAGCGATCAGCGCATCGAATTGTTCTTCGTGCTACCGCTGGCGACACCGCAGTCCCCCAATGACGGCAAGCTGAGCTGGAAAATCTACGACGCGACCTACTACATCGAATTTCTTTACGACGACAAGACCGACAAGCCGATCACTCTGAGCAATGCACCCGAAGGTTGCACGGCCAATGTCATCCACTATGACCCCGACCCGAAGATGGTGGCCAAGGCGTCCGCCATCGATATCAACGACCAGGCGCCGGACGGAATGGGGCAAGTCTTTGCGGATACAGGAAACCTGTCATGTCCCGAGCGTTGAAGGTACTGATCGCGCTAGTGCCGGTACTGCTTTTGCTGTTGCTGGCCGCGACGCCCAGCGGGGCAGCACTGTGGCAATGGTTACTGGCTCATCTTTTGGACTGGCAGCGCCTGCTACAGCGGGGGCTGACCATGAACATGATGCAGTTCTCCCGCCAAGCTGATACCACCACCCTGCTGACACTGATAGGCCTGAGCCTGGGTTACGGAATCTTTCACGCCGCCGGTCCCGGCCACGGCAAGGCCGTGATATCGACCTATCTGATGGTTCGCCGCGCCGATCTGTCTCGCGGCGTGCGCTTGACTTTGGCGGCCGCTCTATTACAAGGCGTAGTGGCGATCGCACTTGTAGGCGTCTTGATCCTGGGGCTGGGAATGCTGACCCGGGAAGCCATGGCCAGCACGGTGGTGGTCGAGCGTATCAG
Source organism: uncultured Halomonas sp. (assembly GCF_947493865.1). GTDB lineage: Bacteria > Pseudomonadota > Gammaproteobacteria > Pseudomonadales > Halomonadaceae > Modicisalibacter. The sequence goes on from NZ_CANLTC010000009.1 coordinate 30,922, forward strand.
TTATGCATTGGTCGCGGCATTGGGTGCCTGGCTGAGTCTGCGAGCGCTGATACGCGTAGGACGCCTGATCCGCTCTTCGACATCGCACCCGGTGGCGACGAACGCCTATGCACTGCAACCCGCAACATCCGCTAGCCAGCCACCGGATATAGGGCGGCTGGCAATGACGCCATCCAACAACGCCAACTCATCGACGCATCCCCCGTCCTGCCACTGCGGACACGACCATCACGTCGATCCGATCCACATGAGCAATGACTGGCGTGAAAGCCTGGGCGTCATCATCGCCATCGGCCTGCGCCCCTGCAGCGGTGCTGTCATGATACTCGGTGTTGCCGGGCTGCTTGGCCACTGGTGGACCGGCGTCGCGGCAGTGCTGGCGATATCGTTGGGCACGGCACTGACGACCTCCACCCTGGCAGTGGTGACGGTGCTGGCGCGCCGCCAAGCACAGCGGCTCACGACGCATGCGACACCACACTGGCAAGCGTTACTGGGGCAAGGTATCGCGCTGTGCGGCGGCCTATTGATCATGGCGCTGGGTATTGCCCTTCTCATTCATGCACCACAGGTGGCGACGTCACCGATGATGGGCGGCGGCATGTGATCCATCAAAGATCGCCCTTGACGAAGCCGCCCATTATTCAGACAGGTTGCTTATTGATACGTGATAACACACCCTATCCTACATTGAAGGAAGACAGCGAAATCAGAGCACCTTCGAGTTCGCCATGGGGACACATTGCCATTGAATGACAAACAGCAACAAGTACTGGATACCCTACGCAAGGCGCAAGGACCATTGAGTGCCTATGCACTACTCGATCGGCTGCGTGGCAGTGGATTCAGCGCTCCAACCCAGGTTTATCGAGCTTTAGAGAGCCTGATGAGAGAGGGCTGGGTTCATCGTCTGGAAACCCTGAACGCCTATACCTCTTGCACGCTGGGCTGCCTGCATGGCTGCACGGCATTTGCCATCTGCGAACGCTGCGGGCACATCGATGAGCTGGTTGATAGCGACCTGAATGGCGTTCTTGATAGTCTGGCGCAGAGTCATCAGTTTTCCCTCAAAAGCACGACTATCGAGATGCGCGGTGAGTGTTCGACATGTGCCGGTCTTGCGCCCAGTGCGTGAACCGAGCAGAACACCGCCACGCTGATCCTTCAAACAGATACCCCCCTTCCCGGCGCCTCGATGACCGATACCCTACCCGAGCACCACGACTCCCGCGCATACGCTGAAGGCACAAGGCGTTGCACTCAACGGCTCTCCTCACATGACGGCGTAGCGCGCGAGACTTTGAGTCTCGTGTATCCAGCAAAGCTGGATAGAGCAAAGAGGATTGCGGCCAGGCTGACGATAGTGGGGCCCGTGGGAGTATCAAGCCAGAAGGCCGCCTGCAACCCGCCGGTGGTGGCGGTTGCCCCGATCATGGCGGCGAGCAGCACCATGGCCTCGGGCGTACGGCTGAAGGGCCGCGCCGCAGCAGCGGGTATGATCAGCAGCGCTGCGATCAGCAACACACCCACGACCTTCAGTGCCACGGCAACGACCACGGCGAGGGACAGGGTCAGGATCAGCTGTTCGCGCTTCGGATCGATACCGCTGGCGTAGGCAAGATCCGTATTGAGTGTGGCGGTCAGCAGGCTCGACCAACGCCATCCCAACAGCACCAGAACGATTCCTGCCCCTCCCCAGATGATAGCGAGATCCAGCTTTCCCACGGCCAGAATATCGCCGAAGAGATAAGCCATCAGGTCGATACGCACGCCGGACACGAAAGAGACCGCGACCAGACCGAAGGCCAGTGCCGAATGGGCCATTACCCCCAGAAGCGTATCCATGGCATAGCCCCTGCCACTCAGCAGCGAGACGGCCGTTGCCATGATCAGCGAGACGACCAGCGCCCCGGCAAAGATCGAGGTCGACAGCAATAGCGAGAGGGCAACACCGAGAATGGCGGCATGGGCGGTGGCATCGCCGAAGTAGGCCATGCGCCGCCACACCACGAAGCAGCCCAACGGCGCCGCGGCCAGGGCAACGCCGATGCCAGCCAGAGCGGCGCGAACCAGAAAGTCGTCGAGCATCACGAAGAAAGCTCCGATGAAATGGAAGAAGCGCCATGATCATGACGGTACAGGGCAAGGGCATCCCGGGTATCGTAACCGAACATGGCCAGATACGCCGGCGATGTGGCTACCCGCTCCGGTGTTCCCTCGCAGCAGATAGAACGATTCAGGCAAACGACCCGATCCGACGTTCGCATCACGACATGCAGTTCGTGGCTGACCATCAGCACGCCACAGCCGAGCTCGCGGCGCACCGACTCGAGCTGGTGATAAAAATCCACGACGCCGCGCTGATCGAGCCCCTGGGTTGCCTCATCGAGAATCAATAGATCCGGCGATTCCAGCAAGGCCCGGGCCAGCAGGATACGCTGAAACTGCCCTCCTGATAGCCCGCTCATCTGACGCCTTGCGAGGCCGGCCACACCCGCCCGTTCAAGTGCCTGATCAATCTGCGCAGCGGCTCGGCGCCGAGGCAGGCTCATGAAGCGTGATACCGTCATCGGTAGCGTGGCATCGAGATGTAGACGCTGTGGCACATAGCCGATCTTGAGTTCCGTAGACCTGACGATACGACCTCGGACTGGCTTCAAGGACCCAATGATACTTTTCAGCAGGGTCGTTTTACCCGAGCCGTTGGGACCAACGACGGTGACGATCTCACCCCGCGCAAGCGTCAGATGAATGTCTTTCAGGACGAGATCACCGCCAAGGGCGATATCCAGGTGTTCGATCGTCAGCAATGTCATGACGTCTTCCAGATGAAGTAAAGGGTCGGTGTGATACGGGATGCGGCGGCGTGGTGCTTAGCGTTGGTGTTATGTTATAACGTAACTTCATCTGCTTCAATTTCTTCTCATAATGCAATCCTGGAGGACTTTATGGCACTGCGTGTCAGCCACTACTTGATGGCTTTATTGATGATGCCCGCCGTCGCTGCGGCGAAGGTGCCGTCCGTGGCGGTAGATATCCCGCCGGTCTATTCCCTTGTCGATCAAGTGATGGGCGATCTGGGATCGCCTGATCTGGTGATACAGCAAGGGGCCTCGCCGCACGGCTATACCCTACGTCCTTCGGAAGCAGCGGCCTTGAATCGCGCCGATGTCGTTTTCTGGATCGGCGACGGCTTGACCCCTTCACTGGCGGATTCTCTGGAGAACCTGGCCGGCGACGCCGTCAGCGTGGAGTTGATGGAGGTCCCGGGCACACTGACACTTGAGTACCGTCAGGGGGCGACGTTCGACACCCATGACCATGAGGCGTCCGACGATCATGGTCATGAGCATGCCCACCATAGCGAGAATCCGCATGCGTGGCTCGACCCGCTGAATGCTCAGGTGTGGCTCGGTGCCATTGCCGAGTCGCTCGCCAACGTCGATCCACAGAACGCAGCCATCTATCGGGATAATGCGCGTCGCAGCAAGGCCGAGCTCGTCGCCTTGACGAAAGAGCTGAACAAGCGTCTTGCGAACGCCCATGACACCCGTTTCGTCGTCTTCCATGATGCCTATCACTATTTCGAGAACCGCTTTGAGATCTCGGCAACCGGAGCAATCTCCTTGGGAGACGCTTCACAACCTAGCCCGGCACGGCTCAACGAACTACGAAAGCGGATTGACGAGTTGAACATCCACTGTGTGCTTAGTGAGCCGCAGTTCGACCCCAAGCTGGTAAAGAGCGTGTTCGGTGATACCGGTGTCGAAACGTCCATTGTGATCGATCCGCTGGGGACCGCTTTGTCGCTTGGCGACGAACTCTACCCGCAGTTGCTGCATCAGTTGGCTGACGGGTTGGTCCGCTGTGGGGAAGCGCACTGATCCTCGTATTGAAGAGCCACTAACACCGGGCCGCTCGAACGAGCGGCCCGTGTGTTTCCAGCATCGACTTAACCAGCATCGGCTAGCCTTGTACCGTCAGCCGGCCAAGGCCTTCTCCACCACTTCGTAAACGTTGGGCGACAGGTCCTCGGCGCGAATGCGCTCGAGCTGCGCCTTCATCAGTGCCTGGCGCTCTTCATCGAAGCGCTGCCAGCGGGTGAGCGGCGTGATGATGCGCGCGGCAATCTCCGGGTTGAGCTTGTTGAGCTCGATGACCACATCCGCCAGCAACTTGTACCCTTCCCCATCCAGGCGATGGAAGTTGACCCGGTTCTGACCGACGAAGGTGCCGATCAACGCCCGCACCCGATTGGGGTTCTTGAGCGAAAACGCCGGGTGCGACATCAAGTATTTTACCCGGTCCAGGGCGTCGGATTGAGGCCTGGTGACCTGCAGGCTGAACCATTGATCCATGACCAGCGGGTCATGAGCCCACTTCTCGCCGAAGGCACGCAGTGCCGGGTCGGCGATATCGCCCCGAGAGCTGTGCACCAATAGCGTCAAGGCGGCACGTACATCGGTCATGTTGTGATCCGCCTCGAACTGCTGCTGGGCCAGGGCAACCCCCTGCTCGTCCTCGATGCTCATCAGGTACGACAGCGCCACGTTCTTGAGACTGCGCTGGGCAATCTGCTCGGCATTGGGCACGTACTCCGCCTCGGACTGATTGGCCTGATAGATCGCCAGGAACTCGTCCCGCAATGCATAGGCCAGGGACTGCTTGACGAAACTGCGGGCGGCATGAATGGCGTCCACATCCACCACCGGCTGCTGCTCGGCAATGTAGGCTTCCGAAGGCAGCGTCAGCATTTCAGCCAGCACCGCCTTGTCTTCCGTCGGGGTAGTCAACAGGCTGCGGAACGCGTCGGTGACTCGCGAGTCCATGACCTTTTCCACCCCGTTGCGATGGGCGGCGATCAGATCGTCCAAGGCCAGCATGGCCAGTCGCTGCCCGGCATCCCAGCGATTGAAGCCGTCGATATCATGCATGAGCAGAAAGGCCAAATCGTCGCGCCCATAGGGAAAGCGCAGCTTGGCCGGCGCGGAAAACCCTCTCAGCAGTGAGGGAATCGGCGCCTCCTCGAGCCCAGTAAAGACAAACGTCTGCTCCTCTTCCCGCAGATGCAGTACGCCGCCCTTGTCCAGATTCGCCTGATCCTCCGAATCCTCCAGCGTCAGCCTCAGATCCTCGCCGGATTTGGTACCCACCAGGCCGACCTTCACGGGAATGTGCAGCGGCAGCTTGTTGGGTTGACCGGCGGTTGCCGGTGTACGCTGGCGCAGGGTCAGGCGATACTCGCCCTTGGCGTAATCGTATTCACCAATGGCATCGATCTCAGGCGTACCTGCCTGGGAATACCAGCGCATGAACTGATCGAGCTCGAGCCCCGAAGCTTCCTCCATGCATCCGACGAAATCCTCGATGGTCACCGCCTGGCCGTCGAAGCGCGAGAAATAGAGATCCGAGCCTTTGCGAAAGGTCTCCCATCCCAGCAGATGGCGCAGCATGCGCACGATCTCGGAGCCTTTCTCGTAGATGGTCAGGGTGTAGAAGTTGGTGATCTCGATGTAGTGATCCGGGCGTACCGGGTGTGCGGTCGGGCCGGAATCCTCCGCGAACTGCGCGGTGCGCAGAAAGGAAACATCCTGGATACGCTTGACCGGCGCCGAGTTCATGTCCGCGGTAAAGCTCTGATCGCGAAAGACGGTAAACCCCTCTTTCAGCGAAAGCTGGAACCAGTCGCGGCAGGTGACCCGATTGCCGGACCAGTTGTGGAAATACTCGTGGGCCACGACCCCTTCCACCCGCTGGAAGGCCGCATCCGTGGCGGTCTGGGGGTGAGTCAGCACCGCAGCGCTGTTGAAGATGTTGAGTCCCTTGTTCTCCATGGCCCCCATGTTGAAATCATCCACGGCGACGATCATGAAGCGGTCGAGATCGTACTCCCGGCCATAGGTCTCTTCGTCCCACGCCATCGATGCCTTGAGAGAGCGCATGGCATGCTCGGTCTTGTCCAGGTTCTGCGGCTCGACCCAGATCTGCAGCAGCACCTCGCGGCCACTCATGGTGGTGAAATGATCCTCCACCTTCTCGAGCTGCCCCGCCACCAGCGCAAACAGATAGCTGGGCTTGGGAAACGGATCTTCCCAGGTGACGAAATGCTTGCCGTTCGGCAACTCACCCCGCTCTACCGGGTTGCCGTTGGAGAGCAGCACCGGCAGTTGCGTCTTGTCACCGATGACCGTGGTGGCAAAGGTCGCCATGACATCCGGACGATCCGGATAGAAGGTGATACGGCGGAAACCTTCCGCCTCGCACTGGGTGCAGAACATACCGTTGGACACATAAAGCCCTTGCAGGGCGGTATTGGCGGCGGGATCGATAATCACCTCGGTTTCCAGGCGCATCCGCTCCGGCGGGTTATCGATGATCAAAGCCTTCTCGTCGAGCCGGTACTCCCCTTCCTGAAGCTCTTGCCCATCGATGGCGATGCGCTGTAGAGAAAGCCTCTCGCCGTTGAGGGTCAGCGGACGGCTTGGTTCGCTATCCGGATGACGCTCGAGATGCAGCACGGCCGTGACGCGCGTGTTCGATGGCTCGAGATCGAACTTGAGTTCGGTATGGGTTACCCGAAACGCGGGTGGCCGGTAATCACTCAGATAGGTGGGCTGCGGTTTCGCATTCGTCGGTGCTGCTTGCGAGATGGTCATCAACTGAAACTCCTGAATCGAATTGTCGACCATTGTACGCTCCGGGCGTCCCAGGCCTCAAAGAGAGGCTGTAGCCATGGAAGTAGTGATCAGCGACTCGAACGGTGGGTGGGCAGACGGTCACGACAGGATGTCTTTATCGGTAGAGGCTTTTTCCGGCGAGGCTGGTGCGTTGGCATAGGCGCCTCGCGTGGGTTCCGGGCGGGTGGCAAGCCACACCCCTATCAAGGCAAGCCCGGGAATCAGAACCGCCTGCAACCACAGGGACTCGACACTTAGAACGATCATCAGCATCGATAGCGCCAGCATGGCGCAGGCAAGATACTTGGCCTGTCGCGAGATAGCCCCCTCATTTTCCCAACTGACGATCGGCGGACCGAAGCGAGGGTGGCAACGAATCCAGCGGGCGAACCGAGGAGACCCCTTGGAGGCCAGCCATAGCGCCAGCAGCATGAACACCGTCGTGGGCATCAGCGGCAGAAAGGCGCCGATGATACCCAGGCCAAAGCTGATCCCCGCCAGGCTTGTGTACAGCGCGCGTCTGAACTTCGACATGACGGCCTCCTGGTGAGGTAAAGATTACCCTTCCCGGGAAATTTTCACCTCTTCATTCTAGTCGCGAAAATTATTGAACTGCAGCGGCATGTCGATGGATTTATCGTTTTTCAGCAGCATCATAGTCTCTTGCAGATCGTCGCGCTTCTTGCCGGTAACCCGCACCTTTTCGCCTTGAATCTGAGCCTGCACCTTGAGCTTGGCATCCTTGATCGCCTTGACGATCTTCTTGGCCAGGGGCTGGTCGATGCCTTGGCGCAGCACGACCTGCTGGCGGGCCCGCACGCCACTGCCATCCGCATCCTTTTCTTCCAGGCAGCTCACATCGATGCCCCGGGCGATCAGACGGCCCTTAAGGATGTCGATCATCTGACGTAGCTGGAAATCCGCATCCGCCTCCAGATTAATGTTCTCACCTTCCTCACTGAAGCTCGCGGTGACACCGCGAAAATCGAACCGGGTGGCAAGCTCCCGATTGGCTTGATCCACCGCGTTGGTCACTTCGTGCTTGTCGAGTTCAGAGACGATATCGAAAGAAGGCATGAAAACTCCGCAATATTCATGGAAAGCCTCATGCTAGCCCAAGCGATCATGACACGCATCCCTGATATGGCGCGCGTGGCCTCCTAGAGCGAGGTCTGCAAAGAGACGCTTGCTTCCAATACTTTATCCATCTGCCAGGCAGCGCAGCCATCACTGTAGTAGTTCTCCAGCCAGCGCCTGGGCAGGAAACCGAGCCGGCGATAGAGGCCGATTGCGCGGCGATTGTCGGCACGTACCTCGAGGATCATCTTGTGACGGTTACGTTCGAGGGCTTCCTGTTCAAGCCGCTCTGCCAGCCGGCGGCCAATGCCCTCTCCCCGGGCCTCTGGATGAACGCAAAAGGAGTAAAGCCGAGCGCTGGCGCTATTGCGGCGGAAAAGCAGTGTTCCATAGCCAAGCAAGGTATCTCGTTCGTCTATGGCAACCCAGGTGACGGCGTGAGCACGCGTAAGCAGATGAACCAGCTGCCGGCGGTTGAAGCGATCTCCCTCGAAAGCGTCGAGCTCCAGGCGACACAGGGCATCAATATCCTCCGGGCGAGCCGGACGCAATTGGGGCAACACAGGATGTTCATCTCTTGGCTGACGTGGTTATCGTCGGCATTGTGGGGGGTGTTTCGGGGTTTGTCATCACTTTGATTTGAAGCGGATTTCCTTGCAGCAGCGTATTGAACCCGGGCTGAAGCCGGTGCATTCTAGCGCCATTCACGAGTCCCTTAGGAGTCATCAAGGCCTTCGTTTTTTTTCAGCCTCTTCTTTCCAGGCAGGATATTGACCCATGTCGCCACTGCGCATCGTCGTCGACCGTATTTCCGACTGGCGCCCCTATTTCCCTACGGATGATCTGATCACCGCCGGTGACTATCTGGCTCAGGCGCCCAACGCGCAACAGGATAGCGCCACCCATGTCATCAATCTGTGTGGCGGCCTGGAGTATCTCGAGACCGGCTATTACGTCTCGCTGCTGGCCCAGGCTCGTGGGCAACGAGTGTTGCCGACGGTGGAGACCCTCAACCAGCTTTCACGCAAGGCACTGGTGGATCTACAGCTCGAATCCCTGGCCGCGCTCATGAACGAGCTGACCCGGCGAGGCGCCTTGCAAGGCGATGCCTTCCAGCTCAGGGTAGTGTTCGGTGAATGCCTGCAGCTAGAGCTAAGCAAACTGGCCCGTCGATTGTTCGATCGGCTGCCCTGCCCCTTGCTTGAAGCGCGCTTTCAACATCGCCAGGGGCTCTGGCGTCTGACCCGACTCAAGCCTGTCTCGCTCTCATCCCTGAACGGTGATGAGCAGGATCTATTCGCTCAGGCGCTCAATCGACACTCTCGCCGGGTATGGCGTACGCCAAAGGCACGGCGCCGCTATCGCTATGACCTGGCTATCCTGATCGATCCGGAGGAAGCCTTGCCGCCGAGCAACAAGAGTGCGTTGAAGCAGTTCATTCGCGCCGGGCGCCGGCTGGGCATCGATGTGTCGTTGATCACCAGGCGCGATGAAAGCCGCCTGGCGGAATTCGATGCGCTGTTCATTCGCGAGACCACGGCTCTCGATCATCACACCTATCGCATGGCCCGGCGCGCCGAGCATGAAGGCCTGGTCGTGATCGACGACCCTCGCTCCATCCTGCGCTGCACCAACAAGGTCTATCTGCATGAGCTGCTCGGGGCCAGAGGCGTACCCGCGCCCGGCGGCATACTGCTGCACCGAGACGATATCAAGCGCCTGCCGGAGAAGGCAGCAGGGCTGCAGTTCCCGATGGTACTCAAGGTGCCGGACGGCGCATTTTCCCGGGGCGTGGTGAAGATCACGTCCGCGGATCAGCTTCCAGCGGAGGCCAGCCATCTGTTCGAGTCCTCTGCCCTGCTGCTGCTGCAGGAATGGCTGCCCACGGAGTTCGATTGGCGCATCGGCGTACTCGACGGCAAGGTGCTGTTCGCCAGTCGCTACTACATGGCCCGGGGGCATTGGCAAATCTATGATCACTCCCGAGGCAAGACCCGCAGCGGCGGCTTCACGACCCACGACCCAAAGGAAGTACCCAAGGCCGTGGTCACGGCAGCGCTCAAGGCGACCCGCCTGATCGGTGATGGCTTATACGGCGTGGATATCAAGCAGATCGACGATCGGGTGGTGGTCATCGAGGTCAATGACAATCCCAATCTGGATGCGGGAGTAGAAGACGTCGTGCTGGGGCCCGATCTTTATACCAAGGTCATGGAAGTCTTTCTGGCCAGGATGGAGGCTCGGCGACAGCAGGCCAGCTAGGGCCTGTTGACGTTTCATCGCGAACCGCGTTGCTGCATCAAAAAGTGTCAGTCAAGGCGCGAAGCGCAGGGAAGGGTTATTCCCTTTTCACGTTTCGCAACGCAGAATGGCGCTTTTTGCTGCGCAACCCGAAGGGCTGGGCCAGTTTTTATCCGCTGCTGCGTTAGTCGTCGTTCATTTGGAATAACCAAATTTCTCTCCTCCTGCCTTGCCCCGAATAAAAACTGGCGCCAGCGCGGCCGTGAATGAAACATCAACAGGCCCTAGCGTCGCCCAAAATAAGCACCCGCACGCGAAAAACGCGGCTCGCCTTGGTTTGGCGTGCCGCGTCCTTTAGCCCTCTTTCGAGGAGTATTCTTAATTCACGCTGTCACCCGCCGCCAACCAGCCGTCCACCAGCTCGCGATTCTCATCGATCCACTGTTGGGCGCCTTCGGCCGGGTCACCGGTTTCCTCGATGATCGCCATCAGACCGCCGAGAGAGTCGTCGTCCATTTCCCAGGCATTGAGCACTGCGGTCAACCAGGGATCGTCTTCCGTGAAGCCCTTGCGTGAAAACCAGTAAATGGCCTCTTCCTCGGCGCCGTAGACGTTCTCCGGGTCGTCGAGATACTTGAGATCGTATTCGGCAAAGGCCCAGTGCGGATTCCACAGGGTCACCACCATGGGCTCCTGACGCTTGTAGGCGTCCTTGAACGCCGCCATCATGGCGACCTCGGAGCTGCTGAGTTGACGCATCGGCAGATCATAGGTCTCGATGGCGTCCTCGGTGGCGGTGGAAATCGTCGAGCCAGGATCGATGCCGACGATGGTCGGGCGACCCTGGTACTCGAAATCGTCGGCTTTTTCAGCAAGCTCGGAAATCGAGTCGATATCCACATAGGCAGGCACCACCAACCCTAACCCCGGGCCGTCGTACCAGGATTCGTGAATGGTCAGCTGGTCCTCGTGGGGCTCGATGTAGTCCTTGTCGGTTGTGGGCAGCCATGTTTCCAGGGAGATATCCATGTCGCCGCTGGCGATGCCGCTGAAGGCCACGCTCTTGCCGACATTGGTGATGTCCACCTGGTAATCGTAGGGCGCCTGCTCGAGTACGAGCTTCCACATATTGGCCGCGGCGATGTTCTCGGCCCAATTGAGGGTGGCGATGTTGACCTGTTTTTGCTCCTGGGCTTGAGCGCCCAGCGCTGCCGCAGTCAATCCAGCGGCAAGCAGTACCCTTGCTATTCTTGGCATTGTCACTCCTCGTTGATGGTTGCTCACTCAACATACCACGATGAGGCGGCAAGACTACTGAACGGCCACCTCGTAACCGGAGAACTTGCGCAGATTGATGACACCGGTATCGAGCATCACATATTGCCCTTTCAAGCCAAGCAACGTGCCGGAAACGCTGGGGTTCTTGTCAAAATTGTGGGATACCACCTTGGTCGGCGACTGGAGCACCGGATACGCGAAGCTCATGGGTTCTGCGTCGAGGATGCGCAGAAAATCATCGCCGAAGCGCTCGCGCAGGTTGGCAAGTCCACTGGACAACGACTCGAGCAGGCGATCGCGCTCCGCGCGCAGGTCCATGGGCGCCACCTCGCCCTTGAGCATGGCGCGCCAGTTGGTGCGATCGGCGACCAGTTCCTTGAACAGCACCTCGACGAAACCGGATTGCTGGCGGGTATCGACCTCGAGGATCGGCAGCGCCTGGATCGCCCCCTGATCCAGCCAGCGGGTCGGCATCTGGGTCTTGCGGGTGATGCCCACCTTGAGTCCCGAGGAGTTGGCCAGATAGATCACATGGGGCTGAAAGCAGTGGCGCTCCCCCCACTCGGGCTCCCTGCAGGTGCCGGCAAAATAGTGACAAAGTTCCGGCTTGACGATGCAGGTATCGCACTGGGCCAGGCGTTTGAAGCACGGGTAGCAATGACCCTGAGCAAAGCTCTTGCGGATTGGGCGTCCGCAGTGGGTACAGGCGATGGCTCCGGTATGGCGTAAATGCAACGTCTCACCGAGGCGCGCATTGAGATCGAGACGCTGCTCTCCGGCGCGCAGCGTGTATTGCGCCGGCTGATCCTTGTCACCCGGCGTGATGTCCATCTTGCTCAAACAGCCGCTGAGCGCGATCAGTTCACCCACGTGATGCTGTCCTCACTGTCATTCTTGTCGCTGCCACAGCCGCTACTTCCGAGATACCCGACCCGTTCGCTTTCCGGCACCTTGTGCTCGACCTCGTAGCGCATCACCGCTTCCAGACACAGCTCGGTCTGCTCTTCGGTGAGACGGCGCCCGTCGGGCCACTTGCGCAGAGACACCGCCTGCTTGAGGCTTTCATAAATGGTTGGCGTCATCTGCTGAATCATGCGCTCGAAGGTCATGTCGCTCATCGTTTGCTCCCAGGAATTGTCATGAAATACGGCGGGCGCGACTGCTGGCCAGCCATCCCATTATCAGCCCGCTGATGAGTCCGCCCAGATGGGCCTCGTTGGCAACGTTGCCAAAGCCGATGGGTTCGGCAAAATCCGTCATGGTAAAGACCATCCAGCCGAGCATGAACACCACCAGCATCTGGGGCACGAAAAAACCGCTTTTCGGCGCTCGCCAGGCCATGAGCCAGACATAGCCGAGCAGTGCATAGTCCACCCCGGACATGCCACCGAACAAGACGGTACCGGTAGCGTACTGGGCCAGGTTGGAGATCAGCGCGCTGAGCATCACCACGCCCAGCAGTCGCAACCACCCCTGCAGCGCTTCGATCTGACGTCCGAAATACCACAGCCAAAGCATGTTGAAAATCAGATGCGTCCAGCCGAAGTGCAGAAATGCCGGCGATACAAGGCGCCAGATCTGCCCCGAGGAGAAGGTATCGCCCAGGGTACCCACACTCAAGCTGTTACCCACCACGCCAAGAGGCGTGATGGTCATGGCGGCGATCACAAGATCGCCGAAAATGGCCATCAACCCGAACACCGCAAGACAGAGCAGGATCAGACCCGCTGCCAGTGGCGCGTCGGCCAGCATTCCCTGGCGCCAACCTCGCGGCCCGGAACGCTGCTCGGCATCCAGGGTCAATGATTCACCCCGTTTCCAGCGCTCGATGAGTTGCATCAGGTCTTCCTGCTGACGAGGATCGGCTAGCCACAGCACTTGGGCATCATTCTCCTCGGTGAAACGATGGCCGATACGCTGGGCCCAGAGCGCCTTGCGAAGCGCTCGGGTATCGGTATCCCGGGGCAGCATCAGCACCTTATACATTGGTTCGCCCTCTTCTTGTCGGTGCGCTCAACCCGTACTTTAGCGTGACCAGTATCCCACACAATAAAAAGTCCGGCGGAGAGAGCCGCCGGACAACGAGCAAGGAATCATTCAAGGGAACACCTACTGAGACGACAATCGGCAGCACTAGTTTCCATAATCAAGAAAAATTCGCGTAATGAATTGTAAGGCTTCTAAGGAGGCGCTGAATAAATCGCCGAGTGAGATGAAGTGCAAGGCGCACGGAACACAGAAGGCGAGACATAACATGGGGTTAGGCGAGCCTTTGAGTACCGCGCAACGCAGCAATTCGTTCACGCAGGCATTTATGCAGTGGCTCCCTAATCGAAGTCGATTTCCCGAGGCTGGGCCCTCGCCTGTTCATCTCGCGGCACTCGCACCCAGACGAACTTGTCGGCGCTCAATTCCTGTTCGCCATCCCAGCGATAGGCCACGAGACGCCCGAATTTCACGGCACTATAATCCACGCAGGCGATATTGGGCGCCGGCAAAGCCGGCACCCCTTCACACCAGTAATGGCCGATGAAAAGCGGTGGCTCCTCAGGGCCATAGTACGTCAGACATGCCAGCTCCCGCTCCGAGAGGGAGCGCTCCTCGAGATACCCTGGCAGGTTGTCCGGCTGAAAGATGACATCGCCGTAAGTACGCGGGGTCTGCGCCCAGAAATGGGCGCGAAAGGTGCGCCGGGTAAAGCCGTCTCCGGAGTGAATCTTGATGCCTTCCGGCAATCGGATATGGGTGCCTCGGGTCAAACGTTCCAGCACTTGAAAGGCAAAACTGCCCGCTGTCGCCGAATCATCGAGAAACGCTTCATCGATGCGCGCGTCAGGGTAGTGAGCCAGAAACTGATTGATGAGCGGCGCGTCCCAGCAGGCATGCACTACCCTGAGGCCATCCCGCTCGAGCAGCAAGGGTATTTCCATGAACCAGGCCAGGGTGTCCTCCCACTCCCCGGGATGGCCGCGATACTGCTCGAGGGTTTCCTGGATGACCCGGTTATGGCGTGGCGTATGTTCCCGCAGCCATTCACAGCTCTGACCCGGGGGGCAGCGACGACTGTAGGCCAGGGCATTGATCTCGTGGTTGCCCATGACGATGAACGCTTCTCCCGCCTCGACCATGTTACGCACGATGGACACCGCCAGGCGGATGCGGGGCCCCCGATCGATGAGGTCCCCTAGAAAGATGGCCTTGCGCCGCGGATGTCGATAGGTACCCTCGTCATTGTGATAACCCAGTTTTTCCAGCAATGCTGCCAGGGTCGCGCCACAGCCGTGCACATCACCTATCAGATCGTAGCCGTCGATATTGTCGATCATGGATGCATCACTCCCCGAGCCGGCTACTCCAGCCCAGTTTGCTGCGACAGATTTCGAAATAATTATGTCCTCGCGGATGAATCAGCATGAGTTTATGCGGTTTGCGACGCACGTGGACGATATCGCCCGGATTCGTTACCACCTGGGTCTGACCATCGCAGCTGACGTGGGGATAGGTTTTATTGGTCTCGCCGATATGCACCACGATCTCGCTGGCTGCATCCACCACAATGGGGCGGCTCGATAGCGTATGCGGAAACATTGGCACCAGGGTGATGGCATCGAGTTTGGGATGTACGATCGGTCCGCCTCCGGACAAGGCATACGCGGTCGAGCCCGTCGGCGTTGCAATGATCAATCCATCCGAGCGTTGGCTGTAAACGAACTGACCGTCGACGAACAGTTCGAACTCGATCATGCGCACTGCCTTGCCCGGATGGATCACCACGTCGTTCAGGCTCTCCCCGGTTCCCACCAGCTGATCCCCGCGAAAAACCTCGGTATCCAACAAGAAACGCTCTTCGATAATGTAGTTGCCAGCCAGCACGTCGCCTACGCGCTCTTCCACTTCGTCCGGCGAGATATCCGTCAGAAACCCCAGGCGCCCACGATTGATACCCAGCACCGGCGTACCACTGCGACACAGCGCCCGCCCCGCACCCAGCATGCTGCCATCGCCCCCCACCACGATCACCAGATCGCAGATGTCCCCCAAGAGGTGCTTACCGGCTTCCTGCTGTCCATGATCGAGCAGCACCGTGGCGGTGCGCTCTTCAATGATGACGTGATAATGCCCAGCGTTGAGAAAACGCACCAGACGTTTGAGCGTCTCGACCACTTTGGCACTGCCAAGGCGCCCGATCAGACCGATATTCTTGAAGGATGCCATGGGCGCTCCGTTACCCCGTCGAGAAGCGTCATTATGGGGGTTCAGGGGAATAGGGGGCAAACCCGCCAACCCCCGGACTGCGTCATGCAATGTTTGAAATGCCTCGGTTGCTTGCGCACACTGCAAACTTGGCCCTTCACCGATGCACCGCCAATGTCCTTGCTACCGCTCACTTCGCAGAGCACCAGGATTGCCGACCTGGCCGGGCTGCGGCATCCGTTGGTCAGGGACCTTGCCTGGCTGCTGCACGCCCCGGATATATTGACCACACCGGCGGCCGGACGCCCCTCGCTGCAGGAGCTTGGTCTTGAAGACTCCCAGCGGCGCCGAGCCTGGTTGAAAGCGTTCGAGCAACAGCCACGGATGATCGAGACCCAGGTGGGGCCGAGCCTGGTCAATCGCCTGGGCCACTATCATGAAAAACTCTGGCACTTCTTGCTGGCACATGCCCCGGATACGCAACTGCTGGCACAGAACTTAACCATACGCGACAGCACCAGACGCACGCTTGGCGAGCTCGATCTACTATATCGGCACGGCAGCAATAGTCAGCCGGTGCATCTGGAACTCGCCATCAAATACTACCTCGGCTTGCCCCAAGGCCCCGGTGCCGAAAACAGCCAGGCACGCTGGATAGGCCCGGGCTGCGCCGACTCCTTGGCCATCAAGCGTCAGCACAGTCTCGATCATCAGCTGCCGTTGTCTTTTCGCGCCGAAGCCGCGGACATGCTGGCGCCCTTCGGCGCTCCGCCTCTCACGTCTCGTCTGGCGCTGCTTGGCGTGCTGTTTCGTCCCTGGCCCTGTGAGACGCCGCTACCCGGCCCCTGGGAGATCGCACCTCAAGCACTTTTCGGCGACTGGCTTGCCCTCTCCCGCTGGCCCGACTTTTGCGCCCTGCTCTCTGAGAAAAACGCTATTCGTGGCGCCTTTCTCGACAAGCCGCACTGGCTGGCGCCACCCGTCGATACCGACTTGCTCGAAATGAGTCAGCTGAACCAGGCGCTCGAGCAGCATTTCGTTCAGCATCGTTCGCCTCGGCAACTGATGCTCAAGCAGCCCGACGGGCGTTGGCAGCGTCTGTTCATCGTTCCCGAGGGCTGGCCCCACCGAATTCCGCTTCCGCCTTTTTCCGCTTCAGGAGCGAATACCCCCTAGGGTCGATTGGCGCGGCTCGCGGCGCCGTACCCACCATTCGTTGACCAGCAAGGACGCGACGATGATCGCACCGCCCAGAGCCAAGCGTGCAAGGTCCGCATCACGATTCCAGATCAGCAGATTGACCAGTAGCCCGGCGGGAATCAACGCGTTGTTCATGATGGCAAGCGCCCCCGCATCGACCTGCGTCGCCCCCTTGTTCCACAGAAAATAGCCGAGCCCCGAAGCAGCCAGCCCCAGCCAGCCCAACACACCCCACTGCACGCCGGTGGTGGGTAGCTTCTCGGTGGAGCCGAATATGGCAAAAGCCACGATCACCAGGGCCAGCGCTCCCAGATAGAACCAGCCGAACACGCTACGCTGAGGAACATTCCGTGGCAGGCCATTGGCAAGATGCCGATAAGCGACCTGACCCGTGGCGAAGCATAGATTGGCACCTTGCACGACCAGAAACCCAAGCCAGAAATCGCTGCCGATACCCTCGTAACGAATCACCGCGGCCCCCAGTACCGCAATGGCGGCGGTGAGCAGATAGAATGGCGAGAATCGCTTGACCATGGCGTCATCGAGTAACGTCACGTAGAGCGGCGTAAAGATGGTGAACAGCAGCACCTCGGGTACCGACAGCAGCAGGAAGGACTGATAAAAGAAGATGTACATCAAGCCCAACTGGACCGCCCCGATGCACATCATGGCAAGCTTCATGCCGTTGGAAAGTGCCGAAGGCCGCAGGAATGGCAAGAACAGAAGACTCGCCAGTGCAATACGTACCAATACCGCAAAATAACTATCGACCTGGCCTGCGAGATAGGCACCGATCAGAGAGAACGAGAAGGCCCACAGGGCCGTGACACCAATCAGGTAGCTCATGTTAGATAACTCATGATAGTTCAACCAGTGGATGTAGTAGCGATGGCGCGCATTGTACAATTAAAGACGCGGCTGTCATCCATCTCGAGTCTCACCTTTCGCTCACGCTCCGGTACCGGCTCAAACTGCGGCTGGTCCGGCGAAGGCCAAGGGTACGTAATCGTAGGGTGTCATCCGGATGGCAGCGTAACCTTTACTGAAGCCGGACATTTCCAACTGGATTCTCGGTCGACTGATTCCGGCACGGCATCGCCACCTCCGCTACCCTTTCAGAACGTCTTTCGCTGGCGCCCGGAGCATGATCGTATCGCTCTATCCCACGAGCGACGCGGCATTGATGCGGCGGTATGGCTCTTCGATCTGGTGGTTGCCGACCACGAACAGAGCTGCGACTTCGTTTCCCGCAAGGCTCATCTATGCGGTAAAGACCGCTATCAGGCGTGCTTGACCTTCATGGATCAGGGCTTCGATCTCGAATGGCGCATCCAGGGCCCACGCAAGGATGAACATCTTCATTATCGGTATCGATAACAGCCAACAGCACACTGCCACGGTCGGGCAACAGGCCGCCCCGTGATACCATTAACACATTAATATCTCGACCAGGATTTTAGACACTCATGTCCCTAGACGATCTTCATCTCAATCTACGCAATCTGGAGTCGGAGGATTACCTACAGCTCAAGACCCTGATGGACAGCATCTACGATGACATCGGCGGCTCCTGGTCAAAGTCCACCATCGACAAGCTGATCGACGAGTTTCCCGACGGCCAGATCCTCATCGAGGACGACAATCGTATTGTCGGGGTGGCGCTGACGGCACGCGTTGACTACGAGGAATTTTCCAATCCACACAAATACGACGACCTGATCGGACACCGCGAGATCATCCTCAATGCGTCGGATGGCGATGCGCTCTACGGCCTGGATGTACTGATCAACCCGGCCTACCGCGGCCACCGCCTGGGGCGCCGTCTTTACGAGGCGCGCAAGGAATTGTGCCGCTCGATGAACCTGCGCGCCATTCTTGCCGGTGGGCGCATTCCCAACTATCACCTGCATGCCGACGAGATGTCGCCCAGCGCCTATCTGGACGCCGTGGCGCGCAAGGAAATCCACGACCCCATTTTGTCCTTTCAGCTGGCCAATGACTTCCTGGTCAAGCGGCTGCTGCGCAAGTATTTGCCGGAGGACGAGAAGTCCCAGGGCTATGCGACGCTTCTCGAATGGAACAACATCCTTTACGAGCCCGCTGAACGGATACTCCAGAACCGCAAGACCCAGGTGCGGGTCGGTGCAGTACAGTGGCAGATGCGCGAATTCGCCTCGGTGGAATCGGTGTTGCAGCAGGTCGAATATTTCGTCGACGCGGTCGCCGACTATCAAAGCGATTTCGTGGTGTTTCCCGAGCTGTTCAATACCCCGTTGATGGGCTTGACCGACCAATCCGATCAAATACAGGCGATTCATTTTCTCGCCGGCTTCACGGAACGCTTCAAGACCGAAATCTCACGCATGGCGGTTTCCTACAACATCAACATCGTCGCCGGTTCGATGATGGAGGTGGGCGAAAAAGGCCGGCTCTACAATGTGTCGTACCTGTGTCACCGCGACGGCAGTATCGAGCGCCAATCCAAGCTGCATATCACGCCTCAGGAGCGCCGTGACTGGGTGGTGGAAGGCGGCGACGAACTGCAGGTCTTCGACACCGATGCCGGGCGAGTGGGCATTCTGATCTGCTATGACGTCGAGTTTCCGGAGCTGCCACGGCTGCTCGCGGAGCAGGACATGGACATCCTGTTCGTGCCCTTCTGGACCGACACCAAGAACAGCTACTTGCGCGTGCGTCATTGCGCCCAGGCTCGCGCCATCGAGAACGAGTGCTATGTGGTGCTGTGCGGCAGCGTCGGCAACGTGCCCTCGATCGAGAATCTGGATATCCAGTACGCTCAGTCCTCGGTCTTCTCCCCCTCGGATTTTGCCTTCCCCCACGACGCGGTCATGTCGGAATCCACGCCGAACACCGAAATGGTCATCTTTTCCGACCTGGATCTGGATCGGCTCAAGGTAGTGCGCTCGGAAGGCTCGGTCACCAACCTGAAGGATCGGCGCAAGGATCTGTTCGATCTGCGTCTGCGGGACTGGTCCTGGAAATCCGGTGGCCGGCAGGACGAGAGTTAACAGGCGCCATGCTGCGCTGGTGGCGTCGCTGGCAAGCCGAGCGCTTCAAGGCTCGCCACCCATTCCCCGAGCAGGATTGGCAGGAAGTTCGCTTACGGCTACCGCTGATTCGCTCGCTGAATGACTCCGAGGCGCAGCGCCTGGGGCAACGGGCCTGGCGTTTGCTTCATAGAAAGCGCTTGTCGATCCCTCAGGAGAGCGAGCTCGATCCATCCACCCGGCTGGGATTGTTTGCCCAGGCCGGGCTGCTGACTCTGGGGTGGGACGATGCGGATGCTTTTGATGCGTTCGCCAACGTGCACGAAGTCCTGTTGCTGCCGGACGTCTTTCGACGCCAGGCACGCGACATGGACGATGCCGGCGTGGTGCATGAATACCCTGACGAGCGGGTCGGGGAAACCTGGTATCAGGGGCCGGTGGTGCTGTCCCTGGCCGATGTCATGACCTGCGGCGACTGGAGCGGTGCCAACGTGATCATCCATGAGTTCGCCCACAAGCTCGACATGGGTAACTCCCTGGATGTGGATGGCTTTCCGCCCTTGCCGGCGGACATGTCGGCATCGAGCTGGCATCGCGTATTCACTGCCGTATGGGATGATCTCCAGGAACATCTGGCCCGCGGTGAGGCTCCGCCCATCGACGATTACGCGGCAAGCCATCCCGGCGAATGCTTCGCGGTATGCTGCGAGTACTTCTTTACCGCTCCGCAAGTATTGGCCGACGCTTACCCGGAACTCTACGCCTTGCTCGAGCACTATTTTCGTCAATCGCCGCTGACACGCCTGCCCAACCCAGGCGTCGTCGAACAGTCACTCTGGTGACGTGGACCAGACACGGGAGCGCTCCGGGGGCTTCGGGTCAGGACATTTCTGTTCCCGCGTCGACCAGGTCGTACTGTTAGCCTGGTGACAGATACTGGGGCCGTCTTTTTCCTCAGCCTGCTCCTCGTGTCGCTTCTCATTGCGGCGATGCGTCTCAGGCATCGTCAAAAGATGCGAGCCATCGATGAGGATCTCGACATCGTTTTGCCAGGAATAGCCATGATCGACGCGTCCAATCTCAGCGGCGGATAGTTGCCCGAGCGATCCCAGCGTCACCCACCCCACTACGACGATAGCGCCGCCGATACGTCGGGCTTTCTGCGCTGCAAGGGTCATATCTTCACCTCCAATTTCTTCGAATGACTCAACCACTGTCACAGTAGTATCGGCTTCGGACGCCGCTTCTTGCGTACTGAACGCACCAGCCAGAAGCGCTCCTCCGCCCCGCGGGCACGTGTTTAGATGTCGCCATGATCGCGCCACTACTGCGGATGCTAAGACAAATGGCATTACAAAACAGACATTGGCCAGCGTGCACCGCGCGCGTATCCTAAGCGCGACTTCCATATGCAGATCTTATTATCTTCATGTCGCGCCAGCTCATCGTCGTCATTACAGTAGTAGTTCTGCTGGCCAGCCTGGGTCTGCTTTGGCAATGGCTGGCCATGCACGACGTACTGTCCGCTGAACGCTTGTATGGCTTCATCGATTACGCCTCGGCATGGCGGGATTCTCCCCTTGCGGTACTGGTAGTGACGGGGGTCTACGTTCTTGCCTCACTGGTGATGTTTCCACTTAGCATTCTGGTTGCCGTCACGGGACTACTGTTCGGCCCCTGGTGGGGCTTCGGCTATTCTTTGGCCGGCAGCCTGGCGACGTCGGTTGTCACCTTTTGGCTGGGGCATCGATTGGGTCGCGATGCGCTGTTGCGTTACGGCGGCCAGCGGCTCAACAAGGTTGCCCGGCTGCTTGCGGGGCGCGGTGTGCGTACCATGACACTCATCAACCTGCTGCCCCTGGCGCCCTTTACATTGACCAACATGCTCGCGGGCGCCTTTCATCTGAAGTTTCGCGATTACATGCTGGGATCGTTGATCGGCATCATCCCAGGGCTAATTGGCGTTTCCCTTCTGGGTAGCCAACTGGGATCGCTCTTTACCGCAGAGAATCGTAGCGAGCTGCTGTATGCCCTGGGCGGCATCGTGCTGGCGGTTATCGTACTGACAGGTCTGAAGCGTTACAGCACCAGGAAACAGCGGGCCAAGCGGTTATAGTCGCCGGTCCATGCTCCATGGGTGTCGTTCTAGAGTACCTTGGACTCTTCATCGGCGGGGTTGATCAGGCCCAGCATGGGTTGATCCTGAAAGACCGAGCGCAGTACACGTCCGCGATGGCGCAGCATCTGCCATTCGGCTCCCAGGCGCTTGCGCACTCGCTCCCAGGCATCCTGATCGGCGTGACTCACTGGCCCGCCGGCGGCGATGGCACGACGATAGACCTTGAGGCAGCGTGCCGCACAACAGCTTTCATCGAATGCCTTTGCGGTCTTGAGCGCTCCCTCGCGTAACTGATCGCGATGAGCCTTGTCCTGCATATTGTTCAGTGTCGCCGCGAGTGCCTGGGCATCATTACTCGCAAGCAGGTATCCGTTCTCGGCGTTTATCAACACCTCTCGCACCCCTGGCGCATCGATAGCGACGACGGGTAGACCCGCGGCCATCGCCTCGACCAGCACCATACCCTGTGTCTCACTGTGAGAAGCGAAGGCAAATACGTCCATGGCATGGTAGGCATCGATCAGTTTCTGATCGTACAACTTCCCCGTAAAATGAAACCGATCCGCAACGCCCGCGCTTACCGCTACGTCATGCATCGCCATACGGGCATCACCATCCCCTACGATCAGAAAGTGCGCCTTGGGCTCTTCGACCAGCAAGCGCGTCACGGCATCCGCCAGAAACGGCAGGTTCTTTTCCTGAGCCAACCGGCCGACATGCCCTACCACATAAGCGTCGTCGCTTATCCCCATGCGTTGGCGCAGCCAGGCGCCCTCACCACAGGAAAAACGCCGGGTATCGACGCCGCTCGGGGCCACATAGATGGCATCATTGGCACCGCGCCGGAGCATGAGATCTCGAACGCTGCTGCTGGGCGCAATCACCGCATCGCACAGTTTGGTATATTCGGTGGGCAGTGCCACCGCGAAGCGCTGCATGCGAGGCGAACTGCCTGGGACATAGTGGGTGTAATGTTCATACAGCGTGTGATGGGTAAAGATCAGCGGCAGACCGTAGGTTTCCGCCGCACGAGCAGCGGTATCGCCAAGTAGAAAAGGATGGTGTGAATGTACGATGTCAGGTTCAAACGCTTCGATTGCCTCGTAAAGTTGACCCGGAATCGGCACGGGTAGCGAGAAATCGCTGCCATTGAAATGCTGAACTGCCGCGACACGGATCACATCCGCCTCATGACGTGGCTGCCCCTCCAGCTTGGGTGCCACTACCAATACTTGATGCCCTTCCGCCTGCAGGCGAGTCTTGAGCCGCTGAACCGACTCGCTCACACCGCCCACGATCGGTCGGTAGGTATTGGTAAACATGAGAATATTCAAGCCATTGTCCTCCCCTGGCCATTGACGCCGCTCACTTGCTCGTAGCCTATGATACGTTGCTATCGCCTTGCTGCCAGTGCTTTTATTGTCCCGCATTCATTGTGGTTACCTTCCATCAGCATAGGCGATGGAGCCTGCCCGCACGTACTCGTGAAGCGTGGATCGTCGGGGCTGCTAAACTGACGACTCAATGGTTTTGCACAGGGTTTCCATGCGGACGACTTGCCATCCCGATGCAATCCATGGCACGCCATCTTATCAAGCTAACGAGGAGTTTTTCATGGCTTATCGTATCGCAGTCATTCCTGGCGACGGCATCGGTACCGAGGTGATGCCCGAAGGCGTGCGCGTGCTGGAAGCCGCAGCCGAAGGTTTTGGCATCGACCTGACTTTCGAACACTTCGATTTCGCCAGCTGCGACTACTACCTGGAACATGGCCGGATGCTGCCGGATGACTGGTTCGACATTCTCTCCAAATTCGACGCGATCTACTTTGGCGCCGTCGGCTGGCCGGAGAAGGTGCCGGATCATATCTCCCTGTGGGGCTCCCTCTTGCAGTTTCGCCGCGCCTTCGATCAGTACATCAACCTGCGACCCTGCCGCCTGATGCCGGGCATCAAGAGCCCCTTGGCCGACCGTGAACCGGGCGACATCGACTTCTATGTGGTGCGCGAGAACACCGAAGGAGAATACTCAAGCGTCGGTGGCAGAATGTTCGAGGGCACGGAGCGCGAGGTGGTCATTCAAGACACCGTCATGACGCGGGTAGGCATCGATCGGGTACTCGACTACGCCTTCAAGCTTGCCTCCACGCGTCCGCGCCGCTCACTGACCTCGGCGACCAAATCCAACGGCATCTCCATCACCATGCCTTACTGGGACGAGCGCGTGAAAGCCATGGCCAAGCGCTACCCTGACATCAGTGTCGATCAGTTTCATATCGACATTCTGGCCGCCAACTTCGTGCTGCATCCGGACTGGTTCGATGTGGTGGTGGCCAGCAACCTGTTCGGCGATATTCTTTCCGATCTCGGCCCCGCCTGCACCGGCACCATCGGCATCGCGCCCTCGGCCAATATCAACCCGGAAGGGCGTTTTCCCAGTCTGTTCGAGCCGGTACATGGCAGCGCTCCAGACATTGCCGGCAAGAACCTCGCCAACCCCATCGGTCAGATCTGGTGTGGCGCCATGATGCTCGAACACCTGGGTCATGAGAATGCCGGCAAAGCCATCGTTCAGGCCATCGAAGGCGTGCTGGGCGACAGCGCTCAGAAAGGCGTACTTACCCCCGACATTCGTGGCGAAGGCACCACTCAGTCTCTAGGGAAAGCCATTGCCGAGGCGGTGACGTCCGCGCGCTCGTAATGGAAAAACGGCGACTGGATGAGAGCGAGCAACTGACATAATTGGACAATAACAATGTTTTGTATAGAATTTGCGTAGGTTTTGGCAGACCTGATTCACCCGGTTGGCTTATCCAAGGCTTGAATCATAAAAGGAGATAACGGTGACATTGTTCGAAGAACTTCGCGATGATCATGATACGCAACGCACCCTGCTCGACCTGCTGGTCAAGACAGAGGGCAACAGTGAAGGACGCGACGAGCTGTTCCAGAAGGTGAAGGCGGAACTGCAGCAGCACGCTGCGGCAGAAGAGCGTGCCCTTTATGTGCCCATGATGGAACATGACGCGACTCAGGAAAAAGCGCGCCACAGCATCGCCGAACATCATGAAATCGACGAACTGATCGAGACCCTCGAAAATACCGACTACAGCTCTTCCAGCTGGGTCGCTTCTGCCCGGAAGCTTCAACACCTGGTGACGCATCACCTTGATGAAGAAGAGCAGGAGATGTTTCAGGCGGCTGGCAAGGTACTAAGCGACAACCAGAAGACGGAACTGGCCGGCGTCTATCGCAAGGAAATGGACGCTAATCGCAAAAACTAGAAGCTGCTTGAATGGCGCACCCACCGACCTTGGCCTCGTCATCATGACACCAAGGTCGTGTTATCTTGCCGCGTAAAAAGGAGTTCCCGTGCGTTCATCGACCACTTACAGCGCTCTTGCAGTGGCGCTTTTCGCCGCCACGCTAAGCGCCGGCTGTACCGGTATTCCTGAAGGCACACAGGCAGTACAGAACTTCGAACTCGATCCCTACCTGGGCCGCTGGTACGAGATTGCGCGTCTCGACCACTCCTTCGAGCGCGGCCTGGACTGCGTGACGGCACAGTACAGCCTGCGTGACGATGGCGGAGTCAAGGTAATCAATCGCGGTGTGAATCTTGAAGAAGGCGAACTGGATGTTGCCGAAGGCAAGGCCTATTTCCTTGAAAAGGAAAATGTAGGGCGCCTCAAGGTCAGCTTCTTCGGCCCCTTCTACGGCGGCTACAACATTCTCGAGCTGGATGAGAACTACCAGCATGTCCTGATCGCGGGTCCCAACCGAGATTACCTGTGGATCATGGCGCGTACGCCGACCCTTGAAGAAGAGGTTTACCAACGCCTGGTCGAACGCGCCCGGACGCTCGATTTTGCAACGACCGACCTGATCGAGGTAGACCAAGGTCAGGCCTGCAACCCTTATCGCCAATGAATTTCATTTTCCTACCGGCTTTTTTCACCTGCTCGACCTATCGGGTTGTGACAACCTCGCCTGTCTTGTATTAAAGATCTGTCTGGCATCCAACTTCATCCCGACAGAGTATCGTCATGCTCGTTGATTGGCTCGATCTAACCTTGGAAGAGCGCGTTCCGCAAAGCCGCGAAGGCCGCTTGCCGAGTGCACGCTATGTGATCCATGCCCCGGGCGTTCTCGAGCTTCTGCCGGACGCGGCCAAGCCCCAGGCACGGGCCTGTGTGTTCTCGGCGGGCATTCACGGCAACGAGACGGCCCCCATCGAACTCGTTGGCGAAGTGCTCGCGCGCCTGGAAGCTGGCCTGGTGTGCGTCGGGGCGCCGGTATTGATCATTCTCGGCAATCTGCCGGCCATTCGCCTCGGTCAACGCTTTTGCATTACCAATCTCAACCGGCTCTTCCAGCGCGAACTCGCGGATGAAGGTGACGAACCGCAGCGCGCCCGGGAATTGATGGCCGCAGTGGACGACTTCTACAAGCGTCATCCCCAGCCACGCCTGCATTACGATCTGCATACGGCGATTCGCGACAGCCACTATCCGCGTTTTGCCGTCGAGCCATTTTCGGATAACGTCATCACGACCCCTGAGCAGTGGCGCTGGTTGGCCGGTGCCGGGCTTCAGGCCGTTCTGCATCAACATCAACACAGTTGGACCTTCTCGCACTACTCGAAGCACTATCACCACGCTCAGGCATTTACCCTCGAACTGGGTAAAGTTCATGCTTTCGGAGACAATGACCTGGCCGCCCTGAGGCCAATGCGCGCATTGCTCGAGGCGTTGATTGCCGGAGGCGAGCCTCGGGAGACGAACCCCGGTAATATGGTCTTTTTCCGGGTCGCTCATGAGCTGATGCGTGAATCCGAGGATTTCGCCTTATGCTTCCCGGATGACACCCCCAACTTCAGCGAGTTTGATGTCGGCACCCGGCTCGCCCAGGACGCAGACGCAGGGGATTTCACCGTATCCGACGCTCCCCTGGCAGTGGTCTTCCCCAATGCCAAGGTGGAAATCGGTGCCCGGGCTGCCTTGCTGGCCCGAAAAACGCCGCCCCCGGACGATTGACACGATGCTCGCCCGGGCCACCTGCCTGAACGGCAATCAACTATAAAACAAAAAGTTAGAGACTATTCTCATGATGCTTCCAGCCACAACAAATATGCTACGCCGCTCCGAATGCACATTACACTCTGACCGGTCGTCAAACGCCTGTTAGAATCGCTGACTTTTCGTCTCGAGTGCATTGCAAACTCAGCCTGCCCGTTACTTCGGAGCCTTTATGGTCGATACCCCCCTGCCCCTTGAAGTGCGTAATCTCAAGAAGCGCTTCGGCGACAACGAAGTCCTCAAGGGCCTGTCACTTCAGGCTCACCAGGGCGATGTCATCACCCTGATCGGCGCCTCCGGCTCCGGCAAGAGTACCTTCCTGCGCTGCATGAACCTGCTCGAGCAGCCCAACGAAGGCGAGCTGATCGTTCACGGCGAAACGATTCGCTTCAAGGAGACGCGCCAGGGCCGCGAACCCGCGGATTGGCAGCAGGTCGTCAACATGCGCGCCAAGCTGTCCATGGTCTTTCAGAACTTCAACCTCTGGGCCCACATGACCCTGCTTGAAAACGTCATCGAGGCGCCGGTGCATGTGCTCAAGAAACCGCGCAAGGAAGCCGTCGAACACGGCCGCGCCTTGCTCGATCGCGTCGGACTCCTGGATCGCGCCGACTACTACCCGGCCCAGATGTCCGGTGGCCAGCAACAGCGCGGTGCCATTGCCCGGGCCCTGGCCATGGACCCGGAGGTGATGCTGTTCGACGAACCCACCTCGGCTCTGGACCCGGAACTGGTCGGCGACGTGCTCAAGGTCATGCGGGACCTGGCCAAGGAAGGACGCACCATGATCGTGGTCACCCACGAGATGGCCTTTGCCAAGGATGTCTCCAGCCAGGTGATGTACCTGCACGAAGGCATGGTCGAGGAAGCAGGTCCGCCGGCGGAGGTGCTTGGCAACCCGCGCTCCGAACGCCTGAAGCAGTTTTTGGCCCCCAAGCACTGAGCGGAGATAAACATGATCGACCTGCAGGGTTACGGCCCGCGACTGCTTGAAGGGGCCCTGGTCACCATCGAACTGGCACTGCTGTCATTGGTCGTGGCCATCATCCTGGGCCTTCTGACCGCCAGCGCCAAGATGTCACGCAGTTGGCTGCTGCACAAGATCGGCACCCTCTACACCACCATCATTCGTGGCGTGCCGGACCTGGTGCTGATGCTGCTCTTGTTCTTCGGCGGTCAGATCGGCATCAACATGATCACCGACTGGCTTTATGACCGCTTCGGTATCGACATCTTCATCAACGTCAACGAATTCGCCGCCGGCGTGATCACCATCGGACTGATTTTCGGCGCCTACATGGCCGAAACCTTCCGCGGCGCCTTCATGGCGGTGGATAGCGGACAGATCGAGGCGGGTCGTGCCTATGGCATGTCGGAAAGACTGATGTTTCGTCGCATCCGCTTCCCGCAGATGATGCGTCACGCTTTGCCTGGCCTGTCCAACAACTGGATGGTACTGCTCAAGACCACCGCCCTGGTCTCGATCATCGGACTGACGGACATGGTGCGGGTCGCCGCCGAGGCCTCCAAGGCCACTCACGAGCCCTTTACCTTTCTGATTCCCGTGGCGGTCATCTACCTGCTGATTGCCAGCGTCTCGGAATGGATCTTCGCCCGCCTTCAGAAACATTATAACGTCGGATTCGGGGAGGCTGACGAATGGAACAACTAAGCGCCTGGTTCACCCAACTGCTGGCCGACAACAGCATCTTCACCGCCCGCACCCTGGGCTATTACGGCGAAGGCCTGGTCACCACGGTACAACTGGTGTTCCTGTCCCTGGTCATTGGTCTGGTGATCGCGGTGCCCCTGTCCATCGCCCGCGGCTCGAAGCGCAAGTGGATCAAGATGCCGATCTTCTTCTACACCTATGTGTTTCGCGGCACGCCGCTGCTGATCCAGCTGTATATGATCTACTACGGCGTGGTATTCATCGACGGCATCCAGGAGTCCTGGCTGTGGATTATTCTCGAGGAGCCTTTCTATCCGGCACTGATCGCCTTCACCCTGAACACCGTGGCCTATACCACCGAGATCTTCCATGGTGCGATCAAGGCGACTTCCAAGGGCGAGATCGAGGCGGCCCGAGCCTATGGCATGTCGAAAAGCCTGATGATGCGCCGCATCATTCTACCCAGCGCCTTTCGTCGCGCCCTGCCGGCCTATGGGAATGAAGTGATCTTCATGCTGCATGCCAGTGCCATCGCTAGCGTGGTGACGATCATGGACCTCACCGGCGCTGCGCGTCTGGTGTATGCGCGTTTCTATGCCCCGTTCGATGCCTTTCTGTTCGTGGCGGCCCTTTACCTATGCCTGACTTTCGCCATTCTTTACCTCTTCCGCTTTTTGGAGAAGCGCATGCTGGTTCATCTCAGGCCCCTGAATTGATCTCGGTTAAAGCGTCAAACGAGCGTTGGAAAACAGGTTCAATCAGAGGGTTGCCCCTCTATCGCCAAGCCGCCTGCTGCGCTAATGTGGTTTTGTAATCACCTTCAGCGTTACAAGCGTAAAACAATCAAAAGGGATACTGACGTCATGAAAAAACTGTTGACCGTTACTCTATTGAGCGCCGCCGTACTGGCTGGCACCGCTCAGGCTCGCGACTATGACACCGTCCGCTTCGGTGTCGACGTGCCCTACGAGCCGATGGAATACCGCACGCCGGACGGCGAATTGACCGGCTTCGACATCGACCTGGGCAATGCCCTGTGTGCCGAGATCGGTGTCGAGTGCGAATGGGTCGTGCAAGGCTGGGATGGCATCATCCCCGGCCTGATGTCACGCAAGTACGATGCCATCATGTCCTCCATGACCATCAACGACGATCGTCGCAAGCAGGTGCTGTTCTCAGACCCCTACTTCACGCCTCCCTCTGCCTGGTTCGTCCCCGGTGACAGCGAGATTGACGACCCGAGCGAAGAGACCTTGACGGACAAGAACATCGGCGTGCAGCGCGGCACCCTGCAGGACAATTACGCCAGCGACATGTACGGCAGCGTGGCCGACATCAACCGTTATGCCACTGCCGACGACATGGTGCTGGACATGGAAGCCGGCCGTCTCGACATCGTCTTCCTCGACTTCCCGGTGGGCAAGTCCACACTGCTGGACAGCGAAGACAACGACTACAAGGTAATCGGCGAGATGATCACCGAACCCAAGGAGTACTTCGGTGACGGCTTCGGCATTGCCTTTCGCAAGCGCGACGAGGATCTAGCCAAGAAATTCAACGAGGCCCTGGCCACGCTGAAGGAAAACGGCACCTACGACGAGATTCGTCAGGAGTATTTCGAAGACAACGCCAAGTGATACTTGCGTAATTTCTCGACCACACAAAAAACACCGCGAGTCCTCCTTGGCTTGCGGTGTTTCACTTTAACGGCTACCACCCAACAACTATTCGACAGGAATTCTCATGCAAACTCCTCGGTTACTGCAGACCTGTGGGTAGCCGCCGAAGAAGGATGGAGGATCGATGAGGTGTGGGCGGGCGCTGCGTTTACCGGCTTTGAGCCTGGGACTTTGCGCCCAGCGTTTCGGCACGCATTGCTCGTCTCATGAAATTGAGTATCCAGCGCACCATCAGATGATCGTCTACCGGCGCATTGAGTGAAGCCATACCTTCGCGCAGGCGGTTGCCTGCAATGACGCCCTCACGCATCGCCATCACATCTGCCGAATAGGTCTTGGCAAACTCCGGATGCCCCTGCACCCCCAGGAATGTTTCGCCCACCTGGATGAGGTAGAACGGACAAAAATCGCTTTCCGCCAGCACCACCGCGCCTTCCGGCAAACGGGCCACCTGATCCTGATGGCTGACCACCAGATCGAGTCCTTCCTGCCAGGGCTCCATCCACTCGGTGCGCTGCGTGAGACGATTGAAGGACATGCCGACGCCCCAGCCGCGCTCGCTCCTGACCACCTCACCGCCAAGAGCCTTGGCGATCAGCTGATGGCCGAAGCAGATACCGACCAGAGGTTTGCCTGCCGCCCAGAGTTCCCGTACGAAGCCGCAAAGGGTCTCGATCCATTCGTCGCCGTCGTTGACGCCATGCTTGGAACCGGTCGTCAGCCAGGCATCCACCGCATCGACATCCGTGGGCATTTCACCATCCTGACAGCGCCACACGCGAAACTCGAGAGTAGGGTCCACCGCCGTGAACAGACGCTCGAACATCTCCGGATAATTACCATGTTGGGGCAGCAACGCCTCCATCACATCATCGCACTGCAGCAGACCAATACGCATAGGAGTCCTCCTTGAGACCGACAAAGAACAATTATCCCTTTTAAGCCTTCCTGGCGCCACCTCGCAGGCGTGCCAAGTGTCACTCCAGAATGATAACGCCAACAACGTGCTGTCGGCCGCTCCGGCATTCGTCAAGCGCTGGCGATTTCTGCCGATGATCGCTATCGTAGCGCGTTCCTCATTTTTCAGTGGATTCTCCATCCGCTCGTACTACAACGGAGACCAAGATGCGTGCGTCATCATCCGCCTCGGCATCCCAGGCGACACTACGACCATCCTCGGCCTGGACCGCCTGGGGTCAGTGGATTGCGCTGATCACCATGACCGTGGATCACGTCACGCGTTATCTATTACCGGATAGCTGGGACGTTGGCTGGGCCAGTTCCTCCATTGGACGTATCGCTTTTCCTCTGTTCGCCGGCATGGTGGCCTGGCATGGCCTGTTCAATACGCGTAGCCCGTTTGGTTATGCCAAGCGCATCCTCATCATCGGCCTGATCGCGCAGCTGCCCTACATGACCATGCCCCGGGACGGCTTCCAGCTGAACATCTGTTTTACCCTGGCGCTCGGGCTATTCTGGGGCACGTGGTTACGTGATCTTGCCCAGCGCGGCGGTGTCGACAGGGAGGCACCGCTGCAGCGACTCTTGTTGCTGGCGGCCTCCTTACTGGCCTGGTGGCTGCTGGGGCCATGGCTCGAATATGGTCATTACGGCCTGCTGCTGATTCCCTGCTACATGTTCGCGCTGCAGGCGTTGACCCAATCGACGGACTCGTTTCAAGAGCACCTGTTGATGGTCGCGGCCAGTGTGCCGATATTGCTCGTCGCCGGTCTGATGAACAGCTCAGACATGGCCAAATCCTTTACCGTGGCGACGACCCTGTTCATCTTGGTGATGGCGGCAGGCGCAGCCAGTCGCGTGCCGCAGATCAGCCCTGGCGCCAGGATGCCGCGCAAGGTATGGCTGGCCTGGTATCCTGCGCATTTCGCGGTAATCGCACTGTTATTGCATGGCCCTTGGTAACTGCACCCTCAAAGAAAAGACCGCTGTCGAATGAGTCGGCAGCGGTCTTGTTGTATTCACGGCATCCTTACCGCGGTCTTTAGCTTCCTACCCCCCCGATCAGGATGAAGCCCAGCACCAGCAACAGGAGGAAAAGTGTCTCGATCACCATCAGGATGATCGGCTTCCACCCGACCACGGCAAGCTTCTGAAAGGACGTCTTTATGCCAAGACCCGCAATGGCCGTGACCAGACACCAGCGCGACAGATCCGTGAGCCCTTCGACGGCAACCGGCGGAATGAGACCGAAGCTGTTGATGATCACGATGACGATGAAGCCAACCAGAAACGTCGGCAACATGGGCACCTTGCCCCCTGTGCCCTTTTCCGCCTGGCGCTGCTGACGGTAGATGAAGATGAAGCACATTACCGCCGGTACCAGCATGGCCACGCGCAATAGCTTGACGAAAGTGGACACGTCGCCGGTATGCTGGGAAATGATGTAGCCCGCCCCCACCACTTGAGCGACATCGTGGATGGTACCCCCAAGGAAGACCCCGGCCTGGTCATCGCTCAAGCCCAGCACGCTGACAAACAATGGATAGATCACCATGGCAATCGTGGAGAGCGCAGTCACTGCCACCACGGTGAGAATCGTATTGCGTTCGTGATTTTCATGGCGCGGCATGGCGGCAGAAAGCGCCAGCGCCGCCGAAGCGCCGCAGATCGCCACAGAGCCACCGGTAAGCAGGCCCAGATCCTTGGGCAACCCGAGCATCCGGGCCACGGCGTAACCTACCAGAATCGTCGAGGTAACGCCGACGATCACTGTCAGGATAGGACCAAACCCAAGCTCACTGATCTGTTCGACGGTGATACGCACACCCAGCAAGGCAACGCCGATACGCAGGATGGTGCGCGAGGCGAATTCCACCCCGGCCAGGCAGCGTCCTTCCTCGGAGAGAAAGTGCAACGACATGCCGAACAGCAGCGCGTAAAGCATCACCGGTCCACCGTAGCGATCGGCGATAAAGGTCGTGGCCAAGGCGATGGTGACACACACCAGCACGCCGGGCATGAGTTCGGTAAAACGTTCTGCCCGACGCCCCCCGATGCGATGAAAATGTTTCTTCAGCGCGTTCTCGGGCTGGGAGTTGGGATCTTGCTGGGCCATGACATCACCTTGTAGAAGTAAAATCACCGATCGGTATCCAAGGCGACCGGTCGGTACTATATGAATGCGTTAAAACCGCTATCTAGCGCAGCGCTACGGCCTCATGCTGGTCCCGGCACCACGATGACGGGAATATGCGAGCGCTTCAGCACGCCCTTGGCAACTTTACCCGCATAAGAAGCAGTCAGGCCGTGCTTGTTGGCTGCAATGACGATGAAATCGTGCGCCTTCCTCGACGCGACCTCATTGATCACGGAAGCCGGATAACCCTCGAGCACTTCGAGGCTGACCAAACGCGAAGCCAGCGCTTGCTGATCTTCCGGATGACGCTCGAAAAACTCGCCAATCTTGTCCTGCAGCTGTTCCCGGGCAAGGTCGATTCGTTGATGCACGAACCCTTCCAGCGATTCGCGATTGCGGATGTTGGCCTTGAGGGTGTTCATCACGTCGTCGGCCAAGGGCTTGACCACATGCAGGACATGTAGCTCGGCACCGGTGGTCAACGCCAACCTCGTCGCCTGCTCCAGTACGCCGTGGGAGTCGCCACGCAACCCCACACAGCACAGAATACTCGCGATTCGATGTTCCATGTCCCTCTCCTCACAGCATCAGATTGGCCGGGCGTTGAGCCGAACAACGCCCCTAATATCCCATCATCCTCGGCAGCCACAAGGATATCTCGGGGAAGTAAGCGATGAGAAACACGGCAAATATCGAACCGGCGGCAAAGGGCAATGCCTTGAGCGATATCTCCTCGATCGAGGCGCCTCCTATCCCCGAGGCCACGAACAGATTCTCCCCCAAGGGCGGTGTCTGGAAGCCGATGGCCAGGGCGCAAACGACGACGATGCCGACCTGCACCGGGTCCACTCCCAGCATGTACATGATGGGCAACAGCACCGGCGTCAGGATCATGATGGCCGCCAGAGTCTCCATGAACATGCCGACGAACAGCAGAAAAACGATGATCAGCGCCCAGATCAGATAGAGGTTGTCGGTGAAGGACAGCATGGCCTCGGCGATGTGCGCCGGCACCCGCTGCTCTACCAGCAGTCGGCCGAAGACGGTCGCGGTGAACAAGATCAGCAGTACCCGCCCGGTAATCCAGGTGGTGGTCTCCAGGGTACGCATGGCGGGTTTCCACTTGAGCTCCTTGTGCAGGAAGATACCCACCACAAGAGTATAGGCGATCGCCACAATGGCCGATTCCGTCGGCGTGAATAGCCCCGTGTAGATGCCGCCAAGAATGATGATCGGCGCCAGTATCGACCATATCCCCTTGCGCAGCGTCGTGCGGATATGCGGGAACGACCAGCTATCCGTCAGGCCACGATAACCCTTCTTGCGCGAAATGAAATAATTGATGGTCAGCAGGCAGGTGGCGATGACCACTCCGGGAAAGATACCGGCGATGAACAGCTTGGGGATCGATAGCGTCTGGAACGAGCCATGCAATGCCACCGCTTCGGGTGGGGGTTGCAGCCCCATGCCGGAAATACCGAAGATGACCATGGGAATAGAGGGCGGAATGACGACGCCAAGCCCCCCGGAGGACGCCGTGACCGCCGAGCCGTAAGCGCGGTCATAGCCGCGATTGGCCATGGCCGGAATCATCAGCATGCCGACCGCGGCGGTCGTTGCCGGCCCGGAACCGGAAATGGCGCCGAAGAACATGCAGGCAAACACGGTAGCAGCAGCCAAACCGCCGGTGACCGGGCCGGCAAAGGCTTCGGCGATATCCACCAGACGTTTCGAGATCCCGGCTGCCTCCATCAGCGCCCCTGCAAGAATGAAAGCAGGTAACGCCATCAAGGGGAAGGAGCCCACGGAGGTGAACGCCATCTGCACGAAAGCCATGGGGTTTTCGCCGATGGAAAGATAAGTAATAAGCGCTGCGACGCCCAGCGAAACCGTAATGGGAGCTCCCAGCAGCAGCAACAGGAGGAAGGCGCCGAACAGGATGTAGATGATCGTGGTATCGGTCATGGCTCAGCGCTCCTGGTGGCTGTCATGGGACTTATCCTGCTGATTGGAGCGCTTCATCTTTTCCACTTCCTCGGTTTCAGGATCGACCAGATCCACCTTCTTCACATATTTCAGATAGTCGTTCTGAATGATGCGAAACGTCATCGCTAGAAATGCGATGGGCAGGATCATGTAGAAGTACTTCATCGGCACCCCAAGCGTCTGGGATTTCCAGAACAGATTCATCTTGTTGAATACGAAGTCGTAGCTCAGATAGATGAAGACGGCATTGAATGCGATCCAGATGGCATCGGTCAGAAGGGTACAGAAGGTCTCGACCCATTTTGGAAAGAACTTGAACTGGAAGGTGACGCGGTTATGGGCTGCCATTTTCGCTGCGTAGACCGCGCCCAGATAGGCGAACCAGACGAAGGCATAGGTAGCCAGTTCGTCGCCCCAGGCCAATGAATAACTGAAAAGATTCCTCAGCACGATCTGCGCAAAGAGAATGGCAACGAACGAGACCAGGAGAAACTGGCATATGTAGTTCTCCAGGTTGTTGAGAATATGCAGTGTTATACGCTTCATGGCGATTGGCCCCTGCCCTTGGCGGGATCCGACAATCCCGGTCTTTCTGGCTCACTGACGCCTGCACCGACTTCCAAGAGTCGGTGCAGGAATTGGTTTACTGCGTGTACTTGACGAACATCATCCGGCAGGAGCTGGCTCGCGACCCAGTGCCTGCAATGCCTCGTCGAGTTTTTCCTTGCCACCGATGCTGTCGTAGAACTGCGGCCAGACCTGGGTGGCCTGTTCGATCCACTCTTTTTCATCATTGGCGGGCTGGGTAATGGTCATGCCATGCTCATCGACCAGTTTCTTCTTGATAGCATCCTCGGTTTCGATGAGATAGTCGTAACTATGCGCAGTGGCTTCCTGGCCGGCGGCGAGTACGGCTTCCTGCATCTCCGGATCTAGGCTCTGGAACTGCCCTTCACCCATGATCAGTGGTTCGAGCAGGAACACGTAGCAACTGTCGGTGACATGACTCTGTACCTCGTAGAACTTCATGGCATCGATGGTGATATAGGGGGTGTCCTGCCCATCGACCACGCCTTGCTGGAGAGCGGTGAAGGTTTCAGTCCAGGCCAAGGGGTTCGGATTGACCCCCCAGGCCTGATAGGCGGCGATCATGATTTCGTTCTTGGGTACGCGAATGACCAGACCTTCGATATCTTCGGGCTTTTCGATGGGCCTCTCGGAATTGGTCAAGCGACGGCAGCCAGAGTAGGACCAGCCAAGAATCCGCACCCCGGCGTCACGAATGGTGTTTTCCGTCATCTGATCGCCGATTTCGCCCTGAGTGAGCTTCTTGGCATCCTCGGCGTCCTGAATCACATAAGGCAGGGTCATCACGCCCACGGTGGGAGAAAACGGCGTGATGTTGTTGATGGCCAGGATCGACAGGTCCAGCAGCCCCATGCTGGCATTATTGACCGTGTCCTGCTCGCTGCCCAACTGGCCGTTGGGGAAGATATCGACCGTGATCTCCCCACCGCTCTTTTCTTCGATCAACTCGGCGAACTTGGTGGCAAGCTCGTATTGGGTTCCCCCTGCGGCGTCACCGACAGCCATCTTCCAGGTTTGCGCCAAGACATTGCCACTCAGGGCAAGACTGGCAATGGAAACAGCAGCAGGTAGCATCAGTTTTTTTAACTTCATGACATACTCCCAACGTTGTTTTTGTGCACATGGTGTCGAAAAGCACCATTATTTCTGGGTAAATACGACCCTTGGATAAATAGTTTCAACCACCTATTTCTCTTGAGCCCTGGATCGCATAGTCATAGCGGCTTTTTAGCTATCCGCTGCCGTTTGATCACCTTCATTATTGGCTTTCTACTAAACGATAGATCATCGGCAGCGAACGTGCCGATTTATACAGTCACCATCCGCTGACACCACCTTGTTAACTGTCTCTTAGGTGCATGGAACATCAACAGGGCCAGTTCATTGATTCGTGTTGGGCCAGTTTGTATAACTCACCGTAATTCAACACGTTCATTGACTGATGGGGAGCGGAACCTTGACTTAAGTCGTATGAATAGACGTACAGGAAAACAGTTGAAGCGACCTGCTACTTGTCCATCCGGCCTGCGCACAGGAAAGGCAATGGCACAATGGTGACCAGTATTTTGACTAACTGAAGCCTGCACCGACTCTTTCGAGTCGGTGCAGACGTACTGCATACTATTTACTTGCAGACTATTATCCTGCGGGGGCTGGCTCGCGACCCAAGGCTTGTAGCGCCTCGTCGAGCTTTTTCTTGCCACCGATGCTGTCGTAGAACTGCGGCCAGATCTGGGTGGCCTGGTCGATCCACTCCTTCTCATCATTGGCAGGCTGGGTAATGGTCATGCCATGCTCATCGACCAGCTGCTTCTTGATGGTGTCCTCGGTCTCGATGAGATAGTCGTAACTATGCGCAGTGGCTTCCTGGCCGGCGGCGAGTACGGCTTCCTGCATCTCCGGGTCCAGGCTCTGGAACTGCCCTTCACCCATGATCAGCGGCTCGAGGGAGAATACATAACAGCTGTCAGTAACATGATTCTGCACTTCGTAGAACTTCATGGCATCGATGGTGATGTAAGGGTTGTCCTGACCATCGACGACGCCCTGCTGCAGGGCGGTGAAGGTTTCCGACCAGGCCAACGGGTTGGGATTGACACCCCAGGCCTGATAGGCAGCGATCATGATCTCGTTCTTGGGTACGCGAATGACCAGGCCGTCGAGATCAGCGGGCTTCTCGACAGGCTTGGCGGAGTTGGTGAGACGGCGACAGCCGGAATAGGCCCAGCCCAGAATGCGTACACCCGCATCACGAATGGTGTTTTCGGTAAGCTGCTTGCCGATATCGCCTTGAGTCAGCTTCTTGGCATCCTCGGCATTTTGGATGACATAGGGCAGCGTCAGCACACCGACGGTGGGAGAAAACGGCGTGATGTTGTTGATGGCCAGAATCGACAGGTCGAGCATCCCCATGCTGGCATTGTTGACGGTATCCTGCTCGCTTCCCAACTGGCCGTTGGGGAAGATATCCGCAGTGACCTCACCATCGGTCTTTTCTTCGATCAACTCGGCGAACTTGGTGGCAAGCTCGTATTGGGTCCCACCGGCGGCGTCCCCGGTCGCCAGCTTCCAGTTCTGCGCCAGCGCATTACCGCTGAGTGCTAGACAGGCAATGGAAACAGCGGCAGGCAACATTAGTTTTGTTAGTTTCATGACATACTCCTGGCATTATTCTTGTCTGCGTAGTGCTGAGAAGCACCATTTTTTAAGCATTTGTGATTCGTGTCGTACGGCTAAACTCTAAATCTAGTCGTTTCTACCGAACCATGGAACACAATAATATTTTGACGTATTCAATTGTGGACTGCCGTTTACTCCTCTTGATCGTCGGCCTTGTTCCAAACGATAGAATTGGCTTCACCGGCATACTACGCTGACCACTGTCCTTCAGACACGCGGCCTATCAATAGGGCCAGATCGATACATCATTTTGGGCCAATTCACACAACTCCGTGCAATTCAACAGGTTCACCACGCCATGAAAAATGCGAACATGACTTAAGTAGTAGAGCCTGGCGCATAGAAAAACGTCGCGAAGAACACAATATTCATCGATTCGGCAAGCAGTCAGGCGCAACACTGGCAAGATACTCGCGATATGCATTACGACCAACCATGACACACCGGCAACGTCCGACTCTTTGGCAACCACCATGAATCAGCTGCTTTTTCATCTTGATCCTCGACTACCGGCCAGCTTGCAAAAACAGCTGCGCGAGCAAGTCGCACGCGCGATTCTCGATGGTCATATCCCGGTGGATACGGCACTGCCGTCGAGTCGCAGGCTGGCCCAGGAACTGGGTATTGCGCGCAACACCGTCATGCTGGTCTATGAGCAGTTGCTCGACAGCGGTTACCTGATGGCGAAAAGCCGCAGCGGCTATTTCGTCAACCCAGAGATCCTCAAGGGCCACGCTACGCGACCTGAACGGATCAACGACATCGATGCCGAACATCTGGCCTGGGAGGAGCTCTTGACCATGCATCCTTCCCGCCAGGAGACCATCAACAAACCCAGTGACTGGCCCTGTTACGAGTATCCTTTCATCTACGGCCAGATCGACCCGGAGCTGTTTCCTACTCAACATTGGCGGGAATGCAGCCGCGATTCCATGAGCGTACCGGCCATTCGCAGCTGGGCGGTGGATCATCTCAACGATGACGATCCCTTGCTCATCAAACAGATTCGTACCCGCCTGCTGCCACGACGCGGTGTATGGGCAGCGCCCGAGGAGATCCTGGTGACCGTGGGCGCTCAGCAGGCGCTCTGGCTCGTCAGCATGCTGCTGCTCAAGCACGGCCGCCGCTTCGGCATGGAAAACCCCGGCTATGTCGACATGCACAATATCGCTTCGATATTCACCGATGACATCCTGCTACTGCCGGTGGACGAACAGGGTATGCGTCCACAAGATCAGATCAGCACCTGCGATCTCATCTATGTCACCCCCAGCCACCAGTCGCCCACTACGGTCACCATGCCACTTGATCGGCGCCGAGCGCTGCTCGACATGGCGGAACAGGACAATTTCCTGATCATCGAGGACGACTACGAGAGCGAAACCAACTATCTCGATAACCCCACCCCGGCCCTCAAGAGCCTGGACAAGCACCAGCGTGTCATTTACGTCGGCAGCCTCTCCAAGACCCTCGCACCCGGCCTACGGGTGGGCTACATGGTCGGACCGCCGGCATTGATCCGCGAGGCCAGAGCACTACGGCGGCTGATGCTGCGCCACCCACCCACTAATAATCAGCGTGCGGTGGCACTGTTTCTCGATCGCGGTTATCACGACGCCCTGCTGCGTCAGATCCATCGCGTCTATCATCGCCGCTGGCAATGCATGGGCGAGGCGCTGGCCACCCACATGCCCCACGCCTCGACCCCCTCCGCCTTTGGCGGTGCCAGCTTCTGGGTGAAGGGGCCTGCTGGCCTGGATTGCAACCTGCTGCGGGAGCTGGCGCGCAAGGAAGGCATCCTCATCGAGCGTGGCAACCTGCACTTCTTCGATGAACCCCAAGGCGAATATTTTCGCTTGGGTTTTGGAGCGATTGCGGAAGAACGCATCGAACGAGGAATCGAGCAACTGGCCCGACTGATCCCCCAGGCGATCCTCGCCGATACGATGTGACGCTCTAGGAATGATTGCCACACGACAGAATGAAAAAACCGGCTCCCTCCTGGAAGCCGGCTTGCTCATGGACCACTTGTTCGAGCTTAAAACACTTCGTCCTGCAAATGGTACCAGCGATACAGGAAGCGCTGGCCGATACGACGGAACGGCGCAAACACCTCGGCTTCGACCTTCTCGCGCAGATTGGGGAACGGCAGGCGCGAACTGAAGATCGGCAAATCGAGCTCCTGTCCCTGACCGGCAATCCATTGTGCCATTCGCTTTCCGGCCTGGGCCGAATACATCACGCCGTTACCGCCATAACCCAAGGCGTAGTAAATCGTCTGATTGGCATCCGGCTGATAGATACGCGGCATCATGTCATGGCTGACATCGACCCAGCCCCACCAGGAGTAATCGATCTGAATGCCTTCCAGCGCCGGGAACTTGCGGTGCAGGTCGCGGATCAGCATATCCTCGAACTTCTTGGCCGGCGCATCCTTGCCCGCAATGGCGCTACGACTACCGATCTGCACCCGATTATCCGGCAGGCGCCGATAGTAGTGACGCAGTATCCGGGTATCCGTGATCACCTGCCTGGTCTTGAAATTACAGGCATCCAGTTCCTGCTCGGTCAGCGGCCGGGTAACCAGGGAGTTGGAAAGCACCGGCAGCAGACGGTTCTTGAGCTCCGGATGCAGGCTCTGAGACGTATAACCGCCGGTGGCGATACCTACTGCACGGGCCTTGACGGTGCCACCCGGTGTCTTTAGATAGTGCACGCCGTTGCGGGTTTCCCACCCCTGAACCGGACTCGCAGGATGAATCTTGACGCCGAGCGCCCGAGCCTTCTTGTGATAACCGAAGGCCAGCTTGCCTGCATGAATGCCTATTCCTTCAGGCTCATGCATGGCGCCGGCAGCTTCGGTATCGCCCACCCAGTCGCGCTTGACCGTATCCGCATCGAGTATCTGCGCGTCGTAGTCGAAGGTCTCGCGCAACAGCTTGGCTTCCTTCTCCAGCGTCGTCATCACCTTGTCGCGATGCGCCAGATACAGGTGACCGCCATACTGAGGCTCGCAGTCGATATCCTTGATCAACTCCTTGAAGGTGTTCATGCCATCGACACACTCGGCATGCATCTTCAGCGCAGTCTCCAGACCCCAACGCTCGATCCACTGGGAGCGCTTCAGACGTCCCGAGGCACACTGCGCCTGCCCGCCGTTGCGGGTGCTACAGCCCCAACTGGCGCGATTGGCTTCAAGCACGGTTGCCTTGATGCCGTGTTCCTGGGCCAGGAAGATAGCGGCGGTCAGGCCGGTGAATCCCGAACCGATGATGACCACATCGACATCCATATCCTGAGCGACCGGACCATCGTCCTCCGGTGGTTCACCCGCAGTCCCGATCCAGTAAGTCGGCGCATAGTCCCGACCATGGCCCGGGGTCGCATTCTTCAAGGGATCGTAGGCCGGATCATAAGGCTGTGTAGGTGCAGTGCTGCGGCCGCTGGCCGCGCCTGCCTGTGTTGTTGTATCCATGATCGGACTCCTCAAAATAAGGATATCGTGGGTCGCTAAGCCATTGGCTTATCAGGCACCCTGGTTGAGGGGCGGACGGTTCTTGCGGAACGCATTCTTCACTGCGATCTTGCCGTCGCGGAAGGTGAAGGCATCGATCATGCGGGCTTCCGAGCGAACGCCATCGGTGGTGGTGCCCTTGTAGGTGGTTTCGGAGAAGCCGTGATCGCCGATCACGTAATGCTCACCGTCGACCCACTGTGCGTCCGGTGCATTCTTCCAGGCACCCTCGAGTCCCTGGCGCACTTCATCCTGGCCCTTGAATGTCTTGCCCAGCAGATCCGGTCCGGCGATGGCATGAAATTCACAGTCATCGGTCATCATCGACATGA
The DNA here is from genome assembly GCF_947493865.1 of uncultured Halomonas sp. Classification (GTDB taxonomy): domain Bacteria; phylum Pseudomonadota; class Gammaproteobacteria; order Pseudomonadales; family Halomonadaceae; genus Modicisalibacter. Next base: position 73,340 of record NZ_CANLTC010000009.1, read on the forward strand.
CCGCATCGATATCGTGATCGTTGAGGGCCTGGCTGAAGGCTTTGAGGAAATCGGCGTCGGGTTGACTCATGGCGTGCTCCTGGCGTGTAAGTGGTTATTCATGAAACAGGCATTCGCGGCCCACGGCCACTATTGCTGCCCTCATCTCATAAGGGTAGTCGTGGCACGTTGAAAACACCTAGCACCAGATGAGACACAACTGTTGGGCCAGCCAATGATCACCAATGATAGGGCGTCGGATCGAGAATCGGCGCCTGGCCGAGCAGCTGGTCCACCAGCAAACGGGTAGCCGCCGGGGCCAGCACCAGCCCATTGCGATAATGCCCCGCATTGACGAACAGCCCCTCGACGTCCGGCACCGGCCCGATGAACGGCACCCCGTCCGGAGACCCCGGCCGCAGCCCGGCCCAGTGATGCTCCACCTCGCAGGTCGCCAAGGCCGGCAGCATGGCGACGGCGCTTGCATGCAGCGATGCGTACGCCTGATCCGTCGGGGTCTTGTCGAAATCGGCATGTTCCAGGGTCGAGCCGATCAGTACGCGTCCATCGGCCCGGGGGATCAGATAACGTCCATCCGCCAGCACCACCCGCTCGATCAGCAAGCGCCCATCCGGCATGGGTGGCGTCTTGAACACCATCATCTGCCCCTTGACTGGATGAACGGGCAGATCCAGCCCGAGGGTCTTCAATAGCTGGCCGGTCCAGGCGCCGCCACACAGGATGACTCGCGCCGCGGTCAGCGGGCCTTCGCTGGTATCTACCTGCACACCGCCCTCCCGGCGACGCAGCCGCTCGACGGACACATGTTCGCGCAGCGTCACTCGAGGCAGTGATTGCAGCTTGGCCCGCAATGCCTGCCCTAGCCGAGGATTGCGGATGCTGCCCAGGGTCGGCATCCACAGCGCATCCTTGAAGCCCGCTGCCAGATGCGGTTCCTTTTCGTACAGGAAGTCGGCATCGACCCGCTCCAGCGGTTTGTCCATTCGCTGTGCCCATTCGATGGCCTCGGCATCGTCCTTCACACGTAAATAAAGCAGCCCCTTCTGGCGGTATTCCGGATCGATTCCCGTATCGGCGAGCAAGCGCTCGGCAAGCTCGGGATAATAGCCCTCGGACCAGCGCGACAGCCGCGAGATCGACTCGGGATGGCGCCAGGGATAAAGCGGTGAGACGATGCCGCCGCCGGCCCAGGAAGCCTCGCGACCGCACTGCCCACGTTCGACCAGTGTCACCTCATGGTCCGCATCCGCCAGCTGCCAGGCCGTCATCATGCCGATGACGCCACCACCAATAATCAGGAAATCGGTCATTCGTCAGGTTCTCAATAGCCAAAACCAGCTTTTAAAGATAGATAATTTCAAAAAACGATACGATTTGCATGCTTTTTAGAAACAAGACTATGATTACCTCCATGCCCCATGCTTTCATCTAGACTCAAACAGTAGCCTCATAAGAGCGCCCTCAAAACGTCCCGAGGAGATCCGACGTGACCGAGCTTCAACATGCCAAGCCCGACAAGATGCAGTCCGTGCGCACGCTCTTCGATATCGACAGCGACCTGGAAGTGCCTACTTTCAGCGAGCGCGGCGATCATGTCCCGGAAATCGACACCGCCTATCGCTTCAACCCGGACGTGACCCTGGCGATACTGGCCGGTTTTACCCGCAACCGTCGGGTCATGGTTCAGGGGCTGCACGGCACCGGCAAGTCGACTCACATCGAACAGGTCGCTGCACGGCTGAACTGGCCTTGTCTGCGGGTCAATCTCGACGGCCATATCAGCCGTCTCGATCTGGTGGGCAAGGACACCATCACGGTGCGCGACGGCCTGCAGGTCACCGAATTCCAGGAGGGCATCGTGCCCTGGTCGCTGCAGCGGCCCGTGGCGCTGATCTTCGACGAATACGACGCGGGGCGTCCGGACGTGATGTTCGTCATCCAGCGCATCCTCGAGCGCGATGGTAACTTCACTCTGCTGGATCAGAACAGGGTGATTCACCCCCATCCCTACTTCCGCCTGTTCGCCACCGCCAACACCGTGGGCCTGGGCAATCTCGACGGCATGTACCACGGCACCCAGGTGCTCAATCACGCCCAGATCGACCGCTGGAACATCGTCGCCAAGCTCGACTACCTGCCCCACGACGAAGAAGTCAAGATCACCCTGGCCCGGGTGCCTGCCAAGGACAACGAGAAAGGCCGCAAGCTGATCGATTCGATGGTCGAGGTGGCGGATCTGACCCGCAAGGGCTTTGCCGCCGGCGACTTGTCTACCCTAATGTCGCCGCGCACGGTGATCACCTGGGCGGAAAACTGCGAAATCTTTCGTAACCCGGCCCGAGCCTTTCGCCTGTCATTCTTGAACAAATGCGACGAGGCCGAGCGGCCCATCGTGGCGGAATATTATCAGCGCTGCTTCGGCGAGGAGCTCGACGAGTCCTACCAGAACCACCAGGATACGTTCTAGTGGCCACTCCCCAGCAGCTTGCCCGCCGCCAACAGCACATCGAGGAACTCTGTGCCGCTTCGCTGCGGGCGCTGACCGGGGAGCGCGATCTGCACTATCGGGGCAAGCGCTTGCACCACGGCGCAAAGCCGGTGGCGCTCTATGCGCCGCATCTGCGTCTGGATGACGACAATCTGGATTTCACCGCCTATCGCGGCGTTGCGGATGCCACGGCGCTGCGCCTGCTGCATTCCGACGCCGAACTACACCGCCGGCTATGTCCGGAAGACCCGGTGGCGCGCCTGATCTTCGAACTGCTCGAACAGCTGCGTGTCGAGGCCCTGGTGCCAAAAGGCTTGCCCGGCATGGCCCAAAATCTGGATCAGCGTTTTGAGGCCTGGTCCCAGGATTTTCATAACTCGCGACTGACCGAAGGCGTGGTGGGTCGGCTGATCTTTTCCATCGCCATGATCTGCTGGACGCGTATTACTGGCCGCCCGCTCGATGACGAGACCGGGGACTTCATCGAAACCACCCGGGGGCGCCTGGTGCCGATCATCGGCGCGGATCTGGCCGGGCTGCGGCGTCATCGCCGGGATCAGGCGGCCTTCGCCGAACATGCGCTCAATATTGCCCGGGTAACCGCCGAAGGGGTCGCCGAGGCTCGCGCGGCGCTGGGCGATGACGACGATAAGGATGACGACGAGGAATCGGAAGGCTTCGCACTCTTTCTCGATTTCGACGAAGACGACGACGAAGGCTTCTCTACTGCGCTTTCCGGCCACAGCAAGGTCTTCGATGACGCGGAGCAACGCTATCGCATCTTCACCACCGCCTATGATCGCGAGGATGTGGCCTCTAATCTGGTGCGCCCCGCCAAACTGGATGAATATCGCCAGCGTCTGGACAAGGAAATTGCCGAGCTAGGCATCAACGTCCGCCGTCTGGCGCAGCTGTTTACCGCCCATTTGAGCAACGTCGAGCGGGATGGCTGGAGCTTCGGCGAAGAGGAAGGCTATATCGACGGTCGGCGTCTGGCGCAACTGATCACCTCCCCGGCGGAGCGCCGCCTGTTCCGGCTCGAGCAGTACAAGCCCAAGGCCAACAGCATGGTCAGCTTCCTGATCGACTGCTCCGGCTCGATGAAGACCTACAGCGAATCGACCGCCATACTTTTGGACCTGCTGACCCGGGCCCTGGAGATGGCCGGCGTCACCACGGAAATCCTCGGCTTCACGACGAATGCCTGGAACGGTGGCCGTACCCAGAAGGAGTGGATGAGCCAGGGGCGGCCGGCCAATCCCGGGCGACTCAACGAGGTGCGCTATCTGGTTTTCAAGGAGGCCGCCCAGCGCTGGCGGCGGGTGCGCCGCAACATCGGCGCCCTGCTCAAGCACGATCTTTACCGCGAAGGCATCGACGGCGAGGCCGTGGACTGGGCCTGCAACCGCATGCTCGGTCGCGACGAGCAGCGCCGCATTCTCATCGTCATCTCCGACGGCTGCCCCATGGACACCGCCACCAACCTGGCCAATGACAAGTTCTATCTCGACAACCATTTGAAGGACGTCGTCGCCCGACGTGAACGCCAAGGCGAGGTGGAAATCCGTGGTCTGGGGGTGGGGCTGGATCTCAGCCCATTCTATCGTCATAGCCTGGCACTGGACCTGGCTCACCCCATCGACAACGAAATGCTGCTGGAAGTGGCACAGTTGATCGTCGGCAAGCTGCGCCAGCGCTAGCTTTTTGCGGCCTATTTCACTCGCAAGGCATTGCCATATCCTTGACGAGAAACCACTTTGAAACCAAAATGAAACCACCGCACTCATGCATACTAGAGCAAGCGCCATGGCATCCCTGACCGTAAAAAACATTCCCGATGAGCTATATGATCGGCTCAAGGCCTCCGCAACACTGCATCGGCGGAGTATCAATAGCGAGCTGATCATCTATCTGGAGCGCGCCCTGCTCCCGTCAAACGCCACGCCGGAGCAGCATCTGGACAAGGCTCGCGAGTTGCGTCAGCGAGTACGCGCTGACCGCTTGCTAAGCGAAGCCGACATCACCGACGCCAAGAACGACGGTCGCCAATGATCGTTGCCGATACCAACACCATCGCCTACTTGTACCTGCCTACCGAACATACCGAAGCCGCCGAGAGTGTGCTGAAAAAGGACGCTCAATGGTTAGTGCCAAGATTATGGCGCAGCGAATTACGCAACATCCTCGCCTTGTATATGCGAAAAGGATTACTTGAACTCACCACGGCCTATCAGATTCAAGGCCAAGCGGAAAAGCTCCTGGCAGGTAACGAGTATGAGCTGGACTCGCTTTCCGTGCTTGTGCTGGCGGAAGAAACCGGCTGCTCCGCCTATGACTGTGAATTCGTGGCGCTTGCACAGCGATTCGACATACCGCTCGTTACCAGCGACAAGAAACTGCTCAGGGCTTTTCCCGAACAGGCAATCGCTCCCAAGGCTTTCGTTTCATGAAACCTACAATATATAAAGCTTAACTTATATTAAAAAGAGGCATCATATGACCTCATTGAAGAAAGCAATCCAAGCGCGTCGTAGCTGTCGCGACTTCCAGCCAAAGGGGATCCCGCAAGGGATACTTCAGCGGTTACTCGACGCTGGTCAAGGTATTACCCTGAAGCTTATTGCTTAGCCAAGGTTTGCGGTCAAAAAAAGACCCTCAGCTCCGGCACGATGAGCCCGAGACCAATGCCGATCAGTACCACAGAGGCCAGACGACGCATTGTCGGCGGTGTTAGCGGCGGCGGGAAACGTCGCCCCAGCCAGGTTGCCAGGGCAATCACTGGGATGGCCCAGGCGGTCAGCACCAAGATTTCGGCATCCAGTTGGCCCTGAATCGCGATGAACAATGTGCGGGTCAGTGCGGTAAAAGCAAAAAACATGATCAGCATATTGCGGATGCTGATTAGAGGCAGCGGTTGGCGATAGCACTGATAGATCAGCGGGGGTCCGGCAACGCCGAAAAGCCCTCCAAGAAGCCCCGACAGGACACCTGCTATCAGAAAGCTCAGCTTGGATGACGGCTCATTCTTGCGACTAGGACGCAATGCCAGGTTAGCGCCACCATAGATGATGACAGCGCCTAACAGCAGGCTCAGCAAGCTGGAAGCGCTGGCACTCATATAGCCGAGCAGCCATACCCCCACGCCGATGGCCGGCAGGATACCGGCAATCGCCGCCCAGGCCACCGGCCAATGCACGTGCTTGAGCTTCCCTGGTAATGCCACGGCGCTGTTGACCAGACTCATCAGACTGACCACTGCCGCCACCGTCGCTACCGAGACGATGTTCAGGCCGCTAATCACGCCGATCACGATCATGCCCAGGCCAAAGCCGGTCACCGTCTGAAAGTAGCCGGCAAACGCCGTCACCACCAGAAATGGCAGCAGGGTTTCAGAGGTCATGATTGCGCCTGTTTCGAGCTGCCCATTCTTGCATGGCTCAATCCTGCGCCTGAGCCTGTACCGCGGTGACGGCGATCACGTGATAGACATCATCGGGGCTGCAACCCCGGGAGAGATCGTTGGCGGGCTTGGCCAGCCCTTGCAACATGGGCCCGATGGCCTTGGCTCCGCCGATGCGCTCCGCCAGCTTGTAGCCGATGTTGCCGGCTTCGAGATCCGGGAAGATCAGCACGTTGGCTTCGCCTTTCACCCGGGAATCCGGCAGCTTGCGCTGGGCGATCTCGGGCACGATGGCGGCATCGAGCTGTATATCCTCGTCGATGGCGAGTTCAGGGCACTCGGCCTTCACCTTGCGCGCCGCCTCCACCACCTTGTCCACCGCCGCATGCTTGGCGCTGCCATTGGTGGAAAACGACAGCATGGCCACCTTCGGCTCCTCGCCGAGCAAGGCGCGTGCGCTGTCGGCCGCTGCCTTGGCAATCTCGGCAAGCTCTTCGGCGCTCGGGTCGATGACCAGGCCACAATCGGAGAAGATCATGCCGCCCTTGCGTTGATGATGCGCCTCCTCCATCACCATCAAAAAGAAACTCGATACCAGCTTGGCGCCCGGCTTGACTCCCACGATCTGAATGGCGCTGCGCACCACATCCGCCGTGGTATGCACGGCACCCGCGACGGAGCCATCCGCGTGTTCCAGACGCACCAGCAGGTCGGCGAAGACCAGCGGTTTTTGCACTTCATGCTCGGCGCGCTCTTGAGTCATGCCCTTCTTGTGGCGCAGTTGATACAGCGCCTCGACCAGGGAGGGGGTCAGCGACGACTCGGCCGGGTCGATCAGGGTGATGGCATCGAGGGACACATTATTGTCCGCCGCTGTCGCTTCGATCCCGGCGCGTTCGCCGACGAGGATGATATCGGCAATGCCATCCTGCGCCGCTCTTACCGCCGCCTCCAGCACCCGGGCATCGTCGCCTTCGCAAAGAACGATACGCTTACGCGCCTGCTTGGCACGTTCCATGATGTTGTCGAGTACCTGCATGGTTGGCACCTCCTGATGAACACTCTTTGGAAAGTAAGTTGGAAAGCAAGAAAACCCCGATCCAATGAGGGTACCTCATCAGAGCGGGGTTTTAGACGGGAACGCTTCAAGAAAGCATGTACTTACGTTGCGAGCGATGAGAGATTGGCTGCCGCCGGGCTGGCATGCCAGCACCGGCAGTAGTCATGACATCCAGCGCAGTAGCAAACATCGCTTCCTTACACGTAGTCCTGATACTTCTCCAGCATCCGTACCGGCTTCTTCAGGGCGTCACGACGGAACGGGTCGCCCAGCTCGCGGGTACACATGATCTCGACGATGCAGGTCTTGCCTTCGTTCATCTGCATATCCACCGCTTTCTTGAAAGCCGGGCCCACGTCTTCGAGCTTGTCGACGACTATGCCTTCGGCCCCCATGGCACGACCGATCTCGGCAAAGCTCTCGTTCTCCAGTTCACCGGCAACGAAGCGACGACCGTAGAAGTCCACCTGGTTCTTCTTCTCGGCGCCCCACTGGCGGTTATGGAACACGATGGCGGTGACCGGAATGTTGTGACGCACGCAGGTCATGGTTTCCATCAGGCTCATGCCCCAGGCGCCATCGCCGCAGTAAGACACGGCAGGACGTTCCGGCGCAGCAACCTTGGCCCCGATCATTGTCGGGAAGGCATAGCCGCAGTTGCCGAAGCTCATCGGCGCGAAGAAGCTGCGAGGCTTCTCGAAGCGCAGATAGCTGTTGGCTACGGAGTTGATGTTGCCGATGTCGGTCGAGACCATGACGTTTTCCGGCATGGCCTTTTCGAGCTCACGCAGTACCTGACGCGGATGCAGGTATTCACCGCCGGAGAAGGTCTTCTCCTGCTTGTTTTCTTCAATGACGTCCAGGCTGTAATCGTCACGCTCATGGGTCCACTCATCGAGCTCCTTCTCCCAGGCGTCCTGTTCGCTCTTGATGGTCTTGGCGCGTTCGTCCTTGTTGCTGTCACAGGCCAGATCACGGCCTTGCAGGCGCTCGGTAAGGGCGATGGCAGCTTCCTTGGCGTCGCCGCAGATGCCCACGGAGATCTTCTTGACCAGCCCGAGCATCTTGTGATCCGCGTCGATCTGGATGATCTTGGCGTTGGTCGGCCAGTAGTCCATGCCGTGCTGGGGCAAGGTGCCGAAGGGGCCAAGACGCGTACCCAAGGCGACGACCACGTCCGCTTGCGCCATCAGCTTCATCGATGCCTTGGACCCCTGATAGCCCAGTGGGCCACACCACAGCGGATGGCTGGCGGGGAAGGAGTCGTTGTGCAGATAGCTATTGACCACCGGCGCGTTGAGACGCTCTGCCAGCGCCTTGCACTCTTCCACGCCGTCCGCCATGACCACGCCGCCACCGGAAATGATCACCGGGAACTGAGCCTTGGCCAGCAGATCCGCCGCTTCGTCCAGGGTCCTGGCGCCACCCGGGCCACGATCCAGACGCATCGGCTTGGGAATCTCTGCCTCGATCTCGCCGTAGAAGTAGTCGCGGGGAATGTTGAGCTGGGTCGGGCCGATCTCGGACATGGCACGATCGAAGCAACGACCGGTGAATTCCGCCATGCGCGCCGGATGGGTGACATGCCCCTGGTACTTGGTGAACTCCTGGAACATGGGCAGCTGATTACATTCCTGGAAGCCGCCCAAGCCGATGCCCATGGTGCCGGTTTCCGGCGTAATGATGACGACCGGGGTATGGGCCCAGAAAGCCGCAGCGATGGCGGTCACGCTGTTGGAGACGCCTGGGCCGTTCTGGCCGATCAGCACGCCGTGGCGACCGGAAGCACGGGCATAACCGTCTGCCATGTGACCGGAGCCCTGCTCGTGTACCACCGGGATCAGACGAATGCCCGCCGGAGCAAAGATATCCATGGCATCCATGAAGGCGGAGCCCATGATGCCGAACATATCGGTAACGCCGTTTGCCACCAACGTTTCGACGAAGGCTTCGGACGGTGTCATCTTCTGCTTGCCCTGAACAACCTGGCGGTTGTCTGTGCTGTCTTGGGTGCTCATGGAAAACCCTCCGGAGTGAGCTTTTGCTTTATTCGGTACGTTTTATTCCATTTTCTGGAACTGATGCTGAATCTAGTCATTCCAAGAGTCAGCGTCAATACAAAATTTCAAAAAATGGTATGCTTTCTATCAAATTCAGGAATTACTATAACCTTGATCAGATCACTACCTGCATCGAGAACATCGCTATGAAGCCCGACATGAAGCCCGAAATAGCCAAGATCGATGGTGACACGCCTGCTTTACGCCTCCTGTCATTACTGGAAGTCATCGCCGAGAAGGATCGATTCTTCACCCTTCAAGGGTTGGTGGAAGAAACCGGCTTGCCCAAGCCGACCCTGCATCGCATGCTGCAGCAACTTGAAACCGCCGGCATGCTGCAACGTGACGGTGATAACCGCCACTACGGCACTGGCGTACGTCTGCGTCGCCTGGCCGAAAATCTACTGCTCAATAACACCGTGCAGGGCGCGCGACATGCAGTGCTTAGCCAACTCGTCAAGGAGATCGGCGAAAGCTGCAATATCACCGCGCTATCCGGCAATGAAGTGCTCTATCTCGATCGCGTCGAGACCCAGGCGCCCTTGCGCTTCTATCTGCATCCCGGCTCCCAGGTTCCGGTGCATTGCTCCGCCAGCGGCAAGCTGTTCCTGGCCCAGATGAAGCCCGCCCAACGCAGACGCCTGCTGGCCCATGTCTCTCTTGAACGCTTCACTCATAACACCCTCACCGATCTGAGCCTCCTCGAAGAGGAGATAGAACGCGTCGGCAGTGCCGGCCATGCCTTTGATGATGAAGAGTTCCTGCCCGGTCTTTTGTGCATTGCCGTTTTGGTCCCGGCTGCCAGGGGCCGCTCCAACCTTGGCTTGGCGGTTCAAGGCCCCACCATGCGTCTGTCCCGGGAAAAAGCCTTGAGCTTCTTGCCGGCACTACGTGAAGCAGCTCAATCGATCGCTGCCATCGATGCTGAAGCCACTCCGGATGGCAACGCCTCTGCTTCTTGACACCGAGTGGCTGCTATCCGGTTTTGCGTTGCTATACATCGTCAGATGCCAGAATCAGATGATCGAGGTCCTTTTTCGATTTGCGGTGGAAAATATGTCGCCGAGTGGCGTACAAAATAAGTCCCAATGCAGTCCAGATTAGTAGTGCGATCCATGATGGTCCACTCAAGAACCCGGGCGAGCCAGGAATCAGCAAGAGCCCTAAAAACGATAGACTGCTGATCGCACCGAGCAACGACAGAAATTTCTTGAAGGGTGACACGCAGCCCTCATAATGCTTGCCGGAACCCTGTTCGGACCACTTGAAACATTTGTAGGCCACCGCACAGCAATAAAAGTAAGCGATAGCGACACCGGTAGCGGCCATGTCGACGACCCATAGCAGGGCTTCACGGCCAAGCCATGGCGCCAGCAGACAAAGGCCACAGGTAAAGAGAATACCCGCGGTTGGCGTGCGATACTTCGAATGCAGCTGGCCGAAGACAGGAGGAAGCACCCCCGCCCGACCCAAGGCGAACATCAAACGACTGGTGGCGATATAAAAGCCATTGAGCCCTGTCGCAATCCCCATCAACAGCGCCAACGCCAGAGCAGCAAGCCCCAGATTCCCTAGCGTGGCCTGTACCATTTCGCCCGTGCCCCACACCGGTGACTGACCGACCAGGTCCATCCAAGGCACTGCCAATGCCGTCGCCAACACCAGAGCTGAGTAGTGTACTGCCGCCATGGCGAGGGCCAATACGATCAGCGTGAATGCCTTGGCCGGCGAGAAGTCGAACTCCTCCGCCGCCTGGGGAACGCTATCGAAACCGACATAGGCCCAAGGGGCGATGGCTACGATAGAGAGCACCGCCGCCCAGGACGACACACCGGGCTTGAATAGAGGCTCAAGATTACTGAACGAGGTACTCGGCGCCAGTAACATGCCTCCAACCACTGCAACCGCCCCTATGATCAATAGTACGCAGAATACGAACTGACTCTTGCCTGAGAAACTGCCCCCGCGAATGTTGATCAGTGCAAACAGGACCAAGGCGACGCTGGCAACCACGATTTCGCCCAGATATACATCCCAACCAGCAACGCTATAGAGTCGACCGACATCGACAATTTCGGGAATCAAAAACTTGCCCAATAACGCTAGTGCCGAGGCATTCAAGGCCACGATGGACATGTAACCCAGGGTCAAAAACCAGCCGCAAAAAAAGGCATGATTACGCCCGAACCCTAGATAGGCATAAGAAAAACCACCCCCGGTGACAGGATATATCTTGATCAGAAAACCATAGCTGACGCCGATGATGATCATCAGCACCGCGCCGATACTCAGCCCCAGCATTACTCCCAGGGGGCCGGCCATGGCAATCCAGTCCGCGGGTAGAACAAAGCTGCCCCAGCCGATGGCGGAGCCAAAAGCAATGGCCCACACCCAATGCGGCTTCAAGCTCTTCTCAAGTTGTTCGCGCTGTTCCATGCCGCTACTCCCGAATGGTCTTGTCTTATGCGCAACCGGCCATCTAACTCCTGTTAATGAGCGTAGACGTGAATACGACTTGGGGCCGACGTTAGAAGATGCCTCTAGCAAGGAAGTAGAACCAGAAGAGGAATGAGAATGGAGCCAATCAAGAACCTGTCTATGCACTATTCGGAACATGAAGTATCAAAAAAACGCCAGACAACTGTATATAACGAGATTTTTCTTACATCAGGCTGCATAACCCATGACGGTTTCCATTGCATATTTATTCTTTGATAACTACTAAAGTCGTATTACTCATGGCGGGCCAAGGCGTGGTGAGAGGTGAAAAGCCGAATCAAAAAACTAATAAAAATTGATACTTTTTAATTATTTATACTGCGCATTGATTGCTAAAAATTTAATTTACTCGGAATTATCCATCTAAATCTTTCTTAGGACGTGAGACAATCGACCTGACATATTCAAGAGATTGGCAAAACTTCAACCGGCTTCCAGCGTCTCCGTTCGATACTTGCCCTGACCCCCGGAGCGACAGGTATAGAAAGTCACCGGCGACACAATATGATTCACATGAAGCAAGGAAAGAACGGCTATCTCGTACAGAAATTCCACACTCTATCCATCCGGTCTCAATAAAAATAACAAAACCGTTATTCAGCATCAGAAAGGAACAGACAAGTTGTATTCACAATATTTTATACAATAAATCTCGTACCAGCCACTCGCTGAATTGGCTTCATCTTATTTAAATTAATGAGAAATATGATATTCAATCATTTGTTTCTACATCGTTTTTTTAACTATTCTGATCATTATTTTCGTGTTGCGTACAAGGAGAGCCATTCATCACACTTAAGCTTTACTCGGTTCGGAAACTTTACCCAATGCCTGAATCGTATGATCCGGAAGACGAGAACCCTCTTCAGATAACCAATAACCATTGGTTTGCTTGGCAAACAATCGCCGCCGACCATGATGAAAACCAGTATTTCTACTCTCCTATCCATGTCAATTACTCGACATCAAAAGGAAGAAATAAGTCATATTTTTTTCTCGATTTTACCAATGTGCTTTACCTCGATGGTGCGCAGGACTTCCACGTTGGCCTGAAAGTCCTGCGTCACCATAAAGACGTTTTGGTCGCCGACCTCTTCAAGGCCGACCGCGATGCCCGGTGTATCGCCATTGTCAGCCGCATCGATTTTGTCTGGATGCAACGACACTGCCAGCACATTATCGATGCGTATCCGCCCAGCCTGTTCGGCCCTGCGGCGGAGCTGGATGTTGTGGCCTATCTGGACAGCGCTTTTCCCTACGTACATTCAGGGATCACCTCGCCCAGGTAGTCTCCTCGCAAGGAGTAGTCATGAAGGAAACACTGAATAAATGACTGTGCGCTGCTTCAAGCCATGCAACGAGAGGTAATCGGGACGGTTTTTGTTATGCTCTGTCATGGCGATGGACCTATTTGAAATATGCGCGTCCGTGCCGAATATTGTACGACGCTTGTTTCCTTGTTCCCGCGAGGATGCGAGCATGGTGTCGTAGCTACCATCGAACTTCAGGAGGGATCCCACTTGAAACGTCCTTTTCGTATCGCTGTCACCGGTGCTGCTGGCAGCATCAGTAACTCATTGTTGTTCCGTATTGCCTCTGGCGACATGTTCGGCAAGGATCAGCCGGTGATCCTGCAGCTCATCGAGCGTTCCGAAGCCATGCAGGCACTGCGCGGCGTTGCCATGGAACTCGAAGACTGCGCCTTCCCGTTATTGCTTGGCGTGCGTTTGCACGACAATGCGGAAGATGGCTTCCGTAACGTCAGTCACGCGCTGCTGGTCGGTGCCAAGCCCCGTGGCAAGGGCATGGAGCGCAAGGATCTGCTGGCGGAGAATGCGGAGATTTTCAGTCGTCAGGGCCGGGCCCTCAACGACTACGCCAACCCGGACGTGAAGGTTCTGGTGGTGGGTAACCCCGCCAATACCAATGCCATGATCGCCAGCCGTAACGCACCGGACCTTTCCCCGGCGCAGTTCACCGCCATGAGTCGCCTGGATCACAACCGTGCCAAGGGCATTCTTGGCAACCACATTGGTGCCAATGCTCAAGACATTACTCATGTGGCCGTATGGGGCAACCACAGCCCGACCCAGTATCCCGATGTCCGCAATGCCAAGGCATTCGGTGAGCCGATCATGCCGACGCTGGACAAGAAATGGGTCGAGGAAACCTTCATTCCGCGGGTGCAAAAGCGCGGTGGCGAGATCATCGAGGCACGTGGTCTATCCAGTGCGGCCTCCGCCGCCCAAGGCGCCATCAATCACATGCGCGACTGGGAGCTGGGCACTCGGGACGGCGATTTCGTCAGCATGGGCATCTTCTCCGATGGCAGCTACGGCATCGCCAAGGGAATCGTCTACTCCTTCCCGGTACGCTGTCGCTATGGGCGCTATGAGATCGTGCAGGGTCTGTCCATCGACGACGAAGCGCGCAAGTACATGAAGGCGACGGAAGACGAGTTGCTCGAGGAGAAATCCGCGATCGAGCATCTGCTGCCCAAGGAGACCGAGGAAGCGAGTAACAACCTGGGTGTGACCTTGCGCTCCGGCGCCAAGCGCTACGCCGACCAGGACGCTTTGGACGATAGCGAGGCCAGCGCCCTGCGCACCGATCGCATCTGATTCATTCGAGTCTCAGCCGTTCCCGCTCCTCGGTGATCCACCGGGGAGCGATCAGGATGTGAAGCATTCGCCACAGCGCCCATAGGGCTGCCAAGGGCAGCAACAAGGTCTCGAGCAGATAGACCACCAGCAACTGAACGAAGCGCTCCACCATGTCGTCGGAGAACTGACGTACGCTCAAGGTCATGTCCGCGGTGCGCTCGCGCAGATCATTCAACCATTGCGTTAGCCCTTCCTCTTCTTCCAACGTATCGACATCCGCTTGCTGCAGTTCCGCCGTTGCCACGTTCAAGGCCTGCTGCGCCTGCTGTCGCCGTTCCTCCAGAAGTGCATCCGAGATAAATCCGACCCCGGTTATCATCAAGGGAAGTGCCAGGCGGGCGACTACAAGCACGATGACGACACCCCGGGCCAGTAGCACCAAACGCCGGGACAGCCCCGAGAATACCAGCGCCATCATCAATAGCACTGCGCTCAAGCTGCCAAAAACCGTCATTGCCGCGCCCTCTCCCATCTCCAGCAGCACGCGCTGAATACCGATCGATGCCATGGCCACCACCATCACATCCGAATAGCGTTCCGCCATGTCCTGCAGCGGCTTGAATACCTGACCGGGCTTGACCGCCACGCCGCCGATGAAGGGCAATGTCAATTCCGCTTCGGCAGCCAGGGCGATACCGCGATCGATCAAACGCGCCGAGGCATAGGAGGCCGCCGCCAGGGCCAGGGAACGTTCAAGGGTCGTGATCGCCGAGGTCTGAGTCGGTGCCAATACCGGTTCAAGTACCCGCCGTTCGGCAAACCCGCTTATCGATGCAAGCAATACCACTCCCAGCAGAACCAGCATTCCGAGACGCTTTTTGAAATCGCGTCGCGGCATGGGCTTCGATTCGTCTGAGTCGCTCGAGCGCTCAGTTTCTATACGGTACGCCTTTAGCCAACTGGTAAACGGCAGCAACAGGCTGATAGACAGCAGCAACGCCTGCCATCCAAGCAGCCCGGGCCTGTGCCACCAGCGCCATGCCGCGAATGCGCCTACCACCAGCCCCGACAAAACGACATAGCTCAGCTCCGGCCAGCGTGATGTACTCACAAGCGCCCCGAGATAGGCGGCATCGAAAAGCAAGGCGATGGTCAGGCTCAGCATTGCCATCAAATAGTCTCCCCAGATGATGAATGCACCGATTGAGTGATTACGAACCAAACAAGATCAGCGCTATAAAGGACAGTCATATAGGGCCTGTTGACGTTTCATTCACGGCCGCGCTGGCGCCAGTTTTTATTCGGGGCAAGGCAGGAGGAGAGAAATTTGGTTATTCCAAATGAACGACGACTAACGCAGCAGCGGATAAAAACTGGCCCAGCCCTTCGGGTTGCGCAGCAAAAAGCGCCATTCTGCGTTGCGAAACTTGAAAAGGGAATAACCCTTCCCTGCGCTTCGCGCCTTGACTGACACTTTTTGATGCAGCAACGCGGTTCGCGATGAAACGTCAACAGGCCCTAGGTCATTTTAATGATATCGCTCTATTGTATTTCCAAATTCTACTTACCATGCTGTTCAGTTACCCCTGTTAAAAAAAACGGATCTAAAAAGGAGATAACAATGAACGACCACGTCATGCTCATTACCGGCGCTTCGACGGGCATCGGTGCTGCCACCGCTCGCGCTGCGCATCATGCGGACTACAAGCTGGTACTTGCGGCTCGCTCCACGGAAAAACTGGAAGCACTCGCCAGCGAATTTGGCCCTGAAAAGACATTGACCGTTGCCTGCGACGTCACCTCCATGGAAGATCAACAAGCCCTGGTGGACAAGGCCATGGAGCGCTTCGGGCGTATCGACATCGTGTTTGCCAATGCCGGTCAAGGCGGTTCGCCTGGTGGCTTCAGCGAAGCCGACCACGAAGGCTGGCGGGAAATGCTGATGACCAACGTTTATGGCGTCGGCCTTACCATCCAGGCTACCCTGCCGATGATACGCAAGACGCAAGGCCATATATTGCTCACCGGCTCCGCTGCCGGACGCGCCACCATCCCCGGTTCAATGTACAGCGCCAGCAAGTGGGCCGTTACCGGAATCGGTTATAACCTGCGTGAGGAGCTTCGCGGCAGCGGCATTCGTGTCACACTGATCGAACCAGGCATGGTCGATACGCCCTTTTTCGATCAATCGCCGGAGCATGCCCTGGAGGATCGTGACATCGCCAATGCGGTCATGTATGCCATCAATCAGCCCGCCCATGTGGACGTCAACGAGATATTGATCCGACCAACGCCACTTCGGGAATAACCATCTAGTCAAACGTTACAAAAAACATGCTTTGAACCCGCTTTTGAGACTAGCGAAATGCGCAAAAATTTCGCATGCTGAAGTTGTCAGTGGTCAGGCATTGGAGCCTCATGAACGCAGTACGACAATTGAACGGTAGCGCCTTTTCGGCACCGCCGTCGAAGGGCAAGAGCCGTCTCGATACAAAAGACGATTTAAGAGACGATGTTAAAGACGATGTCCGAGACATGGAAAAACGCTCTCGCCTGATGCGGGTTGTGACACGCCGCATCGCCTTTTCAGAGTTGGACAATCGGGAAATCGCCCGTCGCGCGGGCATTCCCTCCCAGCGCATCAGCGACCTGCTCGCCGGACGCCTGGAGCATTTCTCGGTAGGCGAGCTACAAGCGCTCCGCGAAACCGTAGAGAGTGAAACGCCTATTTCCTGATATCGCCTCCCCCAACGATTAGCGCCTTCTCCCCAACTCGATGACGCAAAATGCGTCATCGAGCATAAGGCGAAAACCATCCAGTCTTGAACCGCTCGGCTTCGGATCAGGTAGAGCCCGTCGCCGTCTGGCGCTTGCTGGCCAGCCAATTCCCTCCCAGGAACACCGCGATGGTCGCCACACCCACCATCTCGCTCAACAGATTCGGGTAGAACACTGCCGCCGACGCCAGAGCGATCAACGCCCTGGGGATGACCGACATACGCATGAACAAATAGCCTTCCAGGGCTGCGGCAAAGGCCAGAAGCGCGGCGATCGCGATGATCACGTTCCAGATCACCACGGCCACCGGCCCCCCCATGATGATTTCCGGATTGAACACCATGAACAGCGGAATCAGATACAGGCCCTTGGCAAACTTCCAGGCCTGGAAGCTGGTCTCCATGGGCTTGCTGCCGGCGATGGCGGCCCCCGCGAACCCGGCCAGGGCAATCGGTGGCGTCACGTTGGAGTCCTGGGAGTACCAGAACACCACCAGATGCGCGATCAGCAGCGGAATGCCGAACTCCGTGGAAAGCGCCGGTCCCACCAATACGATCAAGACGATATAGCTCGCCGTGACCGGCAACCCCATTCCCAGCACCAGGCTTGCCAACAACACCATCAGCAGTGCCAGCAGGATATTGCCGCCGGAGAAGGCCATCATCATCGCCGAAAACTTGAGCCCTAGCCCGGTCAAGCCGACGATGCCGACGATGATGCCGGCCACGGCACAGGCCATGCTCACCGCCACCGCATTGCGCGCGCCCAGCTCCAATCCTTCGATCAGCCGGATAAAGCCGGTCTTAACCACCTCCTTCAAACCAGCGGCGGTCACCGGCTGCCCCTGTTTCGGCGCGATGAATAGATACCAGATCAAGAAGCGCAGCACCGCCACGGCAATGATGGTCAGAATGGCGTAATAGCCGACCCGCATTGGCGACATGTTCATGACCAGCAGATAGACCAGCATGCCCAGAGGCAGCAGGAAGTGCCAGCCATCGCGCATCACCTGGCCCAACTGGGGCAGCTCCGAACGCGGCATTCCCTGCATACCACGCTTCAAGGCGATGATGTGCACGAACAGATAGACCGTGGCGAAATACATCACCGCCGGCAAGACGCTCACCTTCACCACTTCCAGATAAGGCACACCGGTGTATTCGGCGATCAGGAAGGCGCCGGCCCCCATCAAGGGCGGCGTGATCTGCCCGCCGGTGCTGGCCGCCGCCTCGATACCGCCGGCCTGGGCCGGACGATAACCCAGGCGCTTCATCAAGGGGATGGTGAAGGCGCCGGTGGTGACCACGTTGGCAATGGCGCTGCCGGAAATCGAGCCCATGCCCGCCGAGGCCAGCACCGCCGCCTTGGCCGGCCCGCCCCGCTGACGCCCGGTGGCGGCATAGGCCAGATCGATGAAGAAACGCCCGGCGCCGGTGCTTTCCAGAAAGGCACCGAACAGCACGAAGATGAAGATATAGGTGGCCGCCACGCCCAGGGGCAAGCCGAACAGCCCTTCCTGGCCGAGATAGAGCTGACCCACCACCCGGTCCAGGCTATAGCCGCGATGCGCCATGATGCCCGGCATCCAATCCGACAACCAGGGCAGGTCACCCCGGGGGCCGGCGAAGGCATAGAGGATCGCTACCACGCCGATTATCGTCATGCCCAGCCCCACCGCCCGACGGCTGGCCTCGAGCACCGTGACCACCGCAATACAGCCGACGAGCATATCCGTTTGGTTCCAGAACCCGGCGCGATCGATGATCGCGTCGAGATAGAACACCAGGTAGAAGCCGGTGATGAAGGCCCCGGCAAGAAAGACACAATCGATGCTCCAACCCAGCACGCCGCGCCGGCGATGCGGGCCGAATACCGGGAACATCAGAAAGGCCAGAAACATGATCAGGGCGATATGAATGCTGCGCTGATAGAAGAGACCAAGCGGTTCGATCCCCGCCGCATAGAGCTGAAACAGCGATAGCCCCACGCCCACCAGAGTAATCAACCACAGTACCATTCGCGGCTGGACAGGGTCGGGCTGAGCGGGGTCGATGTCGGACGGATCAGGTGCTTCGTTCATGGCATTCTCTTCAGGGTTTTCGGTAGCTCGGTTTTTTTATTTGTCTGGCGCTTGATTACTTGTTTTGAGACGGATCATGACACGCTCTCCCGCCGCCAAAGCACTCAGACTGGTGACATTGCCGGCATGGGTAAGTCTATGATTCACGGCCATGCTGCCGACCCGTAATAGATAACCGTTGCCGGGTACCGGCTCATCGATATGCTCGATCCAGTAGCCCCCTTCACCATCGGAGGTCTGTACCCCCCGACCCGGAATATGACCGAGTCCGGCTGCGAAATCCGGTTGATGGCTGCGTTCCAGCACCATGCGACCCTGCCGATAACGATAGCAGTCCGCCACTCGAATACCCGTCACGGAATGATTCCATACCAGACACCAGCGTTCACCGGGCTGAAGGGGAATATCGACCAGTCTGGTATTCGAGGACGAGACCACCTGCAACCGAGCAGACTCGTTTGCAGCCGCACCGCATATCGATACGAGCCACGCCACCAACAGCAAAAGGACGAGCATCGATGCTCGCCCCTTGGCTTCAAGCGTTGTGACCAAGGCTCAGGGACGTAGCTTGTCGGGGATCTCGGCGTCGACTTCCTCATAATAACGAATGGCGCCTGGATGTAGCGGTACCGGGGTGGAATCGAGACTGAACTTCACCGTGGTATCGTTGGCCGCCGGATGAATGGCGATCAATTCGTCGGTCTTCTCGAACAGCACCTTGGTGACCTCATAGGCCAGATCGTCAGGCAGGTCGGCATTGACCACCAGTACATTGGGCACACTGATGGTCTGCACCGGCTCTTCCATGCCCTCATAAAGCCCTTTTTTCAACTCGTAGGCAGCGAATACCGGCTCGGCTTCCTTGGCATTGGCGATCTCCTCGTCGCTCAAGCCGACCAGACGAATATCCCGGGTGGCGGCCAGGTTGAGGATCGAACTGGTGGGCGGCCCCACACTCCAGAAACCGGCATCGATGTCCCCGTCGCGCAGCGCATCCGCGGTCTCGTTGAAGTTCAGGCGCAGGGTTTCCATATCGTCATAGGTCAGGCCATTGGCTTCCATCACCGCCTTGGCATTGAGTTCGGTGCCGCTACCCGGCGCCCCCACGGAGACCCGCTTGCCCTTGAGATCGGCAAGAGAGGTAATATCCGAATCCGCCATGGTCACGATCTGAACCGCATTGGGATAGATCGAGCCCAAAGCGCGGGTGGCTTCGACCTGACGCCCGTCGAACGCCCCTTCCCCCTTGTAGGCCTGATAGGCGGTATCCGCCAGCACCAGGGCAAAATCCGAATCCCCGCGAAAGATCAGCCCCATGTTCTCCACCGAGGCTCCGGTTACCTCGGCCACCGCGCTGTATCCTTCGAGATGATTGTTGATCAACTCCGCCAGACCACCGCCATAGGGATAATAGACCCCGCCGGTGCCACCGGTGGCAATGGAGAGACGTTGCTGAGCGATGCTGGCGGGAGCAGCAATGATGAGTGACGCCGCAAGAGCAGCAGAGAGTAGGCGCATGAATGTCTCCTTGGATGATTATTGTTGATGATGCGTAGATAAAAACTAGCACGTCCGGCAACTTGCCTGCCACAGGGTTCAACCACTCGACGGCTTCTCTTTGGTAGGGTTTCAAGGCCTACAGGCGTGCCTGCGATGGTCCCGTTCAGTTCCGTTTCCGGCTAGTCATTGCCGCAAGAGAGCTTACACTGGGCCTAACGTCATGCAACTGGAAGAAGTCACAGGTGCTTAACAGAGAGACATGTCACCAGGCGCGCTTGGCCCGGGATGCCCGTTTCGATGGTCAGTTCTTCACAGCGGTGAAGACCACTGGCATCTATTGCCGCCCGGTGTGCCCGGCCACGCCGCCCCAGGAACACAATGTGGCCTATTTCGCCAGCGCCGTGGAAGCCGCCGAGGCCGGTTATCGGCCTTGTTTGCGCTGCCGACCGGACAGCGCCCCGGGCTCGCCGGCCTGGAAAGGCGTGGACACCACCCTGGAGCGCGCCCTGCGTCTGATCGACGAAGGTGCCCTGCAGGAAGGCACCTTGAACCAACTTGGCGAGCGGCTGGGTATCAGCGACCGCTATCTGCGCCAACTGTTTCAGAAACGTTTCGGGGTCGCACCGAAGACCTATTCGCTCTACCGGCAATGCCTGTTCGCCAAGCAACTGTTGCATCAAACCCGCCTGCCGATCACCGATGTGGCCTATGCCAGCGGTTTTCAAAGCCTTCGCCGCTTCAACGACTGCTTCAAGACCCGGATGGGGCTCAATCCGAGCCAGCTTCGCCGGTATGCCAGCCCAGATCATGATGAGCTGGTGTTGACCCTCGCCTATCGACCGCCGCTTGCCTGGGACCGCCTGCATCATTTCCTGAACCGTCGACTGATCGAGGGCCAGGAATGGCTGGGCGATGATTTCTATGGGCGAACCTTTGTCTGGGGACAGGCCAAGGGGCATTTCACCGCGACTCACGAACCACGGCATCACTGCTTTCGCGTGGCGTTGACCATCGATGATCTCTCCGCCCTGCAAGGCGTGGTCGGCAATATTCGCCGCCTGCTGGATCTGGACGCGGACACCCGGGCCATCGAAGAGCATCTGAATGCAGCGGTTCCCGGATTGCCTCTGGTTGCCGGGCTGCGTTTACCCGGCATGTGGGCTCTGTTCGAGGCGGGGGTGCGGGCGATTCTCGGTCAACAGATCTCGGAGCTTGCCGCGCGTCGTTTGGTTCAGAATCTGGTGGATGCGCTGGGCGAGCCATTGGATGATCAAAAACGCTGCTTTCCCACCCCGGCCAGTATCGCCGCAAGCGATCTCGCTTTTCTCAAGATGATCGCAGCCCGCCGCGATACCCTGCGGCGTTATGCCGAGTGGTACCGGGACAGCGAGACACCGGAGGATACGACTCAGTGGCTGGCGCTCAAGGGCATCGGTCCCTGGACCGTGGATTACGCGCGGCTACGCGGCATCAGCCACCCGGACATCTGGTTGAGCGGCGACCTGGTGGTGAAAAAGAAGCTGCATGCCCTGGATGACGCCGACCCGCGCCAGGCCGCCCCCTGGCGCAGCTATCTCACCCTGCAACTGTGGAATCACTGACATGTATATCGACTATCTGGCCACACCCGAAGGCTCACCGCTGGGCTTCCTGCAGATCAAAGCCACTGAGGCGGGTATCACCCATATCGACTTCGTCGACGAACGCAGCGAAGCGGTTACGCCTCACCCGCTGATCGACGACTGCAAGACTCAGCTCGAGGAGTATTTTCAGGGCCGACGCCAGCACTTCGACGTGCCATTGGCGCCTGAAGGCACCGACTTCCAAAAACGCGTATGGAGGCAGCTACGCGCCATCCCGTTCGGTGAAACCTGCAGCTATGCGATGATTTCGCAAAAGATCGCCAGCCCCAAGAGCCACCGCGCCGTGGGCGCCGCCAATGGCCGTAACCCCTTGTCGATCATCGTGCCCTGCCACCGGGTGATCGGCAGCAACGGTCAGTTGACCGGCTATGCCGGCGGGCTGGAGCGCAAGCAGTGGCTGCTGCAGCATGAGCAAGCGCAACTGGCGTATTCGTTACAGCCTTGAGTAGCACTTGTGCATTTAGGTTATTAACTAATTACTTTCCTAACGACACTTGACCGATGTCAAGCCCCGCTTTGTCTTCCCGGTTGATACTGGTTCCATAACATCATCTTGCTTGTGAAGAGACACGCTCTTTGCAGCGATCCTTCAACCCCTGGAGGCGTTATGGATCCTATTCGCCGCTCTCTCCTCGGCCAGTTGGCAAAGCTTACCGCCGGGGCTGCCCTGGTGCCGCTGTCCAGCGTGGCCAGTGCCGGCATCAACGACCAGCCGCCGCGCCGCGGCGGCAACCCGGAAAAGCGCTACGGCATGCTCATCGATCTACGCCGCTGCATCGGCTGCCAAGCCTGTACCGTGTCCTGCCATATCGAGAATGCCGCACCGCTGGGCAATTTCCGCACCGTGGTCTCCCAGTTCGAGGTCGAGCACGAAGAGACCGGGGAGCTTGCCACCTTCATGCTGCCAAGACTCTGCAATCACTGCGAGAACCCACCCTGCGTGCCGGTCTGCCCGGTACAGGCCACCTTCCAGCGTGAAGACGGCATCGTGGTGGTGGACAGCGATCGCTGCGTAGGCTGCGCCTATTGCGTCAACGCCTGCCCCTATGACGCTCGCTTCATCAACCCGCGCACCCAAACCGCGGACAAGTGCACCTTCTGCGCCCACCGTCTGGAAGCCAATCTGCTGCCAGCCTGTGTCGAATCCTGCGTAGGCGGCGCCCGCATCATCGGCGACATGCGGGACCCGGAAAGCGAAATCAGCCAGCTGATCGAGCAACATCGAAACGAGCTGATGGTGCTCAAACCGGAAAAGAACACCCTGCCCCAGGTCTTCTATCTGGGCATGGACGAGCGCTTCACTACCCGCCCGGACGGCATCAAGCCGGCCATCTGGGATGTCGCCAACCAGAACGGCAAGGAGATCGGTTATGAATTCGATGGCCATTGAGATGCTGGTCCCGCGCTACGGGATCGCCTGGTACCCTTGGGCGGTGCAGTATTTCTTCTTGATCGCGCTGTCTTACGCCACTCTCTGGCTGGCAGTACCCGGGCTTATCTTCGGTAAAAAAGCCTGGATGCCCACCGCCCGCATCGCCATGCTGGCCTGCGTCACCACCACCCTGGTAGGACCGGTTGCCCTGCTCGCCGACCTGCACCAGCCACTGCGCTTCTGGCACTTCTACGGCTACCCCACCCCCAGGTCCTGGATGTCCCTGGGCAGCTTCATCCTGCCGCTCTATCTGGGTAGCGTGGTGGTACTGGCCTGGATGTCCTGGCGCCCGGCACTCAAGGAGTGTAGCCAAGCAAGCGATGGCTGGTTCTCCAAGGTCGCCGGTTGGCTCTCCTGGGGCAACTGGAAAATTCCGCGTCCGCTGATGGTGCTGGTAGGATTGGCTGCTCTGGCGCTGTCCATCGGTATCATGCTGTATACCGGTGCCGAGGTAGCCATCGTTCGCGCCCGCCCGCTGTGGCATACCTACTGGCTACCGTTTGCCTTCGTCGCCACCGGCTTCATCGGCGCCTGTGGCCTTGTAATGCTGCTCAACCGCATCAGCCAGGCACGTAATGCCATAATCAATCGTCAGATGTTCAGCGTCATGATTGGCGCCTGTATCGCCATGGGTTTCATTGCCCTCACCTGGTTCCTGGACGGCGTCAATGCGGTGGATGGCTCCGTCGCCATTGCCCTGGACTCCATCAAGGACAGCACGCAGTGGCGTAATACCGCGCTGTGGGGCAGCGTTGCCGGTATCGCCTTGTTCGTCATTGCCATCATTCTCCGACTGCGCGAGCGTCTATGGGGTTGGGGCTGGCTGGTCGGGCTACTGGCCCTGCACGTGGCCTGGATGTTCCGCTGGGTCGTGTTGATGAACGTGCAGACCGTGGCGCGAAACAGTGCCGGCTACCACAACTATGACATGGCCTTCGGCTCCTACGGCCTGATGGGTATTCTCGGCACCTTCGGGCTGTGGATCGCTGCCATCCTGCTCATTGATCTGCTCATCCCCTGGCGCGGCCACGAGGCCCGGGCGATCACCGACAAATCATCTTCCTCTTCTGACATATCTACAGGAGCGCCTAGCCATGGATAAGTCACGTCGTCGTCTGTTAAAGGGCGCTGTCGCTGCTGGCGGCGCCGCTACCTTCGCCGTCGGCTATTCCGGCCCATTGATCAAGATGGGCAAGGGCGTCACCGGCAGCGCCGGTGAGACACCCAAGCACAATATCTATGGCAACGCCCTGGCGCCGGAGTATCACGTCGATGCCAAGAGCGGCGAGTTGACCCTGAATCGGGATCAGCGCACCGCCTTCACCATCTGCTATGGCTGCACCACCAAGTGCGGCGTGCGGGTGCGGGTGGACAACAACACCGACAAGGTACTGCGGGTCATCGGCAACCCCTATCATCCGCTCTCCTCCGAGCCGCACCTGCCCATGAAGACCCCGGTCGCGGAAGCGTTGAGAAGCATCAGCGGTTATCAAGGTCAGGGGCTGGCAGGACGCTCCACCGCCTGCGCCCGGGGCAACGCCATGATGGCCCAGATCACAAGCCCTCATCGCATCACCGACTGCCTGAAACGGGTCGGCGAGCGCGGTAGCCACCGCTGGGAAAAGATTTCCTTCGAGAAATTGATCGAGGAGGTCTGCGAAGGCGGCGATCTGTTTGGCGAGGGCCCGGTGGACGGGCTGCGCGCCATTCACAACCACGACGAGCTGATCGATTCGGACAATCCGGAATATGGCCCCAAGGCCAATCAGCTATTGATGATGGAGGCCACGGACTACGGCCGCTCCGCACTTTTGAAGCGCTTCGGCAACAACGCCTTCGGCACGCGCAACTACGGTCACCACGGCTCTTATTGCGGCCTGGCATTCCGCATGGGCTCCGGCGCCATGATGGACGACCTGGCCAAGAACGCTCATACCAAGCCGGACTACGCCAACGCCAAGTTCGCGCTGTTCATCGGCACCGCCCCCAGCCAGGCGGGCAACCCCTTCAAACGCCAGGGGCGTCTGCTGGCGGAAGCACGCTCTCTGGGCAATCTGGACTACATCGTCATCGACCCGGCGCTGAATGCCACGGCTTCTCACGCCTCCGTTGAGCGCAGCCGCTGGATTCCCATTCGTCCAAGTAGCGACAACGCCCTGGCCATGGCGCTGGTGCAGTGGCTGCTCGACCATGAGGCCTACGCCGCGGACTATCTGGCCATCCCGACCCAGCAGGCCGCGGACAGCGCCGGCGAGGTGGGCTACACCAACGCCACGCATCTAGTGATCGAAGAAGAGAATCACCCTCGGGTCGGTCACTTTCTGCGCCGCTCGGATATTGGTGATGCCGAGCCGGACGGCGATGATGACGAACTGCTGGTGGTCGATACCAACGGTCAGCTCTTACCCGCCTCCAAGGTGTCCAAGGCCACCCTGTTCGTCGAGCGCGAGATCGAGACCCCGGAAGGCACGCTCAAGGTCAAGAGCAGCCTGACCAAGCTCAAAGACGCCGCCAACGAACACACTCTCAAGGCGTATGCGGATTACTGCGGCATTACCGAGCGCCAGATAACGCATGTCGCCGAGCGTTTTGCCGCCTACGGCCGCGATGCCGTCGTCGACTGCCACGGCGGCATGATGTCCGGCAGCGGCTTCTACGCCGCCTACGGCATTCAAATGCTCAACCTGCTGGCGGGCAACATGAACCGTCAGGGCGGTGCGGCCCTGGGGGCAGGCAAGTTCAATGGCATGGCGGATGGTCCGCGCTACGACTTGGAGAGCTTCCCGGACATGCGCAAGCCTCAGGGCGTGTTCGTCTCCCGCTCACGCTTCGCCTACGAGAAGACCTCGGAATACAAGCGCAAGGTGGCGGCGGGCGAAAATCCCTACCCGGCCAAGGCGCCTTGGCGCTCCCTTGCACCGCCGATCCTGACTGAGCAGCTAGCGTCCGCCCTGGACGGCTATCCGTACCCGCTCAAGGCGGTGATCGGCTGCATGGCCAACCCCTTCTATGGCCAGGCCGGCCTACCGGGGCTGATCACCGAGAAGTTCAAGAACCCAAGGAACCTGGGCCTGTACGTGGCCATCGACGGCTTCATCAACGAAACCAATCAGTATGCCGACTACATCGTGCCGGACTCGGTGATGTATGAGGTCTGGGGCTTCACCGGCGCCTGGAGCGGGGTCGTGAGCAAGATGACCACCGCCTGCTGGCCCGTGGTGGAGCCCCGCCAGCAAAAGACTGAAGACGGCGAGCCGGTCAGCATGGACAGCTTCTTCATCGCCGTGGCCAAGCGCCTTGGCCTGCCAGGCTTTGGTGAAAACGCCATTCCCGGCGCCGATGGCAAGCGCTATCCGCTCAACCGCGCCGAGGACTTCTATCTGCGTGCCGCCGCCAACATCGCCTTCATGAACCAGCCACTACCGGCAGCGGATGAAAGCGATATCCAACACGGCGGCATCGCCCCGCTACTGCCGAAGATCGAACAGACCCTGCCCGCCGGCGAACGCGGCCCGGTCGCCTATCTCTATGCCCGAGGCGGGCGCTTCGAGGATCACAGCGACGCCTACCTGGGCAAGGACAAGCTCAAGAATGCCTGGACCAAGCCGCTTTGCGTCTACAACGCCCAGGTGGGCACCGCCATCGACAGCCAGACCGGCGAGCGCCTGTGCGGTACGCCGCGCTATCAGGAACCCCGGATGAGCGATGGCCGCCTGATGCGGGAGGTATTCAGCGAAAAGGAGTGGCCGCTGCTGGCCTTTTCCTACAAGTCCAACATCATGAACTCCTACGCCATCGGACTCGAACGGCTACGCATGATCAAGCCCTACAATCCGGTGCTGATGCATACCGATGACGCCCGGGATCGCGGTATCTCCCATGGCGACACCGTGCGCCTCAAGAGCCCTGGCGGTGAGGTGATCGGACTGGCCCTGGTTACCGATGGGGTCATGAAAGGCTCTCTCGGCATCGAGCACAGCTACGGCCATACGGAACTCGGCGGCAGCGATCATGTGATCGACGGCGAAACGATGGAAGGCGTGGAATGGGTGCGCGCCGGCGTCAACATCAACGATCTCGGCTTTGCCGACCCCACCCGCAAGGTGATGGGCACCTGGCTGGAGGGGGTCAGTGGCGCCAGCGTGCGCCAGGGGCTGCCGATCGAGGTCAGTCGTAGCGACGCGCCGGTCTAGGATGATCTGAGGAAAGCAACGAGTAACGCGTAATAAGGCGGCCCGAGTGGGCCGCCTTGTCATTCAGGCCGAATACTCAGTCAGGTCGGCCATTCAGGAGCCCCGGATCTTGCTCGCAGGACGCTTTTGGCGGCTGACCATCAGCGCTGACTTCTCTGCAACGGCTCGAACGATGGCGGTATCGAAAACATCCGGCAGTGCGCCCTTCAACTGTTTCTCGACATTTTCCCGGAGAAATTTGACGTAGGGAAGATGGACATGATGATCGTCGCGATACATCAGATAGCCCTTGAACCGCGTCGGGCAACGTGTCTCGGTGCACAGCAGATCCGACATGTCGATATTCGCAATAAGGTCTTCATGTTCAACTGCAGGATTTTCCGCCTGGAATACCTCGTTTCTATCCAGGGAGCAGGAATTGGCCGATGCCTGCTGGTGCTTGTAAAGACAGTCGGGTACGTCGTATTCGAAACGCGGGTTGTCCCGTATCCCCACTACCTTGATGCCATGGGCTGCCAGAGCCTTCCAGCTATCGACATACGACTCGGGAAGATACTCGCCCTCGTCCTCGGTGGTTCGTGTGGAATTCGTTATCACGACATCGGGTTGCATCTCGACGATGGCCGCCATGGCCTTTTCGTTCCACACGCGACAAGACGCGTTGGACTCCTCCACCACACCAAGTGGACAACTGCTCTTGATCATGTTGACGATTTCGAAATTGTTGTCCTTGGCGATGGCCCTTAGGGCGGTTAGCCACTGCAGGGCATGGGAGCCCCCCACCAGAACGACCTTCCTATCGGCATCGACCGCTCCAAAACGGCACGTCTTGACCGCTGTGCCGTGAACGCTCTGCTGGCAGTTGGTGTTATAGGGCTCCGGAAATACACCACGAGCTGCAAAGAGCTCCTCTTCCTCGATAGCGTTCGGTGTCTTTTCGGGAAAGATACGTGTCTGATGATAGGGTTCGACATCTTGCTTTACCCATTGCTCGGTGGCTTTGTCATAGGTGGCGAGAATATCGTTTCGTAACAGATATGCGGAGGCCATGACGGGGGAAAAGAATAGAATGCCTATGGCGAAATTGACGAGTACTTTTTCCCTGGGGATTTTTTTGAATGGCGCTTCCACCAACTTGCTGGTAGCGATCGCCAACAGGATAGCCAGCGCCATGATGGCAAGCCCAGGAACGATAGCAACACTATTGATATCGAAGTAGGTCTGATAAAAGACATACAACGGCCAGTGCCAAAGATAGATGGTAAAGGAGACGCCTCCCAGGTAGACCAGGCCTCTAGTCGATAGCAGCCTGTTGGCGAGCCCCGCACCCTTGCTCCCCGAAACGAGAATGCAGGCAGCGCCCAGCACGGGTATCAATGAAACCATGCCGGCAAAGCTCGCCCCCTTGGGGATGAGAAAAGCGCCGCCGATCACTAGCAGCAATCCCGACAAGCCTAAAAGGCTTCGGTATTTCACGAAATTCAGATTACAGACGACAAGAAAGACGAGTACGCCTGTGAAAAACTCCCAGGCCCTGGCCAAGGGATCGAAGTAGTGCAGAGACGGGTTTTCCGCCACGACGATAACGGCGTAGATAAATGAAGCGACAATAATCAATGGTACGCCGATAAACAGGGGTGCCGAAGTATTCAGCTTCCTAGAGGCCCACGCCAGGGAAAGCAATATGAAAGGGAGCACGGCATAGAATTGCACCTGAATGGAGAGCGCCCAGAACTGCTGAACCGGACTGTCCGGGACATCGGCTGCCAGATAATCGACGGAATCCCGCATCAGTTGCAGGTTTTCTATATGTAGTACGCTGGCAATTATTTCGGTGGTTGTCGCCATCAGAAAGGAGGGCGATATCAGCAGATAGCTGGCAAGCAGCGTCACACCCAGTACCAGATAGGCTGAAGGCGCGACCCTTTTCACGATACCGCCCCAGAACACCAGTGGGTTCACCACGCCCTGCTTGAAAAAGCCCTTGAGCAGCAATGAAGCCATCATGAAGCCTGAAACGACGAAAAAGACATCGACGCCGCCCGATACCTTGTGCAGCCATATATGAAAGACCATTATCAAAATGGCGCCCAGCGCTCGAAGTCCCTGGATGTCTTTCCTGTATTCACCCGCACAATACTGGTCAAACAATTTGAAGACTCACTTGCCTGACAATCGCCAGTGCTCTTTAAATGCAAACACAAAATTTCTTTGATGTTACATTTTAAAACACAGAAGAAGCCACGCTTGAGCCAAACCAGTAATCAAAATCAGGGCAATTGATCAGTAAAGTAATGAGGCCTGCTTACAACGTTATAATGGCCACTTGAATGCTTCGCCTTACCCTTGAGTATGGCAAGCATCAAAAGCCCCCATTCCAGCATCCGGTTTCGCGGCCAACGGCGCTCTTCCTGAATCGCCAAGCTTTGCCATAATGGAAGTTTCAAACCTTGGTTCGCAGAATCCGCACAGCCGCTCCATAAAGAGGTTGTTCAAGTAGCAGCCCTTACCGTCCATGCTGATGCGGACATCATGGGCTTCCAGTATCTCGGTGAACGCCTGGCTGGTAGATTGACAGCCTTGATCGGTGTTGAATATTTCCGGTGCTTCATGACGCGCCAATGCCTCCTCTAGGGCATCGATGCAGAAGTCCGTATCCAAGGTGTTCGATACCCGCCAGGCCAGTACACGCCGGCTGTGCTAGGTCTTCAGGCAGCCGCTCCCGGTGCTGTAGTACACCGAGGAGCGACTTACCTCATCTTGAGTTCGTTACTGGCCAAAGGTGGAAAGGTATCCTAGATTTACTAGGATCCGATATAAATGACTAGGGCCTGTTGACGTTTCATTCACGACCGCGCTGGCGCCAGTTGTTATTCGGGGCAAGGCAGGAGGAGAGAAATTTGGTTATTCCAAATGAACGACGACTAACGCAGCAGCGGATAAAAACTGGCCCAGCCCTTCGGGTTGCGCAGCAAAAAGCGCCATTCTGCGTTGCGAAACTTGAAAAGGGAATAACCCTTCCCTGCGCTTCGCGCCTTGACTGACACTTTTTTGATGCAGCAACGCGGTTCGCGATGAAACGTCAACAGGCCCTAGCCTGCGTATGCCAAACAAGGAGGATTTATGGCAGCCGACAAATCCCAGGACGAGAAAACCAACATTCCCGAGCCCGGTGACGAAGCGGAACCCGGCACTCCGGGCACCGGCGAGGATGCCTGCCCCCGCTGCGAAGGCACCGGCAAGCTAGGCGACAAGCAGTGCGACGACTGTGGCGGTTCGGGATATATCATCAAGGGTATTGGCGGCGCTTAGTGATAACCGCCTGACACCGGAAAACACCGCTCGAACCAAGGTCCGGGCGGTTTGTAGGCATTGCAGTTCCTATGACTGGCGGCACATTCGCCCTAATGCCATCAACCAATCAATCGATAGCTTCGTATTCTATGCCGCATTTAATTACCCATCGTCCGCGGGTTTCCAACCTTGGTTCGCAGAATCCGCACAGCCATTCCCACAAGCTCTGGGAAACGATCAACGCCTTAAGCTACAAGCTGGGGGGATTGGCATTCGTCGTCGGTAGCGTCTTCTTCTTTCCGTCACTCTCGCACTACCTGGTTGTCGGCGACTCACTATTCCTCGCCGGCTCGCTGCTCTATCTAATGGTGACCGGCCACGACCTGCTCGAGGTGCTCAAATACTGGCGCCAGCACCATACGGAGTCCTTCGCCGATTACATCGAATACGTCGCCGCCTGGGCCTACGTACTCGGCTCGGCGCTGTTCGCGGTGGGCAGTCTATGCTTTCTCCCTTCCTTGGAAGCCATCATGCTGGGTAGCTGGTGCTTCATCATCGGCTCGGTGATGTTCGTGATCGGCGGCTTCGTGAATGTCCTGCAGGTGGTCGAGGCGCCCTCGGTGTTCTACATGCAGCTGTTCAACCTCACCGTGGCCCAGTTCGTCCTGGGGTCGGGATTGTTCGTGGTCGCGTCGATCCCCTATCTCTGGAATCTGGAAGGTGCCACGGAGCACCAGGTTTCCGCCTTCGCCGCGTCGCAATTCCTGTTTGCAAGCGTGCTGTTCTTCCTGGGTGGCGTGTGCATTTACTACCGTAAGCTGGTTCAGAAGAGGCTCGTGGCCTTCTGTCACGCCAACGGACTCGGCACCATGTTCATCAGCGCGTTGAAAAAAGAGGACGATGCGGCAAGTCGCGAAAAATCGTCGTCATCAAGGTAAACTTTCCCCGCTGCTAACTTAGGAATAACCGCCTCACCATGTCTCTCGCTACTGCTTATGATGCACTAAGGGAAGTTCTGGACGGGACTTCCGGCCTGGCCTTCGCTGTGCTGATCGGCAGCCGAGCCACCGGACGCGCCACATCCAGGAGCGATTGGGATATCGCGATACAGTGGCAAGGCATGCCGGGTGATCCGTTGGACGCTTTCGGTCGCAACGAAACCCTTCGACGCGAACTGGCAAAAGCGCTGGCAGTGTCGGAAGACCGTGTGGATATCGTCGACTTGCATCGCGCGGGGCTAGCCATCCGCGCCGCCGTGGCCGAAGAAGGCATTCCGCTCTATGGTGAGGACGACCTGTCCTGGGCACGCTTTCTTACCCGCACCTGGCGTGACCTGGAACACTGGATGCTGGAGCAGCAATATGCACCTTGAGCAGACGATGCAGGCTGATCTGCTGCGGCACCAGCATGCGGCGCCAAACCAGAGGCTGGGTATCGAGCAATTCGATGCGTAAACGCGTATCAGGCATGATACCTCCTTTGCCTATCATCGAGTCCATATCAATCTGCTTATCAGTCTTGTACTGATTAATTACCTACACCCGACGAATCGGACCGGGATATTGCGCCACCCGGTCATCCATCGTCAGCAGCAAAAATCCTTCGAACCCTGCCTGGGCGACAAGAATCCGATCGAATGGATCCTTGTGAATGAACGGTAAATGAGCAACCGCAAGTGTATGTTGCGATGCGATCGGCAGCTCCCGATAACCATTCTCGATAAGGCTCCGGCGAAGTAGATGGGCATCCACGTTAAAATCCGGGCGCTGCAACCCATTCTTTATGACGATTTCCCAGATACTGGCAGCGCTGAAATACAGGATATTGTCGTGAGCTTCCATAAGCTTCAAAGCCTCGGCAGACAGCCGCCGCGGCTCCCCCGCCGCCCAGAGCAGGATATGCGTATCGAGAAGGAGGTTCAGGGCTGCTCTCCAAATAGTTCGGAAATTTCTTGCTCACCCATGCGATCGAAGTCTTCAGGTACTTTGATTTGCCCTTTCAAGAAACCCAGGCGGCGCTCCTTACCCGGTTCGGGGCTATCGATGGCGGTGACACGGGCTACGGGTTTACCCGCTTTGGCAATAATGAAGGGCTCTCCCTTCGCAGCCTTTTCCACGAGCTGCGATAGGCGGGTTTTAGCATCGTGCATATTAATGATTTCCATGAGCAGCCTCCGACACGCCAAAAAATGACTTAGTCAATAAAACTTAGTCTGACCTTTTGAGTGTATTCTCCTTAATGCCTCTCGACAAACCTTTATCAAGACAAGGCTTACATGGAAGCCCAATCCATCAACCGGCACTGCGTGAACACAGTCGACTACTCAAACGTCTGCTGTCCCCAGCATACCCAAGGTGATCGGCCCGGCAGCCATCGCCCAATTGAGAACCGTGGTGGCACCGATGGCAGTGGCGCGATTATCGGCTATGGGTGACGTCATGTCACAAGCGGCTGATGGATGATCGCGCCGCGCAGGCCACGTTCATCGGCCCAGAGTTTGCCAAGGGTGATCGGCAACTTGAAGCGCCGCCGACCGCCACCACCGGGATTGAACAGCAGGCGGCCACCCTGCCACTCGTTGCGCGGCTTGTGGGAATGGCCATGCAACACCGCGTCGCAAGGGGTGCTTGCATCGAAATCGGCGATGTCATGTACCAGATGCAGCCGCCAGCCGTTGACGATCAGATCTTGGGTCGAAGGAATATTCTCGGCCCAGTCCTGAATATCGATATTACCCCTAACGGTAAATAGCGGCGCCAATTCGGCAAGCCGTTCGAGAATGAACGGCTTGCCGATATCGCCGAGATGCAGGATCAGCTTGCAGTCTTGAAGCAGGATGAGCGCCTCGTCGCGCAGCGTGCCGTGGGTGTCGGCGATCACGCCGATCGGCGAATCGATTTCCAACCGCGACACGCTCATCGATTATTCCGGCAGGTCGGTGACCGCGCCGGTCGACGCCGAACTCACCGTCCGCGCATACTTGGCCAGCACACCCCGGGTATAGCGCGGTGCGGGTTGTTTCCAGTTGGCGCGACGACGCTCGAATTCCTGCTCGTCGATATGCACGTCGATGGTGTCCGCTTCGGCGTCGATGGTGATCTCGTCGCCATCCTCCACCAGCGCCAGCGGCCCGCCCTCGAAGGCCTCGGGTGACACATGCCCGACCACGAAGCCGTGACTGCCGCCGGAGAATCGTCCGTCGGTGATCAAGGCCACGTCGTTGCCCAAGCCCTGACCCATGATCGCCGAAGTCGGGGTCAGCATTTCGCGCATGCCCGGGCCGCCCTTGGGGCCTTCGTAGCGAATCACCACCACATCGCCGGCCACCACGTCGCCGGCGTTGATACGCGCCTGGGCCTCCTCCTCGGAGCCGAACACCTTGGCCCGACCGGAAAAGCGCGTGCCTTCCTTGCCGGTGATCTTGGCCACCGCCCCTTCCGGGGCCAGGTTGCCGTAGAGAATGCGCAGGTGGCTCTCGCTCTTGATCGGCTTGTCCAGGGGCTGGATGATCTGCTGATCGCTCGGGTAAGGAGCGACATTCGCCAGGTTCTCCGCCAGCGTCTTGCCGGTGACGGTCATGCATTCACCGTGCAGAAGGCCCGCATCGAGCAGCATCTTCATCAACGGCTGGATGCCGCCGATGGCGACCAGCTCACTCATCATGTAATGACCGCTGGGGCGTAGATCCGCCACTACCGGCACGCGCCGGCCGATGCGGGTGAAGTCGTCCAGGGCTAGCTCGACGCCGATGGCATTGGCCATGGCGATCAGGTGCAGCACCGCGTTGGTGGAGCCACCTAGGGAAATCACCACGGTAATGGCATTCTCGAAGGCTTCGCGAGTCATGATGTCGCTGGGCTTCAGATCCCGATCAAGCAGTTCGAGCACGGCGGCGCCAGCGGCACGGCAATCGTCTCGCTTGTTCTGGGATACTGCATTCTGGGCCGAGCTGTTGGGCAGGCTCATGCCCAGCGCCTCGATGGCGGACGCCATGGTGTTGGCGGTATACATGCCGCCACAGGAGCCAGGCCCGGGAACCGCCGTCTCCTCGATCTGCTTGAGTTCGATCAGCTCCATGTCGCCCTTGGCATGCGCGCCCATGGCCTCGAATACCGACACCAGATCGGTATGGTTGGCCCCGGGCAGGATGGTGCCGCCGTAGACGAACACACTGGGCCGATCGAGCCGCGCCAGCCCGATCAGGCAGCCCGGCATGTTCTTGTCGCAGCCGCCGATGGCGACTATTCCGTCGAATCCCTCGCAGCCGGCCACGGTCTCGATGGAGTCGGCGATCACTTCCCGCGAGACCAGGGAATACTTCATGCCCTCGGTACCGTTGGCGATGCCATCCGAGATGGTGATGGTGTTGAAGATCACGCCCTTGCCGCCGGCCGCGTCGGCACCCTGGCGAGCATCCTCGGCCAATTCATTGATATGGCTATTGCAGGGCGTGACCTGGCTCCAGGTCGAGGCGATACCCACCTGGGGCTTGGTGAAATCCTCATCGTTGAATCCCACCGCGCGCAGCATGGAACGGCTGGCGGACTTGCCAATGCCATCGACGACTTGACTGGAATAACGACGACGCTTGTCCTGCTGTTGCTCGCTCATGGCCCGGGCTCCGCGATGGTGTGTGTTTGTGGGCATCGATTTTGAAAGCAAGCGCCAGCGGTTGCAACATCCAGCGATACAATGATGAACAGGATGATTACCAAGAGTGAGGGAATAGGCTGCGCATGAAGTTACCGAGTGCTGAGCGAGGGCCATAAACGATGGTCAAATGTCGATCGGCTTCTTCCAGTTGCTCATTCAGCAGCCGACGCACTTCCTCGGCCCCAAGCAGATTGACCAGGGTGGCCTTGTCACGGTCCTGATCGGCATCCTTGCCGTGGTCCGGGCTGCAATCGCTCAGGTCGTCGCACAGCTGGTAGGCTTGGCCCAGCGCCAGGGCAACACGATCGAGCGCATCGGTCGCGGCTCGATCGGCCCCGGCGGCTAGTGCAGCCATACGCATGCTGGCCTGGAAGAGGGCACCGGTCTTGCGGCTGTTGGTAGTCATGACATCCGTCACGGATCGGGGCCGGTGGGCTTCATGCAGATCCTCGTACTGCCCCCTCACTAGCCCCTGGGCACCTATCGCCTGGCTCAGCAGACTGACCATCAGCGCGCGCCGCTCCGAGGATAGCCCCGCCGCTTCGGATACCACTCCGAAAGCTCTACTCAGCAGCGCCACCACCGCCAGCATGGCCACGTCCTCCCCATACTGACGATGTACCGTCAGACGTCCGCGGCGCATACTGGCATTATCCATGCAAGGGAGATCGTCCAGGATCAACGAGGCGGTGTGGATCATCTCCACCGAGGCGCCCAGATCAAGCAGCACCGGCGCAGTACACCCCAGGTCCCGGGCGGCGAGCATCAGCAACAGAGGTCTTATCCGCTTGCCTGGCGCCAGCACGCTGCTGCGCATGGCCTGGCTTACCGGGTCGTCGTTTTCGTTTGTATCGGAAAGCAGTTCTTCCAGGCGCGTCTCGAGAGCCTGACGAATCGTTGCAAGGCTGGCGAATTCAACACTATCGAAAGCGAGGCCGGTGAAGGGTGAACCCATTGGGTAACGCTCCCTTGTTTTGTTCTCGATGGTCGATTCGTACAATTCTTGCACAACTTTTTGCTCTAGCCTATACAATGGAGCTCTAGACCATGCTCTGGCAAGGAGATAGATATGAAAGGCGAAGGCCTGGTCGAGCGCAAGAACGATCATTTGTCCATTGTGCTGGACACCCAGCGCGCACCCGCGCCCATTCCCTCGGGCCTTGCCGCCTATCGCTTCGAGCATTGCGCCTTGCCGCAACTCAACCTCGACGATATCGATCTGCGCACCCAGTTCCTGGGCAAGTGGTTGAAGGCACCATTTTTGATCAGTTCCATGACCGGTGGCGCGGAAAGGGCTCGTGAGATCAATCGTCACCTGGCCCAGGCCGCCCAGGCCCTGGGAATCGCCCTGGCCGTCGGCTCCCAGCGGGTCGCCTTGCAGACCGACAACGATCATGGGCTGACCCGGGAGCTGCGCCGGTTCGCGCCGGACATCCCGTTACTTGGGAATATCGGTGCCGGCCAGCTTCGGGAAGCCCAGGGCATTGAATGGGCGTGTCGTGCCGTGGAGATGATCGACGCGGATGCCCTCATCGTGCATCTCAATCCCTTGCAGGAAGCCGTCCAGACTGGCGGTGATCGCGATTGGCGGGGTGTTCGCCAAGCCATTGGCGCCCTGGTACGTGCGCTCGAGGTGCCGGTGGTGATCAAGGAGGTCGGCGCGGGCATCTCGCCCCAGGTTGCCCGGGCACTGATGGAAGAAGGCGTGGCGGTCATCGATGTGGCGGGCGCCGGTGGCACCAGTTGGGCGGCGGTGGAAGCCGAACGTGCTTCCAGCGAGGCCCAAAAAAGAGTCGCCATGGCCTTCGCCGGCTGGGGCATTCCTACGGCCCAGGCCATTCAGGCGCTACGCCGCGAACTACCGGATACGCCTCTGATCGCCTCCGGCGGCATTCGGGATGGCGTCGATGCGGCCAAGGCAATTCGATTGGGCGCCGATCTCGTGGGCCAGGCCGCGGCGGTGCTCGCCAGTGCCACCCAGTCGAGCGAGGCCGTCATCGAACATTTCGAGGTGCTCATCCAGCAGCTGCGTATCGCCTGTTTCTGTACCGGGAGCGCCGATCTGAGCGCACTGCGCCAGGCAATACTACTGGATGAAAACGGCGCTGCCGTGAAGGGAATACTTGGCTAGGCTCAAGTATCCAACCTCTACGCATAGGATGCGCCCGGCATGCCTCAGCACCACTACGATCTGATTCTGGCCGGTGGCGGCCTGGCCAACGGGCTGATTGCTCTACGCCTGAAACGTGACCGGCCCGAGTTTCGCATGCTGGTGCTGGAGCAGGAGAACCGCCCCGGCGGCAACCATACCTGGTCGTTTCATGACAGCGACTTGAACACCGAGCAACACGCCTGGCTGGCACCCCTGATAGAGTGCCGCTGGCCACGCCACCGGGTGATCTTTCCAGATCGCGAGCGGCTTCTGCAGGGCGGTTATGCCAGCCTGTTCTCTTCGACCTTTGCACACGCACTCGAAGACGCTCTCGGCGATACGCTGTGGGTGAATACAACCATTGCCTCTCTCGCTCCAGACCGGGTCACGCTTGAAGACGGCACCCAGCTGACGGCAAACGCCGTGATCGATGGTCGCGGCCCGGCGCCGAGCCCGCATTTGTGCCTGGGCTATCAGGCCTTCCTGGGCCAGGAAATCAGACTCGCAGCGCCCCATGGGCTGGAAGAGCCAGTCCTGATGGATGCAAGCCTGGCCCAGGGCGACGGCTATCGGTTCGTCTATGTGCTGCCCTTCACCGCGGATACGCTGCTGATCGAGGATACCCACTACGTCGATCAACCGGTCGACGACGCGGCGCAATTGCGTGACAACATTCACGCCTATGCCAAGGCCAACGGATGGCAGATGGACGAGGTGCTGCGGGAAGAGCACGGCGTGCTGCCGATCACCCTGGCCGGTGATTTCGACGCCTTCTGGGACGAAGCCAACGGGCAGCCGCGCAGCGGCCTGCGGGCAGGGCTTTTCCATCCCACCACCGGTTATTCGCTGCCCCATGCGGTACGCCTGGCGGAACGCATTGCCGGCCTTGCTGACCTAAGCGCAGCGTCGCTATTTGCCGCGATCCGTGACGAAGCAAAGCGGGAGTGGCGCCAGCAAGGCTATTTTCGCCTGCTCAATCGCATGCTGTTCCTGGCCGGCTCGCCTAGCCAGCGCTGGCGAGTCATGCAGCGCTTCTACGGGCTACCTGATGGATTGATCGAGCGCTTTTACGCGGGGCGCCTGACCGCTCTGGACAAGGCGCGCATTCTTGTCGGCAAGCCACCGGTGCCGCTAGGCGAAGCCATCCGCGTCGCCCGACGCTCCACCCCTTCTCAGCTGCAACTCTTCTCGCAACGTGAATCAACATCGTCGAGGAAGCGACCATGACGCAACAACGTGCTCTTGTGATCGGCGCCGGCTTCGGTGGGCTGGCCCTGGCCATTCGCCTGCAGGCCGGTGGCTATCACACCACCCTGCTGGAAAAGCGCGACAAGCCCGGCGGCCGCGCCTATGTCTACGAGGACAAAGGCTTTATCTTCGATGCGGGCCCCACGGTCATCACCGACCCCTCGGCGCTTGAAGAACTCTTCACCCTGGCGGACAGGCAGCTATCCGATTATGTGGAGCTTCTGCCTGTCTCCCCTTTCTACCGGCTGTGCTGGGAAGACGCGCCGTCATTCGATTACGTCAACGATCAGCAGGCGCTGGAACGTCAGATTGCCCTGCGCAACCCCAGAGACGTGGAGGGCTATCGGCGCTTTCTCGATTACTCCAAGGCCGTTTACGAGGAAGGCTATATCAAGCTGGGCGCGGTGCCCTTTCTGTCCTTTCGCGACATGATCAAGGCCGGGCCGCAATTGGCGCGGCTACAAGCCTGGCGCAGCGTCTATGCCATGGTGTCGCGTTTCATCGAGGACGAGCACCTGCGTCAGGTGTTCTCTTTCCACTCCCTGCTGGTGGGAGGCAACCCTTTCGTCACCTCCTCAATCTATACCCTCATTCACGCCCTGGAGCGCCAAGGTGGCGTATGGTTTCCCCGGGGCGGCACCGGCGCGCTGATTCAGGGCATGGTCAAATTGTTCGAGGACCTGGGCGGCAAACTCGAACTCGACGCGGAAGTGGCGAATATCGAGACGCAGGATGATCGCGTCAGCGGTGTCACCCTTCAGGACGGCCGCCGTTTCGAGACTGACGTGCTGGCCTCCAATGCGGATGTGATACACACCTACGCCCACCTGCTGGGCAAGCATCCCCGCGGGGTCAGTCACGGCAAGGCGCTCAAGAAAAAGCGCTACAGCATGTCGCTCTTCGTCATCTATTTCGGCCTCGACATGCCCTCGAATAACCTTCAGCACCACACCATCTGCCTGGGGGCACGCTACAAGGAACTGATCGATGAAATCTTCAACGCCGATACCCTGGCGGAGGATTTCTCGCTCTATCTGCATTCGCCCTGCGTCACCAACCCCTCCCTGGCGCCGTCTGGGTCCAGCGCCTACTATGTGCTGGCGCCAGTGCCTCATCTGGGCACCGCACCCATCGACTGGGAAACCCAAGGCCCCGTGTATCGCGACCGTATCCTCGACTATCTGGAGCACCATTACATCCCCGGGCTGCGGGAGCATCTGGTGACGTGCCGCCATTTCACGCCGCTGGATTTTCGTGATGAGCTCAATGCTCACCTGGGCTCGGCGTTTTCCCTGGAACCCATTCTCACCCAGAGCGCCTGGTTCCGACCCCATAATCGCGACCAGAAGATCGATAATCTTTATCTGGTGGGTGCCGGCACCCATCCGGGCGCCGGTGTTCCTGGCGTGGTCGGTTCCGCCAAGGCCACGGCGAAACTGATGCTGGAGCGTCTTGATGGCTGATGCCCTCGACCGCCATGCCGCCGAGACCATTCAGGCTGGGTCGAAAAGTTTCGCCACCGCCGCCAAGCTGTTCGATCCTGCAACCCGACGCAGCGTGATGATGCTGTACACCTGGTGTCGCCATTGCGACGACGTGATCGATGACCAGCATCTGGGCATGCCCTCTCACGTTGAAGGCTCTACGGGCAGCAGCGAACAGCGCATGGCCGAGCTTCGTCACATGACCCGGCAGGCCTATGCCGGTAAGCCGATGCAAAGCGCTCCCTTTGCCGCTTTTCAGCAGGTCGCGCTTGAGCATCGCCTACCCGAACGCTACCCCTTGGCGCATCTGGAAGGCTTCGCCATGGATGTTCAGGACCGTCGCTACGACACCATCGACGATACTCTGGGTTACTGCTATCACGTCGCCGGGGTCGTGGGAATCATGATGGCCTGGATCATGGGAGTGAAGAATGACACGACCCTGGACCGGGCCTGCGATCTGGGCCTGGCGTTCCAGCTTACCAATATCGCTCGGGATATTGTCGACGATGCCGACATCGGCCGCTGCTATCTGCCGCGGACGTGGCTGGTTGAAGCTGGCATACCCCCGGAGGAAATCGCCGACCCACGGCATCGCGAGGCGCTGGCACGGGTGGCAGCGCGTCTGATCGATCTGGCGGAGCCCTATTATCAATCGGCTCGGGGCGGATTCGGTGCACTCCCGCCTCGTAGCGCCTGGGCGATCGCCACCGCCCACGGTGTCTATCGGGAGATCGGTATCCGCGTCAAGGCAAGAGGCGCACGGGCCTGGGATCAGCGCGTATCCACCAGCAAGGCGGACAAGTTGCGCTTATTGGCCAAGGGATTGGGCCAGACGATGGCTTCTCGCTGGCAGACGCCGACGTCTAGGCCCCAGAGTCTCTGGCAGCGTCCCGACTAGAAGAGTTCTGCAACACCCCGCCGTGCCTTTCGCGCAGTTGGCGCTTCAAGGTGCCAACGGAAGGCGCAATCAGAAAGCCGAAGGAGACACAGCCCTCCTTGTCATTCACCGCATGATGCATGCGATGGGCCTGGTACAAGCGCTTGAGATAGCCGCGTCGCGGCACGTAGCGAAACGGCCAGCGCTGATGCACCAGCCCGTCGTGGGCAAGAAAATACAAGAAGCCGTAGGCGGTCATGCCCGCACCGATCCACTGAAGCGGATACCAACCCCAGGTCCCCGCCGCGATCAGCACGATCGCCACACCGGCAAACACCACCGCGTAGAGATCGTTCTTCTCGAACCAGCCATGAGCCTGGCGTACAGCGCTAGGCTCGTGATGGGAGCGATGCCAGCCCCAGCCCCAGCCATGCATCACGTACTTGTGGGCAAACCAGGCGAAAACCTCCATACCGGCGACCGTCAGCAGCACGATCAGCGTATTCACCAGAATAGTCACGGTAGCGGACCTCCAGAATTGAGCAGGTTGGCAAAGCAGCATGCATGGCTCTTCCCATATCAGAATCTCAAGAAATCACCACAACCCGCCGATAGAACAATCAATAAAGCATGATGTATTTCATACGAATTCAAACGATTATATTGCGCCGGGACTCAAATCGATGCCATTCAATGAAGCCAAGGAGCATGCGCCAGGGCGCCTGCATACTGTTTTTGTCGCTCCCTATACCGCTTTCGACAACTCGGTGACCGAGCGCCAACTGCACTTGAACGTTGCCATCGAGGCACTCATAGGTCAGGCCATGGCGGACAACCAACTGACAGTTGATGTTATCCATGGTTGGGAAAACGGCGAATGCGACCCAGGTGGCTTGCAGCATAGTTGTCATCGGTTCACATCGCTTGAGGATCTGCGTCAAGTCGCTGGGCGCTATCGCACAGCGGTCGAAACGCAAGAACCGTTGCCCCGCGATACCGCAACGCTAATAGTCGAACCATTGGCTGAAGCGATTGCTAGTGCCGAAGCAAACGGTCAGACCATAGGCGACGAGACACGTACCATTCCTGCCCGTTGGCCCGCCTTCACCAATGGGCTCACCCTTTACACCTACTTCAAGATGTACCATCGCCTGACCTATGGCGAGGACGATCCCTATCGCTCCATACGTTGTGAAACAGCGGATGGTCTGCGAGAGATACATGAATTCCATGTAGAAGAAGGTAGATTCGCCGTCATCTTGCCTGCCGAAGATGCCACTCTCGACACGATTCTTACGCTACATGAGAGTCAACTCGAGCCGGTGCTGCAGCTATTCGAGAAATTCCAGATAGGCGGTTAAATAATTGCTTTCGACAGCTTCGACAATTTGCTTCTCACGCCATGATGAGCGATAGGCACGGTGAAAGCTTCTTCATGTTGAAATACCGATGCAAGAAGCTCATGCTCAACAGAAATATGGCATCGTGATACCTCATGAGTACGCAGAGTTCGAACGAAACTGCAAAAGAACCAGTCTGCTGGATCATCGCTGGCCCTAATGGCGCGGGCAAAACCACGTTTGCGCTCAGCTACTTACCCAAGGTAGCCTAGTGTTCACGTTTTGTGAACGCAGATCTCATAGCAGCGGGCCTTTCACCGCTTTCGCCGGAGCGAGACTTGCTGGCAGCAAGCCGGCTTTTTTTGCAGGAAATCGAAAACTGTATCAACGTTCGTGAGGATTTTGCTTTCGAGAC
Organism: uncultured Halomonas sp.; assembly: GCF_947493865.1. GTDB lineage: Bacteria > Pseudomonadota > Gammaproteobacteria > Pseudomonadales > Halomonadaceae > Modicisalibacter. The sequence goes on from NZ_CANLTC010000009.1 coordinate 116,542, forward strand.
CACGCTGCCGGGGCGTGGTTATTTACGTCTGATTCGTCGTTTGCGCATGGATAGCTGGCAAGTAAAGTTGATCTATCTCGCGTTACCGAATGTAGAGGTATCTAAACAGCGCGTTGCTGAGCGCGTTTACCACGGTGGGCATGATATTCCCCAGCAGGCAATCGAACGCCGCTTTGCGATCTCACACTATGTTTCGAAAATCAGAACAAAACACCGCATCTAGTCTTTGAACAGCGTCTGAGTCACCGGAAAATTCATAACGAAGCTTGGTTTGAACTTATTTCCAAAGAGGCCTTGCGATGAAAGTCTTATCCGAAGAAGCACTGCTTGCACTTGAATCGTTGCAGGAAACGGTCAACGAAACCTTGGAACGTAAACGTAAGCTTGGCCAATATGCGGTTGTTTGGCGCGACGGCAAGATCGAGTACCTCGGCAAAAAGCCGAGCAACCAGGATAGTAAAGGCTGTTTAAAATCTGAGGAATCCCCACGAATTCCATAGAACATTCAGCGGTCTAGCCTGAAGAGGCCTGCATGGGAAGGCATATGGTTAATTGTAGGGTCCCGCGTGATTAATTACGCATTCCCAAAATAATTTAGGGCACTCTACCTTGGCACCCGCCCCATCAGATAGAACTCCTCATTGGGCGGTGTGCCGGTAAGATTCACCAATCGGTTGGACATGCCGAAGAAGCCGGCCACCGCGCCGATATCCCAGATATCTTCGAGGGTAAATCCCACCTCGAACAATCGACTCTGCCATTCGTCATTGAGCTCGCCCTGCTCGGTGCCGATATACAGCGCGAAATCCAGCATGACGCAATGACGCTCGCTGATCGGGGCGGTGCGATGGTTGATCGCCACCTGATCGGCCAGCAGCGGATCCTTGCTGTAGATGCGCACCAGGGCACCGTGGGCGACCACACAGTAGAGGCAGCGGTTTCGTGCACTGGTGGCGACCACCACCATTTCCTTTTCCGCCTTGGTCAGGGTGTCGGATTCCCGCTCCATGAGGGCATCGTGATAGGCAAAGAAGGCACGAAATTCGTCCGGACGATGAGCGAGTGTGAGAAAGACGTTGGGCACGAAGCCGGCCTTCTCCTGCACCGCCAGGATGACGCTGCGAATATCCTCGGGCAGTTCATCGAGGGACTCGGGGATAGGAAAACGGCTGAGGGATGCGCTCATGATTGGCTCCTTCACACAAGGCAAGCACCGCCGTGAATCACGGCGGTGCTTGAGGATTTAATTGTTTTTTCAGCTCATCGAGATCGTGCTGTTGATGCCGCCGGAAATGTTTTCCGGCTCGAACCAGCGCGACGTCACGGTCTTGGTCTGGGTCCAGAATTGGATCGCCTGCTTGCCATTGGGCCCAAGATCACCGAGCTTGGAAGCCCGGGAGCCGGTGAAGCTGAAGTAGGCCACCGGCACCGGGATCGGCACGTTGATACCCACCTGACCGACATCGATATCGCTCTCGAAACGCCGCCCTGCCCAGCCGGAATTGGTGAAAATCGAGGTACCGTTACCGTTGGGATTGGCATTGATGAAAGCAATGGCATCGTCCAGGGTTTCGACCCCCACCACGCACAGTACCGGGCCGAAGATCTCTTCTTTGTAGATGGTCATATCAGCAGTGACGTCACTGAAGATCGTCGGACCGACGAAGTTGCCCTCCGGATAACCCTCGACGCTTATGCCGCGCCCATCCAGCGCCAGAGTCGCTTCGGATTCGCCGGCGTCGATCAGCTTGAGTACGCGATCCCGTGCCGCCGGTGACACCAGCGGCCCCAGATCCGCATCGCGCTGGGTGCCGGGGCCGACCTTCATTTCCCGGGACTTCTCGACGATCTCGTCCAGCCACTGGCGTGCCTCGCCCACCAGCACCAGCACCGAGTTGGCCATGCAGCGCTGGCCGGCGGCACCGAAGGCGGAGCCCAGCACGTTGTTGATCGCCTGGCTGCGATTGGCATCCGGCATGATCACGCAGTGATTCTTCGCGCCCATCATCGACTGCACCCGCTTGCCGGCCTTGCCTGCCCGCTCGTAGATATGGGTACCAATGGCGGTGGAGCCGATGAACGAGAGCGCCTTGATGTCCGGATGGTCGCAGATGTGGTTGGCAACGTCCGGCCCGCCGTGCACCACATTGAGCACCCCATTGGGTACACCGGCCTGATGAGCCAGTTCGACCAGGCGCATGGTGGAAGACGGGTCCTGCTCCGAGGGCTTCAAGACGAAGGTATTGCCGGTGGCGATGGCCAACGGAAACATGAAACAAGGCAGCATGATGGGAAAGTTGAAGGCGGTGATGCCGGCGCCGACCCCCAAGGGTTGATGCAGCGAGTAGACGTTGACGTCGCCGGCCGCGTTCTCGGCGATCTCGCCAAGCTGCAGCGAGGTGATTGAACAGGCGTGCTCGATCACCTCCAGGCCACGACCCACCTCGCCTTCCGCGTCCGGTAGCGTCTTGCCATGCTCCTCGGTAATCAGCGCCGCCAGCTCCTCGGTGTGTTCACGCACCAACGCCTGGAACTTGAGCATGATGCGCATGCGCTTGCCCAGAGGCACCTTGCGCCAGCTGGCAAAAGCCTGTTTGGCGCTGGCAACGGCCCGATCGACTTCTTCGCGTGTCGCGAAAGGCACCCGCGCCACCACTTCCTGGGTTGCCGGATTGACCACATCGCGCCACTGTTCGGCTTTCGAGGGGACGGGCTGGCCGTCGATATAGAGGGCGATTTCACGAACGGACATGGTGTTCTCCTTGGTGATTTATCATGGCATCTCAACGAGTCTAGTTGCAGACGCCGCTGGCGAACAATCGCTGGGCCGATACACAATCAACTGGTAGTCGCAGTGCCCCTATTCTGCAGCAACACCCGCATTGGCACTAAACCGCCTGACACTGGCCACAAAATCACCAAAACGCTCTCCTTGAATCAACACATGGCCGCGCAGACTTTGCTCGGCCTGAATGGCATCCCCGGCCTCAAGGGCTTTTACGATATCTCGATGCTCGGTCAGTGAGGCAAGCATGCGGTGGCGCACCTGTAACTGAAGACGCCGATAGGGGGATAAACGCTGCTTGAGCTGACGCGCCTCCGCGGCAAGAAAAGCGTTATGGCTTGCTCTATAGATGCATTGATGAAAAATCTCGTTCTCATGGTAGTACTCATCCGGATCACCCACTTGCGCCGCTGATTCACAGCGCGACAGGGCCTCTTGCAGTGCCGCTAGTTCTTCCGGAAGGATGCGTCGCGAGGCCAGGCGCCCGCACATTCCCTCAAGCTCCGCCATCACCTCGAACATTTCTATCAATTGCTCGATGCTAACTTGCGCAACAAACGTACCTTTCTTGGGTGAGACCGTCACAAGCCCGCTGGCGACCAGCTGTTGTATGGCCTCTCTTACCGGCGTGCGAGACACGTTGAATGCCCTACCGAGCTCCTCGGGATCAAGACGCCCACCCGGCGGTAACCGTCCGTTGAGAATGTCATCCTCCAGCGACTCCTTGAGTTGCTGGGCATTGGATAGCTTCTCGCTTTTCTCAGTACTCACACTATTTTCGCTATTCACGCTGACGTCCTGTGCTGTCGCTATTCGTCGCTTGCCAGTCACCCACGACGTTTGTCTAGCGCCTCCAGTTTGACACATCCAAACCTACTGACTATTGATGTATATATCATAGACAATGATATATATTTCAAGCGCCGTATCTTTCATAAAAACAATGCACCCGGAGATCGTCATGCTACACCAATCAACCCCGCTGGCCGCAGCCACCGCTCTGCTACTTGCCCTCAGCACAACCGTCAACGCCGAGACCACCCTTCGCGCCTCCCACCAGTTCCCCGGCGGACAGGGCGACGTGCGCGATGAAATGGTTCAATTGATGGCCAAGTCAGTCGATGAAGCCGATGTCGATCTGAAGATTCAGGTCTACCCCGGACAGTCGTTGCTCAAGGCCAAGGAGCAATGGGGTGCCTTGGTGCGTGGTCGCCTGGACATGACCTCACTCCCTCTCGATTACGCCAGCGGTCGTCATCCCGAATTCTCGGCGACTTTGATGCCCGGCCTGGTACGTAGCCATGAGCGCGCCCAGCGACTCAACGACTCAAAGTTCATGGACATGATCAAGGAAGTCATCAACGAGGCCGGCGCTCGGGTACTGGCGGATGCCTGGTTGGCAGGCGGGTTCGCCTCGAACATGCGTTGCGTTACCGCGCCAGATACGGTGAAAGGCCAGACCATGCGCGCCGCCGGGCCGGCTTTCGACGAAATGCTCGCCGAGGCCGGTGCCTCAATCGCCTCGATGCCCTCCTCGGAAATCTATACCGCCATGCAGACCGGGGTACTGGACGGCGCTAACACTTCTTCCGGGTCCTTCATCTCCTATCGCATCTACGAGCAGGTGAAATGCCTAACCGCCCCCGGTGAAAATGCCCTGTGGTTCATGTACGAGCCCATCCTGATTTCCGAGCAGAGCTGGGATGGACTCAACGAGGAACAGCAAGAGGCGCTCATCGAGGCCGGCGAGAAAGCCGAGGAGTATTTCGCTGGCGAGGCCGCGGCACTCGACCAGAAGCTGGTGGATGTCTACAAGGAAAACGGTGTCGAGGTTGTGACCATGACTCCCGAGAACTATCAGGCCTGGCTCGATATCGCCAAGCAAAGTTCCTACAAGACCTTTGCCGAGAATGTTCCCAATGGCCAGGCCTTGATCGACGCAGCCCTAGCCGTCGAATGATAGCACTGAAAGGGAGCTTCTCATGGCTGATGGCTCAAGCCGCTCGTTAGCGTCAGGTCGAGGCGTAATCGGCGGTTATATTCGTCTGATGGATATGCTTTCAGGCGTCGTCGCGCTCATCGCCGGCGCCTTGCTGCTGGCCGGCGTACTGGCGGTCTGCCATATGATCTTCATGCGCTACGTGCTGGGTCAAAGCACTATCTGGCAAACCGAGTTCGCGATCTATTCGGTCACCGGTGCGATGTTGCTCGGTGCGCCTTATGTGCTGCGAAATGGTGGGCATGTCGCGGTTACCGTGCTGCCCGATGCCCTGGGCGGTTGGGCAAAAAAGATCATGTACTTTCTCTCCGCCCTGGTTGGACTCGCCTTCTGCAGCGCCCTGGCCTATAGCGGTTGGCATTACTTCCTCGAGGCCTACAGCATGGACTGGACCACCGGCACAGTGTGGAACCCTCCGCCGTGGCCAGCTCTCTTGCCCCTGGCCATCGGCATCAGCCTACTCTCGCTGCAGTACGTGGCGGAAATTCTTCGCGGGGAGCCCTGAGAATGGATCCAGTCACCAGCGGTATCTTGATTGTCGTCGCCCTGTTCGCATTGATGGCCATCGGCACGCCCATCGCTTTCGCATTGGGCGCTGTCGCGCTGGGAGGGCTGGTGCTCGATCGCGGCATGGGTGAGCTGATCTACTTCGGCGAAACCTTCTTCGGCAACATCGCCTCCTTCGGCTTCGTCGCCATTCCGATGTTCATTCTGATGGGCGCGGCAGTGGCCTCGTCTCCCACCGGGCGGGACCTCTACCGTTCCCTGGATTTGTGGCTGGGCAGGATGCCCGGGGGCTTGGCGATCTCCAACATCGGTGCCTGTTCGATCTTTGCCGCCCTGTCCGGTTCATCCCCCGCCACCAGCGCGGCCATCGGTAAGTTGGGTATTCCCGAGATGCGCAAGCGAGGCTACCCGGATGGCGTCGCTGCCGGCTGTATCGCCGCCGGCGGCACCCTGGGAATCCTCATTCCGCCATCGGTCACCATGATCGTCTATGGCATCTCCACCGAGACTTCCATTGGTCGCTTGTTCATCGCCGGTGCCCTGCCGGGGCTGATGCTGGCCGGCTTGTTCATGGCCTGGACATTGATCGCCTGCAAGCTGTCTGGCGGTTACGGCAATCCGCTGGCGGATGCCGCCGCGAGCGCCAAGGAAAACGTCGAAGGCAATCTCAAGGCGCTGGTGCGGGTGTTGCCCTTCATTCTGGTGGTCACGGCCATCCTGTTCGCGCTCTACGGCGGTGTCGCCACGCCTTCCGAGGCGGCCGGGGCTGGCGCGTTCCTGTGTCTGGCGCTGGCCATAATCGTCTACCGCATGTGGCAGGTGAAACCCCTCAAGACCATCATGCATGACGCACTGAGTGAAAGTGTGATGATCATGCTGATCATCGCGACCGCTGAAGTTTTCGCCTTCGCGCTCTCCTCGCTGTTCATCACTCAGACAGTGGCTGGTGCCATCGCGGATCTGGAGGTGAACCGTTGGGTCCTGATGGGCATCATCAATGTGTTTCTGCTGGTGGCGGGCTTCTTCCTACCGCCCGTAGCGGTAATCGTGATGACCGCACCGATCTTGCTACCCATCATTCTGGCGGCGGATTTCGATCCCTACTGGTTCGCGGTAGTGCTGACCATCAACCTGGAAATCGGCCTGATCACACCGCCAGTGGGTCTGAACCTGTTCATCATCAAGGGTATCGCTCCGGATATCGCCCTGCGGGACATTCTGCTCGGCAGCCTTCCCTATGCCATGTGCATGGTGCTGGGCATCGTGCTCCTGTGCTTCTTCCCGGGCATCGCCACCTGGCTGCCGAACTTGATCATCAATAGCTGATCGTCAACGACTGAACACCAATCCTCAGGTCGTCAAAATGAACATGAGCTTTTTGCAGGAATTGTTCAGCACTATTACCCAACGCGATGCACTACTACGACGCCGTTCGGGTGTAAGTACTGACGTCAGTCATCGTCATTTGATCGCGGCCTGCCAGGCATTGCTGGCAAGTGACGGTGAGGCATCGAGCATTGCGCTTGCCAGTCGCGCACTTGAAATCTATGCGCGCCTGGCGCCTGAGGAAAGGCAGCACTTCTTCGAATTACTGGCAACGGATTTTTCCGCCGATCCCGAACACATCGATCACGCCTATGCGGCCTATCGCGCATCTCGGGACAATCAGGATCTCAATATCCTGTTCAATGCCTGCGAACCTCGACGCCAGGAACTGTTGCGCCGCCTCAATCTACCCAGTGGCGGCACCCATGATCTGGTCCACATGCGCGAAGACCTGCTGGCTCTGATGCGCGATCGCCCGCAACTCAAGGCCATCGATGCGGATTTCGCGCATCTGTTCGGTTCCTGGTTCAATCGCGGTTTCCTGGTCCTGAAGCGCATCGACTGGAATACCCCGGCAGTGATTCTGGAAAAGATCATTCGCTACGAAGCGGTACACGAGATCCGTGATTGGGAGGATCTACGCCGGCGCCTGGATGCCCGGGATCGGCGTTGCTTCGCGTTCTTTCATCCGGCGATCGGCGACGAGCCGCTGATATTCGTCGAAGTCGCCCTGTGCCAAGGGCTGCCGGATCAAATACAGGATATTCTGGCGAGCGATCATTACGAGATCGACGATCCGGAGTCCGCGGATACCGCGGCTTTCTTTGGTATCAGTAACTGCCAGACCGGGCTACGCGGCATCTCGTTTGGCAATTTCCTGATCAAACAGGTGGTTCAGGAGCTCAAACAGGAGCTTCCCAGCCTGCGCCACTTCGTCACCCTATCGCCGGTTCCCGGCTTTCGCGAATGGCTGGACGCTCTTTACAAGAGTAGCGAGGGCCTTCTGGAGGCGGACGCCGCCAAGACCCTCGAACATCTCGAGGCGCCGGACTGGCAGGAAGACCCGGCCCGCGCCGAACAGCTCAAGAATGTGATCAAACCTCTCGCGGCCCACTATCTGCTCAAGGAAAAAAATGCGCAGGGTTTGCCACTGAACCCCGTGTCGCGTTTTCACCTTGGCAATGGCGCCCAGCTGCATCGCATCAATTGGCTGGGGGATATCTCCACCAAGGGGCTGCGTCAATCAACCGGTTTAATGGTCAACTATCTCTACGTACTCGACGATATCGAACGCAATCACGAGCAATACACGACCAACGCCACCATTGCCTGCTCGTCGAATGTGCGCGATCTCGGCAAGCGTGCTCGCAAACTACTCATAGGAGAGACCGCGAAATGAATCATAATTTGTTCGACACTTTCGCAGAGCGTATGCGAGCACGGGGGGAGGCCGATTTCATCACGACTCGAGAAGGCCGGAGCTATTCCTACACCCAGGCCCTGGAAATGAGCGCCCGTCTGGCAGGCGCCCTGATCGGCCTGGGTGTGACACCAGGAGATCGCGTCGCCGTACAGGTCGACAAGAGTCCCGAGGCCATCTTGCTCTATCTGGCCTGCCTGCGCATGGGGGGGGTGTATCTGCCGCTCAATACCGGCTATACCGCCACGGAGGTCCGCTATTTCCTTGAAGACGCCGAGCCGGCGCTGTTCGTGTGCCGTCCCGAAAACCTGGAAGACGCCCAAGAAACCGCCCAGCTAGCTGGCTGTCCGCGAGTGACCACCCTGGGCACCAACAGCGATGGCGAACTGATGGACCTTGCCCGCAGCGCTACCTCCTGGGACTCCATCGAGTCCCGCGATGCCGATGACCTGGCGGCCATTCTCTATACCTCCGGCACGACGGGACGCTCCAAGGGCGCCATGCTCACCCATCGTAATTTGGGGTCCAACGCCGAGGCGCTGACGACGACCTGGCGCTTCACCGAGTCGGACCGGCTGATCCACGCACTGCCGATCTTTCATACCCACGGCCTGTTCGTGGCCTGCAACGTGGTGCTGATGGCCGGCGCCAGCATGCTTTTTCTACCCCGCTTCGATATCGACATCATCATCGACGAACTGCCTCGCGGCACCACGATGATGGCTGTGCCCACCTTCTATACACGTCTGCTGCAGGATGAACGACTGACCCCGGAGCTGACTACCAACATGCGCCTGTTCACCTCAGGTTCCGCGCCCCTTACCGCCGAGACGCATCAAGCCTTCGAGCAGCGCACGGGCCACGCCATTCTCGAACGCTACGGCATGACCGAAACCAACATGAACACCTCGAACCCTTACGAAGGCGAGCGTATCGCCGGCACCGTGGGCATGCCGCTGCCCGGGGTCGAAGTCCGTATCGTCGAGCGGGAAACCCGTGAAACCCTACCTCAGGGTGAGATCGGTATTCTCGAGGTGCGCGGCCCCAACGTGTTCATCGGCTATTGGGGAATGCCGGACAAGACCCGAGAGGAATTGCTTGAGGACGGCTTCTTCATCACCGGGGACCTGGCCATGATCGATGAGAAGGGCTATATCCATATTGTCGGGCGCGACAAGGATCTAGTGATTTCCGGCGGCTACAACGTCTATCCCAAGGAGATCGAGCAGGTCATCGATGAGATGGAGGAGGTGGCCGAGTCCGCCGTCATCGGGGTGACACACCCGGATTTCGGCGAGGGCGTGACCGCCGTCGTGGTAGCCCAGCCCGAGACGCAGATCAACGAAACCAAGGTGCTCGAATTCCTCACCGATCGGCTGGCCCGGTACAAGCAACCCAAGCGCGTGGTCTTCGTCGACAGCCTGCCTCGCAACACCATGGGCAAGGTCCAGAAGAATCAGTTGCGCGAGCGGTTCCAGAATCTCTACACCCCTGCCTGATGGCATCATCAAGAGACGTATACGCCATGACCCACCGGACCTATCGCATCGGCCAGATCGTTCCCAGCTCCAACACCACCATGGAGACCGAAATTCCGGCCTTGCTGCGCGCCCGGGAAGCCATCGCTTCCGAGCGCTTCACTTTTCACTCCAGCCGTATGCGCATGAAGCAGGTGACTAAGGAAGAACTCTCCACCATGGACGTGGAATCCGATCGCTGTGCGCTGGAGCTTTCCGACGCCGAAGTCGATGTCATGGGCTATGCCTGCCTGGTTGCCATCATGAGTCACGGCCCGGGTTATCATCGCGAGTCGCAGCAACGCCTGCATGAAGTCACACGAAGCAATGGTTTCCCGACACCGATCGTCAGTAGTGCCGGTGCCCTCGTACAAGGGCTCGAGACCCTGGGCGCCCGTCGGGTCGCCATCATTACGCCCTATATGAAACCCTTGACCCAGCTAGTGATCGACTACATCGAAGCGGAGAATATCGAGGTCAGCGACAGCATTTCTCTGGAGATCCCCGACAATCTCGAAGTGGGGCGCCGCGACCCTCTGGCTTTGGTGGATATCGTCAAACGCCTCGACTATCGCGATGCAGATGCGGTGGTGCTATCGGCCTGTGTGCAGATGCCGTCGCTGGCCGCCATTCAGCCAGTGGAGAACGCTATCGGCCTGCCAGTAGTCTCCGCCGCCACCTGCACCACCTACCAGATGCTCAAGGCGCTGAACCTGGCTCCGCAGGTACCCGATGCGGGGCGACTCTTGCAGAAACCTTGAGAACCATCAATTATCCGGATAGCGCTCACGCAATTCGGCATCGTGAGTGCCGTAGCCGCGCCCCAGATACACCTTTGGCAACCATTGCAGATCGTGCCCCAGCCGGTAGAGCCAGTCGCGTAACTCAATATCCTCGACCCATTCGACAGGAATGTCCGATAGTCCAAAGCGCAGCCCCAGGAGGTTGCCCGCCAGCAGGCCGATGCTATCGCTTTTACCGCTGTGGTTGACAGCCCAGAGCACGCCTTGGCGATAGTCATTGGCGGCCAAGGCGCACCATACTGCAATGGCAAGCGCCTCCTCGGCAGATTCACCACGCCCCAGGGTATCGATACCCTCGGGACTCGGGGGCATTCCTTGCGCATGAAAATCGAGCACCGTCTCGAGCAGAAACCGAATGTGCGCCTGACTGCGGGGCACGGCGTCGCGCTCCTCGGCACGTTCTATGAAAAAATCGAGCCAGGCGCCGCTGTCCATGAAATCCAGCGCAATAGGAATCAACGATTCCAGCGTGCGCCCATTGTCGATCATGCCGTTGATCAGATAGGCGAAGAGTCCGGCGCTAAGGTAGCCACTGGGATGACCGTGAGTGCAGCGGGTCAATTCGCAGGCAACGGAAAAGGCGCGATCGCGGTGATGGAGCAGGAAATCGCCCCAGGGAAACAGGCCGATGGGGGCTACACGTACCAGGCCGTCGCACTGTTTGCTGTCGTTACGTGCCTCCAAGCCGAACGCCCGTGCTTGAGCCAACGCCTCGAGACTCGTTCTGGCGGGGGAACGCCGGGCGTGCAAACGAGGGTCACTGATCAGGCCGACCTTCATGTCGACCTGGGCCTGGTTCGGCTGTTCTCCTTGGGTGACCAACCACCGAATCAGAGCATGATGAAGCACCACGATCGGAGCGTAGACTTCGCACTCCTGGATGCGCACATAGGAACGCAGCGCCCCTTCGGCGGTGAAAAGCATCATCTGGGTATCATCCGTGATGCGCCCTGCTCCACCATGGGCAGCCGCGTAAGTAACCAGCCCTTCATCGCCAAACTGCTTGCGAATGGCCTGCCAATCCAACGCCTCTAACGGCGCGCCTAGTGCATCACCGATAGCGCCTCCATACAGGCAGGCTTGCGAACGTTCAATCCGTTGTACGTTTTTCATGCGCCCCCCTTTCCCGGGCCCAGCTTTCTGCTCCGGGTAAGAAAGAGCATACGGCAATGTTGTCGTCAGGCCAGACCTGACCATGATTTTTTTGCGTTGTTGAAAATTCTCTAATGGATATCTTTACGTGCTAAAAATCGAATATATTGAGTGAATTTTATTAAATAATTATATATTTTTATGTATCCATATCAATAGCATGTCGTTTCCACACTCTCGCCCGTGGCGGTACGACTCATTGGTTCATTCATATCGAACCTGATGATTATCACCGCCATTCTTGATGGTTGACTCAAGAAATCCCTTGAAACGCCATACCCCGCAAATTTACCTGTCATGGCCGCTTTTGATCGTTTGTAAAAGCCATTCTCACGAGCGCTCTTCCTGCTTTCCTACTGCCAATCACTCGGGCACCATAGGACGCTATTTGTCCTCGCATTCCTCCTCCATAAGGAAACACAATGCCGCTTTCCAGCACCGCACCTCTTCAACCCGGCTTCATGGTCATCCACGGCAATCGCCTGGAGGATCTGCGGGGCGTGGCGATGGAGTGGATGAAGCGCTACCCGCTTGCACCGCTGGAAAACGAGGTGATCCTGGTGCAGAGCAACGGCATCAGCCAGTGGATGAAGCTCGCCCTGGCCGCGGATGTGCGCGAGGACGGCAAAGGCGGCACCGGCATCGCCGCGGCACTGGACGTGACCCTGCCGGCACGTTTTCTGTGGCAGGCCTACCGGGCGGTGCTCACCCATATTGAAACAAAGAGCAAGGACGATCCCCAGGCGGTACCGGCGACCTCGCCCTTCGACAAGTCACGCCTGATCTGGCGAATTCTGCGGTTGCTGCCGGAACTGCTCGAAGAGGACGCTTTTGCCCCTCTCAAGCAGTTTCTCGACGGCGACGACGACCTGCGCAAGCACCATCAGCTGGCGGAACGCCTGGCGGACCTGTTCGATCAGTATCAGGTCTATCGTGCCGACTGGCTGGCGGCCTGGGGGCGTGGCGAGGATGTGCTGATCGGCGGTCATGGTGAGATCACGCCACTCGGCGCCGAGCAATACTGGCAGCCGGCCCTGTGGCGCGCTCTGCGCCACGATATTGCTAAAAAGGGGCGGGCGCTGCGCGAGGACGTCGGCGGCGACGGCATCGATTCCAGCCGCGCCATGGTGCATCAGCGTTTCATCAGTGCCGCTGAGCAACTGAGCGTGGATAATCGCCCGCCTGGATTGCCGCGTCGAGTGATGGTGTTCGGCATTTCCTCCCTACCCCAGCAGGCCCTCGAAGCCTTGGCAGCATTGGCCCGCTGCTGCCAGGTCGTGCTCTGCGTGCACAATCCCTGCCAGTATTACTGGGCGGATATCATCGAACATCGCGACCTGCTGCGCGCCCAACGCTATCGCCAGGCACGCAAGGCCGGCATGCCGGAGCGCCTGGACGTGCTGGGAGACGGCGATGGCGAAGCGGATCTGCATCTGCACGCCCAACCGCTGCTGGCGGCCTGGGGTAAGCAGGGGCGCGACTACCTGCGCCTGCTGGATGAACACGACGAGCGCCAGCAATACGAAGGCCTGTTCAGCGCCGAGTCACTGCGTATCGACCTGTTTGAAACGAATGGTGAGGACTGCCTGCTGCATCAGTTGCAGGACGATATCCGCGAGCTGCGCCCACTACCCGAGACCCGGGAGCACTGGCCGGCGGTGGATAGCCGGGTCGATGATTCCATCGTCTTTCACGTCGCCCACAGCCCTCAGCGCGAGGTCGAGATCCTCCACGATCAGTTGCTTGCCGCCTTCAGCGCGGACCCACAACTGCGCCCTCGGGACATCATCGTCATGGTGCCGGACATCGACCAGTATGCGCCGCATATCAAGGCGGTGTTTGGTCAGTTTGGGCAGGGCCAGATCGATCGCGATGATCCGCGCCATATTCCCTACACCCTTTCGGATCAGGGCCAGCGCCATCGCCTGCCGCTATTGATCGCCCTGGAAAAGTTGCTGCGCCTGCCGGAGCTGCGTTTGTCCGTCAGCGATCTGCTCGATCTGCTGGAAGTACCCGCCCTGCGGGCGCGTTTTGGCATCGAGGAAGATCACCTGCCGACCCTGCGGCGCTGGATTGAAGGTGCCGGCATTCGCTGGGGCCTGAACGGCGCTCAACGCCAGAGCCTTGATCTGCCCGGCGACATGGAGCAGAACACCTGGACCTTCGGCCTGCGCCGTTTGCTGCTCGGTTACACCGTGGGCAGCGCCGCCGAGGGTTCGTGGCAGGGCATCGAGCCCTTCGATGATATCGGCGGCCTGGAGGCGCAACTGGCCGGCCCCTTGATGGCACTACTCGAAACCCTGGAACACCAGTGGCGCATCCTGCGTGAGGAGACCGACGCCAACGGCTGGGCCAGACGGCTGCGGGAACTGCTCGAGGCGTGTTTTCTTGCGGAAGACGCCCAGGATAGCCTGGTGCTGTCCCAGCTCGAGCTTGCCCTTCAGGCCTGGCAGGAGAGTACCGAGGAAGCCGGCTTGACCCGCGACCTGCCGCTGTCCATCCTACGGGAGCACTGGCTGGCCCAGATCGACGAGCAAGGCCTGTCCCAGCGCTTTCTTGCCGGCGCGGTCAACTTCGCCACCCTGATGCCGATGCGGGCGATTCCCTTCAAGCGCGTCTGCCTGCTGGGCATGAACGACGGCGACTACCCGCGCAGCCATCCGCCGCTGGATTTCGACCTAATGGGCAGCGACTACCGCCCGGGGGACCGCTCGCGCCGGGAGGACGACCGCTACCTGTTCCTCGAAGCCCTGCTCTCCGCCCGGCAGCAGCTTTATATCAGTTGGGTCGGCCACAGCATCATCGACAATACGGAGCGCCCACCCTCGGTACTGGTCGGCCAGCTTCGCGATCATCTCGAATCAGGCTGGCGACTGGCGACGAATGACAGCGATGAACAAGGCTCGGATAAACAAAGCTCGGCCTTGCTCGATGAACTCACCAGCATACATCCGCTGCAGCCGTTCAGCCGGGTCTACTTCCCGACGCAAGCGCAGCTCGCCGCCCGGCCCGTGCCGGACCAACGCCTGGTGACCTATGCCCATGAATGGCGTGAGGTACACGGCCAGACGCTATCTACCCAGGACGACGGTGAACTTGGCGAGTTCCTGCAGGAGTCGCCGCTGACGCTTCATCAGCTGGGGAGCTTTCTGCGCGACCCGGCCAAGGCGTTCTTCAATACCCGACTCAAGGTATTCCTCGAACAAGAGGACGTGACCAGCCTCGATCAGGAACCCTTTACCCTGAACGGCCTGGAAAACTGGCAGCTGCAAAATCTGTTGATTCAGGCCCAGCGGCGCGCCATCGACGACGGCGAGCCTCGGGAACTTGCGCTGCACGCGACACTGGAACGGCTGCAAGGCCAGGGCGTACTCGCCTTCGGCGCCTTTGGCGAGCGCATGCGTGAAGCGCTGGTCGAGCCCATGGGCGCGTTGTTCGAGGCCTATCAGGAAGCGCTGACCCAGTGGCCCCAGGCGGTCGAGGAACCGGAGGCGGTACGCCTCGCGCTGCCGAGCCTGCCCCCTCTGGAGGACTGGCTGGATAACCTGCGCCTGAACGACAACGGCCAACGCTGCCGCTTGCTACTGAGCAGCAGCAGCCTGATCAAGGACAAGAAATATCACTGGCGCCAGCTTTTGCTGCCCTGGGTCGCGCATCTGGCGGGGCAGTTGGCGGGCCAACCGCTGACCACGCGACTGCTGTCCAAGGCAGGCCACGTGACGCTACTGCCACTGGAACCGGAGATCGCCCGGGCGCATCTGCGCGAACTCATCCTCGCCTGGCAGGCGGGCATGAACGCACCGCTGCCGTTGGCCATCGATACCGCCTTTGTCTGGCTCAGCAAGAAAGGCACGCCGGAAAGCGAACCGGACAGCGAGGCCTGGAAGGCCGCCGCCAGCACCTTTGAAGGCAACAGCTTCGGTGCCGGCGAATGCGGTCGCAACCCTTGCCTGGCGCACCGCTGGCCGAGCTTCGCCGCGCTCATCGATGCTCAACGGGGAACGCCCCACGGCTTCGTCTCACTCACCGATCGCCTGCTGGCGCCGGTACATCACGTGGTGAAAGGAGGCGATAAATGAGCGATGCCACTCAATTAAACCCGTTGAAGCTACCGCTGCACGGCACCCGCCTCATCGAAGCCAGCGCCGGCACCGGCAAGACCTTCACCATCGCCCTGCTTTACGTGCGTCTGGTGCTGGGGCCGCGCTCACCCGACGACGACGCAGCTTTCAGCCGCCCATTGACGCCGCCGGAAATTCTGGTGGTCACCTTCACCAATGCCGCCACCCAGGAGCTGCGCGACCGGATTCGCAGGCGGCTGGTCGAGGCCGCCCAGGTATTTTTGCAGCCAAGAGAAGGCGCTTGCGGTGACGATCTGCTCCTCCAGCTACGCAATGACTACCCCGAAGCCAGCTGGCCAGCCTGCGCACGACGCCTGCAGCTTGCCGCGGAATGGATGGATGAGGCCGCCGTCTCGACCATCCATGCCTGGTGCTATCGCATGCTGCGAGAACACGCCTTTGACAGCGGCAGCCTGTTCTCGCTGAATCTGGAAACCGACCAGACCGAACTCGAAAGCGAAGTGGCGCGGGACTACTGGCGCAGCTTCTACTACGCCATGAATGCGAACGAGCTTGCCATTGTCACTCGTCACTGGAAATCGCCGGAAGACCAGCACGCTCAGGTCCGGCGCCTGCTGCCGGAATGCTCGGCATTGAACCGAAACGTCCCGCCACCAAAAGAAACCCTGCAACACACCCAAGCCGCCATCGAGGCGCGACTGCAAGAACTCAAGGCGCATTGGCCGCAATGGGTGGAGGAATTGCAGACGCTGTTCGAAGAGGCCGCCAGGCAAAAAGCCTTCAAGGGCCAGAGCTTCAACACCAGGAGCCGAGCAAGCTGGCTGGGTGCGCTGCGTGACTGGTGCCAGAGCGATGCGATTCGTCCGGCCCTGACCCCTGCCGCCTGGAAGCGCCTGACCCCGGACGGCATAGCGGAGATCTGGCAAAAGGGCGATCCGCCGAATCACCCGGCGCTGACGGCGATTGCGGAACTACAAGACGAACTCGACGCCCTGCCCGACCCACGGGCCGACCTGCTCACCCACGCCGTTCACTGGTGCCGCTTCCGCCTGGATAGTGAACTGGAACGCCGGGCCGAGATGGGCCCCAACGAGCTATTGACCCACCTCGACCGAGCCCTTGCCGGCGCCAATTGCGAGGCGCTGGGGGCGCAGATTCGCCGCCAGTTTCCCGTCGCGATGGTGGATGAATTTCAGGACACCGACCCGGTACAGTACCGCATCTTCGACTGCGTCTATCGCATCCGGGAAAACCGACCCGACACCGGGCTGTTCCTGATCGGCGACCCCAAGCAGGCGATCTACGCCTTTCGTGGCGCCGACATTTATACCTATCTGCAAGCGCGCCAGGCCACCGAAGGACGGCATGTCACCCTGGGCACCAACTTCCGCTCCGCCACGGCGATGGTTACCGCAGTCAATCGCCTATTCGAGTTTGCCGAGCGGCACCCGCCCGGTGCGTTTCTGTTCAAGGAAGACGACGACTCGAATCCAGTGCCTTTCCAGGCAGTTAGGGCCAAAGGCAGGAAAGACGTTTTTGCCCTGAACGGCCAGCCGCTGCCGGCAATGACCCTGTGGCAACTCGACACCGACGAGCCACTTTCCAAAAACGCCTACTATACGGAAATGGCCGAACGCTGCGCCTCGGCCATGGTCGAGTTGCTGGAACAGGGGCAATACGGTCGCGCCGGGTTTATGGATGATGATGCCCTCGACCCGGTGTCGCCTTCGGATATGGCGGTGCTGGTCAACGGCCTGGGAGAAGCGCGCGCAATCCGCCAAGCCCTGGCCCGGCGCGGCGTGAAGAGCGTCTACCTTTCCGACAAGGACAAGGTGTTCGCCTCACCCATGGCTGGCCAGCTCGAAGCCTGGCTGCACGCCTGCGCCAACCCGAACGACGATCGCGTACTGCGCACCGCCCTGTCCACGCCGGCGTTGGGGCTGGATATCGCCGCGCTGGATGATTTAAATGAGAACGAACTGGCCTGGGAAGACCGGGTCATGCAGTTTCGCGACTACCATCGCCTATGGCAGAGCCAGGGCGTATTGCCACTGGTTCGCCGGCTGATGAACGACTTCGCGGTGCCCGCCCGGCTGCTGGCCGGCGGCCCGGCAAGTGATGGTGAAAGATGGCTGACGGACTTGCTCCATCTCGGCGAACTCTTGCAGCAAGCCAGCCAGGAACTCGACGGCGAACACGCGCTGATCCGCTTTCTCGCCGAGTCCCGCGACAACCCGGAGGATCAGAGTGACGCTCACAAGCTGCGTCTGGAAAGCGATGCGGATCTGGTGCAGGTCATCACCATCCACAAGTCCAAGGGACTCGAATATCCGCTGGTGTTCCTACCCTTCATCTGTAGCCATCGCCCGCAAAAGAAAAGCGATTCGCCCCTGCGCTGGCACGACGACCAGGGCCGGCTCTACATCAGCCTGGAAGCGGACGATGCGACCCTGGCCATTGCCGACCGGGAGCGCCTGGGTGAAGACCTGCGCAAGCTCTACGTCGCGTTGACCCGCGCTCGCCACGCCACCTGGCTCGGCATGGCGCCGCTCAAGGATGGCGAGAACAGCGCCATCGGCCAGTTGCTGGCCAACGGCCAGCGCCTCGATCCAGATGCCTTCGCTGCGGCGCTGGCCACGCTCAAGGGCGACTGCCAGGCAATCACCCTCGCTCCGGCGCCGCCTATCGATTCGCGCAGGATCATTCTGACCGAACACGACGCCACCCTCGGCGAGGCGCAAACGCCTGTCCGCTCGGCCCGGGAACACTGGTGGATCGCCAGCTACTCCGCCTTGAGCTTTTCCGGGGAAGCACTTGCTCCGGATCCCGATTCCACCTTCGGCGCTATATCCGGTTCTACATCCGAGATGGCAACCGAACCGCCTATATTGGAACCCGATGAAGCACCGCTATTGCCCGAACCGGCAACGCCCCTTGAAGCCACCACCTTCGAGACGCTCACGGAACCGCGAGACAGCGCCTCTCCCAACCAGCCCGCGCCATCGCTACACCGCTTCCCGCGTGGTCCCGGTCCCGGCACCTTCCTGCACGGCTTATTGGAATGGGTCGGCCAGCAAGGCTTTGCCAGCGTGCTCGATCATCCGGCAGCGCTGGAAGACACCCTGGCACGGCGCTGTAATCTGCGCGGCTGGACCCAATGGATTTCCGCGCTGCAGGCGTGGCTCACGTCGCTTCTACGCACGCCGCTGCCCTTGCCCGAGGCAGCGCCATCCGCCGCGGTGCGTCTGGATGCGCTCACGGTCTATCAAGTTGAACTGGAATTCTGGTTCGCCGCCCACCAGGTCGATACGCAAGCGTTAGACGATCTGGTCAGTCGGCATACCCTGGGCAACACCCCACGCCCCCGCGCCGATCGCGATCGACTCAACGGCATGCTCAAGGGCTTCATCGACCTGGTGTTCGAGTTCGAGGGGCGCTATTACGTCGCCGACTGGAAATCCAATCATTTGGGGCCGGACGACGACGCCTACACCTTGGACGCCATGCGCCTGGCGGTGGCTGAAAAACGCTACGACCTGCAATACGCCCTCTATCTGCTGGCATTGCATCGCCTGCTCAAGTCACGATTGCCGGACTACGACTATGACCGCCATATCGGCGGCTCCCTGACCGTCTTTCTGCGCGGCGCGAATGCCGAAAGCCGGGGCGTGCATGCCGAACGCCCCTCCCGGGAACTGATCGAAGGGCTGGATGCGCTATTCCAGGGCGTCGGCACCGCCAGCCCTGCCACGGAGACCGCCTCATGAGAGACCTGTTCTCGGACCTGGAAGACGACGCCGTTACCAGTGACGCTCCAACCCCTTTCGACAACGTTCTGGGCAGCGTTGATACGTTGCTTACGCTACTCGAACGCTGGGTGGAGCGCGGCTGGCTACGCGCCCTGGATCGCGCGCTGGTGGTATTCCTGCACCGCGAAGTGCCGGATGCCTCGCCACTGTTGCTACTGGCCGCTGCACTCGCTAGCCATCAGCTTGGCCGGGGGCATGTGTGCCTCGATCTGGGTATGACGCTGAAAGCCCCGGATCTGGCGCTCTCGCTGCCGCCGGAAGGCGACGACCTGAATGACCCGCCACCGCTGCCCAGCCAGGTGCTTACCGATGTGACCCTCGCGGGTTGGCGGGCCGCTCTGGATCATCCTGATTTGGTCAGTGGTGGCCGCGGCAGCACGCCCTTGGTGAAGTCCGAGACCAGCGACAATACCCGCCTGTATCTACGTCGCTATTGGCAGTACGAGCAGGATATTCGCCAAGCGCTTACCGCCCGCCTGGCGACCACGGAGATTGATGCGCCCGCGATCGAACCACTGCGCCATGCGCTCGAAGCGCTATTCAGCCCGGCGGACGGCAATGCGGCATCCCTCGACTGGCAGAAGCTCGCCTGCGCCCTTGCCGCCCATTCGCGCTTCGCGGTAATCACCGGCGGCCCCGGCACCGGCAAGACCACCACCGTGGTCAAGCTGCTGGCGTTGCTTCAGGCGCTGCAGCTGGATCAACCCGACAGTAGAGCGCTGCGTATTCGCCTCGCCGCACCCACCGGCAAGGCTGCCGCGCGTCTGAATGAATCCATCGCCAAGCAGGTCGAGAACCTTTCGCTGGTCGAACTGGCCGGCATCGGGAACGGTATCGACCTCACTACCCTGCGCGAGGCGATTCCTACCGAAGTCACTACGCTCCACCGACTGCTCGGCTCTAGGCCGGATACCCGGCATTTTCGCCACAATGCAGACAATCTCCTAGCGCTGGACGTGCTGGTAATCGATGAAGCCTCCATGGTGGATATCGAAATGATGGCAAGCCTGCTCGCTGCTCTGCCCTCACGTGCGCGGTTGATCCTGCTGGGTGACAAGGATCAGCTTGCCTCCGTGGAAGCCGGCGCCGTACTCGGTGACCTGTGCCAGCGCGCGGAAGGCGCCCACTATACACCGGCCACCGCTGCCCAGTTAAGTGACGCTACCGGCGATACGCTGCCCGAGCGCTATATCGACGCCGACGGCCAACCGCTCGATCAGGTTATCGCCATGCTGCGCGTGAGCCACCGTTTCGACACCGCCAGCGGCATCGGCCAGCTTGCCCAGGCGGTGAATGCTCCGCTTAGTGAAGGCCTGCAACCCAAGGACAAACGCCGCGCCGTGCGCCGGATATTCGATCAAGGTTATGCGGATATCAGCCGGCTGAAACTGGCCGACAGCGACGACCCGGCACTGGACCGGCTCGTGATCGACGGCAACCCGGCAGGCTTTCTCAATGCAGGGCGCGGGCGCCGATCCCGCAATAATGAGCTGCCACCGCCCGCAGGCTACCGGCATTATCTTGAGGTGCTCGCCAAGAAACGCCCTTCCCACGGCGATGTGGCCGAGGGGTCGGTCGACCGACAAAAAGAGGCGTTTGATGACTGGGCCCGCGCCGTCCTCGACGCCCATGACCGCTTTCAAGTGCTCTGTGCCCTGCGCAAAGGCCCTTGGGGGGTGGAAGGCCTGAATCAGCGTATCGCCTCCGGCCTTAAACGCCACAAGCTAATTCCTTTCGACTACGGCTGGTATATCGGCAGACCGGTACTCGTCACCCGCAACGACTACAGCCTCGGCCTGATGAACGGCGATATCGGCATCACTCTCGCCATGCCCAACGCCCGAGAGCCGGAAAAGCCCTGGCTACCTCGGGTTGCCTTTCCCAGCAACGACGGCAGCGGCCGCATCAAATGGGTACTCCCCAGCCGCCTGCAAGCGGTGGAAACCGTGTTCGCCATGACCGTGCATAAATCCCAGGGTTCGGAATTCACCCACACCGCTCTGGTACTGCCGGACTCCCCCAACCCTATCCTGACAAGGGAATTGGTCTACACGGGGATCACTCGCGCCAAGAACTGGTTTACATTAGTGGAAAGCGGACGCGGGATATTGGATGAAGCGGTGCTGCGGGAAGTGACGCGGGTGAGTGGGTTGGGGGTGTTGGGTAGTTGATGACGAGACGACCTGCCCATCTTCTAACCGCTGTCACTCCAATTGATCCTGTCTTGCCAAACATACGGCAATGCCGTATATTCCAAACATACTATTCATCGAAACCTCAACATTTACCAAACTTTTACCCAACTACCTCACGGATGAGGAATATCGTGGGCTTCAAACTTACCTCATACAGAAGCCTGACGCAGGTGACCTCATAAAAAGCTCTGGGGGTGTTCGCAAGGTTAGATGGGCACCAGCGGGGTCGGGAAAGAGCGGTGGTATTAGGTTTTGTACGGAAAGTCATTTTTGCTAATGTGGCCCATGCATAGCCAGCATAGGTGCGGTATGGCAGGACGCTA